>CAWJAG010000015.1:0-843215 GCA_963840755.1 uncultured Chitinophagaceae bacterium | reverse complement strand
CTTTAGTGTATCGAAACCCAATACCTTTTTGAAAACTAAATCCGCCAAATGAAAAAAAATAATCCTTCTGCTGTTATTCCGGCTGATAACAAATCAACCGGAATTAAAAAGAAACTTCTTCCCCAAATCAATCGCCTTACCTCAAAGCAATACTTTCTGGTGCCATTAAACTGATGAAATCAGAAAAATGGATGGATGACAGGACAGCAGCCTCCCGTTATATACGAAAAAGAAAGTAGTTTGATGAGGGGATGAAAAAATATTTTACCTGTAACCCTGAACATAACCAAAAAAGCCCCGTAGTTGGGGCTTAATTTTTTTCGGAACTATTTGTTCTGCTAAGTTTCTTTTCTTTTTACCAATGGCAATCCGGTACAACACAAATCCCATCAGGGCAAAGAATGCAACCCCCAGCCATTTGTAGCCTTCGCCGCCCAATGAATCAGTTATACCATGTTCTGCATTCACTTTCCCTAACCTGGAACTTACACTGGGTATAGAAGAAAGAATGGCCACCAGTACACCCGCCAATGCACCGCCCGCAACTAATCCGGTGGCAAATAAATTTCCTTTTCCCAGATCTTCCTCCTCCGCAGATACCTGGATGTTTTTCTTTTTCTGTCTCCATTCAACAATACCCCTGATAGCACCGCCAATGAAGATGGGAAGTGTGGTTGATAATGGCAGATAAATACCAATTGCAAAACTCAATGCTTTAATACCGCACAGTTCCATTACAATGGCAATGAATACGCCTACGAGTACAAACTGCCAGTCGAGATTAAAGGAAAGAATCCCTTTGATCAATGTCGCCATCAATGTTCCCTGCGGAGCAGGATATGTATCTGTACCAATAGCATGTTGAATACCCTGTGCCGCCATTGCAGCAGTAGGCTGTATCAAGAATCTTAATAGTAGCACCTATAGCCAATGATGAAACAATAGCGCCGACAAATAAAGCGATCTGCTGGTATTTGGGAGTAGCGCCAACCAGGTAACCTGTTTTCAGATCCTGTGAAGTAGCCCCGGCATTGGCAGCAGCAATACAGATCATACCACCAACCACTAATGCCATTGGTTCATATACATGCCTGTCCATTTTACGGCAATAAAGATCAGGCAGGTTCCCATCAATGTCGCAATCGTCATACCGCTGATAGGGCTATTGGAAGAACCGATCAAACCAACAATGCGGGATGCAACCGTAACAAAGAATGCACCGAAAATAATAACCAGTAATCCCAGCAATAACTTACTTCCAATATTAGTCCCGGGTATCAGTGTATTGGGCATTAATGCAATAACCAGTAATAACACAAGGCTGCCGATCCCCACTACTTTAATAGAAAGATCCCTTTCAGTTCTTGGAACCTTTGCTTCTGTAGTTCCTCCATCTTTTTTCAATGAGCCCATGCTTCCTTTAAAAGAAGAAATAATAGTGGGAATTGTTTTTATCAATGTAATAAACCCTCCTGCAGCCACAGCACCTGCACCTATCTGCCGTATGTATGCACGATAAATTGCCGACGACCAATCATCAAAACCCTGTGTTGCCGGATCCCATCCCCCAGGCCCGCCGGCAGTTTCTAGATCTTTAATATAACCAAGTTTAGCAGTTGCGCCGCAATTACATCACCATGGTCTTTATCAAACTTGCTAATAAAGGAGTAAATACAAACCAGCTTAATACACCACCTGCCACCAACACTCCGGCAATTTTTGGCCCGATGATATAACCAACACCTAAGTATTCCGGAGTAATCTCGCCACTTACCCTGGCTGATGGAAAAATTTTGTTTGTTTGCCTGGTAAAAAATGCCGGCACTTCTGCAATTACATGAAATATCTTTTGCAGTCATAGCATATACCAAAAGCAAAACCCAAGACCCATGAAAGCTGTTTTTGCAAAATCACCGCCCTTCTCACCTGCTTTTAATACAGATGCACAGGCTGTTCCTTCAGGATAAGGTAACGTGCCATGTTCCTGTACAATCAGAGAACGGCGAAGCGGGATCATCATCAATGTTCCCAGTATGCCGCCGAAGATGGCAAGTACCAAGATAGTGAAGTAGTTGAAAAAATTGGCACTGTTAGGGTCACTTAAAAATAAAAAACCCGGCAATGTAAATACAACACCGGCTGCAATACTTTCTCCTGCAGATCCGGTTGTTTGAATGATGTTATTTTCAAGGATAGTAGTTTTCAAAAATCTTCTGCCCAATGTTATCGCAATAACCGCAATGGGAATGGATGCAGAAACAGTCAGCCCGCTTTCAATGCCAGATAAACAGTGGAAGCGCCAAAGATGATCCCGAAATATAGCACCGGTAATAATTGACTTGATAGTAAGTTCCGCCATCTTCGTCTCAGCCGGTACAAATGGTTTGAAATTGGTTTGTTCTGCCATAGCAGTTAGTTTTGTAAAAGGGAAGATAAGGAAAAGAGGTCAGAGTCAGAAGTCAGAGTCGGATCGAGCAAAAAGAACTTTTCAATTCAAGAAGCTCTATCTGACTTCAGACTTCTGACTTCGACTTTCAGTTCACTCCTTTTTCTTTCATCACTCTGTTCAGCCAGCGTAAGCAATACAAATAAGAATATTGCCGCGGCGCCCAATAAAATAAAGTTCAGCCAGAAATAACTTGACTTTATTATCATATTCATCCCATTTGCTGGCCAGGATGCCGCTTAATTTATTGCCAATAGAAGTGGACAAGAACCATCCGCCCATCATCAGTGATGTTATTCGAACCGGGCTTAAGTTTGGAAACCAGTGATAATCCCATCGGGCTTAAAAATAATTCGCCAATTGTAATAACGCCATAGCTGCCGATCAGCCACCATACACTTACTTTTTCTGCCACCATTGTTACCGGCTTTTACTGCAGCTATCATTACCAATACAGATAAAGCAGATATCAATAAACCAAAAGCAATTTTTGTTGGTGTACTTGGTTCTTTTCCTTTTCGCCGGAGCCAGGTAAATAAGGCAACGATCAATGGTGTTAATACAATTACCCAAAATGGATTGATGGACTGGCTGAGGCTGGGCAACCATGCTTTTACTGTTTCTCCTTCTTTGGGCAATTTTTCGGGTGGAATATTTTTGAAATAAGATGGATAGCCCAGTTCTTTTACTTCCTTTCCATCCACTTTTATTTTTCGGAACTGGTTATCTAATTTTAACCACACTGTCTATTTATAAGTGGTATTGACGGGTTTATCAGTTTGTTTTAATGCAGCTAACACATTTCCCGTTGTACCGCTCACTTGCCTGTCCGTGTAGCGGCTGGCCCAGGTATTCAATGCGGAACCATTTTGTTTAAAAATAGCCCAGAATAAAATGACCACTGCAAAAATGGAAAGCATTGCACCCATTGCAGGTCGTTCATCTTTACTGCTTCGCATTAATAAAACAGTATAAAAAATCAACAACAGGAATACAGGCAAATATGAATGCATCGGTAGAATTGGAATCAAAAATAATACCCTTCCGCCTTTTATGAACCATCCAATAACACCGAAAATAATAGAAGGAACAATAACCAGTGCCAGGATCTTCCATAACGGCATATCGCCCGGTTTCAATGGTTTTCTTACATCATATGCTTTATAATGTTTGGTGCCGGTAATAAAAGTAATAACACCAATGAACATACCCACACCGGCAGCGGCAAAAGCAGCGCCCCACCCAATAGTGTGTATAAAGTGCCGCACCAAAAAAATTACAAATAAATGCGCCGATATTAATACCCATGTAAAAGATATTATAGCCCTTCATCTTTCTGCTGCATGTATTGCGGGGTAGAGTAAACATTGCCAAGCAGTGTAGAAATATTAGGTTTAAAAAATCCATTACCAATGATCACCAGTGTCATAGAAACATAAAGCATTGTTTCATTATGAATACCCATGGTACAATAACCAACACCCATTAATAAACCACCCATGATTATGGAACGGCGATAACCAAGGTAACGGTCAGCAATCAAGCCACCAAGGAAAGGAGTAAAGAATACCAATGCAATAAAAGTTCCATACAGGCTGGCAGAATCTTTTTCATCCATATTGAAACCGTCCACCGAATCTTTCAGGTACAGGGTAAAAATGCCAATCATCAGGTAATAACCAAACCGTTCCCACATTTCAGAAAAGAAAAGAAAGGGCAATGCTTTTGGATGTTTCTTCCACATAACTGAATTGTTTAAGCAGTTAAGATAGTAAAATTGGTGTTAGGGAAAATAAAAAAGGTGGCAATCGGTGCCACCTTCTTTATATGTGTAAAATAATTATTATGCAGAGCCTGTTTTGTCTTTTACAATCTTATCAAGTGATTTTACTTGAGAAAAAATTAAAAGACCCCCTAGTATTGCGGCCACGGCAATGATGCCGAAGAATATTCTTTTATCATGCATACTATCCCAGGAGCTGGCCATTACACCGGCAACTTTTCCGCCGAGTGATGTGGAAATAAACCATCCTCCCATCATCAACGCTGTTAATCGTTGGCGGAGCCAATTTGGATACAAAAGATAAACCGATAGGGCTTAAGCATATCTCACTAACGGTAAAAACACCATAAGTAAGAAATAGCCACATCGAACTGGTCTTATGTGTATAGATACTTGGAACCGACATAACTGCAAATACCATTACCAATGCACTCAAACCTGAAATGACGAGAGCCCAGGCAAATTTGCTGGCGGTACTTACTGGTTTTCTCGCCGTGCCCTCCATGCAAAGAATAAAATAAGTAATGGGGTAAATGCAACAATAAAGAATGGATTGATTGACTGAAATAATTCTGTATTACCCACTTTAGCTTCTCCATTCGGAGGCCATTTGTCTTTTGGCATATTGGCAAAATAAGGATCAGGCCCCATTGTTTTTAATTGCATGACCCGAATCATCAGTTACCACTCTCATATAACTGTCTAAACTGTCTGTTTGCTAGTGGTTTGGTTTCCAGATTTTGTAAAGTATACACAGCATCGGCTGGGGCTTCCATGAACTTTGGAATTGATCGGTCGGTATGCGATTCTGCCCAAATAGTTAAACCGGTTGAGTTTTGGTTATAAATTGTCCAGAATATAATTGATACAGCAAATACAAATAATAATGCACCAATACCTTTTTTATCTTCGCCTTTTTCTTTTCTCCAGATATTAACATAGAAAAAAATTACCGGACACAGGCAATATGAAAGCATCAGCAGAATCGCTGCCAAAAATATTGCCTGGAATGATCCAACCAAGCGCTGCAAATACGATCATAGGAACAAATACAGAGCCCAATATTTTTGATGTTGGCATATCGCCGGGCTGCATTGGTCTTTTTACATCATATTCTTTTACATGCTTTAAGATTAATGGCCAATGCGATCAAGCCGATTATTAAACCAATACCTGCTGCTGAAAATGCAGCCTGCCAGCCAATTTTATTACGAAGAATAGCCGCAATGAAATTGCAGAAGAAGGCACCAATATTAATACCCATATAAAAGATATTATACGCATTATCTTTTAATGGTTTTAGTCTTCCCTGTTATACATATTACCCAAGCAGGGTAGAAATATTAGGTTTGAAAAAACCATTCCAATAATTATAAATCCCATTGAGATATAAGCGGTGTATTCCCCTGGCAAAGCGATGTGAGATATCCTGCAGCCATTAATGTACCCCCAATGAAAATGGATTTAATATAACCGAGATACCTGTCAGCCAGCAAGCCACCAATAAAAGGAGTTAAGATATACAAGTGCTATAAAAGTACCTACAACATCTGCACCCATAGCTTTGGGCAATCCTTTACCAGTGCTATTTGTCAGAAACAAAAACAAAATCCCCACCATCAAATAATAACCAAATCGTTCCCACATTTCTGTAAAGAATAATACATATAATCCCTTTGGGTGTTTGCCACGGGTTTTTGCCGGAAGTAATTTGATTCATACAGATTTTTTTAGTTATATAATCAGAGTCAGCAATCGTTAGAGCAACCAAAATACAGAAATTTAATCACCCAAAATTTTTTTCCTGTATCTTTAACGGATACAGCCGATATTCGCAAGGCATTTAAAATCCAGCTATACCACTAATGCGAATCCTTTTATTAGGCTCTGGCGGCAGGGAACATGCCCTTGCCTGGAAAATATCTCAAAGTCCCCTTTGCGAAAAATCTCTTTATTGCCCCCGGCAATGCCGGTACTGCTATAATGCGGTACCAACCTTCCATTTAAATGTTACTGATTTTGATGCTATTAAAAAAGCTGCATTGATAATAAAATTGACCTCGTAATTGTTGGTCCGGAAGAACCATTGGTAAAAGGTATTACTGATTTTCTGATAAGCGATCCGGCTCTTACAAAATCTTGATGTAATAGGCCCTGATAAAAACGGGGCACAATTGGAAGGCAGCAAAGCATTTGCCAAAGCATTTATGATGCGGCATAATATTCCTACGGCAGCTTACAAAGAATTTACAGTGGAAAATTATAAAGAAGGGGTTGAGTATCTGCAAAATCATCATTACCCATTGTATTGAAAGCTGATGGGCTGGCTGCCGGAAAAGGTGTGGTTATTTGCGAAAACCCCATTTGAAGCCATTGCTGAATTTGAATTGATGATACAACGGGCCAAGTTTGGCGAAGCCAGTAAAAAAGTGGTGGTAGAAGAATTTTTACAGGGCATTGAAATGTCGGTGTTTGTTTTAACAGATGGGAAAAATTATGTAATTCTTCCTGAAGCAAAAGATTATAAAAGAATTGGCGAAGGAGATAAAGGACCAACACCGGCGGTATGGGTGCTGTAAGCCCTGTACCATTTGCCAATGATGCTTTGATGAAAAAAATAGAAGAAAAAATAATAAAACCAACTGTGAATGGTTTGCAACAGGAAGGATTGGATTACCGTGGTTTTATCTTTTTCGGGCTTATGATTGTATGAAGATGAACCTTATATGATCGAATATAATTGCCGCATGGGCGACCCGGAAACAGAAGTAGTGATACCAAGATTAAAAAATGACCTTGGTTGAATTGCTTGCAGCACTAGCCGATCAACAATTAGATACCATTAAAATAGAAACAGATACAAGAACAGCTTGTACAGTAGTGGCTGTAAGCGGCGGCTATCCCGGTGAGTATAAAAAAGGATATGAATATAAGCGGACTTAATGATATAAATCCGAAGACAGTATGTGTTTCACATGGGACTGCACTTAAAGAATGGATAATGTGGTTACCAATGGTGGCCGGGTTTTTTGTATTACTTCTTATGGCCGATCCGTTTTTGATGCAGTAGAAATATCAAAGGAAGAAATTCAAAAAGTATCCTTTACAGGAATGGAATACCGAAACGATATTGGGTATGAATTTGAATAACAACAATCATCAGCCATTAAATTAATCTTTGCTAATTTGCAGCATTCATAAAGCTAACTGCCTGCTATGGAATGTTCATTACCACGATTATCTGCAATTAGATAAAATCCTCAATGCACAGTCTCCGGAAAGTGATAAGCATAATTTACCTGCGCATGATGAAATGCTGTTCATTGTCATTCACCAGGTTTATGAACTCTGGTTTAAACAACTGCATCATGAAGCAGATTCTGTTGTTGGCAATAATGGGCAAACCGGCATTGAATGATAATTCCCCGGAATTACAAACCGTTGTACACCGCCTTAACCGTTGTGTTACTATTTTAAGAGTATTGGTTCACCAGATTGATATTATGGAAACCATGACGCCGATGGATTTTCTTGACTTCCGGGATATGCTTCGTCCTGCATCCGGTTTTCAAAGCTGGCAGTTTAAAGAACTGGAAGCAAAACTGGGGTTGAAATTTGAACAACGCCACGGTAAAGAATATTATACTGCACAACTTATGCCCGGCACATGTTGATATTATTAAAAAAGCCGAAAACAGTCAATCACTTATTACAATTATTAAATAGCTGGCTGGAAAGAATGCCTTTTTTAAAAGAAGGAGCTGATCATTCCTTCTGGGATAATTATAAAAAGATTTACAGAGAAAGCCTGGCTGATGCTGAAAAAAATAATCTTGCTGCCTTTGAAGAAATTTTTGTAAGGAATGCAGCTGAAGTACGATCGTTCTTTATCTCCTGCAGCATGCCGTGCAGCATTGTTTATTATGCTGTACCGTGGTTACCCGTTGTTGCAATTGCCATTTCAGTTATTAAATGCCTTATTGGAAATAGATGAACAACTCAGCTCTTGGCGTTACCGGCATATGAACATGGTACACCGGATGATCGGCACAAGGATCGGTACCGGCGGCAGCACAGGAAAAGATTATCTGAAAGCGGCGGCCGATAAACATTATATTTTCAGGGAAATTGCACAACTCAATAGTTTTCTGATTGAAAGAAGAAAATTGCCTGCACTTCCTGCTGAAATAGAAAAGCAACTTGGTTTTTAATAAAGTTCATAGTAAAACCGTGGCATCCTTGCTGATAATGAAACTATATATTAAAAAGTATAACGGATACCTAACCCACCCCAGCTACCAACAAAACCACGTGTTATCGCCAAACTCAAATGAAGGTTGCCAGTCCAGTGATAATATTGATAGGTGCCCCGCTAAATTTATAATCACAGCCCAAGTACACCATCAATACCGATAAAAGAACCATCGCCACATTTTGTATTGTAAAAACCAACATGGGCTCCGGGGCCAATATACCATTGCAAACCGCCGGCATCATTTATAGAGCCATGTATTTCATACAGGCCTGTTATTCTTGTTCCCTGGTTCTAGAAATAGCCGATTAGCTCCTGCATTTTTTCCATTAAAAAATGCTTGAAAGAAATACCGCCGCCATCCCAAACTTTTACACCCAATGCATTTTGATAAGAGGAACCGCTACCGGATTTATTTTGTGCCTACGTAACAGTAATAACAAAAAAAGCTAGCATAGACCCATTGTAATTTTTCTCATAAAATATAATTTTTGTGGATGATGATATTGCAAAGCCATTGCATTTCCATTATTGTGCCAAAACAACAATCAGAATTATAAAAATTGCAGCCGGTTTATTTATCCTTAATCTAAATAAAAAATAAAAAGCAACAAGAAGGGCAATTGCGGCTGTAATAATAAAAGTGGAAGTACTGCCAAAATCAGTCCATAAAGTGCCGGCAATAATACTTGCAGATAAAGCGCCCATACTTTCGCAACTGGTATAAAAACCAATGCGGTTGCCGTGTTTTCATTATGTGCCAGATTGGTGATCCATGCTTTGATGACCCCTTCCGTAGCTGCGGCATATAATACCATACACAGAAAAAAGTATAAATATCATAGGAACAGAGGGGTTAAATGCAAAGCCGCCATATACAATTGCAAATAAAATAAAACCAAGTATTAATATTTTTCTAAAACTTAGTTTATCTGCCAACACTCCCATTGGGTACGATGCAGCAGCATAAATCAAATTATAAAAAACATAAGCCGCAATAGTAATTGTGTCTGCATTAAAAGTACCGCCAAAAATGGAAAGTGTTTGCCCGCCGATTGTTTCTTTTGTTATTAGCAATAAAAAAATATCTGAACTGTTGAATAATGCAAACAATAGCAAACCAGCCACTACTTTTCTAAACTCAGGTGTTGCCACTTTCCAATACTTAAAAAAAGAAAAGAAATTTCCTTTTCCCAATGTAGAAACTGGCTGCTTTTTTTCTTTCAGTAAAAAAATAAAAAGAATAGAAAGCATGCCGGGAATAAAGGCGAGGTAAAAAAGTGTTTTATAATCCCCCGGATAAAAATATAAAAACAATAAAGCCAGTACAGGGCCGATAGCGGCACCTACGGTATCCATACTGCGGTGAAAGCCAAACACCCTTGCCTTTGTTTCTTTTGTTGCTTCCTGCGAAAGCAATGCATCCCTTGCAGCAGTTCTTACACCCTTTCCCAGTCTGTCAACTGCTCTTACAAAAAAAATCCAGATGGTATAAGTAAACACTGCTATCAATGGTTTTGAAATAGTGCTTAACAGGTAACCCAATTTTACAAAAGGTAGCCGAAGCCCTTTTTCATCACTCATCTTTCCAAAATAACCTTTGCTGATGCCCGCAGTAAAATTTACCACCCCTTCCAATATGCCAATCAGTAAAACACTGAAGCCAATTTCTTTTAAATAAACCGGGATAACAGGGTACAGCATTTCACTTGCAATATCTGCAAGCAAACTAACCATTGAGAGAATGAAAACTGTACGGGTAATGATCCGCATTGAGTGAAGTTAATTGAAAAAAGCAGTTGGTGTAATAATGAAAACTACCGGTGTTATCAATCACCCAACAATTCATTTAACCACATTTTACAGAATGGGAAAGTTAAAAAAATCCTTGCCCAGCAACGGTTTCCCTTTGATAATTCAAATTATTTCCTCCACCTTTGCATCTCTAAATTCCAACAATAAATTAATGGGACTTTTTAACTGGTTTACACAAGAAATAGCCATCGACCTGGGTACCGCCAATACCCTCATCATACATAACGACGAAGTAGTAGTAAACGAACCGAGCATCATTGCCCTTAACCGGAACAACCCGAAGGAAGTACTGGCCGTGGGCAAAAAGGCACTGATGATGCATGAAAAAACCCACGAAAGCATCCGCACCGTCCGTCCGTTGAAAGACGGTGTGATAGCCGATTTCAACGCAGCCGAGCTGATGATAAGGGAGCTTATCAAACTGGTTTATCCCAAAAAGAAACTTTTTCCCCCAAGCTGGCGGATGATGATTTGCATCCCTTCCTCTATTACAGAAGTGGAAAAAAGAGCCGTAAGGGATAGTGCCGAGCAGGCAGGAGCCAAAGAGGTATACCTGATTCATGAACCAATGGCCGCAGCACTGGGTATTGGTATTGATGTAGAAGAGCCTGTGGGAAATATGATTATTGATATTGGTGGCGGTACTACTGGTATTACCGTTATTGCCCTTGCGGGAATTGTTTGCGACCAAAGCATCCGTATTGCCGGTGATGAATTTACGGCAGATATTATGGAAGCCCTTCGCCGCTACCACAGTTTATTAATTGGTGAAAGAACTGCCGAGCAAATCAAGATAAACGTTGGTGCTGCTATGAAAGATATTGACAACCCGCCGGATGATTTTCCTGTAAATGGCCGTGACCTTGTTACAGGCATCCCCAAACAAATAATGGTGAGCTACCAGGAAATTGCTGAGGCATTGGATAAAAGCATCTTTAAAATTGAAGAAGCTATTCTAAAAGCACTGGAGCAAACCCCGCCAGAGCTTGCTGCTGATATTTACCGCCGTGGTCTTTACATTACAGGTGGCGGTGCATTGCTCAGAGGTTTGGATAAAAGACTTGGCAATAAAATAAAACTTCCCGTTCATGTGGCAGACGATCCATTGAAAAGTGTGGTAAGGGGAACCGGTATCGCTTTGAAAAATTATGACAGGTATCCGTTTGTGATGAGATAAAAAACCGAAGCCGGAGGTAAGAAGTAAGAAAATTCCGAAAGCGGAGACTCTTCAGACTTCCGTCTCCTGACTTCAGACTTCAAACTTTCTTCCATTGCGTAACATCTTCCTCTTCATCCGCCGCTACAGAACTTTTATCGCTTTCCTTTTTTTACAGGTGGCGGCCTTATGATTTTTGTTTAGCTACAACAGGTTTCACCGGGCTAAGTTTTTGGGAATAGCAAATGAAGTAACTGGCCGCATCAATACACAATATAATAAGGTAGAAGACTATTTTACCCTTCGGGAAGAAAACAAAAGGGTACACCGGTTGAATGATTCGTTATTAAACCTACTGCCCCGCAATTTTGAAAAAAGGGATATCTTCCGCTACAACTCGTTCAGGATTCTGTTACTTATGATACCCTGGGGAATTACCGGCGCTATTTTTCCCGCCCGGCAATGGTGGTGTACAATACCGTTAACTCACAGAAAAATTTTATACAAATAAACCGTGGTGCCAGCCAAGGCATAAAAGACAATATGGCTGTAGTAAGTTCGGACGGCAGTGCGGTAGGTGTGGTGGTGAATATCAGTGCCAACTTTAGCCAGGTTATGAGTTTATTGCATGTGCAAAACACTGTAAGTGCATCCCTCAAAAAATCCGGCGACTTTGGTACTGCCGAATGGGATGGCAAAGATCCCCGCTATTTGTCTGTTGAAAAAATCCCTAAAACGGCGGAAGTAAAAAAAGGTGATACAGTACTTACCAGTTCTGTATCCTACAACTTTCCCCCTGGCTATATGGTGGGTACCGTGGCCGATGTAAAGTTGGATAATACAACCGGTATGTACCTGTTAAAAGTAAAAACGGCTGCTAACTTCTACAATCTGCAGCAGGTGCATATAATTGAAAATATTGAAAGGGATGAGCAGATAAAACTAATGACAGATACACAAAAGAAAATTGAGCAAGTTAAAAAACCTGGCAAGTGAGTGATTTAGTAAGAAACATATTAAGGTTTGCGGTGTTTATAATGGTACAAGTATTTGTACTCAATAAAATTCCGCCTTTGCACCAGTCTGCCATACCTTATATATATTACCTGTTTATTCTCTGGCTCCCTTTCTCCGTTTCCCGTATCTGGCTGCTGATAATTGGTTTCTTTACCGGGCTTATTCTTGATTATTTTACCATGACACCCGGCCTACATGCCGCTGCCTGTACCCTTATTGCTTATATTCGTCCTGCACTTATCAGCATCCTCACCCCTAAAGACGCATCGGAGTTTAACTATAGGGAGCCATCACCAAAAGCCATGCAATGGACGCCATATGCGGTATATGTTTTTGTGCTCACCCTCCTGCATCATGGTTACATGGTTTTTTTAGAGTGGCTTGACATTGGGGGCTTCCTCAACTTTATTATTAAGGTTATGGTTACTACTGCCATCAGCCTGTTGCTCATTTTTACTGTTGAATTATTATTTCCAAGAAAATTAAAGTTCAGGACTAATACAGCTTAACTATCCTCTTAATATTTTAGCCGCCAATAAATATATTTTGTGTTAAAAGAAAGGTTACAGATATTTTCTCATTAGTGCATTCGTGGCTTGTCAAAAAATAATTTTTAAAATAGATTTGGAAACCGCCATTCCCAAATCGTACATTGCATCTTGTAAAAAATAACCCCCACTTACTTCATACTTCCGACCTCGTATCTCATATGTCTGTTTTCAACCAATCAAGAAGCCGTGTAATCAGGTTAATATTCCTTGCAGCTTTTTTAGTCATCATCATACAGTTATTAAACCTACAGGTGTTTTCGGATAAGTACAGGGGTATGGCAATGGATAATGCCATTTTAAAAAAAGTAGTTTATCCCCCGAGAGGCATTGTTTTTGACCGACACAAGAATGCAATCGTAAATAATACCACTGCTTTCGATTTAATGATAACCCCGGCACAGGCAAAAGGTATTGATACTGCTTTCTTTTGCAGGTTGATGGAAATTGATACTGTTGAATTTAAAAAAAGAGTGGTAAATTCTATTGTTAAAAGCGGTTCGCAAAAACCTTCAGCTTTTGAAGTATCTCTTACTCCACAAAAATATGCAAGGGTGCAGGAGAATCTGTGGCGTTTCAATGGTTTTTATATTCAGGACAGGCCAATAAGAGCATACTCATTTTCTGCTGGTGCAAATATTTTTGGTTACTTGGGTGAAGTAGATTCTAATTACTTAAAAAAACATAATGAAGAAGGTTACATCAGTGGCGACTATGCAGGGATGACAGGTATAGAATCAAGTTATGAAAAAGCGTTGATGGGCGAAAGGGGAGTTCAATATCTGATAAAAGATAACCTGAGCCGCATACAAGGTTCTTATAAAAATGGCTCATTAGATCATGAAGCTGTAGCCGGAAGTAACCTCCGCACCAGCCTTGATATAGAGTTACAGCAATTTGGTGAAGAACTAATGAGCAATAAGGTTGGTTCCATTGTGGCTATTGATCCAAAAACCGGAGGTGTCCTTGCTATGGTAAGCAGCCCTACTTACGATCCGGGTTTGCTTACCGGTACCGAAAGAAGAAAACATTTTTCACAATTATATACCGACCCAAGGCTTCCGCTATTAAACCGTGCTGTTAATGCCAGTTATGCCCCAGGTTCTACTTTTAAAACTTTACAAGCTTTGGTTGGTCTGGCCGAGGGTGTAATTACCACTCAAACGAATTTTAGTTGTGGTGGATCGTTCAGGGGTTGTGGAAGTGGCAAACCAATGGGTTGCCTTGATCCCGGCACCTATCATTTGTCAACAGGTATTACCCATTCCTGCAATACATATTTTGCCAATGTAATGCAACGGGTAATTAACAACCCAAAATTTCCAAATATTGACAGCAGCCTCAGGAGCTGGAACAGGTATATGTATGGGTTTGGTCTCGGTCATAAGTTAGGAGTGGATGTACCTACTGAAATTAAAGGCATGATTCCTACTCCTGAATATTTCAATAACCCCAAAGTACATGGACCGGGTAAATGGGGCTTTTGCAGTTTTCGTTCTGTAAGCATCGGACAGGGGGAAGTAACTGCCACCCCAATACAAGTGGCAAACGAAATGGCATACATTGCCAATAAAGGCTGGTATTACATTCCGCATATTGTAGATTCAATTGAAGGTGGCGATAAATTTGAATTGCTGAAAAAATACAAGGAAAAAATTAAACCACTTAATATTCCCGACAGCATATTTGAAGCAGTGCATGATGGTATGCAGGGGGTAATGGAAGGAGGTACCGGCCGTGGTTCAAAAGTACCCGGCATTACTGTTTGTGGAAAAACAGGAACGGTGGAAAACTATTACCGTGGTGTTAAGCAGCCCAACCACTCTTTCTTTTGTGCATTTGCACCCAGAGAAAACCCAACAATTGCTATCATGTGTGTGGTGGAAAACAGCGGTCGGTATGGAGGCACTTATGCAGGCCCCATTGTAAGCTTAATGATTGAAAGGTATATTAATGATTCAATAGCATCAAACCGGAAACCATTGTTCGAAAGAATGTCGAAGACAAACCTGATACCACCACTGATGAAGAAAAAAATGATAGAGAAGGATTCTATACAGAGAGCTAAAGATGGAATTATTGATATTAAACCAATAAAAGATACGTTAAACTCAGAAGATAACCCATCAGAAGCAGAATTGAAAGATGCCAGGGCCAAAGAAAATAATAAACCTGCAAAAGATACGCAGGATAAAAAACCAGTAAGGCCTGATATGATAAAGCCTGATTCTCTTACTGATGAACTGAACAAGAAAAAAGATACTGCCCGCCGAAACCCTGGTATAAATTAATGAAACAACGCAGCCCCGAAATATCTAAAGGAATAGACTGGGTAACAATCTGGCTTTATGCCTCTCTTTGTATAATAGGGCTTGCCTGTATTTTTTCTGTTGAATATAGAAATGAGGACAACGTATTACAAAGTCTTTTATCTTTTAAAAAAGAATACAGTAAGCAGTTTTTCTTTTTTGGCATCAGTGTTATTGTTGCTGTTTTCATCTTACTAACCGACAGTAAGTTTTTTACCGCCACTGCCAACTTATCATATGCCTTTGGCATTTGTCTTATACTGGCCACTTTCGTTATTGGCAAACAAGTGGGTGGGTCTAAAAGCTGGATACCACTGGGGGTTATGAATATACAGCCTGTTGAAATTTGTAAAATATTTACCTCCCTTGCAGTTGCAAAATATTTATCTCTGCCGGAAACTAACTTTAATAAATCAAGGCCGCAGTTAATTGCAGCGGCTATTGCTTTTGCCCCGGCAATACTATCCGTATTACAAAAAGAGCCCGGAGCTGCTATTGTTTATTTTTCATTTGCCATTGCTTTTTTCAGAGAAGGGTTACCAGCTGTTTATCCTGTTGTATTTATATCTTTCATAGTATTGATAATTGCGAGTATAGTTGTAAAGCAAAACACATTATTTATTGTATTAACAGTTTTAGCAGGGGTCTTATTTACCTGGCATATGCAAGAACAAGAAAAAGCCGGAAAACAATTGTTTCAATTGCATTGGTATGGCTGGTATGTGTGGGGATACAAAAATTTGTTGTTCCTGCATTATTCGAAAAAGTATTAAAACCCCATCAGGTAGTGCGGATATTTGCTTCATTTGGTATTGATGATTATAAATTTAAAAGTGCCGAAAGAACCGCTGCAATTAATAAAGAATTTTCAAAACTAGGTACATCTAAAAAAGGAAGTGGTGAAAAAGCAGAAAGCTACAACGTAAAGCAATCAAAAATAGCTATTGGTAGTGGCGGCTTTTGGGGCAAAGGTTTTTTGCAGGGTACCCAAACAAGAGGGGATTTTGTACCAGCCCAAAACACCGACTTCATTTTCTCATCTGTTGGCGAAAATTTTGGGTTCTGGGGAACCACCCTCCTTATGTTACTATACTTTGGACTAATACTCCGGACTATTTTCCTTGCCGAAAGGCAACGAAGTATCTTTAGCCGGGTATATGCTTACTGTGTTGGTGGTATTTTATTTACACATGTCGTTTTAAATATTTGCATGACGATTGGGCTTGCACCTTCACCAGGTATAACCTTGCCCTTTTTAAGTTATGGAGGTTCCTCTTTATTAACTTTTACCATCCTGCTATTCATTCTGATAAAATTAGATGCAGACCGGCAGATGGTATTGCGGTAGAGCCTTTAATTCCAAAATACTCAAATGAAAATCATCCCACTTTCAGAAGGTACATTCACTATAGATAAAACAAAAAAGTTTATCCCTTTTGATAACCAAATAGATAATTTAATTGGAAGGCCAGCAGGCAGCCTGCTGGTAGAAGTGCAACCTTTTGTTGTTATTACTTCAAAAGATATTTTATTATTAGATACAGGATTGGGATTTGAAAAGAACGGCACCTTACAATTGCATCAGAATTTAATGGATGCAGGCATTAACCCGTCTGAAATAACAAAAGTGCTGATGACACATTTACATAAAGACCATGCAGGGGCAATAGGTATTGAAAGAGATGGATTAGGCGGCAGACTTTCATTTCCCAATGCAACATATTATGTACAGCAACAAGAACTGGCCTTCGCTTTTAATAAAGGGTTTCCTTCTTTTATTACAGAAGAATTAGAGTGCCTGCGCAATAATGAGCAGGTACAATTGCTGGATGGTAATGGTGTGATAGATAATTATATTGAGTACAGTATAACCAGCGGCCATTCATTATATCACCAGGTATTCTGGATAAGAGAAGAAGGCAAGACTATTTTTTTTGGCGGCGATGAAGCCCCGCAACTGCAACAGATGAAACACCGATTTGTAGCCAAGTATGATTATGATGGTAAAAAAGCAATGGAACTCCGCCAGCAATGGTGGCAACAGGGCGAAAAAGGAAACTGGTCTTTTTTATTTTATCATGATGTAAAGAATCCTGTTTGGGTATTTGAATAAAAGATGCCGAAAGCAAACAGCTTCCGGCATACTATAGAAAATTCAAGTAAATAATTTATTTTAACCAGGGCCTTGGGTTAATGTTCCTTTTATCCTGCATTAATATTAAATCCACTTTGCCGCCCCCATCTTCATCGCTGCCTGCACGGCCTATTACCTGCCCTGTTGATATTGTTGCGCCTTTTGCAATACCTGCAGATGCGAGGTTACTGTAAATAGTATAAAAGTTCCCATGCTTAATCATTACCGCCATTCCATCCCCCATATTAAACACACTTAATACCTCTCCATTATAAATTGCCTTTACCGGCACCCCGGAAGATGGTGTGCATATTGTTATACCGGGGTTATCTTCTGAAATTTTTGTGCCTGGTATAGCATTTGTTCCAAAATTACTGCACACAACACCATTATCTACCGGCCACGGCAGCCTCCCTCTGTTTGCAGTAAAACTGGCTGCAAGATTGGTTTCAGCTGCATTTAAAGGAACATAAGTTTTTGTTACAGTTACTGGTGCTTTCTTTTCCACAGTCGGTTTAGTTGCCGTTACAGGGTTTGCTTTTGGATCGGTTTTACCTGTACCAGCAGTTTTTTTATTTTCTGCCTCAATCCTTTTTCTTTCTGCTTCTAAAGCTGCCAGCCTCTTTTTTTCTTCTGCTAATGCCGCCAGTCTTTCCCTTTCAATAATAGCAAGTATCTGCCCTTTAAGTTTTGAATCTCTTTTCTTTTTATCTGCTATCTGCTTTGCCAAATCATTTTCCTGCGATTTTAGTTTCGAGACTACAGCTACTTTTTCCTTTTGCTGGTTTTCCAATTCTTTTGCCTGTTCTGTCTGGCTTACCAATGCTACACTCTTCTGGTCTTTTCTGCCGAGTTGCTGGTTCTTTCTTTGAGCAATCAATTGCTGGGTTTGTTTTATCACATCCACCTGTTTCTCCCGGTAAGCCCTGTAGCTTTTGAGGTAAGAAACCCTTTTTATAGCATCATTAAAACTGCTGGCAGAAAAAATAAAGTTGAGGTAATCGTAATTGCTACGGTTCTTATAGGCATACACCACTGTTTTGGCATATTGTCCTTTTAGTGTATCTAATTGTTTATTGAGGCGGTATATCTCCAGTTCACTAAGATATATTTCATCATCAATTGCCCTTACTTCTTTATTAATATTATTGATATACTGCTCCTGTACCTGTAGTTTGCGGTTAACAAGGCTTAGCTGCGCAATTGATTGTCTCGTCTTTCCCTTTATTGATGAATATTCACTCTGAATGGCCTTGAGTTCGTTTTGCAATTGCTTCCTTTCCTTTTCCAACTGTGTCCTGTCCTGCGCCAATAACACAAAAGATGATACAAGGAATAAAACTGATAATGCTGTTTTTTTTCTCATAGTAGTGGAATGTTGTGTGTTACAAATACAGGATACGGCAGAAAATGTATAACGGTAATTATCAAATTTAATTTTATCTGGCTAAATCGGTTTATAACCTTTGGGCATAGAAAAAGGGAAACTTAACGTTTCATTAAATTCATATTGCTTGTAATCAAGCTTCAGCGTAAGGGAGGTTTTCTCAGTAATATTGATTTCCCTTTTTTCTGAAAACAGCTTGCCTTTTTTATCCTCATATTTATCATAAGTAATAAGGCAGCTGCGGTTTTGCAATTCATCTGCATCATCTAATTTACAACTCTGCAATTGCTTACTTGCTTCATTAAAAGTAAAAAGGCCTTTAATAAACTCCCCTGTGCTTTTTAATGATATATTATCCTGTGAGCGGCTGTATCCAATAATATTATTCGCAAAGAAAACCGGGTTGCCTATAAAAAGGTCCTGCAGGGAGTTAAGTGTTAATGGCAAAGCTGTTAAATCCTCCAGATAAGATATATCCCTTACTTTATAAGTTCTGCTTTGTTTATCTAGTATCTTTATAGAGTCTTTTGTAATAACCGCCCGCAGGCCTTCAATGCCAAGTATTGCCGTAACAGAAATCCAAATGGTACTGTCTTTCTGCATACGTACATGGGCATTAACATTGTATTTTTTTCCATCAGGGTCAATGTAATCCACATCTATTTTTGCAGAAAAAGTATTGTAATCAAATCTATTGGCTGTTATCGTTGAATAATTCTCTTTAATAATTGCAGCAGAATCTTCACCAACAGGTACAGTAACAAGAGGTGGTGTAGTTACAACCGTATCATTTTTTGAAATGGCGGTTTGTATTTTCTTAGTAGTACGGCATGAAGAAAATATGCCTGCAACAACTATCAATACTATTATCAACAACCTGTTCATTCTTTATTACTTTAGTTTTTTCCGGTATGCCCGAAGCCCCCTTCATTTCTTTCCGTAATTGCTAATTCTTCAGTTTGTTTCCAAACAGCTTTTTCTACTTTTTGAATTATCATTTGTGCAATCCTGTCACCCGGATTTATGACTTGTTCCTGCTGCGAAAGGTTGATTAAAATAATCTTAATTTCCCCCCGGTAATCTGCATCAATGGTGCCGGGTGTATTAAGACAAGTAATCCCTTGTTTTATTGCAAGGCCACTTCTGGGTCTTATCTGTGCTTCGTACCCCTGTGGTAATTCTATAAACAAACCAGTTGGAACCAGTACCCTTTCCATTGATTGAACGGTAAGTTGATTTTCCAAAGAAGCCCTTATATCCATACCAGATGATCCTTCAGTGGCATACTCCGGCAATGCATTTGCAGATTTATTAATGATTTTTATTTCGATGGCGGCCATTCTTGCAAAGATAACCACACAGGCATAAACATAACTGAGGATATTGTTAAGAAGCCGTTTTTTTCAACAACACAGTAGCATAAGCGACAAGCCCTTCCTGCCTGCCAACAAAACCTAACTTCTCTGTAGTTGTTGCTTTTATTGATATATCTTTTATAGAAATACTGAGTATTGGAGCAATTGTTTCCTGCATTGCAGGAACAAAGGGCTTAATTTTCGGCAACTCAAGACATAAAGTCGTATCCGCATTCACCACTTCGTATCCTTCTGCTCTTACAAGTGCAATTGTTTTTTGCAATAAAATTTTACTGTCTATGTCTTTATAAGCATTATCTGTATCAGGAAAATGTGTGCCAATATCTCCAAGGGCAAGTGCTCCCAATATAGCATCACAAAGTGCATGAAGCAAAACATCTGCATCACTATGCCCCACTGCGCCTTTGTTATGTGGAATTTTTACTCCCCCAATCCAAAGATCTCTCCCTTCTGCAAGTTGATGAAAATCTACCCCGGAACCAATTCTATATGACATTCAATTAATCATTTAAATGAAAAAAGCGTTCAGCCAATTGACTGAACGCTTTCAAAGTTAATTTATAATCGGTTTATTTATCAGCTTTCATTTTTTCACCACCATTTCCGAAATCGAAAAGTACAGAGAAACGGAGTGTGTTAGATAACGGGTTGCGGGTTACACCAGCACCAGTTGGGATAAGATATGCAAAGTTGAAATGGAACAGGTTGTAATTAACACCTAAACCAGCAGTTGCATAACGACGGTTACCTTTTGTTTTATTCTCATAAAAATAACCTGCACGGAGTGAAAACTGGTCGTTGTAAGTGTACTCAGCACCCAATGATACACCAAACTCTTTCAACTCTTCGCTGAAACCACCCGGTGCATCACCAAATGAGCTAAACCAGCTTCCAACAATACCTTTACTTCTGTATTCAGCCAAACCAGCTACATCACCTTCAGCAGGAGGAGTTGGAACCAGTAATTTGTTTAACTCAAGACCTAATGAAAGTTTATTAGTAGCGTTGAACTTTTTAGTATAGTTAGTGCCAAGTCCAAGGTTAGCAGGAATAAAATCTTTTGCGTCAGCATTATCTGTATAACCAATTTTAGAACCAAGGTTAGACATTACAGCACCGAAAGACCATCCGCTACCACTTGCACTTACACCATTATGGTAATAAGAAAGGTCGGCAGCTACAGCACTTCCAGATTTGTAAGTAGTGCTACCAACAGTAGTACCACCAGCAAGGTTAGAGTTGATATATTTTAATGCGATACCAACGCCATTTTTTGCATTAAGCTTACGGGAATATCCAACATCCACACCAAATTCTCTTGGGCGGAAACTTCCAAAATCATTTCCAAGGTTATCAGTAAATGTAATGTTACCAAGACTGAAATAGCGAACACTACCAAACAAGGCAGCATTATCGTCTACCTTAAAGTGGCCAGCTACATTAGCCAGATAAACATCATTTACAAGATCTTTCAACCAAGGAGTGTAAGTGGCACCTATACCACCTCTTGAATTGTTGAAGGCAACTTTACCTCCATTCCATAAACCAGAATAAGCATCGGCAGAAGTGGCTATGCCAAGTTCTCCCATACCGCCTGAACGGGCATCTGGTGAAATACGAAGGAAAGGAACAGCAGTTGTTACCACATTGATAGGGTCAGCTGTTTGAGCTTTTACAGTAGATGATAAACCACAGAAAAGCATTAATCCGGCAGTTAGTTTTAAAGCAGTTGGTCTCATTAGAAAGTTTTTAATAATGGTGTAAATATATAGCTTTTGAATAAAAACAAAACTAAAATAGGTTTTTTTAGTGAATTCCAAAATCAATTTTTTGGAGTTCCGGATAGTTGGTCTTTAATGCAATTAATCAGAAGCCGGGTTCGAATGATTTTGGGGAAAACGTTTGAAAGTTGTTTTTATTGTATCTAATGTTAAAAAAAATACAACTCCCCTGTTTCTAAAGCAAATATATAAGGATACTTACAAAATGCCAAAGACAAAATTTATTCTAATATCATACAGACTGCCCTAAATTTTAATTCAAAAACCCGGTATCAGTATTAATAAAATGGTTAGGCCGTGGTTTTTCAGCTAAAAAAAGGTAATTCTCCGTAAAGCCATGCTCTGAAAGTATTTATATTCGCATCCCCGGCGGTAAATATTGGGTCAAATACAATATTATTACCTCCACCAGCGTTTAAAAATATTCCAATTCACAGGTTTATGCAAAAAACAATGAGAAACTTAACAATCCTGGTATCCTGCATGGTGCTTTTAGCATCTTGTAAAAATGGAGGCCTCTTCAAGAAAAAATCGTCCAAGTCCGATGTAACGGGCTGGAACTACAACGACAAAAACCAAGGTGGTTTTAAAGTAACTAAAGCTGCGGAACAAGGTCTTGGGCCGGGCTTAGTGTTTGTTCAGGGTGGTACATTTACCATGGGGCAAACGGAAGAAGATGTAATGAGCGACTGGAATAACATTCCACGCCGTGTATCTGTACCTTCTTTCTATATTGACCGTACCGAAGTAGCTAATGTACACTACCGTGAGTACCTGCACTGGTTAGAACAGGTTTTCCCATCAGACGATCCTGAAAATGCTAAAATTCATGAAAAAGCACTTCCAGACACTTTGGTTTGGAGAAGTGAATTAAGTTATAACGAACCAATGGTTGAATATTATTTCCGCCATCCTGGTTTTAATGATTACCCGGTAGTGGGTGTTAGTTGGCAACAGGCCAAAGATTTTTGTCTTTGGAGAACTGACAGGGTAAATGAAAGGAAATTATTAGATAAAGGTTATGCCAATAAAAATGATTTGAAGCCAGGTGCCCACCAGGGAGACGATGCCTTTACAACAAAATCGTATTTGCTTGGCCTTACTACAAGGGCTACAGATAGCAAAAAACTGAAAACACCAAAGGGACAACCCAAAGCAACAAGTGCCTCAATGGAATCAGGTATTTTATTACCTGACTACCGTTTGCCTTTTGAAGCTGAGTGGGAATATGCAGCTTATGGTTTGATAAACCAGAACCCCCGCCCTTCTGCTAAAGAAGGAAAAAGAGGTGAGGAGTTGGCAAGCAATAAACAAATGTATCCATGGGCACAAAATGTAAATGGCCTGAGGGATACCCGTCATGGAAGCTGGCAGGGTATGTTTCTTGCTAACTTTAAAAGAGGCTCAGGAGATAATGCAGGTGTGGCTGGCGGCTTGAACGACCGGGCTTTTTATACTGCTGATGTTAAATCTTTCTATCCAAACGGTTTCGGTATATATAATATGGCTGGTAATGTAAGTGAGTGGGTTGAGGATTCTTACCGCCCACTTTCAACTATAGATTATGATGATATGCCTGCGCCTTTCCGTGGTAATAAGTTTATGAAGATGAAAGTAATTGATTCTACCACAATGGATCCATCGCAGCGGTATGAAAAAGACAGCACAGGCCGTGTAAAAATGGAAGAAGTAACAGATGCTGAAAGCAAACATCGCCGTAATTACCAAAGGGGTAACGTTATTGATTATTTAGATGGTGACTCACTTTCTCAATCAACTTATGGTTATGGTCAAACTACATTAATACACCCTGAAAAATCCAAAGTATTTAAGGGTGGTAGCTGGAATGACAGGGCTTATTGGTTAACACCCGGTGCCCGCCGTTTCTTAGAAGAAGACCAGGCTTTAAGCACACTTGGTTTCCGTTGCGCAATGAACCGTATGGGCAGCCCTGAAGGTAATGGCCGCAAAACTGGTCAGCACTTTAAAACAAGAAGGCAGAAGAAATAGATGATAGATTATAACTAAAAAATAATAGTTAAACCCTCCGAAACTCGGAGGGTTTTTAATTTTTTTACACTGCTGCCACTGTGAAGGGTTATTTTTGTAGTATGCAGATTGAAGAACTTTATAAAATATATCAGCAATTCCCTTCTGTGCAAACAGATACAAGAAAACTAAAAGACGGCGATATTTTCTTTGCATTAAAAGGTGACAATTTTAATGGCAATGCATTTGCACAACAAGCTATCAATGCTGGGGCAGCTTATGCTGTAATTGATGAAGCAGCTTATGAAATTTCAGGTAAAACTTTTTTAGTTGCCGATGTGCTAACAGCCTTACAACAATTAGCCAAACATCACCGGGAACAATTCACCATTCCATTTATTGCCATTACAGGCAGTAATGGAAAAACAACTACCAAAGAATTAGTGCATACTGTTCTCTCTGCAAAGTTTACGACTTATGCTACGGAAGGAAATCTCAATAACCATATCGGCATACCACTCACCATCCTTAAAATAAAAAAGGATGCGGAAATAGCCATCATTGAAATGGGTGCCAACCACCAGAAAGAAATTGAAAGCTATTGTGAGTATGCTCAACCAACTCATGGTATCATTACCAATTGTGGCAAAGCTCATCTCGAAGGTTTTGGTGGTATAGAAGGTGTACGAAAAGGTAAAGGTGAGTTATTTGATTATCTGCGTAGCAATAATGGAACTGCATTTGTAATGTGGGATTATGATTACCTGCAAACCATGAGCAAAGGCATTACTTCGATTGTTAAATACGGAACGACGAATGCAGACATAGAAGGAACTGTTATAAAAAGCGAACCTTTTCTGGAGGTTGAAATAAAAAAAGGAATTGAAACGGGTATAATTAAAACACAATTGGTAGGGGATTATAACTTACCAAATGTGTTGGTGGCAGTAGCCGCAGGAAAACATTTTAATGTGCCTGCCACCTCAATTAAAGAAGCTATCGAAAACTACTCCCCTTCCAACAGCCGATCACAATTAGTAGAAAAAGGTTCGAATAAAATAATACTTGATGCTTATAATGCTAACCCCAGCAGTATGAAATTGGCTATCGAAAATTTTTCAAGATTACAGGCAGATAATAAAGTGCTGATGTTGGGTGGCATGGCAGAACTCGGCGAAGAAAGTCTCAATGAACATAAAGGTATTGTTGAGCTTATTAGTCAAACCCATTGGAATGCCGTAGTATTAGTAGGTGGTGATTTTTTAAAGTTCCAACATCCTTTTATTTCATTCGCCAATGCTACAGAAGCAAAAGAATGGCTGCAACAACAACAATTTGAAAATACTCATTTACTCATAAAAGGAAGCCGCAGTATGCAAATGGAAAAAGTTTTAATGAACTAACTTATTATCATGAACTGGAAACAACTCTTTCCGCAATTTGAACCTGAATTAATTGAGCTGATAGAAAAAGAAGCCCTACAAAGAAACTTTAATGCCGGAGATATTATTATGCGGACTGGTCAATATATCAAGTCCACTGCATTGGTACTGGAAGGGCAAATAAAAATATACCGGGAAAATCAGGATGGTGGCGAATTTCTCATGTACTATCTCGGACCTGGTCAAGCCTGTGCTGTATCCATGATATGTGCTATCCAATCTCATACCAGTGAAATAATGGCAAAGGCGGAAGAAGACACTGAAGTGCTGATGATTCCCGTGCAGCTGATGGACGACCTGATGAATAAATATAAAAGCTGGTACCAGTTCGTTATTCAAACCTATCGAAGCCGGTTTGATGAATTATTATCGGTAGTTGATAACATTGCCTTTCGAAATATGGATGAACGATTAGAATTTTACCTGAAACGATATGCAGACAAAGCAGGAAAAAAAAATATTGAGTTATCTCACCAGCAAATTGCAGATGATTTGAACAGCTCCCGGGAAGTTATTTCCAGGCTATTGAAAAAAATGGAACAACGGAACATGGTAAAACTGCACCGGAATATGATTGAACTAATTTAAAGCTGATAATGGCTGTGATTTCTGTCACATTGTGAGCAAGGTCTTTGATATAATCTTGCATAAATAATTTTACATGGAAATCATTGGCTACATCGCATCACTTATTATCGGCATTTCCCTCGGTCTTATTGGCGGTGGTGGCTCCATTCTTACAGTCCCGGTTTTAGTGTACCTTTTTAAAGTAGAGCCGGTTGTAGCAACGGCCTATTCCTTATTTATTGTAGGTCTTGCAAGCCTTGTGGGTGCCATTCCAAAATATAAACAGGGACAGTTAAATCTGAAGACAGCCCTGATTTTCGGCATCCCATCCATTGCAGCCGTGTTCGCTACCCGTAAATTCATTGTTCCCCAAATACCCCAGGAAGTTTTTACCATCGGAGATTTTGTTGTAACAAAAAGCATTCTGATGATGATACTCTTTGCCATCCTGATGGTATTTGCATCTATTTCCATGATTAAGGATAAAAAGAAAAAAGAAGAAACACAAAATGGCGAACAAAAATTTAATTACCCATTAATATTGGTTGAAGGTGCCGTAGTTGGCACACTTACTGGTCTTGTAGGTGCCGGTGGTGGTTTCCTTATCATTCCTGCATTGGTTTTATTAAGTAAGCTGCCAATGAAACAAGCGGTGGGAACTTCATTACTAATTATAGCTGCAAAATCATTGATTGGCTTTACGGGTGATTTATCCAATTACACTATGGACTGGAAATTGCTGCTAACTGTAACAGCATTAGCAATTGCCGGTATTTTCATTGGCGATGCTCTAAGCAAAAAAGTAGATGGCAATAAATTAAAAAAAGGCTTTGGTTGGTTTGTACTGGTGATGGGTATTTATATAATTGTAAAAGAATTATTCTTCCCCGGCGGTGGCTCTCATTAATTGTGATGAATGTCACTGTACAGAATTATTCAGTATCCGAAATTTGACATATCAATAAAAAATTAAAAACTAATAATATGATAATTGAACAAATTTATACCGGTTGCCTTGCACAAGGTGCTTACTACATTGAAAGTAATGGCGAAGCAGTAGTTATTGACCCGCTGCGTGAAGTAATGCCTTATATACAAAAGGCGGAACGCAACAATGCAAAAATCAAGTATGTACTCGAAACTCACTTTCATGCTGACTTTGTAAGTGGTCACTTAGACCTGAGCAAAAAAACAGGTGCTCCAATTATTTACGGACCCAATGCAAAACCTGAATTTGAAGCACATGTTGCCAAAGATGGCGAAGAGTTTAAAGTAGGTAATGTAACATTGAAAGTATTACACACTCCCGGTCATACTATGGAAAGTACTTGTTACTTATTAAAAGATGAAAATGGAAAAGATGTGGCCTTATTCTCCGGCGATACATTGTTTATTGGTGATGTTGGCCGTCCTGACCTGGCACAAAAATTAGTAACTGATTTAACACAGGATAAATTAGCCGGTTATTTGTTCGATTCATTGCGTAATAAAATAATGCCATTGGATAATGATATTATTGTTTATCCTGCACATGGTGCCGGTAGTGCCTGTGGCAAAAACATGAGCAAAGAAACGACTGATACATTCGGCCATCAGAAAGAAACAAACTATGCATTGAGAGCAAATATGACCAAAGAAGAATTCATTAAAGAAGTAACAACTGGCTTAGTAGCTCCACCTGCTTATTTCCCATTGAATGTAATGATGAATATACAAGGATATGATAGTATTGATAAAGTATTGGAAAGAGGTCAACATGCACTAAGCCCCGAAGCATTTGAAGCAGCAGCGAATGAAACAAGTGCATTGATATTGGATACAAGAGACCCTCAAACATTTGCAAAAGGCTTTGTGCCTAACTCTATCAATATTGGTATTGATGGAAGTTTTGCCCCCTGGGTTGGTGCTATGATTCCAGACATTAAACAAGAAATATTATTAGTAACAGATGAAGGCCGTGAAGAAGAAGTAATAACAAGATTGGCAAGAGTTGGATATGATTTTACCATTGGTTATTTGAAAGGCGGATTTAATGCCTGGAAAAATGCCGGTAAAGAAGTTGACCACATCCAATCTATCAGTGCAGATGAGTTAGCGGCAATTATGAGTAAAGAAAAAGTGAATGTGCTGGATGTTCGTAAAAAAAGTGAATACCTGAGTGAGCATATTATTGATGCAGAAAATGCACCGTTGGATTTCATCAACGACAGCATGGCGCAAATTGACAAAAACAAAACTTACTATGTGCATTGTGCCGGTGGATATCGCTCCATGATATTTAACTCAACACTCCGTGCAAGAGGTTTTGATAACCTGATTGACGTAAAAGGTGGTTTTAAAGAAATTAAAGATAGTGGCAAGTTCAGCGTAAGCGATTATGTGTGCCCATCTACATTACTATAATTAAACCCCTGTAAAATGTTAGGATTATTAAAAAAAATATTTGGTGGAGCATCCGTCAATTATAAAGAACTTATAAGTAATGGAGCCATCATTGTAGATGTTCGTTCTGACAGTGAATATAAAGCCGGTCATATACCCGGTTCAAAAAATTTTCCGTTGGATATTATACGTACTAAGTTGGCAGAATTAAAAAAATCCAATAAACCGGTCATCACTGTCTGCCGCAGCGGAGCCAGAAGCGGTATGGCAAAAGGAATACTAAAATCATCCGGTATAGAAGTGTATAATGGTGGACCATGGACCAGTTTAAAGAGCAAATTATAAGATGAAGCGATTACTGCTATTTTCACTTTTTATTCCATTTGTTTCATTGGCTCAAACGCATACTGAGTTTTGGAGTAAATTAAATACAACTGTAGCTCTGAATAAATGCTGGTCAGCTGGCATAGATATACAATACCGGAGCAAGCCGATTACAAAAGCGGAGATAAAAATATATTTCATTATCCAATGGCATCAAGCATAAGAGCTTGGATATATTTTAGCCTGAAAAAAAAATTGGCAAATTATTTTGTCGCCCATTGCATATTTTGAGAATGATGACATACTTAATAGCTATGGCGAGGTAAAACAAACCAATGAGCTTCGCCAAATGGCAGGCACCTAGTAAAACAGTTGAATTAAACCGGATTAAAAACAAGAACAGATTTTTGGTAGAAGTACGACTTATTGATTTTGATAAAAATAATCAGTTACACTCAATTCCGATATCGGATTCAAAACAGCTTTACTATTCCTTTGCATAAAAAGGAGAAAGCAACAGGCATCAACTATTTTTTATCGAATGAAATACTGATAAAAAATCAAAAGCATCAAGCCAGCTTCGACCAGAATAGAATTTACAATGCCTTGCAATGGAAATTTATGCATGCCGATATTGACCTTGGTTACCAATGGGTAGTTCAGCGGAATGCTAGCACAACTTTCCATCGAAATCAGTTTTTTGTCATGGTAAATCTTTCTACTTGAATAAATATGGTGATATTAGTCACCTTTCATCCTGATTAGTAAATTCACATTTGTAAAAACATAATTTATGCTTGATTTTTTGAAACAACCCTGGCCCTGGTATATTGCCGGACCACTTATTGGATTAACAGTGCCTGCCCTATTATTATTGGGTAATAAATCATTTGGCATTTCTTCTTCCCTTGCGCCATGTATGTGCAGCCTGCATACCGGCAAAAATTCCTTTCTTTCAATATGATTGGAAAAAAGAAGTATGGAATTTATTTTTTGTCGCCGGTATTTTAGTTGGTGGCATTATTGCGGCGCAATTATTAGCCAATCCGGAACCGATGCAGGTTAATGCAAAGCTATCAACAGAATTAGCCACCTACGGTGTCACTAATTATGAAAGCATTATTCCTAAGGATTTATTTTCCTGGTCAGAGTTGTTAACTGCCAGAGGAATCTTCATGATGGTGATTGGTGGTTTCCTTGTAGGCTTTGGAACAAGGTATGCCGGTGGTTGCACATCGGGTCATGCTATTATGGGTTTAAGCAATCTGCAATGGCCATCTTTAGTTGCTACTTGTTGCTTTATGGCTGGTGGCTTTATCATGGCCAATCTAATTCTGCCTTTTATTTTAAAACTCTAACAATTAATACTCACTGATATGTCAGTAAAAGATATAATAGATAGTAATAAAACTTTTGTCGCACAGCCTGCAAATACGGATTATGAAGTTCGTTCGCAGAATGCCATGTGTGTAAACGAAAGTGAACTGGATAAACCACTTTCTTCCAATATCAAATATGGTATTTTAGGAATACTGTTTGGAATTGTATTTGTAAAAGCTGAAATCGTATCCTGGTTTCGCATTCAGGAAATGTTCCGCCTGCAAAGTTTCCATATGTATGGAGTAATTGGTTCGGCTGTGGTGGTAGGTATGATTAGTGTATTACTGATAAAAAGATATAATGCCAAATCAATAGAAGGCGAAAAGATAAAGCTGGAAGATAAAAAATTCAACAAAGGACAGATTTATGGCGGCTTAATTTTTGGATTAGGCTGGGCTGTTACCGGTGCTTGCCCGGGTCCATTGTTTGCACAAATTGGAACTGGTGCCACCGTAATCATCGTTACGTTGCTGAGTGCTATTGCAGGAACCTGGGTATATGGAAAATTCAGAACTAAGCTACCGCATTAATAAAGACGATTTTACAGTAAAGCCAGAACAATCCATTCTGGCTTTATTATTTTATATCCTATGGGTGATATAAATCACTATCGATGGCTTGGTCAAAGCATTAACTTAGCTACATAAATTTTATACACATGAAAAAAAACATAATCGGCCTGGATGCTGCAAAAGCAAAATCACTGGCAGAAAAACTGAACCTCTTACTAGCCAATTTTCAATTGTTCTATATTAATACCCGTGGCTTTCACTGGAATATTAAGGGAGATAAATTTTTTGAGCTACACCTCAAATTTGAAGAACTATATACCGACACACAATTGAAAATAGATGAAATAGCAGAAAGGATATTGACATTAGGACACACACCGAGCCATTCGTTCACTGATTATCTCAAACTATCTAAAATAAAAGAAAAGCGAAATGTAACAGCAGGTAAAGAAGCTGTTGCAGCTGTTATTGATTCCTTTGCCGCACTGCTGCTAATAGAAAGAGAATTACTATCTCTCTCTGCCGATGCCGGAGATGAAGGCACTAATGCTTTAATGAGCGACTATATCCGTCAGCAGGAAAAACTGGTATGGATGTATTCTGCCTATCAAAATAAATAAATGAACAAATACTTTATATTAGCGCGCAGTGCATTACTTATTATTTTTTTCAACCCGGGTAGAAGTAAAAGTGGCCGGTGAAATGAAAAACATAATGCACAAAGGTGATTTATCAGCACATATTTCATTAGACACATTACTATCTCATCCGCATGTGTATGGCCTTGGGCCAGCCGAGGGCATTAAAGGTGAGCTGATGATAATAGATAGCAAAGCCTACTGGTGCAAAGTAGAAAACGGAAAGACGAATACATCCGCTAACAATAATGCAAAAGCCGCCATGCTGGTATATGCACAAGTGCCATCCTGGAAATCAATTACTGTTACAGATGCAATAAAAGATTATGCAGCATTGGAAAAAATGGTAGAAGAACTTGCTTTAAAAAATGGACAAAGTCTTGATGAGCCTTTTCCCTTTATGATAAAGGGAAAATTTGCTAAATCAACTTACCATATCATTGATTGGAAAGAAGGCACTCAACATACATTCGACAACCATAAACAGTTTGCCCAGTTCGGAAATTTCAAAAAAGAGCCCGTTACATTGCTGGGGTTTTATTCCAACAAACATCATAGCATATTCACTCATCACACCACAAATATGCATGTGCATATTATGGATGATAAAAAAACTGTGGTTGGCCATATTGAAGAAATTTCATCAATATCAGGGACTTTGCAATTATTATTGCCCAATTAATACAAATGCTTTGTTTTATTCTAATCCCGCCAAATTACAGTTCTTCTTTCTTCTGTCCTATTAGTCTCAACACAGCCGCCTTCCCCTGATGGAATGGGCCTTCATCCAATACCAGTTCCATTTCTTCACAGGTCTTAAAATCAAGTAAAGGAAAATCTTTGCAGATATCGGCCTTGGCATATAGCATATCAATATCTTTTGGGCCACCGCTATTATACTGCAATTGATTTTTAGCATACGCTTCTAAAAGAATAAACCCACCCGGCTTTATCGCTTTATAAATTTCCTGGTGAAATGTATTGCGGAGCGGTTCCGGCAAATGAACATAACATAGTGCAATTGCATCATATTGTTTTGTAGCAACAAACTCAGCTATATTTTGCAGGGTATAATTTATTGGTACGTTTTTGCTGGCTGCGTATTTCAATGCCTTTTCTTTTGCTGTTGCGCTAAAATCAAACGCATCTACCTGCCAGCCTTTTTCGGCAGCATACACACCATTTCTGCTTTCGCCATCGGCAGGAAGCAACAATGTGCCACTGGTGTGTAAGTCAATAAATAATTTGAAAAACGCATTGGGTTTGTACCCATACACCATTTCATTTTCAGCATATCGCTGATTCCAGAATTCTTGCATCATTACGCAGTTGCTTTTAATAATTTTTCTTCTATTACCTGGCGAAAAACATGCTTAGGCAATGCCCCCGGCTGCATCATCGGTTCTCCATCTGCTCCTATAAAAAGCATTGTTGGAATACTTTGAATACCAAATACAGATGCTAGCTCCTGTTCCACATCAGTATTTACTTTGTATATAAGCAATTTCCCGTCATATTCTTTGGAAAGTTCTTCCAAAATTGGTGCTACCATTTTACAAGGCCCACACCAATCCGCATAAAAATCGATTATAGCAGGTAGCTGCCCAAGGTATTTCCAATCCTGCTCCGTTTCATAATTAAATACCTTATCCTTAAAATCCTATGTTGTCATTTGTATGGTTGCCATGTAATTAAATTTTTGACAAAAAAAAAGATTAATAAAAAAGTGCAGGGGTGACAATGGTCACAAAGGCAAAGCTAACACCTGTATAACTTGCTGTTCTAAAAAATAAGCTATGCCAACCAAACATCAAATCGTAATTGTCGGCGGCGGTAATGCCGGCATTTCCGTAGCAGCACAATTATTTCGCAAAAACAAAGACTTAGATATTGCTATTATTGACCCGGCCACTAAACATTACTATCAACCGGCCTGGACTCTGGTTGGCTCTGGTGTTTTTGATGTAAACGATACAGAAAGAAATGAAGCTGATGTAATGCCCAAAAGAGCAAAATGGATAAAACAAAAAGTTGCTTCTTTTCAACCAGATACAAATACTATTACACTTGACAATAATGAGACTATAAATTATGAATACCTTATTGTTGCTCCCGGCATTCAATTAAACTGGCAGGAGATAAAAGGATTAAAAGAAACACTTGGCAAAAATGGTGTTTGCTCTAACTATAGTTTTGAAACCGCACCTTATACCTGGGAGTGTATAAAAAATTTCAAAGGTGGTAAAGCAATTTTTCACAATCCCACATACACCAGTAAAATGTGGTGGCGCTCCACACAAAATAATGTACATGGCTGCTGATTATTTCCGTAAGCATAATTTACTTGACAAAGCTGATATACAATACTGGAGTGGTGGCACTAAATTATTTGCAGTAGAAAAATATGAGAAGACCTTAAAGAAAGTAGTGGAAAGAGGAAATATTAAACTCAACTTTTTTGTTCGCCTGGAAGAAATTGACGGCCCAAACAAAAAAGCAAAATTTATTGGTTTTGGTGAACAAAATAAAGACAAAGAATATTGGGTTGATTTTGATATGATACATGTAACACCGCCACAAAGTGCTCCTGATTTTATAAAAAATAGTCCACTGGCCAATGCCGGCGGATGGGTGGATGTAGATAAGCATACTTTGCAACATCCAAAATTCAGTAACATATTTACATTAGGTGATGCTTCAGGATTACCTACTTCAAAAACAGGGGCTGCCATTCGTAAACAGGCTCCGGTATTAGTAGCCAATTTGCTTTCTGCGATGAAAGGTGAGCCACTTTCTGCCAGCTACAATGGTTATACTTCTTGTCCGGTGGTAACTGGTTATGGAAAATTGGTGTTAGCTGAGTTTGATTATAACAATAAGCCAATGGAAACTTTTCCGTTTGACCAGAGCAAAGAAAGATGGAGTATGTACCTGATGAAAACAAAATTGTTGCCCTGGTTATACTGGCACAAAATATTACCGGGAAAAATGTAGGTTAATGGTTGATGGTTTAAAAGCGGCTGCCAATGGTGGCCGCTTTTTGTTTGTAACTATTGTCACTGCTGAAATCATCTTATCAGCAGAAATTTGCTGTATAAATATAAATAAGATGAATCTGATACACAGGCTTCGCAGCGGATGGACGGCTTTAAAATTCGTCAGAGTCGGATTAGGTAGCTTAATTTTGTACTCCTCAATAGAATCAGGCCAGGTGGCAGGAATTGTTGTGGGAAGTTTGTTTACAGCCATTTCCTTGTTTACCGATGGTGTTTGTTGTGCAGGCGGTAGTTGTTATTCATCTGTCAAAAAAAATAATTCTTCCACCCCTTCAACTATTGAATATGAAGAACTGGGTACTAAATAATAAACTGTTGATTGCCGGAGTGTTGCTTGGTGCTATTGGCGGCTATATGTATTGGCAACAAATTGGATGTGAAAGTGGCACTTGTAAGATTACTTCTACCTGGCATAACAGTACTGCTTATGGTGCATTGATGGGTGGATTGTTGTTCAGTATATTTAAAAAAGAAAAAACGACCGAAAAATAAAATAGAAGATTGCTTCAATTACGCCTCGCAATAAAAAATGGAGACAACAAACAATAAAAGAGAGACCTTTGGCGAAATCATCAACGGCAACACACCGGTGCTGGTTGATTTTTTTGCGGAATGGTGTGGGCCTTGCAAAATGATGAAGCCAATTTTGGAAAAATTGCATCAGCAAATGGGTGATAAGGTTCGCATCATTAAAATTGATATTGATAAAAGCCCGGCGGCTGCGAATGCTTACCAGGTGCAGAGTGTGCCAACATTAATGCTTTTTCAAAATGGCAAACAATTGTGGCGCACAAGTCGGGTGTAATGCAAGCAAATCAACTTGCAATTATCATTGAACAACATACAACATACAAATTATTTGGCTGTCAGAACAAAAATGAATCGTGGCTATTTGTCTTCCTACATTGATCTGCCACTGCCCTCGGTGCAGGGAAGGAAAATTTTTAAACATCCACTGACTATTAATTTTAAAAAAAATCATGGAGATGAATAAAAACTGCCCGGTATGCGGGCAGGCTACAGAAATAGAAGTTGGTTTTTATTACGGTACCAGCTATGTTAGTTATGTACTTACTGTTGCTTAAGTGTTGCCACATCTGGTAGCATGGATTGTAATAATCGGTATGTCTACCAATGATAACCGTTTTTTTTACTGGCTTGGTTTTAATGCTGTTGTTTCTGCTATTGCTTCAACCCTGGCTAATGAGGGTAAGCCGTGTCATTATGGATTTCCTGGTTTGTAAAATATGATCCAGATTGGAAAGAACATCACCCTGAAGATGTATCGGAAAGATTAAATGCAGACCAGGCGAATAACTGGTAATAAAAACCCGCCATTGCAAAAAAATTGGCGGGTTACAAATATTGCGGAGACTAAGGGATTCGAACCCTTGATACGGTTTCCCGTATACACACTTTCCAGGCGTGCTCCTTCAACCACTCGGACAAGTCTCCATAAAAGCCCACCGTCGCTAAAACTTTGGTAGGTAAAGGCCGCAAAAATACTGGTTACCGATTTAGAACCCGAATAATTTTTCTGCGTTCGCAGTTGTTATTGCAGCTACCTCTTCTACTGATATGTTTTTAATTGCGGCTAATTTTTCTACTACATATTTTAAATAAGCTGGTTCATTCCTTTTTCCCCGAAAGGGAATTGGTGCTAAATATGGCGCATCTGTTTCCAACAATATATTTTTCATATCAACAGTTTCCATCACTTTATCCAACCCTGAGTTTTTAAAAGTAACCACACCTCCTATTCCCAAATAAAAACCTAAGTCAATTACTTTTTGTGCCTGTATTGCATCACCAGAAAAGCAATGAAAAACACCTTTCAGCTTTCCTTTCTGATGTTCTGCCACTACCTCAATACATTCGTCTGTAGCATTTCTGGAATGAATAACAATTGGGATATTATACTGCAAAGCCCATTCTGTTTGCTGATGAAAGGCTTTGTATTGCTGTGCGCTGAAAGCCCTATCCCAGTAAAAATCAAGGCCAATTTCACCTACGGCAATAAATTTTCTTTTCTCCAAATAAGCGGCCGCTATCCTCAACTCCTCCTCAAAATTTTCCTTTACCGAACAGGGGTGAAGCCCCATCATACTAAAACACCTGCCAGAGAAATCCAATTCAATCTGAAGCATTTGCTCATGAGTAGCGGAGTCAATTGCAGGCATAAAAATGCTGGAAACGCCTTCTTTTTCTGCTTTTTGCAGCATTTCGGTCCGGTCTTTATCAAATTCGGGCAGATAAATATGCGAATGGGTATCTATACTGTTCATTTTCAATTCATTTCAATTTTCAAAATTCCGTAAAAAAAACTAAGAATCTGTTAAACCTTAACCAATAAAACAGTTCCAAATGCCGTTCTTCTCAAACTAAACTAAAATCAAAAAAAATCTTTATGAAACTTCGCTTAAATGTAATTAATCTTTCAGCCCTTCTGCTGATTTTTACCCTTGTCACTTTTGTGGCCTGTCAAAAAGAAAATAGTGGTGAAACCGATGCACAGGAAGCCGAAGCTTCTATTGCTGCCGGTGAAGCAGATGGTGAGTCTGAATCTATTTTTAATGAAGTATTTGATGATGCCATGGGAGCTGATAATGAAGTGGGGGTAAGCGGTTCTGGTGTATTTTATGGCCGTGGCGATTCGCTGACGCCAGTTCCCAGGTGTTTTACCGTTACAAAAACCCATCCTAACGGCACACCTTTTCCAGTAAAAATAGTTGTTGATTTTGGAAATACCGGTTGCCCGGGCCCGGATGGACATATCCGCAGGGGAAAAATTATTACTGAGTATAGCAACAGGCTTACTGTACCCGGAGCCAGTGCCACCACCACATTCGATGGGTTTTATGTAGATAGCATAAAAGTAGAAGGCACCCATAAAATCCTCAATACTTCTGAGCCACCAAATGTACCCAGAAGATATAAAGTACAGGTAATTGCAGGTAAGCTTACAAAGCCAAATGGCAATTTTTCAGAATGGAACAGTACAAAAATAATTACCCAGGTTGATGGCCTTATAACACCAGATTTTCCAAGAGATGATGCCTTTAAAATTGAAGGAAATGCGAATGGCAACCTTAAAAGGGGCAACCTGATTGTTCGCTGGGAGTCAGCTATTACTGAGCCGCTACTCCGCAGGTTTACCTGCCGCTGGATTGTGAAAGGAAGAATCAGGACTGTAAAAGCCAATTCTCCGGCAAATACTCCATGGGTGTCTGTTCTTGACTTTGGAGCCGGGCTATGTGATAACCAGGCAACCCTAACCATAAACGGAGTTTCTCGTCAAATTACTTTGCCGTAATAAAAAAGTATTATACCTTTAAACCAGTTTTCATAGGGTACGGATTAAAAACGGGCCGGGGTTTCTACCCCAGGCCCTAACTTTTTTAAGGGGTTTCTCTAAGAATTTTTCTTAGCCTCTTATGTTAATGCCTCAAAATGGTATCCTTTTTCGGTAAAATCTTTCAAAAGCCGGGGTACTGCGTAGCTCATCCTGTCCCATGCTTTCTCACTATCGTGGAAAACAATAATATCGCCCCCGGTAATCTTATTCTTTATCCGCTCATAACATCGTTCAGGCTTTAAATCTGCATCCCAATCACCGGCAAGGATATTCCACATTATAGTTGTTAGCGAATAGTTTCCAGTTGATAATTTCCTTAATTGACTTCTCGTTATTCGGCCATAAGGCGGCCTGAAGAGATTTGAATTGATATATCGCTGTGCCTCCTTTGTATCATTTAAGTAAGTTTCATCATCCGTTTTCCAGCCATTAAGATGGTGTTGTGTATGATTGCCCACTGCATGGCCTTCGACAAGCAGCCGCTGATACACTTCTGGATATTTAACTACATTGTCACCAATGCAAAAAAATGTGGCCTTAGCATTGTATTGCTTTAACAGATCTAAAGTAAAAGATGTAATAGTTGGGTGGGGGCCATCATCAAAAGTCAGGTACAACGTTTTTTCTTTCCTCGGCCCTTCCCATACACAACCCGGAAAAAATTTTTTTAACCACCAGGGTGTTTTAACGAGGTAATGGTCCTTTTTTAAGAACGCAAAGGCGGCATTCTTTTTTGCTTTTTGATAATGTGGTGCTATCAATGTCATTTATACAAATATACAATTCACAAAATCTACCATTTGCATATTACGATGTATTCATCCGTGAAATCAGAAAAAATCCTGCAATCGGTGGTTATCTTTGCCAGCTATGAGTAAAAAAGTTAGAGTTCGTTTTGCGCCTAGCCCTACCGGCGGTTTGCACCTCGGTGGTGTAAGAACAGTTTTGTATAATTATTTATTTGCCAAAAAACATGGCGGCGATTTTTTAGTACGGATTGAAGATACCGACCAAAGCCGCTATGTGGCCGGCGCCGAAGAATACATTTTTGATACGTTGAAATGGTGTGGACTGCAGCCGGATGAAAGTGTGCAGCATGGCGGGGAATATGGCCCTTATCGGCAAAGCGAAAGAAAAGCAAGCTATCGTCAATACGCAGAGCAATTGGTAAAAGATGGCCATGCCTATTATGCTTTTGATACCCCGGAAGAGTTGGAAAAAATGCGGCAGGATTATAAATCAGAACAAAATCCATCGCCACAATACGACCATACTATCCGTATGAAAATGCAGAACTCATTAACATTATCTGCTGAAAAAACTGAAAAATTATTAGCTGATGGAACAAGACATGTCATCCGCATAAAAATGCCGGAAAATGAAACGGTGAGTTTTACTGATATGATCCGTGGTGAAGTAAGTTTTGATACGTTGTAGTTGACGATAAAGTATTACTGAAAGCCGATGGAATGCCTACCTATCATCTTGGCAGTTGTGGTGGATGATTATCTGATGAAAATCAGCCATGCATTCCGTGGAGAAGAGTGGTTGCCTTCTGCACCAGTACATATTTTGTTATGGAAATATCTATTTGGGTTGGAAAATATGCCGCAATGGGCACATCTTCCCATTAATACTCGGACCCAATGGAAAACTTAGTAAAAGAGATGGAGCCAAATATGGTTTCCCGGTATTCGCCATGAACTGGACCGACCCAAAAACGAATGAACTGGTAGAAGGATTTAAAGAAAAAGGTTTCTTACCGGAAGCTTTCCTCAACCTGCTTGCATTACTTGGTTGGAATGATGGTACAGAACAGGAAATTTTTACAACGGAAGAATTAATAGAAAAATTTTCGATGGAAAGTGTGCATAGTGCCGGGGCAAGGTTTGATTATGAAAAAGCAAAGTGGTTCAATCATGAATGGATAAAGAAATTACCAATTAATAATTATGAATTAATAATTAAAAATGATTTTGAAGCAAAGGGAATTTCAACAATAGACAACCTGCAATTTGAAAAGGTTTTAACACTGGTGAAAGACCGTTGCACACTGTTGCCTGATTTTGTACAACAAGCTGAATTCTTTTTTAAAGCCCCGGAAACATTGGATGTGGATGCTGTGAAACCAAAATGGAATGAGGATAAGAAAAATTTTTTTATTGCTTACACTGAAAAGTTACAATCAGCCACTGAATGGGATGCTACTTCATTAGAAAATAGCTTTAAAGAACTGGCCACAGAAAAAAATATCAAGCCCGGTGAACTGCAATTGCCCTTCCGCATTATGCTGGTAGGTGGCAAGTTTGGCCCGCCGGTATTTAATATCGCAGTATTCACTGGGAAAAGAAGAAACGATTAAGCGGATAAATACGGCAATAAATATGTTCTGATAGCCGTTAAACTCTCTCATTCATATCCTGTCTTAAAGCCTATGAAAAATATCCTTTTACCGCTGCTTTGCTTAATTATTCTTAGTTTCCTGCCAGAAAGAATCTTCAACAGGCGGTGGCACCACTACCACCAGTTACTACGATAGCTTTACCGTTACTGTTAACAATGGTTATGGTGCAGGCAAATATAAAATCGGGGATACGGTACATATTTTTAGCGTCAGCCTATTCTACCAGCCAGTTATTTGATACATGGAGCAGCAGCGAAGCAGCTTTTAAATGGAAAAGATGAATGGCATACCTGGTTTATTATGCCTGCCAAAAATGTCAGTTATACCGGCAGTATCAAAAACATAACCCCTGTTACCCTCAACTTTGAACAAATAATGGGCAGGGATCGGCTAAAGCCTGTGTATTACTATTTTCCCGCGGGACATAAAGGGTTTGTTTTTTTACTGCATGGCACCAGTGGTACTGCACAGCATTTTGTAAACAGTTATGAATACCAGCAATTGATAAAAGATTTGGTGACAGATAATTTCGGGGTGATTGTTACCGAAGCGGAAGAATCCACCACTGGCATTGATGTAAACGGTGATGGCAAAATAAGATGGGCGGTATCTCCAGCCGATTCTGTTACCAATGTTGATTATGCCAATATCAAAATCATTACAGACACTTTTTATAACCGGGGTGTAACCAATCGTAGTAAATTCCGCTACGCCGCAGGAATGAGCAACGGAGGTAATTTTTCAGCTTATCTATCCAGCTATTATAAATACAAAGCGGCCATCAGTTATTGTGCGCCAGCCGGAGCTGTATCGCTTACTACAAAACACCATTACAATTTTGTATGGCCCGGTTTGATAACAATGAAAATGTGGGACCAACCGGCAATGCCAATGCGTTGACAAACTCGCAAATGATAACCAGCAGGGGGATTTGCAGTAAATATTATATAAATGAACACTCCCCTTTATATCCCGAACGGTTTGCCAGAAAAGGAGATATAACAATTGCCAAATCAATTGCACTTTTTAATGAGTTAAAAAGTAAAGGCTACCTGAATAACAAAAATTATTTTATCGGTTTTTCCGATGCACTCACTACTGCTTACCAGGCCAATCCCATTTCTTTTCCTGAATTGAATAGCTTAACTGTTCTACAAAAACTTACTGTTGTCGAGCAGATCGATTTGCCGTTTCTGACCACAGTATGTATAGTGATTATAACAAGGCTACGCTTAAATTTTTTAATACACAGTGCCTGTACAACGCTACCAATTGTTTTTTTAGTACAACCCGCATATTCATTACCTTGTTGCTTAAATTTTGCTGCATGAACAGACCCATCAGAGTTTTAGTTGCCAAATGTGGATTAGACGGCCACGACCGTGGAGCCAAAGTTATTGCCACAGCCCTGCGGGATGCCGGCATGGAAGTCATTTACACCGGCCTTCGGCAAACCCCCGAAATGGTGGTAAATGCTGCATTGCAGGAAGATGTGGATGCTATCGGCGTAAGCATACTCAGTGGTGCACACAATACCGTTTTTCCAAAGACTAATTGCATTGATGAAAGAAAAAGAAATGAATGATGTATTGCTTACCGGCGGTGGCATTATTCCTGAAGAAGATATGAAAGCAACTGAATGAAATGGGTGTTGGAAAATTATTTGCACCCGGTGCCACCTACTGCTGAAATTGCAGATTATATAAAAGACTGGGTAAAAGAAAACAGGAATTTTTAAAAAAATTTTATGTATCAGACACTTTTAACTTCATTAGAAAACGACATTTTCACCATCACCATTAACCGGCCCGATAAATTGAATGCATTGAACAAAGATGTATTTACCGATCTGGATAATGCCATTGATGAAGTATATAACAATGCTGAAATAAAATCAGTCATCATAACCGGCGCAGGCCCAAAAGCATTTGTTGCCGGTGCAGATATAACAGAGTTTGGCGGACTTAGATAAAGAAGAAGCCATGGCACTTGCCAAAAGGGGCCAGGATGTTTTCTTTAAAATTGAAAACAGCAAGAAACCAATTGTAGCTGCTGTAAATGGTTTTGCACTGGGCGGTGGCTGCGAATTGGCTATGGCCTGCCATTTCAGGTATCGCAGTGAAAATGCAAAATTTGGACAACCTGAAGTTAACCTTGGTTTAATACCCGGCTATGGCGGAACACAAAGGTTAACACAATTAGTTGGAAAAGGAAAAAGCATGGAGTTGCTAATGACTGCCCATATGATTGATGCCAATGAAGCAATGCAATTAGGTTTGGTAAATCATGTTACTACCTCCGAAACATTATTAGAACACACTAAACAAATCCTATCCATAATAAATTCAAAAGCACCGTTGGCCGTTGCCGCCTGTATTAAAGCTGCCAATGCTGTGTATAATGAAAGTATAGATGGTTATGCTTTAGAGATAGAAGAATTCGGAAATGCTTTTGCGACAGAAGATATGAAGGAAGGCACCACGGCTTTTTTAGAAAAGAGAAAAGCAAATTTTAAGGGGGAGTAGCTGTTCTACCTTTTAAACTTCTACCACAAAAAAAGGTCTCACTTTCGTTCACAAAATTTTATGATTAAGATAGAAGGTTTGTATCTAAGCCTCCGTCAAAAAACAAAACAATTAACATGAAGAAAATAATTCTATCAGCAATAGCTACTGCATTTTTTGCAACTGCCGGTTTTTCGCAAGATATTCCTGAACGTAAAGCCGATCATCCGCCGATGATGCACAAGCAAAAAGGGGACATGAAAGCCCGGCATGGCATGGGGATAAAGGAACTTAACCTTACCGATGCACAGAGAGGGCAAATGAAAACCCAACGGGAAGACTTTCATAAAAAAATGGAAGACCTCAAAAAGAATGATGGTATTACTGTAAAAGAGTGGCGCAGTAAAATGGAGTCGCTAAGGAATGAACAAAAAACAAAAATGGAAAGCATCCTTACCAAAGAGCAAAAAGATAAGATGCAAAAAATGAAAGCCGAAGGCGGGGCAAAACATAAAGAAATGGCAGGCAAAAGAGCCGGCATGATGAAAGAAAAATTAGGCCTTAGTGATGAGCAGTCAGCCAAATTGGATAAAAACCGCAGCGAAATGATGGAGAAAATGAAAACTATCCGGGAAAATAAATCGCTGAGCGATGAACAAAGAAAAGAGCAGATCAAAGAATTGCATAAAAAACAAAAAGAAACTATGAAATCAATTCTTACTGAAGAACAATTAAAAAAGATGAAAGAAGGCAATCACCACAAAGGCCAGCATGGCCCGCAAGGAGAAAAGAAAAAACCTGAAGCAAAAACTACCGTTTAATTTTTCAATAGCATAGCAAAACCCCGTTTCGTTTTAAACGGTACGGGGTTTTGCTTTTATGCATCTTACAAACAGCCTATCCCAACTATACGGGAGATAACACAGACTCAACGGATGAACACCCCTGCCCGTCCGGTGAGACGGTGATTTTCCTGCTAAGCAGGAATCCGGGTTTTGATTTATCAAAATAATCTGTGTTCATCTAAACAATCCATCTTATCCGTGTGCCTGTAATTAAGCAGATAAAAAGTGATTTCATTTTTACTAAAAAGCTTTCCCCGGATGTACTTATCTTTGCCCCTTACTACTGTTGTAAAACAGCAAACTACTACTACATGAAAAAGAAAGCAAGTCATTTCGACAAGTTCAAGCCAAAGAAAAGCAACGCAGCCATCAAAGAACAATTCAAACAGGAAAAAAGAAAGTATAAAAAAGAAACGGGAAGAATATTTTGATCAAGAAGAAAGCGGAAACAAGAAACATCAGATCCGGTACAGGCAAGCCAGCAAAGCGGTGCAAAAAGCAATCTAGCACCAGCTACCCATACGCACGGCCAGAAACATACCGAGCACTAATGCCACTCAATAAATTCATTGCACATGCAGGTATTTGCTGGCAGAAGAGAAGCTGCTGAAATGTAAAAAAAGGATTGGTAAAAGTAAATGGCGCAACTAATTACCGAACCGGGACATAAAGTTTCTTCTACTGATGAAGTTACAGGTAAATGGCAAAAAAATATTTCTTGCAAAAAATCTTGTTTATATTTTACTCAATAAACCCAAAGATTTATCACTACTACTGATGATCCGCAGGGAAGAAAAACAGTATTGGATATTATTAAAAATGCCACCACTGAAAGAGTGTATCCTGTTGGCCGGCTAGACAGAAATACTTCCGGTGTATTGTTATTAACCAATGATGGGGAACTGGCTCAAAAACTTACCCATCCAAGCAACGAGATAAAAAAGGTGTATCATGTTACGCTCAACAAACCTTTGGAAAAAAATCATTTTGAACAAATACTAAAAGGTATTATGCTGGAAGATGGCCCTGCCAGTGTTGATGTATTGGCTTATGCTGATATGAAAGATAAAACACAAGTGGGTGTGGAAATACACAGTGGCCGCAACCGGATTGTACGCCGCATCTTTGAACATCTGGGTTATGATGTAAAAAATCTTGACCGGGTGATTTTTGCCGGGCTTACCAAAAAAAATATTGAAAGGGGCAAATGGCGTTTCCTTACGGAAAAAGAAGTAAGGGATTTAAAACATTTTGGAAAAGGAAAATAATTTAGTTGCCTATTCAGACCTTCCAACAAGGGTAGCGACTTACAAAGACCATAAACATGAAAATTTCGGAATTATAGTTTTTGAAGAACTGATGATTTTGTTGCACTGAATAAACCTTCCGGCTTATTGTCCATTCCGGACAGGAAGGAAAAGAAGTTTCGTTAAAAATTTTATTGACAGGAAAAATATGGACGGATATTTACTGTTCACCGGTTAGACAAAGATACCAGCGGCCTTATCGTTTTTGCAAAGAATGAAACTGCACATAAATTTCTTTCGCTGCAATTTGAACACAGGCAAACAGAAAAAATATATGACGGCCTGGTTATTGGCTCACCCGCAGAAAAGAAAGGAAGTATTGATGTGCCCATTGCAGAACATTCTGCTCTAAATGGAACAATGATCATTCACCGAAGGGGAAAAGAATCATTGACTGATTATGAAGTACTGGATGATTTTGGCATTTATTCCTTCTTGCAATTTCAGATACATACAGGCCGCACCCACCAGATAAGGGTACACATGAAAGATATTGGCCACCCGATAGTTTGTGATGAATCTGTATGGCGATGGCAAACCGGTTTTGGTTTCATCTTTAAAATCAAAATTCAAATTATCTAAAGATGTTGAAGAAGAAAAACCAATACTCGGCAGGCTTGCACTCCATGCCTTTCAAGTAACCATTAAAGGCCCTGATGGAAAAGAATTATACTCTCGAAGCTCCTTTGCATAAAGATATAAGGGCCACATTGCAGCAATTGGAGAAAAGAGAAAGAAATAGCAAGCATTAGCACTTCTCCAAAGCCTGCACTATATCCGCCAAGTATATCATCAACATGCTCCAACCCAACAGAAATACGGATTAAGCCCGGAGTAATATTTACTTCCTGTCTTTCCTCTTCAGTAGTTTGGCATGGGTGGTACTTGCCGGATGCGATGCAATACTTCTTGTATCACCAAGGTTAGCCGTCATAGAAAGCATTTGCAAATTGTTGAGAAATTTTTTTCCGCTTTCCAAACCTCCTTTCAAATTAAAACAAACTAATCCTCCCCCATTTTTCATTTGCTTTATTGCAATTGTATGTTGCGGATGGCTTTTCAAGAAAGGATATTTTAACCAGGAAATTTTATGCATGGCCTTCTAAAGCTGTTGCAATTTTTAATGCGTTTGCCGCATGGCGTTCCATCCTTACATCCAATGTTTCTAAACTTTTGCTTAACACCCATGCATTAAATGGTGATAAGGCCGGGCCGGTGCTGCGGCAGAATAAATAAATATCTTTTATCAATTCCTTCTTGCCAACAATCACCCCGCCCAATACCCTTCCCTGTCCGTCTAACCATTTAGTAGCAGAATGAACAACTAAGTCCGCACCAAAATCTATGGGTGTTTGGCAAACAGGTGTGGCAAAACAATTATCTACATTAAAAATAAGATTATATTTCTTCGCCAGCTTACCCACCAGCTCCAAATCAATTATATCCAATCCCGGGTTAGTTGGTGTTTCCAGGTAAATCATTTTCGTATTGGGGCGAATATTTTTTTCCCAATCCTCCGGCTTGCCTGCATTTACATAACTGTATTCAATACCATACTTTGGTAAATATTTAGTGATGACGGTATGGGTGCTTCCAAAAATAGAACTGCATGCTAAAAGATGGTCGCCACTTTTTAAGTTGGTCATAAAAGAGGCAAACACAGCACTCATTCCGGATGAAGTGGCATAACCTGCCTCCGCCCCTTCCAATGCCACCATCTTATTGGTAAACTCCGTTACATTAGGATTGCTGAAACGGCTATAAATATTGTCATCGCTTTCATCAGCAAAAGCTGCCCGCATATCCTCTGCATTATCAAATTGGAAACTGCTTGTCAAAAACAATGGCGTTGAATGTTCCATCTCATTCGTTGTTTCAGTTTGTATGCGAATGGCTTTTGTAATTGGTTTCTGTTGCATCTTAAATTTTTTATTTTTTATCCCGGCTGTAGTACTACTATCATCGTCCCTTGCGTCGCACTCTTCATCGTTTGGTAATTCTATTCAGCAATTTCTAAGAAACATTTATTTGGTAGTAATTTTAATAATTCTAACAGGTTTTTTAGCAAAACTAACTCATGCAAACCTTTACTTTGCATTTCGCTGTTTAATTATGATGCAAACCTACAAATACGAAAGAACATTCGTTTTGGAATGTGGTAAATCTTTACCCTGCATTACCATTGCATACAATACCTATGGTAAGCTGAATGCAGATAAAAGCAATGTGGTATGGGTTTGCCATGCATTGACGGCAAATTCTGATGCAGCAGACTGGTGGCCGGGTGTGGTGGGGGAAAAAAGTTTCATTAACCCCGACAAATATTTTATTGTTTGTGCCAATATTATCGGCAGTTGCTATGGCAGTACTGGCCCCTCAGCCATTAATCCTGAAACGAGCAACCGTATTACAGCAACTTTCCATTAATCACCATAAGGGATATGGTGAATGCACATATTTTGCTTCGCAAAGAATTAGGCATTGAAAAAATACATTTACTAATGGGCGGCAGCATGGGTGGTTACCAGGCAATGGAATGGTGTGTAATAGAAAGCGAAAGGATTGAAAATCTTTTTTTAGTTGGACCTCCCCAACAGAAAGTGCATGGGGTATAGCAGTGCATACCGCACAACGATTGGCAATAGAAGCCGACAGTACCTGGAAAGATATGAGTGCCGAAGCCGGACAAAAAGGATTGAAAGCTGCAAGAGCAATTGGGATGCTTACCTATCGCAACTACGGCATATTGGTACAAAAACAAACAGATACCGATGCAGAAAAGATTGACAACTTTAAAGCATCTTCCTATATCAATTACCAGGGGGATAAATTAGTAAACCGTTTTAATGCATACAGTTACTGGATGCTTACCAAAAGCATGGATAGCCATCATATAGCAAGGGGAAGGGGCGGCAATGTGGAAACAGTTTTGAAAAACATCACTCAAAAGACATTAATCATCGGTATCAGCAGTGATATTCTTTGCCCGTTGAATGAACAAAAGCATATGGCAGAATATATCCCTCACTCAACACTGCATTGAAATAGATTCTGTTTATGGCCATGATGGTTTTATTGTAGAAGCAGAAAAAATTTCTGCTGCGCTGAAGGATTGGATAGAGTAAAAAATTCATCGGAAGAAATATCTACTTCGTTAATTTAACAGCGGCCTCCAGCCTTTGTGCCACATTATCCCAATTAAGGATATTAAATAAAGCATCTACAAAATCAGTCCGTTTATTTTTATATTTCAGGTAGTAAGCATGTTCCCATACATCAATAACCAATAAAGGGATGCAACCCCATTGAGTCAGTTTTTCATGGTTCTCGCATTGCAAGACCACAAGGCTGTCGCTATAAGGTTGATATGCTACAATACCCCAACCATTGCCATCTACATTTTTAGAAGTGGCAGCGATTAATGATTTTAATCTCTCATAACTACCGAAGTTTTTTTCAATACGTTTTAATAAATTTCCGGAAGGTTCATTTTTTTTATTGGTAAAATTAGTCCAGAAAATAGAATGCAATACATGGGAGGAAAAGTGATAAGATAATTTTTTCGTCCAGAAGTCAACGGTCTCCAGGTTATTATCATCCAAAGCCTTCTTAATCATTTGCAGGTCTTTATTAGCTCCTTTTACAGCACCACCATGATGAAAAGTATAATGCAGGTGCATTGTCTCTGCATCCATATATGGCTCGAGAAAATTTTCATTGTAAGGTAATGGTTGCAGGATATAATTTCCATTTGCATCTACAAGTTTATCAAATTCATTATTTTCCAAATTTTTGGCAAATGCATTTGCAGTGGTCAGCAGTGTTGCACCACCAATCAATGTGCTTTTTTTTATGAAATCGTTTCTGTTCATAAATATGTTTTAATAACGAACCCAAGAATGGCCGCTATTAAAATTACATACGGCTCTTTTATCTTCCGTATGTAAATTAAGGATAATATAGCAAGTGCTGCGATTATACCAGTTGGGATATCTACAATACTTTTTAATCCGATAATTATAACTGCACCAGCCAAAGCACCTATAACAGCAGCAGTAATACCATCTACAAATGCTTTTACAGATTTATTCTTTGCTATTTTTTTAAAATAAGGGGCTGGTAAGATGGTTAATAAATAGCATGGTAAAAATGTCGCCAACGCAGCTACCAAGGCGCCGGGAAAATCAGCAACGAGATAACCAATAAAACCAACAGTTATAACCACCGGGCCGGGGGTTATCATGGCAACTGCTACGGCATCTACAAACTGTTTTTCTGTCAACCATTGATTTTCTATTACCACCCCGTTATGTAAAAAAGGAACTATTGCCAATCCGCTGCCAAAAACAAAAGCACCTGCCTTAGCAAAAAATAAAGCAATCTTTCCGAGTATACCCCATTCTATCTGACCTAAATTAATGCCCAGCAATATTATTGGCATCGACTTGCTGTTTGCCCATTTGGGAGGGGCTTTTACAAACATAAACAGTAAACCTGCTGCTATAAATAATAAAACATTTTCTGTTTTGGTAACCACCGTTATTACCCCAGCTACAATATAGAACAACCATAAGAGCCAGTTCTTTTTTATTGCTTCGATACTAAACTTACTTACTGATTTTTGTGTAAGCTTATAGGTACTTATAACAATGATACCAATAACCGCAGCACTTACACCATAGAACACTGCCTGCATCCAGGGTAAGCCGCCGTATAATTTATACGCCATGCCCAATAAAACCACCATGATGAAAGAAGGGACTATAAAGGCAATACCTGCCAGTGTAGCACCCAATACCCTGTAATGCACAAAACCGAGATAAATACCAAGCTGTGCAGCTAACGGACCCGGTGCCAATTGTGCCAATGCCAATCCTTCTTTATACTCATCATCAGTTATCCATTTTTTATCTTCTACCAAATCTTTGTGCATATAGCCCACTAAGGCCACCGGGCCGCCAAAACCTGTTGCACCAAGTTTTAGGAAATAAAGGATAAGTTGCCGTAAAGTATAAGTTGGTTTCTCTGCCATAGCATAAAACTACATTATAAAAAGACTGCCCGGTATAATGTTATCAAACTCATTATTATTACAACTGTCCCCACTGCAATAAACATTTTTCTTACAGGAAGCCTTGATGTAAGCATGGCAGAAAACGGTGCAGTAATAATTCCTCCAATTAATAACCCCGCTACAATATTCCAGTGCTGGATACCAACGGTGAAAATAAATGTAATAGCACTGGCAACAGTAAGAATAAACTTAGCTACGGTAGAACTACCAATTACATATCTTGGTGTATGCCCATTCCTGATAAATGTGCCAGTTACCAATGGGCCCCAGCCACCGCCGCCGAATGAATCTATAAATCCGCCAGTTAGCCCTAATACAGGGATGTTTATTTTTTTCTTCCCGGTATTACCTTCTTTCTTTTTAAAAGCATTTTGCAAAATCCTAAAACCGAGGTACATGGTGTAAACGGCAATAAAAGGCTTTATCATTTTTGCATACCTCTCCCCCACAAACGTAAGGGATATGGCACCCAGTACTGCACCTATTACAGCCGGTATTGCCAACGCCTTTACTAATTTCTTATTTACATTTCCAAGTTGCCAATGACTGATACTGCCTGCGGCCGATGTAAACGACTCTGCCGAATGGATGCTTGCACTGATAACCGGAGGTGGCACATTTAGTATCAATAAAACCGTGGTACACATAACGCCATAGCCCATACCCATTGAGCCAGCTACTATCTCTGCAAAAAAACCTGCCAGCATCATCCAGTAAAAAAGATAATTATCCTTATGCAGCATGGTTTGCAAATCTGCCAGTTGCCCGGCTGATAAAAAGAGATAAGTAAGCAATACTGCCAATGCCACTAATGTAATAGCTACAGAATATTTATTAAATACTTTTTTTCTTGATGAGGTAAGCTCCTGCTCGGCAGATACCACATCATGAGAATGTGTTATTTCCTCTATTACTTCTTCCGGTGTATTGTGTGGCATAAATTATTTTGATACTAATTTTTTAGTCAGCTCGTTTAGTTCTTTTACTTTTTGTGTAAAGTCACCACCCATTTTATTGCGGATGCTTTGCATACTTATAAGCAGTTCATCTATTTCATCCGGCAGGGTTTCGTTCAATACTTCCTTTATCCTTTTTGCAATGGTAGGTGAGTACCCATTGGTGCTGATACCGATTTTCAAATTTCCTTTTTGCACAATGCTACCAAGATAGAAATCGCATAGCTCTGGTGTGTCTGCTACGTTTACCAATATCCTTTTCGTTCTTGCCAGTAATTTTATTTTCTGGTGCAATGCCTTATCGTCTGTTGCAAGTACCACAATGTCTTTATTCTCCAGGTCGCTTTCCTCAAATTGCCTTTCTTCTAACCTGCAATTAGTATGTTGTACCAATAGTTCTTTTACTTCGTTCTTTACTAATGGGGCTATTACTGTAATTTTTGTGGCGGGTGAGTTCGATAAAAGCGACTGTAGCTTTTCTAATCCCACATTACCTGCGCCAACCAAAAGCAATTCCAGTTCTTCCAGCTTCAGAAATACCGGATAGAGGTTATTTTTATTTATAGTTGAATCAGCTTGCATGTAAAGAAAAATTTTTAGTAAAAGTAAAGGTGAATATATGCTGATTGTCGTTCGGTAATTTTAACCACATATATCCGGCCTGTAGTTGTGCTGATTTATTAAGTTGATAAATGCCAGAGAAAGTTAACCGGTTTTGGTCGAAAGCAAACTGATGATAAGCTGCCTGCTGAAAATACTCATCTGTTAACTGAAGGCTCCATTTATCATTGAGTTTTTGGTTTATCCCGGATCGCAGGCGGAAACGATAGCCAGTATATTTGTTTTTTGTGTTTGTAGCTGTAAAAAAACGTTGCTCAATTCTTAGCCTAAGCAGCAGTTGTAACTCTTTATTTAAATGATGCTGGTGATTCAGTTCTTCCCAAAATCTGAACTCTTTGCCAAACTCCAGATGCGTTTTGTCAAAATCCGTTTTTGTAAAAAAAAAGGCAATACCTGCGGCTGTGTTCCATTGCTTATTAAAATTGTATCGAATGCCTGTTCTGTATAAATATTGCATTGGCTTTGGAGACATACTGAATGTTCTGTATCCTGCATCATTATGCCATTGCAGGTGTTTATTTATGTTTACAGGCATTTGTGTGGTAATCCATACACCTGTTTTCGGTCTTTGCCCAAACATAATATTTGAAATAAAAACTAAACCTATCAATAGCCTGAACCTCATTTGTTCTTATAATTTAGATTGACAAAATTAAAGAGTTGTTATTAGTCTACCAAATTAGTAGACTTTAATTTTAGCAACTTCAACTAAATTTTTAAACAACCCATAGTGCTGAGTAGAATTCCCCAAGTACAAGAGTGCGACGCAACGGAAGTTGATAGTAGCACAAAAGCTGGGCAAATAATTTTAATAAACAATATTCTCAATCCATTCTTTCGCATTTCGGGATGCATAGGAAATAACTATATCGGCACCGCTGCGCTGCAAAGCAGCCCACACTTCGAGATGCGCCGCTTCACGGTTGACCAAACCTTTTTCGGCCAATGCTTCAATAGCCGCATACTCGCCACTGACATGATAGGCAGCAACGGGTTTCACTGTTTGCTGTTTTACTTTGGCAATTACATCTGTATATAAGGCCGCAGGTTTTATCATTAATATATCAGCACCTTCTTTCTCGTCACGGATAGCAGAAGCCAGTGCATCATTAAGATTGAAAGGAGATAGTTGATAAGACTTGCGGTTTTGCAAACCTTTACTGTTGGGTGCGGAATGACAGGCATCACGGAAAGGACCATAAAATTGTGAACTGAATTTAGCAGCATAACTCATGATGCTTACTGTTTCAAATCCTAGTGCATCTAATTTATTTCTAATAGCAGCGATTCTTCCATCCATCATATCGCTTGGTGCAATGCAATCTGCGCCTGCATTTGCGAGAACAGCTGCATACTGTGCCAGCACTTCCACTGTTTTACTATTAAGCAATTGTGAATGGTCTTCATTCAAAATGCCGCAATGACCATGATTGGTATAACTGCACAAACAAACATCGGCGGCTATCCAAACTGTTTCTCCGAAAGTTGTTTTTATTTTTTTAGTAAGATTGCTGGCAAAGGAAAAATAAAAGTTGTTATCCCTTTTGTGTGCAGGGACTGGAAATAATAAAAATTTACTGATGCCATTTTTTAAATCCTGTTCAATGGTAAAAAGAACAGAGTCAATTGTATCTACCTGTACGTTATACATTCCTTCCACGTCTCTCGGTGCAGTCAGCGCTTCATCTACAAATAGCGGTTGTATAAAACTCTTGTAAGATAATTTTACAGAAGCAGTCAATTCTCTTATATGTGTGTCCGTTCTTAACCTTCGTTGGTTAAGGGGATAGAAGTTTGTCTCCATTGCTCAATGGCTTTAATATTTGGGAATATAGCAGGATTGATACCTGCTGCTTTAAATTGTTCAGCCGTTTCTCCGTAAGGACAAACATGCTGTACATTTTCTTTTACTGCATTTTTATACTGGGTATATTGCCGGAAGCTTGTCCAGAAAATTATATCGGCTTCCTTAATTCGTTCTTCAATACCGGGTAATTGTTTTTCTTGTGTATCATAAGTACCGTACGTTTTCCACCCTTTTTCTTTCCATGTTTTGGCAGATGAATTATTAGTTATGATTGCCACTTCTTCTTTTGAAATATTGAATAAGGGCATTTGCCACGGAGTGAGTAGAAATTCCAGCCCAAATGCATCGGCACTCCCTTCAACCCAGATTCCTTTCTTGGCTAGCTCGAACCAGGTTTTTGTTCCGGCAGCCCAAACTTTTTTTGTTTGGAGTTGCTTAACTACTTCTTCTTTTTCTACTGCTTTGTAATTGGCAACATATACTATTGCTTCATTGATAGTGGTTGATTCTTCATTGTATTGATACTCGAAAAAACTTCCCATGAAATCGGTGGTGCTGAAAAAAATTTTATTAGTAATATTCAAACTTGGTAAACCAGTCCATTTACTGAAAGAAATATCGTTACTGTCTTTCCCGGCAGCGTAGATTATTTCGTTAGCTCCATAACTGATAGTTGTGGCTCCAAAACGTTGCAAACAGCCGACACCATACTGTATGGCGGTTCGCTTTTCCTGTGTGCAGGCTTGCCTTAGTTTAGTATTGTTAATAGTATTCAATATTTCTACTGCTTTTTTATTTTCGGGATTTGCTTCCGCTACGATGGCACCCTGGCAAGGAGCTGGTACACATTCTATCAGCGGCAGTAGCATTAGTGTTTTATTTTTTAAAAGCTCTTTTATATTATATCCGCCGTCAGGGGTTGTATCGCTTAACAAACGATTCAGACCAGCTGTCGCTAAAATAATTCCATCATACTCTCCGGCTTCTAACTTTCTTAATCGGGTATCAACATTACCCCGAATTATTTTTGTTTCAATTTTGAAATTGTTGTCCCATTGCGGCAATGCTTTTTGTAAAAAGTCGATTGCCATTTCTTCTCTTCGGGGTGAACAAGTACCGATTATTATTTTATTTCCGTTCTTTAATTTCGATTCAATTTCTTTTCTGAAGATGGCTATATCCCGTACATCATCTCTGTCAACTACTGCAAATTTATTAGTACCGAAAAAATGTTCACTGCTCATATCCTTTAGTGAATGCACCGCTATATCCGCTTCATTACTTTGCAATGCATCAAAAATATCCTGTGTAAAGAAATCACTTCCTTCTACTGTTTGCAATGGAATGTTCTGTAATGTATCGCCACGGCTTTCCCTTACAACAATCTCTACTTTAAGATTGGGATAAGCTGTGGCAATTTTATGCTTCACTGTCAAGAGTTGCAACAGCGACAGCTTCGAACCCCGTCCTATGAGCCTGATTGTTTCTCCCGCAAAATTATTATCAAGGTCTTTCATACTGTAAAGCGGGACAGGCATTCAATATTTTATTCAAACTAAATGCGAGATGATTAATGTGTTTTGGCTGGTGCCTGGCAGTAATGATAAGCCGCAAACATTCTTCCCCAACAGGAACAGTTGGATAGTTTATGGGTTGGAGATATATCCCATGCTGTTCGAGTAATTTATTTGCCACTTCCCTGCACAGGGCTGCATCTGTAACGGGTATGATAGTAATATGGGAATCATTATCCCTGAACTCAACCCCGCTATTTAATAATGTAGTTCTTAATTGCTTTATATTGTCAAAGAAGAGCTTTCTTAAATCATTGTTTTGCTGAATTAACAGGATACTTTTATTTGCAGCCGCACAAATTGCTGGTGGCAATGATGTGGTAAAAATAAAACCACTACCGAAACTTCTTATAAAATCAATTATAACAGCTGATGCTGCAACATATCCGCCAAAAACACCAATGGCTTTTGATAAAGTGCCGTTTATAATATCAACTTCATTTTGCAAACCTTCATTTTCTAAAATACCAGCCCCGGTATCGCCATAAAGGCCCACACCATGTACTTCATCGATATAAGTAAGGGCATTGTACTTTCTAGCTAATGCAACAATTGTTTTTACTGGGGCAATGTTACCACTCATTGAATACACAGATTCAAACACAATTAGTTTTGGTTTATCAATTTCAACAGTACTCAATAACTCTTCCAGGTGCTGCATATCATTATGCCTGAAAATTTTCTTTTCGTTTTTACAACCACGGATTCCTTCAATAATTGATGCATGGTTCCTTTCATCAGAAAAAATAATAAGGCCAGGAATATTTTTTCCAATTGTTTGGAGTGTGGTTACATTGGCCTGATAAGCCCCGTTAAACAACAGTGCTTCCTCCTTTTCATGCCATGCCGCTAAAGTTGCTTCTAATTCCTTATGATGATTGGTAGTGCCGGAGATATTTCTTGTACCACCGCTTCCTGCTCCACTTCTGTTGGCAACAAAGCCAAGTTTTGCTATCACCTCTTCATTGGTACTCATCCCCAAATAATCATTGCTGCACCAGTTTACTGCATGACACTGTTCATTTTTATTATTGGTGTAATAAAAACCCGGAAAGTGCTGGGCACTTTTATTCATCTCCAGAAAAAAACGGTAACGTCCTTCTTCTTTCAGGAGGTTTAATTGCGACTGCAGAAATGAATTATAGTTAAACATACAAGGATTGTATGATGCAAATATATCAATTCCCTACTAAATTAATAGACTAATATTTTTAAGTAAACTAACACCCGTTCTATATTGCAGATTGTCTGCGTTTACTATTAAAAATCAGGAAGATCTGTTGAAGGCTCAGTATCTGTAACTGTTTGCGGGGTTATTTTTTTGTGGTCATTACGGTTATAAAAAGAAAGCACTGCTCTTCTCAATTGCTCAGCCAAAACAAATTTTGGGTTATTGCTGCTGTATGCAAAGCCAGTTCTCTCATTGGGGTTATAATCTTTTGCACACAAAATATCATATCGGTGAAAAAATTCAAACTTCCCTATCCTCAAAAGTGGTTTCCTTCTTACCAATATGCTGCTGAATACCTCACTCTTACGCCTTGTCTTTATACCTATACAAACGCCAAAAGTCCTTGTATCATCTTCTGTAAGATACCGCACCAAGTGGTGCTTAAGGTTTAAGGCTTCTAATGAATTATCTTCTACCTGAAAGTTTAATTCATTGGCAGCATGGCGCACATTTATCTGGTGCTTATCCAAAAGGTTGTTCCAATCTGCCCTGTTTTCTTCTTCAATACCTTTTATAATTATCGTTTTCCATGGGGTAGAACATAACTGCCCTGAGTTTGTTTCGATGCATAACAAGCAAACTTCTTTTAAAAATTTTACTCTGTAGAGCTCATCCCTTCGGTAAATGCCCAGCCAATACTTATCGTTATACCTATTTAGTCCTTCATAATAAGGCAATTTAAAAGGCGGGAGCTGCAAAGGTAAAATGACAGACTTTCTTTTATATGTTTCAATGTTTGTCAGGTCATACAGGTTATCGCCATTTGCTTCTGTATTATCATAAAACTGTTTTTCATCCGCCAATATAATTTGTTCAATATGGCGGCTCATTTTTGCCAAATCAGATGTATGCACAATATCTTTCCATTCATAAATGATATTTGTTTTAGGAAAACGGATAAACAAGTGCCAGTAATGCTGCTCGCCGGGTGAGGCCACCCAATTAATATTGCCTGTAAATAATGGGGTGAAGCTCTGGTTACTGTCGCTTACATTAATTTTTAACCTTGGTATATAATCAAACAAAGAAAAAGTTTCTTTATAAATATTATCGTTGAGCCATGTATCAATGATAAACACATCCTCTGCCGGAAAGGAGCTTACAATATTCGGGTAAGCCTCGCTGTTTACTTCATAACTCACTTCAAGAATATCCAGCTCACCCAGCAGGTTTTTTACATTTTCTATTGCCACATCAAATAATAATTGCTGCCTTAAGCCAAATCGCACATATAATATATCGTACCTGCTAGTGGCAATTAAAATATTATATAAAACCCGGGGAAGGATAATCCCCCCTTTAAAATTTACCTTAACCGTATTAACATTTTTTAAGCCCATGCAGCTAAAATACTACTTACGTATGATTTATAATTATTGTCCCTAAATACTAATCAACATTCGTTTTAGTGTAAGGGTTTAGTTTTTTGTTTATAAATACCTAACCCTTATTTTTGCATAGTCTATCATTTTAGTAGATTAATATTCGCCTATCTTACTATTTTCAGAAAATTTCAGTAATTAAAAAAGAAAACATGCAAAGCTTCCGCACAGAATTAGAAAACCCTGTTGTAGAAAAGGATATTATTGAACTGGAGCAAAAAATCAGGTTGTTTAAAGAAGGTAAGATGGATAGCGAAAAATTCCGTAGCCTCCGTTTGGCAAGGGGAGTGTACGGGCAACGGCAGCAAGGCGTACAAATGGTTCGTATTAAATTGCCTTATGGTAAGATGACATTGGCACAATGGAAAAGAATAGCCTCAGTAAGCGATGAATACTCAACAGGTAATTTGCATTTAACTACAAGACAGGATATCCAGATACATTTTGTAAGCCTTGACCGTACACCTGAAATGTGGGCGGAGCTCGAGAAAGATGATGTAACAATAAGGGAAGCTTGTGGTAATACTGTTAGAAATATTACTGCATCGGATATGGCTGGTATTGACCCTGAAGAACCATTTGATGTAACACCGTATGCTCATGCTATGTTTGAATACTTCCTCCGAAAACCACTTTGCCAGGAAATGGGAAGGAAATTTAAAATTGCTTTCAGCAGCAGCGAAAAAGATACGGCACTTACGTTTATGCATGACCTTGGTGCTATACCCAGAATAAAAAATATTGACGGTAAAGAAGTAAAGGGATTCAAAATATTAATTGGTGGTGGTCTCGGTGCACAACCACACTTAGCCATTACCACTCATGAGTTTTTAGAAGAAGATTTATTGATTCCATACTTAGAAGCGGTGCTAAGGGTATTTGACAGGCATGGAGAAAGAAACAGCAGGCACAAAGCAAGGATTAAATTTTTAATTCAAAAAATTGGCATTGATGCATTTAATGAATTTGTAATTGAAGAGCAGAAGGCATTGACGCAACAGCGTTATAAAGTAGTTGGGAGTCCGGAGTTAGGAGTTGGGGGTATAACAGATTCTGGCTTCCAAACCCCAAACTCCAAACTCTCTATTGACCCATTCAAATATGAGCTTTGGAAAAACACCAATGTAGTAAAACAAAAACAAGAAGGTTATTATGCAATATATATAAGGGTGGCCAATGGCAATGTAAGCACTGATACTTCCAGAAATTTAATAGAAAAATTAAAAGATGTAATCGCAGACGATGTAAGGGTAACAATTAATCAGGGGTTACAATTCCGTTTTGTGAAACCCGAGCATTTAGAATATGTATATAGTGTTTTAGCAGAAAACAATTTAGCTGCTGCTGGTTTTGGCAGTGTGGCAGATGTTACCAGTTGCCCTGGTACAGATACCTGCAACCTTGGGATTAGCAACAGTACCGGCACTGCTTTAGTATTATCCAATTTGATTGAAGAAGAATATCCCGAATTTTTATACAATAAAGAATTAGCTATTAAAATAAGTGGCTGTATGAACAGTTGTGGGCAGCACGGCATGGCTTCCATCGGTTTTCATGGAAGTTCATTAAAAGCTAAAGGACAAGTGTTGCCAGCTTTGCAAGTATTGGTAGGTGGTGGTGTACTTGGCAGTGGTGATGGACGCATTGCAGATAAAGTATTAAAAGTGCCAAGTAAAAGAGGCCCAGATGTGGTGAGGGCTATTTTGAATGATTATAAAGCTAATGCAATTGCTGATGAAACTTTTTTAAACTATAGCAAACGTACCGGTGAAAGATATTACTACGACTTATTGAAACCCCTTGCCAGTTTAGAAAATCTACAGGCTGATGACTTTATAGATTTTGGACAGGAAGAAAAATTTGCTACTGCCATTGGTGTGGGTGAATGTGCCGGTGTAATGATTGATTTAGTTGCAACATTAATTTTGGAGGCAGAAGAAAAAATAGCTAACAGCGAAGCTTGTATTGCAGGGAGCAACTGGGCTGATGGCATTTATCATGCTTACAGTGCACAAGTAAATGCTGCAAAAGCCCTATTGCTACAACAAGGTGTGCAGTGTAATACACAGCAAGGGATATTAACTGATTTTGATAAACATTTTACTGCAACTGATTTATACAACACATCATTTAAAGCAGCTGTTATGAGGATTAATGCTAATGAACCTACCGGGCAATTTGCTGCTGCATATTTACAACAGGCTAAAGATTTTATTGCCTTTGCAAATAATTACAGGGAACAGGCAGTGCTTGCAGAAAAATAAACAGCCTGGTTTCATTTTATTGATGACTAATTCTTTAACAAGAATTCGCTTCGCATTATTAAGTATAAAGGCCGATGCCATAAGCCATAGTAATAGTAACATCCCCAGAAAAAGATGAAGTGGACTCCTGTAGTTTTTCAAGAGAAATCCTATTGCAGAAAGCAGGTAGCTGTTTTAGTTTTACATCAAGCCTCCCATCCACACCCCGCCAAAGAGAAAAATCCATTTCTCTAAAAAACTAATTCGTTCGCTTATGAAGAGAGTTTTACTTCTTCAACAAAAAAACAAAGGCTGTCTTTTATTTTTACTGTTATTTCTTATCAGCAGCCCTGTCATCTTTTCTCAAAACATTGATTTTGGAAAAAGCTATATTAATGTTACCAAAGGAGCAACCGGTGGTACCGTAGAGCCAAATGATGAACTTGAAATCAGGGCATCTTTTGTGGTAAGGTCAGGTACTTATGATAGTTGCCGGTATCAGGATGTGGTACCAACAGGTACTACCTATATAGCCGGCACCATCCGTGTACTTACCAATGAAGGAAAGATATATAAACAGTTTACCGATGCTGCCGGAGATGACCCTGGCCGCATTACTGGTGCCACCATTACAATAAATCTTGGATACAACGCAGCATCAGCCCCGGCTACAGCATTCAGAAGGGGTAGGGTAGCTAACACACACAAGCCTTCATTTTATTCTAACACTTGTATTATGATTGCATCCTTCCGTGTAAGGGTTACTGTACCTATTGGCACAACAATAAGTACAGGAGGCGGAAATATGACTTATAAAAATGGGGCTGCAGCCATTCAAACTTTTACATTTCCAAATAATGCTTTATTAGTTTATCAAAATATTGGTATTTGTTCAAATACTATTGGTGGTAATGCAATTGGTACTGAGTTCAATGGTACTTTTGGAAGCGGCAGGCCAAGAAACAGGGGTATATCTGCCAATGTACCGGTTGGTTATACATACAGTGGTTTTACAGGAACCAATATGCCTAATGACTATTTCTATGGAGTTGCCAATAATACATCTACCCAAACTGGTTATTCCACTTTAAATACATGGGCAAAGCCAGATAACTCAACCCCTACCCACCGGGTGTTTAGTGTATGGGATATTATTGGCGACCATACCGGTGCGGTATCACCAACTATCGGTAACCCTGCTGCAGATACAGTTGCTAATGCAAATGGGGGATATATGCTTGTAATTAATGCAGCATACAGAATTGACTCTGCCTTTCAACAGGTAATTACAGGGCTTTGCCCGAATACTTATTACGAAGTATCCTGTTGGATGAGAAATATTTGTTCAAAATGCGGATGCGACTCCAATGGAAAGGGGGCTACTAATACAGCTGGGCCTATTTTTTATATACCCACCGGCGCAGGTGATTCATCTGGTGTAGCACCAAATATTACTTTCGATATAAATGGTGTTGACTATTACACCACTGGCGACCTGAAATATTCCGGACAATGGGTAAGAAAGGGGTTTACTTTTCTTACCGGAATTGCCCAAACAAGTATTAATCTGAAGTTTTTTAATAATGCCCCCGGGGGTGGTGGCAACGACTGGGCATTGGATGATATATCTGTAAGGACTTGTTCGCCAAACATGAAATATTCGCCTTCATTAAATCCGAATATATGCGACAGCAATGCCCTGGATTTATATGATACCGTAAGATCCTTTTTCAATAATTATAATTATTACAAATGGCAGCGAAGTACGGATGGTGGTACGATATGGACTGATGTAACAGGCCCTATTGGCCCGATAGCCCCCTACTGGAACGGAACCGAGTGGGAATATGTAGCACAATACACAGTTCCTAATACCGCTACTTATGCAGTAAACAATGGTGATAAGTACAGGGTACAGGTTGCCACACTTGCTGCCAATCTTTCCAATCCAAATTGCCGGTTTACCGATCCGGGAAATGTGATTACACTAAACGTAATACAATGCAGCCCTATCCTTGCAACCCAAATACTATCCTTCACAGGAAAAATACAAAACAATCACTCGCTGCTAAAGTGGGTTACAGCAAATGAAACAACAGAGTTTATTTTTGAAATAGAGAAAAGCCAGGACGGTTTCACTTTTTCAAACCTTGCATTTATTAACAGCCATGGAGATTCTTTGGCTAACAGCAATTATTATTCTTTTATTGACCCCGTTGCAGTTACAGGTAAAACCTATTACCGGATTACTGCAAAAAACAATTTGGGAACGGTTGTTTATTCAAAAGTTATAATACTGGACAACCATAACAACCTCTTTGCTATACTTTATGCTGTAAATCCATTTAGCACTCAAGTTGATTTTGAAATATCTTCACAATATAGTGGCGCAGGGGATGTAGAAATCATTGATCAAACAGGAAAGGTTATGAAAAAGAAAACTGTTGAAATTAATAAAGGAACGAACCTAGTATCTGTTACAGGCCTGGAAGCCATTTTACCAGGAATGTATTACCTGAGTGTAAGGCTAAACGGATATTCAATAAAGCACCCGTTGATTAAACTGAACAACTAGGTTTATAAAACCTGCATATTATCGTTTACGGTTGTACTTGTTTCTACGGAAGGTGGCTTATCATCAGCAAGGGCTTTTTTAAAAAACTTTTTCTGGAAAAGAAGCAATGTTATTACACCAGTAGAAATTGAAGCATCGGCTATATTAAATATGGCACTGAAAAAAGTAAACTCTTCGCCGCCTACAAAAGGAAACCAGGAAGGGAAATGTTTGTTTTCAAGAATCGGGAAATACAGCATATCTACTACGCTGCCATGCAAAAAGGAAGAGTATCCATCAGTTGAAAATTTTGCAATACCCCCCGTGCCTTCATATGATATATAATCCTTAATTGCCGGATTATAAACGAGACCTTTATCAAATATCATCCCGTAAAACATACTGTCTATAAGATTACCCAATGCACCGGCATATATTAATGCTGCACAAATAATAAAACCCCTGCTGTATTTCTGTTTTACAATTTTACCTAAATACCAGGTACCAAATATTACTGCGGCAAGCCTGAATAGTGTAAGGATTACCTTGCCAGTTTCATTACCAAACTTCCAGCCCCAGGCCATGCCAGGGTTCTCTATAAAGTGAAGTTTAAACCAGCTTAAACCAGTAACTCCTGTATCCCTGTTAGACTCATAGCCCAGTTTTATCCAGATTTTTATTCCCTGATCGGCAATAATGATAAGGGCAATAAGAAAAACAACATGTTTGAGTTTCAGCGATTTCATAAAGACAAATATAGTAAGAAAGGGGTTTGCTTATCACTGCCTGCTTATCGTTTACCCTCTAAAGAAGAAAAATTAACTACTGGTTAAGTTTACTCTTCAAAATACACCCTCTTTACCCGTTGAGAAATTCCTGTCATTATCTCATAAGGAATTGTGACAGCCCATTCGGCTACTTGTTGTACGGGAAGTTGCTGCCCGAAAATTATTACTTCATCCCCTTCCTGTGCATCCGGCACATCAGTAACATCCACCATAAACATATCCATACATATAGTACCAATTACCCGTACAAGTTTTCCCTTTATCCATACTTTGCCAATGCTGTTTCCCAATCTTCTTGGATAACCATCGGCATAGCCCAAACGTACTGTTGCTATTATTGAATCTTTTTCTACTATCCCCTTTCTGTTATAGCTTACCGATTCGCCTTTCTTCAACTGCTTTAATTGTGCGATTGTAGATTTTAATGTAGCAACAGTTTGCAAATTAAGTTTGCCGGAAGCTGCACTGTCCACCCCATACAAACCAATACCCAGCCTTACCATATCCAATTGCAATTGCGGATGGCGGATGGCTGCTGCTGAGTTTGCAATATGGGTAAGGAATGAATAAGGCAATGCTTCCTTTAACTGCGTTACCGCACTTTGAAAAAGAGTAAACTGGTGCAGTGTAAATTCATCCTGTGCTTCCTCTTCACTTGCTGCAAGGTGTGTAAAAACAGATTCTACTTTTATGCAATTGATTTTTGATAATTGTTCTGCTAGTTGCTTTACTTCATCTGTAGAAAAGCCAAGGCGATTCATACCAGTCTCAATTTCTATATGTATGGGGTATTGCAGCAATCCCTCCGATTCTATAAATTTTTCAAATAGCTGAAGCATTTCAAACGAATATAATTCCGGCTCCAGGTTATTTTCAACTATGGCTTCAAATGCACTTTCTTCCGGGTTCATTACCATTATCGGCAATGTAATACCGGCTTTACGCAGCTCCACCCCTTCATCAGCATATGCCACACCCAAATAATCTACATTGTGATATTGTAGGATACCAGCTATTTCTGCGCCGCCGCTTCCGTACGCAAATGCTTTTACCATTCCCATTATCTTGGTAGAAGGGTTTAACTGCTGCTGGTATTCCTTAAGGTTATGGGCAATAGCATTCAAGTTTATCTCTAATACTGTTTGATGTACTTTTTGCTCCAGCAGCTGTACAATTCTTTCAAAAGCAAAAAGCCTTGCCCCTTTTATTAAAATTGTTTCTTCTTTAAATGAAGTTGATCGGAACTGTTTTTCAAATTCATCTGTAGATGGATAAAACTGTGTTGTGAAGCCAAATGCTGTTTTGTCTTTCCTGTTTTCAAAAGCAGCAGTTATTTTTTCGCCTATACCAATAAGTCTGTTTACTTTATGTACCGAAAGGGTTGTGGCAATTTGTCGGTAAAGTTCCTCATCAGCAGTTGCTGTTTGTAAAAAATCGGAAAGAATAACCGTTCGTTTACCTGAAATACTTTGCTGTTCTAGAAAGTTTAATGCAATTTCCAAAGAACTTAAATCTGCACTGTAGCTATCGTTAATTATTGCACAATGGTTGATGCCTTTCTTTAACTCCAGCCGCATGTTTACTGGTTGCAGCAGTTTTATCCGTTGGGCAATAATTTTGGGGTCAATCCGGAGTTCCCTGAGTATACAATAACAGGTAATAGCATTTTCAATTGACGCATCGTCTGTAAATGGGATTTCGATATTGCTCTCATCTATAAAAATCAATGTACTGTTTTCGTTCTTTTTAATATGCCTCACAACAAACTTATTTATACCCCCCCCCTCTCCCCAAGTCAATAGTTGCAAACTCCCCCCCATCATTTCCAGTGCCTCCCTTGCCCCGGTACGATGCAAAAAATCAACTTCTTTTCCTATAAGTATATCACTATTCTTAAAAAGTGAAAGTTTTTCCCTGAACTTATGGTCGCTATCTATAAATCCATCACTATGTGCTTCACCAATATTTGACAATACACCAATCGTAGGACAAATCATTTTTTCAAGCCTCAGCATTTCCCCCTGTTGCGAGATCCCTGCTTCAAAAATTGCCAGTGTATGTTGTTCATTCATCTGCCACACACTTAACGGCACACCTATTTGTGAGTTATAGCTTTTAGGGCTGCGCACAATATTATAATCATCATGCAGCAGTTGATACAACCATTCCTTTACTATCGTTTTTCCATTGCTGCCGGTAATGCCAATAACAGGAATTGAAAATTGCCTGCGGTGATATGCTGCTAATTGCTGCAAGGCAGCCAATGTATCTTCCACCAATAAAAAATTTGCCCCGGGATATACATCAGTTAATTGGGCTTCACATACCACAAAATTTCTTACTCCTTTTTTATATAGTTCAGCAATAAACTGGTGGCCATTTCTTCGCTGGCTTTTTAATGCAAAAAATAAAGAAGCCCTGGCATTATAAACCTTACGGCTGTCGAGTAACAATTGGGTAATAACAGTATCATCAGCAACAGCAGTTTCTGCTGAAAGGATTGTGGCGATATGGCTGATTAGGTATGACAAATAATAAGCTGTTATGACTGGCTTTCATCCACCACATCTTCCGGTGTACCTTTCTTCGTAATAAATATTGAATAGAATATAGAACCTGAGATGCAGATAAGGATTACGCCAAGTGAAACAAATACCTGTATTTCTTTGCCCATTACTTTATCAATCCAGTGGGCACATAACATTTTTAATCCGATAAATACAAGCACTATAGCAATACCCTGTTGCAAATAATCGAACTTACTAACAGCCCCCCGTAATAAAAAGAAAAGTGAACGGAGCCCCAATACCGCAAAAATATTTGATGTATAAATCACCATCCTTGCAGTCTCTTCATAGCCGGGGGTTTTTGTATCTACAATACCCATTACGGCTGGTATAGAATCAAGGGCAAATACTAAATCAATAGCTGCAAGCATAATGATTACTACAAATAAAGTAGTATAGAATTTTTTGCCATTCTCTTTTACTGAGAACCTACCATCACCATCATGTGGTACTAACGGCAATATTTTTTTCAGCCATTTATATATTTTACTATCCTGCGGATTAAATTCTTCATCATCACTTGCTGTAAACATTTTGTAGCCTGTAAATAGCAGGAAAGCACCAAAGCCATATAATATCCAGTGAAATTTCTCCACCAATGCTACACCTACAGTAATAAATATTACACGGAATACTATAGCCATAAGGATACCGATTAATAATACCCGGCCATAATGTTTTTCTTTTACTGAAAAAGCAGAGAATATGAGAATAAATACAAAAATATTATCGATGCTCAGGCTCCACTCCATTAAGTAGGCACTCAGGTATTCCAATGCTGGTTTTTGCCCATTTTCAATCCACATAAAAACACAGAATGAAAGTGCAAGCCCTACCCAGAAAAAGGTTTGGTACAATGCCTGTTTGATAGTAACCTTCTTGTTTTTTTTACTTAGTAAGCCTAAGTCAACAATCAGCGATGCTATTAATACTATGCCGAAAACGAGATAGGTTATTTGGTCTCTTGTCATGAAAAATATATAAGATGTAAAGATAAAGAGAAGGAGCTAGCCGCATATAACAAGATAAGAAGCCAGGCAACTACATTATGCAGCATATTTTCTTTTCCTGATTTGCTGATAAACCCACCCGAAAAGAATAATAAGCAAAACCGGCAACCCAATATTAATAAACTGCCAGGTTGATTTTTGTGCAGCAACTTTCTTACTATCAAGCAACCTCAGTACTATGTCTTTATTTCTTGTTTCGCTGATGGCGGGGTTGTTTACCAATAATTCAACACAGTTAAGCAGGAATTCTTTATTGGCTACCGGTAAAAACAATTTTCCAAATTCGGTCTGTTGCTGGTATTCCCGATAAGTATATTTATTCCAGCCCATGGGTATAGGGCCTGTTTCGGGCATTACATCATTCAGCACTATATCCCCATCTGCCACTACTATCATTTTATTTTCAGCTGATGTTTCTTTAAAGGATGAGCCGGATGCTGCCAATGTATCTAACTGCGATTTTGCAATACGATTCATAAAGGAAGAAGTAAATTTTCCTTCCATCAGCATGGCCACAGGAATGCCATTGCTTTTAAACTTTGCATCCTCCGGCGCATCCTTATTTTCATTTAAACTTATTAATGCAGGGGTGGTAATACTTCTTGAATTGGATGAACTAACCAGCAATGGGGTTTTTTTTATTCCTTTTGTGGCAATGGTATCAATTGAATTAACAAACCGGCCTGCCACATAACCTAATCCTTTATTAGCCGGGTTATTGGCTGATGAAAGTATGGGATAATAATTCCAATGCAGAAATTCCATTTGTGGTTTATCCATTGTACCGCCCACAACAATGGGAATTACATCGCACTGCAAATCCATAACCAAATCAGGGTTGATGCGAAAGCCATACTTAAAGAATAATTCGGTAAGGCCAAGATTTCTGTCATAGGCAATTGTTTCTGGCTTTATAGCCAGGCTGTCCTGTTCTGCTATAAGGTTATCAATAAAACAAAGCAGCTTGCCGCCATTCATTACAAACTGGTCAATCTTTAATTGTTCATGCTCTGTAAATTGTTCAGTTGGCTTTACAATCATTAACACTTTTACTGCATCAGGTATTTTAGGTTGTTCCTTCAGATTCAGTATCCTGAAATCATAATCCTGCTTTAGTGATTGTGAAATATCATAGGCTTTTTCATTAACCGGTTCACCATTACCAGTTGCATAACCGATACCCGGCTTTTTATCACTCACCAATTTATCTAATGTTTTAGCAAATTGGTATTCCATCAATGCTTCGGCACTGTTTATTTCTTCTTGTGAAATGCGGCCACTGGCACCTGGGTATAAATTTACCAGAGATTGTTTGCCTTTATAAGTCATTAAAGCAACGGGGAAAATTATATTGCTGCTCTCTCCTGCTTTTTTTTGTACTTTAAGATTAATGGGTATTGCTCCCATTGCTGCTAAAGTATCGCCCCAAAGTTTCCTGCTATCAGGCAACTCATCCAGCGGGGAAATAAAGCGGTAATGGATTTTAGAACCGTTTATGTCTTTTAATAAACCCAGGAACTCTTTTGTAGTATTTGCTAATTTTCGAAAGCCTGAAGGAAACTCTCCCTTTAAAAAAACTTCCACCTGCACTTTATCATCAAGTTGGGCAACTAAACTTTTTGTGGCTTTGCTCAATGTGTATCTTTTCTCCTTTGTCAAATCGAACCGTGCATGAACAAAAGAGACCAGGAAGTTTATCAAAAACAAACCTGCCAGCAGCAGGAGCCACCAGAATTTTGAAGCAAATATTTTGTTGATAGTCTTCATTTATTTCTTCAACAGGTTCCTGTTGGTAATAGTTAAGAATAAAAATATCACACTCAGAAAGTATACAACGTTTCTTGTATCAATCAACCCACGGCTAATGCTACGGTAATGAAAATCGATACCAAGCATTTCAACATAATAATCTGCCCCGTTTGCCAGTGCCGGTAATTTACTGATTGCACTAAAGCCGTAATACAACAATGCACAAACAATAAGACTTACGATAAATGCTACCACTGCATTATTAGTAAAACTGCTACAGCAAATACTTATCGCCGTAAATACAGCTGCCAGAAAAAACAAGCCGATATATGAGCCAATGGTTGCCCCCATATCAATCCCTTCGTTAGAGGATAATTTTTGAACTGAGAAAATATAAATAACTGTTGGCAACAAAGCAATGAGTACAACACTTAAGCTGCCAAAATATTTACCGCCAATAATCTGCCAGCGGCTGAGTGGTCTTGTTTGTAATATTTCGTAAGTCCCTGTTTTAAATTCTTCGGCAAAACTCCTCATTGTTATTGCAGGTATCAGCAACAGAAGTATCCAGGGGGCCAGTTGAAAAAATTTATCAAGGGTGGCATAGCCAAAATCAAAGATATTATCATCAAAAACAAACAGCACCAACCCGTTTACCAGCAGGAAAACGATAATGGCAATATAGCCGGTTAGGCTGCTGAAGAATTGGCGGAGCTCTTTTTTACAAACAGGCCACATAAGTGGCTGCAAAATAAGTAATAAAAGGCAGAAGGAACAAGATTCAAGGTACAAGAGTACCCCAAATTTAAAGGCCTTTCATTGAATATGAAAGGCCGTACTACTATTAAATAATGTGATTATTTTTTGGGAAGCTACACTGCAAAACTCTCCCCGCACCCACAAGTACGGCTTGCATTAGGATTGGTAAAATAAAACCCTTTACCATTCAATCCATCAGAAAAATCAAGTGTAGTATTAACGAGGTATAAAAAACTTTTTAAATCAGTGACCACCTTAACCCCATTATCTTCAAACACCTGATCCATCGGTTTTGATTCGTTGTCGAAATCTAGTTTATAACTAAGGCCAGAACAGCCGCCGCCCACCACACTTACCCTTAGAAAGTAAGAATCATCACCCGCCACACCAGCATCAGCAATCAATTGCTGTACTTTGGCCTTTGCTTTATCCGAAACGTAAATTGCATTTGCTAATTCAACACTCATAATTTCAAGCTTTGAGCCATAAGCTTCGGGGCAACGAGCAGGAAACCTCAAGCTGAAATCCCGCAGCTCATAGCCATCAGCTAGTAGCTTTCTTAATGTACAAGGCTTTCGTCAAACTTTAATTCTTCTAAACCATTTTTTTGGCGGTAATCATTTATCGCTGCTTTAATTGCATCTTCTGCTAATACAGAACAATGGATTTTTACCGGGGGAAGGTTTAATTCCTCTACGATAGCCATGTTGTCAATCTTAACTGCTTCATCTACCGATTTGCCTTTCAGCCATTCAGTAGCTAATGAAGAAGACGCAATAGCTGAACCGCAACCAAAGGTTTTAAACTTGGCATCGGTAATCAACCCTGTTGCATCATCCACTTCAATTTGCAGGCGCATAACGTCGCCACACTCTGGTGCACCAACCAGACCAGTGCCTACATTTGTTTTACTTTTATCCAGTGTACCCACATTCTTAGGGTTCTGATAGTGATCTATTACTTTTTCTGAATATGCCATTTTATAAAGTTTTAAGTTTTAAGTGATAAGTGGTAAGTTTTAGTTGCAAGCAGATTTTATTACTTACAACTTATAACTTACTACTGCTAGTGATGCGCCCATTCTATGCTGTTCATATCAATACCCTCTTTAAACATTTCCCACAGCGGACTCATCTCCCTTAATTTATTTACTGTATCCGTTACTGCTTTTACTGTGTAATCAATTTGTTCTTCGGTGGTAAATCTTCCTAAACCAAAACGTAGCGAACTGTGTGCCAAATCATCACCTAGGCCCAAAGCTTTTAAAACATAAGAAGGTTCTAACGATGCGGACGTACAGGCCGAACCAGATGAAAGAGCAATGTTTTTATTAAAGCCCATCATCAACCCTTCTCCTTCCACATATTTAAATGAAATGTTTGTTACATGCGGCAGCTTATGTTCTTTATCACCGTTCAGGTAGCTCTCATCAATTTTCAATAATTCTGTTTGCAGTTTATCCCGCAGCTTGCTAACCCTGGCAGTTTCTTCTTCCATTTCATTCATAGAAAGTTCACAAGCCTTACCAAAGCCCACAATACCGGGTACGTTCAGCGTACCACTTCTCATCCCCCTTTCATGGCCGCCGCCATCCATTTGTGCTGTTACCTTTACCCTTGGGTTTTTGCGGCGAACATATAATGCACCCACACCTTTGGGACCATACATTTTATGTGCAGTAAAAGCCATCAGGTCTATACCGTCTTTATTTACATCCACAGGTATTTTTCCAACTGCCTGTACTGCATCTGAGAACAACAGCACACCATGCTTTCTTGCAATAGCACTTATTTCTTTTATTGGCATTACTGTACCAATTTCGTTATTGGCATACATAATGGCAATAAGAATTGTCGTTGGCTTAATAGCAGCTTCCAATTCTGCAAGGTCTATTAATCCGTTATCTTTTACATCAAGGTAAGTTACTTCGCCACCTTCTTTTTCAATATGCTTACAGGTATCAAGCACCGCTTTGTGCTCAATATTACAAGTGATGATGTGGTTGCCTTTGCTGGCATACATTTCAAACACACCTTTTATCGCCAAGTTATCACCTTCGGTAGCACCGCTGGTAAAAATAATTTCTTTAGGGTCGGCACCAATAAGTTTGGCAACCTGCTCCCTGGCATAATCAACTGCTTCTTCTGCCGCCCAGCCAAAAGAGTGGTTACGGCTGGCCGCATTACCAAAGTTGTTGGTGAAATAAGGTATCATTGCTTCCACCACCCTTGGGTCGCAAGGCGTAGTGGCATTATGGTCGAGATAGATTGGGAATTGTAACATAAAGTTTTGTAGGTATTCGTTTTTGTTTCAACTACGAAATTACTTCAAAATCTTTGAAGAAAGGAGGCTCTTTTGTCCTTTTGCCGTCAATTTTCGGAAATCGAAAGGGAGGGGGAACGGGTGTTATGAATTGGGGCTGTGTGGGTTCTGTTCCCTGATGATCTTCAGTTCGCCACCCGCCTTCAATTTTTGCTGCCCGGCGCAAATGCCCGCCCACAAAGCAAAAGATTTACGGCTAAGCGGCGCAGCCTTTGAGCAGTATAACAATGTTCAACAAAAACTACCCTAAACTTCGGTAATTGCTTCTCCTCTATTTATTTGCTTAAAAAAATGATGTTATTCCGCCGGTGCTTGTTGAAAGGTTACCGACTGGTTCATTCCCTGCTGCACCTTTCTGTTTTGCCGCATTGCAGGTTTCCAGGCGGAACTTTTGCTTATTATATCAAAAGCAATTCTATCAAATGCCGGATAAAATGGAACGTAAACGAATGGATCTGAAACTGTGCCGTCCTCATTTACAACAAACGAAACCCCTACTGTTACAGCATTTGTATTAACCAATTTATAATCCGGCGGCCAAAACAATCTTTTCTGCACATATTTCTTCCAACCCTCCCTTCCACCTTTTAAAAACTCAGCATCAGCATTTGCAGCGGCAGAATCTGGTTGTAAACTTCCGTCTTCATTATAATAGGTATAGGATGATAATTTGCCCCTTACATAAACCTCTTCTGCAGAAAGCTTACCACTTTTATGATAAAATTTCCATTTACCGATTCTTTTATTTCTTAACAAATGCCCTGCATGTGAGGGTGACCCATCATTAAACCAGCCAACCTGCACATCCATACTGTCATTTAAATGTGCAATTGAATCTGCCAGATAACCATTGCTATGCCACATATACCTGTCGCCAACAGGCTTGTTCATATGATAAAAAGCAGAGTCGGCCATCATGCCATTTAAATGATAATTAATATAAACCCCTTCCCGTTCAGCATTTACTTTTTTGCCCGCCGTAAAAACTACTCCATTGGGATAATACTCAGTTGTAAAACCATGTGCCGTTCTGCATGCACTATCCTTAAATAATGCCTGCATTTTTAATTTTTTTGTGCTGATATAGTATTCTTTTTTAAGCCAGCCACTATCAGTTTTATCAACAGTAATTATAAAACTGGCCTGCTCAGGCTGACATTGCTTTCCCGAAAAATTATAATAGGTAATTTTTTGTTGTGCAGAAGAAGCAACAAACAAAAAGACAGATAAAAAGGTTAGCAGTTGTTTAAGCATTTTTAAATCTGAATCATATTTTTTGAAAGATACTTGTTATTTACATCCTCACCTTATCCTCAAAAAAATCATATCCCGCCACCTTGCCGTTTTGCAGGTTAATCACCATCAGCAAATTTACTACTCCCGAAGAAAGATTTTTGTTGTCAGTACCTGTTACAACTAATTTATTCACTTTAAATTGCCAGTCGTAAAATTCTTTAAGACCGGTGTTTATCGTCCATACTTGTTCGCCTTTGGTATTAATGCGGGTAAGCTGCACTTTGCCATCTTTACCAATTATGTCTTTATACACTACTAAAAAACCATCCTCCAAATGAAATGGAAGGCCTTCTTCTTTACTTAATAAAAAGCCGCCTTGCAAATACACAGCAGTACCTGTTTTGGTTTTTTCTTCATCCACCATCCAATTTTTATCTTTCAGTGTTACAGCAGTAGTAAATAATTTATTTCTGGCTGCATCGCCATACACCATTTTGTAATCAAACTGCTTACTAACTTTTTCTATTTCTTCATTGGTAAATAATCCATACCACCTGCTATCCATGGTATCACAATTAACTTTCATTCCACTAAAGCCGCTGCCTGTTTCTTCTTGCATTTTCTTTTCTTCGCCCTGTATCATCATCTTCATTTTTTTTATTCCTTGCTTCATTTATAAGTACCTCTACACTATCAAGTAGTTTACCAAGGCGGTTGGTCTCTTTTTCTAATATTGCAGTGCTGTCTTTATATTGATTTATTGATATTTTCTTTTCCCTGTAGCGGTTATTATTTTCCCTGAAACGGTCGTAGGCCGTTTTTCTCTGCTCCCTCGTTTCTGTACTTAATTTATTCAGATTCCTTATTCTTTTTTCCGCAGCATCAATGGAAATGTCTTCTTCATCCACAACAGTTGCAATAAGGGTAGATGTATTAAGGCTATACTTTCCACCATCAGCCGCTGTAATATTTATTTGTTGTGTAGTATTATCAAAACTATAGTAACGCCGTTCATTTATCAGTTTACCTTTTAGTACCGGGTTCTTTGCTTCTATTATCGCTGCATCTGCCAGTTTGGTTAATGTAAATGGATCGTAAGCCATCAACTCCCCCGCAAACAACCATGCTTTATTACCAGATGCCCCAATTATTTCTACGGGGTATGATTTTACCTGGCTGTGGTTTTTTATTTTTTCTGTTCCCGTTTTGGCTACAGTGCTTAAATCGTTTGTCTGTGCATAGTAAGTGGTGTTTACTGATTTAGTTGTTGAGCCCCCCTTTTGGCTATATGATACTGTTTTATCAAATTTTACTAATGAAAAAACAATCCCCTTGCCATCTTTTTCAAATACCAAAAACTGTGAGGCAGATTGTGAGGAACCTCCGCCGCCAATAGCCGCCCTTTCATCATACTTAGAAAGGCAGGAACGCAGCAGATAAAAGAAGCCAACGATAAATAAAGCAACTACGATAACAATCCGGAAGGCAATTCGTTTGGTCATTGTTTAATGGTTTGTATAAAGATAATTAATACCGAATCGCCATAATCAATAGTCAGATAGAAAAGTTCTAACTCTTTGGCTCCCGGTATTATACCGCAATACTGTTGTACTATTAAATATTTATAATTGGTATAACAGGAACGTTATTTTAATTTCATTACATTAGCAAATAATCGGCTGCCGCAGTTGGTTACTATAACAGAAACAAACAACCACTATATGAAGAAGTTATTCTTGCTTCCTTATTTTGCCCTGCTTATGGCAGCAACAGTAATGGCGCAAACAAGTGTATCGCTTACTGAAAAATTGGCCGATGGCAGGATTACCCTCAGCCAGCAAGGGGCATCTTATTTTGCTAAACTTTCATTAGAGTGTACCAACAAGGCCTATCCGCATTACTATCATGAAACATTAAAAAAACCAGAAGACCTGAAGCCGCCGGATAAACTGTGGCCAAGTTTTTATGGCTGCTTCGACTGGCACTCTGGTGTGCATAACCACTGGGCATTGGTAAAGCTATTGAAGGCTTATCCAAAAATCCCTGAAGCGCAGCAGATAAAAGAGAAGTTAGAAAAAAGTTTTAATGCAGAAAATATTAAAGTTGAAGTTGAGTATTTTAAGTCGCACAGCATGGGTGAATTTGAGTTCCCCTACGGCACAAGCTGGCTGCTTAAAGTAGCAGAAGAATTAATTAAATGGGATGACCCCCTTGCGAAAAAATGGCTGAAAAACCTGGAGCCGCTTACTGCTTTATTTTCTGATGCGTACATAAATATCTGGCCCAATGTGGAAGATGCCCGTTACTCCGGCGACCATTATGCATCTTCTCTCGGTCTTTCTTTTGCATATGATTATGCAGTAGCGGCAAAAAATGATAAGCTGGCTGCCTTAATGAAAGAGAAAGGTTTTGCTTTTTATAAAGAGATAAAAAAATTCCCTTTGCAAAAAGAACCTTTTGGCTACGATTTTATGAGTGCTGGTTTACTGATTGTTGATTTTTACAGAAAGATTACCCCTGCTGATGAATTTGCAAAATGGCTGAAAGAATTTAACCCAGACCTGTTTACCACCAATGGCATAACAAAAGCACTTAAAATAAACAAATTAGAAAAACATGATGAATTTGAATCGCATTTTGATGGCTTTCACCTGAACAGGATCTGGTGCCTTAACGGTGTTTTGAAAAGCCTGCCTGCCGATGCACTAAGTAAGGAAATAAAAGATGCCTGGATACAAGCCCAAAATGATATGTGGGAATATGCACAGGAAAGCATAGGCAAGGGCAATTATGATATTGACCACTGGCTTTCTTCATTTTCTGTGTTTGCTTTGGAAGGAAATAAATAATTTTGGGTATGACTACTGACAACCGTATAAACTATGTAAATATCGGGCTGATGTTGATGAGCTGTATAGCAGCTTTCGTTATGCCTTTTGAAGTATTTCTTTTTGCCTATGCCTTTATGGGGCCGCTGCACTACTTAACTGAAATAAGCTGGCTTCATGACAGGCAGTATTTTGCAAAGGGCAAATATGACTTCCTGATACTTTTAATTATTGGTGTGGTGCTTGCTTATTGGGATGCTGCAAACACCTACCATTTATGGCCTTTTAATAATGACGATACTAAAGAAGAGGCTTACAGTTGGCACCTCTATGAAAAATTACTTTTCATAGCCTTTTTTAGTGGGATAATTGTTGCGTTTGTAAAAAGCCATTTTTTAAAAATCATAGGTATTGCAGTTGTTTTCTTTTTGTCGCTGCGTATTTACGGGCAATTATATACCGATCGCCTTGAGGATGGAAAAGGGGAAGGGACATTAACCATGCTTCTCACTTCTTTTGTTCCTACACTTATACATGTGTATGTATTTACAGGTTTTTTTATGTTGTTCGGGGCTTTAAAAAGCCGGAGTGTTTCGGGGCTTTGGAGTGTTCTTGTTTTTGTTGTATGCCCATTGTTGTTATATTTTTTATTTCAGGATAAGACCTTTGTCTCAGTAAGTGATTATGGCATGGATGCTTATGGGAAAAAGGTTGGCGACGAAGGATTTTTCAGCTTAAACCTACAGGTTGCCGAGAAATTTTTTAGTACAGATTTTCCGCAGTTAAAAGATAGCACAGGAAATTTTTTATACTACACCAATGGCCAGCCGGCATTAGATTATAGTTCTGCCCCAAATGTTGTTTTTCATTCTAAAACCGGGATACTTATAATGCGGTTTATTGCATTTGCCTATATGTATCATTACCTTAACTGGTTTAGTAAAACAGAAATCATCCGTTGGCATAAGGTTCCTAAAATCAGGTTTGTTGCAGTTGTAATAATCTGGCTGTTATCTCTTGCTTTATATGCTTATAGTTATAAAGTGGGGCTGCAATGGCTATTCTTTTTAAGCTTTACCCATGTGTTGCTTGAGTTTCCGCTTAACTTTCACAGTATGGTGGGCATTGTAAAAGAATCCAAGACTATTTTCAAAAAGGGCTTTAGTAAACCCGCCACTAAATAAACTTTAAATGCCCTGCAAATGCGGGGCATTTTCTTATCGAATAATTATCTTCGGTATCTTATGCAAAAGATAGAACACATTGGTATTGCAGTAAAGAGTTTGGAAATATCCATCCCTTTATTTGAAAAATTACTGGAAACCCCCTGCTACAAAACAGAACTGGTGGAAAGCGAAAAAGTAACTACTGCTTTCTTTCAGCAAGGCCCAAACAAAATTGAATTATTGGAAAGCACCGGAGCAGAGGGGATAATTGCAAAATTTATTGAAAAAAAAGGCGAAGGTTTTCATCACATAGCTTTTGCAACAGATAATATTGAAGCAGAAATGAAGCGGCTTCAGGATGATGGATTTATTTTACTGGACCCAACACCCAAAAAAGGTGCTGATAATAAATTAGTTTGCTTTCTGCACCCCAAAAGTACTAATGGTATTTTAATAGAACTTTGCCAGGAGCTTTAACAGCTTTAAAAAAAATTATGAAACTGAACCCCCTTTTATCATTACTTCTGATTACAGTTTTTATTAGCTGTAGCCCTTCTGCGAAAAATCATAGAAGGCCGGGCATCAGTTCTAAAAACCCCGAAGTAAAATACCAGTTGAATAAAATACAACTTCCTCCGGGATTTAAAATATCTGTATTTGCAGAAATACCCAATGCCCGCAGTATGTGCATAGGCTTAAACGGCACTTTGTTTGTTGGCAACAGGGAAGGAGATAAAGTGTATGCAGTAAAAGATATTAATAATGATGGCCGTGCAGATAGTGTTTATGTAATCGCCGAAGGTTTGCACAAACCCTGTGGTGTTGCTTTTAGAAAAGGAAGTTTATATGTGGCAGAAGTAAGCAGGATAACAAGGTATGATGATATAGAAAACAAATTAAACAATCCTCCTGCGCCGGTAATAGTGTATGATAATCTGCCAACAGAAGACCATCACGGCTGGAAGTATATTGCCTTTGGCCCGGATGATAAACTGTACGTACCAATTGGTGCACCTTGCAATGTTTGCGAAAAAGAAGACAGTGTATATGCCACCATTGCCCGTATGAACCCTGACGGCACCGGATTTGAAATTTTTTCTAAAGGTGTACGGAACAGTGTAGGCTTCGACTGGCACCCCCAAACAAAAGAGCTATGGTTTACAGAAAATGGGCGGGATAATATGGGTGATAACATCCCTGCTGATGAATTAAATTATGCGCCGCAGAAAGGGATGCACTTTGGTTTTCCTTATTGCCACCAGGGTGATACACCAGACCCTGAATTTGGAAAAAATAAAAGCTGTGCTGATTATATAGCACCCGCAAAAAACCTTGACCCGCATGTGGCAGCAATAGGTATGCGTTTTTATGATGGAAATATGTTTTTACCTGAATATAAAAACCAAATTTTTATAGCAGAGCATGGAAGCTGGAACCGCAGCGATAAAATTGGTTATCGTATAATGCTGATACGCCTTGAAAATAATAAAGTAGTACAGTATATACCATTTGCCAGCGGCTGGTTAGAAAAAGATGGCAATGTAATTGGCCGCCCCGCAGATGTGCAGGTGGCTCCAGATGGTGCTTTGCTGGTAAGTGATGATAAAGCCGGTGCTATTTACAGGATTGTGTTTGAGAAATAATATTTCCAGGGAGAAGAAAAGAAATTGTTGAATGGGCAGATAAGCAGCTTATTTTCCTGCTTCTTCTGCTATTGAATCAGCATTCACAATCCCGAGTTTTTCTACGGCAGCCTGTGCTGCTATCTGCGATGCATCTTTTTTATTGAACGCTTTGCCTTCGGCGATATTTTTACCATCCACCACTGCGGCTACAGTAAATAGGCGGCGGCCATTCTCTAATTTTTCGTTCAGTGTTTCAAACTCAAGCACCCTGCCATTTTTATTTGCCCATCCGTAGAGTTTGTTTTTATGGTTTATTTCCAGAGTTTCCAAATCATCCATAAACATATGGGGCAGTATAATATACTCCATCACCCATTTGTTTGCTTTTTTATACCCAAGATCAAGATAGATAGCCCCAACCAATGCTTCTAAAGTATTGCCGAAAATCTGGCTCACTTTTAAAGAGCCATCCATCTTATTAAAAAGGGTAACTTTTTTTAGTCCCATACGCAGTGCAATTTCGTTTAGCTGCTGGCGGTTTACCATCTTGCTCCTCATCTCTGTAAGAAACCCCTCTTCTTTGTATGGATATCTTTTAAAAAGATAATCGGCTACCAATGCACTGAGAATGGCATCCCCCAAATATTCAAGGCGTTCATTGTTTTCATCCAATGCCTCCCTTATGGAGCGGTGGGTGAGGGCAGTTTTGTACAAAGAAAAATTGCCGGGTTTAAAACCCAGAACATTCTTTAGTTCTTTTTTAAATGAATGGCCGGGTTGTTTACCGGAAAAAAAATTGAAAAAATCCACGGTTGGTAAGCTACGAAGAAAAGTTTAAAATTTATTTATTTCGGGTATAGTGTTTCCGGTTTTTCTAAATTGTAAAAACCTTTTTTATTGAAGTTATGCATTAACCCAAAACGCTAAACCCCAAACTTCTTCACTATCACACAGGCATTATGTCCGCCAAAGCCAAATGTGTTGCTGAGTGCTGCGCTTACAGTCCGTTGTTGAGCTTTGTGAAATGTAAAATTCAGTTTTGGATCAAGTTCCGGATCATCTGTAAAGTGATTGATAGTTGGCGGCACTATATCATGCATTACTGCTTTTATGCTGGCAATTGCTTCTATTACACCTGCCGCACCGAGGCAATGCCCCGTCATTGATTTGGTGGCACTGATGTTTAAACTATAGGCATGTTCGCCAAATACTTTGGTAATGGCTTTTACTTCTGCCCCATCACCAATTGGTGTAGATGTACCATGGGTATTGATGTAATCAATGTCATCCGGCTTCATACCTGCATCATCTAATGCCACCATCATTACATTCATAGCACCTAATCCTTCGGGATGCGGGGCAGTAATATGATGTGCATCTGCAGTGGCACCACAACCCCCAATCTCACAATATATTTTTGCACCTCTTGCTTTTGCATGTTCCAGTTCTTCCAGTACCAGTATTCCGGCGGCTTCGCCCATTACAAAACCATCCCTGTCTTTATCATAAGGGCGGCTTGCAGTTTTCGGGTCGTCATTTCTTTCACTCATTGCCTTCATGGCATTAAAGCCACCAACACCTGCTTCACTTATCACTGCTTCACTTCCACCCGTTAATATTATATCTGCTTTATTTAAACGGATAAGATTAAAGGCATCCATTATTGCATTGGTGCTGCTGGCGCATGCACTTACTACTGCAAAGTTTGGCCCCCGTAAATTATGCCGCATACTTATTTGTCCGGCTGCAATATCTAATATCATTTTAGGAATGAAGAAAGGGTTGAAGCGGGGTGTGCCATCTCCCTTTGCAAACTCCTGCACTTCATGCTGAAATGTAACAATACCACCAATGCCACTTGCAAACACCACACCTACCCTGTCTGGGTTGATGTTTTCTTTATTCAAACCTGCATCAGTCATAGCCTGGTCGCTTACTACCAATGCTATTTGTGTAAAACGGTCAATTTTTCTTGCTTCTTTTCTATCAAGGAACTGAGTGGGTTCAAATCCTTTTATCTCGCAGGCAAATTTTGTACGAAACTTTGTTGCATCAAACAAAGTAATCATATCGGCTCCGGATACACCATTGATTAAACCGTTCCAGTAATCATCAATAGTATTACCCAACGGCGTAATTGCACCCATGCCTGTTACAACAACTCTTTTTAGTTCCATAAGCTGTAAATATAGTGGTTCGTTTAATGTTAATATCGTCTATTGGTGCGGCTAAGATAGTAAAAACAAAAAAACCGTCCCGTCCCACTTAAAAGCGGGACGGGACGGAATTAATTTCCTGTTATTAAACAGCAAGTGGACTGTTACTAGCAGGCAACATTATTTTGCATGCTCTTCCAGGTAAGATACAGCCTGACCAACGGTAGTGATGGTTTCGGCCTGCTCATCAGGAATAGAGATGTTGAATTCTTTTTCAAATTCCATGATCAGTTCTACGGTATCTAATGAATCCGCACCGAGGTCGTTGGTAAAAGAAGCTTCATTGGTTACTTCTGCTTCGTCAACGCCCAGTTTGTCAACGATTATCTTTTTTACTCTTGATGCAATGTCTGACATGTTCTTTAAGTTTTGTTTATTGGGTGCAAAAATATACTTTTTGAATAAATAAGCACCGGAAATACTATTTTTTCCAAAATTGTTTCAAACGCCTGAAAACGAAGGTTCAATGGCTTCAAAATCTTTTAAAAACATTTTAAACTTATAAAACAAACGGTTGGTAATTCTGTAAGTTCTTTGTAATTTGAACTTGTTACGGTTTTTACTGCTTATACCACTTATCAATTCTTAGTTAATGGCCTTAAAAATTCTTGATTACGGTAGCGCTGAATACCGCCAAATGGTAAAACTGCGGGATGATATACTGCGCAAGCCATTAGGCCTTGGTTTTACCGAGCAGGAATTGCAGCAAGAAAAAGACCATATGCTGATAGCTGCTTTTGAAGATGAGAGAATATTGGGTTGCTGTATGCTGGTAGAAGAAAAACCAGGAACAGTAAGGCTTCGCCAGATGGCTGTGCTGAATGATTTGCAGGGTAAAGGGATAGGCAGGGCTTTAATGAGTTTCGCAGAAAATATTGCCAGGGACAGGGGGTATAAAAATATAACCATGCATGCCCGCAAACATGCCATTGGTTTTTATGAAAAGATGGGTTACAATGTTTCCGGGAATGAGTTTACAGAAGTAACCCTTCCGCACTTTGTAATGCAAAAAGGTTTGTAAAGCATCATCCCCTTATAGTTCCTTTTTTCACATTTACCTGAATCAATTGTCTTAGTTGATGCACTTCATCACTATCCTTACACCCATCTTTTGGCACCAATAAAAAAGAACGGATATCAAAATACAAATGAAAAAAGTGTGGGCTTTCTAAATAACTTTTTAATGATGCCCATTGCCATGATTTGGAACCTTTTTCATGCTCCAATGAAAAATCAGTATCACTAAACGTCATACTAAATTCATGCTTAAATGTAATTGCCCTTTTATAAACTGTAACCGGAAGCAGGAACCAAAAACTAATCATTAGTATTATCCACAGAAATGAAAAAGTTAAACAGGCTGAAGGCGATATTTTACCCATTACAAAAAGTACAAACGAAAACAAGGCAAATACATTCACCAATATTATCATTATTCGTATCTCTGGCCTGCTTATAAAATGATACCTGAGTGCCTGTATTACTTTCTTTTTATCGTAACCGAAATGAATTGTCATGTGCTGGTTGCTGGTTATTAATTACTGGTTGGTGTTTTTAATTCCTTTTCTGAAACAGACCATTCACCCAGTTTCTCTCCCTTCACCCCGAAAAATTCAACTGTTAGTTTTCTTTCGTTTCTTTTTCCAGAGAAGGAGAATTTACCATAGTTCTGTTTTTCATCAATACCAAGAACCCTGTAGGGGTTATTTTTTTCTGCCCCGCCAAATTTATGTGTGCCGGAGGTAAGTGGAGAAACGGTGATATCATACAGAGGATAATCTCCGGATCTTTCTACTTTTATTATTTCGGAATGGTGCCTGTCGCCAGTAAGAAATACTACACCGCTTATTTTATACTCTTTTAAAAAGTTCATTAATTCGTTATACTCTGTTGAAAAATCTTTCATTTTATCGAATGGGGATGCAGGGTTAAGCACTTGGCTGCCTACGGCTATAATTTTAAAAGTGGCATTGCTGTAAAGAAGCGAATTTTTCAACCACCTCATTTGTTGTTTGCCGAGCATTATTTTATCAGGGTTTGGTTTTCCGCCTATTGAATCCTTCATTCTATCAGGGCTGCGCCACCAGCGGTCGTCGGTCATAAAAATATCAGCATCGCCATAGCTTGTCATTGTATAAGTGCCCTGGCCATTTTCGCCAGAAGATGGATTGCAGAAATAAGCATCAAACACTTTTTTGCTCTCTTCTTTTAAAATATAGCTGGAGCCAATGTCATTAGGACCATAATCATGATCATCCCACATGGCAAACTGTGGCATTGCTTTCCAAAAATTTTGCATTATTGGTACTGCCCTGTCGTGGCTTGCCCTATACCACAATCCCCAACTGCTGTAATAATCCACTTCTCTTGTGTACCATGCATCACCCAGCCAAAGCATAAAGGCCGCCTTCTCTTTTGCCATTGGTTCAAAAATAGTTGAATCACCTCCGTAAGGTTTTCCCGGCCTGTCGTAAATTGGTTCGTTTGTATAGGTGCATGAGCCTGTTAGGAAATTAAAATCAGGAACCGGCTTTCTCCATTGCCATAGGTCTTTGGTGGTAAACTCGCCAGCCTTTGTAGTAGGCTTTCCATTTACCCATATTTTGTATTGATAGGTTGAATTATAATCCAGACCGCCAATAGTAAAACTGATGGGGTTAAATTCATTTCCCAATTCTCCTTTGTAAATAATGGTTTTATTTTTTGCCTCCCCCTTTTTATTTACTTGAATAGATGCTTGCTTTACCTCGGGTGATACTTCTGCCCAAATAATAGCATCTCTTAACTCCACCGGGCCAAGCATGGGGCCGGCAATGATTCGGGGCTGGGCTATACAAATAAAAGTATATAGAGTAAAAAGGGTAATTAGTAATGGCTTTTTCATCTTTGGTTATTTTTAGTGCTGCAAGGTAATTGATGATATACAAAAGAAAAAACCGTCCAGCCTGAGGCGAGACGGTTCTACTATTAAATTAGTTATTTTTCTATTGATTAATCTTAAGCAATCTGCATACATCTGCATAAGGCATTGCCTTTAACTGAGATTCAGTATAAGTCTGCCCATTAATATCAGCCATTTTTTCACTATTTATACCACGGCCACCTGATACAACACCGGGAATTAAAACATATCTTAACTCAGCGGAAGAATTAGGTGTCCATCCAGCAGCTGGGGTAGCTCCAAAGATTGAAGTGAAGTAAGTTATTTTACCTACTGCACTTACAGAGCCTAGAAAAAAAGTTTGAGCTCCCGAAGGAAACTGATATGGCAAAGCAGTATAAATGTTAGCAGCAACTCTCCAATATGAAAGAATAACGCCATTATCCAAAATTGAAGCAGAAAGACTAGGCGCAGCTCTTATAAATCTTTTACATGTGCCAAAATCTGAAAAACTGGAATCAATAATAGTTCCTAAAGATCCTACTGTAGCCCATCCAGAATAAATAACATTGGCAGTACCAGGAGAGCCTTGTGGGCCAGCAGGACCAACGGGACCTTGTGAACCAGTAGCACCAGTTGCGCCAGTAGCACCAGCAGCACCGCCAGCACCAGTTGGGCCTTGCGCACCAGTAGCACCAGCAGGGCCTTCAGGCCCTTCTTTAGTACAACTAACGGCTATAAAAGTAATAGCTAAAGCTAAGAGGGAGATTGAACTGAACTTTCTCATAAAGTGTAGTTTGGCTGTTTTGTTAAAATTAGGTGGTTAAAAATAAAGGGATTTTTGTAATCCACCAAGATATTATAAATATAGTAGAATTTTTTTTATCCAAAAATGAAAACTTATTTATAAGGTGGCTTTTGCCTAAACCCTATTTTTGCCTTCAATCAACTATTATTAGCTATGCAAAAGAGACTATCCATCACCCTCGGGCTGCTTTTACCAGTACTTTTTATTAATGCCCAGTTTAAAAAGGGGGATAAAATGGCCGGGGCTTCGGTTGCCAGTTTGCTTTTTAATTCCGGCAGCTCGGATATTACTGTGGAAAATATAGGCAGCAATACCTCTAAAATAACAGGTTATTCTGTAAGCCTTTCGCCAAGCCTCGGCTGGTTTTTTAATGAAAATACTGCCGCAGGATTTACTTTATCCCTAAACCCAGCAAGCAATAAAACAACTTATGAGCAAAATGGCAGCACTTATGAAAGCAATAAAGCAAGCAGCTATAATATAGGTGCAGGGGGTTTTGTAAGAAGTTATTTTGGAGAAGCGAAAAGCCTGCGGCCTTTTGGGCAGGCCAGCCTGAATGCAGGTTTCAGTAGCTTAAAAACAGATGGTTTTTTCTATTATACTATCGGCAATCCATTATATAAAAACACTTATTCGGGAAAATCTTCCGGTGGCTTTTTTCTGAATGCCGCATTAACAGGCGGTTTTACAAAAATGATTGGCGAATACACCGGTCTTGATTTTTATTTGGGCTATAACTTTTCTGTAAACAATTATACTTTCAAAAAGACGACCTTATATTATCTTACCAGCACCGATACTAACCCAAGCAAGGGGATAAATAATACCACAACCAAGTTTACCAATAATGGTGTGGTGGCGGGTGTGGGTTTCCAGGTGTTTATTAAAGGCAAAAACCGTTGATTTATTTGATTAAATAATGAGAATGACAAAGCCCCGCCAAAAGCGGGGCTTATATTTTTATGTAAAAGATTTCAAATCTTATTTACTCATCATCTGCTTTGCCTCAATGCTAAGTGTGGCATGGGGTACAGCTTTCAGCCTTGCTTTATCAATCAGCTTACCAGTAACACGGCATACACCATAGGTTTTGTTTTCAATCCGCATCATGGCTTTTTCCAGGTGGTCTATAAAGGTTATCTGGCGGCTGGCCATCTGGCTAAGCTGCTCCCTTTCCATACTTACACTGCCATCTTCCATTGTCATGTAACGGCCTTCATCCATATCGCCGCCTTCATCTTTGCGGGTAATTAATCCTTGCAGATAAGCCAATTCTTTTTTAGCAGCATCCAATTTACGCTGAATAATTTCCCTGAACTCTGCAAGATCAGCATCTGAATATTTCATTGTTGGGCCATTGGTAGCATAATTTACGGCCTGTGCATCTAAAACTGATTTGGTAAATTCGGGTTCATACTTTACAGAGCTTTTAGCTGTGGTTTTCGGTATCACTACTTTTGAGGGTTTTGGCGGTTCCTTTTTAATAATGGCTGCCGCTTTGGGTTTTATAGTAACTAATGATTTAGGGTCAAATCCTTTTTTAACAGGCGGCGGCGGTACTGGTGCCGGTTCAGGTCTTGGAGCTGGTTTAGCAGGCAACGGTGCTGGTTTTGCAACCGGCTTTGCCACTGGTTTTACAATTGCTTTAGCCACAGGTTTTGCAACTGGCTTCGCCTTAACCGATGGCTTTGCAACTACTTTCGCTTTAGCAACCGGTTTTGCAACTGCCTTTTTAGGGACAGGCTTTTTGGCTACAGTTTTTGCAGCTGGTTTTTTTGCAATCACTTTTTTAGGGGCGGGTTTCTTTGTAGCCTTTTTAGGGGCAGGTTTAGTTGCCTTTTTAGGGGCGGGTTTTTTGATAGCCATAAATTACCCTTTTTTTAAAACATTGACATTTAGCAATATATCGTTAATTTCTATTTCTGTGCCTCCCTCAATTTTATTTACAAAATCGAGTTTGTCAGCCAGAATTTCGGCGCAAATATAGGCTTTAAACTGAGCCAAAGAATCTTTTAATCCACCCACTGCCGAAGCCGTTACTTCTATTCTGTCCGTCAGGTCAAAGTTGCTGTCCTTCCGGATTTTCTGGATGCGGTTCACAAACTCCCTGGCATTTCCTTCAGCTTCCAACTCCGGGGTAATGGTAACATCCAATGCTACCGTCAAACTGCCTTTATTGGCCACCGTCCAGCCCGGAATATCCTCACTGCTGATGTCCACATCGGTAATCTGCAACATTACAGGTTCGCCTTCAACTGACAAATTATATTGACCTTCTTTTTCTAACAGGGCAATGTCTTCTTGTGTGAATTGTGCCAGTAATGAGGATACAGCTTTCATCTTCGCACCCAGTTTTTTACCGAGGGCTACAAAGTTGGGTTTAATTTTTTTGCTGATAAATGTATTATCAGGATTCAGGTATTCAATCTCTTTTATATTCACTTCGGCTTTTATCAGATCTTCCACCAGTTGCAATTGCTCTTTCATAGAAGCACTTAAAACCGGTATCAATACTTTTTGCAAAGGCTGACGAACTTTAAGATTCGTTTTTTTGCGAAGCGATAATATTAAGGAACAGGCATCCTGTGCCAGTTGCATTCTTTCTTCCAGTTTTTCGTCTATCACCGTTTCGTTAGCGACAGGGAAATCTGCATGGTGAACCGATTCAACATTGAAACGACCCGTTACTGCATTCAGGTTTTGAAAAACAATATCACTGAAGAATGGAGCTATCGGTGCTATCAATCGGGTGATTGTTTCCAAACATTCATACAATGTCTGATAAGCACAAATTTTATCCTGTTCATATTCTCCTTTCCAGAACCTTCGGCGGCAAAGACGAACATACCAATTGCTTAAATGCTCATCTACAAAATCTTCTATTACACGACCAGCTTGTGTTGGCTCATAATCGTCCATGTAAGCGTTGGCTTTCTTTACTACTGTATTGAGTGAAGAAAGAATCCATCTATCAATCTCCGGACGTTCAGCTAATGGGATATATTTTTCTTTAAAAGCAAAACCATCTACATTAGAATAGAGAGCAAAGAATTGATAGGTATTATATAAGGTCCCAAAGAACTTACGTTGTACTTCTTTAATGCCGTCAAGGTCAAACTTCATGTTGTCCCAAGGCGATGCGTTGGTAACGAGGTACCATCTTGTTGCATCAGCCCCGAAGGTTTCAATAGTTTTGAATGGGTCAACTACATTGCCCAATCGCTTACTCATCTTGTTGCCGTTCTTATCCAGCACTAATCCGTTTGATACACAAGTTTTGTAGGCAACACTATCAAATAACATTACAGCGATGGCATGTAATGTATAGAACCAGCCTCTTGTCTGGTCCACACCTTCAGCTATATAATCTGCCGGGAAGCTTTGTTCAAATGTTTCTTTATTCTCAAAGGGGAAATGCCATTGAGCATAAGGCATGGCGCCAGAATCAAACCAAACGTCTATTAAATCAGGAACTCTTTTCATTGGTTTACCTGATGCACTCACCAAAACAATATCATCAACATAAGGCTTATGTAAATCAAGGATTCCTTCGTGTAAATAATGTTTGTTTACATCGCCACCCAATACTTCGCTGGCTTTGCGGATGCCAGTATTTAATTCTTCGATCGAACCAATACAAACTTTTTCTTCTCCATCTTCTGTTGTCCAGATGGGCAAAGGTGTGCCCCAAAATCTTGAACGGCTGAGATTCCAATCCACCACATTCTCCAACCAATTACCAAAGCGGCCTTCGCCGGTTGATTTTGGTTTCCAGTTGATGGTTTTATTTAATTCCACCATTCTTTCTTTTACAGCGGTAGTTTTTATAAACCATGCATCTAACGGGTAATAAAGAATGGGTTTATCTGTTCGCCAGCAATGCGGATAATTGTGTTCGTATTTTTCTACTTTAAAAGCCCGGTTTTCTTTTTTTAGTTTTACGCTGATATCAACATTTACATCTACATAATTCGGGTCGTCTTTATAATTCTTAACATAGCGATTACTGAACTCACCTAATCCATCAACAAATTTTCCTTCACGGTCCACCATCGTTAAGATGCCGATGTTGTATTTCTTTCCTACTTTATAGTCATCTGCTCCAAATGCCGGTGCAGTATGAACGATACCAGTACCATCTTCTGTAGTAACAAAACTATCGACCATCACCCGGAATGGTTTTGCGTCAGGAGTTATTTCTTGAATGGCCTCTAAGGAATTAGCTGAGTATGACAATAACTGTTCATAACAAATTCCCTCAAGTTTTTTACCCTTAAATTTTGCAATCAATCATTTTTTATAATAGTCCTTAAAATCATAAAAAGTTAATTGAGGAAACTTATTTTTTAGTTTTGTTTCTATTGATTCTTTTGAACAAAAAATACCTTTTTCAAACCCTTCAGATTTAAGTATCGAAATATAATTATTAAGAATTTTTTCATCAATGACTCCTTCTTTTACTTCAATAGGCATGTTCGTCGCATAATGAAAACCATCAAACTTATCTTTAGGGTTAGGCGAAAGTTTCGAGTTTAGAAGGTCACATACAAAAATTGCTTCTAAATCTTTTCTTGAAAAAATAGATTTTGCCAGCCTATCAGCAACTATTATATGATTCTGATTACCAGTATCATAGTGTGTTGCTTGTAATAGAACGTAATCAATATTTGCACCAACAGTTAATCCAAGATTTGAGGGCAATGTCCAAGGTGTGGTTGTCCAAGCCGTAAGAAAAATATCATTCTTGTTCTCAATCCTGTTTTGAATTAGAGACCATTTATCCAAACTTTGAAAAAGGAATTTAGATTTTATATTTCTCACTGCCTTAAACATTGCCACTGCACTTGTATCCTTCACATCTTTATACGTTCCCGGCTGGTTCAACTCATGAGAACTCAAACCTGTACCAGCTGCTGGTGAATAAGGTTGGATGCTTACACTTTCATACAGCAATCCTTTTTTATACAACTCACTCAGTATCCACCAGAGTGTTTCAATGTATTCATTTTTGAAAGTGATGTAGGGGTCATTCAAATCAACCCAATAACCCATTTTACGGGTGATATCATCCCATTTGTCTTTATAGCGCAATACCGCTTCCCGACATTTGGCATTGTAGTCTTCAACCGATATTTTTTTACCAATATCCTCTTTGGTGATGCCGAGTTCTTTCTCCACTCCTAGTTCGATTGGTAAGCCATGCGTATCCCAACCGCCTTTTCGTTTTACCTGGAAACCTTTCATGGTTTTGTAGCGGCACACCAAATCCTTCAATGTTCTGGAAATAACGTGGTGAATACCGGGCATACCATTGGCACTGGGCGGGCCTTCATAAAACACAAAAGGCTTGGCCCCTTCCCGCAGGGATACACTTTTCTCAAATGCCTGATTCTCCGTCCATTTGGCGAGGAGTTCCGCCTCAAAAGCCGGTAAGTTTAATCCTGAAAATTCTTTGTATTTAGCACTCATAGCCATTCTAAAAGGTGGCGAAGTTACGGAAATAAACAGCTGGTTTAGCCACAGATGAACACAGATTTACTCAGAGGAATACAGGTTGGCCACGAATGACACAAAGAATACAGAATTGAATGCAAATAGGGCCTGCTTCGCAGGGGAATACAAAATAGCCGGAAAGAAAAAAAGGCGGGAAGAAAATCAAATAACTCCTTTATCGTCTTACCGGCAAAGCTTTCTTAATAAATTATTGAGGGGCCACACCTAATCATCGTGCCCGATGAAGCGGTTGATTTCAGTTTTTATCTTGTTGTCAATGTCTGCATCAGTTATTTTTTTATCAGCATAGTCTTTTGCCTGGCTGATTAAATACTCATGCAACAGTTTACCGTCAATCTTATTTTTTAAGGATATGCTGTTATGGGTGCTGATGTAATCGGCCCAAAACTTACGAACCTTGCCCCAATAAGTTCCATTTTTTTCCCAGTACTGTTTTGCAGCCTCACATTCTTTCTCTTCAATTTTTTTGTACGAATTGATTCCTTTCTCTTCCACTAATAATTTATCTGTTCCGTTTGCCCTGATGATTTTTTGATTGTCCTGCTCATGCAGGTAACCGCTGTCGGTAATGTTCATCCGGTTGGTACGTTTCAAAATATTATAATCACTACGAACAGAATATTCTCTTCTTGGCAATGGTGCATCAGTAGTATTCTGCCAGATGATCTTGCCATCCAAATTCACAAACTGGCTAAAGCCCTGGTAGCGGGGTTCATCAGCTACTTCCCAAACGGTTTGTGTCCATTTACCTTTTACCTGATCAGCCGGAAGAGTTTCTTTTACCCATGTTCTGTCACCTTTGTATTTCCAGATAACGGGATTTTCATAGGTCCATTCTTCCCGCCAATGCTTTACAATTACTGTTGGTGATACAATAAGTAAATGCTGGATGACTAATTTTTTATCAGTTACTTCAATCGGCAAAGCCAGTTCGGCAGTACCGCCTATTTCTTCTCTTTCATGATATTTATAATCCGCATCGAGAGAAAATGTTTCTGCATATTTAAAAGCCACTTCAAAGCAGCCACATAGTTTATCAACTATTTTTTTTCCGTCTTGCTGTGCATTTAATGCTGTTGTTAAAACTAATACCGCCAATAATCCTGCTACTTTCTTCATAGTCATTTTAATTAGATGGCAAAAGAACGACAATGACAGTCTAATGACTTACGGTATCAGAAAAGTGATTTACGCAAAACGAAAAAAGGTCGGCACGAATTACACGAGAATACAGAATTGAATACAAATGAGAATTGCCTTCGGCAATATAATACAGGTTAGCCACAGATTTACACAGATGAACACAGATTAGAGTGTTTATAAGAAGAAAGCCTCACAGGTTCAATATCCTGTAAGGCCTTTAAAAGAAGTTTTACAACTAATTACCCTTTCTTCACCAACACTGATTCAAAAGCAGGATAGCCTCTTTCGCCAGCTTGTGTTAAGGCAGTAAAGCGGATTTTATAATAATTATTATCGCCGTCCTTTATTATGTAATAACGGTCTGTACGAACTGCCGGGGCGGAAGTAGGACCACCACCGCTACGCCAGTCAATTGCTATAGCATTTTGTTTTGTTAAGAAAGTTTGAGCAGCAATATCTGCTTCTGCAAAATCAGCAAAGGCCTTGGTAGCTGTCATTATTTTTGCTACTTGTACATTTCTGTTTAGCAAAATAACATCCTGATACATATAAGGAACTTCTCCGCTGCCAAAGTTGGTGGCATTGGCAAAATAAGTCCAGGTAAAATCCCATTTCTTTTTTAGTGGTTCTGTTACCACTACACCATTCTCCAATGAAACAGACTTGAAAAAGTAGGTATCCTCTTTAGTAATATCAACTGATGTAAATGTAGTGGCAGCTATGTCTGCATGTTGCAAAGTGTAGCCACCTGAAGCATTGCGAATGATGCGAATTTTTTTCCAACCCCTCACTGGTGCAGAACTACCTACTCCATTACCACGGTTGATGATATATACTTTATTATCAGTAGCTGTAGCTGATACAGCAGCAATTGCTGTTCTGGTTAAATCGCCACTTGGATAATCTATATAAGGTAATTGTGTAATGGCAGGTGCTGTTTGGCTAAATGCCACATCTGCATAAAAGCCAACAGTATCAGCAGCAGTAACAGTAGTCAAATCATTCTTGTTGATTTGCTTCGCCATCATGTTAATGGATGAATTAAGCAATACCCTGAAATCATCTGCTCCATTATAAAAATTCAAATCCCAGTTGGTACGCAATACCGGTGTTTGACGATTGGCACTTAAATCTACAAACGTCCTGTTAGGATAAGCGGCTCCACCACCATTAACCGTAACAGAAGAAGCCGGCGAAATGAGTTCGCCAAAAGTCAACGTAAACTGTTTAGTTGTTCCAATTAGTACTGGTGATGCAGAACTAAAAATATCTACAACTAATTTTTCATCTCCATCAAATAATACACCGGCTACTTTTGTTAATTTAAAAGAAGTTTCATTATTTCCGGAAGGAACGGTTAATGCTATTTTTCCTGCGGTAGCAGCAGGTACGGTGGTATAATTAGTGCCATATACTACACCTTGCTCTGTAAGATTTAATACAACAGGAACATCGGCACTCACACCTCTTGACACTTTTACTTTCACCGTAATGGTATTTTCAGCAGCAGTGATGCCTTGTCCGGAATTTTCAAATACTACATAATTATCCGGTAATTCTGCATCCCTTTTTCGGCAGGCAGTAAATAGCAAAAAGGTAAGTGATAAAACAATTCCTGTTCTCAATAGATTCTTTGTAATCATCTCAGTTAAATTTATAGTGATTTATTTTTTCTCCCAATTAAAGCTTATGCCAGCAAAAAATGATCGGCCTGTTGCAATGTTTCGGGTGCCGCCATTGCTATGTGTGCCGCCATTAGAATAAGTGCTGGTGATTCTATCCACATCAAACAGGTTTCGTATACCTGCATTGAAGGATAAATATTTGAAGGCTTTTTTGTTAAACGTTAAGTCGGCCAGGTGATAGCCTTTTTGCTCTGTCAATACAACTTCCTGGTTGGTATTTATTGCATAGTAAGGCCGCTTGCCTGTGAATTTGTAAAACAGATTTACATCCAATCCTATTTTTGAAAATGTATACCCAATCGTTGAATTAGCTTCGGCAGACCATTCCAGTTGTGGCAATGTTTCATCTGCCTCCGCATAATCATTATAGAAACCGGTGTAAGCTGCTCCCACAGAAATATTCCACTGTTTGTATTTGGCGATGGTGTTAAGATTTACACCGGCAGTTTTACTATTTGAAACGTTGGTCAGCACAAACACATTCGGGTCGCTGGCCGATACAGCATAATCAATCAGGTTTTTTACTTTATTATAAAACCCACCCAGTATTGTAGTATATGCCAGTTCTTTTGGTGTTGTTTTTTTCCAACTTAGTGAGCCAGTGAAGCTGTGTGATGTTTCTGCTTCTAAATCAGGATTGCCAACAATCTGGTGATTGGCATCAAAGAAATTAAAATATAATTCTCTCAATGATGGTGAACGGAAGCCCCTTGCATAAGCCAGCCGTAAATCCAGATTTTTTGATAATGCAAACTTTGTATTCAATGAAGGAATAACAGGCGGCGCATCATACACAGAGTTTTTAATAACTCTTATTCCCGGACGGATATTTATTTTTTCGTTCGGTGTAATTTCAGAAGTAATGAAGAAAGCATAATCATCCACTGCATTAGCACCAGACTTTAACCGTTCGCCTTCGCCTCTGTCTAAGTTTATATCAATGCCGGGTTGAAATGAAAATACTTTTGACAGTTTGTAATTAGCCGTACCTCTGAAAGTAAAGCCGGTAAAATCAACTACCGATTGACGGCCAGCTCCCATGTCTAACGCTACTTTACCGGTTTGTTCACTTACGGTAGTAGAAAAAACCTGGCGGCTATAATCACTGTAGGAAGATTGCAGTTGGAAATTCAGTTTGCTGCTTACAAAATAAGATGATTGTAGCTGGTGCATCAGCCGGTTGGTAAGATACTCCTGGTCTTGCGCCAATGTTTCGCCGGAGTTTTGTTGATAGAAAAGAAAATTTCCGGGGTTGGTAATTATCTCATCTACTCCATCTAACCGATAGCGAATGCTGAACTTATTGTTGTTATAACCTATAAATCCATTAGCAATTAACTGGTCTTTTTTGTGCCATATTAACTCACGGCCAATGGCTGTGTCTTTCCATCCGCCAAAATAATTGCGGCCAACGCCACCACCTATTTCCCAGTTTTTATGCCGCCAGGTAAGGCCTGCGTATTGATTATGTATTCCTTCTTTAATGCCATACTCATTGCCTACTGTTTCTTCATGCACCCTTGCAGTAACAGACAATTTAGCTGCGCCTGCTTTTTTTGTAATGATATTAATAACACCTGCCAACGCATCAGCGCCGTATACAACAGACATCGGACCTTCCACTATTTCTATTCTTTCAATTGAATTAATATCAATCTGGTTGATGTTTATTTCATTGGATGTGCCTTGCCGGCCTGTCATGGGTAAGCCATCTACCAATATTTTTACGTTCTGTCCTCTCAAACCCATCATCGTAATATCTGAACCACCAGTGGCCACATCTTGTGAAAAACGGATATTCAATTCATTATTCAACACATCCTGCAGCTTAGCAGCTCCTTGCTTCTGTATTCTTTCTTTGGAAATAGTACGAACCTGGTACACCGAATTTTTAGCCGACTGTGGTTTATATTGACCGGTTATTACCACGGCATCCAGGTCCTTTGCCTTCGTTGTATCTTCCTGAGCGAAGACTGAAGCAGTGATACTAATACTTGTAAGCAGGGTGAAAATTTTTCTCATATTCTTTGTTTGCGGGTGCAAAGTTGTTTCAGTAAAAAAGGAGTTTTATCATATGTTTGTCAAGAACCTGATTCTACCATTTGTTTGACAATGAAATGACTAAGCAGTTTGAATAGTCATTGATACACCTGACTAAAATCATTTGCTATTTTAAAATCTGGCGCAAATGTGATGCGGTATGGTAAACTACCAATACGGAATCAGGAAAAGGATTTACGCAAAAAGGAAACTGACTATGAGATGACAATGAGACTGGAAAGCAATAGAGCTACACAATACGGCATGCAAAAAATTAAACTGTATTTTTACTAAAAGATTATTTATGAAACTGCTTGCCGGACTCTGTTTACTAATGCTATCCTTTTCTGCTTTTGCACAAGACAGCATGAGTGTTCATTATAAAATTTATGACACACGGACCAAACAAGTCATCACTATTGATAAAATAGTATCGGATATGGCCAGCGCCGATGTATTATTTTTTGGCGAAGAACACAATGATAGTACTGGCCACTATTTGGAAAACAAAATCTTCCGGGCATTACATGCTGCTTATAGCAGCCAGCTTTCCCTGAGTATGGAAATGTTTGAAGCAGATGGCCAGTTGGTACTAAACGAATACCTGACTGGCAAAATTGATGAAAGCCGTTTTTCAAAAGACGTACGGCTATGGAGCAATTACAAAGACTATCGCCCAATGATAGAGTATGCAAAACAAAACAGCATTGGAGTGATTGCAGCCAATCCACCCCGGAGGTATGTAACAATGGTAAGCCGGAGAGGCAGGCAATCATTAGACAGTCTTTCAAAAAAAGCAAAAAAACTATTGCCTCCTTTACCTTATGATACATTAACTGGCAGGTACAGAGATAAATTTTTTGATATTATGAAAGGAAGCCCTGGTGGAGAAAATCCCAGGGTGTACCACAGCCAAAGCCTGTGGGATGCGGGAATGAGCTATAATATTTATAAGCACCTGAAAGCAAATAAAGGAAAGAAGGTTTTCCATTGTGTAGGTAAGTTTCATACAGATGAAAAACTGGGGACGGCTGCACAATTGCACATGCGGAATAAAAGATTGCGGATTTTGAATATTAGTTGCTTTAGCGATGCCTCTTTTAATAATCCCGATTGGGATAAATTCAGCACCCTTGGTGATTATATTATTCTTACCAACCCTGATTTGAAGAAAACTTATTAATAAAAAAGGCTGCTCATTTCTGAACAGCCTTCAATTATTTTATTTTACCCAATTAGTCAACCACTACAATTCCTTTTGCCATTACTTTCACTTCTTTTTTAGGCTGGGTAATTGCATCAATTTCTTCTTTTGTTTTTTTTGCATCTTCTGCATAATGTTTTAACTCTGCAACAGAGGTTGTTTTCATTTTCACTTCTCCATCAATTACAACAGTTTTACCTTTTGCAGCAAGGGGCAAAAAGAAACCGTAGTCTTTCATCTTTACCATAGCCGTTTCACCATTGTTCAATTCCAATTTCAGCCAACAGCCTTTGTTAGGGCACACTTCCAGTATTTTGGCTTTTATTTTGACATCACCAAATTCAGAACCACCTTCAATTTGGCAGCTACATCTTTAATGTTTAAAGCCTCATCGGTATTAGTAACTTTTTCGCCATACCACTCCCCTGTTTTAGCATCACCAGCAGGCGGTTGGGCATTGGCAATAAAACCGAAACCTGCAATAGCTAGTGTTAGAAATAATTTTTTCATGATTATCGTTTTAAATGATTTTTAATGTTTGGGAAGCAAAGATAGTTTTTCTGGGGAAATGGTTGCCTATTGAGGTAAAAGCGGTTTTTTAAACTCCATGGGCGGTGAAGAAATGGCACTCAGAAAGGCCATTAAATCGGCTGATTCCTTATTTGTCAAATAAAGTTTATCGATTAAAGTATCAGTTCCACTATTAGCTTTTGCCCCTTTAATATAATGAGATAATACATCTCCAATTGTTTTCATCATCCCATTATGCATCCATGGGCCGGTTTTCATTACATCCCGCAAGGAAGGGGTTTTGAATTTTCCAATATCTTCTTCCTTATGAGATACCAGGTAGTAGCCTTTATCATTACCAGGATCGCCATTTAAATGAAACCCATTATTATGAAACTGATTATCGGAAAACAAAGGCCCGTTATGGCAGTTCATACATCTTGCCTTGGTACGGAATAAATGCAAACCCCGCAATTCGCTATTGGTTAATTCCCTTTTATTCCCTTCCAGAAATTCATCAAACCGGGTCTTTCCACTTACAATTGTTTTTTCAAAAATTGCGATGGCTTCTGTCATTCGGAATGGGTCAATATCGTCGTCACCAAACGCTTTTTTAAATAATTCTTTATACCCTTTAATCTTTCTCAGCTTACGCATGACATCCGGCATTTCGCTGTGCATTTCCGTTTCACTATTGATAGGAGCAAATGCCTGATCCTGTAAGTCTCTGGAACGGCCATCCCAGAAAAGCCGGTTGTAGAACCAAGTATTTTGGATAGTAGGAGAGTTTCTTTTTGTTATAGCACCTTCGTGTCCGACGGATTTTTCTTTTCCATCTGTCCAGTTTAGCTCAGGTTGGTGACAGGTGGCGCAACTTATTTTTCCTGAGCCGCTAATCCGGGTATCAAAGAATAAAGCTTTTCCCAGTTCAATCAGATTTTTCAGGGAGTCTTTGTGTTTTTCTATCGGGCTTTCGGGTAGCACACCGAGTTCTGTCCATTCTACTCCGGCATCTACAAATGGTTTTGGCCATTGCGATGAAGGCCGTGAATAAATTGCCCGCAGATTTTCTCTGGTAAATGACACAGACAAAATAAATCCTGCTACAATAAATAAAATGATACCTGTCTTTTTCATGAATGGCAAATAAAATAACAAACGACCAGTCTGCACCTGATTATAATCAGAAATCAAATAAAGCCCCGGCAATTTTTGGCCCCACACCTGCAGGGCAATGTTCCTTCATGATGCGTTTCTCCGTAATCACAACTCAGCTCTTCGCCTTTCTTAATATTTTTCAGTGCATAAAACTCCACCCGATCTTTCATAACCCGCATAAACGTATTGGGACTGCAGGAGTGATTAATAAACCGCATATCATTTGGATTGGCGGATGCATTTAGGGCAAGATTGTTATCCAACTCCACACAATTAATAACTTCCAAATCTTTTATCAATTGCTTTGCTTCTTTCATGGTGATAATAATACCGCCGAGGTCACCAATCTTTTTTCTTGCAGGGATTTTTTGTAAGGTATAAGCACCTTTACCGGCAATTTTACTTTTAGCGATTTTTACAGGGTAGAGAATTTTATACTCCGGGGTTATATTTTTTTTTGCCACTCAAACTATTTTTAATCATTAAGAAAATATTGCCCCGACGGGCTATTCATCCACATTTATTTTACCCATTTTACTTTTTTTTCTACTGGTTTTCTTGTTGCACCAGTTGATGGGATAGTTATATGGCCAATATAAAAAAAGCCAAGTAATTTATCATTTTCGCCTAATCCAAAAAAAGATTTTGCTTGTGGGCGGTACGTAATGCCGCCAGTAGTCCAGTAGCCACCCAACCCATATGCAGTAACGGATAAGTAAATATTCTGCACCGCACAAGCTACTGCTGAAATGTCTTCCACCTCTGGTATATTTTTATTGGCAGATTTTTTCATGCCAATTGCAATAATGTGTGATGCTTTGAGTGGCTGCTGTTGCAATTTATTATAAGTAATTTCTTTAAAATTATCCGGGGTTGTTTCTTTGTATAATTCGCTTTGAAAATCCGCCAACTTTTGCAGACCATCCCCACTAAACACAGTAAAATGCCAGGGTTCTTCCCGGCCATGATTAGGTGCCCAGGTGGCATTGGTTAAAATTTCATTTATTATTTCATCGTCTATTTTTTTACCCGCATCAAATTGGTCAGGAAAAGTGGAGCGGCGGTTTCTTGCCAGTTCATTAAACAAAGCTGCATTCATTATTACAAGTTTATAAACGAAACTAAAAAATATACAGTTATAATTTCAGTTTAATTCCCCCATTTACTACAAAGCCATCCAACGGGGCATAAATATCTTTGAACACCGGGCTGTTGATACTACCTGTATAGATACTGCCATATTTTGTCTGTCTTGCATCCAGAAAATTTTCAAAGTTTATATACAAAGAAAATTTCTCCCATAGCTTCTCCACCATAAAGCCGGTTATCCAGTACGGTTTACCATTCGTTCCATCACTCAGTTTCTGTTTACTGAAGTAATATCCTTCAAAACCTACCTTCCATTTTTCATGCACCTCATACATCAATACAGAATTGATGCGATGCTTTGGCGTTAAAAAACTCTCTGTTTTACTATTTCCCTGGTGCAACTCTGCCTGGGTAAAAGTATATCCCAAAAACAATTTGAAATCGCTGTAACCCAGTTTGATATTTGTTTCCATACCCCTGCTATCAATATGTGCATCCAGGGTATTGAAACGAAAATTGCTTCCGTCAGGCTGCAAAAGCAAGGGATCATTAATCCTGGTGTAAAAGAAAAGATGATTGATACTGAAATTTACATCCCCGTCAGCGAATTTGGTTTTATAATTGATGTCTGCGTTTATCCCATAACTACGTTCAAGTTTATTAACATTCTCATCTATTGGCAGTACATTTTGATATTGCAATCTTTCACTTTCTTCGGTGAAGATGGTTGGTGTTTTGTACCCTAAGCCACCACCTACTCTTGATGAAAGCTTGGGGGTAAATTTAAACAAAGCCGATATCCTTGGCAAAAAAGCAAAGCCATAGTCTTTTACAAAATCGCCCCGCAGGCCTGATTCCAAATGAAGTTTTTCATTTACCTTAAATGTATTTTGAATAAATGTCCCCACTGTTAGTTGTTTATAGCTTCTTAGCGGATTAACAACACCACTTTCTTCTGTAAAATCCTCTGTAAGCAAATTCAAGCCTGTAATCCACTCTGATTTTTCACCATGATTGGCATAGGTAGCCTCCGTAAAGGTTCCATTTTGTACACCGCTAAAAATAAATGACGGAGTAATGATTTGTCTTTGAAAGCGATTTATACTATTCTTAAAACTGAAATGGCTGCATTTGCCAAAATGATGCTCAAAATGGAATTGAGTACTAAACCGGTTGGAACTATTTTTTTCATAATACCCGGGTGGATTATTCCCTTTAATAAAATCTATATCCCCACCTGTTCTTTCTTCCGTTGTTATATTAACGCCGGTCGTTAGTGTTGTTTGGGGCGAGAAATACACAAACAGTTTTGGATTCACTGTATAACGTTCAAATTTTGGAATAGCAGACAAACCAATATCTGCAGGATCGTAAGCTGCATTGCTGTTGCGGGAAACAAAAACAGTTACCCCTGTTTTACCAAATTTCTTTCCATAAAAACCACTGGTATTTAATCCGCCTGCAGAGGTAGCATCAAAGTGAAATTTTAATTCTTGTGTCTCTTTTGGTGTTTTGGAAATTAAATTCACCAGGCCTGCAATGGCACCACCGCCATATAGAGTGGAGGCAGAACCTTTTATCACTTCAAACTGTTTCAAATCCAATGGCGGAGTTTGCAGCAATCCCAATCCGCTACTGAAACCCGCATACAAAGGGAATCCATCTTTCAATACTTGTGTGTAGCGCCCATCCAACCCTTGTATGCGGATGGAAGCATTAGCAGAGGTGGCAGATGTTTGTTGTGTTTGTATGCCGGTACTTTCTGTTAATACCATTCTTATATCACCAGGTTTCATATTTGCTTTTTCATCCAGTTCTTCGCCTGCAATAAACTCTACCCTTGTTGGTATGTCTTGTATTGTTCTTGAACTTCGGGTGGATTGAATAACTACTTCTTCTTCCTCAGCCTCTCCGCTATGCTCAAGTCCAACTACCAGTAACGAATCTTTCAACGGGACAGATATTATCATTTCTTTCGCCTCATATCCAACATGTGAAAATGTAATTGCTACTTCTCCTTCTGGTAAAATCAACTGTGTTGTCCCATCCATTTTAGTAACTGAAAAATTCTCTCTGCCTTTCACAACAACTGAAGCGTTATGTAATGGCTCTTTTGTATCAGCATCCATTACTTTTACTTTCACTACATGCTGACCAAAACTGCTAGTAGCACATATTAGTGCTGCTAACACAATACATATCTTATTCATGAATAATTTTTAGGTTAATGAAATACTCTCCTCTTTACGAAACGGGAATTCATCAATCTATTTTTGGCGGCTGCCAAAAATCATATTTTACTTGGGAAAGCCGTGTCTGCAAGTAAGTAGCATGAACCGATAACACAGGCTGGATAGAAAAATCAAATTCGATTGGCTGGTAAGAAATGGTACCAGTTGCACATCCTTCGCAACTAAAAAATGGAGAGCAGCTGCCGCAATCTTCATCACCATTTTCATGCTTTGAAGATTGTTCTGTTTTATCGTCAGGGCAATCATCAAAAGCACAACAAGGCACTACTGATAAAAACAGCAGGTAAAATGCTAATATGTAGCCTGACAGCTTCATTTTACAAAACTATTGAGTAGTGATTAGTAATAACAGAGAAAACGAAAATTTATTATCGCAACAACAGTTCACAAGGCTTCAAGCCTGTATGCTTTTTAAACGCTGTAGAGAAGTGAGAGATAGAAGAGTAACCCAGCAACATGGAAACCTCTGTTACGCTTAATCCTTTTTCATACAAGAGATATTTTGCATGTTCCATCCGTTGGCTTTGATAAAAGTCGAATACTGTTGTACCGAATAATTCTTTGAACCCTTTTTTCAGGTAACACTCATTAATAGCCACTTTGCGGCTAAGTTCTTTTATGGTAATAGGGTCGCCGATATGCTGCACCAGTATTTCCCTTGCCTTTACAATTTTTTCCCTGTCTAATTCATTAGCAAGGAATTTACACCCTACTACATCAATTTCTTTTTCACCCAGCATACAATCGAGGCTGTAAAGCAATAACATCTGGGTTTGTGCATTGATGTAAATATTTTCCAGTGTATCGCTGTAAGTATGATTAAGCACACCTTCTAAAATCATTCTCGTTTTACCACATACAGGATGTATTTTGGTAAAAGATGAAGTATGTTTAAAAGCAAGGATATCATCAGTTAATATAGCATTGCCCTTTCTTGGCTTAACAAACTGGCTTAACTGTACCGGGGAGAATTTGAAACCTACCACATCCACACTATCCACTCTTTCCACACAGCTTTTTGATGCATTGAACTGGCACATATCACACTCCGTATCTTTTTTACGGCAATACACATTTCCACTTACACAAAAACGTAACTCTAAATAGTTGCTCTTCGCATTTGTTTTTTCGTAGTGATAAACCAGCATGCCAGTATCTTCCATATTCCATTGCAGGTTGCGACGATAGCGGTTAATAGTATATTGTACCGAACCGGGTATTTGCTGATGCCGCTCCTGCAGCTGCTGCATCTGATTATGCATCAGGGTCTGCTTATAAGCCAATGATAATATGTCGGGGGGATTGTGCATGATGAACAGCAAATTTACAAAATCCCGGTATAAGTTAATGGCGCAACTTTGAAACAACACCTTGAAAGCTGGTTTTTAACAATCTATAACGAAAAAAACTTCCTTTTTTGGCGGTATCTGCTAACTTTGCCTGCCTGCCGTTGAGGCATGTTAGTCACTGAAATTTTTCTAATGATTCATCCGCACACATACATTCATCCTAATGCAAAGCTGGCTACTAACGTAAAGATTGACCCTTTTACCGTTATTCATCAGGATGTGGAAATTGGTGATGGTACCTGGATAGGCTCCAACGTAACTATTATGGAAGGGGCAAGAATTGGAAAGAACTGCCGCATTTTTCCGGGAGCAGTAATTGCTGCCATTCCGCAGGATCTAAAATTTCATGGCGAATACTCCACCGTAATTATTGGCGATGGCACCACCATCCGTGAGTTTGTAACGGTAAACCGCGGTACAGCCGATAGGGAGAAAACAGTAATTGGAAAGAACTGTTTAATTATGGCATACTCCCACTTTGCACATGATTGTTTGGTGGGTGATAATGTGATTGTGAGCAATAATACACAAGTAGCAGGGCATGTAACTATTGGCGACTGGACTATCCTGGCAGGAATGTGTGCAGTACACCAGTTTGTAAAAATTGGTTCGCATTCATTTGTGGCAGGGGGCTCATTGGTAAGTAAAGATGTGCCGCCGTATATAAAAGCAGGCCGCACACCACTTAGTTATGCCGGAGTAAATTCTATTGGGTTAAAACGCCGTGGCTTCAGTATAGAACGCATCAATCATATACTTGATATATATAGGGTAATTTATAATAAAGGTATGAACACCAGCCAGGCTGTTGAGTACATTGAAGAAGAAATGCCTGCTACTGATGAGAGAGATGAGATAGTAACTTTTGTACGGGAAAGTGGCCGCGGTATTATTAAACGCTTCACCAAAGGCAGCAGCGATGACGATCTCCCTATATGATGCCGGCAAACGGTTTAACCGTGACTGGATATTTCGTCATTTCAACTACACATTTGAATCAGGAAAAGCATATGCTATAACCGGGCCTAACGGTAGTGGTAAGAGTACTTTGCTGCAAGTGCTTAGCGGAGGTATGATGATTAGTGAGGGCAAAATGAAATACGAAGACGGAAGTCAGAAGTCAGAAGTTTCTACAGAACAGATTTATTCTTCTGTTTCAATCTGCGCCCCGTATTTAGAATTGATAGAAGAAATGACACTCCGGGAGTTTCTGGAATTTCACCAACGGTTTAAATCCTTAATTCCTGGCATTACGACAGATGCAATCATTACCATATTGAGATTGGAAAAAGCAGTGAATAAACAAATACGTAACTACTCATCTGGTATGAAGCAACGGGTAAAGCTAGCACAATGCATTTTTTCTGATACAGCTATTGTGTTGCTGGATGAGCCTTGTACTAATCTGGATGCTGCCGGCATTTCGCTTTATCACTCACTTATTGCTGATTATTGTAAAGAGAGATTAGTAGTGGTGAGTAGTAATGATGAAGTAGAGTATGGGTTTTGTGGGGAGAGGGTGGAGATGGTGGATTATAAATAAGCAACTAGTCTAAAAACGAAAAGACCCAACACAATACTTAGAATAAAAATTATAATTGAAAATAATTGATCTTTCCAATCATAGTCCCAGTTTATTTTTGAGATACTTCGATTAGTTATAATAAAATGTCGATTATATTTTTTCATCATTAGTAAATCAACCATTTATACAGTGACAGAAAAATAAATGGAGTGGCTAGGATGCCAAAAAATTTACTTTCAGTTATTCTTTTATGATCCTTGGCAATTACAAACATTATTATAATTAATGCTACTGTTAGAAGATAGTTTATAAAAAAGAAACTTCTTCTCCATAATAGTTTATTCACAAACTCAAACATTACAGGAATTCCTATATAGATTATAACACTCCAAAAAATAAAATCTCCCATATCTAGACTGTATATCCCTACCGCTGACTCGCAATCAGCAAATTCAAATCAGTGTATTTTAAATCAAACCGCTGGCTGAGATAGAAATTGGTTAATGCTCCTTTAAACATATAAATACCACTGCGGAGATGCAGTTTATGCCACACTAATTTTTCAAAGCCACCTTCTTCCCCAGCTTCCAGCAATAGGGGCATCAGCACATTACTAATAGCCTGCGATGCCGTACGGGAAAAACCGGAAGGAATATTTGGCACACAATAATGTATCACCCCATACTTCATAAAAATGGGATGCTCGTGACTTGTAATTTCAGACGTTTCAAAACAACCGCCTCTGTCAATACTCACATCAATAATAACAGAACCCGGCCGCATATTACTCACCATCTCTTCCGTCACCACCATTGGTGTACGGCCTGTTTCACTACCCAATGCACCCACTGCCACTTCACAGGTTTTTAATTGCTTGGCCAGCAAACGGGGTTCTATTACCGAAGTCCACATTCGCTGCCCCACATTCGTTTGCAATCTTTTCAACCGGTATACACTGTTATCAAAAACTTTTACAGAAGCACCCAATGCCAATGCCGCCCTTGCGGCATATTCACCCACTATACCAGCACCAATGATAATAACTTTTGTAGGTGCAATACCAGATACGCCGCCGAGCAACACTCCTTTCCCATGATTAGCAGAACCCAGATATTGTGCTGCAATCAACATCACTGCGCTGCCGGCTATCTCACTCATGCTGCGAACAATGGGATAAGAATCGCTGTCATCTTTTAAATTTTCAAAAGAAATAGCTGTTACTCTTTTCTCCATCATTTTCTCCAATATTTCCGCTTTCATTACGGACAGATGGATGGGAGAAATAATAATCTGATTGAGTTGCAATAAGTCTAGATCTTCATCAATTACCGGTGCACTCTTTACTAATATCGGGGCTTTAAATACATCTTCTCTTGAATAAACAATCTTTGCTCCTGCTTCGCTATAATCTTTGTCCCGGAAATGTGAAGCCTCACCGGCATTGTGTTCAATCATTACCTGGTGGCCATTGCTTACCAGCACACTTACGGCATCAGGCGTTAAGGCAATACGGTTTTCCTGAAAAGCAATTTCTTTTGGAATACCAATCATCATGCCCTCAGCCTTTGGCTTTATATCCAGTGTTTCTTCTAATGTTTCGTAGCTAAAAGAGGTGCTGATTATTGGTCGTTGCTGGCTCATGGAAACTGTTGCGAGTTATAGGTTTTGATTTACTGGTTGCAGAAATTTTATAATTTCTAATTGTATCAAATATAACTAAATATCACTGATAATTATCTGCCTTGTCGTATCGTCAATGGCCTTTATTAAAACCTGTATGGTATCCTCCGGAAAAATTGCCGGTGCCTTTTCCGGCCATTCCACCAGGCATATATAACCGCTATATAATGCATCTTCTACGCCGGCTCTTTGTGCTTCTTCTTCGCTATTCAGCCGGTACAAGTCCATATGGAATAATGCTTTCTTTGTTCCCTCACACAAATATTCATATTCGTTTATAATGGAAAAAGTTGGACTGCCTACCACATCTTTCACCCCTTTTGCATCGCAAAGAGCATGTATGAAAGTTGTTTTACCGGCTCCCATCTGTCCATGAAAAGCAAAAACGGTTCTGCCTTCAACTGCTTTCCAAAATTCTTTTGCCACCCCGTTGATATTATCCAATGAAAAAGTCCATTCCATACGCAAATTTAAACCCCCATCCCTACTTGTCCCGATAATTTCGGGAAAGGGGAGTAAAAAAGTTTATAGTACACTATTTCCTGACAATACGCAACACTGTTGTAATACTATTCCCAATATCAAAACATGAGGCGCAAGCTGTTCCATAATTTTGCACTATGGAAAAAGTACAATGGAAAGTAGAAGGCATGGACTGCAATACCTGTGCCCTCAATATTCATAAGTACCTGGATAAGCAGGGTATGAAGAACATAAAAGTGAATTTCGCCACTGGCGATGTGATTTTTGATACTAACGAAGATTTTACAAAAGAAAAAATAAGCTCCGGAATAGCAGGACTTGGCTACACAGTAGTAAATGAAGCCACTCCTGAAACCAAAAATCAAAAATCAAAAATCCTCTCTACCCATCTTCAGCGCTTCTGGTTTTGCTTCCCTTTCACTGCGGTACTAATGCTGCACATGATACCTGGTTTACACATCCACTGGTTAATGAACCATTGGGTACAACTGGCATTAACGATACCGGTTTACATTGTTGGTATGAGTTTCTTTGGCAAGAGTGCCTGGAAAAGCATCCGCAATGGTATGCCCAATATGAATGTGTTGATTGCGATTGGTGCCACTGCCGCTTTCTTTTACAGTTTGTATGGCTCCCTCACCGGGCAGGCCGAACAGTATATGTTTTATGAAACAGCAGCCACCATTATTACCTTGGTGTTTCTTGGCAATTACTTAGAAGACGCTTCTATTGCTTCCACACAGAGAGAACTGAATAAGCTGGCCAAATCGCAAAAGGTAATGGCTAATATGATAGCTTTTGATGATGAACATAAAGAACAAGTCTTCCCGGTAGAAAATACAATGCTCCATGTAGGCGATTTGATATTAATAAAAAGCGGCGAACAGGTACCGATTGATTGTAAAATTCTCTGGGGTGATGTGCAGGTGAACGAAGCCATCATTACCGGGGAAAGTGTGCCGGTGCATAAAGTGGCAAAAGACAAATTGATTGGCGGCAGCCTTATCAGCGATGGAACAGTAAAGGCACAAGTAACAGCAGTGGGGAATGATACTGTTTTATCCGGCATCATCAATATGGTACGGCAGGCGCAGGGAGAAAAGCCACCCATGCAATTACTGGCGGATAAAATTAGTGGCATTTTTATTCCAGTAGTATTAGGCATCGCTGCTATTACATTAATTGGCAACTGGATTTATCTTAAAGATTTTACACCGGCATTGATGCGTAGCATTGCAGTACTCGTAATTGCTTGCCCTTGTGCAATGGGCTTAGCCACACCGGCAGCAATTGCTGTAGGATTGGGCCGTGCCGCTAAAAAAGGAATTCTGTTTCGCAATGCAACAAGCCTGGAAACATTTAAGGATATAAAGCAAGTAGTGTTTGATAAAACAGGAACGCTGACGACAGGAAAATTTGCAATTGGTAATTGGCAATTAGCAAATGTTGCCTTACAGGAAGATGAGTTCAAAAGAATAGTTTATTCGTTAGAGAAATATTCTAATCATCCAATAGCAAAATCAATTACCGCTGCATGGAAGATGAAAGACGAAATCCGTTTGAAAAAAATTGAAGAAGTAAAAGGGCTGGGTATGCAAGCTGAAGATGTTGAAGGAAATAAATATATGGCAGGTTCATTCAAAATTCTATCAACAACCATTGCCAATGGTAACCCCACTCACCACTCACCACTCGCTACTGATGACACTCACAATGTTTATATTCTCCGTAATGGTGAGTTGCTTGGCTGGATAGATGTAAAAGACGAAGTAAGGCCGGAAGCTAAATCAGTGATTAATTATTTGCATAGTAAAAACATTCAAACCATTTTACTGAGTGGCGATCGCTTAGCCAAATGCACAGAGCTGGCTGCCCTACTCGGTATCGAAACAGTTATTGCGGAACAATCACCTGAACAAAAATTACGGAAGATAACTGAACTAAGTGCCGCCTCACCTACTGCTATGGTTGGCGACGGCATTAATGATGCCCCTGCATTAGCGAAAGCTACTATCGGTATTTCTATGAATGATGCTTCGCAGATAGCCGTGCAATCGGCTCAGGTTGTATTGATGAATCATGGGTTGAAGAATCTGCCCACCGCATTAGGTCTGGGCAAGCATACCTATATCACTATCAAACAAAATTTATTCTGGGCATTTGCCTATAACATTGTAGCATTGCCCGTTGCCGCATTTGGATTGCTCACTCCCACTTTTGGTGCATTAGTAATGGGATTGAGCGATGTGGTGCTGGCTATTAACTCAGTAAGGCTGTTTATAAAAAAAGTAGTGTAGCAAGTTTGCAACTCTTTTAACGGCTGTAAAATCATTTCTTTTATATTTTATGCTACTTTAAGGTCTTGAAAAAGAAACTGACTTTATTCGCCTTGCTTTTTTCTGTATTCGCATCTGCCCAAACAAACTTATTACTGAATGGTGGCTTTGAGGATGTAAATACCTGTACCGAATACAACTCCGAATGCGGAGTGGAAGGATGGTTTTATTTGAAAGATGTAAAAGCTCAGATGCTGGCAGCCGACAGCAGTAATAAATTAACCGGTACCAATACATTTGGCCTTTACTTTAACTGGTTACGTTATACAAACTTCTCTCCGCTTATCGGCTCTATTCTTCCCTGTACACTACAAAAAGGGAAGCAATACCGGTTTGCCGGAATGGTGGCTGCCACATTGAATGCTAAACTGAATTTTAAAATAGGTGTTTGCTTGGGTGAACGATTTTATGTGCCTAACCGTCCCTTTGCAAAAAATATGCAGCCCGATAGTATCAGTAACCTTACACCAATTCCCAATACTCCTTATTACAAATTTGAATATAGTTTCACCGCTACGGGGAAAGAAAAATATCTCACTTTTGGAACTTACATAGAACAAGACACCGTGGTTGATAAAAAGAAACAGTTAACCGGTACACAAACAGTTTCTATTATGCTCGATAATTTCAGCCTGATACCGTTAGATAAAACGGAAATTGCCTGTCCGGCTTTAGAGACTAATACTCGGATAATTTATAACTACAACTACCGGCATAAAGAAATGGACTATTCGCTGTATGGAAAAGGGGAACTAAAAATAGTGTTCAATTATTCCGACAGCAATTTTATAACCCGTCAGAAGGAGGCTGAGCCAATAATAATAAGAGATACACTTAAACTCGGCGATATATTTTTCGATTTCAATAAAGCAAACTTGAAATCTGCTGCGACAGATATGCTCGCCAGGTATTTTTTAAACAATAAAGACTCAAAGACGATTGACAGTATTTATATAGAAGGCCATACTGATTCCATTGGCAGCGAAAAACGGAATCTGGAACTTAGCTTACAACGTTGCGAAGCAGTGAAAAATTGGTTTTTATTAAACAGTATTGCAACGCAAGAAATGCTGTTCATTCATCCTTTTGGTAAATTCAGACCCATTGCCACTAATAATACTATTCAAGGCAGGGCACTAAATAGAAGAGTGGAGTTAATTATTTTCCGCAAAAGTGAAAAACAACAGTAAAGCCTTAATTTGTTCCGATAAATAAAATTTCTTTGTCAACCATTCATCAGATATTAAAGCAATATTGGGGCTATGATAATTTTCGTCCGCTACAGGAAGATATTATCAATGCTGTACTGGAAGGAAAAGATGTATTAGCATTAATGCCGACTGGCGGTGGTAAATCATTGTGCTACCAGGTACCCGCCATGGCGCAGGAAGGTTTATGTTTGGTTATATCTCCACTCATTGCACTGATGAAAGACCAGGTAGAGAATCTTCGTCGCAAAAGCATTACTGCATTTGCTATTTATTCCGGCATGAGCCGCAAAGAAGTTATCAATACATTTAAAGTTGCTACAGAAAGCAATTGTAAGTTTCTATATGTTTCTCCTGAACGGTTAGAAACAAATTTATTTAAGGAATATTTACCGGGATTAGGTGTCAACTTAATTGCAGTGGATGAAGCACATTGTATTTCACAATGGGGTTACGATTTTCGTCCGCCTTATCTGCGTATTGCTGCATTGAGAGAAGAATTAGCCGGAGTGCCTGTTCTTGCTTTAACGGCATCCGCAACGCCGGATGTGCAGCAAGACATTTGTGAGAAACTTGACCCCCAAAACCCCCACAAGGGGGGCTTTAAGAACCTCAAAGAAGAAAGTGTCATTAATAGCTTTAGTATTTTTCGCCAATCGTTTGAAAGAGCTAATCTTTCTTACAGCAATTTTAAAGTTGATTCTAAAATCAATAAAATAATTGAGATAATAAAAAAGGTGCCTGGAACAAGTATTGTGTATTGCAAAAGCAGAAGACGAACAAAAGAAATAAGTGAGCTGCTGCAATTGCAAAAAATTTCAGCCGATTTTTATCATGCAGGATTAGTGCAAGAAGAAAGAAGTAAAAAACAGGAAGCCTGGATAAATAATAAAACAAGAGTGATTGTTTGCACCAACGCCTTTGGTATGGGTATTGACAAACCAGATGTAAGAACCGTGGTACATGCCGATGTACCCGATTGTTTAGAAAATTATTACCAAGAGGCTGGTCGAGCCGGCAGAGATGGCAAAACATCCTATGCGGTGCTATTGTATGATGAGAGAGATGTGAACGAACTAAAAGAATTGGCCGCCTTACGTTTTCCTTCCTTGGAAGATATCCGAAATACTTACCAGGCCGTGGCCAACTATCTGCAAATACCAACCGGTGCAGGCGAAGGGCAGTATTATGATTTTGACATTTCGGATGTATTGAAAAAGTTTAAACTCACCAGTCATATTACCTTGTATTCCTTAAAAGCATTAGAACAGGAAGGTTGGCTGGCTTTTAATGAACAAGTTTTCCTGCCTTCCAAAGTGGTATTTAAAATAAACAAGCATTCGCTGTATGATTTTGAAAAAGAAAATCCGGTATTGGAGCTTTGTGTCAAAACTTTATTGCGTTCCTACGAAGGCATCTTTGACCAATATGCTTCCATATCTGAAAAAATGATGGCCGGACTGATGAGAACAGATGCTGAAGAAGTGAAAAAACAATTGCTGCAACTACACCATTCTGGTGTTATTGAATACGAACCACAAAAAGACAGCCCACAACTATATCTGCTCCGTAATCGCATTAAGGCAGAAGATATACAAATAAACATGGTGGCCTACAACGACCGCAAAGAGCAGTTTCAAAAACGGATGAAACAAATGGTTAGTTATGTAAAAGAAGAAACTATTTGCCGCAGCCGTATCATTGGCCTTTACTTTGGTGATGCTGAAATTAACAATTGTGGCATTTGTGATAATTGCCTGAAACAAAAAGCAACTGCCTTAACCAAAGAAGAGTTTGAAGCCATACATCTTCGTATTGTCAATATACTTCAGCAGGAGCCTTTGCACACCAAACTGCTTTTAGAAAAACTAAGCGGTAGCAAAAAAGAAAAAATATGGAAAGTGCTGGAGTTTTTACAAGCTGAAAATAAAATAGCGGTAGATGCCGGTGGGAATGTGAGGTTGAAATGATTTTGTTTGTCAGCTTTAGTTCCCTGAGCATCTTCGTTGCGTCGCACACTTGTACTTTCTGTTCGCTACTCAGCTTTAAACAAATCGCATAATATTTAAAATTATTTTTTCTTCAACTCTTCCAAAATCTGATTTTTAGCTACCCTTATACTGTCCTTAATTTCTTTATCCAGATTAATTGTGAATTTTTGGGAGTCATTTCTATTAAGTTCTACCTGTTCCCGTATGTAAGCCAGCTCTCTAATAATTTGGTTTAGTTTTTGCTCAATATTTTCCATAATTAAGTTTTTGCGTTTATAATCGATTTTCCTTGTTGGCCTTTTTATAAGTCCTTCTTTTCGCAGTTCTATCCATCAGCTCCGGCAATTTCAATTAAAACAAACTCTTCCTCCTGTTCTTCCTCCCAAACCCAGCACACCCAGCAATGTTCTTACAATCGTATTACCAGCTGTTCTCGTCATACTTTTTACTACAGGGTTATCAAATACCTGTTTTTTCTTTGGCAGTAGATTTTTTAGCCGGCTTTTCTTCTTCTGCACTTTTTTCTTCGGCTTCTTTTAATTTCTCTGTTAATATTTCATAAGCACTTTCACTATCCACTACTTCATTATACTTCTTCGAAATTTTAGAGGAAGCCACTACTGCATCAATTTCTTCTTCTGTCAATATATCCATCCGGCTTTGCGGCGGCCGCATCATGCAATGCACCAGTGGTGTGGGAATACCCTTTTCATTCAAAATAGTAACAAAGGCTTCGCCGGTTCCTAATTGGGTAATCAAATCTTCTGTTTTATAAAAATCTGTTTCCGGATAGTTCTCTGCTGTTTGTTTAATTACTTTTCTATCGGCAGCGGTAAAGGCCCGCAACGCATGTTGCACTTTCAATCCTAACTGTGCCAGTACAGAAGCTGGTACATCCATTGGGTTTTGAGTGCAGAAATAAATACCAATTCCTTTTGAACGTATGAGTTTGATAATCGTTTCTATTTGTTGCAGCAGCGCATCATTTGCCTCCTGGAAAATTAAATGTGCTTCGTCTATTATCATGACCAGTTTTGGCTTATCCATATCTCCTTCTTCCGGTGATGAAGCGTATAACTCGGCCAGCAGTTGCAGCATAAACGTAGAAAACAGTTTGGGTCGGTCTTGTAAATCTGTAACCCGTACAATAGAAATGATACCTCTCCCATCATCACTGATGCGCATCAAATCGTCCACTTCAAAACTTTTTTCTCCAAAAAAAACATCGGCTCCCTGTTGTTGCAGTTCTATTACTTTTCTCAATATCGTTCCGGTGGAGGAAGTGGAAATTTTACCGTAGGTTTTTTCCATTTCTGCCTTGCCTTCATCTCCTACATATTGTAATACTTTGATGAAGTCTTTCAAATCAAGCAACGGCATTTTATTATCATCGCAGTATTTGAATATCATAGCTACAAAGCCGCCTTGGGTATCATTCAAGCCCAAAATTTTTGACAACAATACCGGCCCAAATTCACTCACTGTTGCCCGCAGCCTTGCCCCTTTCTGGTTGCTCAGTGTTAATAAATCAACCGGGTAAGCAGTTGGCTTGAACTCCACTCCTATTTTCTGACAGCGGTCGGTAATGTTTCCATTAACTGTACCCGCAGCGGCTATGCCACTCAGGTCGCCTTTTATGTCCATCATCAAAACAGGGATGCTTGCATCACTCAATCCTTCGGCAAATACCTGTAATGTTTTTGTTTTACCTGTGCCGGTAGCACCAGCTATTAATCCGTGGCGGTTTAATGTTTTAAAAGGCACCGACACATCAGCACCGGGTACTACGGCACCGTCGAGCATGGCGCCGCCGAGTTTAAAAGATTCGCCTTTGAAGGTGTAACCTGCTTTGATGGTATCGATAAATTTCTGAGTATCTGCCATTGGATAATTTTTGGGGAAAGTTAATGGAAATCAGGGAATTGAGTAAAAAAATACAGTTATAGCCTAAAGTTGTTTTTAAATATTTTTTTATTGTTTATCAATAATTATATATTTTTAATCAAATGTTTTTTATGAGAAAGATTCAATTTAATAATTGGTGGATAATTACGGGGCTGTTTGGAGTAGGTGTTCTTTTTTTAACCATGATGCCAAATAACCATAACCGTTTTAATGTACCACAAACTCTACTTAATAAAATAAAACCAGACCCAATTGCAATAGCTAATTCTTCAACAAGTTTACATGAGCTTAAAACAAAGCTTGATAGTTTGCAAAGATTAGAACAATGGAAGAAATGGAGGTTGGGAGGACATGGTGAAGGCCAAGGTTCCAATTTTTTTGGGGTAAGAAAAATTATTGAGTGCGATAGTTGTGGGAAGATAATCAATACAGCGGGTAATAAAGTGCTTTTAGTAAAGCCCAAATACTTTTTTGTATTAAATCATTTTACATTAAAAAATGATGCTGCATTTATGATTGAAAAAGATAAATATATAATTGAATACACTGTTTGGGGCAAAGTAACATCTAACGGGGGAGTTGGATACCCAAAGTATAAAGAGGTTAATGTTCGCTTTGCTTCTAACTTTCAAAACTTCGGAGAAAACAAAACCTCGTTGTTAATTCCTATTTCAAAAAGTACATACCAATTCTGGAACATTTTTAGCTATGTTCTTATTCCTTTTCTTATTATGCTTTCTTGGATTATTTATATATTACCCATTAAGGTTTTATATAGGATTTCAATGGGAAATTTCTTTTCGCCTAAAAATGTAAGCAACCTTAGGTTAGCGGGTTGCACTTTAATTGGCGTTACACTTATACCTATTATATTACCTATAATTGTAAAGCTTTTTATGGGCGATAAAATACCTGAAGAAATTTACTTTCCTGTAGGTTTAGCACTTCTTGAAAATAAGGGTTGGCTAGTTGGAGGGGTAGCCTTAATTATTATTTCTTTTGCTTTCAAAAGAGGAACTGAACTACAACAAGATCAAGACCTAACCGTATAATATGCCCATCGTAGTAAACCTAGACGTAATGCTGGCCCGCCGCAAAATGTCGCTTACCGAACTAAGCGAACGGGTAAATATTACTATGGCCAACCTGAGCATATTAAAAACCAGTAAAGCCAAAGCCATCCGCTTTTCTACATTGGAAGATATTTGCAAAGTATTAGAATGCCAGCCCGGGGATTTGCTGGAGTATATGAATGATAAAGATTACAAAAAACTGATGGGTTTGTAATTAAAAAAATCTTCAGCAATATGGCACAGTTTTTTATTATAATATGGTAAGAGAGAAAACATCGCCCAGAGAGAAAAGAGAAAAAGAGGCTTGCCAGCGGCAAATGATGATTAGAATTACTGCTGCTCAAGTGTGCGACGCAAGGGACGATGCACAGAGAACAGGACGATGGCAAAATAAAATCTTTTAACAAAATATTGAACCCCGATACTTGAACCCCCGAAATGCTTTAACTTTATTTGCTAACGAACAATTTAAAACTACGAACCATGGATACTAAGAAACCCCAAATTTTGTTGTGCGAAGACGATCCTAATCTTGGCAGTGTGCTTAAGAATTATCTTGAACTGAACGAGTATGATGTAATATTGGAAAGAGATGGCCGCCTTGGCCTTGCCGCTTTTCAACGGGAAAAGTTTGATCTCTGCCTGCTGGATGTAATGATGCCCAATATGGATGGCTTTACACTGGCTGAAGAAATAAGGGATATTGACCCTGATGTACCATTGTTCTTTTTGAGTGCTAAAACAATGAAGGAAGATGTAATACAAGGATATAAACTGGGTGCTGATGATTACATTACCAAACCATTTGACAGTGAAGTGCTGATGCTGAAAATAAAAGCTATTCTTAAACGCAATGAAGAGCAGAATAAGGAAAGTGAAAACAAAGAGTTTGATTTGTCAACTTATCACTTTAACCCCAAGCTGCGCCAGTTAATCCACAATGGTATTACACAAACATTATCTCCTAAAGAAAATGATTTGTTGAAAATGCTGGCTGAGCATTTGAATGATTTATTACCAAGAGACCAGGCATTGAAAAAAATATGGGGTAGCGATACTTATTTTAATGGCCGCAGTATGGATGTGTATATTGCCAAGCTCCGCAAGTATTTAAAAGATGATGAGAAGATTGAAATTGTGAATATACATGGCAATGGCTTCAGGCTGGTGGTACAATAATAAATACCCCTCCCCTAAAGGAAAAACTAAAAAAGCTACCTGTTTACGGGTAGCTTTTTTAGTTTCTTGCCACGGCCGTAACTATTTTAACATGCGGGTATGTGAGGCCTAAAGTTGTGCAGGCAAAATCTTCTCCGCTTGCAAATGAACCAGGGGTAATGTATAATTTCTGCCCGTTTAATTTTAATGCCGGTGGCAACTGGCTGGCCACAAATGTATCACCGCTTAACCCGGTAATACTTCTAAAGTAAGCGGTATCTGTAACATCTATAGAAATTAGCGGCCGCTGACAGTCAATATTGTTATCCTGTATTACAACTGCTTTTATAAACGGTGGTATAGGAGTACATCCGCATAAAGGTTTGGTGCAAGAAAAGAAGGAAAAATAAAAAAGCAGGATGGCTGCTGATAGTTTTTTCAAAATTGCAATTTTATTTTTTTGACAATATTAAGAACCTATTCGTTGCTCCCCATATTCAAGACTTTGGTTTATTTTTCTGCTGGTTTCCACAAAGTTTTTACAAAAGTGGCCGATTTAAAAAAATCGGGGCATTTACCATCGCCTTTGCCGGTAATACCGCCGGATGGGGCGCAAATAATTTTACAACTGTCATCATACACTTCATTAAAAAAGTCGCAGCAGGGCGGTGTAACCAGGTAAACAGTTTTGCTATTAAAACTATATTCATCCACCTGCAAAGGGGTGGTTGGTGGTTGCTCATTCATTGCTTTATTTATTAAGCCCCTTACGCAGGCAGGCAATGAATCTTTAATCGGGTCTGGCTGTTTTACCACCAATGAGTCGGTTTTTGCTTCCTTACCATTCTTTTTATTGCCGCATTCGCTGTTAGAAAACAATGGGAGCATTAATAAGATCAAAAAGTATTTCATAATCGTTTGTTTGATGATAAGGTATATTTGCAACATAATAAATATACGACTTTGGAGAAGAGCAATTTTGTAGATCAGATACGGATATTTTGCCGCAGCGGACATGGTGGTGCTGGCAACAAACATTTTCAGCGGAATAAATTTACGGCCATGGGTGGCCCCGATGGTGGTGATGGTGGCCGTGGCGCACATATCATTTTAAGGGGCAACAGCAATTTGTGGACATTACTTCACCTTCGCTATTACAAAAATGTTCTGGCCGAAGATGGGGAAAGGGGCGGCGGCAACAACTGTCATGGCCGGGATGGAAAGGATATTATTATTGAAGTTCCACTGGGCACCATAGCAAGGGACGAAGAAACCGGTGAACAAGACGCAGAAATTTTAGAAGATGGACAGGAAATTGTCTGGGTACCGGGTGGTAAAGGTGGATTAGGAAATTCGCATTTTGCAACACCTACCAATCAGGCACCCGAACATGCACAACCCGGCCTGCCCGGTATTGAAGGCTGGAAGGTTTTAGAATTAAAAGTACTGGCAGATGTGGGGTTGGTTGGCTTTCCCAATGCCGGTAAGTCAACGTTGCTTTCAGTAATAACTGCGGCCAAACCTAAAATTGCTAATTATGCTTTTACCACCATTACCCCTAATTTAGGAATGGTGGACTACAGAGATGGAAAAAGTTTTTGCATTGCCGACCTGCCGGGTATTATTGAAGGTGCGGCTGAAGGTAAAGGATTGGGTCACCGCTTTCTCCGCCATATTGAAAGAAACTCCATATTGCTTTTCTTAATCCCTGCCGACAGCGATAACCATAAGAAAGAATTTGAGATACTGGTTAATGAACTGGAGAAATACAATCCTGAATTGCTGCACAAGCAATTCATTATCGCCATCAGTAAAAGCGATATGCTGGATGATGAACTGAAAGCAGACATTGAAGAAAACCTGCCGAAAGATGTGCCTTATCTTTTTATTTCATCAGCCACTAATAAAGGATTAGTGGAGTTGAAAGATTTGCTGTGGAAGACATTAAATACACCGGTGGAATAAATTTTCAAAGAAGTAATAATCACTTGCTAATTGTATAAAAGAAAAAATAGTTTTTTATTAGTGCCGGTTGGAGGTACAATTATTTTTATTATCTTATACTTAATCGCCACATTTCTATATCCCGGAGGCTCGCAGGCAGATAAAAATTCTACTGGTTTTAGCTGGGCAAATAATTACTGGTGCACCCTGCTAAACGAAACAGCGATTAACGGAAAATATAATGCTGCCAAACCAGTTGCCTTTGCTGCAATGGCCGTTCTTTGTTTTACTCTCTCTTATTTTTGGTTCATCTTTCCAAAAAAAGCTCCTACCGGAAAATACATCAGGCTAACAATTCAAATAACAGGTATACTTGCAATGGCCGCTTCATTATTTCTACCTACGGATATTAACCATGATATTATAACAAATGCAGCATCGTTGTTTGGACTGATTGCGGTAGCAGGTACTTTAATTCTCTTATTCAGGTTGAAATGGTACTGGCTTTTTGCATTCGGGCTGTTCAATATTTTACTGACTGCACTTAATAATTATCTCTACTATTCACCTGAGGGGATTATTTATCTACCCATTATCCAGAAAATAACTTTCGCTGCTTTTTTAATCTGGGTATGCTGTATAAGCCTTAAAATATATAAAAATGAAAGGAAGATCAGTTAAATCTGTTCCAGCTTAAAAAAATCTTTCGGCCTTATCCCCTTCTCTGTTTGTTGTAAAGTGCAACATTCATTCACCGGGTCATGCTCAAAAAAAAGTATGTACTCATTTTCTACGGCTTCCGTTAAAAATGATTTCTTCTCCTGCAAAGTGGCAAGCGGAAACATATCATACCCCATTACATAAGGTAGTGGGATGTGCCCTGCTGATGGAAGTAAATCAGCCATATAAACAATCGTTTTGTCCTTATATTTTATTTGTGGCAGCATCATACTTTTGGTATGGCCGTTTACAAAACGGATGGAAATGTTATCAGTAAAATTGGTTTCTCCCAGTTTTCCATTAATGCCTCCATTTACTTCAATCATTTGCAACCGGCCAGTTTCTTCTATCGGCAAAATATTTTCTTTTAAGAAAGAAGCCTTCTCTCTTTCATTGGGAAATACTGCCCAATCCCAGTGCTCCTTATTGCTCCAGAAAGTTGCATTTTTAAAGGCTGGCATTAATTTGTCGCCTTCTCTTGTTATTGTTCCGCCGCAATGATCAAAATGCAAATGGGTATGAAATACATCTGTAATATCAGCCTTACTAAAACCATGCTTCGCTAATGATTTATCCAATGCATCATCGCCGTGCAAATAATAATGGCTGAAGAATTTTGCATCCTGCTTATCACCCATTCCCGTATCAATTAATATCAGCCTGTCATCATCTTCAATCAGTAACGACCGTAAGGCCCAGTTGCACATATTGTTTTCATCTGCCGGATTTATTTTGTTCCAGATACTTTTGGGTACTACACCAAACATGGCGCCACCATCGAGTTTAAAATAGCCTGTATTGACAGAATAAAGTTTCATCTATTATTATCCTTTTTCATTGCCCATTGTGTAAACAACAGAAACATTAATGCTACAATAAAAAATACCATTAACGCCAATACAGAAAACCGTTGTGAGCCTGTAAGTTCATTTATAAACCCAAAGCTGAACATACCTATTACAATAGCTACTTTTTCGGTCACATCATAAAAACTAAAATAAGAAGCAGTGTCTTTTGTTTCAGGCATCAGCTTGGCATAAGTGGAGCGGCAAAGTGATTGTATGCCGCCCATTACAAAACCTACCACTACTGACAATGCATAAAAAGTAATATCGCTTTTTGCAGGAATAAGGTAAGCCCCGATGCAAATACCTATCCATACAAATATGCAGACAGTAAGGGCAAACAGATTACTTGTTCTTTTAGAAAGGTTAGCTATGGCAAAGGCACCAGGTACAGCTATTAATTGAATTATTAAAATGGCTATAATCAGGCTTTCAGTTTCTATCTGCAATTCGCTTTTGCCATACAGTGTGGCAGCCAGCATTACTGTTTGCACCCCCATGCTTATAAAAAAGAAAGAAAGCAAAAATCGTTTTAATACAGGCCTGTGCAAAAGCTCCCCTGCCACCATTTTAAGTTCTTTATAACCATTGGTCAAAAAATTCCCTTTTGTATTATCTCCCGAAGGTGTTCCATTTGGCAACCTTCGTAAAGCCATATTGCCAAATGTAAACCACCATACACCTACCATTAAAAAAGTAAGTTGAGATGCAAACCCTTTGCTTATCCCCCACATATCATTTTTAAGAATCAGTACAAAGCCCACAATTTGCAGCAGCACACTTCCTACATACCCAAATGCGAAACCTTTTGCACTAATCCTGTCCCTGTCTTCCGGCGCAGCAATTTCCGGTAAGTAAGAATTATAAAAAACCAGCCCTGCCCAACTGCCAATGCAGGCAAATATCATACAGATAATGCCGAGGCCAAGGTTACTCTTGTCGAAAAAAAACAAGGCACTGCAGGCCACACTTCCCATCGTCATAAAAAAACGGAGAAAGCTTTTCTTATTGCCTTTAAAATCTGCAATAGATGAAAGCAGTGGAAGCATCAGTGCAATAATTAAAAAACTAAAGGCAAGTGTGTAATTATATAGTGAAGTGTTTACAAACTCCCTGCCCATAAAAGTTACCATGTCCTGTTTGGTAGCTTCATTATCATCGCCTGTTATGCTTTCAAAATAGTTGGGAAAAACAGTGGAGGTAATTACAAGGTTGTACACACTGTTGGCCCAGTCGTACATAGCCCAGCCGTTTACTACTTTTTTAGGAGCCGTTTGCATAGTGAATGCTTTTGGTAAATATAGGTATTAAAATAACTTACAAAAAAAACCCGTTGCTGTTGCAACGGGTTAAAATAAAAAAAAACAAAATATAAATTAATTGTTCCTATCCGGGTCACCGGCATCAGCAGGGTAATTAAATGTTCGTAAGGGATTAAATTTTGTATCCGTCATTTCAAAACTTACTGAGGGCACAGATAATACTTTATCGCAAATACCTTTGCAAACGTCTTCAAAAAATTTATTATCCAGTGTATTTATCTTGTCGGGGTTGCCTACCATTTTCACAGTGTAGTTGCCCTTTTCATCTTTTACCAATTGAAAGCTGTAAATGACTTCGGGTTTAAAATAATCATTCAGGTATCCCGCCAGCAGGGTAGATTCATCGGCATTTGCCCCTTTCGCATATACTTCTGTTTTTCCTTCAGTTACTTTTTCGCCAAACGTTGCGGCATTAACATCTTCAGTTTGGTCTGCCTTTTTATACGCCAGGTGCTTCAGGGTTTTAAAAGTAGTGTTTGTCAACTCCATATTTACCGGCTTACCAGTAAATACTTTTTCAGAAACCATATTTGCAATAGCCCGGAAACTTTCATCACCGATGGATTGGTACTTATTTTCATTCACCACCATTCGCAGTGTCACAGTATCACCCGAACGTAATAATTGGAAGCTTCTTCTTACTGTAGTATCGTTGCTTCCGCCAGAGGCATCTAATTGGCGGATCATATCTGCCGTATTTCCGGCTTCATCGGCTGTAATGCCTTCTTTGTAAAAAACTTCAATATTCCCTTTCTTAACTTTTGTTCCATAGTTCTTACAGGAGATAAAAGGAATGGCTACAAGGAGCAGCAAAATAATACGTTTCATGTTTAAAGGTTTTGATGATGGAATAAGTTACATAGGTACGCCAAAGCCGGGAAAACACAATACCCTTTTTAGGGGATATTTATTTTATTACCCCAGTTAGTATTAAACTAAGCAATACAGCACCCGCAATTATACGGTACCAGCCAAAAAGTCTAAACCCATGCTTTTGTAAAAAGCCGATAAAGAATTTTATGGCAAATAAGGCTACAATAAAAGCCACCACATTACCCAGGGCAAAAAGTTTTATATCATCCCCGGAAATTGTTTTATAGCCTTTCAATAATTTATACCCTGTGGCAGCCGCCATAGTTGGCACGGCCAGAAAGAAAGAAAACTCAGCCGCCAGTTTTCTGGTAAGGTTTTGCTGCATACCACCAATTATGCTGGCGGCACTGCGGCTTACACCCGGTATCATAGCCACACATTGCCAGAGGCCAATAATAAATGCTTTTGGGAAGGTGATTTTTTCTTCTGCTCCCACAGTTGGGGTTTTAAAAAAATTATCAATAAATAATAACACAAAACCACCTGCCAGCATGGTAATGGCAACTGTAAGTGGGCTTTCCATCAACGCATCTATTTTGTCAGAAAAAATAAACCCAAGCAACAATGCAGGCAGTACAGCTATTGCCAACTTTAAATAAAAATTCCATTTGCCGGTTTTAAGCGGGGCAATAAATTTTTTCCAGTATAAAATTACTACTGCCAGTATTGCCCCTAACTGTATGCCTACGGTAAATAGTTTGGTAAAATCAGTATCAGGCACACCTAATAATTTTTCAGCAATTATCATATGCCCGGTGGAGGAGATGGGAAGGAATTCCGTTAACCCTTCTACAATAGCGATGATGATGGCATCAATAGTATTCATATAAAAATCAGGTCTCGAATAGTTATTATTCTGCAAGGTTAAACAAAAAGGCGACACTAAATGTATCGCCTTTAAAATCATTTTATCAGGTATTAAGCTGTTGCTTTCGGTTTTCTAAAAATGGCCCAAATCTCAATAATCAATCCAGCGAGTATCAGTATCGGGGCAATCGTAATCCTTCTGGTACTATACACCGCACCTGCATCAAAATTATTAGGGTCTTTGTTGCTGGCTCCGCCGCTCATTAAAACCATCCCCAGGCCTATTACAATAATACCCAGCAGCATCCACTTATAATTCTCTTTATTAAAGATAGAAGGTGTTTGTTTTTCGTTGTTCATCAGTTGTCTTTTTTTGGAGTTGCAAGATAAGGAAAAGTCCACAGTCAACGGACGGCAGTCAACAGTAGTAGTTTCCTTCTGTAGGCTATTGGCTGTGGCCTGTCGACATTCCTAATACAAATCATCCAGCCTCATTTTCAAATACTTTATTACACTGCGGTGGGTGCTAAAGAGGGTAATAGCCACTCCCAGCACAATCAACCCGATAAATAAAATTGCAAGGCTGCCGCTACTGTGAATGGCCTTCATAGACGGCTCATAATTTTCTGCCGCTACTATAAATAGCCAGATAGCCGCCACCGCAATAATACCGCTTATCGCCCCATTAATAATTGCCCTTATATTCATTGGTTTGGCAATAAACCAACGGGTAGCCCCCACCATCTGCATTGTTTTTATTAAGAACCGGTTGCTGAACATAGCCAGCCTTATGGTATTATCAATAAGCACAATAACCACCAATGCCAATATTAATGCAATAGCCAGTAATATTAATCCCCATTTGCGGATGTTACTATTAAGCGAATCCACCAGTGCCTCCTGGTACCGCACTTCACTTATATAAGTTTGTTTTTCCAAATCTGCTTTAATAGCAGTCAATGAATCGCCGTTTACATATTCTTTTTTCAGCTTAAAGCTTATGCTGTTTGGCAGCGGATTATAATCCAATATTTCGCCCCAGTCTTTATTACCATCGCCAATATAAATTTTCTTAGCCTCTTCTTTAGTAATGTATTTATACTCCCTTACATAAGGTCTCGAAGAAATATATCCTGCCAATGCCACACTGTCTTTTGGGTTCAGGTTTTCCCTTATGTCGGCATTCACCTCCACATTTTCTTTAAAATGCTGCCCCAGTTTACTGGCCGTAATAATTAACCAGCCAATAAGACCCAGTACGAAAAGAACCAGGGTAACACCCAAAATAGACATGAAATAAGACGGCTTTCCCTTTTTAATCGAGGCTTTTGAAGATTGCGACATGAATATCAGTTTTTCAGTTGAAGAGGTTCACGGCAAAAATAGCAGTTTAGGGCTACAATCAGTATTTTTGCTGCCCAATAAAACGGTATGTGCCGGGGCATATTGCCAAATGAACTATAAGATTTGTTAAAGAAATTTATTAACCGGCTGAAGTACTACTATCAGCTTCGTTGCGTCGCACTCTTCATCGTTCGGTTCTCTACTGAGCAATTTTAAGTGTTAGCATAATAAAAAAGAATCAAGAATACAAGAATAGACATGGAATACAACTTCAGGGATATAGAAAAAAAATGGCAAAAGCAATGGAAAGATTCGCATGCCTACAAAGTAGAAAATGATTTTTCTAAACCAAAGTACTATGTGTTGGATATGTTTCCCTACCCAAGTGGTGCCGGTTTGCATGTAGGCCATCCGTTAGGTTATATCGCATCTGATATTTATAGCCGTTACAAAAGATTAAAAGGCTTTAATGTTTTGCACCCAATGGGCTTTGATAGTTTTGGTTTACCTGCAGAGCAATATGCATTAGATACCGGACAGCACCCTGCCGAAACAACCAAGAAAAATATTGAAACATTTAAGAAGCAACTAGATAATATTGGCTTCTGCTACGATTGGGAAAGAGAAGTACAAACCAGTGACCCACAATATTACAAATGGACACAGTGGATTTTCCTGCAACTGTTCAATAGTTATTTCTGCAACACAGAAAAAAAGGCGTTGCCTATTTCATTGCTTATAAAAAAGTATGAAACAAAAGGGGCTTTGCCAAAGAAAGGTGAACCAATTCCCGGAAAACATTTTACTGCGGATGAGTGGAACGGATATTCTAAACAACAGCAGGAAGAAATATTAATGGGCCGCCGCCTTGCCTTCAGCAAGTTTGGCGAAGTAAACTGGTGCGAAGCATTAGGAACTGTATTGGCCAATGATGAAGTAGTAAACGGTGTAAGCGAAAGGGGCGGACACCCCGTAGAAAAAAAGAAAATGCGCCAATGGTATTTAAGAATAACTGCTTATGCCGACAGGTTATTAGAAGGTTTAGAAACCGTGGATTTTAGCGATAGCATGAAAGAAATGCAACGCAACTGGATTGGCAAAGTCGCAAGGTGCAGAAATGGATTTTGAAATAAAAGACAGTAACAAAAAACTGAGGGTTTATACCACAAGACCCGACACCATCTTCGGTGTTGACTTTATGGTTGTAGCCCCCGAACATGAACTGGTAACTGAAATAACAACTGCTGCACAAAAAGAAGCAATAGATAAATATTTACAGTATGTAAAAAGCCGCAGCGACAGGGAACGCCAATCAGAAGTAAAACAAATTACCGGTTGCTTTACCGGTTCGTATGCCATTAATCCTTTTGACGGAAAACAAATACCCATCTGGATTGCAGAATATGTACTGGCTGGCTATGGCACTGGTGCAATAATGGCGGTGCCTTGCGGCGACCAGAGGGATTTTGCATTTGCCAAACATTTTGAAAAAGAAGGAATTAAAATCACCAATATTATTGGCGAACATTATAACGGTGAAGAAGCCAACCCAACAAAAGATGCCACCTTACAAAACAGTGGTTTCTTAAATGGTCTGTTGATGAAAGATGCCATTGGTGTAGCCGTAAATAAAATTGAAGAATTGGGCATTGGCAAGAGGAAAGTAAATTATAAAATGCGGGATGCCGGCTTCAGCCGCCAGCGGTATTGGGGCGAACCGTTTCCGATAATATGGAAAGATGGAATTGCCATTCATTAGAATGGACAGGTGAATTGCCATTGGAATTGCCACATGTAGAAAAATATAGCCCCGGCCCGGATGGACAAGGCCCATTAGCCAATATTCCAGAATGGGTAAATGTTGCAATGGAACTGAGAAACCTGCACCATGCCCGGCTATGCAGGTTCATCATGGTATTTTTTACGCTATATGGATAACAACAACGACAAGGAATTTTGTAACCGTGCAGCCAGCGACTACTGGAACCAGGTTGACTTATACATTGGCGGAACCGAACATGCAGTAGGTCATTTACTCTACAGCCGCATGTGGACGAAAGTATTGTACGATTTGAATTTGATTGGGTTTGATGAACCGTATAAGAGATTGGTGAATCAGGGGATGATACAGGGGAGTAGCAGAATGGTGTTAAGAGTTCAGTTATTAGCAGAAAATGATGAAGATTCTTGAAACAGTAATTGCATCTAAGGGAATATATACAAAGAGTCTGCGCTTTTAGAATTAAAGCCTTCAAAATGGCCAAACTTGGATTCAACTCTTAAAAATTATTTTCCTGATTTTGACAAAAATAAAATTGGACTAATTAAGTCTTACTCATCTTCTTGGTTACATGTAGATGTAACTCTTGTTAATGGATTTGAACTTGATATTGAACAATTTAAAAAGTGGCGGCCTGAGTATTCAAACACAAGATTCGTATTAAATGAAGAAAAGAAACTTATTTGTCTTGATATGGTTGAGAAAATGAGTAAACGATATTTCAACACTGTTAACCCGGACGATCTTTGCGAAAAATACGGAGCCGACACTTTCCGCATGTATGAAATGTTTCTTGGCCCGGTAGAAATGAGCAAACCCTGGGATACCAAGGGCATTGAAGGAGTACATCGTTTCCTGAAAAAATTCTGGCGGTTATTTGCTGATGAAATAAAGGGATTGGTAGTTACCAATGATGAACCAACAGCCGAAGAATTAAAAGTATTGCACAATACTATTAAGAAAATAGAAAGCGATACCGAACGGTTCAGTTTCAATACCAGTGTCAGCGGTTTTATGATTGCCACCAATGAATTGACAGATTTAAAATGTCACAAAAGAAAAATACTGGAGCCGTTATTGGTATTATTAGTTCCTTATGCGCCGCATATTGCAGAAGAATTGTGGACGTTGCTCGGCAATAGTGGCAGCATCCTCAATGCCACTTACCCAACCTTCGAAGCAAAATATGTAGTGGAAAGCAGCAAAGAATATCCCATTTCTATTAATGGCAAGCTGCGTACCACCATGAATATTGCATTAGATGCCGCACAGCCTGATATTGAGAAAATGGTATTGGAAAACGACATCGTACAAAAATGGCTGGAAGGTAAAGCTCCCAAGAAAATCATTTTTGTGAAAGGAAAGATGGTGAATGTGGTTGTTTAATGCATACTCCAGATAGTAACGGCAATTACCAATTTTTTCAGTACCCCGAAAATCAGGAAGTAAAACACTTTACTGCATAAGTAAGCTGCCAGCAGGTTTTTCCACCAGGGGGTATCAAATAATCTTTTGAAAGCAATAAACAACCAGGGCATCCAAAAAACCAGGTGAAGAAATTCAAATTTATCTCCAAAAACAAATCCTGATACAGATGATGTATATGTATTATAGAATACGGCATAAAATGGGCGCATCATCCATCCTCCAAGATGCTCATTGATGTAGTATGGCCAGATATCTACTATTGCCCGTAATGTATAAAAGCAAAGATTGTATACCATAAAATGTGTGGCAAAGGTTAATGCTGCACCGTAATATTTCAATTTTTTAAAAAAGAAAACAAAGAAAATCGCAGCAAAAAAAGGAAGCAGCAGAAAGATAAGTGTTTTGCCATAAGTACCTACCTGCGAGTTGAACATATTCCACCGGACCGCCATCATTTGCCTGAATGCATAAACAGGTAAATGATCAGGTGTAATTGATATACTGTCTGATTTATTACGACCCGATAATTTAAAACTTCCATCAGGCTCAGCAGCAGCCTTTATTTCAATTAATAATTCTTTTTCAATTTTTCTTCCTTTATTCGTCCACATAGAGTCAATTCCATTCACCACCTTTTCATCAAGAGGTGATGTCCATTTTAAAGCAGGATAATCTGACAGGTAATAATATTTATGATCCCCAAATGTTGGTATATAATCGCTTACTCCCACTTTACTTACTACGAGGAAGAAAATCAGATTAACAACAAGGTATAACTGAACAGGGTTAGCATAAGGGACTCGTACTCCACGCAGATTTTCTTTCGTTACAAAACCCGGTTTTAGAAAATTGAGCTTGATGGTTTTTAAAACCTTGCCTTCAAAATGGTAGAAAAAATCAATAACCTGGTGAAAGAAGTGCTTGGTGGTAAGATGATGTTCATGAAAAACTTTTTCTCCGCACAGGTTACATATGTTGGCGGTAAAAATATGGCCGCAGTTTTGGCAGGTATGTTTTTCAGAAGGGTTCTCGGTACTCATCAGGTAATAAATTCTGAGATTATTTTTTAAGCAGTGAAAGTATAAAAAAATAAAACGAAACCAGCAAAAGAAAACCCTTTTTGTGAAAGGAAAGATGGTGAATGGGGCTGTTTAAATCAGACAGGTAAATAATATTTTAAGGCCGGTGAACAATTCACTGACCTTTATGTTTAAAATAAAAAACTGTCATGAAGAAACTACTGATTGTATTGCTGCTGTTACCAGTATTTGCTTTTACACAAGCAATTTCTCCTGTTACTGTAAAAGATTTTAAAACCGCCTTTGGCAAATGGACCGGCATACTAACTTATCTTGACTATAGCAGCGGCAAGCCATACATAATGCCCGCCAATATCTCTGTAACTATAAACCAGCAAAATGCCCGGCAACTTATCTTTGCTATTGAATATCCCAACGAACCTAAAGCAAACGGTAACGATACCCTTTCAATAGCAATGATGACTGAAAAACTGATTGACGGGAATATGGTGGTTTCAAAGACAAAAAGCCAAAAGGCTGCTTGAGATTATAACAGAACGAAATGGTATTGACGGCAACGACAATAAAAAAGCCATTATCCGGCATATATATTCCATTGGCAAAAAAAACTTCAGCAACAGAAAGGAAGTAAAGTTTGATGGTGAAGAAAAATGGCTGCTGCGGAATGAATATAAAATGACAAGGTGATTTTTTAAGGATGTATTATCTTTCCGGCAAAACCATTCAGTTTGTCTAAACAACGTATAAAAGCCATTTCACTCCTTGCAGGCGTCATCATTGCACTGCTGTTATACTTTGTAAACCCTTTTCAAGTTTCAGAAAGTGCAGCAAGGGTTTTAGCTGTTGGCGGGTTAATGATTACCTGGTGGGTTACCGAAGCACTGGCCATGCCAGTGGTGGCTTTAATGCCGCTGATATTATTTCCGCTGCTGCAAATCAATACAATCAAATCCACTGCCGCATCGTATGGCAACGAAGTTATCTTTCTTTTTATGGGCGGCTTTATGCTCGGCCTTGCTATTGAAAAGTGGGAACTGCACCGCCGCATTGCCCTAAATATTGTACGCCTTACCGGCACCAGCGGCAACCGCATTGTGCTGGGTTTTATTTTAGCAACAGGTTTGCTTAGTATGTGGCTAAGCAATACAGCCACTACTATGATGATGTTTCCTATTGCACTCTCTGTTATTCATGTAATGAAAGAGGGCAGGCAGGAGCAGGCCAATTATGCCAACTTCAACCTTTGCCTTATGCTGGCTATTGCATGGGCATCTAACTTTGGCGGCATCGCCACTATAGTAGGCACACCGCCTAACGTACAGTTTGTTGGTTACTTCGAAAAAAAATACAATACCAATATTGATTTTATAGACTGGCTGCTGCTTTGTACCCCGCTTGCATTAATACTGATGCTTGCTTTGTATTTCGTTTCCACCAAAATCCTTTTTCCTAATCATATAAAGGCAGGTGGTGCAGCAAAGGGGCATATACAGGGCCAAATTGCTTTGCTCGGCAAATGGAAAACACCGGAGAAAAGGGTGTTGGTAATTTTTATTGCAACAGCTTTTTTATGGATATTCAAAGACCTTATAAACAAAAGCCAGCATTTATTTAAATTAGATGATAACATGATTGCCATTATGGGTGCAATGGCATTATTTATTTGTCCTGCGGGAAGCGATGAGAAAGAAAAAGAAAATGAAAGTTTGCTGGAGTGGGGCGATACTTCTAAAATGGCATGGGGCATTTTATTATTATTCGGCGGCGGTATTGCATTGGCAGATGCGCTGGAGAAAGCAGGATTGATTCAGCAATTGGGTGCATGGCTGGCGCAATATGCCGGTGGCGGAATAGGGTTAATATTTTTGGTAACGGTGCTTTCAATTTTTATAAGTGAAGTAATGAGTAATGTGGCACAGGTAATTGTTTTTGCCCCCGTTGTATGTTCATTGGGAGATGCGGTGGGTATGAATCCTTTGATATTAGGAATGTCTATGACTTTAGCGGCAAGCTGTGCCTCAATGTTACCCATGGGTACACCACCCAATGCAATAGTATTTGCCAGCGGCCATATAAAATTAAAACATATGCTACGGGCAGGGTTGGTTATGAATATTGTATCTATCATACTCATTACATTGTTTTGCCAGTATATACTACCCTTATTAATGAAATAAAAAAAGCGGGGCATTTCTGCTCCGCTTTTCTTCTTAATATTTTTATACCAATTAAAATTTAGGACAGTTCAGCTTCTTGGCACTCTGGTCAACTGGTTGCTTAATAAATATTAAGGAAATTTCATTTCCGCCCTGCAGATTAGTTGCTTTTTTAAGTGGGCTGATATTAATATCATAACTATATCCCAAACGCAGTTGCCCGAATTCCAAACCCAAGTATGGAATTATTGCGTCATTCAGGTTATTAAACCTTGTCCATGCACCTACATATACATTAGTCGGATTATCCTCGCTATGGTTTACATTGTATGCCAACGCACCACCCAATACAATATCTTTTGCACCTGCCTGCATACTATATATAGAAGCAAAGTGAAAATAATTATAAGAACCCAACGGAATTTTTGCACCTGCCTGTATAGTTGTTCTTGGACTAAGTAAAAACTGTGCCCCCTGAAAGCTTTCTTTCGGCCTGTTTATATGGTACATTGATGCCCCAACATAAAAATTATTGTACCCATTGGTGCTTCCGTTATAAAAAATACCGGCATTTACATCCGTATAACTAACATTAAGCTGTTTGTTTGTAAACACTTCGCTGGTAACACCGGTAAAACCAAGCGGTGTAAGCTGGTCACCAAATTTCACTTTTGTTATGTCTAATCTTTTATTGGTATATGCACCCTGGAAGCCCACACCTATCTGGTGAAAGCCATCTTCATCTAATCCCTTGTGGTAAGCAAATGATAAACCTGCTGAATTGGTAACTAGTACCCCATCCCCTGCCCTGTCTGTAAATCCTAAAACACCAATCCCCATCTGGTCAACTTCAGACAACCTGTTTTTCATTACCCCAAAATCAGCAGAGGCAGATTTTGTAACAAAAGCATCATAGATAGTAGGCCATTGGTTACGGTAGTTGCCCGCCACACGGAGCTGCCCGTCAAACTTCCCGGTAAGGGCCGGGTTAAGTGTAAGCGGCGAAGTAAAGAATTGGGAAAAATGTATATCCTGAGCATTTGCTGTACTAACTAATGCCACACTAACCAGAAGGGTAAAAAGATTTCTTTTCATTAAACTATAATATTTTTCAGGCTAAAATTTGCTACTCAGGTTTCTGTCCAGTTATCTAAACGAAAATGTATTAAAATTAATTGCCTGTTCTGTCCGGCTTGCCCTGCTTATTATAAGGAGGGTACGAACTGGAAAAGTACAACTTTTTAGAGACCTGTAAAAGGGAAATATTGCTGCTTTCTGGTGTGCTCGGAGTTAAGAGCTTGGAGTTCGGGGCCAATTTCTCAAAGGTTGAGGTTCTGACTCTTAACTCTGAACTACCGACTTTCCCTACATCTGCACCTTTGTTCCAAAAGCTAAATCTCCGGCATCACCCAAGCCCGGTACTATATAACCCTTTGCAGTAAGCTCATCATCAATATCACCGCACCACACCGTTACCGAAGGCTCCTCCCTCAGAACATATTCTATGCCAACCGTACAGGCAATTGCCGCCACTACATGAATTGTTTTTGGTTTTCCCTCTTCTTTTAAAAAATGAATGGTTTTTACGAGGGAAGAACCCGTTGCCAGCATGGGGTCAGAAATAATCACCACCCTGTTTTCCAATTCGGGGCAGCTAACATAGTCGAGGCTTATTTCAAAACTTCCGTCTTTATTATGTTTGCGGTACGCAGAAATAAAAGCATTATCTGCCCTGTCAAAATAATTAAGCAGGCCCTGGTGCAATGGCAATCCCGCCCTTAATATTGTTGCCAGTACCGGCTGCTCTTTCAACATTTTATGCGTAGCAATACCCAACGGTGTCTGTATTTCTCTTTCTTCAAAAGGAAGTATTTTACTTATTTCATAAGCAGCCGCTTCGCCAATTCTTTCTAAGTTGCGGCGAAAACGCATACGGTCGGTTTGCACATTTACATCCCGCAGTTCGGATACCCAGGTGCTTATTAAAGAGTGCTGTTCGCTAAGGTTGACTATCATGTTTGTATTTAGATTTTTAGTACCCGGTACCAGGACTTCAGGCATCGATACATATATTGACACCAGATGTTATCATGGAACAAAAAAGTTATTTTTGATTTTATGCAAATCTAAATACTAAAAATCTATTATTTAAGTACTAAAATCTGTTTATGGTTTACCGGGCAATTGGTTTAATGAGCGGCAGTTCGCTGGATGGACTGGATGTGGCTTTTGCGGAGTTTCAGGAGCTGGGCGGCAAATGGACGTATGAAATAAAAGAAACCGCCTGTTATATTTATGAAGAGAAATGGATGGCCCGGCTCAAAAATGCTACTACCCTTTCTGCTCTCGATTATCAGTTGCTTCATACGGCCTATGGTCATTATATTGGAGAAAAGGTGAATCAGTTTATAGAAGAAAGGGCTTTGCAATACCAGGTAGCCTTAATAGCATCGCATGGTCATACCACTTTTCATTTACCCGGAAAATTAATGACAGCCCAGTTAGGTGACGGCGCAGCTATTGCTGCCAAAACAAAATTGCCGGTTGTTACCGACCTGCGGGCAATGGATGTGGCATTGGGCGGACAAGGTGCACCCATTGTTCCCATCGGAGAAAAAATGCTGATGCCGGGGTATGATTATTTTTTAAATATCGGGGGCATCGCTAATCTTTCGGCAAAGTCCTCCCCACAAGGAGAGGCTTTGGGTGATGTTTATACAGCTTTTGATATTTGTGCTGCCAACAGGGTATTAAATATAATGGCCAACGAAATAAATGAGCCGTATGATAATGGCGGGCAAATAGCCGCATCCGGAAATATCAACCATGCATTATTAGAAAAATTAAATGCACTTGAATATTATAAACAGCCGCATCCAAAATCGTTAGCCAATGATTTTGGAACAGATATAGTTTACCCAATAATTAAGAATGCTGGCATTCCCATACAAGATTCTTTAAGAACTTATACAGAGCATATAGCTGTGGCAAATAAGCCGGGGTATTAGTGCTTTTAACAACCCGGAACTCAAAACTCGAAACTCAAAACTTCTTACTACCGGCGGCGGTGCATTTAATAAATTTCTTGTTCTACTGCTAAGCGAAAAATTAAAAGAAAATAATATAGAAGTAATTGTGCCTGATACAAATTTGGTAAGCTATAAAGAAGCTTTAATAATGGCTTTTATTGGTGTACTCCGCTGGCGGGAGGAATATAATGTACTCGCCTCCGTAACCGGCGCAGTCAGAAACAGTATTGGCGGTGCTTTGTGGATGGGGCAGGAAGCATAGGAATTTTTCTCGGCAACATTGCTTAATTTACATACCCAACCATTAAGTAATGTCAGAACCAACCAAAGCCAATTCTTTATCTTCAGAAAAAAAAGAACCACTGCCCGGTTCTATGGAAGAAATACTCCTCTTCCGAAAAATGCAGCATTCCTTTTCCCGGCAGTTCAGAAAAGTATTTCCAGATAAGCTGGCAGCCAAATCAGTTGTTATCATTCCATCCATTACACTCGATCAGGAAATACTGGGCAAAGTAACCGGCCATATACATTACGAAGAAAGACTGCTTTGCCTGCTCATGTTGTTGCGTATGCCCCGCACCCATGTAGTATATGTAACCAGCGAACCGATTGACCCGGTTATTATTGATTATTATCTGCACCTGCTGCCCGGCATTACCCGATTCATGCAGAGCAGCGGCTTACACTGCTTAGTTGTTATGATGCATCTGCCAAATCACTGACTGAAAAAATATTGGACCGGCCCCGGCTTATAGAACGAATAAAAAAAAGTATCCCGGCAGGTAATGTGGCGCACCTGGCCTGTTTTACTGTTACCAAATATGAACGGACACTGGCCGTAAAATTGGATATGCCGATCTACGGTTGCGATCCTGAGCTAGCCGATATTGGTAACAAGAGTAATAGCCGTAAAATTTTTAAGCAATGCGGCCTTACCGTACCAGCAGGTTTTGAAGATTTGAAAAATGAAGAAGAAATCATTACTGCATTAACTGATCTTAAACTAAACAATCCTTCGCTGCGAAAAGCAGTGGTAAAAATGAATGATGGTTTCTCCGGTGAAGGCAATGCCATTTTTTCTTATGAAGGAATTGATGAAGGCACTGAATGGAAACAATGGATAACAGAAAACCTGGAAGGCAAACTGAAAATTGTAGCCGGTGATTTAAGCTATAAGGATTTTATGTATAAGTTTCAGCACATGCAGGGCATTGTGGAAGCTTTTGTAGAAGGGGAAATAAAAACATCTCCCTCCGTGCAGTGCCGCATCAACCCGCTGGGTGATTGCAAAGTAATTTCCACACATGACCAGGTAGTGGGCGGCGAAAGCGGACAAGTATTTCTGGGTGCCTATTTCCCGGCAAACGAAGAATATGCCATTGAAATTGGCGAAGCCGGGTTTAAAGTGGCCGAAGCATTGCAAAAAACAGGTGCGATGGGCCGATTTGCGGTTGATTTTATTTCGGTAAAAGAAGGCAAAGGATGGAAACACTATGCGATTGAGATAAACCTACGAAAGGGTGGCACTACGCATCCTTATATATCTGCTGCAGTTCCTGACCGATGGCGATTATGATTATGAAAACGGTTTATACCTTACTGCCAACCGGCAAACCCGTTATTATTTCTGCTCTGATAATCTGAAGAGTGATAAATATATCGGCATTACCCCGCCCGATCTGATTGATATTGCCATGATGCACAACCTGCATTACGACGGTACTTCACAGGAAGGAGTGATGTTTCACCTAATCGGTGCTCTTTCCCAATATGGTAAACTAGGCGTGGTATGCATCGGCAGCACACCGGAAAGAGCAAAAAATTTTTATGAGCAAACAGTGAAAGTGCTGGATGGGGAGTGCTGATTATAACCCCAGCACTTCTTTCAATTTTCCATATCCACTTCTGCTTACTGGTACTTTAGCACCGGAACGGAGAATGGCTACATGATTATCTTTTTCATAAGGGTCAATTCTCGTTATCTGCTGCACATTTACAATATACGAACGGTGTGAACGGACGAACTGTTCTCCATCTAATGATTGTTCAAAATGGGTCATCGTTTTATTCTTCAAAAAATAACCTTCTGTGGTATGGATTTTTACATAATCATCCGCTGCTTCTAAATAAAATACATCATGCACCGGTATGATTTTTATTTTGCTGCCATTCTTTACCACTATCCGCTGACTTTGTGATGGGGACAGTGAGGCAGATTCAATTAAATCTTGTGTAGCTTTTTCGGTGGTAGCTGATTTTTGTTCTGTCCATTTGGCAATAGCTTTATCAAAACGTTGCTGGTCAAATGGCTTAAGCAAATAATCTACGGCATGTGCTTCAAATGCTTTGATGGCAAATTCATCAAAAGCGGTGGTAAAAATTACTGATGGTGGTTGTTCAATCAGCTCCAGCATTTCAAAGCCGGTTATTTTTGGCATTTGAATATCCAGGAAAATTAAATCTGGCTGGTGTTGCTGAATAGCTTTTAATCCTTCAAAACCATCCCCACATTCCTGCATCAGTTCCAGTTGCGGATGTTTTTGTAAGTATTCATTTACAATACTTCTTGCTAATGGTTCGTCGTCTATAATAATTACTTTGCTCATAGTTTTTGTTTTTTATGCATCAATTATTTGGCTTTTTTAACCCTCCAAGGGTTACATTTTATTCCGTAAACAAACCCTTGGAGGGTTTTTATGTTGCTTGCGGAATTTTTACCACCGTTGTAAAGATATTTTCTTTTGCGGCAGTTGTCAACAAGTCTGTCCGGGCAAATAATAAATACAATCTTCGCTGTACCGATTTTAATCCAAATCCTGTTCCTTGCTTTGGGCGATGATGTTTCCGGATCAAACGGATTTTGGACTTTTATCACCAGGTTGTCTTCATCTTTACCAGCATATAATACGAATTACTGTATCACCGGTTGTATCATATAAGCCAAATTTAATAGCATTTTCAACAATTGGCTGTAATAATAAAGCTGGTAATTTTAATTGCTTTATACTTTCATCTACTTCAATTTCTGTTGCCAGGCGATTTCCAAATCGTACTTTTTCAATATCAAGATAAAGTTGCAGGTATTGCAGTTCTTCCTGCAAGGTTACCCATTGTGTTTCTTCTTTTTTAATAGTACCTCTTAAAAAATCGGATAATTGCTGTACCATTTTCCTGGCTTCTTCCGGACGACTGCCTATTAATGCGTTTATCGAGTTTAAACTATTGAATAAAAAATGCGGCTGCAATTGCTGCCTCAGTTTAAACAGTTCAGCTTCTTTGGCCAATTTTTCACCATCAACTTTTCGTTCATCCATTTCTTTTTGCTCCTGCTGGTTGAACCATAAGAATACTCATCATGGTTACACAACCCAGTAAAAGAAACGCAATACTAAAACGAATAGAAAGTGAATGATGCAATAAATCTGAATAACCATCATAATCGACAAAGCAAACTCTTAACAACCATTTGGTCAGCAATAGCCAGATAATGGTAAGAAAAAGACAAATGGAAAAAATATTGATATACTGTTGCCCCTTTGGGTAAATAATACCGCAGTGTATTCATCACCAATAAGCAAGCCAGCAACAGTAAGGTGTTGGCAATAGCACTGTCAATAATGGCGGCCTTCCACGGCAGGCCAAAGAATTGCAGCACCATAATATTATCTGCCACCATCACCAGCCAGCAAATGATGAAGATGATGCGAAACCTTGTTATGGATAGAGGAGAGTTAGACATGTTAGACCAGGTTCAGCATTTCAATAGTGTTGCCAAATCGTATCTGTTCTGCCTTTTTGTAAATGATATGCAAGTAACTGTCTGCATTTTCTTTTTCTTCGATTCTGGAATATACTTCTGCACCATCAATCAGTTCATTGAACTGGTACAATTCGCTTACACTGATAAACTGCCATTGCACCAATTGCTGATTCCGGTTAAAAAACATTTCTTCTTCTTTGCCACCAAGCAATTGTGCTTTATGAAAAGCTTCTTCTTTGCTACCGGCACTTATCAGGCGAAGTTGTTCATCAAACTGTGCGGTATGGTTGCCATCACCACAGATAATTCGAAAGACCATTTTTGCAAGATACCAGTTCATGTTGGTTGGTTTATTAGTTAATTGGTTTATCAGGAGGCAGTTTCAAATTGCGAACTTTCATACATTGGTAAAATACCCATTCTGCAAAATTCCATTTGCCACTTAGCTTTTTAAAAACTCCTGATATCAATTCCGCCGAATATCACTGTTCCTTTCAACACTAAAATTTTTCCAGGGTTATCAACTACCGTTTGCATATTTCTCTTGTCTTCCAATCCACCAAAAATGGTAACAGCTTCAGACTTTACTTCCCAATTAGATGGTACAATTAATTTAGTGCCGCCAAATACTGTGGTTATTTCAAGTATCACCGTTCCTTTTATATCAGCCTGTGTAAGATTTAATTCAGTACCGCCAAAAATGTTGACAATATCGCCGCCTTTGAAATCTTTTGACAAAATATTTTTTTTTGCCCCGCCAAATATGGAAGTTGTATCTACATAATCATCCTGGCTCCAGCTTTCTTCTTCATCAAGCACAACTGCACCATGTGCCGACGGGCTATTTTTTTTCCCATCCCAATCCATATCCATATCCATCCAATTGCCTTTGCGGGGGCGGATAATTATATATGCACCAATGACAATAAAAACCATTGGCCAAATATAACGGCGGATAGCAAGGTCAGGATATACATCACGAAGTAAAAAACCAGTACCGATTAATATCAACAAAAACCAAGAGCCTCCACGGAAGCCATGTTTGATACCGATAAAAACGCCGAGAGCAATTAGAAAAGTTTGCCAACTGAATAACAACTTGGGCAAATCCGGCACGGCTACTCTTGCCATAGCCGCTACACCTATCAGCAGTATAAAAACACCTGTCCATATATGGCCATGCTTGCTGCGGTGACGATCAAACCGTTGTTCACAACGCCGCTTTTGCTGTTCCTTAAATTCCTTGTAATCTCTCATTCCTTTCAATTTTACTCAAATCTATGGGGTAGAAAATGAATGGTCAACAGCAAATGGGTACTATGCGGTTGATTGTCGGTGAATGGAAGAAAAAGAAGGGTGAAAAGATAGGTTAGCAAAGATTAAAACTAATTAAGCGAACAGCCCCATATTAGCTGGTAAGGTTCACTGTTTCCTTTTATACAGGTAAAAAGAAAACAGGTGATGAAGGGCATATTAATGTGTTCGTTGTTATCCATATCAATTGCCACGGTACCGCTTACATAAGCTTCGGTAGAGGAAGTTTCGAGGGCTTTAAAACCACCGGGCATTGGCATTTTACTAAAGCCAAATTCATAACGGCGGTAAGCTAACTTTTCAACCAGGTTCTGCACCAGCTCAGGCTGGTCGAAGGCGGCGGAGATGTGTAAATCTTTTTTCATAACAAAGTGCGTTTACTAAAGCCCGGTTCCTTCTGCACTTTGTCAATCCCTGCGGCCGGTTATATTAGTTACGTATAAGATGCCCGGAGTGCCTTTTTTACTTACTAAAGGAATGTGAATGTTTGAAAAGAAAATTTACACGGCCTGTATTATTCATTGTTGAAGGGCTTACTGCTATTTTTGCAGCGATGTACACCCTGAAGAAATCCCTTGGCCAGCATTTTTTAAAAGATGAAAATATCTGCCGCAAAATTGTGGCAGCATTGCAGCAACGGCCTTTTTCGCAATTATTAGAAGTGGGACCTGGTGGTGGTGCATTAACTAAGTACCTGGTGGAAATACCAACAATTGAATTTATTGCTGTGGAACTGGATAATGAGAAAATACAATATTTAATAAATACATATCCTTCATTGCAGGGCAAAATAATCCACCAGAGTTTTTTAGATATTGAAAAACCATTTACCGGCAACTTTACCGTAGTTGGAAATTTTCCTTACAACATTTCCACCCAGATTTTGTTTAAATTATTGGAGTGGAGAGAAACAGTGGAATGTATGGTGGGTATGTTTCAAAAAGAAGTGGCGCAACGGGCAGCAGCTAAAGAAGGCAATAAAATTTATGGTGTGCTGAGTGTATTGGTGCAGGCATTTTTTACTGTTGAATATTTATTTGATGTGGGTGAAAAATGTTTTAACCCGCCACCAAAAGTAAAAAGTGGTGTAATAAGGTTACTGCCAAAAAAGGAGACATTCCCGATGAAATCGGAAGCTGATTTTTTCTTATTGGTAAAAACTGCCTTTAACCAACGAAGAAAGACATTGCGCAATGCAGTAAAAAATTTATTTGATGCAGCAGTATTGGAAGACGGGTTGTTTAATAAAAGGGCAGAGCAGCTTTCAGTACAGCAATTTGCGGAACTAACATTCAGAATGAAATGAAACAAGTAATTATAACTGGTAAATCCCATCCCTACTTATCCGATTATCTTACCAAAAAAGGATATGAAGTAAAAGACCTCCCTGATATTTCGTATGAAGGGTTAACAAAAATAATTGCTGATGCAGAAGGCCTTGTAGTAACTACAAGGTTGGATATTGATAAACCATTGCTTGATAAAGCAACCAGTTTAAAATGGATTGGAAGGCTTGGCAGTGGTATGGAATTAATTGATGTGGCATATGCTAAAAGTAAAGGCATACAATGTGTAAGCAGCCCCGAAGGAAACCGCAATGCAGTGGCCGAGCATTTGCTGGGCATGCTGCTGTCGTTATTAAACAACATCCCCTCCTCTAACAACGAAATAAAAAAAGGCCTTTGGCGAAGGGATGAAAACCGGGGCACCGAATTGCATGGCAAAACAGTTGGTATAATTGGTTTTGGAAATACCGGGAGCTGTTTTGCAAAATTGCTGCAGCCATTTGAAGTAACAGTGCTGGCTTATGATAAATATAAATTTGGTTTTGCCGATGGCTATATAAAAGAAGCAAACATTGAGCAAATATGCCGGTATGCAGATGTAATCAGTTTACATGTTCCACTAACGGAAGAAACATACCACATGGCCGGTAAAGAATTTTTTGCCTCGCTACAAAGAAAACCCTGGTTTCTTAATACCTCAAGGGGAAAAGTGGCAAAAATTGAACACCTGGTAAATGCATTGATTGAAAACAAAATAGCAGGTGCCGCATTAGATGTGTTGGAAAATGAGAAGTTGAACACCTATACACCCATCGAGAAACAGCAATTAGATTGGTTGCTGAATCAATCAAATGTCATAATTACCCCGCATATTGCTGGCTACAGCCATGAGGCTTCATATAAAATGGCAGAAGTGCTGATTCAAAAACTGGGGGTGTAGTTTCTTTCATTTTTCAAAATAGTTTTCTATATTTGTAGTATAACACTGCAACGCTTCAGCTTAATACTGAGGCGTTGCTATTTTTTTCTGTTTATATAACAAAGGAGGTGAACATGAGTGCTATTCAATATGTAACAAAGGATACACTGGAGAAAATGAAAATTGACCTGCAGCGGATGAAGGGCATTGAAAGACCTGCCGCCAGCAGGGCAATAGCAGAAGCAAGGGAAAAAGGTGACCTGAAAGAAAATGCTGAATATGATGCTGCTAAAGAAGCACAGGGCATTTTAGAAGCAAGGATTGCGGCTATGGAAGGCGCATTAGCCAATACAAGGGTATTGGATGAGGCTAGTATAGATACCAGTAAAGTGTCTATACTTACTACTGTAAAGCTCACCAACCTGGCTACTAAAAAGCAGGTGACTTATAAAATTGTAGGCGAACAAGAAGCAGACCTGAAAATTGGAAAAATATCTGTTACCTCACCAATTGGCAAAGGCATACTTGGTAAAAAAGTTGGTGATACTGCAGAAGTGCAGGCGCCAGCAGGTGTATTAAAATTTAAGATTGAAGAAATTTCTGCATAAAAAATCCGTAAACCCTGAGCATAAAAGAAGCCCCTGCACATTGCAAGGGCTTTCTTTTTTACATTTTATACAATGCCTTTATTGCACTATAATTTTTGAACTATAAACAAGTTTGCTGTCTGCATCAGTAACTTTTACAAGGTACATACCCCTTGCATTACGATCCATACGAACCAGTTGCGACTGATTATCCCCGCTTAAGGATACATTTTGCTGCAATACCTGGCGGCCCATCACATCTGTTACCTGTATAATATAAGAACCAGCTTTTAATTCATTAAACTGTATAGTAAACTGGTTATTAGTAACAGGATTAGGATAAATATTTACTTTACCATCACCAGTGTTTGCAGGTATTGTATTTTTTCCAAGCACTTCTGAAATAACTGTACCGCCCCTGTTGCCGGTAACGTACAAATTACTATTAGCCAAATCAGAACTTTGCCATACAGTTCCCTGCACAGTAAAAGGTACGGCACTTAGTGATTTCATATCAACCGTAAAATAAGAAGCGGCAGACATAGCGGTACTTACCACCACTCTATTTTCGGGTGAAACAGCAGCACCGTTAATGGTAAAGCCGTTGGGCAATCCGTTTACAGCACCTAAGTGTGTAGCAACTTTAGATTCCAGATCCACCCGGAAAACATGGTTGCGGGCAGAAAAAATAAACAAGCCACCATCATCGTCGGCCACGACATCACCACCATAACTACTGCAGGAGTTGTGGATGGAAACACCTTTATTAGCAGGTGCGTCTACCAAAGAACCTAAATCTTCTATGTTTAATTTTTTACCAGTGTTAAAGCGGAGCAATTGTGTACCATCATTAGTAATGGCATAGCCATTGCCATCATCAGCAATTACCATACGGGTTACAATATTTCCCTGGTCGGGGGATTTTTGTGCCTTGCCGGAAAAATCCTGGTCAACCACATAAAATACTTTCATTGTTTTTAAATCAATATACCTGAGCTGGTCTATGAACATGGGTGTGTAATACAGCCTGTTATTTTTTTTATCAAAAGCCATAGCTGCCACACCGCTGCTAAAAGCCGGCTGAATGTTAAAGCCCATCCCTTTTGCACTTGCAAAAGATGTTATTTCTTTTTTTGAAGAAGCATCGAATGCTGTTTGCTTAGCATCGTTACCATTTAAAAGAATATCGGTGTACTTACCGGTTTGCAGGTCAAGTTTGCGCAAAAAATTCCAGCTTGGGCCTTGCCCGGCATCTGTTACTGAATAAGCGAATTTGTCGGCTACTTGTGCTTTTGTGGTTTGAACCAAAAAGGTTGAAATGGTGAGGGTAATCAGCAGGGGTAAACTTTTTTTCATGTGCTAAATTTTGGTATTAAAAAATAATTCATCGTTGGGTAGTAACCCGCCAAAGGTTTAATGATGTATTAAGTTACAACATTTCACAAATCTGTGAAATATTTTTTTATAAGCGGCATAAAAAACCCCTCCGGACGAACTTGGAGGGGTAGAGTTTATAAAAACCCTGAGCATTATTTTTCCAGGGAAATTACCTGGCTATCGTAAATTTCGCAGTACTAACCTCGCCTCCGCTTGAAATTTGTAAGAAATAATTACCTGCCTGTAGTTTATTCAGGCTGCTAATTGTTATGTTATTATTTCCTTCCAATACCCTTGTTTGCTGTTGAATCATCACCCTGCCAGACATATCCATTATTTTCAAATCGGCAATGCCGTTAACAGTTGCTGTCATCCTTGCAGTTACATAGTCGGTACCAATAACCGGGTTAGGGTTTATCGTAATCCCCTTAATACCTTTTTCTCCTTTCCGGATTACAATAATGTTGCTGTATTTAAACTTACCATCTTTATCCACCATCTTTAGCCGATAATAGAAAACAGTACCGTTATTAACTGAAAGATCATCAGCATACAGGTATTGTTCGCTTCCATTGCTTGTGTTTCTTGCTGCACTTAAATTAACAGCAAAGAAATCTGAGCCATTTTCGCTGCGTTCCACTTCGTAGTATGCAAAGTTTGTTTCATTTTCAGATATCCAGTTTAACTGTGCGGCATTATTTCTGTAAACCCCTGTAAAGCTTACTAAATTTACCGGCAACGTAATATTAGGGCACATAGTTATAGTTGTTGCATCATCCGGTGGGGATGTTTTAGGGTCGTTTGAAGCATCTGTAGTACCCAATGTTATTGGCAACCCCCCAATTACAGATTGAAAATTAGCCGGTATAAGTGGGTTAATAAAGTTTGATAACTTTCCCTGAATAACAACAGTATTGGTAGATGATGGTGCAACATACGGAATAGAGATACCTGTAACGTTTAATACATTATTAGTTCCACCGCCTGTGCTTGTAATAGTAGCAGCGGTGGCGGTAAGCCCCCCTGCTGAAAATGCAGTTAGTATTTGTGCCGTAGTTTGGGGAAAGGAATAACGGTTATCTAATGTAAGAGAATATGTTGCACCTGTTACTGCCAGATAGTTATTCGTAACTGTTATAGTAAAATTGAAAACAGGGTTAGGATTCGGTATCGAGGGGCAAACCTGTAAAGGTGCATTTAAATCATGTGCAATCCTGAATACACAACTACAACCATCTGCAAAATTGTAAACAGGCGGGTTGCCTACTAATGTAAACGCTGCAGTAGCTTTGTTAAAAAGCTGAAAAGTACCATTAGACCCATAACCATATAAAGTTCCATTTTCTGTAAAGAACAAGCCTGCAATAAAACTGCCGGGAAGATTATAAACACCTACCCTTGTAGTAGCACCTGTAGCCGGGTTTATCTTAAATAAAGCACTTGCAGCAGATGCCGGGGCCGCAGCGTTTGTTGATACTGCATAAATATCGCCGTTAATAGGATCTATACCGATATCTGCCATGCCATTGCTTGGTGGGGTGTTTACACCTGCTCCACTTAAAGTGGCAATGAAGGTTGGGTTTCTTGCGCCGTTAAGTTCGGCAGTAGTTATTGAAAACAAATCATTATCGTCGGTAACAAAGTAAAAAAGCCCATCTTTTCTAAAACTTGAAGCATACACAAATTCATTATCCTGTAGGTTTCCACCACCAGTTCCGGCTTCTCCAAGATTTACTAATGTGCCTGTTGAACCGATTTTTACAACTGCTACCCGGGTAGTACCATTAGGATATTGAAACCCGTAAATATAACCATCTGCAGGGTTGAGGCCAATACCATTAAATCCGGTAGTGGTAGAAGAAAGAGGAAGATTTACAACTGTAACAACACCAGGGGAAGGGAAAGTTACTGTTTCCATTAGTGTTTGCGAACCGGTTGTAGCGGCATTGCCATGGCTTATTAAAAATTTACCATCGCATACGAATGCCGGGCCTTGCGAATTGGCTGAATAAAATGCAGCCATTAATAAAAGTGAAAGGAATGCCTTTCTAAAAAGTGTAGTTAATCTCATGCTCTGAGTTTTTTATTGTTTAAATAATAAAAATGATTACGGAATTAATGTTCCGTTTAATACACAGGCATGGAGTTATTAGGCCTTCAGCAGGATGTTAAATTGGCGGGTTCTTAAAAAGGAGGATTGGAATAAGGTATTAAAAATGGTTCGGCTTTCTGGAGATATCGAATGGCTTATTGAGGACATAAACGTAATATCCGAAAACGGAATTCACAAGGCTTTACAAACAATTATTTTGAGTCATCCGTATAAAAACTTAATAAGAAAATTTGTTGGACTGATATATATCTGCTGGTTTCTAATCTTATTCTATCAACTTCAGATTAAAAGATATTTTAAAAAAAATTGTAATAGTATTTTATTGACAGTCACTTTTTTTTCATTGCTCATAGGTATTTGTACATACTATCCGCTACTGATAAAGACAAAAAGCTAAATAAAAGTAAGGTGTAGTTTGTATTTACCCCTATATGGGTTTGACAAATGGCTTATAAGCAATGTGTGTATCGGAAAAGGGCTCTTCAAAATCAGCTATGATATTAAGGGGCAAACACTCTTTCCATTCGTTTTTCATTTCTCTTGGTAATTGCTGGTATAATTTAGTTCCTTCTGTTTTCCAGGCCATCATTTCATCACCTACTTCTTTGATTTTTTGGGCGGGGTTGCCAACAATCAGACTTCTTGCTTCAAAACATTCATCCTGTTTAATAAAACTTAATGCCCCCACAATACATTCATCTCCCAGCACCACATTATCCATTATCACTGCATTCATCCCTACCAAACAATTTTTACCAAGTGTTGCCCCATGTATAATTGCGCCATGGCCAATATGCGACCCCTTCTTTAATAATACAGTTACACCTGGAAACATATGAATGGTGCAATTCTCCTGCACATTACACCCATCTTCGATAATTATTTTACCCCAATCCCCCCGTAATGCTGCGCCAGGGCCTATATAGCAATCTTTACCAATAATAACATTGCCTGTTACTGCTGCCTGCGGATGTACAAAAGACGACCCATGCACTACAGGGCGCAGTCCTTTGAATTCGTAATACATAAACTAAGATTTGCGGGATTAAAAGAATTATTAAGAAACCAACGATTTATCTGTGCGATAGCAAAGCCCTTTAAACTGAGCTACTAAATGTTCTTTCTGATTTTTTATTTCTATTTGATACAACCCGGTTGATTTACCGTTGTGCAACTCTTTTGCCTCAGCAATTAATACATCGCCAATATGCACAGGTTTTATAAAATTTATAGATGTATCTAACGCAACTGATAAAACATTTCTGTTGTTACAGGCAAATGCAAAAGCACTGTCTGCCAAAGAAAAAGCAATACCTCCATGCACAATGCCAAAGCCATTTACCATTTCGCTTCTCACCAGCATTTTTATTTTGCTGTATCCTTCCTTTACTTCCAGTACTTCAATACCCAACCATTGAGAAAATAAATCGTTCTGCATCATGTGTGATACAACCTGCTGAGGAGTTGCCATATTAGTAGTAATTAAAGATCATTAATTATTTGCCTTTAAAATCCGGCGAACGTTTTTCCAGGAAAGCTGCAATCCCCTCCTGGTAGTCTTCTGTTGCTGCTGCCCGTTGCTGAAAAACATCTTCTTCTTGTAACTGCTCTTCTAAAGTTGAGTGAAATGACATACCTAATAACTGCTTGGTATAAGCCAGCCCCTTTGTAGGCATTTGCGACAGTGTACCTGCAATCTTTTTACTTTCATCCGCAAATACATCATCTGCAAATATTTTATAAACCATTCCCATTCTTTCCGCATCCGTTGCATTTACTTTATCGCCCAGCATTGCTAATGCCGATGCTTTTTGCCAGCCAATTAATCTTGGTAAAAAGAAAGTACCTCCACTATCCGGTATCAATCCAATTTTACTGAAGGCCTGGATAAAGTTTGCAGATTCTGTTGTCACCACCACATCACAGCACAATGCAATATTAGCCCCCGCCCCTGCTGCCACACCATTTACTGCTGCTACAACAGGTTTTTGCAATTTTCTGATTCTTGTTACAATTGGGTTGTAATGTTCAGAAAGTATTTGTTTGATTTCAATTTTATTTTCACCAGCCAGTTCACTAATATCCTGCCCTGCACTAAAGGCTTTTCCATTACCGGTAATATAAACACATCTTACTTCTTCACTTTTACAGTCATCTAATTTTTGCTGTAACAGCAAAGCCATTTCCCGGTTAAAAGAGTTAAACTTATCCGGTCTGTTAAGAGTGATAAAGGCAATAGAGTTTTTTATTTCAAAAAGTATGGAGGACATAGCAGTAATTTATTTTCAAAATTAAATACAAAAGCCACGAATGCACTAATTATTTATAGGTGCATTCGTGGCTGCAAAGTGTATAAAAAATCACTCAACACTCCAGCTCACTTCCCCACTTTTTTCATCTTTTAATGAAATGCCAAGTTGGTTTAATGAGTTTCTTATTTTATCTGATGTGGCAAAATCTTTTTTAATCTTGGCTTCCTTACGGATGCCAATCAGTAATTGCATTACACCACTTAATTTATCATTGTCTGCTTCAGTCGCAGCTTTTAATCCAAACACATCCTCGAGATAGCTTTTGAATTTTGATTGCAATAACCCCAATGTTTCTTTTGACAAAGCCGACAAAGCAATTGTTTTATCCTTTATTGAATTAATAACAGGAACCAGTTCAAACATACTCGCCAGCACCCTTGCCGTATTAAAGTCGTCATTCATGTGCTCATCAAATTCGTTTACCAGCTTCTGGATTTTAGTATTTAACTCCACGTCGGTGTCTGTTGTCCGGTGTCCGGTGTCTGCAACAGCACCCGCCATCGGCCAACTAAAAGCCATCAATGCCTCATAAGCATCCCATAAACGTTTCAATCCCTTCTCTGCTGCCTGCAATGCTTCATTACTAAAATCTAATGTACTTCTGTAATGTGTTTGCAACATAAAGAAGCGGACATTCATTGGAGAATACGCTTTTTCGAGTAACGGATGGAAGCCACTAAATAATTCTTCAGGTAAAAAACCATTGCCTGCACTCTTACTCATCCGCACACCATTTACCGTAAGCATATTTGTATGCATCCAGTAACGAACGGGTGATGTATGATAGCAAGCCTGTGATTGTGCAATTTCATTGGTATGATGTGTAGCTGCCAAATCCATACCACCACCGTGTATATCAAATTCTTTTCCTAAATATTTTTCGCTCATGGCCGAGCATTCAATATGCCAGCCGGGAAAGCCCATACCCCAGGGTGATGGCCATTGCATTAAATGTTCAGGGCCGGCTTTTATCCAAAGGGCAAAATCAAGACGGCCTTTTTTCTCCTCTTGTCCCCCCAGCTCTCTTGTACCTTCCAGCAGGTCTTCTAATTTTCTGTTGGTTAAAATACCATACGGTTTTTCTTTATCATATTTCTCCACATCAAAATAAACCGTACCATCCACCACATAGGCATAGCCATTAGCAATAATCTGCTGCGCCATTCTTATCTGTTCGGTAATGTGGCCTGTTGCTGTTGGCTCTATTGTTGGCGGGTGGTTATTAAATAACTCCATTACTTTATGAAAACCCACGGTGTAGCGTTGTACAATTTCCATAGGTTGCAATTCTTCCAGTCTTGCTTTTTTTGAAAATTTATCATCGCCTTCATCTCTGTCGCCTTCTAAGTGGCCAGCATCGGTTATATTTCTTACATACCGTACTTTGTAATCAAGGTATTTTAAGTACCGATAAATAATATCAAAAGAAATAAAAGTGCGGCAGTTACCAAGGTGCACATCACTATAAACCGTAGGGCCACATACATAGAGACCAATATGCCCGGGGGTTATAGAGGTGAATACTTCTTTCTGTCTTGATAAGGTGTTATATATCTTAAGTTCGTTCATATAAGTTTTTTGTTTGCCGACTTCAGTTCCCTGATTGGGCTTCTGTTGCGACGCTCCGTTCAGCTATAGCAACATGGATGAGCAAAGATGGAAAAATAAATTCAGAATAATGCCCTGAGAAATGTCGGGCAGACATTAATTATTTTGTCCCGTAGGGACAGCAGCTACATATATAAGTGAAGTACTTTGTCATTTTCTCAAAGATATATTTTTTCACTCACTTTCTCAACTCCACATCCGCCACAATCATGTAATGATCGGAGAGTTTTTTAGCAATACGGTTAAACTGTTTCACCTTAAACCGCTTATCCGCAAAAATATAATCAATCCGCAGTGTTGGCGAAAGGGCAGAGAAAGTACGGCCAATACCAACCCCCTTTTTTAAAAAAGCATCCTGCATATTTGCCCGCAATGTGGCATAAGCGTAAGAGTTGGGCACATCATTCAAATCGCCACAAAACAATACCGGGCCGGGGCTTTGTTTTATTACATCATGAGCAATATCTGCCTGCAAACTGCGGTAAATAACCCCTTTTTTCATTTTAGATAAAATATTGCGGGAGTTGGTAACAAGGCTGTCTTCACCAGTTTTTATCTTGTGTAATGCCGCATACTCTTTTCTGCCAAACTGCAGTGATTGCAAGTGAGTTGTAAATATCCTTATTGTATCATTATTAAATTTTATATCCGCCTCCAGCAACACATCCGGGTGTGATGGGCGGGGGTAACGGACTTTACCACTGTCAATAATCGGATAACGGGAAAAAATAATTGAGCTATAATAATGCTGGTCACCATCCTCATCAAAAGAGAAAAAATAATAGGGATAGCCCAGCTCCTTTTGAATTGGTGCAATATTATCGTAAAACTCCGGATTGGTGGATGTATGAAACTCCTGCAAACAAAGCACATCAGCATTTTGCTGTTTGATAAGGTCAAACATCTTTAACCTTGTTTCGCTTCCCTTATTATTATTTGTTTTTAATTCTATAAATCTTGCTACGTTCCAGCTTACAACCCGTAAAGTACCCGGTCCTTTTGTATAATTAAACGCAGCTGGTTTATGAAAGGCTAGAAACAAACTGATACTTTTAATACCAATCAATAAAGCAATACCCGAAATAAGTGTTTGTTTCCACTTTGTCAGTATTATCCACCCGGCTAAAAAAAGAACAACCGTCATTAATAAAAAAGGGAAGCCTAAACCGAGAAAAGAAATAAACCACCAATGTTGTGGATTAAGATACGGCACTAAACAAGCCAGCAGAAAAAGGAATACCACTGCTATATTAGCATAAATAAAAAACCGTTTGGTGAAGAGACGGAGCTTGAAGGCCATTGTTGCAAGTTACGAAAGTGAATGGTGGGTTGTGAACAGTGAATGTTAAAAACAAAAACGAGTTCTCTAATCATTTCCCAGTTTCTTCTGCTGCTTTTTGCAGCAAATCTTTTTCTTCATCGGTAAGTGAGCTGTAGCCGGAGTGGTTTATTTTATCCAACACTGCATCCACCCGGTTTTCTATTGGGTTACCTGTTTTTATAAAAGGAGGTAATGTGGTTTTATAAAAAAGCCCTTCTTTTATATTGCTTTCTTTCTTTGACTTATCAGGATTAAAAAGATTGTTTAGCCCATCAATAAAATTAGTTATCCAATTCCCCATATTTATACCATTTTTCAACAACAGTGTAAACCCTATACCTGCTAATGCTCCGGCAATATGTGCAGCAAAAACACCTGTATTATTAATACCAGTTGATAATACATCAGCAGCTACATATATAACCAGCAACACCCAAACAGGTATGCCTCCTTTTATCAACGGAAAGATGCGGTATTGCGGTGATGCGATAACTGTACCAGCAGCAACAGCCATTACCCCCGGTGCTGCACCGGCCAATGTTGCCACCGGCATTGTTTCTTTTAATGAAGGAATAAGGTTGTATGCCAGTAAAAAAACTACTGCCCCTGCAAGTGAACCATATATAAAAAGTGAGATAATTTTTTTATTGCCGCCAACATCCTGCAGTATATAACCAAAACACCAGAGCCAAAACATATTCGGGAATACACTTAAAAATTTATTATCAGAAAAGATATGTGTAATTATAACCCAGGGTTTGTGCAACAGTTCATTTGTATTTGCAGGTAATACAAACCAGCTTAGTATTTTTTCATTATACATAGCTCCGGCAGTTTCTTTGGGATAAGTAAACAACCATACCCCCCACATAAAACCCAACCCGGCAAATACAACAAGGCTTATAATTATAAGCGACAGTACTGAATTATTTTTATCACCTGGCGAAATGCCTGGCATGTATGATGTTTCAGAATAAGCCATGAATCAAATCTGTTTTAGTATAACGTTTTACGGTTGGTTTTGTTCCAGTACAGCACCAATAAAAATCCGGTTAATGCACCACCGAGGTGGGCAAAGTGTGCAATATTATCTCCCTTAATAGGATAAACACCGCCAAACAAATCCATTGCTATAAAACCACTAATAGCCCATTTAGCTTTTATAGGTACAGGGATCAACATTATATACAGCGGTGTATTGGGAAAAAGAAATGCAAAGGCCACCATTATTCCCATAACGGCGCCGGAAGCACCAACAGCATAATAAGGCAGGTTAGTTAACAGCTCTGCGCTTCGGAAATCATGAACTTCTTTTGCACCTTGTATCAAATCCATTATTTTTTGATATTGGAAATACTCTACTCCCAAGTGTGCTGCTGCTGCACCCAGGCCACAAATAAGATAGAAAGTCAGAAATTTTTTGGGACCCCACACATTTTCCAGTATCCTCCCAAACATCCAAAGGGTAAGCATATTGAATACAATATGGAAAATAAAGGTGGGGTCATGAGCAAAGAAATGTGTAACAACCTGGTAAGGTTTGAAATTTGATGATTGCACAGGCCACAAACCAATTTTTGCAGTAAGGTTCTGGTCTTTAAACAGAAGTTGCGCAACAAAAACAATTACATTGATTATTATAATGTTTTTTATTACCGGCGGAAATTTCTCATTTCTTGTAAACTGAAAACTACTCATTGGGCAAAAATAGCTTGCAAAAATTAGAAAGCAAGCAAATCACTTAAAGACACATCCAGACTATCTGCAATTTTTCTTAAAGTGCAAATAGTGACATTTATTTGGCCTCTTTCAATCCTGCTTATTTGTTCGGCATAGTTATCCATGCTTACGCCTAAGTCCAACTGGGAAAGTTTTTTTTCTAAGCGTAAAGACCTAATCCTGTTTCCTAATCTTTTCAGGTAAGCTTTGTCTTTTACATATTGCACAATGCAAAAGGGCAGAAAAGCAGAAAAAAACAATAGAACATATATGTTCTATATTAAAAATAGACTTACCTTACTCCAACATTATTCACCATTAAAACCTATTGTTTATGAGAAAAATTTCAGTTTGTCAGTTTTTCGCTGATTATCTTTACCCCACTTTTAATAGGAAGGCAACTCAAATAGAAGGTATATTTTTTGGGGAGAAATCGCTGAAAGTTAATGATGAAAATTTCCTGGAAGTCAATTTAAAAAGTACTGCCAGCAGTTCTATTACGAAAGTTTGGAAATTATTGATAGTACCCGTATACATATTTTCCTTTGTCGCCTGCACAAAGCCAGATATGCAAGTTCAAGATTTGTTAAAAGAAGAAGCACAATCGGACAAACTGTTATCCCGGGACTTAAGTTCTAACTGCAATCTTGCTGTTACTGTTTTAGAAGATCAGGCATATCAAGAATCAGTTGATAATTCAGAGATTGAAAGCCCAATAATACTCGGAAGTGTAATTAACAACCCATATTCTATTGCAAATATGACGGCGGCATATAATTACATATATTCATCAACTATTAATGAACTTCCGGCTACTCATTACTATGTACGGTACAAACCAGCATCAATAAATGATTTAAACACTTTAGATTCTTTAGACATTGAATTATTTGATCATCCTTTGGACAGGAACATAATTCAGGATGGCGACTTTTGGCCAGAAGCTTACACTGGCTTAGGAACTACTGAATATCCCTGGTTGTACAGTGTGGTTGAAACGGGATTTAATCAGCCCTTGGGAATTCAAACAGAAATAATTTCACATTTATGCATTCCTCCCGATAATACAGCATTAGAAGATGAAGCTTTTTATATTACCGGAAATAGTGTATGTGATTCGGTAATCTATTCTTCATTAAGGGAAGAGAGAAAAAATATTTTTAGTGAACAAAGCTTTACGCCTTGTTCTTCATTAGGTCTCTTACCTGATTGTAATGGAGGAGGGGGGGGCGGAACAGGCGGAGGTGGAAGCACACCAAATCCTTTAAAGCCAAAGGGTCAAATAAACTTTAAAACATATACAGTTGCTCAATCTTTTATAGGAGCTTCTGCCCCATTAAAACATGTAAGGGTTGTCGGCAAACGTTTCTTCAAAATAGATAAAACTTACACTGATCAAAACGGAAATTTTCAGTTTACAAAAAGCTTCCCCAAAAAAGTAACAATAGTTGTAAAGTTCAGTGCCGCAAACTATTATAGTAATTACTCTGTAAGGACGCAAAGACCAAATGGTGGTGGATGGCAATCGATGTTTCCTATGAAGAAGAAACTTGGCACATTTAGGGGGAATAATTTACAGAATCTAAATTATGAATTTACAAAAGGGGCAAAGTCTTCTGATAATAAAACCCTCCATTGGATGGGGGCAGTAAGTATGAATACTACCTATGAAGCAAGGAGTTTTCTTAGTCAACAATCTCTCAACCAAATCCCTGATGATCTCAGAATATACTTAAATTCCCCAAACGAGCCCTTATTCCAAGGCCTCCCTCAATTTGATTTTTTAAGACGTTCTTCTACCCCATATTCAAATCAAGATAGGGAGCTTTTTCAGGATATTACAAGCATCGCATTTGGAGGATTAGTTACATCATTAGGAGCTGCAGGATTAGTTGCCTCAGCTATTACAGGAAGTCCTTTTTTGGCCTTTGTTTCATACTATGTTTTATCACTTGGTTTCACAATTTTTCCACAGAAGCCAGACATACAAATCTTTTATAAAACCACCGATATTAATAGTTTGACTGCTTCAAAGCTCAGCTTATCTCTTGGGCAACAATTAGGTCTTACATACTTATTTAACCTAACCGATCATAACCCGGCTCAACCAGGTGCAAATAGAAAAACATACACAGAATCAGTAGCTTTAAGTTCAATAGCTTTTGGATATACTTATGATAATTATTTGCCATTTGGGAATGGCACTCCAGTTGCCAATATTCCCTATTACTACCCTCTTAGCAATTATTCGCCAGGTATAATAGCGTTATGGCAATCATTTGCACAACATTTCGGACACACAATAGCTGACAGAATTTATGGCGCAGGTGCTTCAGAGTTTGAATTGCAGGGAAAACTATGGCAGTCGGTAAATACAAGCTCACACTTGAAATACCTTGAAGAGTTTAATCCACAAATTACTGCTCCGATAGATTATTTTAACTGGATACCTGTTGGGCTAATAACCGACTTAATGGATAATAATATCGATCAGGCTCCTATTATTGATAATGTATCTGGTTTTACATATGGTGAGCTTCAGAATATATATTATAACAAACCATCCACAATGCAAGACTTCAAAAATGCATTGAAAGCGGTTCGTCCTACTCAATCATTGGCTATTGACCAATTATTTGCAAGTTATGGGTACTAATAATTTAAAATGGCAGAATGGAATAGTAATATCGATTTTTTCGATATTACTATTCCCATATTGTAATAAGCAATACACAGGGTGCTTAAAAATGGGATATGAATACTCCTATGCCCGGCCAGGTGTCAGCTACTATCCGCTGTCCGATAGTATCAGGCTTGGCGATGGATTAACCTTATATGCATCAGCCCCAAAAAAGTTTTTTGATTCTTCCTACAAAACTAATGTGGTCGTACCTGAGAGCATTTATGGGCCGCTGAGTATTGCGAAGTTGGAAACAATTCCTTATTATCGATTTGCTGGAGCCATTGACGATATGGACTTATTTGCTGTAAATGGAATTATTAAGAAAGATTCGCTACTTACATCCGAGCAATTAAAGATGTCGAGGGTTGCTTTTTGGGACGCATCGGATATCGACAGTTTAACCTTTAAAGTAACCATCATACCCAAAATAAGGGGTACATTTTATATTGTTCTTGGACAACAAAGCTTTAGGGATAAGGATTGTGCGTTGTTCAAATATTTTCTAAAAGTAAAAAACAATGACCAACATTTTTACTTAATGACCCCCGTTACAAACGGCCAAATCAGCGAATATGCGATTAATCATACTTACTGTTTTAAAGTTTACTAATATGAGAATTTTTATTACCCTATTGCTTGTATTTATATGTTATTCTTCCCATGCCCAATCAGGCATGAAATCAAATACTGATTCCATTTACCGAAAAAACATATTCTCGCCTTGGCGCATGAATGGCGATAAATTAAGTCAAGGGGAATTGAAGGCAACAATTTATAAAGTACCTGAAGCCACTGCTTTTTACAAGAAAGCAAAAACACAAATATGGTTAGCTGCGGGGTTAATTATTGGCGGAGGGTTATTGGCAGCAGAAGCAAACAAAACAGAACTACAACCACCTTATAACCCCAAAAGGGGTTATACTATTACAGGAAGTGTAATTGGCTTTAGCGGATTTTATTTATTATTTAAAAGCCTCGGCAACCATAAAAAAGCGATAAAGGCATATAATGCTAAAAAAGCCCCCATTTAACAACAGGTTTCAATTTTAACTGCACCACATTCTCAATATGGTGTGTATGCGGAAACATATCCACCGGTTGCACTTTGGTTACTGTATATTTTTCGCCGAGTAAATTTATATCCCTTGCCTGTGTGGCGGGGTTACAACTTACATATACCACCAATGGTGCTTCTATCTCCAGTATTTTAGTTACTAATTTTTCATGCATACCTGCACGGGGTGGGTCTGTAATTATTACATCGGGGCGGCCATGCGCAGCGAAAAAACCATCGTTACAAATTTTAATTACATCTCCTGCAAAAAACTCCGCAGAAGATAAATTATTCAGTGCTGCATTTTCTTTTGCATCTTCAATAGCCGCATCTATTACTTCCACACCAATTATTTTCTTAGCCAGCTTACTTACAAATATGCCAATGCTGCCGGTGCCGCAGTATAAATCATACACCGTTTCTGTTCCAGTTAGTTCTGCAAAACCCCTTGTTATGGTATATAATTTTTCGGCCTGTTTGGTATTGGTTTGAAAAAATGATTTAGGGCCGATTTTAAACTGATAGCCTTCCAATTTCTCCATGGCATACCCTTTGCCATAATAAGTTACCGGTTCTAAATCATGCAAACTGTCGTTCCATTTGGTATTAATGGTATATAACAATGTAGTGATTGATGGGAACTGCCCTACCACATATTCCATCAGCATTTTAATTTTATCTGCATCATTTTCTCCCATTACAATATTCACCATTAATTCCCCGGTGGTGCAGAGGCGCACCTGCATCGTCCTTAAAAAACCTGTATGGTTCCTTATATCATAAAAAGACCAGTTATTATCAATACCAAATTTCTTTACTGCTATCCGGATTGCATTAGTTGGTTCGGCCTGCAGGTAGCAGGTTTCTATATCTACAATTTTATCAAAAAAGCCTTTGGCATGAAAACCGGCCCCTTTGAAGCCTGGAGAAAAAGCCTCCCTGCCCTTCAAAGTAGGGTTCTCTGAGCCAGTTATTAAAGTGGTCGTTTTAATACCTCCGTTAGGATGATGATTATACTGAATGTTTATATTGTCGGGGTCTAAAGCCCCTCCCTCGGAGGGGTTTGGGGAGGCATCTTGCAGGGGATTTAGGGGGGCTGTTTCTACTTTGGCCGGCCTCTCCCTCGTAAACTCTTTCATTCCAAAAGTGTATTCAACTTTATTGCGATAATGAATGGTTTCTTCTGCTCCAACAATAGGCAAAAATTCCGGCAGTGCAACCTTGCCAATGCGTTTTAATGTTTCTTCCACCTGCTTTTGCTTATACTGTAATTGCTTTTCATAGGGCAGCATTTGCCATTTACATCCCCCACAAACGCCAAAGTGGGAACAGAACGGCTGCACCCTGTCGGCAGAATAAGTATGGGTAAAAAGTACTATGCCCTCTGCCCAGTCTTTTTTATTTTTCAGCAACCGCACATCCACCACATCTCCCGGCACCGCCCCTTCTATAAAAATTACTTTACCCCCTGCTTTTGCAAGGCTTTTGCCTTCGGCAGCATAATCTGTTACCAGCAGCTTTTCCAGCACTATGTTTTTTTGTTTTTTTCTCACCGGACAAAACTAACAGTTTGGGCTTTACCCGAAAGCTTTCCGAAAGGATTTTACCGGGATAAAACAACCTTTTTATCCCTTCTAAAGTCTTTGTTAATCAAACCCTGCGATTAGCCCTTTAATTTTTTAACCCCTAATTTTGCCCGATTCATTTATACCATGAAATGAGCCATAACATAAAAGTTGATATTACCCGGAATGTTTATTGGCGGATTCCATGTGGCAAAAATTAAAAACAAAATGAGCACATGAAAAAAATATTTACTGCTGCATTTTTGTTCTCCGTTATTTTGGCAAATGGCCAGAACTTTTACGAGGTTAAAGTAACCTTTAAACCGTATAAGCATAAGTACATCTACCTTGGTCATTACTTTGGCAAAACATACCCCATTATTGATTCGGCCATGCTTAATGATAAAAGTGAGGCGATATTTAAAGGTGATAAAAAATTACAGGGCGGCATTTACCTTATTGGCTATCCTGACAAATCAGGTTTTTTTGAAATACTGATTGACAAGCAACAAAAATTTTCTGTATCGGCAGACACCACCACACTTAAAAATGGTGTAAAATTTGAGAACTCTCCGGACAATGACCTTTTCTCATCTTATCAAAAACAGATGGGTGAAAAAGGAAAAAAAATGAATGCCCTGCAACAGCAATTAAAAGCAGCAACCAATAAAACTGATTCCACAAAAATTATTGAGGAAATAACAAAGCATGATAAAGAGGTTGCTGCTTACAGGGAAGCTATTATTAAAAACCAGCCGGATAATATCCTGAGTAAATTACTCATCAGCATGAAAGAGCCGGAGCTTACCGGCAATTTAAAAGACCCAAAAAGTAAAGAAGACTCACTGGCCGCTTACAATTATTTTAAAGGCCATTTCTGGGACGGGGTTTATTTCTGGGACGGGCGGCTAGCTTACACCCCTTTCTTCGAAGAAAAAATAGACAAATATTTTACACAATTAGTAGTGCCGAACCCAGACAGCACTATTAAAGAACTAGACCGTATGCTCGGCGAAGCCAGTGTTAACGAAGAAATGACAAGATTTCTACTGGTGAAGTTTATCAACCGATACCTCAACCAAAAATATATGTGGGAGGATGCAGTGTTTGTTCACCTGTTTGAAAAATATTTTTCCAGCAAAGAATATAGCTGGCTTAATGCTACAGGCAAAAAAACAATAACCGACAGGGCTTACAGCCTTATGGCAAATATTATGGGTACACCGGCATCGGATATTGTATTGCCGGATTCTACAGGGATTATGACCGGCCTGTACGATGTAAAAGCACCTTATACGATTGTTGCCTTTTGGGATCCTGTTTGCGGGCACTGTAAAGAAGTGCTTCCCCGGTTAGATTCAATGTATAATGCAAAATGGAAAGCAGCGGGGCTTAAGTTATTTTCTATTGCAAAGGAAACTGATGGTACAAAAAGCGATTGGCTTAAATTCATCAACGAACAAAAACTGGCAGAGTGGGTGCATGTTTATTACTCAAAAGCGGATGATAGGCTGAGGATTGACAACGGCATTCCCGGTTATTCTCAATTGTATGATGTGCAATCTTTCCCCACCCTGTACCTGCTGGATAAGGACAAACGTATTATAGCGAAAAAACTAGCATTTGAGCAGATAGATGATATTTTGCAATTAAAATTAAAAGGGCAATAGTTTTATCTGCCTTTTTCTAGCCATTTGCAACCCAGTATTTTCTGGATTATATTTACACAGTAAAAAACCAATAACCTGTTTGTATGAAACTGAAAATTGTTTTAACAGCTTCTCTGTTTTATTTTTCTTCAACCGCTTTTTCACAAACACTTTTTACCTATGGCAACAAAGCTGTAGGTGCCAAAGAATTTTTAAGGGCTTACAATAAAAACAACCCCAATAAGCCAGCCAATAAGGCCAAAGCTATTGATAGCTATCTTGATCAATATATCCGGTCTAAATTAAAAATGGCAGAGGCCTATGAAAGGCAGTACGATACCATCCCCGGTATAAAAATGGAGATAGCCAACCTGCGGGGGCAAATTGCCGAAAACTATATGACCGACCCTTCGCTGATGAAGCGGATGCAAAAAGAAGCTTTTGACCGCAGCCAGAAAGATGTACACTTTGCCCATATTTTTATTGCACTTAAAAATGCACAGGGCTTTACTGATACCGCTGCTGCAAATAAAAAAAGGGGACTTGTATTGCAGCAGTTAAAAAAAGGGGAAGACTTTATGACGGTTGCACAACAACTTTCTGACGACCCTGCTGCTAAAACAAATAAAGGTGATGGTGGTTTTATAACTGTATTTACACTGCCTTATGAGTTTGAAAATGCTATCTATAATACATTGGTTGGAAAGTATTCTGCCCCTGTAACGTCTATGGCCGGGTATCATATCTTTAAAAAAATAAGTGAGAGAAAAGCAATTGGTAAAATAAAAGCACAACAAATTCTATTGGCTTTTGCCCCAGGTATTGATGATGTTGCAAAGAAGGAAATATCCACAAGAGCTGATTCCATTTATTCATTGCTGATGAAGGGGGAAAATTTTGGCCGCCTGGCCAATCTTTTCAGCAACGATTATATTTCTGCTGCCAGCAATGGAACTATGCCGGAAATAAGTGTGGGGCAATATGATGCCTCTTTTGAAAACAGTGTTTTATCCCTTAAGAAAAATGGGGCTGTAAGCAAACCATTTCAAACCACATATGGCTGGCATATTGTAAAAAGGGTTTCTATAACACCCGTTGTAACCAATGCGACTGATAAGACATATCGGCAGGAACTACAGCAAAAAATAACTGTGGATGGCCGGTGGAAGTTTTCAAAAGATTTTATTTATAATGCAGTAAAAGCAAAAGCCGGGGTTAAAAAATTAATCCCTGATGATCAGGCATTATGGGCCATGTCTGATAGTTTGCTAGACAGAAAGCAAATAACAGAAGCTGGTAAACAAATTACAGTTAAAACCCCTTTGCTTGCTATCGGCAAGGCCGTGTATAGCGGGGATGCATGGATTAGCTATGCACAGTCTTACCGCTTCAGACAAGATGGTACAGGCATTAAGCCATACCCGCAGTTATGGGATGAGTGGGTAAATAATAATATGTATAATTATTATAAAGACAACCTAGAAGATTTTAATGAAGAATTTAAAGACCAGATGGCAGACTTCAGTGATGGCAACTTGTTTTTTGAAATAATGCAACAACAGGTATGGAACAAAGCACAAAACGATACTGCTGTGCTGAAAGACATGTATAAATCAAATATGAAAAAATACATGTGGGAGAAAAGTGCAGATGCTGTTATCTTCTTTTGTTCAGATACAATTACCATGAAAGATTTATATAAGCAGGTAAAAGCAAATCCGGCTGCATGGAAAAAAACGGCTGAAAGTTTTTCAGACAAGGTACTGGCCGATTCTTCCCGTTACGACTGGAGCCAGGTACCCGGCCTGGGAAAAGCTGCTGCAAAAAATGGTTTAATAACACAGCCCGTTATTAATAACAATGATTTTACCGGCTCTTTCGGCTATATTATTAAAAGCAACGAGCAGCCTTTGCAGAAAACTTATAACGAAGCATTGGGTTTGGTAATAAACGATTACCAAGTAGTATTGGAAAAAGAATTGGATGACAAGTTGGCTAAGAAGTTCTCTGTTACGATTGATAAAAAGGTCCTTGCAGAAATCTCGAAATAAAAGCTAAGAGGGTAAAAGTTTATTTTTTGCATAATAAAATACATTCTTAAACACAATGTGGAAAAGTGAATTATTGCTCTCTTTTCCTCATTTTACTCTTTTAAACTCATAGCCTATAATTCCCTCACCACATTCGCAATAACATGTGGCTTGCCCAACGTATAATAGTGCAGAACAGGCACACCGTTCTTCTTCAAGTCTTTTGATTGTTCGAGCAGCCAGTCCTGCCCTATCTTTTCCACTTCTTCATCGGTTTTGCATTTTGATACTTGATTACTGAGGTCGGTAGGCAATTCAATTGAAAATACTTTTGGCAGCATTGTCAATTGTTTTTTATTATAAATCGGTTTCAATCCAGGAATGATTGGCACATTAATACCAACACCCCTGCATGATTTTACAAACTCGTAATATTTTGCATTATCAAAAAACATCTGCGTAATAATATAGTCAGCTCCTGCATCTACTTTAGCTTTAAGGTATTGCAGGTCGGTATCCATATTGGGTGCTTCAAAATGTTTTTCGGGATAGCCAGCCACACCAATGCAAAATTCTGTTTTATGGGTACCCTTCAATTCATCATCAAGATAAATTCCTGCATTAAGGTTTGCCACCTGGTTTAATAATTCACTGGCATATTTATGCCCGCCGGGTTCTGGCTCAAAAGCTGTTTCATTTTTAGCCGCATCGCCCCGCAATACCAATACATTATCAATACCGAGATACCGGAGGTTGATTAAAGCATCTTCCGTATCATTAATACTAAAGCCCCCGCAGATAAGATGCGGCACTGTGTCCACATTATATTTGTTCATTATGGCTGCACAAATACTTTCTGTTCCCGGCCTTTTTCTAATCACCACTTTATCAAACCCGCCATCAACTCTTTTTTTAAATACATGCTCACTGCGGTGATAGGTAACGTTGATGAAGGAGGGCTTAAACTCCATCAAGGGGTCAAGATGCTTGTACAATGCTTCAATGCCTTTTCCTTTTAAGGGAGGCAATACTTCAAAAGAAACCAATGTTCCTTTGGCTTGTGCTATATGGTCTGTTACTTTCATTGGGATGCAAAACTAAGGCAGCCATACCATAATAAAAACGAAATCATAAAAATGAGGCTAACAACTGTAATCAATACGGCAAGCCTTACTTTTGCCAGACATGTCAGTCAGTATCAGCACAAAGGATTTAGTAAAGAAATACGGTAAACGTACCGTGGTAAACCATGTTTCATTTGAGGTAAACCAGGGGGAAATTGTGGGTCTGCTGGGCCCGAATGGTGCCGGTAAAACCACTTCGTTTTACCAGGTAGTGGGATTGGTAAAGCCAGACGAAGGGAAAGTGTTTTTGAATGAACAGGATATTACCAGCCTGCCGATGTATAAAAGGGCGAAAATGGGCATCGGTTACCTGCCGCAGGAAGCTTCTATTTTCCGTAAGCTGAGTGTGGAGGATAACATTAAAGCAGTGCTGGAAATGACGAAGCTGAACCGGCAGCAGCAGCGGGAAAAATTAGAAACATTGCTGGATGAGTTTCGCCTGCAACATGTACGAAAAAGTAATGGAGATGTACTAAGTGGTGGTGAAAGAAGAAGAACAGAGATTGCCAGGGCACTGGCTGTAGATCCAAAATTTATTTTACTGGATGAGCCATTTGCCGGTATTGACCCGATAGCCGTGGAGGATATACAAGCCATTGTGGCCAAACTGAAATATAAAAACATTGGCATACTGATTACCGATCACAATGTAACGGAAACCCTTTCCATTTGCGACAGGGCTTATCTGTTGATTGATGGGAAAATTTATAAACACGGCACTGCCGAAGAACTGGCGGGCGATGATGAAGTAAAACGCTTATACCTCGGAAGAAATTTTGAATTGAGAAGGAAGGATTATTTGCATGAGGAGGCACAATCTGCTGCAGAAAATTCTAACAAAGAATAATTGACTCCATGGCCCTCAAAGTTCTCGCCTTCGATGCTGATGATACCCTTTGGGTAAATGAACCTTATTTCCGGGAAGCAGAAGATAAATTTTGTGCCCTGCTGGAAGATTATCTGCCACACCATTCCGTAGCCAAAGAATTATTCAAAACTGAATTACAAAATATTCCATTGTATGGCTACGGTGTAAAAGGTTTTATGCTGAGTATGGTAGAAACAGCACTTCGGATTTCTAACAACACTGTTCCACTGGCAGTTATTGAAAAAGCGCTGCAATATGGGAAAGACCTTTTAGATAAGCCTATTGAAATTTTAGACGGTGTGGAAGAAACTTTACAAACACTAAAGGGAAAGTATCGGCTGGTGGTTGCCACCAAAGGAGATTTGCTGGATCAGGAACGTAAACTTAAAAAATCCGGACTGGAACATTATTTTCATCATATCGAAATAATGAGTGAGAAGGATGAAGCCGGTTATACCAAACTCGTCAAACACCTCGATATTCAACCCGATGAATTTTTAATGATGGGAAACTCTTTAAAATCGGATGTGCTGCCAGTGCTGGCAATAGGCGGCCATGCCATTCATATTCCTTATCATATTACCTGGGCGCATGAGGCGGTGGAAGAATCGGTTCAGCATCCAAACTTCAGGCATGTTGAAAAAATAAAAGATATACTGACTTTCTTATAAGCTCTGCGAAACGTCCTCGTTTCGCAGTTATATTCTGTTGCCTTTGGCAACAATAACAGTTCACCTTTTTCAAAAATTCAAATTACATTTGTTGTCTTTCTCTAATTAATACAAAGTGATTATGGACTATAAAGAGTTTCCAAAAATTGAACTACACCTGCACCTCGATTGCAGCCTGAGTTATAAAGTAGTGCAGCAAATCAATCCGGCTATTTCATACGAAGAATATGCTGACTCGTTTATTGCACCACCTAAATGCACCGACCTGCTGGATTATATCAGCCGTTCAGTAAAGGGCTTTGAACTGATGCAGACCAAAGAGCAACTTCGGTTGGTTACACTGGATTTGTTTGACCAACTGAAAGCCGACAATGTCATTTATGCCGAAATTCGTTTCGCACCATTATTACATATTGCAAAAGGATTAACACCCACAGAAGTAGTACAAGCCGTAAACGATGCAGCCACTGAAGGAATAAACAATACTGGAGTACAGGCTGGTATTATTCTTTGCACCTTGCGTCATTATACAGAAGAGCAGAGTATGGAAACGGTGAAGCTGATTGAACAATTTACAGGAACCAATATCGTTGGTTTTGATATCGCTGCGGATGAAGCTGGCTTCCCCATAGATAATCATATTGATGCTTTTGAATATGCCCATACCCATCATATACATTGCACGGCACATGGTGGCGAGGCCAGAGGTGCGGATAGTGTGTGGGAAATTTTGGAAGACCTGCGGCCAACCCGTATTGGCCATGGCACCCGCAGTGCCGAAGATGAAAAGCTATTGGCTTTTCTGAAAGAAAAAGATATTCACCTGGAAGTATGCCCCACCAGTAATATTCAAACCAATGTGTTTGATGTAATAGAAAATCATTCGGCTGATAAAATATTATAAAGCTGGTGTATCTATGAGTGTGAATTGCGATAGCCGCACCATTACCCCAACTACACTGGCCGCTGAATATGCTTTATTAGAAAGAGTGTTTGATTGGAAGAAGGGACATTTTTTAAAATGTAATCTGGAAGCTATTCGCCATGCTTTTTGCGATGAAGCCACTAAAAGAAAACTTGAAGGAGCAGATACTGGCTGCTTATGGGGATTGATAGATGATGGAAAACTTATGTATACATAGGTTGATACCCACCCCTTTCTAAAATGCTTTTATACTAAAATACTGCGACCCCTCCAAGGAGGGATGACGGTCGCTTCAGGTTTAGTACACATTATGCGTTGGTACACATCCCCTCCTTGGAGAGGCGAACTAAGGAAAATAATTTGCTATAATAAAGTGGGGTGGGTTACTGCGAATCTGCAGCTGAGTAGCGAACAGAAAGATGAACGGAGCGTCGCAAGGTCAGCTCAATCAGGGAACTGAAGCTGGTCAACAAAATATTTCGTGTCATTTTGTGTTCTTTCGTGGCTCAAATTGTATTTAAAGAAATTCAATTCGTGGCATTCCTGTAATCCGTGGCGGTAAAATTCCTTATTTTGGCTGCATAATGAGTTTACTCTCCCCTGCCATATCATCCCTTGCCCGTATGCGGCTCTGGCGCATAGAAGCCTGGAAAAAAAATCCAGTAGATGCACAGCGGGAAGTATTGCAGGAATTGGTGACAGCGGCACAATACACCGAGTTTGGCCGCAAATATAATTTCTCCAACTTGTTTACGGTAAAAGATTTTAAAGCCGTAGTACCTATTCATGAGTACAACGATTTGAAACCCTATATCGAACGCATCATGCACGGCGAACAAAACCTGTTGTGGAATACTCCTATCTATTGGTTTGCCAAAAGCAGCGGCACTACGAGTGATAAAAGTAAATTCATTCCCATCAGTGATGAAAGTCTGGAGGACGGTCATTTCAAAGCATCGAAAGATGTGTTGAGTATGTACTATCAATTTAAACCAGATTCTGCATTGCTAACTGGCAAAGGATTATTGATTGGTGGCAGCCATAGTATTAACCCGATGAATGCTGAAGCACAGTATGGCGACCTGAGTGCTGTGCTTGTTTCAAAACTCTCCTTTCTGGGCACATTGGCTGCGTACACCGGATTTAAGCATTGCCTTGATGGATGAATGGGAAAGTAAGATTGAAAAAATAGCAGAAGCTACTATCAAAGAAAATGTAACCTCTGTTTCCGGTGTACCCACCTGGACATTGGTTTTGTTTAAACGCATTTTAGAAATAACAGGTAAGAAAACAATGAGTGAAGTATGGCCATCGCTTAGAATTATTTATGCACGGCGGCGTTTCTTTTACACCGTATAAAGAACAGTTTGAAAAATTGATTGGCAAAGACATCAACTACCTGGAAATGTATAATGCCAGTGAAGGATTTTTTTGCGGCGCAAGAAAAACCGGGATGATGATGGGATGTTGCTATTTCCTGATCATGGTATTTTTTATGAGTTTATGCCGGTGAGTGAGTATGGAAAAAAAGAGCCAAAAACAATTGGCCTGCAACAAGTGGAGATTGGGGAAAAACTATGCACCCGTTATCAGTACCAATGGAGGATTGTGGAGATATTTATTGGGAGATACTATTCAGTTTACTTCTTTAAATCCTTTTCGTATAAAAGTATCCGGCAGATTAAAACATTTTATGAATGCCTTTGGTGAAGAAGTGATTGTTGACAATACTGACCAAGCCATTGCCATTGCTTGCGAAAAAACCGGTGCGATAGTAAATGATTACACGGCTGCGCCTATTTATTTTTCTGATGCGGGCAATGGCGCCCATGAGTGGCTGATAGAATTTGAAAAAGAACCAGCCAATCTTGAAGTATTTACCAATGAACTGGATACAGCCTTAAAAAACATCAACAGCGATTACGAAGCCAAGCGGCATAAAAGTATTGCCTTGGGATTGCCTGTTATTCATGCTTTACCAAAAGGAACGTTTCACCAATTGGCTGCGCCGCAAAGGAAAACTGGGCGGGCAACATAAAGTACCGAGGTTGAGTAATGAAAGAAATCTTTTGGAAGAGATATTGCTACTTAGTTAAAATAAATTTATGAACCGGGTTGTAGTACTACTATCAACTTTCGTTGCGTCGCACTCTTGTGCTGTAGTAATTCTATTCAGCAAAAGAACAATTTTCTCTCTTTTTTTCTGCTTGCTCATTGTTTGCAAAGGCTTTTCCCAAACAACTCTCAAACTTACTGACCACCCCATCACTCTCAAAGAAAATCTTTCCTTCAAACTAAAAATCCCCGAAGACGTATAAAATAGCTGTAGCCGCAGAAGGCTTAAACCGCCCAGGTTTTTTGCCAAAAGCCCTGATGGCAGATTATTTGTAACAGACATGTACGACAGAAGCGATAACACCAAAGGCAAAATTTACATTCTCGAAAACTGGAACGACAGCACCAAGCGGTTTGAAAAGATTACCACTTTTATGGAATACCTGCGCAACCCCAACCAGGTGGCTTTTCACCAAATCAATAACCAATGGTATATCTACATAGCCGAAACGCATCAGCTCACTTACTATAAATACAATACAGGAGATAATAAACCAACCGGTATTACCTATACCATTGCCACTTTTCCAGCCTATGGCCTGAGTTACAAATACGGCGGCTGGCACTTAACGAGAAGTATCGCTTTTAATAATAACAAACTGTATGTAAGCGTAGGCAGCAGTTGCGATGCCTGTATAGAAAAAGAAGAAATAAGAGCTACCATTACCGAAATGAACCCAGATGGAAGTAATAAAAAAATAATTGCCAGAGGTGTACGGAATGCCGTTGGTTTAAAATTCATCAACAACGAACTATGGGCTACCAATATGGGGCGGGATAACCGTGGCCCCGATATGCCGGAAGAGCAACTGATGAAAATAGAAGCCGGTGCTTTTTATGGCTGGCCTTATTACTATCAATACAAGAAAAAAATAATTGCCGATACCGCTTTTAAAAAAGCAATACATCCAGCATGGGTAAAGCGGCCGCCAATAAGTAAATGGGCCATTAAAGCACATTCCGCACCGCTTGGGTTTTGATTACTTTAAAAACTTCAGCGATCCGTTGCTGAATAATTCATTTATTACTGCCTTGCATGGCAGCACCACTGTATGCCGGCAGCGGGGTAATGCAGTAGTGCAAATGCTGCCCAATGGCACTTATCGGGAAATTGTAACCGGCTTTTTACAAGGCAAAACAGAAGATAAACGATTTGGCCGTCCCTGTGATGTGATGCAATGGGGTAATAATTCATTTTTTATTACTGATGATAAGAATGGGGTGGTGTATTATGTGTGGAAGGAAAAGATTTAGCCACAGATGAACACCGATTAACACAGATGGATAGCTCCTGATTTTCTCTCGAATTACTTCAGTCGTTCTTATTTAATGGCTTATCTGCGTTCATTTGTGTTAATCTGTGGCCTAACAAATCACATTTATGTGGTTTGCTATAATTTCCTTTCTTTTGCTTTATAAAATTTTTACAGATGAAACTACTCGAAGGAAAAGTTGCCATAGTTACCGGTGCTGCCAGAGGCATTGGAGAAGGTATTGCTATTAAGTTTGCAGAGCAAGGTGCTAATGTTGCGTTTACCTATGTAAGCGACAGTAGCGCAGAAAAAGCGGCCGCCTTAGAAGCAAAATTGACTGGCCTGGGTGTAAAAGCAAAAGCCTATAAAAGTAATGCCGGTGATTTTGCACAATGCGAAGCATTTGTAACCGATGTATTAAAAGAATTTGGCACAGTTGATATTTGTGTAAACAATGCCGGCATCTCCAAAGACAATCTGTTGCTGCGCATGACACCCGAACAATGGAATGATGTGATACAGGTAAATCTGAACAGTGTATTCTATATGACTAAACAAGTTATCCGCCCGATGATGAAAGCAAAGAGTGGTTCTATTATCAACATGAGTTCTATCATTGGAGAAATTGGCAATGCCGGACAAAGCAGCTATGCCGCCAGTAAAGCCGGTATTATTGGTTTTACAAAATCCGTAGCCAAAGAACTCGGCAGCCGCAATATTCGTTGCAATGCCATAGCACCGGGTTTTGTAGAAACAGATATGACGAGTTATTTAAAAGAAGGCGAAGCGGCTGATAAATATAAAGCCGGAATACCATTGGGTAAATTTGCCAGCGCAGAAGATATTGCGAATGCCACCTTGTTTTTAGCCAGTGATATGAGTTCTTATATAACGGGGCAGACGTTGAGTGTTTGTGGTGGGTTAAACATGTAGTACTATTTTGAAAATCGAAGTAATAAAAGGGGATATAACAAAAATTGCAGTTGATGCAATTGTCAATGCTGCAAACACTTCTTTATTAGGCGGTGGTGGAGTAGATGGTGCTATTCACCGGGCAGGCGGCGCTGCCATATTAGAAGATTGCCGAAAAATTATTGCAAAACAAGGTGGTTGCAAAACAGGCGAAGCTGTAATAACTACGGCGGGAAATCTTTCTGCGAGATATGTTATCCATACGGTCGGTCCAGTATGGAATGGAGGTAAAAAAGATGAACATCTAAAACTTGCTGCTTGTTACAATAACTCTTTACGATTGGCTTCTGATAAAAATTGTAAAACAGTCGCTTTCCCCAATATTAGTACAGGGATTTATCATTTTCCAAAAAATAAAGCAGCTGAAATCGCAATTTCAACAACAGCCCTCTTTTTGAAAAGCAACAGTATTATTGAGACTGTAATTTTTGTTTGTTTTGATGAAGAGAATTTCATTTTGTCAAAAGAACAAATTGAAAAATTAACCCCGTAGCTTAATCCCCCTTTTCTTAATATACGAATGCCACAAAATCATACTGGCAATAGTTCGATACGGCCGCCACAGTTCTGCAATAGCAAGCATTTCTTCTTTGCTGATATCTTTTGGCAAACCCTTAGTTTCTTTTAAACTATTCACCAAAGCAATATCACCCAACGGAAATAAATCTGTTCGTTGCAAGGCATGCATCAGGTACACATCAATTGTCCAATTGCCTATTCCTTTTAATTGTATCAGTTCATTCCGCACTTCTTCATCAGGCAGAGTACTGAACTTCTTCAAAACTATCTTCTTTGATTGTACGGCGAGTGCCAACCCTCTGGCATAGCCCATCTTTTGCCGGGTAAAATAACAGGCCCGCATTTCTTCATCTGTTAGCTCCAACAGTTTGGCAGGAGTTACATAGCCTATCTTTTCTTTTAATTTCTTAAAAGCCGCATAGGCAGCTGCCAGTGATACCTGTTGCTCCAATATGGTCAATATCAATGTTTGAAATGTAGCAGGTCTTGTCCACATGGGCGGGTAGCCATGCTCTTTGATAATGGCACAGAGATTTCCATCTTTTTGGGAAAGTAAATCGCAATAATGTCTAAAATTCGCTTCTGAAAAAACTAATATTTGCCCAGTCATAATGAAATAATTAACTTAACAGAATAACAAAACCTTCGATCTAATGTTTAGTATCAGAAAATATTCACTAATAAGTATCATTACACTGTTTCTTTTGAGCTGCAAAAACAAATCAAAGCAAGATAATAATAATGTGCCTGCACCAAATGACAGTAATTCTGCAATCCTTATCAGCAATAAAGGGCTTGGAGATTTAAAAGTGGGTATGCGGCAACCCGAAGTAGAGAAAATATTAGGCATGCAGTTTACATTTAAAAAATTGAATGATGAGTATTGGATGGATACCGTAAATGCAAAATACAAGGACTTAAACATCTCCCTGTATTTTCAGCGCATTTATATTGATGAAAAAACATCAGCAATAGAACTATCCGGACTTTCCACTTCAAGCCCGGCTTGCCAAACAACTACTGGTATTAAAATGGGTGATGTCAAGGAGCTAATCCTCGAAAAATACAACGAAAATATGCTCTATATTTATATGGGTCCCCAATATGAACAAGTAAATGATACATCATGGCTACCAAGCAAAACAAATTATAATATCAGTATAAGAGATAGCACCGAAAGGGAGTTAATCTTTCATTTAAAAAATAAGAAAGTTGCTTCTATGGAAGTGGGGTATGTTATGGGAGACTAATCTCCAACATAATTATTTCTTCTTAAACTTCTCAATAGCATTTTTGGTAAAATCACTCAGCACCAATCGTCCGCTGATGGCTGCTCTTTCTAACAGTAGTGTACCCCAGTCTTCTGTTCCTCTCCAAAATACTTTTTTCATTTCAGCCATGGCTTCCGGGCTGGAGTGCATTAGCACATCTACCAACCGGCTGAATAGATTCATCCATACCTGCCACATCAGGATGCAGTTCTGCAAACAATCCTTTTCTTCTGGCCCAATCAGCATTGCGCCACATGGTAGCATCAATAGCTAATTGAGAAAAAGCAGAAGTGCCGATTTTTCTTTCTACAGCCGGGCCTACTACAAATGGGCCAATGCCAACAGCCAGTTCACTTAGTTTTACTTCTGCACTTTCGGTAGCAATAGCATAATCAACAGCAGCTGCTAAACCTACACCACCACCCACACATTTACCATGTATTCGACCAATGATTAATTTGGGACAAGTCCGCATGGCATTAATAACATGGGCAAAGCCACTGAAAAATTGCAAGCCTTGCTCTTTTGTTTGTATAGCTACCAGCTCATCAAAACTGAGCGCCGGCACAAAAGGCTTTTTCTCCAGCAGAGCGAAGTATAATTACTTTTGATTCTTTGTCGTTACCGGCTCCATGTATGGCCTGCGCCAGTTGTTCTAAAATTTTACCGGGCAAAGAATTGCTTTGCGGATGAAAAAATTCGATAGTGGTGATACCGTTGTGTAATTCGGATTTTACGTATGCTTCTATCATAAAAATGTTTTATTGGTTTTTCTTAGCCACCATCGTCAATATCGTAGCCACACCCGTCACTTCATCCGTTTCATCAAAAAACTCCACCAGCCACTTTACTATTCCTTTTTCAATATCATCGCCCCGTTTAAAGTCTTCGGGCTTTTCAATTACTCTTTTGTCGTTGGGTAATTTTTCTTTACAGGTAAACCGGATATATACTTCCGCACCCGGATAAACGGGTTTGGTAAATCGCAGTTCATCAATGCCATAATTCAGCAGCACCGGATTTTTATCATAACTATCTACAAACAAACCAGCGGCTAGGCTCATAATAAAATAGCCATGTGCCACCTGCTGCTCAAACATAGTTCCGGTAAAATCGGTTGTTTTAATATGTGCATAAAAATGGTCGCCGCTCAGGTCAGCAAACTTATCAATGTCTTCGCTGGTAATAATTCTTTTATCAGTGATGATTTGCTCACCAATCTGTAACTCTTCAAAATATTTTTTAAATGGATGCTTTTCCGTTTTCTTTCCGATGGCATTGGGCTGGTACACTTGGGTTACTTCTGTCAATGTAGTCGGCGAGCCTTGTATGGCTGTTCGTTGCAGGTAATGTTTTACGCCTCTTATACCACCCATTTCTTCTCCACCCCCGGCACGGCCAGGACCACCATGCACTAATAATGGTAATGGCGAACCATGACCAGTATTTTCTTTAGCACATTCATTGTTCAATACTAAAATACGGCCGTGGTGTGTAGCGGCACCAATTACATATTGTCTTGCTTCTTTATAATTAGCTGTTACAATAGTGCTTACCAAACTTCCTTTTCCCAACTTACTTAAGGCAATTGCTTCATCCATACTTTTATATGGCATAATGGTACTTACCGGACCAAAAGCTTCTACCTCATGCGCAGCAGTAGCAGTAAATGGTTTATCATTCATTAGTAATACCGGAGAGATAAAAGCTCCTTTCCTTGCATCAGCATCTACTACTTCCACACTGTCGAGGCTTCCATATACAATTTGCGAAGAAGCTAACAATCTCTGTACCTGCTCTTTTACTTCATTGCGTTGGGTTTCGCCAGCTAATGAACCCATTCTTACTGTCGAATTCAGCGGGTTGCCAATTACCGTTTGTGATAAAGAAGTTGCAATGGTTTTCCAAACCTCTTCCATTTTGTTTGCTGGTACAAATATTCTACGGATGCCGGTGCAGCGTTGTCCGGCTTTCAATGTCATTTCTTTTCTTATCTCTTTTATAAAAATATCCCACTCTGGCTTATCTGGTGTCACCTCTTCACCCATTACAATACAATTCAAACTATCCGCTTCCATATTAAAGGGAACATTTTCTCTTAAGATGTTTGGATTTGATTTCAGCATCAACCCTGTTGTAGCACTTCCGGTAAATGTTACTACATCCTGACTTGTAACATGGTCTAATAAATCACCAGCACTACCACAGATTAATTGCAATGCACCTTCGGGTAAAATCTTTGAAGCAATAATTTCTTTTACCACCGCTTCAGTTAAGTAAGAAGTAACGGTTGCTGGTTTTACAATACAGGGCATACCGGCTAATAAATTCACCGCTATTTTTTCCAGCATTCCCCACACCGGAAAGTTGAAGGCATTGATATGAATAGCGACACCTTCTTTTGGAGATAGAATATGCGTACCCATAAAAGTATTGTTCTTGCCAAAGTTGTGACTCTCGCCATCCACACATATCACATCATCTGGAAATTTTCTACGTAGTGATGCATTGGCGAAAAGGTTTCCGATACCGCCTTCTATATCCACCCAGCTATCTGCTTTGGTGGCTCCGGTTTTATAACTTATCGCATAAAATTTATCTAAGTGATTTCTTAAATGCAGTGCCAGTGCTTTCAGCATATTACCCCGTGCATGAAAAGTCATTTTGCGCAGGGCAGGATTGCCTACTGTTCTGGCATATTCAGTAATGGATTTGAAATCTACTCCCTTTGTTGTGGCTGCGCCAATCGGTTCTGCGGTTACCGCATTATACAAAAGTTGCCCATCACCATCGCCGGTTATCCAGTTGCCGGTTATATAGTTCTCCAGTTTAGTCATATAGCAAACCCTCTTTTACAGCAAATCTACTAAGCCTTATTGGAATGGAATTTGTAATTTTGAAGGAGTAAAAATTAAAGATATGAGTGTAGCAGAAATGAAATTGGCAGCAATTGCAGAAATAAGCAAATTAAATGATGAAAAGGCTGTAAAAGAAATTCTGGAACATTTGGCAAAAATTTCCGTTGAAGCAAAACATCCTTTTGATACAGATGCTTTCTTTAAAAAGGCATCAGAAAGATATGGGGACGTTTTACAAAAATTAGCGCAGTAATGATAACAAAAGAAATCATTTTACAACTGCATGAGCTTTCTATTATTAACTATGGCGGCTTAAAAGGAATTCGGGATGAAGGCTTGATGGAAAGTGCTATTGCCAGACCTTATCAAACCTTTGGTGGAGAAGATTTATACTCTATTACATTTGAAAAAGCAGCGGCAATTGCCGAAAGTATTATTATTAACCACCCATTCTTAGATGGAAATAAACGAACTGGCTATTTAGCAATGCTGGCTATTTTAGAAGAAGGTAAGCTAGAAATTACTGTTACAAATAATGAAATCTATTCTTTTGTAATCCGCATCTCCACCGGCGAGATAAAATTTGATGAAATAGCAGAATGGCTCAAACTAAATACAAATCCCATCTAAAATGAAAAAAATAGTTACCCCTTTACTTTTTATATTGTTAGCCTGCAAAAACAATAATAGCCAGGGCAGTGACCTGAAAAAACAGGCCGACGCTTTGGAAAAAGAAGTAATGCAGGGTCATAATATAGCCATGCCGAGATCAGAGAGAATACCCAATATTGAAAAACAGGTAAACCGGCTTATTGACTCACTTGATAAATTACCTGCTAAAGCAAAAGAAGCTGCTGCTTTCTATAAAGCTAAATTAGAGTCGTTATCTACAGATCTTAGTTATGCTTATATGGCAATGGATAAATGGATGGTAGAATTTAAATACGACTCTGCCCGCAATAACCTGGAACAAAGAATAAAATACCTGACTGAGGAAAAATTAAAAGTAGGTAAAGTAAAAGAAGCAGTTTTTGGGAGCCTTGCAAAAGCGGATTCGATCTTAAAATCAAAATTTTAGTACCTGAGCGGCTCAATGCCAAACTGCTTTAAATGATGCAGTGCATGTTTATATAACAATTGAACATTTTGTTCAAAATTTAAATCGCCAAAGAAAGGGTTGCGGATTATTTTCTCCGGGTTCTTTTCATATACTTCAAAGAAATAAATTAACTCTTGCTGCAAAGCCCCGATAGTGGCCTGTACCGTTTTATAACGAAGTGGCAGGGGGGCTTCTCCCATCAATGGGTTTTTTGTATTTTCTTTAAAGGGTTTATCACTCATTAAAAATTCCTGCATCTTTCCCAACTGTTCAGGCGGTGTTAGTATTTCTTCCATAACCAGTCTGCCGTTTGCATTTCTCACTGCATCACCGCCAAAATGTTCTATCATTTGCTGCACATTCATTTTACCCCACTTGGGCGGAGTAGCCGGATCCAATCGTTGTAAATAGGTAACCAGTTTTGTGCGGAGAAAATTCTCCTTTTCAAGGCTCATCGCAGTTTATTTGTACAGCAAATTACAAAACCAGAAGATAAAAAAGAGTGAAAATTTATTTCTTTCGTTGCAGGTATTTTCCGATTAAAGGTAGGCTTACTAATTCCTTTCTTTCAATCTGTACCACAAACCAGCCAAAAAACGAAAATAAAGCAGTGGCGGTTGCCAGGTAGAACCAATGATTATCCCACAAATAAACTAATCCACGGTGGGCAAGATAAATAAGTGTAACTAGAACGAGATACGCTATGAGTTTTGTTTTAGCATAAGGAACCGGGTAATATTTTTGACCAAGCAAATAACTCACAACCATCATAAACAAGTAACAGCAAAAAGTAGCGATAGCAGCACCGAGATAATGGAATTTTGGTATCAGCAACACATTCAGTGCAATAGTGATGATGGCTCCCGCAAGTGTTATCATTGCACCAATCATATTCTTATTCTTCAGCTTGTACCAGATACTGAGGTTATAATAAATGCCCAACAAAATATTTGCCATAGCAAAAAGCGGAACCACATAAAGTCCCTCTGTCCACCGCTCCCTATGTATTGAAACAAAAAACCATTTTACCACATCTATATAAAGGCTTATGCCAAGAAATAAGAAACAACAAACCAGTACAAAAAATTTCATCACCCTTGCATAAGTACGTTGGGGGTTTTCTTCCTTGCTCCTGTTAAAGAAAAAAGGCTCTGCTGCCATACGAAATGCCTGGATAGTTACTGTAATTAATATAGCCAGCCGCACAATATTACCAAAAATACCCAGCTCATTTTCTGCCTGCTCCTTTGGCAAATCAACTACATGCTGATAAATAAGACGGCTCAGCATATCGTTTACCACACCGCCCATTCCTACAAATATCAACGGGTAACTGTATCGCATTATTTTTTTCCAGAGGGCACTGTCGAAGCTGAAACGGATTTGTGTAAACTCTTTTCGCAATAAAATAAAAGTAAGTATACTGCCTGCAAGGTTACCTATAAGATAGTAACCAATGCCAATTTTGGGATTATAAACTGAATTTAAAAAACTACCAGGATGCGAGGCGAGGTATTTAGGAAGTATGCCCAGGAAAATAATTACAACCAATACATTTACCAGCACCCCTGATAATCTGGCAAAGGCATAACGTTTTGGCCTGTTCTCTTTTCGCAACCTTGCAAATGCCAATGTAGAGATAACATCAAAAAAAATAATACCTGCCATCAGTGTAGTAAACTCAGGATGGTCTTCAAGCCCTGCCCATACTGTTATTTTATCCCTGAATAAAAACAGGGCAGCCGTTAAAATAAAAGTGGAAACAATTAATGAAACAGAAAGTGTATTATATAATTTCTTTTGATCCGTCTCTTGCGAAAAACGGAAGTATGCCGTTTCCAATCCGTAAGTAAACAACACATTTAAAAAAGGGATAATCGCATACACCTGTGTAAGCTCTGCGGTAGTGGAAGGCTGTGCAAAAATGAGTGGCAATGTAAGGTTCATCAGATAACCTAAAAAACGACTGGCAATGGTTGGTACACCATACCATAATGTTTGCCCCGCCAGTTTTTTAATTTCACTCAAAGGATTAGCGATTTTCAGTTACAAAAGTAACTGATAGCCGTTCAAAAACCGAATTGGCCGGAACATTTCAATATTTTAACCAATAATTGCAACGCTTTGGCCTGTTGCAGTATCTTTAACCAAAATTTTTAATTGTATGAAGAAATTTCTTTTATTCCTTTCTATAAGCAGTTGCTTACTCAGCAATTCCGCATTTTCTCAAGCCTACGAAAGCTCTATAGATTATGGCAAGAAAAAACAAGATGCTTTTGTGATTGATTATGCTTTTTCGCCGGAGGCGGCAGAAAATGCCATACTGGCAAAGCTGGAAAAATTAGGATATAAACCAAAGGAAGAAAAAGGTTTTTTAAATAAAGACAAGGGATTTAAAATTTATAAATCGGCTTATATAACTGAAGCCAACAGTGCAAGCCTCGATTATTTATTTAAAGTAGAACGCAAAAGCCGTAAGGATAAAGATGAGGCAACTATTTATATGGTAATGCAGAAAGACGGCAGCAACATCAAATCATCAATGACGGCGGATGATGTGGACAGGGCCAAAGCATTTTTAACTAACCTGCGCCCTAATGTGGAGGCTGCTAATCTTGAGTTGCAAATAAAAGCACAGGAAGATGTGGTGGCAAAAGCTGAAAAAAAATTAAGCAGCCTGAAAACAGACCAGGTTGATTTGGAAAAAAAATTGGCTAAAAACAAGGAAGACCAGCTTAACACAGAGAAAGACATCATTACCCAAAAAACATCGTTAGATACATTGCGGTCTAAACGGATACCCAATTAAAAAACTATTGCGGTTTTGCATACCTGGCATCTGTTATAAAAGATGAATCGGTAAGTGTTTTTAAAAACTGGAAAAGATTATCTGCTTCTGTATCTGTTAGTGAGATGCCACCGGATAGTTGAGAATCTAATGTAGCACTTTGCTGCACACCTGTACGATAATGATTGATGCATTGCTGTAAAGTACCAAACCGCCCATCATGCATATAATTGGATGATATATTTGTATTTCGAAGTGTAGGCACACGGAACTTTATTGAGTCTTCTTTCTTTCCCGTTACCATCATGCGGCCATAGTCGTTGAGAAAACCATCAACAGGCAAACCAATATTGCGGAAACTATAATCGGTAAACATAGGTTCCGGGTGGCAGGTTGCACACTTGGCCTTATATAAATTATACCCACTTTCCTCCAGAACAGAAAAAGCTGTTTCCCCTTTTTTATATTTATCGTACTTAGAATTTGCCGAGGTCATGTAACCTGTAAACTGTGACAGTGCTTTTAAAATATACTCCGGGCGGATAATATTACTACGGAATACTTTCCTGAATTGCTGCTGATAACCATCATCCCCTTTTATTTTACTAATAATGCCTCCGTATGTTTCACCCATTTCATGATTGCCATGAATGGGTTGGGCAATTGCATCCTGAAGGTTATTGAATTCGCCATTCCAATGAAAGCTGGTATTCCATGCAAGGTTAAATAATACCGGTGCATTTCTTAATGTGTGTGAATCAAAAACACCATGGCTGCGGTCATGCTCAAATGTACCAAAGCCTGCAATTTGCTGATGGCAGGAGGAGCAGGGATGAAGGTTGTCAATTGATAAACGGCCATCGTAAAATAATTTTCTGCCTAATTCAATTCCTTCTTTGCTCAACGGGTTATCTAAAAAACTATAAGAAGGTTGTGGAAAGCCAGTTGGGATTTCCTGCTGCACCAATTCAATGCCTTTTGTATTCTGCTCCTTTTGGCATGAGCCAAAAAGGTATGAGAAAGCAGCAATAAAAATTATAAAGGTTGATATGGTAAGAAGATTTCTTGGCATGTAAACTTGTATCTAAATAATTTACGTATTATCAAAACGAAAGGTTCTTCAGTTTATTTTAAAATTTTTGTTGCCAGCTTTTATTTTTCATGGCATCGGTTGTTGCGTCGCACTTTTCATCGTTCCGTTTTCATGGCAGCAAATACCATCTCATATTTATAACTAATCCAACTTAAACTTCTGCCTCCCCGATTTTATATCCGCCTTCCTTTTCTTCGACTCTAATCTTTTTTCTTTTGCAGCCTTGCTTGTTTTAGTAGCAATACGGGGCTTTTTCTTTTCCAATGCTTTTGACACCAGTTCATTTATCTTTTTTACTGCTTCTCCTTTGTTGGATAGTTGGGTCCTGTGGGTCTGGGCTTTCACCATCAGAAAGCCTTCACTATTTACCCGGTTCGCTAATTTTTCTGCTACTAAATCCTTTTGCTCCTGTGTAAGCTGCAAAGATGACCGGATATGAAAAGAAGCGATAACCGCTGTTTCCACTTTATTTACATTCTGGCCACCCTTGCCTCCGCTTCGGGTAGTTTGAAATTGTATTTCGGGGAGAAGATTCATATTACTGGTTGCCCGTTTTTGGTTTCTTGTTAGCTTATAAAGTTATGATATTATCTTTATAGGAAATTTCACCAGCTACTAACAACCAGCAACGAGTTTATGCGAGCAGTAATTCAACGGGTATCAAAAGCCAGTGTAACGATTGATGCGAAAATACATTCGCAGATTGGCTTTGGGTTGCTGGTATTACTGGGAATTGAAGATGCAGACACCACAGAAGACATTGAATGGCTGAGTGGTAAAATTGTAAACCTTCGCATTTTTGATGACGCAGCAGGAGTAATGAATGAATCTCTTCTTGACAAAAAAGGCGACATATTATTGGTAAGCCAGTTTACCCTTCATGCCTCTACAAAAAAAGGAAACCGCCCTTCCTATATAAAAGCAAGCAAGCCAGACATTGCCATACCCCTATATGAAAAAATGATACAACAACTTTCAACTGATTTAGGCAAAGAAATTAAAACAGGGATATTTGGCGCAGATATGAAAGTTGAATTACTGAATGACGGACCGGTAACAATTGTTATTGATACGAAGAACAGGGAATAGTATTATACAAACACCTTCTCCATCTCCTCCAGCCATTTATCTTCAATCATTGCCCCTAACCCCGGCACATCAGGTACTTCCACCACCCCGTTTGTTTTGTATTCTATACCACCGCTTACATAATCTTTGCTGTGCATCATGGCTGTATCAAAATCATAATGCTCTATCATTGGGCTGCAAAGGGCAAAATGTGCAAAGGCCGTCATTGCTAATCTTGATTCCAGCATGGCACCTACCTGTAAGTGTATGCCCGCCCCTTCAGCCATCTTCACCATTTTTAATGCTTTAAATATACCGCCCGATTTTCCCAGCTTAATGTTAAAGTAACCGCAGGCATTTAATGCAATCAATCTTTCGGCATCATGTTCATCACCACAGCACTCATCTGCCATTATTGGTATTGGGCTTTGTTTTTTTACTTTTGGCAGTTTCATATATTTCCACCTGGCTATTGGTTCTTCGCAATGCTGGATATTAAATTCAGCCAACGCATTTAATGTTTTTATTGCTTCTTTTACTTTCCAGCCTTGGTTGGCATCAATCCGCAAAGGGATTTTATTCCCTACTGCTTTTCTTATCGCCCTTATCCTCTCCACATCTTTCTTTCCATCTTTTCCCAACTTTACTTTTATTGCCGGAAAACCCTGTTCTTTTATCCATAATGCCTGCGCCACCATATCACCTACATCACCCACACTTACAGTATAATCAGTAACAATAATTTTATTCTTTTCACCACCAATAAATTTATACAACGGCATACCTGCATCTTGCGAAGCAATATCATACAAAGCCATATCAAATGCACTTTTAATGCTGCTGTTGGCATAAATAATTTTATCCATCAGCCCCACACAGTTTTCAATCTGCAAAGCATCTTTTCCTTTTAAAGCCTGTGCAAAATATTGCCCCACCATAAAACAGGTATCCTGGCTTTCACCATTTATCGGCATATAAGGGCTGCACTCTCCAAAACCAATAATACCGCCATCAGTTGTAATTTTTACCAAAACATTTTTGGCATCCGTATCCACACCCAGAGAGGTGGTAAACGGCTCTTTTAATGGAATAGATAGTTTATAAAGTTCTGTTTTTGTAATGGTTAGTTGCTGTGCCATAGTTATAAATTACATAATGCCATTTTGCTTTTACAAATACAGTATAAAGCTGGCCTTGTTTTTGATATTTACCAATATCCAAATATACCAAAGCCCTTAAAAAAACGTTTAACAATAAATCCAGTAAAGATGAAACGGACCCTTATAGCAATTTTATCTGCCGTTGTGCTTTTTTCCTGCAAAAAGGAAATAAAAGAACTGCCTGGCAATACTCAAACCGGTGCCAACACATTTGGCGCAAAAATTAATGGTGAGTTTTGGGCACCGCAGGGTTTTGGCCCAATACCTGCCAACGATATATTAGAAGCAGCTGCCCTTGGTGACGATATCCGCATTAATGCAAGAAATTTTGCATCATCCCCCAACGAAACAGAATTTGCATTTTATATTCAGAATGTTTTAGCACCGGGTACTTATTCCCTGAACACCTTTGCCTCTCACCCTACTACTGCTACCAGCTATGCCTACTATGTTAAAAGAAGGCTTACGCCGATAAGTGAATGGGTAACTTCTGCATCAAAAACAGGCTCGGTTACTATTACAAAAATAGACAGGGTTGCAAAAATTGTATCGGGTACATTTGAGTTTACTGCTACTCCGCTTGTAGCTGGTGATGCCCCTTTGGTTGTAACTGAAGGACGGTTTGATATTAAATTACTATAATCAGAAAAGAAGCCGGAGGCCGATACCCAGCATGGCTGCAAAGGGGGCTTTGCTATTTATAAAAAGATACTTACTGGGGTAATCAGTCGTTGGTATGTACACCCTTCCTTCGGAATAAAAATATAAATCCCCCCCTAACAAATATTCCCAGCCAATACCGGCATCAATGGTAAGCCTTGTAAATTTTCCTGTGCCGCTTAGTACTGGCAAATTATAAAGAGCAGTATCAATGGTTACTGTATGGGTATTTGTAATATCACCCGGCATTATACCAAACCCTGCATAGCCATACAAGTTCCAGCCACTTTCAATATCAGGTTCGCCTTTTAAATACCTTTTCCACCCAATGGAAAAATGCCGGAGCCGCAGGTTCGATTTGTTTATATAGCCAACCTGTTGTGGCAATGTAGATGGGGCTTTGGCAACTGCCACCACATCATTATTAAATTTTCCGTTTGAGTAATAAGCAAAAGAGATATATGCCCCGTCTTTTTTTGTTATATGAAAATTGGCGTAGGTGGTATGGCCGACAGCCGTAAAACGTTGCCCCTTTTTAAAATTATGCTGTAGGCTTACATCTGTACTAATGCTAAAGCCGGGGTATTGCGCAGTAATTACTGTAGCAGTAAAGGCAAAAAGAAACGTAACTAATATTTTTCTACCAAGACGTAAATTCCTCATAAAACAAAAAGCGCCTCACTAATTGCAAGACGCTTTAAAGTTAATTATTATGATGGTTACTTCATCAACTTCAGTTCTTTAATAATATTGCTGCCGCCGCCCAATTTATCAATACACCACAGTACATAGCGGATGTCAACACAAATAGTGCGGTTCAGGTCTTTATCAAAAGCCAGTTTATGGCTAAGTGCTTCGTAGTTGCCATCGAAAGCAAGACCGATCAGTTCGCCTTTGCCATTTATTACCGGCGAACCGGAATTGCCCCCTGTAATATCATTGGTGGTAATAAAACCTATCACCAGGTCTTTTCTGGTGGGATCCATATACTGGCCAAAATCTTTTTTCTTCAGCAGTTCAATTTGGTTAGCTGGCAAATCAAATTCATAATCGCCGGCCTTGTATTTTTCCAACAACCCTTTTGATGTGGTTACATAATCATAAAACACTGCATCCCTGTGGGCGGTATCATTTTACATTGCCATAGCTCACCCGCATGGTAAATGTAGCATCAGGGTACATCATCTTTGCTTTTACAGGATCCATTTCCATGATACCCTTCAGGTACAGCCTTCCCATTTCCATGTTCTTTGCATTGAACTGCTGGGAATAGGGTAAATACTTGCTGGTATAATTGGTAAAGAAAGCAGCTGGCATGTGCAAAAGCCGGGTCACTTTGCAGGGTAACTGCATCTGGGTTGGCAACAAAAGCATTCCACTTTGCATCATCCAAGATCATCGTCTTACTGAAAATATCGGCTGCATATTTTTTATATGTAGCATCATCATCCAACGGGCCATAGGTATTTTTTAATGTACCGTAAAAGCCTACAGGGTGCTGCTCTTTATCTACATCTTCGTAAAACATCCTTGTAACAGCCGCCACAATATTCTGGTCAGAAATTTTATTTTCTTCTTCCAGAAAATTTTTCTCTGTTACATCAGCAGCATCCACTGCTTTTTTTATATCAGCCTGTGTAGTGCCTGCTTTTACCATGGCGGCTTCTAATTGCATAAGCGAAGCAGCAAATGCTATTAGGGGTGAGCCGGAAATACCTTCATTGATATACTGCCGGTGTTTGGCATAAGGCCTCCATGCTTCGTAGGCTTTGCCCCAATCGGTAAAAATGTTTTCATATTCAGGTTTGCCTTTGGCCCATGTGCATAAATTTTTGTTCAAACATTTTTCTTCTGTCCATACACATCATACTTCAGCAATTGTTTTGTTTCGCCATCATAAAATTTCCAGTAGTTGGCAATGCCTGCATACGAAGAAGCAGTTGCAATTTGATGGCCGGATCTTTCTTCATTTCTTCAAACATATATTTCAACCGCACATCCCGCAGCTTCACCAAGGTGGGGTTGTTGATATCTGTTGCCAATTGAATACCATAAGAACTTTCATAACGGTTGGTGCCGCCGGGGTAACCCCATATCATGGAAAAGTCGCCATCTTTTAATGGTTTCAATGAAACAGGTAAGTACCATTTTGGTTTCATTGGGATATTACCATCCATGGCCTCATCTCTTTTAGCCGGGCTTCCATCTGCATTTGGTATATACACGGAAAACAGAAAAATCACCGGTATGGCGGGGCCACTCCCAGTTGTCGGTATCGCCACCAAATTTTCCAACACTTTCAGGCGGTGCACCTACCAAGCGAACATCAGTAGTAACGCTGGTACACAAAAGCAAGGAACTGGTTGCCTTTGAATAAAGAGCTTACTCTTGTTTCAATATTCTTGCTGGCATCACTCATTCTTTTATTGATGGCAGCCAGTACCGCATGCTTGTTTTTGCACTCTTTCTGTACCACTAGATCCTTTCAGTGAATCCATCACTTCTTTGGTTACATCATCAATGCGTAACAAGAAATTGCACAGATAAGCGTGGTAGGGATTTCTTCCTCTTTATTTTTTGCATAAAAACCATTTTGCAGATAATTATGTTCGGTCATACGTGCTTGCACTGGCGAATAGCATCATAGCCGCAGTGGTGGTTGGTGAATATCAAACCTTCGGCACTTACAATTTCGCCGGTACAGCCGCCGCCAAAAATGATGATGGCATCTTTCAGCGATGGCTTTGTTGATATTATACAACTGGTCTTTGGTAAGTTTCAACCCTTTTTTCACCATCTCATTATACACCTGCTGGCCAAGCAGCAATGGCAGCCACATCCCTTCATCGGCAATTGATTTGGCAACAAGGCTTACAGAGAGAACAATCGTTATAAGAAACTTCTTCATTAATTGGTATTTTTAAGGAGACAAACCTACTATAAAAAACAGGGGCTTCCAAAAAGTATGCTATATTCAGGGCTAAATAACTGTAATTTGAACATTTAAAACTAATCGCTTATGGGATTACGAAATTGCATTATTGTCTTGTCATTGTTGCATTATTATCAACTCCTGCAGTAAAAAGGGGGCACATACTCCACCTCCGCCTCACCGCCACCCCCGGGTGTTCAGCTAATACTGCTCCGGCCAATGGAGTATTTATTACATCAACTTCTGTTACGCTTAGCTGGACAGCTGTCAGTGGAGCCACCGGTTATGATGTTTATTTGGGAGCTTCTGCAACTACTGCCACCGTGCTTGCAAGCAATGTTACCAGGAACCACTTATAATTATACGGTGCCTGGTCTTTGCTTCAAGCCAAACATTATACTGGTATGTGCAACCAAAAAATGCGAATGGCGCAGCCGCCGGTTGTGCCAGTTCAACAGTTACTTCATTTACTGTTGCAATGATACAGGCCCCGCCTCCTTTTGGTTATTATGTGGTGGGCTATTTTCCTTCTTACAGAAACCTGGCATGATGTACCCGATGTAAAATTCAGGATGACCAATGTGGTGGTGTATGCATTTTATGCGAGTGAATAGTTCCGGAACATTTATCTGCACCAGCATCACCGCTTCTACTTATCTGCAGTAGGGACAAAGCAAGGGCCAACAATGCCAAAATATTTCTGGGTATCAATGATGGTAGTGGGGATGGCAAGACGAATTTTAAAAATATGGCAGCCACGGCCGCAGGCCGTAATAATTTTATAAAAGATGTAATGAATGTGGTGCGGGCCAATAACCTGGATGGGGTGGATATGGACTGGGAATTTCCTACCACAGCGGATGGTACGGATGCCACTTTTACCTTATTGATGAAAGAATTGTCGGATTCCTTGCACCGCGATGCCCGGTATTATTTATCAGCGCTATCACGGCGGGTAAATATGCCGGGGGCATTCAGGGATGCCATCCGCAATGAGATATTTCCTTATGTTGATTTTTTCAATGTAATGGCCTATGATGATTTCAGTACGATCAGTCCCTTATAGGCATCACAGTGATTATACCCTGGCAAAACCTGCTTGAACTACTGGTTGAACACAAGGGGAATGCCGGCATCAAAATGTGTGCTGGGCTTACCTGCTTACGGAAGACCTTCGGGTATTACACAAAGAATACGGTACTTACCTATAAATCGCATATTCGCACAGGGCGGCAACCCGCAATATGATTCGGCGGTGGTTACGGCCACTACCAACTACACATTATTTATTATAATGGCCAATACACGGTCAAGCGAAAAGCCAAACTGGCAAAAGACATTGCCAATGGTGTGATGCTTTGGGAGAAATGGCAGGATGCGGGCGATAATAATTCTTTACTGAAAGCAGCTTGTGATACGGTGGGCAGAAGTTATTAAAACAAAAGCCACAAAGCATCCCTTTAAATGAAATACGTTGTGGCTTATAAATTTCTTCCTTTTCCTACTTCTTCTTAATCAACGAAGTCAGCGGATACCTGAGATTAGCATAGCTCATCATATCAATTTTTACTTTACCAACTACTAATGGGCTTTCAATACGTAATGGTATATGATTGGCATCGTCTGATACCCAAACCGTCATTTGCTCGCCGCCATCAAATATCTGGCCTTTCAGCAAAAGCGGTTTTATTTTAATAGCATTGAATTTGCCGTACCTGGTTTTTACTTCTTCCCTTCCCACATAACGGATATACATATTATACACTTCATTATCCAGGAACATTGCGAAAGGGATTTTATCATTGGGTCGTAGCTGTGAAAAATCAATATTGCGGGCATAATACATGGCACTTACCACATCCTGTATGCAGGCAGGGGTTTTAAATACCCCATCCTGTGTAACAACTGTATTGGCTGTTTTATTAAAGGTATAGTTCTGGTAAATTTTATACCCGCCTTCGTTTACATTCCGTAAAAATTTAAGCGGCTGCATAGTAGCCGTATCAATAAAGCTCTCATACTTATCATGTACTTTATAAATTAAGTTATAAGATGAATTTGTTTTTCCTTCACCAGTAATATGATAAACAGGGCGGTTGTTTAATGTTTCTAATTTGGTACTAAAAGTAGCATTACCTGCATCTACATAAATTCCTGCGACTGCATAAAATACTTTAAAGGTGGCTTCCTCATTAACACTTATGGCCACATTTTTTATACCGCACAAGCCCTCACCAGCAGGTGCTGCTGTTTTTACAGAAAATGCAAACAATGCCAATGATAACGGAGCAAATAACTTAAGTTTCTTCATCTTTTTCTTTTAATAACTTCTTTATGCCTAAAATTAATAAACTACCTGCTATGGCGGGCAGCATTAAATTAATAACCCAGATTCCTGCAGTAGCAGTAATAATACCCAGTACATTGCTGCTATATAAACCCACAATTGTTTTTGCTATAAAACCCCGCTGCGCCAGTTCTGCAATAGCAAAAGATGGAATTACTGCCATTATTAAGAACGAAACACTCACTGCCCAAAAAGCCTGCCATGCTGTAATGTTTACTTCAAACAAACGAAACATAAGGTAATATTGAACGATAAAAACAGCAAAACGTAACAGCGACAAAGACAAAAGCCGTAACAATAAAGTTGCATCCAGCCCCTCTAATGCCTTTACCAAATAAACAAACCGACTGCTGCCCGGCAACCGCTCTACTAAACGAACCAGCCACGACAACCGAAAATAAAAAAGTGTTAAAACTACCAGCACTGCCAGTACACCGTATATCACCATCTGCATCCACAATGGAGAGATAAGGTTTTTTGTTTCCATGTCCGCTTTCAATACAATCAAACCAATGCCGCCCATCAGCAGTGTTATTATTAACTGGCTGATGCTCCCGGCAACTGTCATTGAAATTGTTTTTAGCCTGTTGCCATCATTCATGTATAAAACACGGCCTAAATATTCGCCCATACGGTTGGGTGCTATCATTGTAAAGGAGACACCAGATAATACTGCCTTAAATGATTTTAAAAAACTGATTGGCTGAATGGGACGCACCAATAATTTCCATTTGATAGCTTCAAGCGACCAGTTAACAACCATCAGCAGCAAAACACCAAGCAGGTATATTGCACCTGTTGATGATTTGAATGCCGTAAACACACTGCCAAGGTTGGGCTGTTTTTTTATTTCTTTATAAATAAACCATGAAAGCCCTGCAAACAGCAGCGGCCCCAGGAAGTAGTTGATGAAGATTTGGGTATTTTTGTTCAGTTTCATTAACCTTGTAAAAATACATTGCTGTTTGCAAAAGCCTGTTAAAATAATATTGGGTATCGACCCCGGAACAATAGTAATGGGCTATGGCCTTATTACTATTACAAATGGCAAAGCTTCGTTACTCGAATTAGGTGTATTAAAACCCGGCAACGTAAAAGACACTTATAAAAAATTGCAACTGATTTTTAATACTGTAAGCGGATTGATTACAAAATACCAGCCAACCGATTTTGCTATTGAAGCCCCCTTCTTCGGAAAAAATGTACAGAGTATGCTTAAGCTGGGGCGGGCACAGGGTGTGGCTATTGCGGCAGCCATGCGGCATGGATTGGAAGTAACTGAATACTCACCCAAAAAAGTAAAACAATCTATTACCGGTAATGGTAATGCAGATAAAGAGCAGGTGATGAAGATGCTGCAAACATTGCTTGCATTTAAAGAAAGCCCTAAACACTATGATGCTACGGATGCACTGGCAGTAGCCATGTGCCACCACTTTCAATCAAGCTCCCCATTGGGTAAATTAACCAAGGGGTTGAAAGGCTGGGATGAATTTATAAAGAAAAACCCGGGGAGGGTGAAGTAGGAATAATTACACACCAAACTGCTTCAAATGATGATCCAAATGCTTCCAGGTGGCTTTGCTCCATTGTTCTTTAGTTAATTTACCGAATATCGGATGCTTCTCATTAATCATATTACCTTCCGTAAAACGGTTTAGCATATTCAGCACCATTGTTTTTTCATTATCAAAATCTTTCGAAGAACCGGTAGTGATAAATGTTTTATCTGTTGGCAACCCTTGCTTCCATGGTTTTTCATTATAAAGCAGGCTTTTAAAAAAAGGTAAAATCATTCGCATCAGCCAGTTGCCCTTCACTGAGGTATTTCCAAATGCCACACTCATTGGCGCCTGCACATGGCAAAGCATTTGTGCCACATCCATCTTTCCCCATTGCCGTTGCGATTGGATTGTTAGTTTGTTGATGCGGTCGATGATGTCCTGCTTAACTGCAGGTTCAAATAAGTTTTTTATCTCCATGTTTCTTTATTTTCACAATAAGGAACTTCATCATTACTGGTTGCTTCTTGCTGCTGCCAATAAGCCAACGTTACAATTTGTCCATTTTTACATTTTAACAATCTGCCAAAAATAGCATTGATAGAATTAAATGTATAATCGGTTACACCGATGGTAACTGTTTCAGGGGCAAGCGGTGGAAGCGGGGAGGCAACAACTTCTTCTCCTTCCTTTGGCGTAGCTGGCACAGCAGCTTTTGGTGGAGGTGTTGCAGCTATTATTACTTCAAATCCATTATACTCCAATAGTTCTTTTAAAAATGCAACTCTTTCAGGTCTTGCATTTTTTTCCACGATGCCACATTTAACACCGTTTAATTCTTCAAACTCATGATTTTTATTAAGTGCCATTTATAAAAATTTATTTTTTGTGGCCATCTGCATTACTACTATCATCGTCTGTTGTGTCACTCACTTCATCGTTTAGTAATTCTATTCAGCAATACTTCGAAGTTACTATCCAATCAACGAAACAATATATTCGTACACCCAGCTCATCAACCCAAGCAGTACAATACCAGCCCCGCAAATTACCAATCCCAATTTTACAGATGGGTTTATTTTTACTTTCTCCACTAGATTTTCGTTTTTATCCATAAACACTGCCCTTATAACCCGCAGGTAATAATAAAGTGAGATTATCATATTTAATGCCGCAATAATAATAAACCAGTAATCTGCTTTTTCGCCACCGGCGGTTAGCAAAAATAATTTTCCAAAGAAACCAGCAGTTGGCGGTATGCCCGCCAGTGAAAATAAAGCCAATGCCAGTACCCAGCTAAGAAAAGGGTTCGTTTTATATAAGCCCTTGTAATCATCAATATTTTCCTTCCCGGTTTGTTCTGCAATAACTGAAGCCACACCAAAAGCAGCAAGGTTGGAAAACACATACACCAGTACAAAATATGCCACGGATATAACACCTGCATTGGAACTGCCACTTATGCCCACCAAAATAAAACCCACCTGCGCTATAGAAGAGAAGGCAAGAAACCGTTTTATATTTTGTTGCCGTATGGCAAACAGGTTACCAACCAGCATGGTAACAATAGCCAGTACTATCACCATGAGGTACCAGATTTCCCGCATAGGGAAAAACACCCTGTATAAAACAGTAATAAAAACAAATGCAACAGCCCCTTTAGATATTACTGAAAGAAAAGAAGTAGTGGCTATGGGTGATCCTTCATACACATCTGCCGTCCATAAATGAAAAGGAACAATGGAAAGTTTGAATGCAAAAGAAGTAAATACAAATACAAAAGCCAGTATCTGCAAAGGTGAGCCATCTAAATATCTTGATATCTCGGGCAAACTAATTGTACCAGTTGCCCCATATAACAACGAGATACCAAACAATAAAATGCCCGACGAAAATGCTGAGGACAAAATCATCTTCATCGCACCTTCTGCCGAACGTTTTTTATCTAAATCGAAGTTAGCCATTGCTGCCACCGGTATGGTTGCCAGCTCCAGTGATAAATAGAAAATTAATAAGTTACCGCTTGAAAGCAGCAAGAACATTCCGAGCAATGCTGATAGCATCAGCATAAAAAATTCCGGCAGGTGTGGTGTTTTCTTTAACCAGTCTGCACAAAGCAATGAAATAAGATAAACACCAAGGCTTAATATGTTTTTTTGAAACGCAATAAGTGGTGTGGTATAAAACATATCACCAAACAAATTGCCTTCTTTATTAAAAAAGAAACCGAGAATAAAATTGACAAGTAATAAAAACTGAATTATCGGCAATAACGATTCATTCTTCATCCCCTTACCGATCTTAATAAACAGTAATAGGAAGATGATAAAGGTTATCACCAGTTCACTTTTCATTAATGTGAGAAATTCATTCATCCATGCAAATTTATTTTCTGCTAATTTTATTCATTATCTCTTCGGCAGCAGGCTGCAATAAATTATTTAACCAGCCCGGGGCAATACCAATTGCTAAAATTCCGGCAACTAAAATTATGGCCGCCAACTTTTCATTCCATGTTGCATCTTTTAATTGTAAATGAACTTCATTCTTTATTGGCCCCATTGCCACATTACCAATAGCTCTTAAAATATAAACTGCTGTTACCACTATTGACATACAGGCCGCAATAGTTGCAATACGGTGAAATGCGCCTGCATTCTCCCATGAGCCAACAAACACCTTCATCTCTGCTACAAAGCCACTTAAGCCCGGCAGACCTAATGAACAAAGACCTACAATAAAAAATACGGTTGTGATGAATGGAATTGTCTTCATCAGCCCTCCCATTTCATTTACCTGCCTTGTATGGGTACGGTCGTATATCATTCCGATAACGGCGAAGAAGAGGGCTGTCATCAACCCATGCGATACCATTTGCATCATTGCCCCGGTTATGGCAGTTTGTGTTAACATTCCGATACCGAGTAAACTAAATCCAACATGACTTACAGATGAGTAAGCATTGATATATTTCAAATCCTTCTGCATCATTGTGGCGAATGCGCCGTATAAAATAGCAATGGCAGAAAGTATAATAATGATATCAGCATACTGCTTTGCCCCTTCTGGCAATAAGTATGTTGCTATTCGCAAACAACCATAGCCACCGAGTTTCATAGATATACCAGCCAAAAACATAGAGCCTGCTGTAGGTGCAGACGAATGTCCGTCGGGTACCCATGTATGCAGGGGAAATAATGCAGTGAATACACCGAAGCCAACAAATAATAACGGGAAGATAATATGCTGAATATCTGAAGGGATAGAAGTCTTTGACAAAGTCATTATATCAAAACTATGCCCGGCTGAAAAGTATAACCCTAGCATACCTACCAATATTAATGCCGAACCACCCATCAGCATTAATGCTAATTTATTGGCAGCATACTCTTTTCTACCACTGCCCCAGATTCCAATTAATAAATATTTCGGAATAACTGATATTTCGAGGAAGAAGAAAAGGATAAATAAGTCCAACGAGATAAAGAAACCATAAGCCCCCAATGCAAGAAGTATTAGTAAAAAATAAAACTCTTTGGTCATCTTTTCTATATTCCAGGAAACTAATACACCGGCAATCAATACAAATGAAGTAAGCAATATCATAGCGACAGATATGCCATCCACCCCGAAATGAAAATTGATATTAGGCGAACTGAAGAGTTTGTAGTTTTCTTCAAACAGCATTTGAGCCGTATTACCCGCTGCTTTTTCCTGATTATATACAACCAGTAAAAAAATACTGATACCCAACTGCGACACAGCCCCTGCCAGTGCTGTCCATTTTACCTGCTCTTTATTGCGGCAAAGTAAAACAGCCAGTGCTGTTAATAATGGGGTTGCTATGAGTAATAATAGGTTCATTCAAAATTATTTCCACGCATAAATAAATATGGCTGCTATGATAACCGCTGCTAACAGAAAGTACATGGCATACTGCTGCACTTTTCCTGATTGCATTTTTTTAATTTTCTCTGAAACAACTTGTGTGGCTGTGCCGCTAAAATTTATCATCCCATCCACTATATTTTTATCGAACCAGGCGGCTGGCCGGCCTACCAGATTGAATAATATTTTCTTTGTAATGAAAAGATATATTTCGTCAATATAAAATTTGTGATAGGCTGCTTTATATAAACCGCCCAGCGAAGCAGCTACTTTTTCTGGTTTGTCATTTTTCTTTTTATACATCCAGTAGGCGGTGAAAATTCCAATCAGCCCTAAGGCCACTGGTAAAATAGAAAAAGATAAATCAAAGTGTGATTCTAACCGGGTGCCGTCGGAACTTACATATTTCCCGAAGGGAATAAAACCTGCAAAGGCGGCTGCAATGCCCAATATAATAAGGGGCAACATCATTGTCATTCCGCCTTCTTACCGCCATGTTTTACGAAGGCGATGATTTCAGTATGTGCATGATAAGGTTTGTTCCAAAAAATACTAAAGTACAAACGGAACATATAAAAAGCTGTAAGGCCGGAAGTAACTAATGCCAGCCAATATATAGCCGGGTTATTATGATAAGCAGCTAACAAAATTTCTTCCTTGCTGAAGAAACCGGCAAACGGTGGTACCCCAGCAATGGCGAGACAAGCAACCAGAAATGTAATATGTGTAATGGGCATGAACTTGCGCAAGCCCCCCATATCTTTCATTTCATTGCTATGTACATTATGGATAACTGCACCGGCTCCCAAAAACAACAATGCTTTAAACATGGCATGAGTAAATAAATGAAACATACTCGCAGTAAATCCTAGTCCGCCTTCACCGCCATATTTAGAAACACCCAACGCAAATAGCATAAAACCAATCTGACTCATAGTAGAATAAGCCAGCACTCTTTTAATATCTGTTTGTGTACAGGCAATGATAGCGGCGATGATGGCCGAAACAATACCTATCCATCCAATAACTTCCAACACAACAGGAGTAGTGATAGCGAAGATGGGAAATAACCTTGCTACTAAATAAACACCTGCCACTACCATTGTTGCCGCATGTATCAACGCCGAAACAGGTGTGGGTCCTTCCATGGCATCGGGCAGCCAGATATGCAATGGGAACATAGCACTCTTGCCTGCACCACCCATGAATATTAATAAAGCACCCCATGTAACAGCAGATACACCAAGAAATGTTGATTCAACCGATGCTTTAAATCCGCTTGACTCCGGCGAAGTCAGGGTGGCAATCATGGTATTAAAATCTAATGTACCGGATGAATAAGAAATAACCAGTATGCCAATTAAAAAACCAAGGTCGGCAAAACGGGTAACGATAAATGCTTTTTTACAGGCAGCTACAGCACTTGGTTTGTCATAGTAATACCCAATAAGCAGAAATGAAGAAACACCCACTAACTCCCAGAAAATATAAATCTGGAAAATATTGGATGATAATACCAAGCCAAGCATGGAGAAAGTAAAGAGGCCGAGATAGGCATAATAGATGGCAAATCTTTTTTCTCCTTTCATATAGCCAAGGCTATAGATATGCACCATCAAAGAAATAAAAGTAACCACTACTATCATCATCATGGAGATAGGGTCGAGCAGCAAGCCGATATTGATAGAAAGTTTGTCCGAAAATTTTAACCACTCGTAATTGAAAGCAACTAATCTGGGGTAATGGCCTACGCTGGCCGTTGTAAAATATTCATACGCCGTATAAACAGCAATAAGTGTTGATGCCAACATTAATGCAGTGCCAATGGCTCCGGCATATTTACCAGCATACTTCTTTCCAAATAAACCCAGCAAAATAAATCCTGCTAAGGGCAGTATGGGAATTAGTGCTATAATAGTTGCGTTGGGCATCGGTTACTTAATACTTTAATTCTTCTGCATTATCTACATCAATAGAATTATGACTGCGGTATAAATTAATAATGATAGCAATAGCCACCGCTGCCTCTGCCGCAGCAATAGCGATAATAAATAAAGTGAAAAACAATCCGTCCATTTTTCCCGGCCATAGGTATTTATTAAAGGCAATGAAATTCAGGTTCACACTATTTAATATCAGTTCAATACTCATCAGCATAGTGACAAGGTTTTTCCGGGTAAGGAAACCGTACACTCCAATAAAGAAGAGTGCAGCGCTGATGAATAATATGTGATATAATCCTGGTTGCATAAAGCCCCTCCTAAATCCTCCCCGATGGGGAGGACTTTTTAGCTGTTGATATGATATAAATTTTGATTAACATTACTAGTTTCGATTTTGAATCTCCTGCTCCCCTCCTTCGGAGGGGTTGGGGGGAGGCCTCTCTGATTGCAATTACAATACACCCAATCAATGCTGCCAGCAGCAGCATTGAAATTACTTCAAAAGGTAGTGCATAACCAGTTTCATTTACACTCAGCATTTGTCTACCAATATCAGCAACAGACGGTGATGTGGTAGTTGCAGTCGTTACTACAAACTCATGCTGGTATACTTGTAACATCACCAACGCAAACCCACAAAAAGCAGCCAGCGCTGAAAATATTTTCCTGTCCAGTTTTTGCTTCGTCAACTTTTCACCGGCTTGCTGTGTAAGGAAAATAGAAAAGATAATAAGCACTACTATTCCGCCTACATACACTACAATCTGTACGGCCGCAATGAACTCATACTGCAGCCAGAAGTAAATGCCGGCAATACCTACCAGTGCAAACAATAAATAAATTGCCGCCCGGAATATTTGTCTTGTTGTTACCGACAATAATCCGCAGGTTAGCGTTAGAGCTGCTAGTAAATAGAATATGATAGTTGAGCCGTTCAAAAAGAAGCCCCTCCTAAATCCTCCCCGCTGGGGAGGACTTTTTGATGCCTCATTTTATAAAAATCATTTCTCATTTCTTGGTTTCGTTTACTATTATACTTTTCTTTCTTTAAAATGTCTAAAGCCCCTCCGAAGGAGGGGTTGGGGAGGCTCTTACTCTACCCCTTCCATAATCTTACTCCCCGGATTATTTAAAATTTTTGTCAACTTACTTCTGTCAAATACACTATGTTCAAAAGTCTGCGCCATTACAATAGCATCCGAAGGGCAGGCTTCCACACATAAATTACACATGGTACACAATTCAAGATGATAGACTAACTTATCAATTGCTTTTTTCTTTTTGCCTTCCGGCGTCAGTTCATTTTTAAAAATTACTTTGATAGTACCGTTGGGGCAAGCCAGCTCACAAGCCTGGCAACCGGTGCAGCGATGTTCATTCTTTTCATCATGCGGCATTACCACTTCGCCTTTGAACCGTTCGGGCAGGTTCAGCGTATCCTTATTATCAGGATATTGCTGGGTGATAATTTCTTTATGATGTGTAAAGTAATAACCGGTACGGCGCATGCCTCTCAGCAGCGACTTTACAGCAAGTCAAATACCTTTTATGATATCCAGCCTCCCTGCCCTCCGATAAGCGATTTTTCTTTATTCTTCTAAAAGCTATTTTTATTTGAAAAAATATTTATTCCGTATTCTACTTCCCCTCCTTGGAGGGGTGAGAATAATAGTTTTATTATAAACAACCGAGGCTAGGTTTCCTCAATAGCGAACAGAACCCTAAGTGTGCGACGCAACAAAAGCTCATAGTAGCACTTAAAGCTTGTTACATTAACTCACCCACTCACTACTCACCATTCACCACTCCCTAAAAATGCCACCCCAATATCGCCATCGCTGTTACCACCAGCAAGTTTATCATGCTTATTGGTAATAAATATTTCCACTCCAAATTTAATAACTGGTCAATACGTAATCGGGGAAATGACCACCGGAACCACATGATAAAAATATCAGGAAAAATGTTTTTCCAAAAAACCAAAGGCTTGATGGAATATAATCCATTACATGATTAAAATCTGTAAGCCCACCAATATGAAATGGCATTGGTCCGCCCAAAAACAAAGTGGCCCCAATAGCACAAACGATAAATACATTTACATATTCCGCCAGAAAGAACAAAGCGAATTTCATTCCTGAATATTCGGTATGAAAGCCGGCTGTTAATTCACTTTCTGCTTCGGCCATATCAAAAGGAGCCCTGTTGGTTTCTGCTGTTACCGCAATGATGAATGTAACAAATGCAATGAGCACCGGAATATGTCCTTTAAAAATCCACCAGCCGTCGGCTTGTGATGCTATGATGGTGGAGATTTTTAAATCACCACACAATACCACAATTGCCAACACAGAAAGCCCGGCTGATAATTCGTAACTCACAATTTGGGCACCGCTGCGCATAGCACCCAGCAATGAATATTTATTGTTGCTTGCCCAACCCGCCATTAAAATACTAATTACCGATAATGATGAAACAGCCGAGACATACAATACACCAATATTCAAATCCCACAATTGAAAATTGCTGGCAAATGCAATGGGTGCCAGCAACAACATCGCCACTATCATGGCAATGAATGGTGCGAGGTTGAATAAAAATTTATCGGCGCCATCTGGTGTCAATCCTTCTTTTACTATCAGCTTGATAGTGTCGGCCAGCGATTGCAACATTCCTTTTGGTCCTACTCTGTTTGGCCCCAACCGTATCTGCATCCATGCCGATACTTTTCTTTCCATGATAACCAATACCAGGCCCAGTATGGCAAATAAACTAATTACCGCCACACCAGCCATCACCATTTCGATGATGATAGTGAATGTAGGGTTGAAGTTTGCACTTAACCAGTTATGAATATTGTTTGCTATGGTTAGAAAAGCTCCACATAATTGCGAGGCCCGCCTAACCTCCCCTCAGGGATGGATTTGTAATTTATTTTTTTAGCATTTATTTTTCATGGCATCTTCGTTGTTCATCTTCACTTTCTTTTATTTAGTCCACCCCATTTCTACTATTTAATTCTATTCGCCTTCCAAGGAGGAGGTGTGATTAATTAACTCTTCATCGGTAATTCTATTTAGCAATTGCGTTCAAAAATCAGATTTTTATCTGCATACTTTATTAATCCCTAAACTTCTATTCGCAGTTATGAACTAGCTTATACCCTGTAAACTCAATCTAACAATTATTATTATATAGACTTTTTGTTTTTTGAAATTAACGGTCTATTTTTCATCATCATTCTATTCAGCTCAGTAATAGGATAATATCAGAGCTGCAATATTTTTGCTGAAATAATAAACTTCAATATACTTTATTCTTTTGTATTACATCATTAAATTGAATCTATCAGCCTTTGATTTATTAGCTCATATCTTCATAAGTAGATATAGTTTTAGAGGATTGCCATGAATCAACTGCAAAATAGTATTTTAAACCTGCCATTTCGTTTATCATATGAGACATATAATAGATTGAACCATCCTTCTGTTATTCTTTATTTCTGGTTCATTGAGTTTCTTTCTCAGGATGTAAATATCGACCTGAAACGCAAATATTAAACAACAATAATAAATTACTCTCACATTCATATATTTAATCATGTTTTAAATAATTCTATTAATTTCAATAACAAACATTAAATAATCGGAGTCCAAGAACCCTCCTTCGGAGGGCAGGGAGGTCTCTACCTATCTATATCCGGTATCACCAAATCCAAGGTTCCCATCGCCGCAATTAAATCACCAATCTTTCCGCCCGTATCATATGGTCGAGAATAGAAAGATTAGAAAATCCCGGTGAACGGAATTTTATTCTGTACGGGGTTGTACCACCTTCACTTACTATGTAAACTCCTAACTCACCTCTGGCTGTTTCTACTCTGGTATAAAATTCTCCCTTCGGTAATTTCAACACCGCTTTTGTTTTTGTTTGAAATTCTCCTTCGGGAATATTATCTATCAATTGTTCAATAATGCGGATGCTCTGGTTCATTTCTTTTACCCGTACCAAATAACGGGCAAAGGAATCTCCAGCGGTTTCGAGTACTTCATCAAATTCTACTTTGTCATACACTTCATAAGGATATAGCTTTCGTATATCACAACTAACGCCGCTGCCTCTTGCCACCGGGCCGGTGCAGCCATAAGAAATGGCATCTTCAGCAGAAATAATTCCCACACCCTTTCATCCGGTTTTGAAAAATAATATTACCGGTTACCATTTCATCATACTCATGCACTTTGCTTTTATACAATTGCATAAATTCTTTTACCCTTTTTTGAAAATTGGGATGTATATCCTGCATCACTCCGCCGGGTACCATATAGTTCATGGTTAGTCTGGCACCGCAGGTTTCTTCCATGATATCATTAATACTTTCTCTTTCTCTGAAAGCATGAAAGAAAGGAGTGAAGGCTCCCACATCCATGGCCATGGCCCCCCACCACAATTCATGCGATGCAATTCTGGTAAGCTCATCCATCAGTACCCGTATCACCTGTGCCCTTGGTGGCACTTCTACCTGCAGGCCTTTCTCCACCGTCATCGCACAGGCATGGTTATTTATATGCGCCGATAAATAATCCATGCGGCTGGTAACATAGGTAAACTGCCGGTACGATAAGCTCTCACACATTTTTTCTATGGAGCGATGAATATAACCGAGGTGTGGCTCCACTTTTTTAATCGTTTCACCATTCAATGTAATAACCAAGTGCAATACACCATGGGTGGCAGGGTGCTGCGGGCCAACATTGATAACAAATCTCCAGCCCCCCCACCCCCCGAAGGGGGGATAAGAGAAGGGTCGTTTACTATTTGTGTTTCTCTATACATTTTGAGAAGCCCATCCTAACCTTCCCGAGGGGAAGGGACTGGGTCGCTTATTATTTTAAATTCAAAATATTATTTCAATATCAAAAAACAATTTTACTTTCCAAATAAGCAGGCCTTGTGTCTTGCTATTCCTCCCCCATCGGGGAGGTTAGAGGGGCCGCCCTATAGTTTTATCATATTCACCGCATCTTCAAAATCTTTCCGCATCGGATTCTTTCCTTCCCAGCCATCAGGCAAAATCAATAAACGTAAATCAGGGTGGTGCTGAAAATTTACGCCAAACATTTCATACACTTCCCGTTCATGAAATTCTGCTGTTCTCCATATATGTGATACTGTTTCTATCTCAGGATTGGCTCTGTCAAGCTTTACTTTTACCACCATATTATGCCGGTGTGTGGTGGAAGTAAGATGGTACACCATCGTCAAATGTGTTTTCCAGTCAATACAGGTAAGGCAAAAAAGATAGTTGAAGAATAAAGCTTCATCATATCGAAGTTGTTGCGCAAAAGGCAACCAGTCTTTCGCTTCTATATTAATATTGAGCCATTCACCACCTTCTTCAAAAGTGGCAGTGGGAAGCAGTTCGGCAATTTTTATTTTCAGTTCTTCAGCAGTCATTAGTTCAATAAATTCTTAAGTTCACTAAAGCCCCTCCTTGGAGGGGTTTGGGGAGGTCTGCCTTTAAGTTTGGGGTTTCGGCATCTGTTCCCTCGTCAATCCGCTTTTTATTTTTTCCTGTAATGTTATTAATGCATGCAGCAATGCTTCTGGCCTTGGCGGGCAGCCAGCTACATATACATCCACCGGTATAATATGGTCAGCACCTTTTACTACAGAATAGGTATTATAAAAAAAAGGGCCGCCGCTGATAGCACAGGCACCCATCGCAATTACATATTTCGGATCGGCCATCTGGTCGTACAATCTTTTTAATACCGGCGCCATTTTATTAACAATGGTACCGGCAATAATAATTACATCGGCCTGCCGTGGCGTAGCCCTTGCCACTTCAAAACCAAACCGGGAGAAATCGTATTTAGCACTTGCCGTTGCCATCATCTCAATACCACAGCAGCTGGTGGCAAAAGTGAGTGGCCATAAGGAATTAGCCCTGGCCCAGTTGATAAGGTCGTCGAGTTTGCTCAGCACCACTTCACCGCCTGCCAGACTGTGAACATCGCCGGGAAAGGCCTCCCCACCCCTCCGAAGGGGGGCTTTTAGAGTCTTTTAATATTTCAGATTTCTCACTCATTCAGAATTTCTAAGAATAATTTTACTCTTCAAATAAGTTAGCCTTGTGCTGATGCTATTCCTCCCCTTCGGGGAGGTTAGGAGGAGCTTCCCTACAACCATTTCAACGCACCTTTTTTATGTGCATATAAGAATCCCATAAATAATATAAAAAAGAAAATAACAATTTCCACCAATGCTATCCAGCCCATACTCTTTGCCACCACGGCCCAAGGATAGAGAAATACCAATTCCACATCAAATATTAAAAAGATAAGTGCAAAAAGATAATAACCCACATTCATCTGTACCCATGCTTTTCCCTTGGTAGGAATGCCGCATTCGTAAGGCTCTCCTTTTTGTTTGTTGGTAGTAGCTTTTAATAAAATCTTGAAACGAGGATAGCAATGCCAGAGAAGGCAATGGCAGCAATTATTAATACAATGAGTGAAGAAGCACCCATAATTATTCGTTTAGACGAATATAAGCGAGGAAAAATATTAATTGATAATTATTTAATTGATAGTTGATAACAGCATCGCTATCCGTACAATTCCTGGTGAATGGCTTTTCTATCGTAGCCCATTTCCTGGATACGTTTTTTCGCTTCATCAATCATCAGCTTCCAGCCACAGAGGAAAAATTTGGCGTCCTGCTTTTCTTTACATAAATCTTCATAAACAGCATGTACATAACCAGTATGTCCATCCCACTTTTCTCTGCTCAAAGTAGGATGATAATGAAAACCGGGAACTTTTTGCTCCATTTCTTTCAGCTCATCATAGTAGAGTAAATCATCTTTTGTGCGGCAGCCAAATATCATATGAATATTTTTTATAGAATATTGAATGAAGCTGAATATAATTAATCATACTCCTGAATGGAGCAATGCCCGTACCGGTACAAATAAGAAAAATATCTTTATCTAATTGTTCTGGTAAGGTAAATACTCCCTGTGCACCACGAAAAGTCAATTCACTGCCAACACTTACCTCATTGAACAGGTAAGTAGTGCCGACACCTTGGTCAGCTAATACTATCAATAACTCAAACACATTCGTTCCATCCGGCCAGGAGGCGATGGAATAGCTGCGCCATCTTTTATTGGGCTTTTCATGGATAGGTAAATCCAGTGTAACAAATTGACCGGGTACAAAATCAAAATTTTCTAACTCCGGTACCTGAATGCAGAATCGCTTAGTGTTGTGGGTGTGGTCATCAATCTTGATAACCTTTCCTGTTCGCCAGGGTTGCAAAGCCATTATTGATCGTTTTGCTAAAGATAAGGGGTTCATATTATTTATTATTCATGTAACCGGAATAACCGTTGTTTTATCCTGATGATTTATATTTGCCACCCTCATGAGTGTACAGGATTTGTTGGAACAGTATCAAAACACCCCCCGCCTTTTTCAATTGGCGGACAGGCTCACCTTTGCCCAACCTCAAAAAATCTATCTTAAAAATTTACAGGGCAGTTCGTCTCAGTTTGTAGTGGCGGCTGCATTTTTACACCCATCCTGTTCGCAGCTCAATCATCTTATTGTTTTGAATGATGCCGAAGAAGCGGCCTATTTTCATAATACGTTGGAGAACCTGACGGAGGCGTTGGATATTTTTTATTTCCCTTCTTCGTTTAAGAACAGGAAGAATTATCAATTGCTGAACTCTTCTCATGTAATGCTTCGAACAGAGGCATTGACAAAGATTGCTGCAGGGGGAAATAAAAAAGTAATTGTTACTTATCCTGAAGCTTTGTTCGAAAAAGTGGTGCTGCCAGCCACACTGTCTTCGAATATCATTCATATAAAATCAGGCGATAGCCTCAATGTAGAAGAGCTATTACTGAAACTGGCTGATTATGGTTTTGAAAGAACAGATTTTGTATATGAGCCGGGACAGTTTGCAATAAGAGGCGGCATTCTTGATATTTATTCCTTTGGGAATGAAAAACCCTACCGGGTAGAGTTGTATGGCAATGATGTGGACTCTATCCGCATTGTTGACCCGGAAACACAATTGAGTGAAAGGAAATTATTACAGGTAAGTATCATTCCCAATGTAGATACGCAGTTTGAAAGCGAAGACCGGATTTCTCTGTTTGATTTTTTACCAGAGAATACCGTTGTGTGGATGCAGGATTATGAACTTTGTAAGGGGCATTTGGCCGATAGTGAAGACGACCTGAAGCATTTCTTGGTTTGCAGGAAGAAATAAAAGCATCGTTTCAGGCTATTACTACCATTGCCGGACAAAAAGAAGCCAAACGAAAAGAACAGGAAGATGAGGATGATAAATTGATAAAGAAAGGATGTTAGCAGCAGATGATTTTATTACGGCAGCCAGTTTAGAAAGCGAACTGAATAAAAAGCATTTGGTTGAGTTTGGTTTTCAATCATACTTGTCAAACTTCGAAATTGAATTTCATACTAAAGAACAACCAGCCTTTAACCGCCAGTTTGATTTGTTGATAAAAGATTTAAAAGTCTGGGAAGCGAAAAAATTTCAACTATACATTTTTGCAGAAAATCCCAAACAACTGGAAAGGTTGCGAAGTATTTTCCATGATTTGAAAGCTGAAATTATTTTTAATCCTATTGCTACTTCTATCCACGAAGGGTTTATTGATGAAGATCAGAAAATTATTTGCTATACTGATCACCAGGTTTTTCAACGGTATCATAAGTATAAAGTAAAACAGGCATATAATAAGAACAAAGCAATCACATTAAGAACACTCCGTGAATTGCAACCGGGAGATTTTGTTACACATATTGACCATGGGGTTGGTATTTTCAGCGGTTTGCAAAAAATAGAAGCCAACGGAAGAGTGCAGGAAGCGGTTCGGTTGATTTATAAAGACACCGATATTTTATATGTCAACATCAACAGCCTGCATAAAATTGCCAAGTATACCGGTAAAGATGGAAGTGTGCCGAAAGTAAATAAACTGGGAAGTGATGTATGGAATAAACTAAAAGAGAAAACAAAAGCCAAGGTTAAAGAAATTGCTTTTGACCTGATAAAATTATACGCCAAACGAAAAGCACAACAAGGCTTTCAGCATACGCCGGATAATTATATGCAAACGGAACTGGAAGCATCTTTCATTTATGAAGATACTCCCGACCAGAGCAAAGCAACAGCCGATGTAAAAAAAGATATGGAATCTCCATCGCCGATGGATCAGATTGGTTTGTGGTGATGTGGGTTTTGGAAAAACAGAAGTAGCTATCAGGGCTGCTTTCAAAACCTGTTTGGATGGTAAACAGGCTGCGATATTAGTGCCAACAACCATTCTTGCTTTTCAGCATTATCAAACCTTTAAAGAACGGTTGAAAGATTTTCCGGTTACAGTTGATTATATCAATCGTTTTAAATCTGCCAAAGAAAAAAAGGAAACCTTGAAGAGGGTGGAAGAAGGTAAAGTGGATATTATCATTGGCACACATGGTTTGCTGGGTAAAGAAGTAAAATTCAAAGACCTTGGATTGTTGGTGGTGGATGAAGAACAAAAATTTGGCGTAGGGCATAAAGAAAAAATAAAAACACTGCGTACAGCTGTTGATTGTTTAACGCTGACGGCAACACCCATTCCAAGAACATTGCAATTTTCATTGATGGGTGCAAGGGATTTGAGCATCATGAATACACCGCCACCCAACCGGCAACCTATTCAAACGGAAGTGCAGGTGTACAATGAAGATTTTATACGGGAAGCTATTTATTTTGAAACAGAAAGAGGCGGGCAGGTTTTCTTTATTTACAATCGTATTGCAGGCTTGGCAGAAATGGCTGCAATTATTCAGGCATTATGTCCTGATTTAAGTATTGGCTATGCACATGGACAAATGGAAGGTCATGATACTGGAAGAAACAGATCTTTGATTTTATTGACAGAAAATATGATGTGCTGGTTTGTACCAATATTGTAGAAAGTGGTGTGGATATTCCGAATGTAAATACCATCATCGTTAACAATGCACATCAGTTTGGATTAAGTGATTTGCACCAGTTAAGAGGAAGGGTAGGAAGAAGCAATAAAAAAGCATTCTGTTATTTACTGGCCCCACCAATGAGTACATTGCCTAATGATTCCAAGAAAAGATTGCAAACTCTAGAACAACACAGCGAACTCGGCAGTGGTTTCCAGATTGCCATGCGGGATTTGGATATTCGTGGTGCAGGAAATATGTTGGGCGGTGAGCAAAGTGGTTTTATGGCCGATATTGGTTTTGAAATGTATCAAAAAATTTTGGATGAAGCCATCCGTGAATTGAAACGAACAGAGTTTAAAGAATTATTTAAAGAAGAAATTGCAAAGCAGGATGATTTTGTAGCTGACTGTACCATTGATACCGATCTGGAAATTTTAATCCCCGATGATTATGTAGAAAGTATCGGCGAACGATTGTCATTATATCAACGATTGGATAATTGTGAAACAGAAGAAGAATTGGTAGCCATGCAGCAGGAAATGGAAGACCGGTTTGGAGCCTTACCACAACCGGTAAAAGATTTATTCATCACAGTTCGTTGCCGCAAACTGGCAGTAGATTTGGGTTTTGAAAAAATGAGTTTGAAGATGCAAACACTCCGTTGCTTCTTTATCAACCGGCCCGATTCTCCTTATTTTGAATCAGCAACGTTTCAGAAAATCATTCAGTTCTTACAAACAGGAACCAATAAAGGCAAGCTAAAGCAAACAGGCAGACTATTTATGCTGATTGCCGACGATATGAAAACTATGGAAATGATGCATGGTTTTTTGAAAACGATGCACAACTTTTGTTGTATCCCTGCAATTTTACCTGCCTGATTTTACTGTTACAAGCAAACCTATACCGGGATATTTACGTTTATGTGTAAAAGCAGTGCAGCACTGGCTTTTATCAGTTATTTCCAGTAATTTTATTCTTACAATTCATGCTATGAGATTTAATCCAATTCCCTTTACAACAGTTATGCTGATGTTATCACTCTTTACATCGGCGCAGGATAGCTCCCGGTATACTTTACAGTTGAAAAGCGGGGCTTTCATTCCGGCTAAAAATATTTCTACTGATGAAGTAAACAGTCTGCGAAATAAATTACAAACAATTTTTGGCAAAACACAATTGGTTATTCAATTTGAAGAGTTGCCAAACCAATTGCAGCAGCAGGAGTTGAAAGATGCAGGAATTGAATTGGTTGAATATATTTCAGGCAATGCATACACAGCTATTTTAAAAGAGAGTTCAAACACAGACATTTTACACAGCCTTAAAAGCAAGGGCTGTTTTACAATTAAGTCCTTTACAAAAATTAGAACCGCAACTGGCATCGGGCAATTATCCTGCATGGGCAGTTAAAACAGCAGGCACTGTTGATGTCTGAATCAGCTACCCTAAATCATTCACATTAGACGAAGCAAAATCGTATTGCTTCAAAAGAATTTTGATATAATAAGCTATGATCTGAAAGATTATAATATACTTGGCCTAAGGGTTGCAGCAAGCGGCTGGATGAACTTGCATCGTTACCAATCATAACTTATGTACAAGCGGTTAGTGGTGAGCCAATACTGCTAAACAATGTAAGTAAAGAAAATTCCAGGGGAAATGCTCTTTCCTCATCAGCAGGTATTGGTCGTAACCTGAAAGGCGAAGGTGTTACCATTGGTATTGGTGATGATGCAGATCCGCAGCATGTTGATTTTACCGGAAGAAAAATTAGCAGGAAACCACGGCTTTCCAAATTATCATGGCACCCATGTAAGTGGTATAGCTACGGTGCTGGAATCTGGAATGAACTATATACCGGCTATGCGCCAAAAGCAACGATTCATTAGTCAGGATATTTCTGGGATTATTAATAATGCCCTTGCTTATGTAACAGATTATGGTATGGTTATTACCAACAATTCCTGGGGCAATACCGATGATTCTGGATATCATGGCCGGTACGATTTTTATTCCAGTATGCTTGATCAGCAGGCATTTGATCTGCCAAATTCAACATGTTTTTGCTGCTGGAAACAGTGGTAGTTCAACCCGCCCACCCTATCCTCCGCAGTTTAGTACGGTACTTGGCGGATATCAAAGTGCAAAAAATATTATTACTGTTGGTAATGTAAGGCCAATTGATACACTCTATTTTACATCAAGCCGCGGACCGGTCAGGGATGGAAGAATAAAACCAGAAGTAACTGCACAGGGCAGAGATGTTGTTTCAACATCAACATTTGCACCTTATTCGGCAAATACAGGTACCAGCATGGCAGCCCCGGCTGTTACGGGTGGCCTTACTTTATTATATCAGCGTTACAGGCAATTAAATGGTTCCGCAAACTCCCCAAATGCACTGATGAAAGCAGTTGTTTGCAATACAGCTGATGACAAGGGTAACCCCGGCCCTGATTATAGATATGGTTTTGGAAGGATGAATTTATTAAGGGCCGTGCAGGCTTTAGAAAATACAAGATACATTTCAGGCACTATTTCAAATGGCGGCGGCAAGTTCATTTAACATCACTGTTCCGGCTAATACAGCTATGTTAAAAGTAATGTTGTACTGGAATGATCCCGCAGCAGCATAGTGGCAGCAAAGGCATTGGTTAATAATTTAAATTTAACTGTATACCACCACTCCCCTCCCGGTGCCACCTATCTTCCATTGATTTTAAATATTAACCCGGCCAATGTAAATGTAGCGGCCACACACGGGAGTGGATACATTGAATAATATTGAACAAGTTACAATTAATAATCCTGCTAGCCGGCACTTATACTGTAAATATTGCAGGTACATCTGTTCCTGTAAATGCCCCGCAGCAATATTTTGTAGCGTATGATTTTATACCGGACTCAACCAGACTTACCTTCCCTGTTGGTGGAGAAAGGTTATTGCCCGGTGAAACAGATAATTAAATGGGACTCTTATGGTGGCAACCCTGAAACATTTGATATAGAATATTCTTCAGATAATGGAGCAACTGGAACATAGTGTGGCTGGTGTGCCATCAACAAAAGACAATTTAACCTGGACAGTTCCTGCCGGTTGCAACAAAAGATGCATTGATAAGGGTTAAGAAAAATAATACGGTCAAATAAGTACCAGTGCAAATTTTACAATCATAGGTTCGCCGGTTGTAGCTCTTGCTCCTGATGCCGAACAATGTGAAGGCTATATAAAAATAACATGGACGGCAGTACCCAATGCCACTCGAGTACGAAGTAATGAAATTACAGGGAGATGAAATGCAATCTGTAGCAATAATACCCAATACAACACTTGATTATACTTTTAGCGGACTTTCAAAAGATACGGTGTATTGGGTTACAGTAAGAGCAATCTTTAATGGTAGCGCTGGCAGAAGGGGTACTGCTGTTTTCCGACAACCAAATACAGGAACTTGTACAGGATCTATTTCTGATAATGATATAAAGATGATGCTGTTGTTTCCCCATCATCTTCGGGCAGGTTGCTTACATCTACAGCATTACCTGCAACCATCCTTAACAATAAGAATAAAAAATTTGGATGATGCCGTTTCAAATGCCGCAATTACTTTCAGTTATTCCATTAATGGCGGCGTAATAGTAACAGACCCACGTACACCAACTATTAATGCTGGCGCAACTTATGATTATACTTTTGCAACACCGTTAATTTGTCTGCAGCTGGTATATACAGTATTGAAGTAACAGTTGTAACGAACAGGAGGCGACCCCGTTACGTCAAACAATATAATCAACAAAGTGTTTAAACAATTAAATAATCTTATTAACGTTCTTCCATTTACCAGACAACTTAGAAACAGCCGCTGATCAAACTGTACTTAAAACAAATAGGGTTGCAGGGTTCTGACAGGTATGACTTTGCAAATACCACAATTTTGGAAGGTTAAGAACTGTTTATTAACAGCGGCATGGCCTATTCAGGCAACAGGGCAATCACATTGGATGTAGGGACATATGTTGCTCAGGAAATATTGATTCGCTTACAGGAACTTTTAATCTTACTGGTTTGAATACTGCTGCTAATGATATTCGTCTTAGATTTTAGTTATAAAAATCATGGACAAAATCAACAATGCTGCAAATAAACTATGGATTAGAGGAAGTGATGCCGGACAACTGGATAGAAGCTTATGACTTAGCCGATAATCAAAATGATGCAGATGGAACGTACAAATTATCTACCAGTATCGAATTAAGTGATCTATTAAGAACTGCTTTGCCACATCAAAACTATTCTACCAGCTTTCAGGCAAGATGGGGACAGTTTGGAAATTTCAGCGCAGCGATAATAATGCGTACAATGGATATTCGTTTGATGATATACAATTGTATGAAGTAACGGATGATTTAGCCTGGTAAGTATAGACACACCAATTGTAAATAGCTGTAACCTTAGTGCTGTTACACCCATACGAATTACAGTAAGAAATAATTCCGAAACAGCTATACCTGTTCGCCGGGCATACCTGTCCGCTATCGTATTAACAATGGTGCATGGATAAACGAAACTATTACAACTGCAATCGCAGCCAACACTTCTTATCAATATAGTTTCAGCGCATCAGCTAATCTTTCAGCTAATGGTAATTATTTAATAGAAACAGGAGTTATTTATCCTTCTGACACTTACCAGGTAAATGATACATTAAGCACAACAATCACTAATACACCCACTATTATTGTTACAAATACAAACCCTTACTTACAGGGGTTTGAAGCTGACAATGGTTATTGGTACACATCTGGCAAAAACAATTCATGGGAGTATGGCACACCAGCATCATACAAAATAAACAGGGCCGCCAATGGAAGTAAAGCCTGGAAAACAAGTAAAGCAGGGAATTATAAGGATTCAGAAAAATCATATCTCTATTCTCCTTGTTTCGATATAACCACCCTCACAAACCCAACATTTAGTTTAAGCATAGCACTTGATTTAGAAGATTGCGGGTCTAGCTTTCTTTGCGATGGTGCATATGCTGAATACTCTATTGATGGAAAAACATGGAGTCGACTTGGGGCAAATGGCAACGGTACCAACTGGTATAATAAAACCTATGCAGGAAATAATTTATGGAGTGTGCAAAATTATACAAGATGGCATGTTGCTACTTTACCATTATCTGTTTTACCTGGGCCACAAAGCCAATACACAAGGTTACAATTCCGTTTTGTTGTAACAACTGATCTATTAGTAACCCGTGAAGGAATGGCTGTGGATGATATCCATATTTACAGCAACCCGTATGGTATTTATGATATTACCGGCACAAGCCCTGTTGTAAATGTACCAACCATAAATGGCAGCAACTGGGTTGATTTTATAGAACCAGGTACGAACAAAATTATTGCCTCTGTAAACCCCGATGGATTGGATATGGGTAATACTAATGTTCAATCATTTATTCATCTTGGTGCTGTACGCACCAACAGCAATCAGTATTATCATAACAGGAACATAACTATCAAACCGGCTAACAATACATTTCCGGGAGTAAATGATTCGGCGACAATCCGTTTTTATTTTTTAGATACAGAAACAGAAGCATTGCTTAATGCCACAGGTTGTGCCACCTGTTACAAACCATCAATGGCCTATGAGTTGGGGGTTTCCAAATACAGTGATGCAAATGATTTTTATGAAGATGGTATTGTAGAAAATGGATTGAGTGGTGTTTGGCTGTTTATCAACTCTTCAAAAGTGCAGAAAATACCATACGATAAAGGGTATTATGCACAGTTCCGTGTAAAAGATTTTTCTGAATTTTGGTTAAACAATGGCGGCTTCAACCTTAGTCACCCTTTACCATTACAGCTTACCAGTTTTGCTGCAAAGAAAACTGTTAACGGCAAAGATGCAATAGCAGAATGGGTAACTGCTTCGGAGTTTAATATTAACCGCTTTGAAATAGAAGTAGCAAGGAGCCAGCAGGAATACCAGCAGAACGAATTTACAAAAATTGGTTTTGTAACCAGTAATGGCAACTCCTCAATAGAGCAACGCTATAGCTTTATTGATATTGAAAGTAATAAAACAGGAGCAAGATATTACCGGCTTAAGATTATTGAAAATGATGGTAAAATCAGTTATTCAGCCATAAGGCCTGTATTGTTTAATGCAGATATTTTATGGACGATACAACCCAACCCTTCATCAGGGATATTCCACCTGGCCTTGCAAGCCACAAGCGGACAATTGGTTAATATAAATGTAACGGATATGAGTGGCAAGATTGTACATCATCAGCAAATTGTTGCCAGCGGATTTTTGCAAAAAGCAATTATTGATTTAAACAATGTCCGTTTTGCAAACGGTTTATATTTACTGGACGCATCAACCGCAGATGGGGCTAAGCAGCAGTTTAAATTGATAAAGCAATAATATTTAAAACAAAACCCCGTCCCGTTTAAAACGGGACGGGGTTTTTCTAACTTAATTTCTTATTCCCAGCCTTGTTTGGCAATGCCAGCCTGGATAAAAGCCAACGCTTTTTCTCCGTTCATTAATGTGGTAAGTTTATCGCCGCTGGCACTTGTTCCTTGCGCCATATATGCACCTTTCGCTGTTTTTTTAATAACTGCATTATGCATTTCCACACCTTTCTCTTTGGTTTTTACATTGTAAGCTGTAATTTTCATGTCTGCCATTGTCAATTATTTTTGAGTTAGTAAAGCATGAAGTTACCGAATTGAAGCCGGAGAGCAGCCGAAAGTTATAAAATAGTTTTTCCCACTTATAAAACGCTGAGAAGCAGTATTAAAATTACACCTGCCTTATACCTGCGAAAAAAGGTTAGCCTCTGTTCCCGGTTTTTGTTTTCCCAGGTGGTCATAGGCCTTTGCTGTAACCTCTCTGCCTCTTGGCGTTCGTTGCAGAAAACCTTCCTGAATTAAAAATGGCTCATATACTTCTTCCAAAGTACCTGCCTCTTCACCAACTGCAGTGGCAATTGTGGTAATACCAACAGGGCCTCCTTTAAATTTTTCTATAATGGCTGAAAGGATGCGGTTGTCCATATCATCCAACCCATGCTCATCCACATTCAATGCTTTTAGTGCATGTTGTGTTATGCCTAAATCAATCTGTCCATCGTTCAGCACTTGTGCAAAATCCCTTACCCGTCTTAATAAACCATTGGCAATTCTTGGTGTACCCCTGCTCCTTCTTCCAATTTCTTCCACAGCGGCTGCTGAAATTTTTGTACCAAGTATATTTGATGACCGTTGAATAATTTTATTAAGCACAACAGAAGTATAATACTCTAATCTTGATTTTATTGCAAACCTTGAAAGTAAGGGTGCTGTCAACAAGCCACTTCTGGTGGTAGCACCAATTAATGTAAAAGGGTTAAGGTTTATTTGTATACTTCTTGCATTGGGGCCACTGTCTATCATTATATCAATCCGGTAATCTTCCATTGCAGAATAAAGATATTCTTCCACTACGGTACTCAGCCGGTGTATTTCATCAATAAACAAAACATCATTTGCTTCGAGGCTTGTAAGCAAGCCTGCCAGGTCACCCGGTTTTTCTATTACAGGGCCTGATGTTTCTTTGATTTTTACACCCAGTTCATTTGCTACAATTCTTGATAGTGTTGTTTTACCAAGGCCGGGCGGCCCATGAAACAATACATGATCCAATGCCTCCCCCCTGATTTTTGCCGCCTTTATAAATATGCGGAGATTCTCAATTATCTGTTCCTGCCCTGAAAAATCATTTATCTGCGCCGGGCGGATATTGTTTTCAAATTCTTTATCCGCAACGGTCAATTCTTCTTTGTCGCTATTAAGGTTTTGATTGGACATCCGTTTCTCTTGTGTTATTAGCTGTAAAGCTAATTATTAATCAACAATTAAAATTTCCTGTATAATAAAGTAATGGGAGACACCGGCCAATATATCCTGTGGCTATATAAAAAGAAAGCCCCCTGTGAACAGGGGGCCGTTGGCTTCTTTCGCCATATTAACCATTAAACAAAAAACTTATTTAGCTTTCACATTTACTGCCACCCTGCGGTTCATTGCTTTTCCTTCAGCAGTATTGTTATCACCTATTGGCCATTCTGGTCCGTAACCTTTTGCACCAACTAATGAATTAGCTACAGCACCCATTTCTTTTAGTTTAGCCATCACTGCATCAGCCCTTTTTTGAGATAATGCAACATTGCTTGCAACTTTACCTGTATTATCTGTATAGCCACCCAGCTTAAATTGTGCTGTTGGATATGATTTAGCAATTGCCACCATATTTTTCAATTGTGCCATAGATGCATCTGTAATATCAGAACTTCCGGTTTTAAATTTAACGTTGGTAAACTCAAACCAGTTGCCTTTCACCGTATCAACTGCTCTAGAAGCATCATTTAAAAAGCCCACTAATTTTGCCTCTGTGCTATTTTCCCCAACCTCTAATTTACCACCATTATTTGGTAAATCAATGGTTATCATTTTTCCTAAATCATACACAAAATCACCGGTTGTTGTATCAACTTTACCAATTGAAACTGTAGAAGTAGTACCACCGGCAATTGCCGTATCACCACCTGTGCCGGTACCACCTGTATGTACTACAGCAGTATCGCTACCGTCTGTTTTTTTACCGCTGCACCCCTGTTTTCCCCCTAGCAAAAACCACCATGCTAATATACCTGCTGCTGCTAATAACAACAATGGCATTAACCAGCTCATGCCGCCGCCTGCTTTTCTTTCTGCATATTCATGGGTGCTGTTTACAGCTGCTTTGGCACTACCACCAGCAGATGAAACCATATCGGCTACTTTGCCAATCCCCAGCATACCGGCTATAGAAGATAATCCACCAGGCAATGCATTCATTATTGAGCTTTTCTGGCTGCTAAGCATATCCATAAGGCCACCTGCACTTAAATTGTTTTCAGTTGCATGTTTTCCAAGAGAACTTAAAGCCATCGGGGCCGCCATACTCATTAATGAACTTGCACTTGAACTTTTAATACCTGCAAACCCTGAAATAGCATTTATAATTCCGCTTACTTTATCGCCAAACAAACCTGAAAGTAGCCCTGCTCCTTTGCTTAATAAATCACCATTGCCAAGCAGCCCGGACAGGTTGCTAAACAAACCGCCACCGTGTGTGTCTTTAGCAGCACTTAATATTTCTGTAGCACCACTGTTGCCAGAAGTTGCTTTTGAAACTAATCCACTTAATACAGAAGGTACAATTCCCGAAAGGGCTTTTGTTACGCCGTTTTCATTTTCGCCCAAAAGCGAAGCAGCTTTGCTTACGAGGTCGCCGCTAAACTGACCCTTAACAACATCTAAAAGATTGAATGACATTTTTGTTGATTTTGATGTAAATAATTTTATTACTAACCCCGTCCAAGGTAAATAATCGGGATGTAAAAAAAAGATAATCTGTAATATTATTTTTAAAAATTAGACTAAAGCTGATAAGATTACGACTAAAGACCTATTTATCCCGGTCATTTTTTACTATAACCCATTAACACTGTATTTTGTTCAAAAACAGGTAACCATTTTATAAAATAGACCCCGTCTCGTTTTAAAACGAGACGGGGTCTATAAAATATTCGTTACGAACTTTTGAATGATTACTGTCGGCCAATCATAACCTCAAAGGTTTTTTCAGATGTTCTTATACCATCATCATAATACAGTTTAACCATGTATATACCTGTTGGCAGGTGTGTAAGGTTAACCGGTATCACCCTTCCATAAACTAATCCTCCAAATTGTTTTCTTGACACCAGGTGTCCTGCTGATGTGTATACATCCATAGCAAGGTAGTTATACAATACACTGTTCATCCTGATAAAGAAGTTACCGTTGTTCGGATTTGGATACAATACAGCTCCGTCATTTCTCAACAATCTTATTCTTTCAGGACAATCTACCACCCTCACACTTGTTGTATCTGTTGTAGTACAACCAAACGTATTAGTGTAAGTGTATGTAAGAACATATGGCCCGCCTATGGCAGTAGCACTTGGTACAAAGTTAAATCCGGATACCCCGATACCACTCCAGCTACCACCAACAGGTGTACCAAATAATGGCACCAATGTATCGCTGATACATATTCTCTGGGTAAACAGGTCTGTAGCAACAACAGTTGACAGCGGATTAACCGTAAGTATCGCTGCATTAGATGTTACTGTAGTACATGTATTGGTTATAACCACCCGGTATCTTCTGCCACTCATTGCAGTAGTAACCGCTGGTAAAGTTATGGTAGATGAGTTAGCACCAGCGATAGGTGACCAGTTAGCACCATTATCTGTACTTATCTGCCATTGATAAGCAGGGAAATTACCTGAATGAGCTACACTGAAAGTAACATTGGCACCCTGGCAAACTGTTTGTGTAGCAGGGTGTGTAGTTATTACAATTGGGTTGTAAACCGTAACTGTTGAGGTAGCAGTACCAGATGTGCAGGTAGCTGTCGCCCTTGTGGCAGAGTAAACAGTTGTAGTAGTTGGTTTAGCATATACTGGCGAAACCATTGTACCTGCTACGTAAGGAATAACTCCCGCAGCATTGGTAAACAATGTTGCTGCTGGTGTCCACAATGCCCCGTTTATTTCAAATGTAATGCTCCAGCTTGTGATTGCACCAACATCACCTCCAAGATCATCAACGATATATAAGTTCCAGCCTCCGTTTAAGTTTCCGGTAAAGTTGGACAATGCTGTATTGCCCGCTGGAATACTACCAGGCCCTGGCGCAGTATAAGTGTCAGCCCCAGCTCCTATATTGGTTGGTTTATATGTACCCGCTACCATTGGTATTGGCACAAAGCCGGGAGCAGCATCATCAAAAATAATATTACCATTAACTATATCAGTTCCATCACCAGCATCAGAAACAAGTGTAACACTCGTACCTGTAGGCGATTGCAACAAGATATCTATATCAGTTGGGAATGTATGGCTAATTCCATTTAGTTGTACTGATTTAACCCTTACTCCAGACGCAGGTAAACCACCCACAATCATTGCAGCCGGATAAGGTGAAGCATTACCGGATGTTGTTGCAGGTGCCCCTGCAGGAATTAATATTGCGCCGCCATTTTGTGTTGTTATAGCAGTTGGTGCTACGCTCAACTGTGTAATTGCACCTTCGCAAATGCTGATAGCAGTTGGTGTAACTACCGGTGTGGCTGGTGTTGCATTTGCTGTCACAGTTTGTGTAGCAATAGCAACCTGTTGCTGTAATAGTACCTGTAGTTGTATAAGTCGTATTCAACGGTGGTGTTGCAGTAACTGTAGCACCTGTTGTTGCGCTTAAGCCATAAGCAGGGCTCCAGCTATAAGTAGTTGCATTACCAGTAGCTGTTAATGTAACTGGTGTACACTGGTTAGTCGGTGCAACTGTAAATACTGGTAATGGGTTAACTGTTACCGTTACAGAACCTGTAGTAGCAGCAGTACATGTACCCAATGTATTTGTTACCGTATAAGTGTATGCAGTTTGTACCGTTGGTGATTGCTGGAAGTAAACGGTAGATGCAGGTGTACCCAGCACATAAGGTGTAGAAGCATTTGCATCTGTAAACAATCCCGTAGCAGGGCTCCAGAGAGCAGTTTGTATTTCAAATGTAATACTCCAACTATTTAAAGCTCCGAAATCACCACCGAGATCATCAGCTACAAATATATTAGTTCCATTACCATTTGGTTTCCTGTAAAAGATGAAAGGCTGGTGTAGCCTGCGTATACCACCCCCTGGAGCAGGAGTTACCCATGTATCAGGAGTTACAAAATTTGTTGGCCTATATGTTCCGGAAGGTATCGCCGCATTATCTGGCATTGAAGCCGCAGCAGCATCATCAAAAACAATATTATCCATTTCCAGATCGTTAGTTCCACCAACATCAGACAATCAACACCACATTAGTTCTCGTTGGGGATTGAAGTAATCATATCAATATCATCGGGGAAAGTGTGTGAGATTCCGTTTATTTGATACTGATTTTACTTTCACAGTAACCGGTAAGCCGCTAACTGTAACTTAGCAGGATAAACACTTGCAGGTGCACCAATGCCTGCTCCAGTACATGGCGTACCCGCAGGTATAGCAATACAGCCCCGCCGCCAATAATTGTAACAACAAAGTTGTTGGTACAACTGTTAACGGTTGTATAACCCCTGCACAAATAACTGGTGCGGCTGGTGAAACAACAGGGGTAACTGGTGTACCCAATACTGTTACAGAAGCAGAGTTCTGACAACCAGTTGCTGTTATAGTTCCTGTTACTGTATAAACCGTAGTTGTTGTAGGTGTTGCAATTACTGTTGGGCCAGTTGTAGTGTTTAAACCACCTGCTGGTGTCCACACATATGTGTTGGCATTACCACTTGCAGTTAAAGTTACCGGGGCGCAAAGTCCGCTTGGGCCATTATTTACTATTGGTAACGGATTAACAGTAAGGCTTGCTCCATTAGATGGGGTAGGTCCGCATACATTCGTTACCACACAACGGAAGAAGTTGCCATTATAAACAATACCTGCGCCTGTTACCACTAATGTAGTGGTGGTAACACCGCTGAATGGTGCCACGTTAGCAAGGTTTGTCCACGGACCACCAGCACCTGTAGTGCTGATTTGCCATTGATAAGTTGGTGCAGGTACCGGGTTATTATCAGTAATAGTGAATGTTGTATTTCCATTCTGGCATATTACCCTGTTTACAGGTTGTGTAACAACGATAGGCGCAATAACCGGGTTAATTACAACAGGGTTACCACTATAAAGAGATAAACAACCTGGGGTTGCTTGTAAGCGAACTGCAATATTATAGTTACCCGGAGCTAATAAGGTGAAAGTATTTGATAACTGCCATGGCCCTGCCGCACCATTTACACTATACTCTAATGTACCGGTACCGGTTGCATCAACCACTATTGTACCTGTCAATACAGGGCAAAGCGGTTGGGTAACCGTTGGTGCATTTATTACTGGTGTGCCGGAAAGAGGATTGATGACCACAGGGTTTCCAGAATAAGTTGTAATACAAGTTGGTCTTGCTATGTAGCGGATAACCACATTATAGCTTCCGGCAGCCAGGCCATTAAAAGTGCCTGCAGGCTGGAAGGTAGCACCTCCGTTAATACTGTATTCTACAGCCTCAGTTCCAAATGCATCAACAAATATTGAACCTGTTAATTGACCTGCACAGGTTGGTTGTGTAGCAGTAACAACCTCAAAACTTGGAGGGTCTGCACATGGTGCAAGGGCAATTGGCGTAAGGCTGTCTTTATAGCTTACCCTTGCATTTAAGTTATCATATAAGCCAGACTTTGTATAAACAAAAGGTGCACTTTGCATTACTATATCATCAATAAACCAGCCTGCGCCACCAACTGAAGGGTCAGAGGCAAACCTAAACCGGATTATCACATTCTGTCCTGCAAATGCCCCAAGGTTTATGCGGGTTTCCTGAAATGCTGCCCCACTGTTTCCTACAAAGGCACTTCTGCCTCCAAGGAAAGTGTTAGCAGTTGAAAGTGTTCCTGTATATCTCAGACCGGACATCTTAGATCCAAGATCTGTCCATGTTCCACCGCCATTGGTTGATATTTCGACAACACCGCCATCAAAACCAGCCTCGGTAGAAAACCTGTGCCAGAAGCTTAACGAACTAAAGGCAGATGGGCCAGTCGGCAATAAAATGGGTGCAGTTGTCCGCAATATTTGCTCTGAAGATACTGCTGCATCTGGTGAAAAGAATGCCAGCGGCGCACTTCTTACTGATACACCAGATGTAGCCCAAACATTAGCAGTTGTTGAAGTGGCTGTCCAGTTTGGTGCAATAGCCGTAACAGGGTCGTTTATATGGGTTGCTGGTGCGAAGTAAGTACCCGGGTTTACAGTAACACTAAAGGAATAGGCCTGTGTTGTATTTATTGCCTGGTTTACAGGGAATGATACAACCCTGTCACCCGCAGTATATGTACCGCCACTTGCAGGCACATAAGTTACACTAAGCGGCAAGGTATCTCTTAGTACAAAGTTTGTCATTGGGGTACACTGCCCGGCTGTAATGTTATTAGTGTACACAAGTGTACTGCCTTCAAATACAGAAGCCAGGTTTGGATTAAACGCAAATAAACCTGCATCAACAGTAAAGTCAGCCACTCCGTCCGTAGAACTTGTTGCGGCACCCTGAGATGCATTTCTCCTAACCCTCTTTTTGCAAAAGCCCTCCAGATGGCACAATTATACCTGCCTGCAAAAAGTGCAGCATCTGCTGCAAGAATTGCGTCTCTTGAATTGACAAAGCCTGGTGAACATGGCTGTAGCCTCATACCTTCCATTACTAATTTCATGGCAGCGGCATTACCCCTCCATGTAGAAATAGCACCGGGGGGATTTAAAAAATTAGGTTCAATGAAGTTATCCTGCTTGATGATTTCCCATGTCATTTCCCAAATCATACCGCACCAAACAGTACCAACACCGTGTGGAACCGCCATGGCTGGCAGGTTTGTATAAGTCAAATTAAACACACTCATATTTGTTGAATATGGTTGCACCCTGATTCCCTGCCCGTTTACAGGCTGGTTTAGTGCATAAGTACCTATTCCCCTGGGCTTGGTAGGGTCGTTACCATCATTAACTGTAGCGGTAGCCCAATTTGTACCCATCATTAGTGACATATAATCGCTCCATCCTTCACCGCCCTGCTCTGCGTTACCTAAACAAGATACGTTAGCCGGACCGCCTGTAAGCCTGTTGCTGATACCATGCCCATACTCATGCGCAATGATACCGTTATCCAAATCACCATCCCTGTCGGGTGTTGGTGCAGTCCATAAAAACATTTGCATTCTTGGGCTGCTTCCATCTGCTGGTGTACCAAAGTTGGCATTATTAGTACCAGACCCATCCTGTGCATCTGCAAATACAAAGTCGTTTCCTGCACCACCCCTTCCCAAGTTATCTGCCTGAAAATTACCCGTTACTTCGGTAAAGCCGTATGTATAAGACATGTCATGCATGAGGTTATTCATGTAAAACAAGTTAGTAATGGCCATAGCCTGGTTAGTACCAACATTAGGAGCTTGGGTGAAGTCGTATGTAAAATCAAAAGTAAGGTTTGGAAGGGCGGTGCTAGAAGTTGCTGGCAAGCCTGTACCATTGTTTCCATTAGCATCTTCCTGTGCCCATACGTTATTGCCCTGAGTAATATTAAAATCCGTTGCTCCAGCACCTGTATTCCATTTTAATGTTGTCGCATTACCCGGGGTCATTGTCCATGGATCTGTATGCAAAGACGGCGCACCTCCCGGGTGTTGCGGGCTTTCTGCCGGATATTTTATTACTCTGTAAGAGGCTGTATTAACAATGAATGGGCTATATTCCCACTTATTAGTTTTTTCATCTCTTTTTATTACATAATTGGCATTGCTGCCAATAATTTTACGGGTTTGTTTTTCTGCTAAATGTTCTGCTATTGAATGTTTTTCATTATCCCACTTACAGGTTACCAGCAGATTTTGCTTGTTAAGCACTTTTCCTGTTTGGGCATCTATCCTTATCAGCCATAAGTCAGAAGTTTTTAGTGGAGATACATATACCTGCCAGGCTAACTTATATTGGCCTTTGGCCTGCTCCACCGGCATCCACATTAACTCTGTAGTAATTGGGTCAGTAGAAGCACCTAAGCTCCCAAATTGTATTTTCTTACCATTCTCTGATATGGTAAGCGGCACAGCAGGTTCAATTGCTTTTGTACCGGCTTCTCTTAATGCTTCTTCTATTGCGTTTGCAGGAGAAACAGAAGGCAATGAACTGGCATTAGCAGAACGGGATGCCATTGACACTTCCATAAATCCCATGTTGGATATTAATTTCCCATCCTTAAAGGCAAGGGTCTTCATCTGATTGTAAACCGGAATGCCCTGGTGGGTTTGCTGCAGATATACATAGCGTATGCCTGTTTGTGCATCCACGTAAGAACTTGAAACTTTTACCTCGCCGGCAGTATTGTCCGGAAGGCCAATCTGGTTCAAATTGCTTTTTACAAGTTGCATAGCGGCATTCCTATCCGCATCACTTACTTGTGTAAAACCAATTTTTGCAAATACCAGCGTTAAAGCAAGTAGTAGAACTTTTCTCATAAACGTTTTGTTAGGTTTTTGATACCAATAATAATAAACAGGTAAAGATTGGCGGTATTCAGTGGATAAAAGATGGTGTAAATAATACCAAGCTGAAGCAAACAAGAAAGCCTCTTATATACAAGCAGTTTTTGGTAAAATACGTCACTAAAGTAGGAAATAAATATAAAACCAGCCAAAACATTTGAAATCATTTTTTTGCAAAATATTTTTACCTGTTTTTACGTTTAAAAAAACTGGCAGGTTATCCTTTAAATTTCCCTTTTGAAACAACAAATTTTCTTTACTTTTTTCCTTTTTATCATTTATACTGATGTGTCCGGGCAAATGATTACAGGGATATGGCATGGCCGCATTAACCGACAAAAGGCCGAAGTAAAGATTATTCAGAAAGGTGACAGCCTTACCGGTACTTCGTATTACTACGAATCTACCAGTAATTATCGCCGATACAGTATCAAAGGCTATTTTGACCAGCTTACCAACACCACCGTTTGGTGGGATGATAAGTTGATTGAAGAAAAGTTAGGCCGGTTCAGTATTACATCCCCTGGAAAAATTCCTTTGCTATCACAAGCCGACTTTAACTGCCCCGGCGGTAGTAAAATGATGCTGGATGGCACTGTTTCAAAAAGGGATGAGGTTTTTAATGAAGAAGGAGAAGTACATCTTAACAAAACAGGCATATCTGAATTTGAAGATGAATGGGATTTTGTTATTGACAATTACACCGTTGGTGGAAATGACCCTGAACTGATTGACAGTATTGATTCGCTTTCACAAACAAAACCTGTTGAGGCAAAGCCTGAAATAATAGTTGAGCCTGTAAAAGAAGTTATAGTTCAAAAACCAGTACCGGTTGCCCAACCTGAACCCAAACAGGTGGCTGTATTTAAGAAAGAGGAAAAGGTTGTAGCACTACCCCCACCATTACCCAAGCCACCTTCTATTGAAGAAAAGTTTACCGAAAGAAAAAAAGTATTTATAAAAGAAATTCCGGTTAGCGGCGATAGTATTGAACTGCGGTTTTATGATAATGCTGAAATAGATGGTGACTCTATATCGCTTTTTCTGAATGGAAAAGTATTAAAAGAAAATATTGGGCTTAAAGCCAGCCCTTATATTATTAAGTTAAGTGTAATTGAGCTTCAGGAAACAAATGAACTGGTAATGGTGGCTGAAAATCTGGGTACCATTCCGCCCAATACATCTTATATGGTGGCGATTATTAATAATGAAAGATACGATGCTTACTTAGCCAGTTCTGAAGGCAGCAGTGCGATGATAAGGTTGAGAAAAAGTAAATGATTTCAATTTCATGTAAAGGCCGCCGTGTTCGCAGAGGATGAGATTATTTTATTGCAAGCAATTTTCTTCTGCTGAAAAAAAAACCAATAAGGCAACCAACACTATCAGCTACAATATCCCAAACTTCAAAACCACGGTTGGGTATCCAGTTACCCTGCACAAATTCCATAGCTATTCCATACAAAAGACAAGCGGTTGCTACAAACAGAAAAGTTTTTACAGCATACTGCGGCATTGCCCTGCACCAGAGAAAAGTAAGTAAAGCAAACAGGCAAATGTGTACCCATTTATCAAACAATGGTATTTTATCCATCCATGTTACTTTAGGAAATTTGCTGCCCGGAAGTGTGAGAAGGTAGGTACAAAGAAGAATATAAAGTACTGCCAATAGTATTGAGAATATTTTTTTCAATTTTTTTAGCAATGATAAATAACATTTAAGAAAGAATAAAAAATGGGAGCCCCTTACGAAGCCCCCAATTTAACCAACTATAGCCCCAAAGCCTCTTCAGCGTTTGGACATAGAATCAATAGTTACGATAATGCGGTAAAAAAAGATTGAAAGGTTACAAATTGCCCATTACATACATATCACCGGCAGGCTTTTCAGGATTGGGGCGGTTCTTCTTTTCTAAAGTAATGGCGAAGGCCTGGGCATTTTGTGCTTTCTTGGCCTCAATCAATAAACGGTTCTTTTTTACAAAGTAATCATCCGAAATCATTCCCAGATCAACAGGCTTACCATCCAACAAAGCCCATAGTTGGTATTGTATATCAGTTGGCGGCTTGGGCAGGTTGTTTACCAATAAATAAACATCATGAGAAGCAGTATCCCAATAAACGGTGGTATAAGATTGCGGCGAGGCTGGCATTCCTTTCAGCGAAGCCATTTTTATTTCCGGCTTTTCTGTCAGCACGGCCATATCTTCTTTCAGCATACTCAGCTCGGCCATTGTATTATTATAATTGCCCTGTAATTTTTTATTCTTATTGGATAAAGTAATGTTGAAGTAAATACTTCCTGCCAGTAAAATAACAGAAGCAGCAGCTATATATTTCAACCAGTTTATTTTGCGAACCGGAGCCTGCATGGAGACTACTTTAGCTTCTCCTTTAATTTCATCCCATATCTCTTGTTTTAAACCAGCAGCAGGAGCAACTGCATTTTCCATAGCCTGGTTTTCCAGCGACAGCTCAAAAGCTGTTCTTGCTTCCACCAGCTCCGGGTATTGCAGGCATAGTTGCTCAAACTCTCTTCTTTCTTCATCAGAAGTAAGGCCAAGCACATAGCTTTCCACTATTCCGCTTGATATGTATTCCTGTACATTCACTTTATTTCTTATTGTATCATTGTTCTTAACTGTGTTAAAGCACTTCGTATCCTTGTTTTTACTGTTCCTAAAGGTATATTTAATGCTTTTGATATTTCTTCATGTGTAAACCCCTGGAAGTACGACATATCAACCAGTACCCTTAATTCTCCTTTCAATTTTGTCAATACTTTTTTCAATCCCACGTCATCAATTGCCGGACCTGTTACTGCACCGGGTATTTCGAGCCTGTTTCAAGGGATTTATTTTTTTGCGAATCCCTGTATCCTTTTGACCTTAATTCATCAATCGCAGCATTTCTTGCTACATTCAGCATCCAGGTAAACAATCTTCCTTTTGATGCATCATACGATTCAATTTTCCTCCAGATGTTTACAAATACATTCTGTAAAACATCATTTGCAATCTCCTTATCTGTTACAATACCATTCACAATACCATATAAGGCACCAGAGTAGTTATCGTACAAATAACTGAAAGCTTTTTCGTTGCGTTGCTGCAACAAAGCCACCAGCTCCTGTTCGCTGTATGAGAGTTGAAGGTTCACTTAGTTGGTTAAGACACAATGATTGTTACAACATTGCATCCGTTTTTATATACGACAGTTGAATAAAAGCAGTTTTATCCGGCAAAGATTCGTAAGCAGCCGCATCCATCAGTGCTTCCACATCTGCAATATTATTTACAGTCATTTTTATCATCCAGCCTTCGCCATAGGGGTCGGTATTAACTGCTCGGGTTACCAGCCAATGCTGCATTAATTCTGTAATAGTACCACTGACAGGAAGAAAAAGATCGGAAACTGTTTTTACTGCCTCTACTGTACCAAAAACTTCGCCTGCTTCCAATGATTTACCGATGGTATCCACTTCTACATATACAATATCACCCAGTTCCCTTTGGGCAAAATCAGTAATGCCAATAGTGGCCATATTTCCATCAAGGCTTATCCATTCATGTTCTTTTGTGTACTTAAGATTGGCAGGATAGTTCATTGTCATTTATTTAGGTTGCAAACCTAAGGAAAATTTGAAAACAAAGAAATACAGAGTTGGTTATTTCATGCAGGGTACGCAGAGTTGCTGAGTTTTTCTTTCTATTATACTTTCTCCTCTGCGCCCCCTGCGTACCATCTCTCCCCAAAACAGTTCACCGGATCAAACCCGCCATTCATACCATTATTTATACCATTTGTCGGCTTATGCTTTTACAATTTTGTGACACGGTGGTATCTTTGTGCTTCAAAAAACAAAAACCACTAGAAATGAGAAAGTTAGTAACAATTGTGGCCGGTTTTTTACTCATGGGGTCGGCTGTAAATGCCCAACAAGTAACCGGTACAGTTAAAGATGATCAGGGAAAAGTATTAGACAAAGCAACGGTATCTCTTTTAAACGCAAAGGATTCTTCGGTAGCCAAGCTTGGGGTAACCGGCTCAAACGGTAAGTTTTCAATCGGCACATCTAAACCCGGGGAGTTACTTAATAAGTACATCACATATCGGATATGCTATAAAATATTCAAAAATATTTGAAGTATCGGGCAGTGGTGATATTGACTTGGGTGATATATCTGTTAGTAAAGCTGGTGGCAACCTTACCGGCGTTACTGTTACTTCTAAAAAACCAATGGTAGAAGTAAGGGCCGATAAAACAATATTAAATGTAGAGGGAACCATGAATGCAACCGGAAACGACGCATTGGAATTGCTGAGAAAATCTCCGGGTGTAATGGTTGACAAAGATGATAACATTAGCCTTGCAGGAAAAAGCGGTGTAAGGATTTATATTGATGGAAAACCTTCGCCACTTGCTGGTGCTGATTTGTCAAATTACCTGAAATCATTAAACTCGGCACAGATAGAAGCTATTGAGTTAATTACTAACCCTTCTGCAAAATATGATGCGGCAGGCAATGCAGGTATCATTAATATAAGGCTAAAGAAAAACAAAGCATTTGGCACCAACGGTTCGGTAAATGCAGGGTATAATATTGGTGTGTACCCAAAATATAATGGCGGCATTAACTTTAACCATCGCAACAAAGGCATTAACTTTTTTGGAAACTATAACTACAACAATACCAAACAGAATAATGTTTTTAATCTTTATCGTACTGTATTAGATACTATTTTCGATAATAATACCCGCATGATAATGCGTAATAAGAGCCATGGCTTTAAAACAGGCATAGACTTTTTTATTAACAACAAAAACACTTTTGGTGTGCTGATAAATGGAAACATTGGTGATATGAGTTTCAACAACAATAGCCGCACACCAATAAGTTATAAGCCTACCGGAGTTGTAGATAGGATACTTACTGCAAACAACACCAACGATATGAGCAGGAACAATGTAAACTTCAACCTTAACCATCGCTTTGCAGATACTTCGGGACATGAGTTGAACCTTGATGTTGATTATGGTCTATTTAGAAATGATGGCAACCAGCTACAACCGAACTCTTATTATAATGCTGCGGGAAATACATTGCTGAGCCAGGTTATGTACCGCTTTATTTCCCCAACAGATATTGATATCTATACATTCAAAGCAGATTACGAACAAAATTTTAAGAAAGGCAGATTAGGTATTGGTGGTAAAATTGCATCTATTAATACGGGGAATAATTTTCAGCGGTTCAATGTATCGCAGCTTACCCCCGAAGTAAAGGCATTAGACGTAGCAAGAAGCAACCAGTTTGATTATAAAGAAAATATTAATGCCTTATATGTTAACTATAACAAACAACTGAAAGGTGTAATGTTTCAGGCAGGTATAAGAATGGAAAACACTTCTACTACAGGCGACTCATACGGCCTTAACCCGGATGGAACAGTAAACACCGGCAGTGTACAAACATTTGAAAGAGATTATACAGATTTCTTTCCGAGTGTAGCTCTTTCGTTTAATAAAAACCCGATGAATCAGTGGGGAATTTCTTACAGCCGCCGTATAGACAGGCCAGCTTACCAGGATTTAAACCCATTTGAATTTAAGATAGATGAGTACACTTTTCAAAAAGGCAATGTAAATCTTCGCCCTCAATACACCAATATTGTAACACTTACCAATACCTATAAATATAAGCTGAATACTTCTCTTAGTTACAGCCATGTAAATGATGTGTTTGCACAATTGGTAGATACTGCCGAAAAATCAAAAAGCTTTATTACCCGTAAAAACTTAGCAACAAGAGATGTCATTGCTGTTAATGTAAGCTATCCTTTTATGAAGAAAACCTATATGATGTTTACAAACTTCAGCGCCAACTACACTAAATACAAAGCAGATTTTGGTGGTGGCAGCAGGATAATAAATATTGATGCAGCATCCTTTAACATTTATCAACAACACAGCTATCGCTTTGGTAAAAACCAAGCCTGGAGTGCTGAAGTAAGTGGCTGGTATAACAGCCCTGCATTATGGGAAGGTGCTTTCAAAAGCAAATCAATGTGGTCTGTTGATGGTGGCATGCAAAAAAATATCTTTAAAGGAAAAGGAACATTTAAGGTTTCTGTCTCAGACATATTCTTTAGTATGAAGTGGAGAGGTACATTAAACTTTGCAGGGCAAACTTCAATAGCCAGCGGAAATTTTGAAAGCCGCCAGTTAAAAACGGCCCTTACCTGGAGGTTTGGTAGCAACACTGTTAAAGCAGCCCGTCAAAGAAAAGATGCATCAGAAGAAGAAAAGAAAAGAACACAAGGTGGTGGCGGATTAGGTGGTAATTAATAACAAGTAATATCAATCAAAGAGAGGCTGTTTCAAAAATGAAGCAGCCTCTTTTTATTTTACAGACTTCCAGTTTTCACCAGTTTTAATACGGTATATCTGCATATCACTTACACCAAATTTTGTTGCTAGTTCTTTCAGCGTTTTTCCTTTAGCTAATAACTCTTTAATTGATTTTACTTCTGATATTGTTAATTTATTATTAGTCATTCCACCTTTTTCTCTTGCAAGCTTTCTTGCTTTTTTTACACGGGGGCTTGCTTGTGCATGCACAGATGCTTCTTCAATAGTTGCCCATGCAAGGTTGGTATAGTGGTTATCAGTTTTTTTATGGTTATGGTGTATTACAACCGCCTCCCCTTTTTGCGGATGCGGCAAAAATTTTTCTGCTACAAGCCGGTGCAGTAATATACCCATATGCACTATAGAACCATTTATTTTTCTCTTTCTAAACCGCCAGATTGAGTAGCCTTCCTGCAAAGAGCCTTTTAGCAAAGAGCCATCCAGTGGTTTTTTACTAAAGCAACTAAGCCTGCCATGGTTAGAAACAGCATAAAATTTTCCGTAAGCGGATTTATGAAAAGTAAGAACCTTCCACTTTTCACCTTCAATTTTCTTTATCATACTCAGCAGCCTTATTTACAATCGAAATCAATAATTATTTTTTCCGTTTTCGGATGGCTCTGGCAAGTAAGTATATATCCTTTTTCTATTTCCTCTTCTTCAAGCCCCCAATGTACATCCATACTTACCTCACCTTCTAAAAGTTTGGCCTTGCAGGTGCAGCACATACCCCCTTTGCAGGCAAAAGGTAAATCTGCCCCTTGCTTTAATGCAGCATCCAAAATAGTTTCATCGCTGCTGAGGGGCAATTCAAAATCAAAACTCCTTCCATCCACCTTCAGCAAAACTTTACTTACAGCCCCTGTATTTTCCTGCTTCTTAGTCCCGACACCTTGTTTATTTCCCCCGGACGAAGTAAATAATTCAAAATGGATTTTCTTTTTATTAATCCCCGATTTTTCTAAAAAACCTTTTGCAGTAAAAATCATTTCCTCCGGCCCGCAGATAAAAAATTCATCTGCTGTTTTATAATCAACAAGGCGGGAAAGTTCCAGCAGTTTCTTCTCGTCAATCCTTCCAAAATTTATTGTGGTATCTGTTTTTTCCCTGCTAAGTATATTAATAAAAACAAACCGGTTAAGGTATTTATTTTTTATTGCTTCCAGTTCTTCAAAAAAAATAATTGACTGGCGGTTTTTGTTTCCAAATATCAATGTAAAGCTGCTTAGCAGCTCTTCCGTTAATGTGGCTTTAATAAGAGAAATAACGGGGGTAATGCCGCTGCCTGCTGCAATAGCAATATAGTTTTTCTTATTTGCCGATTGAAGTGGTGTGTTGAATTTTCCTGCCGGTGGCATTATATCCAAAACATCTCCTGCTTTTAACTGTGTATTGGCAAAAGTGGAGAAAATCCCGCCTTCCACTTTTTTTACAGCAATCCGCAATTCGTTTTCAAAAGGTGCGGAGCAAATAGAATAGCTGCGCCGCACTTCGGCACCGTCAATATTTTTTTTAATGGAAATATTTTGCCCTGGTGCAAATAAAAAATCATTCGTAAGGTTATCAGGCACAGTAAGTAAAACAGAAACACAATCAACCGTTTCTTTTCTTACTTCTTTTACCGTTAGTGAATGAAAGTGAAGCGACATTATTAATTTTTTCGCAGGCCATCTACCATTATCATCATCATATTATCTTCCAGTTCTTCTGCACTTATTTTTGCTTTACTCCTGTGCCAGCTTTCAATACCGCTAATGGCATGAAGGATTATTAATACCGCCGTGGGTGCATCTATTTTTCTAATTTCGCCTTTGGCAATGCCTTCTTCAATTATAGAAGCAAATTTTTTACGGTAATTGCGACGTTGTGTTTGAAAGTTGGAAAGATAGGGTTCATCCAAATGCTTCCACTCCCTGTCGCTTACATACACCTCTTCATAATTTTCCACCATTTGCTTTATATGGAAACGCAGCAGGTTTTCAATTTTAGTAATTGATTTCTGGTTGCCCGCATCAATCGTATCCATATTGGTATTAAAAATATTGGCTACATCAAAACAGATGGCTTCTAATATTTCATTTTTAGAACGGATGTGGTTGTAAAGGCTGGCAGCTTCGATGCCTACTGCTTCGGCCAAATCCCTCATGGAAGTGGCGGCAAAACCTTTTTCCCGGAACATGGCAGCGGCCTTGCGAAGTATCAATCCTTTTTTAGATGCTCTTTTTCGTTGTGGTGTAGGCATACCCAAAGATAATAAAGCCGCTTAAAAGCAACCACTGTTTGTTTGTAAAAAAATTACCGGAAAGCTTTGCAGCAGCCATTTTTATTATTATCCTGAATTTCATGTAGGTTTGCCCGCCTTTTGGCAGTCAGAAGTCATTAGTCTTTAGTCGGGAATTACCTCCTTGGCTCCTGACTCAGAACTCCCGGCAAAAATAATCTTCAAAAAAATTACTATGTCTCTTATCTCCGTTGGCACCATGGCCTTTGATGCAATTGAAACTCCTTTTGGAAAAACAGATAAAATCGTAGGTGGCTCGGCCCTTTATGTAGCTTATGCGGCCAGTAATTTTGTAAAGCCTGTTCAGCAAATTTCCATTGTAGGATATGATTTTCCAACAGAAGAAATGGAAGAATTAAAGCGCCGAGGTGTGCAATTAGATGGTGTGGAGATAGTACCTGATAAAAAATCATTCTTCTGGAGTGGCCGCTATCATGAAGATATGAACAGCCGTGATACATTGGTGACTGACTTAAACGTACTGGCCGATTTTAAACCTAAAGTACCGGACAGTTTTCAGGGGGCAGAATTTTTAATGCTGGGTAACCTTGCCCCTGCCACACAGCTAAGTGTAATTAATCAATTAAAGAAAAGGCCGAAGCTGATTGTAATGGACACCATGAATTTCTGGATGGAAATTGCATTGGCTGATTTAAAAGAAACATTAAAGCAGGTGGATATGCTGGTGGTGAATGATGAGGAAGCAAGGCAACTGACCGGGCAGTTCTCTTTAGTAAAAGCAGCAAAACAAATATTAACCATGGGGCCGAAATACCTGATTATTAAAAAAGGTGAACATGGTGCCTTGCTGTTTGATAACGACAGTGTTTTCTTTGCACCTGCCTTACCACTAGAAGAAGTGTTTGACCCAACAGGTGCAGGTGATACTTTTGCCGGTGGGTTTATTGGCCATGTTGCCAAAACCGGCGACATCTCTTTTGAAAATATGAAACGGGGAATTATCGTTGGTTCTGCCATGGCAAGTTTCTGCGTAGAAAAATTTGGCCCTACAAGGTTGAAAGAAGTAAACAAAGAAGATATTACCAACCGAATACAAATGTTTAAAGACCTGGTGAGTTTTGAGATTGAACTGGTATAAGGAATATTAAGTCGATTCTTTTTATTAAATTTGGGAAAGCAACTTACTCAATTATGGAGGTAGCATTAAAAAATATTGTTTGGCAGGAAGGTGAATATTTTGTGGCCCAATGTCTGAATGCAGAAGTTTGCAGTTTTGGTAAAACAAAAGAGGAAGCTTTAGCCAATTTAACCGAAGCATTAGAATTGTATTTTGAAGACACTTCAATAGATACAATTCAAAAAGTAGAAAACCCTGAGATCGTAACTACCGCTTTCGACCATGCCTAAGCTGTATTCCTCAGATTATATTGTTAAGATACTAACTAAGCATGGCTTTGTGTTTATTTCACAAAAAGGAAGCCATACCAAATACAGAAAGATTGGAAACCCTACATTAACTGTAATCATTCCGGCTGGAAGAAAAGAAATGCCGCAGGGAACTTTTAACTCTATCCTCAGACAGAGCGGATTAAGAAAAGATGATTTTGAAAATCAGTAATTAATTCATTTTTCTTATTTGGCAACAGCCGAAAAATCAATTTAACCGGCAATTGCCACTTTATTTTTTTCATTTCAATATTTAAGTAGTGCCATTTTGCCAGTTTAGTATTGAGAATTAGTAGTTTTGTACAACGAGTTACGTATGTTTATGTGATAGCGGCAATACTATGAACAAGCTTATTCCTACACTCATTATTTTGTAACATAAGATAGACCTCAAATGCGAATCATAAAATAAAAAAAATTAATTTTATAGACAATGAAAAAACATCGTTAACGATAACACTGATTGCTGTTTCGTTTCTATCAGGTTTCGCTTTTAAAACAATTATATCCAATAAAAAAACTACACAAATGAAAAAAGTAACCGGAATAGGGGGTATTTTCTTTAAATGCAAAGACCCAAACAAAATAAAAGAGTGGTATAACACACATCTTGGCCTGGAGGCAGGTCCTTACGGAGCAAGTTTTGAATGGCGCCAGGCTGATGACCCTGAGAAAAAAGGCCTTACGCAATGGAATGTAAATTCTGAAACGGCAAAACTTTACGAACCATCCACAAAAGACTTTATGATAAATTATCGGGTGGATGATTTAGAGGCATTGGTTGAAGAATTAAAAAAGGAAAACGTAACTATCGTAGACAAAATTGAAACATATGATTATGGCAAATTTGTTCATATTTTAGACATAGAAGGAAATAAAATTCAATTGTGGGAGCCTAAGGATTAGATATAATTAAATTACCCTCGTCTTTAAGGCGGGGGTAATTTAATTCAGCCTCCTTGCCAGCACCACTGTATTTTTAAACCGTTCCTTCTTTCCCTGTAAATTAAATATTTCGGTAAAGATGATGTAAGTGCCAACGGGCAGTTTCAGGCCTTTATCATCCAAACCATCCCAGTTCCAGTAACCGGTTAAACCGAGTGTACCATTGCGAACAAGGTTACGTACTGGCCTTCCTGCTGCATCATAAAGTATAACATTAGCCACATAACCCGGTTCGGTTACGGCATATTGTATGGTGGCTATATCATCCCGACCGTCGTTGTCTGGAGAAAATACTTTTGGTATTACTTCAAATTTTGCATTAATAGCATTAAGCAATTTGTATTGGGAGTTTTTATAGGTAGGTGTGGCATACCCGGCAGTAGAAGCAGCACTATGCCAGTTAGCCGCATCCTGAGATACAGCAGCCGGATCTATTCTTTCTAATGAAACACCTTCGGCATTATCTATCAGTTTAAAATGCCAGTCATCTTTATACTTTACTTCATCCACCACATTACCCTGAAAATTCAACGCAACAACTATCCCTTCATCATCAGAAAAAGAAGGCGGCGATGAAACCACTAATACATTATCCGGGTTTTTAACTATGTATTGAAAGGAGAGGCTTTCTGGATCTTCTGTTTCCACTATATAATCACCGGGAAAAATATAAAGCGGTGTTGCACTTAATTGCTTGATGGAACTTATAACACCGCTGCTGCTCCTGTTTGCTACATATAATTTAGATGCATCGAATATTTTATTGCTGTTATTGTAAAACTCCACAAAATCAAATGCATTGCTTTTTGGGTTAAACAAAATTTCATTGATTATCCATTCACCTGCCGCTGCATCAACAGGTAAACCCACCCTTGCTTTATTGGCAGTACCAATAGTATTGCCTTTACAATCTTTTACATTACCGGCAGTAATAGTATAAACAGTATTGGCAGTTAGCGGTGTAGTTGTTTTTAACTGCACATGGTTAAATAATGGTGCAATAGCCGTTGCACTTACTAAAGTTAAACTGCCATCAATTGTATAATTAGAAACTGTTGCACCCAATAAACTATCCACCGGTTCATCATACACCAAAACAATGGTAGTGTTATCAGTAGTGTATGCCCTTTTTAATTGCGGGGCATTAGTATCATTATTAACAGCATCAATTGAATTTTTCTTTCCCGGCGTACCGCCTGTGATGTTTATACTTGTTTTCCAGTTACCGTTTCCGGCACAGGGGCTTTTGGTATCAATCATTTCTAATGTCCATCCACCATCTTTTTTTAATTCATTCTGGTACCAGGTATCCATATAAAAAACGGCATGGATTGTTTTTCCATTGGCGGCTTTTAAAAAAAGCTGGTCGCCTGCATTATCTAAAGAAGGGAAACTGGTAACAGATATAGTAGTGCCGAATGCCTGCATTGCTGCTACTGCACTTGCTGTACAAACAATAACAAAACTATCCGGCTGCAATGTAAAGCTGGGCATCGGGCCGCTTTGCCCGGTGGCATCACCTATCCGCCAGTTTTGTAAATTAATAGCGGCAGTGGTTGTATTTTTTAATTCAATCCATTCATTATTGGGTAAGCCAACTTGTGGTGTGGGATCAGCCATTATTTCATCAATCACTACATCGTACCTGTTTTGTGCATTGAGGTATGCAGGAAGTAAAAAAGCAAACAATAAAAATTTTATCCATTTCATAGCTACAAGTTAAAACAAACAGTTGTTATAATATAAATACCTTTAAAATTTAATTATTAATATTTGGGATGATGCCGCTACCATCTTATTTTTGCGGAGCAATGAAATTAATGAAACATACAAAATGCAGCAAGAAACATTCCTGAAGGGAGGTTTGCAGCGTTATGTGTGTAACAACATAAAAGTTTAGCAGGCCTTCCATACGGGAGGCCTTTTTTATGCCCCCATCCCCTAAAGGGGTGAAAGGGAATTCGAAAAATAAGGAGGCTTATATGTATTGCTAAATAGCGAACAGAAAGATGAAGTGTGCGACGCCACCAAAGCTGATAGTAGCAATACAGCTGACAAAAAAATATTCTATAACAATTAAAAACTCTTACAAAAGAGACGGGGGAAACACAAAATGAAAGTTGCAGTAGTAGGTGCCACAGGATTAGTAGGTACTAAAATGTTACAGGTATTAGCAGAAAGAAATTTTCCGGTAACGGAATTAGTACCGGTAGCTTCAGAAAGATCGGTAGGCAAGGAAGTAGAATTTAAAGGAACCAAATATAAAGTAGTAAGCATGGCCGATGCTATTCTGGCCAAACCAGCAGTAGCTATTTTTTCTGCTGGAGGCGGCACTTCATTAGAGTGGGCACCAAAATTTGCCGAAGCAGGTATAACTGTAATTGACAACTCAAGTGCCTGGCGGATGGATCCAACAAAACCATTGGTAGTTCCTGAAATTAATGCAGACATACTAACTGCCAGCGATAAAATAATTGCTAACCCAAATTGTTCAACCATTCAAATGGTGGTGGCACTAAATCCGCTGCATAAAAAATATGTTATTAAAAGGGTTGTTGTTTCTACTTATCAGAGTGTAACAGGTACTGGTGTAAAAGCAGTGGAACAGTTACATGGCGAAAGGGCCAAACAGGTAAAAGGCGATAATGCTGAATACCCAATGGCATATAAATATCAGATTGACCTTAATGTAATTCCGCAGATAGATGTGTTTTTGGATAATGGCTACACCAAAGAAGAAATGAAGATGGTAAAAGAGACCTGTAAAATTATGAGGGATGATTCTATACGGGTTACCGCCACTACTGTTCGCATACCTGTAATGGGCGGCCACAGCGAAGCAGTGAATGTGGAATTTGAAAATGATTTTGATTTGAGTGAAGTGAAAAATCTCCTCGCCAAATCTCCTGGCATAGTAGTGGTGGATGATTTGGCTACGCAACAATACCCCATGCCAATGGATGCACATGAAAAAGATGATGTTTTTGTTGGCAGGTTAAGAAAGGATGAAAGCCAGCCCAACACTTTAAATATGTGGGTGGTTAGCGATAACCTGAGAAAAGGTGCGGCAACTAATGCAGTGCAGATTGCAGAATATCTGGCAAGCAGAGGATTATTGTAAATTGAAGAAGAATTCTATAAAGAGAAGGGCGGAAAATTCCGCCCTTGTTTTATTTATTCAATTTTCCGCTTACGTACAAATTTCCTTTTACATAAAACCGGTAAGGCAACAATGCATCTTTACCTGCATAATCAACACCAATTCTTGGTGAGGCGATTATATCTTTTTTGCTGATTTCAAACCCATCATCTGCAATAAATAATTCAGTTGACAACAAGCTCATTCCTGTATTTGTTTTATTTAATCCCATTGCTTTTGAAACATTGCCCGGACCTTTTGTAAGAGTATAATCGGCTTTTCTTTTTCCGGTTCGTTTCAGCATTACATCAATCCCGGTTAATGGCTCCAATGCCCTTATTAAAATTGCATGGGGAATATTTTTCTCATTCGTTATCACATTAAACAAATGGTGGATGCCATAGCACAGATAAACATAAGCCACTCCCCCACCTGCATACATTACCTCCGTTCTCGCTGTCCTTCTTCCACCAAAAGCATGAGAGGCTTTATCAATAATTCCGTTATAAGCTTCAGTTTCCACAATTCTGCCTGAGGTGATAGTATTATTCCATTTTGTTACCAGTATCTTTCCCAGTAATTGCTTTGCGATAAGCAAAACACTCTTTCGCTGATAAAAAGTAGGGGCAAGTTTTACCATAAAATCATTCAAATCATTTTAATCCGTGTAATCAATGGTTTATATTTACCGACCCAAATTAAGGCTTTGCTAAAAGAAATCATCATTGCTTTTCAGTCGTGGGATAATGCCCGCCGTTTTATTCAGCAGCATAAGCTGATGAAGTGGATATTGATACCCGGCCTTATCTATACTATCTTGTTTATTATAGGCATGTTGTTTTTCTGGCAATCTTCAGATAGTGTGTGGAGTTGGGTAAGCCGCCAGTTAAACATCGAAAGCTGGCTGCAAAAAGAAAGGAGCCCCTGGCTTAGTTTTTTATTTGTAATGACAGGGGTTGTGTTAAGGATAACATCTGTACTTTTCTATTTTTCTTTTTTTAAATACCTGATGCTGATTATCGGCTCACCTGTATTTGCTTACCTGAGTGAGAAGACAGAAGCCATACTGGAAGAAAAGGAACACTCTATTAATATACAAGAATTAAAAAAAGATTGCATACGGGGTATTAAACAGGCACTGCGCAACTGCGGCTGGCAATCTGTTTATTTAATTGCATTGATACTATTATCATTGGTTCCGGTTATTGGCTGGATAACACCCCTCATTGCATTAATGATGGAGTCATATTATTTTGGTTTTTCAATGCTTGATTACAGTTTTGCCCGGGCTGGCTATAACCGGCAGCAGAGCAATACCATCGGCGGTAATCATAAAGGGCTTTCTATTGGCAATGGAATTATATTTTATGCCATGCACATTATAATTGTGCTGGCGCCTGCCTATGCCATTATTGCAGGCACATTAAGTGTTCATAAAGTAAAAAACAACTAAGCCGATGGCAACAGTTTACCTCATTCCCTCATTGCTGGCCGAAAATGGGTTGGATGCAATACCCACCTATATAATTGATGCTATTAAACAGTGTGAAGTATTTTTTGTTGAAAATGAAAGAACAACCCGCCGCTATTTTAAACAACTGTGGCAGCAGATGATAATAGATAATTATGAGTGGGTGAACATAAAAGATGAAGCAGAAGTATCCACAATTTTGATTCAGAAAATAAAAGAAGGAAAAAGAATTGGCATCGTCAGCGAAGCAGGCTGCCCCGGTGTAGCCGACCCCGGGCAAAAGCTGATTGCGGTTGCTCAAGAAATGAATGCGGATATAAAACCATTAGTTGGCCCAAGCTCCATCTTATTAGCATTAATGGCAAGCGGAATGAACGGACAAAATTTTCAATTTACTGGCTACCTGCCAATAGACACCCCGCAACGCAGCAAAGCCATAAAAGAGTTGGAAACAGAAAGCAAAAAGAAAAACTGCACACAGATTTTTATAGAAACACCGTACCGCAATAACCAGTTGATTGAAACATTGCTGAAAACCTGCAACCCGCAAACAAGGCTTTGTATAGCGGTAGATATTACTGGTAAAGATGAATTGATTAAAACAAAAACGGTTGCTGAGTGGCAGAAGGTAATACTGGATATTCATAAACGAACGGCGATATTTCTTCTTTTATCTCTGAAAAATTAGGCTCTAATTTTTCTTACACCAGTAACAATATATTTACTATCCCCCCTCCAGGGCAGGCCTACCCCGGTATTGCTCTATACGTCAAGCTGAATGCATTCATCCTGCAGGTTTTTAACAATCCAGCAATACTATCGTTAGTTACCGAAAAATAAAACTTCTCTGCATTTACAGTATTGTCTGCAACTCAAGCCACATTTCCCCTTCATCAGTTTTAAAAACATTTCCTTTATGGGTAATTTTTATCAATGTACCCCTTTTCTCTCGCCATTGCTATACACATTAAAGAAAAACCAATAGATCAAAAAAGCCCCTAACAGCAAAAGTAAGAGAACATTACTTTTCTGAAATTGCGGCGTAATCTTTTTCTCCAGTTTTTTTCTGGCTTTACGTTCTATTGGCGCTGAGCCGCCATTTGTATTTGCTGTTCATCCATAAATCAGTTTTATAACAAAAAATTGCGTTGATAATATCAACTAATATTATACATTTGTATTCGAAATTACAACTTGTTTGTAAACATGAACAATATTCTCACACATACCAAACAATTCGCCTTTCACAGGCCTATTACCTGCGGAGTTTATTCCGTAGGGTTTGATGTGTTTACCTTTTGCCGCCCCCGACGTACACCTGTTATCTGACAGGACGAACCCTTCACCAAGGTCCCTGTCAGTGAAGTACCTCCGCAAACATTTTTCAGGATTGGTGAGCCAGTTTTTTATAATTTATTTATAGTGGACAATCAAAATATTATTATCAGGGAAGCTACTGCAACTGATAAAGTTTATTCCAAAACCATTACAGACGAAATGGCAAACTCTGCCGCCGCAAGGGGTACAGGCATTGCTAAACGTACCCCCGAATACATTGAACAAAAAATTGACGAAGGCAAAGCCGTTATTGCCATCAGCGGTTTAAACGAATGGGTTGGTTTTTGCTACATAGAAACATGGAGCCATGGTGAGTATGTTGCCAACAGCGGATTAATCGTTGCCCCCGCATTCCGGAAAGGCGGCGTGGCAAAAGCTATCAAGAAAAAAATATTTGAGCTTAAGCCGCAAACTTTATCCCGATGCCAAAATATTCGGTCTCACCACCGGGCTTGCGGTAATGAAAATAAACAGCGATCTAGGGTACGAACCGGTTACTTATTCCGAACTTACACAAGACGAAGCTTTTTGGGCAGGTTGCAAAAGCTGTGTAAACTATGACATACTGATGAGCAAAGAAAGAAAGAACTGTATGTGTACAGCAATGCTGTTCGACCCTAAAGACCATTATGAACCTGAAGAAACCAAAGAATTCTTTAAAGAAAATGTAAAAGGTTTTGAAAGATTATTGCGGTTTAAACAATGGAAATTATTAAAACCATTTATGAAAAAAGATAAAGAATAGCAATGGTGGTGGAAGTAAACCAAAATCATTACTGCATCATTTTTTAATTTCTAATTTATTACCAGCTAGTCTACATTCCTTCCGCCTAGACTCTTGTACTTAGTAATTCATCAATAATTCAATATGGCAAAAAAAGTTGTTTTAGGTTTTAGCGGTGGATTAGATACTACCTATTGTGTAAAATACCTTACCGAAGAAAAAGGATATGAAGTACACAGTATCATTGTTAACACCGGTGGCTTTAGTGAAGAAGAATTGAAACAAATAGAAGCACATGCATATAAGCTGGGTGTAAAATCGCATAAGACAGTTAATGCAGTGAAAAGTTATTACGACAGCATCATCAAATACCTGATTTATGGAAATGTGCTGAAGAATAATACCTATCCGCTTTCTGTTTCTGCAGAAAGATTGAGCCAGGCATTACATATTGCAGAACATGCAAAAGAATTAAATGCTGATGCAGTAGCACATGGAAGTACCGGTGCTGGCAACGACCAGGTTCGTTTTGATATGATATTTCATATCATGATTCCGGGAGTAGAAATCATTACCCCTATCAGAGATTTGAAACTGAGCCGTGAAGAAGAGATTGCTTATCTTAAAGAAAAAGGTGTAGCAATGAATTTTGAAAAGTCCATGTACTCCATCAATAAAGGACTATGGGGAACCAGTGTAGGTGGCAAAGAAACACTTTCATCAAAAGGAATGCTGCCGGAAGAAGCATGGCCAACACAGGTAACAAAAACCGGCAATGAAGAAGTAAAACTGCATTTTGAAAAAGGTGAACTGAAAAAAGTAAATGATAAAAATTTGACCATCCTTCAGTAGCCATTCAATATTTACAAACATTAGCCGGGCCTTATGGTATTGGCCGTGATATACATGTTGGTGATACCATCATTGGCATTAAAGGCCGTGTGGTTTTGAAGCTGCTGCGCCAATGGTGATATTGAAAGCACATCATGCATTAGAAAAACATGTACTGACCAAATGGCAATTGCAATGGAAAGACCAATTGGCACAATTCTATGGCAACTGGCTGCATGAAGGACAAATTCTTGATCCGGTGATGAGAGATATTGAAGCTTACTTAGAAACTAGCCAACGAAATGTAACAGGTGATGTATTTGTGCAATTAATGCCCTATCGTTTTCAAATAATCGGTATTGAATCGAAATATGATCTGATGAACAGCAAGTTTGGTAAATATGGTGAAATGAATACCGGCTTTACCGGTGATGATGTAAGAGGCTTCAGTAAAATATTTGGCAACCAGACATCCATTTATCATTTGGTAAAAACAGATGCAAATGGCGAAAATTAAAGCAGGCATAATCGGAGGTGCAGGCTACACGGGAGGCGAATTAATACGTTTATTGTTCAATCATCCCGGTGTAGCTGTCTCTTTTATTCATAGCCGCAGCAATGCAGGCAAGCCGTTCATTCTGTTCACCAGGATTTGATTGGTGATACAGAATTGATTGTTTACTGATAAATTGAGTGATGATATTGATGTACTGTTTCTTTGCCTTGGGCATGGTGAGTCAAATAATTTTTGACAGAAAATAAAATTGCCGACTAAATAAAAGTGATTGACCTGGCAAATGATTTTCGGCTTGAAAGCTCAATCTTCAATTGGTAACCGGCAATTTGTTTACGGATTACCTGAATTAAACAGGGAAAAAATCAAATCAGCAAAAACATTGCCAATCCCGGTTGTTTTGCCACAGCTATTCAATTAGGATTATTACCATTGGCAAAAGCCGGTTTACTGAAAGATGTTTATACAACCGGTATTACTGGTTCTACTGGTGCCGGACAATCTTTATCAGCCACTTCACATTTTAGCTGGAGAGCCAATAATATACAAGCTTATAAAACATTAACGCATCAGCATCTTGGTGAAATTGGAGAATCCCTTATTGCAATTACAACCATCAACAGATATTGACCTTAAGTTTGTTCCCTGGAGAGGTGATTTTACAAGAGGAATTTTTATCAGTTCTACTCTTACATTGCGATTTAAGTCTAGAAGAATTGAATATATTGTATACTGAATTTTATAAAGACCATCCTTTTACTCATGTAAGCAAAGAACCTATTTTTCTAAAACAAGTGGTAAATACTAATAAAGCAGTAATACAATTGGAAAAAGCAGGAAACAAATTAGTGGTTCATTCCGTTATTGATAATTTATTAAAAGGTGCGTGTGGACAAGCTGTGCAAAATATGAATCTGTTATTTGGTTTTGATGAAACAACAGGACTTGAAACTAAAAGCAAATTATTTTTAAATCTACTACCTAATGAATCTTATTCGACGTTTATCCAATTAATGATATCACCATTGTAAAAGCCAAAGGCTCTTATGTATGGGATGATAAAGGCGAGCAATATCTTGACCTATATGGCGGTCATGCTGTTATCAGTATTGGTCATACACATCCGCATTGGGTGAAACGAATTGAAGACCAGTTGGAGCAAATTGCTTTTTATTCCAACTCTATCAGAATTCCCTTGCAACAAGAACTGGCTGAAAAGCTGGGTAAAGTTTCCGGCAAAAATGATTACCAGTTATTTCTTTGCAACAGCGGAGCCGAAGCAAATGAAAATGCCTTGAAGCTGGCCAGTTTTCATAACGGAAGAAAGAAAATAGTTGCTTTCAGCAAATCATTTCATGGCAGAACATCTTTGGCTGTTGCAGTAACAGATAATAAAAACTATATCGCCCCGGTAAATGAAACAGATAATGTCATCTTTCTTCCTTTCAATGATGAAGATGCATTGGAAGATTGTTTTAAAAAAAATGGCAAAGAAATTTCTTCTGTTATTATTGAAGGCATCCAGGGTGTTGGCGGTATTAATGTAGCCGATGATTCATTCCTGAAAAAAATCCGTTCCCTATGTGATGAATATGGAGCTGTTTATATTGCCGACAGTGTACAATGTGGTTATGGAAGAAGCGGTAAATTTTTCAGTCATGATTTTGCAGGAGTAAATGCAGACATCTACACCATGGCAAAAGGAATGGGCAATGGTTTTCCTGTGGCTGGTATTATTGTGGCCCCGCATATTAAACCAAAACATTTTCAACTGGGCACTACGTTTGGTGGTAATCATCTGGCTTGTGCTGCTGCATTAGCCGTATTGGAAATAATTGAAGAAGAAAAACTGATGGGTAATGCGGTGATGGTTGGCAAATACCTGAAAGATGAATTAGGATCAATTCCTGAATTAAAAAATGTAAGAGGCCGTGGATTGATGATAGGTTTTGATGTACCGGAAGAATTAAAAGACCTGAAGAAAAATCTGTTGTGGAATCAGAAAATATTTACCGGTGAAGCAAAGCCAAATGTGATTCGCTTATTACCTTCTTTGGGTTTAAAGAAAAGAGATGCCGAACAGTTTATTGATTCAATAAAAGAAGAGATTGAGAAAGTAACGGCTAGTATTTAATACAAGCACACGGATGACACGGGTTAGACGGATGAACACAGGTTTTATTCTGCTTTGCAGAATATATTGGATGTAAGTCAGAAAATTTATATGTTTAGGAAGCTTCCCCGCCTGGGCGGGGCGAATTGAGGAAAAGTAATTCTTTAACGACTTGGGGTGGGTTTGCTCAGTAATGATATGCAGTTGAAGTGTGATCAGGTTTGATGCTCAGTAAGAATGAAGATGAAAAAATGCGATCGCAAGGGACGTTGCCCAATAGAATCGAACGATGGCTAACTTATAAATATATTCAACTTGAAACATTTCATTTCCGTTCATGATGTAACACAATATTGATGCACTGGTGCAAAAAGCATTGGCGTATAAAGCCAATCCGTTTGTGGACAAAGCACTCGGTACTAATAAACGCATTGGTTGTTTATTTCTGAATCCGAGTATGCGTACAAGATTGAGTACACAGATTGCTGCGCAAAATCTGGGAATGGAAGCTATCATTTTTAATGTAGGCAATGAAGGCTGGATGCTGGAGTTTGAAGAAGAAGCTATCATGAGTGGAACAACAGTAGAGCATGTAAAAGATGCAGCACCTATTTTTGGAAAATATTTTGACATACTGGCTATCAGAACTTTTCCTTCGTTAAAAAACAGGGAAGATGATTATAGTGAATTGTATATTAAACAATTTATTAAATATGCAGGCATTCCGGTAGTGAGCCTGGAAAGTGCAACTCTTCATCCTTTGCAATCTTAACGGATATCATTACTATCACTGAAACATTTAAAGAACAGCGGAAACCTAAGATTGTATTGACCTGGGCTCCGCATGTAAAACCATTACCACAATGTGTTGCCAATAGTTTTTCCCAATGGATAAATGCCTGGGGCAAGGCTGATTTTGTAATTACTCATCCGGAAGATTATGAACTGAGCGAAGAATTCACGAAAGGAGCTACAATTACACATAATCAAGATGAAGCATTGAAAGATGCGGACTTTGTGTATGTAAAGAACTGGAGCACTTTTACTGATTATGGAAAAATTTATGAAAGCGATCCAAGATGGATGCTGACGAATAAAAAACTGGAACTGACGAATAATGCCAAAGTGATGCATTGTCTTCCGGTAAGAAGAAATGTAGAACTAAGTGATGAAATACTGGATGGGAAAAATAGTATTGTAACATTAGAAGCATCAAACAGAGTTTGGGCGGCACAGGCAGTTCTTTCAGAGATATTAAAAGAATGGATAAACTATTTATTATAAAGATTGGTGGCAATATCATTGATGATGAAAAAAAACTTTCATCTTTCTGAAAGATTTTGCTTGTATTGAAGGAAATAAAATATTGGTACATGGCGGTGGCAAACTGGCTACCAAAATGGCTGAGCAAATGAATATTCCCCAGCAAGTAGTTGATGGACGCAGAATTACTGATGCAGAAACATTGAAGATTGTAACGATGGTGTATGCAGGCTATATCAATAAAAATATTGTAGCCAAACTGCAAATGAATAATTGCAATGCGATTGGTCTTTGCGGTGCTGATGGAGATGCAATACTGGCACATAAACGAAAACACCCTGTGATGGATTATGGGTTTGTGGGAGATGTGGATGCCATTAATACTGACTTAATCAGCAGTTTGTTGGAAAAAAATCTCACTCCTGTCTTTGCCCCGATTACCCATGATCAGCAAGGGCAATTATTAAATACCAATGCAGATACCATTGCACAGGAAATGGCAAAAGGAATGAGTAATGATTTTGAAGTGAGACTTATTTATTCTTTTGAAAAAAGTGGTGTACTGCTGGATGCAAATGATGATAATACAGTGATCCCTGTAATCAACTCCGTCTCACTATAAAGAATTAAAGCAGTGAGGAGAAAATATTTGCCGGCATGATTCCAAAACTGGACAATGCTTTTGCTGCATTGGATAACGGTGTTAAAAAAGTAATCATTGGTAAAGCAGAACAGTTACAAGACTTAATAGCCGGAATATCCGGAACAACAATACAAGCCTCCTCAAACCCCTCTGAAGGAGGGGCTTAAAAACTAAATATGAACGAATCTTTAAAGGATATAAATCAGCTGCAACAGGATGCTATTAGTTTATTAAAAGAATTAATTGCCACTCCATCCTTCAGTAAAGAAGAAGAACAAACAGCAGGAATACTTTGCCGCTTTCTTGGAGAAAGAGATATTGTACATACAAGAGTTGGCAATAATGTGTTTGCATTGAATAAAAATTATGATGCAGCCAAGCCGACTATCTTACTCAATTCCCATCATGATACAGTAAAGCCAAATAAAGGTTATACTTTTGACCCGTTTACCCCATTTGAGAAAGATGGAAAGTTGTTTGGACTGGGCAGTAATGATGCCGGTGGATGTTTGGTATCACTCATTGCTACATTTTTATTTTACTATAACAAGCAGGATACAAAATACAATGTGGTATTTGCGGCCAGTGCAGAAGAAGAAATAAGTGGTGTAAACGGTATTGAATTAGTGTTGCCTTATTTAGGTAAAATTGATTGCGGCATTGTAGGCGAACCAACTAAATTAGAAATGGCAGTTGCAGAAAGAGGTTTGATGGTGATTGATTGCACAGCCGAAGGCCGTAGCGGACATGCTGCAAGAAACGAAGGGGAGAATGCTTTGTACAAAGCAATTGATGATATTAACTGGATTCGGAATTATAAATTTGAAAAAGTAAGTCCGCTGCTAGGTGAATCAAGATTGACTGTAACTGTCATCAGTACAGAGAATGTGCAACACAATGTGGTACCATCGCAATGTAAGTTTGTATTGGATGTAAGGGTAAATGAATTGTATACTTTTGAAGAGATATTGGATGAATTGCAGAAAAACCTGAAGAGCAAGTTCAAGCCCCGTACTACACGAATGAAATCTACTTCTATACCATTAGATCATCCATTGGTATTAGCAGGAATTAAACTGGGCAAAGGATATTATGGCTCCCCTACCACTTCTGATAAAGCATTGATGCCATTTTCTACTTTGAAAATGGGACCCGGTGATAGTGCAAGAAGTCATACTGCCGATGAGTATATTTTTATAGATGAAATAAAGAAGGAATTGAGACTTATATTCAAGCTCGTAAATGAATTACTATGAAACTCTGGCAAAAAGATAAAGCATCGTTAAAGGAAGTAGAAACTTTCACCGTTGGCAAAGACCGTGAAATGGATATGTACCTGGCGGCTTTTGATGTGCTGGGTTCTTTGGCCCATATTGAAATGCTGGAGTCGGTTGGGTTATTAACCAAAGAAGAATTATCGCAGCTACAAAAAGAATTAAAAAAAATCTATCAGCAAATACAAAAAGGCGAATTCAAATTACAGGATGATGTGGAAGACATTCATTCGCAGGTTGAATTATTACTGACTCAAAAACTGGGAGATACAGGCAAAAAAATTCACAGTGCCAGAAGCCGTAATGACCAGGTGCTGGTAGATGTAAAATTATTTTTGAGAAACGAATTAGAAGAACTGGTAAAAACGATTCAGCCTTTCTTTGAATTATTACAATCACAAAGCGAAAAATATAAAAGCCATCTGCTACCCGGTTATACTCATCTGCAATTAGCCATGCCTTCCTCGTTTGGTTTGTGGTTTGGGGCTTATGCAGAAAGTTTGGTGGATGATGTGATAACGGTAAAAGCAGCTTATGATGTGGTGAATAAAAATCCTTTGGGTTCTGCAGCCGGTTATGGTTCTTCATTTCCTATCAACAGAATGCTAACTACAAAGCTGCTTGGTTTTGATGATTTGAATTATAATGTGGTCTATGCCCAAATGGGAAGGGGAAAAGCAGAACGTATTGTTGCACAATCACTGGCGAATGTGGCCGATACATTGGCTAAACTAAGCATGGATGCCTGCTTATACTTGAACCAGAATTTTGGGTTTATTTCCTTCCCTGCAGAATTAACAACCGGCAGCAGCATTATGCCACATAAAAAAAATCCGGATGTATTTGAATTAATCCGTTCTCATTGCAACCAGATCAAAGCATTACCCAATGAAATCATGTTGATGACAACCAACCTTCCATCGGGTTATCACAGGGATTTGCAATTACTAAAAGAACATTTGTTCCCTGCTTTTAAAACATTGAAAGATTGTATTGAAATGGCCGGATTGATGTTATCCAACATTGAAGTAAAAGAAAATATATTGGCTGATGATAAATACAAATATCTGTTTAGTGTAGAAGAAGTAAATAAACTAGTAAATGCCGGAATGCCTTTCCGGGATGCCTATAAAAAAGTGGGGTTGGATATTGAAGCAGGTAAATTCATTTACGATATTATTGTCAACCATACGCATGAAGGAAGTATTGGTAATCTTTGTACTGCTGAAATAAAAAAACAAATGGAAAAAGCTATTGATTCATTTCCTTTTAAAAAAGTAAATGCAGCTATTACAAAACTGGTTAACTAACAGTATATACATCGGGGAAATGCCGTTGCATAAATCTCTTTCTTGTTTCTTCAGGAATTTCTGACCAACCAAATTGTTCATATAATCCATGTGCATCTCTTGTTCCCAGCATCCATCTTCGCAAACCTTGTAATTCTGGATGAGATTGAATTACTTCTATCAACCATTTTGATAATCCCTTTCCTCTATGTTGCTCTAAAATAAATACATCTGCCAAATAAGCAAAAGTGGCTTTATCAGTAATTAATCTTGCAAATCCAACCTGTGTTTCATCTTTACAATACACGCCAAAGCAAAGGGAATTACCAATTGATTTTTCCACCACTTCTCTTGGGATATTTTTTGCCCAATAAGATGCTTTAGATAAGTATTCATAAATCATCGAAACATCTAACAAGCCCTTATCATTGCTTATAAAATAATCGCTTCTAAATTTTTGTTAGCCAAGGTCATAATAAGTTATTTATCCAGTAATCTTCGGTGGTAATTAATTTGGCCCAAATGATAACCAAGGTGAACAGCAAGATGAATAAGTAAATAACCTGTTGATGTTTTTTCTGTAAATACCAATAACGGGTATTCCTTCTCCAACTCTTCTTCTTTCAATAATATCAACGATGATTCTACAACCATAATCGTTGATTCAATTTTTTCTATTAGCCCCGTTCTTGAAATATTTTTCAACGAAAATTCTAATTCCCTATGCCGTATATAACCTGTTTTACCAATTTCTGCACCTATATAAGTATTGAGATTTCCAATAAGATGTAGGCAAAGATTACCGGCGGAGTTGGCAATACCTTCTTCAACTACCCATAGCTTTGTCTCATCATTATACAAGTTGATTTCCTGTTTTAGTTTTTCAAGGTCTCTTTTGAAAAGCTTCTTAACTGTTTCTGTAATCATACTCTACAATCCATATTTATCAACCAAATAAATCAACGCCGCCATATTCACAGCACCTAATTCCAATTCTCTTTTATTCACTGCTTCAAACACATCACTTCTTGCATGGTGAATATCAAAGTAGCGTTGTGTATCAGGATTTAAACTGGCCGTTGGTGTTTTTAATGCCCTGCTTAACGGCCCAATGTCTGCACCGCCACCACCTTTTACAAATTCATTGCACCCATAAGGTGCAATCAATTTTTTCCAGCTTATAAATTTTTTAAACTGTTCTCACTGCCGGTAAAACCTAATGCTCTTGGTGTAAAACCACCAGCATCACTTTCCATTGCAAAAATATGTTTCTTCCCTTCTTGCCTTTGCTTCTTCTGCATATTTATTGCCACCTCTTAATCCATTTTCCTCATTGGCAAATAATACAAAGCGGATTGTTCTTTTTGGTTGATATCCTATTGCTTTAAATGCCCTCATTATTTCAATTGTTTGCACACAGCCTGCTCCATCATCATGTGCGCCTTCGCAATTGTCCCAGCTATCAAGATGGCCGCCAACAGTTATTATTTCATCCGGAAATTCAGTTCCTTTTAATTCGCCAATTATATTATGGCCAATTGTATCGGGCAAAAAATAGCCGTTCGTTTTTAAGTGAAACTTTTACGTTTTCCTTTTCGTAATTGTTCACTCAAGCCAATCTGCATCCCGTAACCCGATAGCCACTGCTGGTATTTTTGCATACGCACTGAATCATATCTGGTAGCACCTGTATGCGGATTATTATCTGCCGCATGGCTCATACTTCTTACAATTACTGCCTTAGCTCCATACTTTGCTGCACGGCTGGGCCCTTGCCCTCGGTATTGGCCGCATCACTATAAGACAAAAAAGTATTGACATATGTATCATTAAATTTATAATTATAAAAAACAATTTTACCCTTTACTTCGTCTTTCTTTTTTTCCAGTTCATCAAATGAATTAACAAGCAATACCTCCGCAGTTACTCCTTTTTTACCGGTACCAATAGAATTACCAAGGGCAACTACATCCAGAGTCTGCTTTTTGCAGGATATTAGCTTTGTCTTGCGTTCTTTCAGTGCATCATACTGGTTTTGCTTCATCTTTTCCACCCCTTACCCAATGCGGCACCATACACTCCTGCATCCATGCTTTATCTGCACCGCTTTCCTGCATCGCTTTCAATCCCCATTGTTCCGCCTTTACCATTCCCTGCGAACCAGCCAAACGGCCACCAATTTGTTTTGGTAAGGTGCCGCAGGTTCTCATATGCCTTTCCATTGGTCAGTATTTCATCGGAAATTTTTTTATTAAAGTGGAGTCTTCCTTATTGAACTCGAAATACCTGTTTGTACAAACGACACAAAGAAGCAACTAAAAGCTCGTGTTAACAGCATTTTCTCATACAGTTCAGTTTTGCTAAAGATAACAGAAAGTCAAAAAAAGAATATAAAGATTTAAGATAAACGGCAAACCTTCCTCCCTTAAAACTGTTACCTTCGGAACACTGATTTACTAATTTATGCGGATTGGAATTGTTTGCTATCCCACATTTGGCGGTAGCGGTGTTTTAGCTACAGAATTGGGAAAAGCCCTTGCCCAAAAAGGCCATATGGTACATTTTATTACTTACCAGCAACCGGTAAGGCTGAACGGATTTATCCCAAATATATTTTATCATGAAGTGCAGGTGCCTACCTATCCCTTGTTTGATTATCCACCGTATGAAACAGCATTGGCCAGCACTATGGTTGATGTAATCAAGAACAATGACCTTGATCTGCTGCATGTGCATTATGCCATACCACATGCTTCAGCGGCTTATATGGCTAAACAGATTTTAAAGAAAGAAGGAAAAAATATTCCTGTCATTACTACACTGCATGGAACAGATATTACATTGGTAGGCCGGGATAAAACCTATGCACCGGTAGTTACTTTTTCCATCAATGAAAGTGATGCCATTACAGCCGTATCACAAAATCTGCGGGATGAAACGTTTAAACATTTTAAAATTGAAAAAGAAATTGAAGTCATTGTAAACTTTGTAGATGTAAGCCGTTTCAACCGCAAACCGATTGATGCCTTTAAAAAAGTAATTGCGCCAAATGGCGAAAGAATTTTACTGCATGCTTCCAACTTCAGAAAAATAAAAAGAGTGCAGGATGTAGTGAAAATATTTGCCGAAGTAAATAAACAGATACCTTCTAAATTATTATTTGTAGGTGATGGGCCTGAACGTTCCACTGCCGAAGATCTGGCAAGAGAATTAGGTATTAGTGATGAAGTACGTTTTGTAGGCAAGCAGGAACAGATGGAAGATATTCTTGCCATGCGGGGATTTATTTCTGCTTACTTCAGAATATGAAAGTTTTGGTTTGGCTGCATTGGAAGCAATGGCAGCCGGTGTACCGGTAGTTTCTACCAATGCAGGTGGACTGAGTGAAATTAATATTGCTGGCGAAACCGGCTATATGAGTAATGTGGGTGATGTGGATTCTATGAGCAAACAAGCTTTATGCATTTTGCAAAACGATGAAACGCTAAAAAAGTTTAAAAACAATGCCTCAGCACATGCACAGCAATTCGATATAAAAAACATTATACCGCTGTATGAAAAATTGTATAGACGGTTTTGTAATTGCTGATTATGCTGAAATAAACTACTTATGACGAAATATTTTACACTCCTCCTTCTTTTCATTTATACAACTGCCGACATTCAAACGGAGGCCGACATTCGTAAATATTATACTGAAATAAATAAAAAAATTACCGAGTCAATTGAAAATGGATATGAAGGGCCGCTGTATCAAAACCAAACAGTTATTAATAAAAATAGGAAAAGCTGGCCTGCGGTTGGCAGGTATGAAGAAACAGTTGATTTTTGGTATGATGATGACCCTAACCATATTTCTGCCAAAGAACGAAACCCAAAGAATGTACTGCTTAAGGTAAATATGACAAGGAAAGCTGCCGGGTTTCAGACTTCAGAAGAATACTTATTTAAAGATGGTAAGCTGCTTTTTTATTATTCCTATCAGGTAGAAGAAGGAAGTATGATTGAAACCCGTTTGTATTTCAACATAAAAGGTGTAATTCTCAAAAGCAGTGTAAAGTCAAATGAGTTGGAATTAACATCAAAAGATTTTTTGGATACAGATTATAAAGAACTTAAGCCAAAACCGGCAATTATACTTTCTGATGCAAAAAGGTATCAGGACTTATTCATAAAAAGTATGTAACCTTTCAAAATATACCCTCTCAACGGTATCTGTTTTATAAAACAATCATCTTTCTTTACTACACAATCAAACATTACTTAAACTATTCTTTATGACTAATGTATCAAAATGGATGAGTTGGGAAGGCGGTATAGATTTAGTAGCCGTTACATCTCCCGAACTGCAAATGCCCAACGTAATAGTACATCTTGGCCGTATGGTAAACACACCGGTAGGTAATGCCCCCAGTGGAATGATTCTATGGCAACCAGACCCAACTGCTATGCCTGCAGTTATGGGTTTTGTAAGTACAAATGCTGAAGTAGGAAAATATTTTGGTCCGAATATTTTTGCAGATACTCCTTTTGAACAAGCCCCGGTGCTGGATGCAAAAATCAATATAGATATTTCGGCAGACAAAGCTGTTGCTACACTGGAAACTGGCGGCTATACATTTGAAGTAGAGATGAGTGATTTTAGTGACCCATACCTGATAGACAGAAAACCTTCTGCAATGCCACCATTCTATCAGCAAGGCGTAGAGATACATGCTAAAAAAGTGTCTTTGAAAGTAAATGGTGAAGCGATTAACATTATTGTGCCGCCTATAGGTATCACTGGCGGACCAGCTTCTGTGGTATCTCCGAATGGTGTTTATGCCAGATAAAAAGACTGCCTCCAGTTTAATATATTTATATCATGAAAAAAACAATCGTTTACATTGCCTGCTTTTGCATCTTTTTTACAGCAAAAGCACAGTTGACTGCGGAACAACAGTCCATTAAAAAAACATTTTTCGATTTTCTGAAATTCTACCAGAAGAACGAAGCCAAATTCAATTTCTTTAAATTGTACAAAGGCACCGGAAAAGAAAACAATCCACCTTTCAAAATACAATGGAAAGAAGTAGATAGATATTTTGCCTACCTAAGAAGCAGTGTACCTTTTGTTGGCGAAGTGTATATAAAAGCGGAGAAACGACATTTTTTATTCAGCGATAGTTGTTTTAAAGCCGACCCGGAAGATGAAATGGCAACCGGATTTGATTATGACCGCTGGGCTGGCGGACAAGAAAGTATTGAATACACTATGAAATGGTATACATCTGCCAAAAATAAATACGAAGTAATCATTACCGGCAATACGGCTGTATTAAAAATTGGTGCCCTACTATGGGAAGGTGCTGATACAAATAACCGTAACTGGAACAGCGTTCCTTTTGTAAAAGAAAAGGGTAAATGGAAGATGGCCGATAATATTTACCCCGTTGATGAACCCGATGAAGAAATGGCGCCTCAACAAGACATAGAGAATTAGCTATCCGTTTTTGAAAACAGTCGTTAGTCTGTCTCTTTATAGCTTAAATTTGTGGTCTAATATTTTTGCTATGGCCATACAGAGTTTAGAAACAATCTTTCAGCAGAGAATTGATGAGGAAATAAAAATTGAACCCAAAGACTGGATGCCAGATGCATATCGCAAAACCAACATCCGGCAGATAAGCCAACATGCCCATAGCGAAATAGTGGGAATGCTGCCGGAAGGCAATTGGATTTCAAGAGCCCCTTCACTAAAAAGAAAAGCTATTCTTATTGCCAAAGTGCAGGATGAAGCCGGGCATGGTTTGTATTTATATTCCGCTGCTGAAACATTAGGCATGAGCCGGGAAGAAATGATAAATGATTTACACAGCGGTAAGGCAAAATATTCTTCCATTTTTAATTACCCAACATTGACCTGGGCAGATATGGGTGCCGTAGGCTGGCTGGTAGATGGTGCCGCCATAATGAACCAGGTAATGCTCACCAGAACTTCTTACGGACCTTATGCAAGAGCCATGGTGCGGATTTGCAAAGAAGAAAGTTTTCATCAACGGCAGGGTTTTGAAACATTATTAGTTTTATCAAAAGGAACAGATGAACAAAAAGCCATGTGCCAGGATGCTATTAACCGGTGGTGGTGGCCAGCCTTAATGATGTTTGGTCCAAGAGATAGTGAAAGCACCAATAGCGACCAGAGTATGAAGTGGAAAATTAAAAGAAAAACAAATGATGAACTGCGGCAGAGTTTTATAGATATGATTGCTGAGCAGGTAAAAATATTAGGCATGACTTTGCCAGACGATAAGCTAAAATGGAATGCAGAAAGAAATCATTATGATTTTGGAGAAATAAACTGGGATGAATTTTGGAATGTGGTAAAAGGGAATGGCCCTTGTAACAAACAACGGCTGGATGCAAGACGAAAAGCACATGAAGAAGGGCAATGGGTAAGAGAAGCAGCGATGGCCTATGCAGAAAAGAGAAAGGAAAAAGGAAAAAAACAAGCAGCATAATAATATAAATATGAAAAAGATTTTACTGATAGTTGTAGCTATGTGGGCACTCATCTCCTGTAATAATTCTAAAAAAGAAAAGCAAGAAACCACTGAAGATAAACGGATAATGCTACGGACAGACACATTGAATGTAGTGAAAATGACAGACACCTTAGTGATTTATGAAAGTACCTGCCGCGGTTGTGCTTACGAAGGCTCTACTGCTTTTGCCATAAAAGATAGTGCAGGTGTTGTAAAGCTGGAAACAATAGAAACAGCTGATAATAACGCTGAGGGAATGACCGGCGGAAATGTAAGTAAGCATTTAATAATTGTACCGGTAAAAATCGGAACTACCACCATGAAGATGTATAAGTTTTGGGAAGGTGTTCCTTCAACAATGAGTGACTCAATTGCCCCAACGGATACTTATAAAATTGAAGTACAAAATTGATAAATTATGAATAACTGTTTTATCAAACGTTTTTTTTACGGTGATATTCCAGAAGAAAAAGGCGGCGGTATTAATTATCAAACAAAAAATGATACAACCAATTGGCCACTGTGGGAAGTATTCATCCGTAGCAAACAAGGTCTTGACCATAAACATGCAGGCAGTCTTCATGCAGCAGATGCACAAATGGCGATTGAAAATGCAAGAGATGTGTACACCCGGAGAATGGAAGGGGTGAGCATTTGGGTGGTGGAAAGTAAATATATAACCGCCTCCAATCCGGAAGAAGCCGGTGAATTATATGAACCCGCAGTTGATAAAATTTATCGTCACCCTACATTTTATAATTTGCCGGATGAGGTGAATCATATGTAAAGAATCATTCAAAAGTAAAAAATCAAAATCCAGTAATGAATTTTATATTTTATTTTGACTTTTGAAATAAAATAATGAATTCTACAATCGACTATACCTTACACTTAGCAGACACCACACTCATTCTGGCACAAAGAAATGCAGAATGGTGTGGACATGGACCAATACTGGAACAGGATATAGCTATTACCAATATATCGTTGGATCTTTTAGGACAAGCTAGAAATTTTTATCAATATGCAGCCGCATTAACTGGCGGAGATGCTACTGAAGATTCTCTTGCCTATTTAAGAAAAGAAAGAGAATTTAAAAATCTACTTATTGGTGGAACAACCCAATGGCGATTGGGGACAAACAATTCTTCGTCAATATTTATACAGCCAGTTTCAATATTTATTTTTTGAAAAATTACAGGACAGTGTGATGATGAACAATTAGCTGCTATTGCCGCCAAGTCAATAAAAGAAACGGCCTATCATGTTCGGTGGAGCAGTGAATGGGTTGTTAGATTAGGCGATGGCACGGAAGAAAGTCATCAACGAATGTTAAAAGCTATTGATGAACTATGGAGGTATACTGGTGAAATGTTTATACCTGCTGAGTTTGAAACTATCGTTGACGTCTCTATATTAAAAAATGATTGGCTGCAAAAAGTCGCTGATACTTTTACAGAAGCTACATTGCCTGTTCCTGAAAAAGTATTTATGCAAGCCGGTGGCAAAGAAGGAAAACATACCGAGTATCTTGGCTATATACTTACCGACTTACAATATTTACAAAGAACATATCCGGGTGCAGAATGGTAATTTCTAAAATCTCCTAAGGTAAATTAAACTTATAATGTTGCCAGGCGTTGACAAAAAAACTCTTTACACCTATCTGGAAGAAATAAAAGATCCGGAAGTACCTGTATTAAGTATAATTGATTTGGGCATTTTAAGAGATATTCAATTAATAGATGATGAACTGCAAGTAACCATTACCTCCACTTACACAGGTTGTCCGGCCATGGATATGATTGCAACCGCCATCCGGGTAGAATTAACAACACTGGGTTTTAAGAAAATAAAGATCATAACTTCTCTTTCTCCTGCATGGACAACGGACTGGATGAGTGAAAAAGGAAAAAGAAAATTACAGGAGTATGGCATTGCCCCGCCCGATAAAAGATTTTATATCCCCAAAGATGGTATTGAATGCCCGTTGTGCCACTCACAAAACACAAGATTGATTAGCGAATTTGGCAGCACCGCCTGCAAGGCATTATATCAATGCAATGATTGCATGGAACCGTTTGATTATTTTAAATGCCACTAGAATACTAATGGCATTTAAAACAGTTTGTTAATTCCAGAGTCGGCTATTCCACTATAAATTTTATCTACATGCCAGTTATCGGCAAACATACCACCGCCGCCAGTGTTTCGTAGCTCTTCTTCTTTTATGTCGTTCATATCTATACCTTGGCTGTTGGGTAATTCTTTACTAAATGTTTCTTCAGTAAAATTGTTGAGCTTTTTACTTTGGTTGATGTTGTTAATGGTAAATACCCGGGTACTGGTTGCCTTGAATTGAACAGATATTTCATTAAATAGATATTGGTTTTTTCGGCTCGAAGCATTTTCTCTTTTTTACCGGTGCGACGGTAATTCGCAGTACTACAACCACTCTTTAAATTTTATAAAAGTCTATATTTATTCCCTAATAAATTACCATGCACTACATTCCGCATTTAAGTAAAGACAGGAGGCTTAAAAAATTAGTTGAAACAGGACAGCCGCATAAACTCATAAAAAGAAAAAACATCTGTACCTATCTCTGTGCTTCTATTATGGGGCAGCAATTGAGTACCAAAGTGGCTGATGTAATCTATAAACGTTTTATTGATTTATACAATGGCAAAGAGCCTCTACCACAACAAATAATTGATACCCCTTTTGAGAAATTAAGAGGTATTGGCTTAAGTAATGCTAAAGTGGGTTATGTAAAAAATGTAGCGCAGTTTGAAATTGAATTTGGAATGGATGCCAAAAAACTGGGCAAAATGAGTAATGAAGAAGTAATTATCTACTTAACAGCAATTAAAGGTGTGGGCCGGTGGACGGTTGAAATGCTGCTGATGTTTGCCCTTGGCAGGGAAGATATATTTGCTGTGGATGACCTGGGTATACAAAATGCAATGATTGCTTTATACAAAATTGACAACAGTGATAAAAAAGCAGTAAAAGAAAAAATGCTCCAACTTTCTGCAAAGTGGAGCCCTTACCGTACCTATGCTTGTCTGCACCTGTGGCGGTGGAAGGATAATACACCAGTTAAGAAAGAGAAAAGGCCGAAGGAGAAGATTAAGTAACCAATCCTTAATTACCCCTGTTGATTTGTATTGAAAAGCTGAAGTGTGCGACGCAAGGGACGATAATCTATGTTACTGAAGTTGGCAAAAAATTATTTTAACGCAGCTAAAGATTCCCGCATCTTTCCAATCATCTCTCCTATTTCTTCTTTTTTACAAGTACCCACACTTAACCGGTACCAGGGAGAACTGCTGGCTGCACCAAATGCATAAAAAGGAACTACCGCCAACCCTGCATTGTTAAGCACATAAGCTGTAACATCACTTTGGGTTTCTAATATTTTGCCCTCTGCTGTTTTCTTTCCTGTCAAATCAATTTTTATTGTAAGATAAATAGCTGCCTCCGGTGCAATAGCATCAACTGAAAGACCTTCGTTTTTCAATTGCATAAAGCCGTTATAAATACCATGCAACCTTTCTTCTATTTCTTTTTTGAAATTGGACAGGTAGCTTTTTATTTCTTCTGTTTTACTGAGATAACCCGCCACTGCTTTCTGTTCTGCCATTGGTGCCCATGCACCCACATGGGTAAGTATGGCTTTCATTTTACTAATCACATCAGCAGGTCCCATGCTCCACCCCACCCTTACACCTGTAGCGGCAAATACTTTGCTTATCGCATCAATATAAATTGTATAAGGTCTTATTTCTGGCCGCAGCGATACTGGATTGTAATGCTTAATAGTTCCGTAAGTAAGGTGCCAGTACATTTGATCATACAATAAATACAGTTTTTTTTCTGTATCAGTTCTTCGTTTGTTTTCCTCAATTACCAAATCGCATATAGCTGTTAACTCTTCTTTACTGAAAGTTGTACCGGTTGGGTTTTGTGGTGAGCATAATGAAATTAATGTTGCTTTCTTTATAAATGGTTTAATAGAAGCAGCCGTAGGCATAAAGTTAGATTCGGCACCGGCTTCAATTACTATATGTTCGCCACCAACAAAATGTGTGTAGTGATTATTATTCCAGGAAGGAACAGCATAAATTACTTTATCCCCTTTATCACATATAGCCCTGAAGGCTGCATAAATAAGCGGTCTGCCACCAGATGCCACCAATATTTCAGTAAGGCCATAATCAAGCCCTTCTTCCTTTTTAATAAATGTATGAATGGCCTCCCGCAAATCAAGGTTGCCTTCTGCCGCGGGATAATTGGTAAAATGTTTCCGATAAGCTTCTACTATTGCATCTTCCAATTCTTTAGGTATGGGAAAGATTGAAGGGTCAAAATCGCCAACGGTAAAATTATAAATCTTCTCACCCTGGCGGATTTTCTCTCTTATCTCACCACCTAATTTTACAATCTCGGAGCCAATTAATGTTTCGGATAAATGTGAAAGTTTCATAACCCAACCCTTTGAGGCAAATGTAAGAAATTAGGAACCGACAGGAGCATCAGGAGTGTTCTATTGTTAGCTTACTATTATCATAGTAATCGTACTTTACCATTATCTCTTCACCCGGCTGAAATTTACTTACAGATGCTTCAGCTATTACTCCTTTCATTTTTCCGCTAAATGCTGCCGAAACCTCCGGCAATACTTCCACTTCCAACTCTACATAAGGGTTATTGCCATTTACATAAGCACCCAGCCATGTATATTTTTTTACAATGGCCCTTGCACTGCGGCCAGAAAGACGTATAGCATCATTGTCTTTTTGCATTTGCTCCAGTTCCGACTTCAATACAGTTTCATCTACTGCTGAGTTACTATATGAGGAAGCCTGGGCATTTGAAGCAGCAGCACTTCCGCTAAAATCAATTACCACATTCTGTTCATTCTTAGGGTCAATCTTTACCGGCACTTCCATACCCGGCATATATGCATTGGGGTTTATTCTTGAAACCAGCACCCTGCATTGTGTATTGTATTTTTGCCCAAAATTATTTTTTACTTCAAGTATTAATTTTATCTGCGGGTTATTGTTGATAGTTACCCCTGTATCTTTTACTTCCAGTATCCTTGCCTTACCCGGAATACCAATTTTTTGCAGCCGGTTAGCATTTATCATTGGCTTAAAGAACAATCGGTAAAACAAATAAAACATACCGCCAAAAACTACGAGCATCCCCAACGATATCATTGGGCCGGCAGTACCGCCAACAGAAAGTACTGATGCCAGGCCCACAATAAGACCAATGGCACCGCCAACAATACCAATCCATACTCCGGCATTCATTTTCATCATGGCAAAGGTTTTAGTATCTGAAAGTTACTACAACTTTTATTTTACAACAGATGGTATTTCTATTGCCAGTTTTAATGCAGCCAGCCCTTTTTCAAAATCACCACCCATTTGTTTATCCAAACTATAAAACATATTAAAGATATTCCAGGGTCTTGGTGTGGCTATTTCAAAATTCCAATCTACAACTGTTATATTTTTATCTGTTTCGTTTAAAACAAAAGCAGAAGTGGCCGTACCCTTTTTAGGCATTGTAAAAGAAATAGCATGGGTTACTTTCTTATCTGTTTCCAATCCGGTTATTTCAATTTTTCCTTCGCCGGAAATTTCAGGACTGCCTTTCCAGGATGAGGTGGTGCCTATTGTACCATCTGTACCTGCCAACGTATATTTTAATACTGAATCCTGCCCGCCCCAAACAGATATACGGTTAAAGTTATCCAGCTTAATTAATTCAGCATAAATTTTTGAAGCCGGGGCATTAATAGTTGTTGAACGTTTTATCTTTTGGCTGGTGGGCATATAAAAAGACAAAGCAGCCGTTACGGCAATGAGTGATATCAGGAAATAAACAAAGAGCCTGAACTTGTTCATATTTTTATTTTATCTGTAAAGTAAAAGAACTGCTGCCTGATATTCAATAAAAAAATAAGGCAACTTTCATTGCCTTGTCAAAATACAGTTTTTCATAGTAGTGTTTTATTTATCTTTTTCATTGTACTTTTTCTCCGCCTCTTTCGCCTTTGCAAAATCAAGCACTACACCATTTATGCAAAACCGCAGTCCGGTGGGCGGCGGGCCATCATTAAACACATGGCCGAGGTGGGATTTGCAGCGGCCACACTGTGTTTCGGTTCTCGTCATACCATGCGAATTATCTTCAATATAAATTATGCTTGTTTTGCTGATTGGCTCATAAAAACTCGGCCAGCCACAGCCACTATCGAATTTTGTATCGCTTTTAAATAAAGGGTTGCCGCAAACGGCGCAGTAGTAAGTCCCTTTTTCTTTAAAATTTTCAAAGCTGCTGCTCCATGGCCTTTCTGTTCCCTTCATGCGGGCAACGCCGTACACATCTGCGGGGAGTATTTTTTTCCATTCTTCTTCTGTCAGGTTAACCTGGCTGGTGTCTGTATTTGAATAAGCAGGGTTGTTGCTTTTTTTTATGCTATCCATTGTTGGGCTATTTTTAGTTGCAGGGGAAGATTGTGAGTAGCTGCATTGTTGTAGCAGGCCTGCCAGCAACATCACTGTTAAGTATTTAATTGAATGCTTCATAAAACTGTTTTGTAAAAATACGAAACTTAAAAAGGGATGGTTTTCTGCTTCCTGCACTTGTGCTTTTCTTAACAAAACAAAGAGGACTTACAGTTGTTCGGTGCAAATTACAATATTTAAGAGGTTGATGAAGAATACAGGCTTTGTATATTATATTTGTTGGCACACCAAGTAAAGGCTTATGTTTAATGTAATTCTGTTTGGCCCCCCCGGCAGCGGCAAAGGCACACAATCTGATAAGTTAGTGGCGAAGTATGGTTTAGTACACCTTTCTACCGGTAATTTGCTGCGGGAAGAAATAAGCCAGCAAACCCCTTTAGGCATGGCTGCTAAAAATTTTATTGATAAAGGCCAGTTGGTACCCGATGAAGTGGTAATAGGCATGGTGGATTCTTATTTTGATAAACATAAAGAAGCCAAAGGGTTTTTGTTTGATGGCTTTCCCCGTACGGTGGCGCAGGCGGTGGCTTTGGATAAGTTATTAGACCTGAAGAAAACCGGGATAGCCGTAGTGCTTGCATTAGAAGTAACAGAAGAAGAATTGGTGAAGCGGTTACTAAACCGTGGTAAAACCAGCGGCCGTAGTGATGATACGAATGAAGAAGTAATTAAAAAACGTTTTGCTGTTTATAAGAACGAAACCACACCTGTGGCAGAACATTATAAACAACTCGGTAAGTTTGAACCCATACCCGGTGAAGGAACAGTGGATGGGATTTTTGGGTTGTTGTGTAAGGGGATTGATGGGAGGGTGGGGTGATATATTAAACCCTATGGTTTTTTCAGCTTTTCAAGTTCGCCTTTTGTAGCCTTTAGCATATACTCTGTTCTTTCTGATGGGACTTTTACAGGCATATTTATAATTGAGTTTGCCCACTCAACTGCATTCATAGTATCTTTTTGAGAAAGATAGAAATTCATTAAATCAAAACGGCTACCCATTCTGTTTGGCACCATGTAGATTGCCCTCAAATAGCTTTTCTCTGCCTCCTCAAATAGCCCCAATTCATTTTCGATTTTTGCTTGCAGTTTATACGTTTCATTTTCTACATAATATTTTTTTGCTGTTTCAATTTCTTTCAAGGCTTCCGGCAGCTTGTTGGCATAATATAATTGCTTTGCATAGAAAAAATTATAGTAACCCAACCGGGGGTATAGCCCTGCTAAATTTTTATATGCCTCAGTAGCTTCTTTTCTATAGCCCATCATTGAAAGCTGCGAAGCATTTTTGTCCATTCTCTTCCTCTTAAAATCAAGTAATATGGATTTTGATAACAGAATAAACAACACCACCCATATAGCCCTGAATACAAAAATCAACGCTTTTTTAAAAAAAAATGGTTTGGGAAGTTTTAGTGGATGAAAAAGCAGGAATGAAGTAAGTAAAATAACCAGCAATTGAACAGGCCAAACCTGCATGGGGTATGAAAACAGGCTTGATACCGTTACACAAATTAATGCAGCCACAGATGCGGCAACTAGGCGACCCTGTGGATAGGCTACTTGTAATTTCTTAATGCGCCAAATGAAATAACTAAAAACAAAAATTAATAGCAGTAAGCCAGCTATACCTGTTTCACTTACCCATTGTAAATAATCATTAAAAGCATAATAGGTGTTATCGGCCAGCAACGCCGTTTCACTGTCAATATCATTTGCAGCAAAATAGTTAGCCTGGTACTCATTATAAACTGCTTTAAACCTGCCCACATCAATCCCCGTTTTCCAATTATCAATAAACATATTGAAAGAAACCGCATAAATAAGCTTTCGGCCTTGTGATGATTTGGGTTTGTAGAAAAGCAGGGAAATAGAAAATAAAAGAATCGCTAAGATGCCGAGCCAAGTAAATTTTATTCTTAGCCCTTTTGGCCAATTAATTTGATAAAACACATAAGAAAAAGCGCAGATAAAGCCAATAAGACCAGAGCGGCTTTGTGTAAATAGAAAAATGGCTACTGCAAATGCAATAGCCATAAAATTTATCTTTTTAGACTTGATTATACCAAAAAAGAAGACAATTATTATCGAAATAAGAATTCCTATAATAGATAAGTTCGTTGAAAAGAGATTCATAAAATCAATTAGCCGGGCCTCTTTATTTTAAAGCTGTAATTGCATCATTAAAGACTTGCTTTAGCTCATTTACATTATTGATGTTTAAATCTTGCAATTCATATGGTATCTCAACTTCACTTATATAACATTTCTGCACTGCCAAAAACCTTTCATGATTGACATAAGTAATTTTGACCAATTTCATTCCCTTTTCTTTTTCAATGACTGGGGCTAAACTATAAGGAATATCCTGAAATCTTGTCTTTGAAAAAATTAATGTGACCAAGCCTACCATGGAAATATCAGATTTGTTTGTCATACTATATTTTTCAATCACTTCATTGTCCTGATTTGAAGTGGACATTAGTTTACACTCGTTATCAATAAATAAATTATCCCTTTGTGGGTTTAAGCTCCATTCGTTTTTAAAAATTGAGTCTTTATTAACTATTGCCATAGAGCTTATGTCTAATTCCTTATAAAAAACTGCAATCTTAGAGTTTGTGTCAAAAACAAAGGTTTTATACTTATCGACAAAGGGTGTTCTTTTCTCTTCAAGATTGTTCGCCCAAATCTCTTGAAATCTATAACTCTGCTGAATGAGGGTATAACCTTTGTAATAGAATATTTTTGCAAAAAATGGGGTGTAATTTTTAACGACCAACTTATTGATAGTTGAATCAAGTTCAAGTAAAGGAAATTTTCGTGTCAGCAATACCCCTTTTATTTCTTCTTCTTTCGCTGTTTGTTTTGTATTACAGCATGAAATAAAACTGATGAAAAAGATGAATATTAAGAAAGGGTTTCTCATTTTTTAAAATTCAGATTGCGCATCATACGAACCGTTTCTTTGTTCAGTTTGACTCCCATCCTCAGCACCAAAAAGACATGCAATGGAAACCTGAATTGTAATGGAACCTTGAAAACTTGCGATTCTTCGATTTGAACTAAAAGTACAAAGACTAACACTGGCACTTTTGCTAACTGTATAACAAGGCGGAGCAGCTCCTTCAGTTTTTTCCACTTTATCAAAAATTAATTCTTTCCATTTCCAATTTGCTGTTAGACTTGCTTTTATCCCTACACCATTGAAAAAAAGGCCATATCTAGAACTATATCCAAATGGAAAGTTAAATCTAACACCAAATCTATTTGAAGAAAATGGCTTTTCAATACTTCCATCTGGATTAGGTCCTGTTTCGCTTCCTGTTTCGCTGCTTCCAGCTTCATCTGTAATTGCGGTAATCGAGGCTATCGCCGCTTGGGCATCGCTACTAGTCATATTACAAGCAGGTGGATCAGGATCGGGGTCGGGTCCACCACATCCAATCCCCCACCAAGCACAATAGCAATATTCTGATGAGTTTGTAATAAAATATTGCGAACAAGAGCAGAGAAAATAAAAAAACTCCGAAAATAGTATGATTTAGAAAAGGTGACAAAACAAACACAATTAAAAGCTACAGGACAAACTGAATAATATTTACAGGCAAGTAATTCAATTTTTCATGTTGATAGATTTATTATTAATAGCATTATCCCTACCATACAGTTTTGTAATACTAATTAGCCTTTAAAGATTGTTTGTCGCTCTAAATCGAATAATTTTAAAATCTCTTCCTTGTTAACTACAAGAATTTCTTCTAAAACATATGGCACTTCTATCCTGTCAATATGAAAATTTCTCTCTCTTATAAATCTCTCATAATTTATCATTACTACTTTAAAAAGTTTCATTTTATTCAAACTATCAATTTCTCTCGAAAGGGAATAATCAATATCATTAAAACGTTTTTTTGAAAACGACAACAAAAGCTCTCCTTTCATTGATGTATCTTTCTTGTTTATAAAAGAATAAAAACATTCCATTTCTCCAACTGCAGTTTTTTTCCTCGAAGTCAGTTTTGTATGATTCTCTCTAAAAAGTAAATTAAAATTAATAGTAGCAGCCCACTCCTTGGCAAGCATTGAGTCTACCCTTACAATTCTGAGAGTTTCTGACTTATTGCTATCGTATAAAATACCATGTGTTTTACTCCGGTCATATAAAAAGTTATAATATACAAATTTTTCGTTTGGAGACTCCGCCTCTTTTTCATTGGTAATCTTAGCGAAATAATAATAAGTCTGATACAGAACCTGCCCCTCATAAAAATATATTTTTGTTTCATTGGGGCTATATTTTAGAACATGACCGTTTGAATCTATATGTGGAAAATCTCTGGTAATTTTAATGCAACGGATTGCTGGCTCTATTTTGGAATGAGCTTTCTTTGCTTCGTTTCTAAAACAAGAAAACAAAGAGAATGTTGCTATAGCAAATATTTTAATCGTCATAAATTTAATCATATACGCTTATATCGTTTTTTGTAACTTCACCCCAATGATGCTCAGATTGAAGACCAGCAAGACATGCAATATTAACTGAAAAATCATAACTAAGTACTGCTGTGGCGTACTGCTGATCTGTATTTATTGTTGGTCCTGCTACAGTGGAGGTGTGAGTAATTGACCAACATGCTGGAAGTAACCCACTAGACTGTGTTACACTACCAAACGAAATAGTATCCCAATACCAATTTGTTACTGGTGGAGAATTCTTTATTACACCAGGAAAAGAAGCCTTATATTTTGGGTTATAGCCCGGCAAAATATTAATTTTATAAAATTCCCAATATGCAATTCTAGGTTTTTTAACAACCCCATAAAGGTCAGGAGAACTTTGAGGCCCGTTTTCTGAGCTCATATTATATAAAACTTCGGTTGTTACTCCGGCTAATTGAGCTTGTGCATCTTCTACACTCAGGTTACATGATTCAGGATCCGGATCCGGATCCGGCTCACATCCAAGTCCCCAAATAGTACAGTCACAGAATTCCGGGGTATTAGAATTTAGACATTCTTCTATTCCCCCACCTTCTTCCTCACCATCATCATAACAATCTGGATAAACCGTAACAGTACCCATTTGCTCCCAATATCCAATTTCATCACAACGCTGTTGATCCGCCACCGCATCCCCGGTTGGTACAACAGCACATACCCATACCATATGTGGCACCTCATATGGATCAGGGCATACCCACCGTTGATTGGCAGTTGAATTAGTTTTTCTTTTTGGCAAATACCCTTCTTTATAAATCCTCAATTTCTTAACAGGTTTCCCATTCTCAATTTTTAAAAAATTCTTTACACCCATTCCCCAATCGGCTATTGTTAAGTACCCGTCAAAATCTGCTGGAAGGGAGTTGGGATGAAGATTACTTATATCGTAATTATTCTTTTTTGCATAACCGGCAGATGGAATAACTGAAGCAACCCTCACCACAGTAGTGCCATCAGCCTTTTTAATTAAAATAAGTTTATTGATTACCGACTTTGCAATGCGGGCAGCCTCTGGCACTGGCAGGTTTTGCATACCCGGCAGCAACACATTATTTGTTATATGGTATAATGGCACTTCCACTATATCAAAGTTGTATTTTTTATAGGAGATTGCTTTTGCCCAATCAGGATATTTTTTTGATGAAGAATTTTCCGGTGGAGCCAATGGGCTTGTGTAGTTAATGCTGGAGTATTCCGCGGTTTTTCTAAAATTTCCATACCACCACTCTTTTGCCACACCAACATCAGACTGGTCAGTTTTTATTTTAGAATCTTCTTTCTGGCAGCTCCAAAGAATAAAGCCAAAAAGAATAAATGCTGCTATTAAAGCATGTTTTAGTCTCATAAAATAGATTTAAGGTTTTGAAATACTGAAATACAAGCTAAAGTAATCTTTAATGATTACCAAATATTTTTTCAGGCTGCCACCTTGCAGTTTGCATGGAAAAAGAAAAATTCCAAAAAAGGTTGGGCAAGCACATTGCAACTTTACGAAGGGAAAAAGGCCTTTCGCAGATTGAATTTGGATATTTGCTGGAGATGGAAAAGCAAAATGTAAATAGGTTAGAAAACGGACGGACTAACCCTACGGCATATACGTTAAAAAAGGTAGCGGAAACATTAGAAATCCCTTTGTCAAAAATTTTTGATTTCTAAGAGGTTGTTTAAATTCATCAAACATTTTGCCTATTGTATAAAAAATGCCATAAAAACTGTGAGATGAACGGAGCGTCGCAACAGAAGATGCCATGAAAAACTGAAGTTGGCAAACAAAAGAAACCATCCTTAAAAAACTTCTACTTCTAAAAGACAGGATTCTAATTATCATCCCGCCGCCAGCACCCTCTCCGCATTTCTATAAATCTTTTTCTCTTTGCGGTTGTACCACCATTTGGGTAATGTTTTTTTCATTACCGTATCAATGGTTCGCATACCAAACAGGTTCCATACACCTTTTAGTTTACCACCGAGAGATGGCTGCATGGCACGGAGGCTCATAGCAAAGCCGCTTTCTAAATATTCCATATGGTGCCAGTAACCGGCAGGCATAAAGAGAGTATCGCCGGGTTCCAATGTAAGGTCTATGCCTTCTGCTAATTTTAATGCAGGAAATTTTTCGTAATCAAGTTTGCCATCAACATAGTAATTAGAAAAATCTGCCATGCTCAATACCTCCCAGGGCTTGCGGTAGAGTTTATGCTGTTCTGTGTAAGGGAACATGAGCACCCTTTTTTTGCCGCCAAACTGTGTGTGCAGTATATGGCTCATGTCAATATCAAAGTGCATATGCGTAATGCTGCCCTCGCCGCCGGTAAACAGCATGGGGTACTTTTTTACAAAGCCTTTCATCATATGCTCTGGCCAGGTAAAATCTTTTGTTAGTTGGGGGGCATGGTCAAAAATATTAAACAGGAAAATGCGCCAGGCCGCCGGGCCCTTGCTTATCATATCAATATACTCACCAAAGGTTTTATAATCATCTGCTTTGTTTATAGGTGTGTAGGCGTCGCTTTTTACATTGTTATAAAGCGGCACTTTTTTATCCCCCACTATCTGGCGAAAGTATTCCCAGTTCCATTTATTATAAGCCGGCCATTTCTTAGAAAGGTTTTTAATAACAACGGGGATGCCCGGTTCGTAATACTCTTTTTTAAACACCTCCGGGTCAATACTATCGAAGGTGGCTACCGGCTTTAACTGCATGGTTGAGGATTGGTTTTAGCAAATATACGTTGTGCCAAAAATATTGTTTGTATTATTACCAAACGGCTTATAAGCAGCATTTTATATAAATGGTTGTCTTTTTAAGGATACTTTAATACCGAATCTCCAAATAAATAGTTCAATAGAAAAAGCCCGCCTCTTAGCTCTCGGTATTATATCAAAATCTAATAAAGCTTAAAATAGTTTTTACTGGTAAAATATGTTACTGCACATCCATCCAGATAACCCGCAGCCAAGGCTGATAAAACAAGTGGCCGAGGCTCTTGCCAACGGCGGAATTATTATTTACCCTACCGATACAGTGTATGGCCTTGGTTGCGATATTATGCAGCACAAGGCAGTAGAAAGGATTTGCCGCATCAAACAAGTAGATCCCCAAAAAGCACAGTTGTCTTTTGTGTGCAGCGACCTTTCGCACCTGAGTGAGTATGCAAAGCCTTTATCCAACCCTATTTATCGTTTATTAAAAGAATATTTACCCGGCCCTTATACTTTTATTTTGCCCGCCAGCAAGATGGTGCCTAAAATTCTGCAAAGTAAAAAAGATACCATTGGCCTTCGTATTCCTGCTAATAATATTGCCATGGCAATTATTAAAGAACTGGGGCGCCCCATACTCAGTGCATCGTTACCCGGAGAAATGGTAGAAGATTATACCGACCCTGAAGTAATGTATGAGAATTTTAGCACCAAGGCAGATTTTGTAATTGATGGTGGCATTGGCGGTATGGTGCCATCAACTATTATTGATTGCACGGGAGATGAGCCTCTCTTGATAAGAGAAGGCCTTGGTGAGTGGGCATAATACTAATGATAAAAATAAAATAATCCGAAACGTTTGTGGTATCCCCGGATTGAGCCGGGACAAGAATACCGGGAGCCAAAGAGGTGTGACTTTACTATTGGGCTATTTATTTGGCGATTCAGTATAAAAAATCCCGTCTTGATTAAAACAAGACGGGAAATTTAGCTTTATACTGTACGGAGTTTTTATTCTTAAAACCTTCTGCGGTTATTATGGCTATAGCGAAAAGCATCACGGCGGGTATCTGCTTTTAAGCGGTGTATCCTTACCCTTTCAATCGGTGTAACCACACCATCTCTTTTTGCAATGCGTTGTGCTGTACGTTGCCTCATTACATCTTTGCGAAGGTCATGCCTTTCGAAAGGTGTAATATTTCTAACAGTGGCACATTTTCTTCCAACCATACGGCCTTTTGCCCTTACTTGTGCAGATGCCGCAAATGATACAAGTATCATTATTAAACTCAGGGTGACAATCTTTTTCATGGTAGTTTTCATTTAAGTAATTGTTTAATGAGTATGAGACGGGGAAAGTTCTGTGGGGTTTAAAAGCCTCTCAAAATAATTTAGCCTGGGCCGGCTTAAGGTGAAAACTTTTGCGGTGGTATTTGCACTGGCCGTACTCAGCTATCGCATTCCGGTGAAAAGCAGTGCCATAGCCTTTATTCTGCTGCCAGCCATAGTGGGGAAATTCTTCATGCAGTTGCAACATATATTCATCCCGGTAGGTTTTTGCTAAAATACTTGCAGCCGCAATTGACATATAAATACCATCGCCTTTTATAATACAGTGGTGGGGAATTTTTTTGTAGGGGATAAAACGGTTGCCATCCATTAACAGCAGTTGTGGTTTTTGTGGCAACTGATCTAATAGCAAGATGAACTGCTTTAAAGGATGCTCTTAAAATATTTATTTCATCAATTTTATTATTATCAATACTGGCTACGGCAAAAGCAAGGGCTTTGTCTTCAATAATTTTTCTTAGTTCGTTCCTATTTTTTTCCGATACCTGTTTCGAATCGTTAAGTAATGGATGAGAGAATTTTTTAGGAAGGATAACCGCAGCAGCGAACACCGGCCCGGCAAGGCAGCCACGGCCTGCTTCATCGCAGCCAGCTTCAATTAGTTTGTTTTGGTAGAAAGGTTTAAGCATTTTTATCTCCCACAAAGTACACAAAGAAATAACTTAAATAAAAACGCCTTTGTGTACTTAGTGGTCTTCACCAGATTACCGGGACAAGTGTGGGAAAAAATTACGGGGGTCAATAAAAATTATTTTAAGAAAATCAACGCTGCTAATTTTGTAGCCAATGCCTGACAATAAAAAATACCTCCGCTATACCTGGTTTGTGCTGTTAATGGTAATGTTGGTAATCATTGCAGGGGCAGTAGTAAGGATGACGCAAAGCGGTATGGGCTGCCCCGACTGGCCTAAATGTTTTGGCCGATGGATACCTCCTACCAATGCTTCCCAGCTTCCGCCTGATTTTGAAAAGTATTTAAAGGCGCAGGATATCGACCATACGTTTAATGCCTATCATACATGGATTGAATACATCAACCGGCTCCTTGGTGCATTGCTTGGTATTTTTATTTTTATTCACTTTATATGGAGTTTTAAAAAATTCAGGAAAGCAAACAGGTCGGTTGTTTATTTATCGCTGTTCTTACTCATTACTGTGGCCTTTCAGGGATGGTTGGGTAAGAAAGTGGTAGATGCCAATCTTGCTGTTGTAAAAATTACCATACATATGCTGGTTGCTTTACTGATAGCAGCCATCCCCCTTGCAATTATTAATAAACTTGGTACCGCTGAAAGGTTTAAAAATTCATTTTTGAAAAATTTCTCAGTTGTAATACTGGCTTTATTACTGGTACAAATTATACTTGGCACACAGGTAAGGGAGCAGATAGACGAAATTTCAAAATCATTAGGTTATACACAAAGGGAGATATGGATTGATCGTTTAGATAAAATCTTTCTTGTTCATCGCAGTTTTTCATGGCTGGTAATGGCTGGCTGCCTGACCCTGTTTTGGAAAGGCTACCAGTATAAAGAATTACAAAAAAACTCCTTGCTTATTTTTAGCTCCGCCATTGCTGTTGTGATGATAGGTATCATAATGGCTTATATCCATATGCCGGCTGCAGCCCAGCCACTCCATTTGCTGGGGGCAAGCATACTTATACTGGCTGTTTTCAGTTTTAGGTTAAAAATAAAATAAAGCCCTGCTGTGGTTATTTGATTTGCATATAATAATCAGTACTTTTAGCCATAACCATTTCCTTTTTCATGAAAGCATGGCTCCGTGGATTTTATTTTTCTTTTCCGGTACAACTAGTGTTTCTTCATTTTAGAAAATACCAGGTGTTGCTGCTTTTTTGGTTTATCCTCTTTAGCACTGTTGCGGGTGGCTTTATGAAAACATTTGGTGCAGACTCCCTGTTTCTTGCCCCAGAATACCTGGGGGATGTAAATTCCTTTAGTGCAGCTATTGTTGGTATTTCAGTTGGTATGTTTATCATGAGCTGGAACATTGCCACATTTATTTTATTCAGCCGCTATTTCCGCTTTCTTTCAGCCACCACCAACCCCTTCTTGAAATATTGTATCAACAATACAATTATTCCTGCATTGTTTATCATCTTCTATTTTATACAAGCATTTAAGTATGCCCATCTTAAAGAACTGATGGGTACAAGTGAAATCTTGCTTCTGTTCAGTGGTTTTATTGCCGGGTTAATATTTATACTGGCTGCGTCATTTATTTATTTTTTCCGGGCAGACAGGTCGATACTTCGGAAAATGTTGCCGCTTATAAGCAACCCAAAATCTTACATCACCCATTTGGGTACTATTAAAGAAGTATATCATGGTGCACCGCTTATAAAAGTTAATAGCTATTTTGAAACGCCGTTTAAGCTAAGGCCAACGAGAGATGTATCTCACTATACAGATGAGTTTGTGGACTCTATATTTAAACGTCACCACTTTGCAGCCATTCTCTCAGTATTTTTTGCTTTTCTTTTTTTGCTGGCAATAGGTTTTTTATTAGATAAACCATTTTTTCAATTACCTGCCGCCGCAAGCATCACCGTATTTTTTGCTATACTTATAGGTGTATCAGGTGCTATAACTTATTTTTTACAAAGCTGGAGTGTACCCTATCTTATTGGTCTTTTATTATTGCTCAATATTTTTTATAAAGCTGATTGGATAGACCCCCGTAACAAAGCTTACGGCATTAACTACTGGAATAAAACAGAAAGGCCTGCCTATACCCGGGAAGGCTTAATTGCCCTTTGCAATAAAGACAGTGTGGATGCAGATAAAAAAAGTATGATTAACATACTCAACACATGGAAACAAAAACAGGGAACCGGCAAACCATTACTTATTTTCATAAATACAAGCGGCGGCGGCCACCGTAGTGCCACTTTTACCATGAGTGTGTTACAACAGTTAGACAGTATTACCAATGGGAGAATATTTAAGAATACATTTTTAATAAACGGCGCATCCGGCGGAATGATAGGGGCTGCTTATTTCAGAGAACTATACTTAAGAAAAAAACAGGGAATCAATATCCGGCTACAAGACAGGAAATATGTAGATGATATTGCTGAAGATTTATTAAACCCTTTATTTACTTCTTTTTTTGCAAGGGATTTAATATCCCCGGCACAAAAATTTTCTGTTGGCTCCTACCAGTATGTTAAAGACAGGGGCTATGCATTTGAACAAAAATTAAGCAGCAACACAAGGGGGTATTTAAATAAGCAATTAAAGGATTATGCTGCGGATGAAAAGGCAGCCAACATACCATTGATGTTTTTTAGTTCTGTAGTAACAAGGGACAGCCGCAAAATGATTATCGGCACACAACCTGTACGATTTATGATGCAGGCACCAAACGACAGTGCTTATACACCCAACGCAGACCCCGATGCAATAGATTTTGTTTCCTTCTTTTCAAAACAAGACCCCTACAGCATCCGTTTTCTTACTGCCCTGCGGATGAATGCAACCTTCCCGGTTGTGCTGCCAAATGTTTGGCTACCATCCGAACCTGTTATAGATGTAATGGATGCAGGGCTTAGGGACAACTATGGACAGGAGACCACCCTCCGCTTTCTTACTTGCTTTGAAGAATGGATAAAAGAAAATACCAGTGGCGTTCTGCTCTTGCAAATAAGGGACAGGGTGTCCGGTGCATGGGAACACCCTTATGTGTCTGACAATATCGGCGACCATGTTACCAAACCATTTTTATTGCTGCAGCATAATTGGTTTAAGATGATGGAATATTCGCAAAGTGATATGCTGCATTATTTTACCACAAGAAGCGGAAGCCCCATTTATAAAATCGCTTTTCAATATAGTTCAGACAATAAAGAAAATAAAGCAGCCTTAAATTTTCATCTTACCAAAAGGGAGCAGAAGGATATAATGCAATCCGTTAATTCGGTTGATAACCAAAGAGGTTTTCAGCAGTTGCTTTCTTTATTAAATCAAGCGGATAACATACATACTTCTGTACAAACCTTAAAAGATTCTCTTTAGGGCATTAAAACCCTTTTGGCTTTTCTAATTTAATATCCCTTTTCAGCATTTCATTACGGTTGGCCATTTCCCATGCAGTATAAAAAACCAGTTGCGCCCTTTTGGCCATCATCGGGTAATTTATTTTGTCGGGGGTATCCGTTGGTTTGTGATAATCGGCATGAACACCGTTAAAGTAAAAAATAATCGGCACCCCCTTTTCCGCAAAATTGTAATGATCGCTGCGGTAATAAAAACGGTTGGGGTCGTTGGGATCGTTATACCTTCTGTCAAGTACTAATTTTGTATATGTTTTGTTTGCCTTATCAGTTATAGGAGCCAAATCAGAACTCAGCTTATCATCCCCAATAATATAAATATAGTTGGAAGAATCTTTATGCTTCAGATAATCACTGCCACTGCGGCCAATCATATCAATATTTAAATCAACTGTTGTTTTATCCAAAGGATAAACAGGGTTCTCTGCATAATACCCACTGCCCCATAAACCTTTTTCCTCACCGCTAACTGTCATAAACAAAATACTTCGTCTCGGCCCCTTGCCGGCTTTCTTTGCTTCCACAAAAGCCTGTGCCAGTTCTAATATTCCTGTAGTGCCACTGCCATCATCATCCGCACCATAATAAATAACAGAATCATTTCTTTTGCCTATATGGTCGTAGTGGGCAGTTAATACCACATACTCATTCTTCAAATCAGTTCCCTCAAGCAAACCCATTACATTTGAAACTTTGGCTTCGTCCATCCCTTTTGAAAGTTTATAAACAATGTTGGTATTATATGTTTTATTAGCAAGGCTGCCAGCTTTCATTTTTTCAAAAATTGTTTTACCATCTTCTCCCATTATTGCTTCAGCCGTTTCTGTAGAAATACTTACGGCCATAGCAGGTGGCTGGTTGCCCCTGTTCTCTATGTTTCTCCAGCCTGAAGATGATGTACTTGCTTTCCTTGGAAAATTACTAAACACAATCATTACGCCAGCAGCACCTTTTGTTAATGCCGTATTTATTTTACCAAAAGAACTGGCAGGCGCCATTTGCCCCCGCACACCAGCAGGTGCTTTATAATCAGCAGGCGCACCATCCAATACTATTACTATTTTCCCTTTCACGGCAGTATTGCCGTAGTCATCCCTTGTAGCATCCGCAATACCATAACCGGCAAATAGCACTTCTGAAAAAGTCGATGGGGCTACATTAACTGTGTATAGTGGCTGATAATGTGTATTTGGTTCAAACGTTTTTCCGTTTATACCCAGCACAGGTTGCACCGCTGCATCTTTATACAACGTATAATACTGCCGGTAGCTTCCGTTATTACCGGGCAATAACCCCAACGATTTAAAATGCCCTTCAATATAAGTCGCTGCTTTCTCCAATCCCGGTGAGGGGGTATCCCTTCCTTCCATTTCCTTACTGGCAATAGTGTAGAGGTGCTTTTTTAAATCAGCTACTGTAATAGTAGCAGCAGCCTTCATGGCGGCTTTATCTTTTTTTTGTGCAGATGCAAGAACAGGCAATCCCAATAATGCAATGGCAAACAATTTATTCTTCATATCCCTATTTTAAAATGAATAATAAAAATAATCCCTTCCGGGGAAGGAAGGGATAAAAATTTATGAGTGGTTAGAAATCTACGAACAGGCTATTTTATTTACACGATTGGCATGGCGGCCACCTTCAAAATCTGTAGTCATAAATAAAGCCCACCATTTTTTCAGCATCACCTTCCCTTACAAACCGGGCAGGTATGCAAATTATATTTGCATCATTATGCTGGCGCACCACTTTTGCTATTTCTTCGCCCCAGCAAATAGCTGCCCTTACACCCTGGTGTTTATTAGCTGTAATAGCCACACCATTGGCTGTACCACATAAAAGTATGCCGAAAGCACATTCGCCTTTTTCAACTGCCGATGCTACAGGGTGGGCATAATCAGGATAATCAACTGAATCTTTGCCATGTGTACCAAAATCTTTAAATGGTAAATCTTTGCCTTCTAAAAAAGAAATCAGATCTTCTTTATAATCAAAGCCTGCATGGTCGCTGCCGATTGCTATTGGTTTGGAAAGGTCAAAGGGGGAGTGCATGAATAAGTATTAAGTGGTAAGTTATAAGTTTTGCCCTACAAAGGTACAGAAGTAAAATATGCAGATTGTTTATTTTGAATAAAGAGATTATTTCTTCATCTCTTCCAATTCTTTCTGTAATCTAAACATTTCGTCCCTCAGCTTTGCAGCCTGCATAAAATCCAGGTCCCTCGCTGCTTTTTCCATTTCCTTCTTAATTTTTGAAATGGCTTTTTCTATTTTAGGAATTGTTTTATACTCTTCCTGTTCTTCAGCAGCAAGGGTTAATAAATCTCCCCTTCGGGGCATGGCATAAGGTTTATTTGCATCATAGCCCTTTATATCCAGTACAGATGTTTGTGCAAATACATCTTTGGTTGATTTTATGATTGTGGTGGGTGTAATGCCATATTCAATATTCCATGCAATTTGTTTTTCCCTGCGGCGGATGGTTTCGTCAATAGTTTTTTGCATACTATCTGTCATCTTATCTGCATAAAAGATAACAAGGCCGTCCACATTTCTTGCAGCCCTTCCGGCTGTTTGTGTTAATGATTTTTCATTTCGCAAAAAACCTTCTTTGTCTGCATCCAGAATAGCGACTAAGGAGACTTCGGGTAGATCCAATCCTTCTCTTAAAAGATTTACACCAACTAATACATCAATAGTACCCAGCCGGAGTTCCCTTAATATCTCTACCCGTTCCAACGTATCAACTTCACTGTGTATGTATTTTGATTTGATATTTATTTGATGCAGGTACTTATCCATTTCTTCCGCCATCCGTTTGGTGAGTGTGGTAACAAGTACCCTGTCACCTTTTGTTATCCGCTTGTCAATTTCATCTAATAAATCATCAATCTGGTTAATGCTTGGTCTTATTTCTATTGGCGGATCTAATAAGCCAGTTGGCCTTACTACCTGCTCCATTACAACGCCGCCACATTTTTCCAGTTCATAATCATCCGGCGTAGCCGAAACAAAAATGGTCTGATTGGTTAATGATTCAAACTCATGAAAATTAAGCGGACGGTTATCCAATGCACTCGGCAAACGAAAACCATAATCAACCAATATCAGTTTACGGCTTCTGTCACCGCCATACATACCGCTTACCTGCGGAATAGTTTGATGGCTTTCATCTATCACCGTTAAATAATCTTTAGGAAAATAATCCAGCAAACAGAATGGCCTTGTGCCCGGCATCCGTCTGTCAAAAAATCTTGAATAGTTTTCAATGCCATTGCAATAACCCAGCTCCCTTATCATTTCAATATCATAATTCACCCTTTCGGTTAACCGCTGTGCTTCTATATATTTTCCTTCCCGTTTAAAATATTCTGCCTGTGCGGCCACTTCATCCTGCATTTCATAAAGAACCTGCTGCATCATATCTTTTGGTGCAACATATAAATTGGCAGGAAAGATGGCTGCATCCTGCATCTTAGCAATGCGTTTGCCGCTTATTACTTCTATACTTTCTATTTCTTCTATCTCATCCCCAAAAAAAGTAATGCGATAGCCATAATCAACATAGGGCAGGTTAATGTCAACTGTATCACCTTTTACCCTGAATGTGCCACGGTTAAACTCTACCGTTGTCCTGTTATAAGTAGCATTAACCAATGAGTGCAAAAATGCCTGGCGGGAAATTATTTGCCCTTTGCTGATGCGGATGATACCGTTTTCATAATCGGTTGGGTTACCCATACCATAAATACAACTTACAGACGCCACCACAATTATATCTCTGCGGCCACTAAGCAAACTTGATGTAGTCCGCAACCGGAGTTTATCCAATTCATCATTTATGCTTAAATCTTTTTCTATATACACATCCCGCACCGGCATGTATGCTTCGGGCTGGTAGTAATCATAATAAGAAACAAAATACTCCACTGCATTATCAGGAAAAAACTGGCGGAACTCGCCGTACAACTGCGCCACCAATGTTTTATTATGCGTAAGCACTAATGTGGGCCGCTGTACATTTTGAATTACATTGGCAATGGTATATGTTTTTCCGCTGCCGGTTACACCAAGCAGTGTCTGGTATTTTTCGCCGTTCATCAAACCTTCTGTTAATTGATTGATGGCTTGCGGCTGGTCGCCGGCCGGGGGGAAAGGTATGTGGAGGTTAAAAGACATAATAGTTATGCAATTTACAAAAAAGCTGCCATGGAAACGGGACGATGAACTGAGCGTAGCAACAGACGATGCCCAAAGAACGGGACGATCGTAAAATAAATTTCTTACAAAGAGTTAACAACCTTCGAAAGATTGTCAACCCTGCTACAATTTTCCTTTTACATTCAACGCATCTCTTAATCCATTTCCCAATAAATTAAAAGCAAGCACTAATAACATAATTGCAAACCCCGGTGCCAGTGCAAGCATTGGGTTTTGCGTGATGATGAAGTTGTAATTCTCTTTTATCATTAGGCCCCAGCTTGGTTGCGGTGGTTGCACACCTACGCCGAGAAAACTTAAGCCGGCTTCGATAACAATAGCTGAAGCAAAGTTGCTGGCCGCAATAACCATTACCGGCCCCATAATGTTTGGCCAGATATGTTTTACAATTGTTCTGATTCCTGAAAAGCCCAATGCCCTTGTGGCTTCCACATATTCTTTTTCCCGTTCGGCAAGAATTTGTCCCCGCACTGTTCTGGCCACACTTACCCACATGGTTAAACCCACTGCAATAAATACTTGCCAAAAACCTTTACCCAATGCCAATGTAATGGCAAATACCAATAACAATGTTGGGATGCTCCAGATAACATTGATGAACCACATAATAACATCATCTGTTCGGCCACGGTAATAACCAGCTAATGAACCGAGCAGCAAACCAATACTTAATGAAATGATTAAAGTAATAAGGCCAACACTGAGGCTTACCCTTGTGCCAATGATAATACGGCTAAGGATATCCCTGCCATATTTATCTGTACCTATAAGAAAAGTTGATTTAGTAATTGGCTGAGAGGGCAATTGTCTTTTATGGTAAGCTTGCCTTTCGTTTACACCTTCATCAATAAATTTTTTAACGGTGATGCTATCGGCCTTTTCTTCGTAACTATCTATTGGTACAAAATAATAAGCATCTTCTTTACCATTTACTAATTGGCCGAAAAAGTTAGTAGCCTTAACCTGCTTTTCTTTTTTTACTTTGATGAACTGCTGTTGCTGTCCGGGTTTTTTACCATCAGCTTCCAAAATTATACGGTTGGCATACGGTGATGAATCGGGTGCAATAAAATAAGCAAAAATGGCAACAAATACTGTAATGATAATTACAGCCAACCCAAACATTGCACCTCTGTTTTTCTTCAGCCTTGTCCATGCTGCTGCACTAAATGATTGGGAGTGATTCATCAGAAGCAAGATAAGCTATGAGGGTGAAAGAGAAAAAAGTTGGAGTTTTATTTCACGCAGAGACCGCTGAGAAGAAATAGCAGCATACCTCGTTTTCTCCTTTTACTCCTTTAATCTCTTAGCTTACCCTTCTCCCCTTCCATTCGTATTTACCGAAAGACCCGAACAGACCTGAAACGATTGTGTAAATAATATGCAGGGGTTGAAAAAAGAAAAAATATTTTACCAACGATTGCTTATTGAAAAATGAAGACAAGCTGCTTACAAATGGAAGCTCGACCAATGTTTTAGCTATCCATAAACCAATAAGGTATATCCATGCGCCGGGTAGCCAGAACCCTGCAAGCAGCAATCCTAAAAATGAAAGATTAAAAAGATAAACCAGCAGAAGTACCCAAAATATCCGTTTATCATCATAGCTTTTTGCTTTGCTGGCCCAGCGGATACGCTGATAAAAAAAAGCTTTCCATGTTGTTACCGCCTGTGTAGATATAATTGCTTCTTTTGATTTTAGATAATGTACTTTATCAGGGTAATGCTTCCATACTTTATACATCAGTAGCATATCATCGCCGGATGCAATATTATCAATACCACTAAATCCGTTTACTCCATCAAACACTTTTTTTTCATAGGCTAGGTTTGCGCCGTTGCACATGGTTAGTTTTCTTTTATGAACAGCGGCTCCTGTTATTCCCTGTAGCATCATAAAATCCATTGCCTGAAATATCTGTACAATTGAAGAGTTACAATTTATTACGACTGGTGAAGCAATGAATACTGATTTGTTCTGCTCCTTAAATGCATTAATTGTGCTCAGCCATTTTGGTCCTGCTATACAATCAGCATCGGTAGTTACAATTAAATTACCTGTGGCAGCTGCAATACCTGTTTCAATGGCTTTCTTTTTGTAAGAGTTAATTCCCTCTTCTTTTAGCTGAATTAATATAACACCATTAAACCCTTTTACAATTTCGGCAGTGGTATCGGTTGAATTATCATCTACCACAATTATTTCAAACAGTTCTTTAGGATAATCCTGTTGCTGTAAAGATTGCAGCAATGCGCTAATATTTTCTCCTTCGTTCCTGGCAGGGATTATTATGCTTATTGTTAGTTTAGGCTGATGGCTGGGAGTAAAGATTGGGATAGCCTTCCAGCTTTGCCAGTAATAAATTATCAGCAAAGCATAAATGATGAAAAGCATAGCGGTAATAATCAGCAATAGCATAGAAACAAAACTAACTGAAAAGTTTTTATATAAGGCATGGAAAAACTAACTTGCTTTTATGAATAAAATAATTGTTTTACTGGCCTGTCTTTTACATTATTTTCAAGGTGTATCTCAAAAATATTCTGGTTCTGATGGAATATTATTTGCTGATGATGTAATGGGAAAGCACATATCCTACATAAAAGACTCCTTATTTTGTGCAGAAGGTAGCAATCCAGAGTATGTTCAAGCGTCAGAACATAGCTGTAGAAGTTTTGTCGTTAAGAAAATAAATGGAGACAAATCCAAAATCGGCAATATAATTTTCTCATATGCTTTTGTTTTTACTAATTTCAAAGACACTTCTGGAATAATCGATAATGTATCGTTTATGAATACATATGGAAAAGCTTTTATGATTGACTATCAGGAAAAATTTTCTGATGATTATAAAATGTTACTGAAGTATTTAGTTAAACTATTTGGCAAGAAGGGTAAAACGGGTGAAGTACATAAGGATAAAAAATATTATCACCATAATTTAATATGGCAGCATGAAAAACTTAAATATCTTCTTACAAAAGATATTCAAAAAAACTTTCTCGGTATTTCATTTTCGGTACAAGCAAAAAAATAGTTATTTCAAACTTGCTATTATCTCCCCCACATACTTCTCATGCAGCACCTGATGACCCGATGGTATTACAGCAAGGCGACAGTTATTCTCGATACCCTTGCAGAATTTTTCTCCTACCGACGAAAGTATAATCCTGTCATGCTTGCCATAAACCAACCGCACAGGTGTATTATTGGCTGCAACCGGTTTTTTAATTTTACTTATATCCGGCTTTATTTTTCGTAAACCCGTCCACCGGGAGTATAAAAGCTGCCGCACTTCTGCATTGCCAATATAATAATTTACAAATTTGAAGATACTGGTATTTACCAGTTTTAGTTTATTCAGCAGTTTCAGCATCCAAAAAAACCAGCCCGGCTTTTTCATGGTAAAAGCAAAGAATTTATTTCCCAGCCTGGTTTGGGTAGCGATCCAGTACCAGAAATTTACTTTTAATCCATCTGGTGCGAGCAACACCAGCTTTTCGATTTTATCCGGTATTAATTGATAAAGGTTAAGAGCCATTCTACCACCAAGGCTGAAGCCCATTAGAGAAAATTTCGGGTTTGAGGTTTCGGGTTTGAAATTCGACATATTTAGAATTTGCTCAACTATTTGCTGCAGGTCATTTATTTCAAAAGTCAATTTCTCATTCCACTTTGTGTTGCCATGAAAAGGCAGGTCTATAGCATAAAAAGTAAAATCGCCACCAGCATACTTTTCTAAAAAGCTAAATGCCGAACCCTCCTCGCCATAACCGTGAAAACAGATAACCGGTTTCGGTCCCTGGCCAAAACATTGATAGGTAATTATCGAGTCTTTATAGTGCAGTTCCTGTTGCCCCACTTCAAAAATATTTAGCTAAAATAAAATTGGACATTTCAAAAATAATACTAATTTTGGATAGTTGCACAAACAACTATATGCCAAACAACCATTTTAAAAAAGGGGAGCTCTACAGCTTTATCACTGGTAAAGCATCGACTGCTATTGCCCGGAGGTTACAAAAAAAATTCAACAACGCCTCTTTGAATCTTACTATCGAACAGTGGAGTGTGCTGTATCATTTATGGAAGCAAGATGGCATTAGCCAGCAGGAATTATGCAATGCCACCTTCAGGGATAAGCCAAGCATTACAAGGTTAGTTGACAATTTAGAAAGGCTGAGCTTAGTAAAAAGAGTGGCGTCGGAAACAGACAGAAGGATAAATCTGGTGTTTGTTACAAAACTTGGCCAGAAATTGGAGGAGGAAACTATGCAGCTTGCCGATGAAACATTAAACGAAGCATTGATTACCGTACCAGCTGATAGAATAGATGTGTGTAAGGAAGTACTACAATTGGTATATGATAATTTGAAATAAAACCCTGTCCCTAAAGGGTACTTAGGTTAATGTTACATTCTTTGCCGAATAAGTTCTTAAAGAAATATGATGAGGTAGTAAAATATAAAGTAAATACACATTCCCCACCTTGGAGGGGCGAATTTAGTGAGCAATATACTTTAATGAATTGGGGTGGGTTACTGAATAGCGAACCGAACGATGAAGTGAGTGACACAACAGGTGATGATAGTAGTGCAAAAGCTGACAAACAAAATATAAAAAACTTAAATCTTGCAATATGAGTGCAACAGCAACAAAACAAGTATTAAAAGGCGGCGAAACGCTGATTAAACAATCACTTCCTTCCGAAACTTTTACCCCGGAAGATTTTACCGAAGAACAGTTGATGATTAAGGAAATGTGTAATCAGTTCCTGGATACAGAAATTTATCCAAACCTTGACAGGATTGACAGCCTGGAGCCCGGCCTAATGAAATCACTGCTTGCAAAAGCTGGCGAGCAGGGCTTGCTTTCTGTTTCTTTTCCCGAAGAGTTTGGTGGCTTGGGAAAAGATTTTGTTACCTCTACCATGGTAAACGAATACTTAGGTGCGGGTCATTCTTTTTCTGTTGCTATTGCGGCGCACACAGGCATTGGCACTTTACCTATTTTATATTTTGGTACGCCGGAGCAAAAAACAAAATACATTCCTAAACTAATTACTGGTGAGTGGGCAGGTGCTTACGGATTAACTGAGCCTAACAGCGGCAGCGATGCACTCGGTGCCAAAACAACTGCCAAGCTAAGTGATGATGGAAAGCACTACATACTTAACGGACAAAAATGCTGGATTACCAACGGTGGCTTTGCACAGGTATACACCGTATTTGCAAAAGTAGATGGAGATAAATTTACAGGCTTTATTGTAGAAAGAGGAACCGAAGGTTTTACACAAGGGCCGGAAGAACAAAAGATGGGTATTAAAGGTTCATCTACTGTTCAGCTTTATTTTCAGGATTGTAAAGTACCAGTTGAAAATTTACTGGGAGAAATTGGCAAGGGACATAAAATAGCATTCAACATATTAAATATTGGCCGCCTCAAATTATGTGCTGCTGCCCTGGGTGGTGCAAGAAGGGCATTAACAGATACAGTGGTGTATGCAAAAACAAGGGAGCAGTTTAAACAGCCCATCTCCAACTTTGGGGCTATCAAGTATAAACTGGCCGAAGCGGCAATTAAAGTATTTGTAGGCGAGTCTGCATTATACCGAACTGCACAATGGGTATCGGATAAAGAACATGAACTGCTTGCATCTGGCAAACCTGAAAACGAAGCCCTGTTAGGCGGTGCAGAAGAATATGCAATAGAATGCGCCATGCTGAAAGTATATGGCAGCGAAGTGTTGGATTATGTGGTGGATGAAGGTGTGCAGGTGCATGGTGGCAATGGCTTTAGCGCAGAGTATAATATTTCAAGGGCATACAGGGATAGCCGCATCAACCGAATTTATGAAGGCACCAATGAAATAAATAGATTGCTTACCCTTGATATGACATTGAAAAGAGCAATGGGCGGCCGTCTCGATTTAATGGGGCCTGCTATGGGGGTGCAAAAAGAACTGATGAGCATTCCTGATTTTGGTGCGGAAGATGAACAGCCTTTTGCAAAAGAAATGAAATTAGTAGCCAATCTTAAAAAAGCAATTTTGATGACAGCAGGCGCCGCCGTGCAAAAACTAATGATGAAGATTGAAGGCGAGCAAGAAGTGCTGATGAATATTGCTGATATGAGCATTGAAACTTTTAATGCCGAAAGTGTATTGCTCCGTGTAATGAAAATGGTGGAGCAAAAAGGCGAAGTTGCTTGTGGTAACCAATTAGACATTATGCGTACCTATCTGTACGATGCTGCGGACAAAGTAAATAAATCAGGTAAAGATGCCATCAATTCTTTTGCTGATGGTGATGAACAACGGATGATATTAATGGGATTGAAACGTTTTACTAAAGCAGAACCTTTTAACGTAAAAGATGCCCGCCGCAGAATTGCCGACAAAATGATTAATGATGGAAAGTATTGCTATTAATAAAATCTTTATCAAAATCAAGCAAGGCCGCCCTGAAAGGGGTGGCCGCTTTTTTATTGGTATAAATAGCAGACAACTCCTTTCTTGTTAGCTTCACTTCAAACAAATGCTTTACCCTTTTACTTTCAATAATTATACCTGCACTGAGAATAGCGGATGAAAGTATGGTGCCAATATAATAAAGTAGGTATGTATCAGCCACCGATTGCTTGTTTACCACACCGCCTTCAATATGGGTTTTAAAAACATAAAACATCAGGTAAAGAAAAATATAGCAACCATAGCTGAAAATTGCGGCAGCGGTAAGTAATGCTTTACCATTGGCCTTGGGGTTTCTTATAGCCCTTTTTGTTTGTTGTAAAAAAAAGTGGATACTAAGCCCCATTACTGTAAAAAGCCCTGGGCCTATTATTATTGCCATTGTATACCCGTTTAACCCGTTTAACAATACAACTACAATTTCAAACAGGATATAAACGGCAATAAACCTTACTATGAATTTTTTGACTTTCGGGGAAGTGCTGAAATAACTCAAAAAGAAAAGCATAAGCGGCGCATCAAGCAAATTGTTAATTAGACCATAGTTGTAAGTTACATCTGCAGGTACATTAATATACTTCAATGTAAACACATTATAAATAAGTGCAGATATATAATATATCGTAAGGGCTATAAAATTCCTGTGGCCTGTCATTTTAAGTACCAGCATTAATAATACTGGTAAAAAAATGAAAATGGTCGAGATAAGGCCCATTATGGAGTAAACATTGATCATAGGTCTGTTTTTCTTAGGATGGTTAATAGCAGCTTCAAAGCTGATGCAATATTAACGGCGGTTTTTTGCATATCGTCTTTATCAATAATGCTTTGTATGAAAATCAAGTAAAACCGAAAGTAATTTTCGTAAGACTACGGGATATGATTTAGGGTGTTTTATTCTACCTTTCCGTAATGATACGAATAGCCTTTTTTTTATCCGTTTTAATACTTACTGACAGTGTCAATGCACAAAATACTATGCTGACAGGGAAAACTACAGGCGGTTACCCTTATTTGGAATATGGCCTGGGAACAGACAGGCTGGGTGGTGCCAAAATTGGTTTTTTAGATACGGGGGTGGTAGTACAGGCCGTTGACAGTACTATTTTTAATTATAAAATTCAATTATCAAAAAACCATTTTGCTTATTTAGCAAAAAATAATTTTAAAAGGGATAGTGCTATAAAGCAACCCGATTATTACCTAACGGCCAGCCTGCTGATTAATGGAGATTCGCTAAACGATTATGTATCTGTTGCACTGGATGAAAAACTTCCATACCGGAGTATGCAACTTATTAACCCTTCAAAAATTGTAATAGATGTTTTTGGCGCTACCAGCAATACTAACTGGGTTACACACCGCATATCTGCTAAAGAAATAAAAAATGTTTACCATGAACAAATTGAGGATGATGTGTTCCGGGTAGTTATTGAACTAAAACACCAGCAACACTGGGGTTATAGTATTTATTATGAAAATAAGCGACTTATCATAAAAGTAAAAAGGCAGCCTGCTGATCTTGATATAGAAAAAATGAAGATTGCGATAGATGCAGGACATGGAGGTGATAACAATGGCGCATCAGGAATAAGCAACCGGCATACTGGAAAAAAAATACACCCTGCTTATAGCAAAACAAGTAGAAAAAGAATTAAAAGATAAAGGTGCAGCAGTATTTATGACAAGAACAGGAGATGTATCATTAAGTATGAATGACCGTGTAGAAATGGTGAAGAACCAAAACCCGGATTTTTTAATTAGCATCCATCTTAACTCTTCTGTAAAAGACAGTGTAAATGGCATAAGTACTTATTATAAACATATCGGGTTTAAGCCATTAACGCATTATATACAACAAAGTATGCTGCAACTTGGGCTAAGTGATTTTGGCAATATAGGCAGTTTCAATTTTGCCCTGAGTGCCCCTACGGATTATCCAAACTGTTTAGTAGAAGTAGCTTTTCTTAGTAACAAAGAAGATGAAAATAAAATACTTGACGCCGAATTTCATAAAGCGGTAGCAAAACAAATAACGGAAGGGATTAAAGAATGGCTGAAGTCCTGCAAAGAAAATGAAAACTAATCTTCTGGTGGAAATGGTTCGCCCCGGTGGCAGGTTTTGCAGGTAATGGTTTTCAGGTATTCCGGCTTTACGTTTTTATCAAAATAAAAATGGTTCTTATTAATTTCTATCGTCATCCGCATCATATCCCTTGCATTTTCTTTCATAGGTTCGGCATCAGAAGCATAATCTAAACTATCTGCAAAACCAAAAACCCTTGCAGGTACATGGCAAAATTTGCACTTAACCCCCAGTGCAATATTATAGGTATGCATTATACTGTCTAATTTTTGATCGCTTATATCTTTAGGCAGCACTTTAAGATTTCTTTCTTTATAAAAAGGGGCTTTGGCCGCTGCCGTTCCCAACAATACAAAAGCAGTAAGCCCAACTAATATCTTTGTTTTTTTGGTAAGTAACATGTGGTTATTGACGGTTGATGAAACAAAAAAGTGGCATTAACAGTAAAAATTAACGGCGAATATACCGCTCAAAAAATTCATACGTCCGCAGCATCTGGTCTATTCTTTGGCGGTTATTGCCGCTACGGGTAAGCTCATGTGTACCACCGGGATGGCGAACATACTCCACCGGCCTGCCCAATACCTTTAAACTTCTGTATAGCATTTCGCTTTGCACAAAACCTGTGCGGCGGTCGTTATCACCATGAAAAATAATGTAAGGTGTTGTAATATTTTGTACATAATTAATCGGCGATTCTCTTTGTAATGTTGCCTTTGTTGCTGCCTCCCACGGATAGCCACCAAAATAATTCGGTACTAACCTCCATGCATTCCCCTCTCCAAAGAAAGTGGTTAAATCATACACACCTCTTTGTGAGCAGGCGGCTGCAAAGCGATTGTCATGTGCAATAATCCATGCCACTAAATACCCGGCATAAGAGCCGCCTGTTACTAAAAGTTTTGAAGTATCGGTCCAGCCTTCGGCAACAGTTTTATCTAATGCATTTAAAACATCATTAGTTGGGCCGGCACCCCAGTCGTTTATATTTGCCCGCAAAAAATCGAGGCCATAGCCACCGCTTCCTCTTGGGTTGCAATAAACAACTCCATAGCCTTTGCTGCAAAAAAACTGAAACTCATGCCACATAGAATTTTCACCCGGCCCCCACATAGCCGATGGGCCACCATGAATATTTAATAATAAGGGGAATTTCTTGCCGGCCTCATAGTTTGCAGGTTTCATTACCCAGTATTCTATTTCCAGTCCCTTTTCATTTTTAAAGGAATGTTTTTCGGGGATGCTTAATTTTTTATTGGCAATCCAGCTTGTATTGAAAGTACTGATTCTTGTTGCATTCTTTGCAGTTGCATCAGCAGTGTATAATTCGAAGGGGGAATTAATTTCTGTTTTTACAAAAGCAAGTTTGTTTACTGCCACATCAAAACTTCCAATACCGCTATTGTAATCGGTTAGCTGTTCTGTTTTAGAAACTGTTTTTATTATTCCAGGTGGCGGCGTTATTAAATATGAAATTTCTGTACGATACAAAGGCTGCCCGCCATTGCTTTGTGCAGTAAAGTAGATATATTTTTCATCCTTGCTCCAGGTAATGTTTCCTTTTGTTCTGTCGAACGGCAAATCAATTTTATCTTTTAAAGAACCGTTAAGCGGCATTATTGCTAGTGTGGGTATGCTTACAAAAGAAGTGCCACTGTATTGAAATGCCAGCCATTTACCTGATGGTGAAATTCTCGGTGAATTATAGTTTTTGTCTTTCTCACCAAGAAGTTGCCTCAGGTTATTGCCGTCTGCATCGGCAATAAAAATCTCGCCTTCCAATGAACGGTCAGGGTGTTCTGTTGAATCAATATCACCAGATAATATCAATTGCTTTCCGTCAGGAGTAAACTCAGCTGAGTTATAACGGTAAAATCCTTTTGTAATGGGTAATGGTTTTGCATCAACCCTTGCATCTGTAATAAAAAAGTGGTTGAAACCCATATCTGCATTTACATCCGTTTCATCCTGAAAGTTTAGTTTGTTTATCACTTTTGCTTTTTTATCCGTTGCATTATTATCCAAATAAGCCCTTATCTCATCTATACTTCCATCAGGGTCTGCTTTTGCAGTTGATGTTTTTAGCTGTTCATTTTTATTAAAGCCCAGCTTTTCCATTGGCCAGTTGGGTATTTCTTTTCCGGGGTTTAATAAAGAATCTTTTAATAAATCTTTCATTGATACCGATGCAGAAAAAAGGATTTGCTTTCCATCGGGGCTCCATTTTGGGTTATTGGCTCCATACTTATGCTTTGTTAGTTGTATTGCTTCGCCACCATCAAGCGGTAATAAAAAAAGTTGTGTTTTGCCGTCTGTTACTCTTGTAAAAACCAAGTGCTTTCCATCGGGGCTAAAGGCTGGTTGAGATGAGCTTTCTTTTGCCGTAAGCTGTTTTGGGGCAGATTTACCGTCTGTATTCACCATCCAGATTTGCGGCACATATTTATACTCCAGTTTACTATCACCATCTGGCTCTATAGCTGTAACAATAAAGGCTGCTTGGTTTCCATCTTTACTAAGCGTTACCCCGGCAATAGATTTTATCTTCAGCATATCGGTAACCTTTATTGCTTCTTTTCCATTCTGGGAGTAGGCAACAAAAGAGAACAGGAGGCAAAAAATGATGTATGCGGCTTTCTTCATATTGTTTGTTTTGGAATGCTGAAAGTACAAAATACTTTTTCACCCGAATTACCATCCCTATAATTGTTAAATCTTCGGTAATGCCATGCTGCTTAACTTTTAATTATATATTCTCTCTGTTACATTTATAGTTAAATATTTTTTAACCACATGAACCAGTATGTAAAGTACCTCATAGCAGGTACGGCTGTAATAATAGCAGCCCTCGTAGCCGGCAGTGCATGGAAGTACCGGTATAAAAATGCAAAAACAATTACTGTAACAGGCTTATCAGAAAAAGAATTTACCAGCGACCAGGTTGTATGGAACGGCAGCTTCAGCCGGGCATCTGCCGATTTGAAAGTTGCTTACAACGCATTAAAGGAGGATGAAAAAGCTGTAAGGGCTTACCTGCAATCGAAAGGTGTGCCGGACAGCAACATTGTTATTTCATCAGTAGATGTACAAAAGAATTTTTCTGAACGTTATGATGGTAATGGCCGCAGCATCGGCTCTGTTTTTAGCGGCTACACCCTTACACAAAAAGTAACGGTGGATAGCAAGGACATCCCGAAAATTGAAAAACTATCGAGGGAGATTACAGAACTGCTGGAGCAGGGTATCGAACTCAACTCTTCTTCCCCATCTTATTATTACCAGAAGCTGAATGAATTAAAAGTTGACCTGCTTGCAAAAGCTTCTGCAGATGCAAAAGAAAGGGCAAAAACCATTGCTAAAAACAGTGGTGCCGGTTTGGGAAATTTGGTAAAAGCAAACATGGGTATATTCCAGATTACCGGAAAAAATTCTGATGAGGATTACAGTTATGGCGGAGCCTTTAATACTTCCTCAAAAGATAAAAAAGCAACGATAACGGTGAAGGTGGAGTACAGGATAAACTAATTAAGAGATTGCCACGCAGAGGCCGCAGGGAACGCAGAGGACACTATTTTCTCAGCGAACTCAGCGGCCTCTGTGTGAAATAAATCCCCAACAGTTGAAAATTGAACATTTCTTTAATTAAATTTGCCTGAATACATAATATCATGTCTGAAACTACTATCGCCCCTACCCTAACCGCTAAAGATTTTTCTACCGACCAGGAAGTTCGCTGGTGCCCCGGTTGCGGCGACTATTCTATATTGGCACAAGTACAGAAAGTAATGCCCACATTGGGTATTGCCCGGGAAAATATTGCCATTATCTCTGGTATTGGTTGCAGCAGCCGTTTTCCGTATTACATGAATACTTACGGCATGCATTCCATCCATGGCAGGGCTACGGCAGTTGCCAGCGGATTAAAAGCAGCAAGGCCAGACCTTAGTGTGTGGATTGTAACAGGTGATGGTGATAGTTTAAGTATTGGTGGCAACCATACCATTCATTTGCTGCGCAGAAATTTTGATGTAAATATTTTGTTGTTCAATAACCAGATATACGGATTAACCAAAGGCCAGTACTCCCCTACATCAGAAGAAAATAAAATAACGAAGAGTACGCCGATGGGAAGTATTGACCATCCGTTTAACCCGGCTGCACTTGCATTGGGTGCCGATGCTACATTTGTTGCCAGAACGATGGATAGGGATCATGAAGCATATGCAGGCAATGCTGCTCCGTGCCAACGGGCATAAGGGTACTTCTTTCTTAGAGATATACCAGAACTGCAATATCTTTAATGACGGGGCTTTTGAAATTTTTACCGAGAAAAGCAGTAAACCAACTGAAACATTATTTCTTGGAACAAGGCAAGCCATTAATTTTTGGTGCCAATGCTGATAAAGGAATAAAACTCGATGGCTTTAAGCCGGTGATTATTGATTTAGCCAATGGCCATAGTGCCGATGAATGCTGGATACATGATGAAGCAGATATTTACAAAGCACAGATACTAACCCGCATATTTGATAACCCAACAAAAGAAGGCCACCTGCCAAGGCCATTTGGTGTGTTCTATAAAACCGACAGGGCTTGTTATGAAGATGTAATGGCCATGCAGATTGAAGAAGCCAAAGCTAAAAAACCTGCTGATCTGGATAAGCTGCTGAAAGGGAATGAGGTTTGGGTGATAAATTAAAAATGATAAAGAAGTATTTCATAGTAATCATTATTTCCCTTTGTGCATTTCCTTCTTTTGCACAGGATAATGTTTTAGTTAAAGCCAATTCGGGTATTGAATATTTTTCCAAAACACAAGACCTCCGTGGTTTCATCAAAGTCTTATAAGTTATATTATTATTTTAAGCCCCTCCAACTCAACAATTATATTAGAGACATACATAAAACCTTATCGGCCTTCAAAGTTAAAACCCTATACTAAAACATTTTATTTTGGTACATTTATTCAACAAGGGGACACTTGTGTAATTAGTGGGTTTAGTTTGCTTAACCCCGCATTTGTAAATAAAAGCGGTGTACCTGATTTTACTGCATTAGTGTTACCTAGTTACTTTGTAAGGAATCAAAACTCAATTACCTTCTCGGCCCCTTCTTTTTTAACCCTTCAGATTGCATCGTACAAAGAGGTAGAAGATTTACGAATGAAAATACTTCTCTGACTTTGTTTGTAAAACATAAGCCTGGTAATGTTACTGGTGTAGAGGGTAGAAAAAATAAAATCAACATCCATAACTTTTGTAACTTAACCCCATTATGAAACAATTGCTTACCACCACAATTTTTATTTTGCTTGCTGCCGCCGCCAACAGCCAGTTCTCTATTACTTACAATGGCCGTGAGTATAATGTATTTAAGACGAGTGTATTTAAAGACTCAACAGGTAAACAATACAACTACAATGAAGCAATGCTTGCAATGATGGGTGGAGAGTACGAGATACTGCCAGCCAATCCAAAAGATGCAAGCAAGGGTTTTTTATTATCAGGTTTAAGCAAGGAGGAGCAATTGAAAAGGGCTATAGCAGCACCAAAGCCTGCTGAAACCACCGCCTTTAAAACAGGAAAGAAGTTTGATTCGTTTAGTGCCTCTGATATGAGTGGCAAACTTATAGACACCAAACAACTAAAAGGAAAGATTCTTGTAATCAACTTTTGGTTTACTACCTGCCCGCCCTGTAAGGCAGAACGTCCATATCTGAATAAAATAGTGGATGATTATAAATCTGATACCAATGTTGTCTTTATTGCTGTTGCATTAGATCAAAAAATACAACTGGAGCCTTATCTTAAAGAGTATGAGTTTAAGTACAACGTTATACCCGAAGGAAAGAAGATAGCTGATTCATATGATTTACCGGGCTATCCTACACAAGTAATTGTAGATAAAGAAGGGAAAGTGGCTTTTCACTCTGTAAGCTACAACTACGTTACAGGTTATTGGATGCGTAAGACAATAGATGAATTGAGGGGAAAATAAAGTATAGATAATTAAATCTATCTCCAAACAGCATAACAAGAGGCGATACCAAAACAGTATCGCCTCTTTTTTATTTATTGTTTACAGATCAATCAATTCACCCTCCCCAGCATCTCCTCCAGCTTCATCACCAGTTCTGTTTTGGTAATAGGCACACCCATTATTTTATTGTAGCCTTTTGCATCTACAAAATAAACATCCCGGATGATTTTTATTAGCTGGCCGTTATTTATTTCAGGTATCAAAACAGTATCAAAGTTTTTAATAATCTCCCCAAGGTTTTTAGGGAAAGGACGAATATATCGCAGATGTGCATGGCTTACGGCATGTCCCTTTGCCTGCAGTTCTGCACAGGCACTTTTAATAGCGCCATAGGTAGAACCCCAGCCCAATACCAATATTTTTCCTTTTTCCAGGGCCACTGTCTAATTTTTGTTCCGGAATATAATCCGCAATCTTATCTACCTTCTCCTGCCTGATGTTTACCATCAGCTGGTGGTTTTCCGGCTCATAATTTACATTACCGGTTATATTTTGTTTTTCTAATCCACCAATGCGGTGTTCCAATCCGGGAGTGCCGGGTACGGCCCAGGGCCTTGCCAATTTTTCATCTCTTTGATACGGCTGAAATTTTTCTTCGCCATCATCCAATTCTGTTCTTAAATTTTACTTGTATTTCGGGCAGATCTTCTGATTGCGGAAATTTCCATGGCTCTGCGCCATTGGCAATATAACCATCGCTTAAAAACATAACCGGCGTCATATGCTGCACAGAAATCCGTACTGCTTCATACACCGCATCAAAACAATCACCGGGTGTGGAGGCAGAAATAATGGGCATCGGGCATTCGCCGTTTCTTCCATAGTAGGCCTGCATCAAATCGCTCTGTTCTGTTTTTGTTGGCAACCCGGTAGAAGGGCCGCCCCGCTGAATATTTATAATTATCAAGTGGTATCTCCAGCATTACCGCCAAACCCATCGCTTCGCCTTTTAATGCAATGCCGGGGCCGCTGGTAGTGGTAACCCCCAATGCGCCGCCATAAGCTGCGCCGATGGAAGAAGTAATCGCCGCAATTTCATCTTCTGCCTGGAAAGTTTTTACACCAAAATTTTTATACTTAGCCAGGTCATGCAAAATATCTGATGCCGGTGTAATGGGGTATGAACCGAGGAATAATGGCAAACCGCTTTTTTGCGAAGCGGCAATCAATCCATAAGCCACTGCCTGGTTACCCATAATGGAACGGTAAGTACCGGGGTCCATCTTTGCTTTCTCTACCTCATAAGTAGTAGTAAAGGTTTCGGTAGTATCGCCATAATTATAACCGGCCTGTAACACTTTTATATTACTTTCCAGTATCTCAGGCTTCTTACCAAACTTCTCTTTGAAGAAATTGAATGGTGTTGTCCATGTCACGGTTGTACATGAAATAAAGAAAACCGAGTACAAACATATTCTTGGCCCTGTCTTTTTCCTTCATCCCCATGGTAATATCCTTCAATGCCTCACGGGTCATCTTGGTAACATCCATTTTAATCACTTCATAATTGTCAAGACTGCCATTCTCCAATGGGTTTTCTCCTTCGGGATAATTGGCAAGGCGCAGATTTTTGGCATCAAAGCCATCTGTATTGACAATGATCTTTACCCCCTTTTTTCAATGCCAGTAAGATTTGCTTTTAATGCAGCAGCATTCATTGCCACCAGCACATCACAGGCATCACCGGGGGTAAATATCCTGTCGCTTGAAAAACGCAACTGGAAACCACTCACCCCGGGCAGCGTACCTATCGGGCCCTTATCTCTGCCGGAAAATCCGGAAAAGTCGCCAGGTCAATCCCCATCATAGCCGTATTATTGGTAAACTGGCTGCCGGTCAGTTGCATACCATCGCCGCTGTCGCCGGCGAACTTGATAACCACATCCTGTAATACTTCCTGTTTTCTTTACCATTGCCTTAAAAATTGATTTTGCGAAATTACACAAGTTAGGCTTTTGTTGGTGCATTGATTTTTATCAGATATTTTTTATATTGCTTAACTATAAATAACCAGTATGATGCCATCAATTGTATAGTATGACGCAATTCAGCCTGAATTTTGCTATTATTGCTTTCCCTGCTTTCAGATTGGCACAATCAGATGATGATATTTATGAAGCCAACCGGCTGAAAAAATATTTCCTGACGACCGGGTGGCCGCCACCCTGGTAGAAGAAGAATTTAGCTTTGATAAAGGGCAAAAGCGATGATAAACTGCCTGTGGTAACGGCTACACAAAACAGCGGTATCAATTTTCTGGCCTTGCGGGAAAGGGCCGGCATCCAATATTTTGATTTTTATAATTCATTTTGCAAGATCACTTCTTTTAAACAATTGGAAAAAATGAAAGGGATGCTTCGGCGTAAAGAGGAACTATAATGTAGGTTATGCCATTGACCGGTCGGCCAGTTCCAGTGATTTTTTTTCAGATGACAGCCGGGTAAAATATTTCAATATTGGTTTTACCGGCTATGGCGATGCGACAAGGGTGGAGACAGAGAAAAAATACTTCGACAGTAAATATCTTACCACTGTTTATTTTCATACCTGGTTCCCATGCCAAAGAAAAAATCATCCGCATTAAAGTACCCGACTGGCTACAACTTGATATCCGTGAATTCAACTTTGAGGGGTATAAAGTAACCAAACAAAAAACCCAGGAAAAAGGTGCTACCGTTTACACGTTTCAAACTACAAAATATACCTGCACTTAAAAATGAAAACCGGTCGTTGGGGATGGCCTATCAATGGCCGCATCTGGTGTTGGTGGTAAAATATTTTAATTATGATGGCAAGGAAGAAAAAGGCTTTGGCGGTGTGGCGACCTGTATAACTGGTACAGTATCTCTATAAAAAATGTGTAAACAAACCGGATGAATTAAAAGCCAAAGTAACTGAACTTACAAAAGGGAAAGCAACAGATATGGATAAAAGTAAAATCCATTTTCTATTGGGTGCAGGATAATATCCGCTATATCGCATTTGAAGATGGGCTGGCCGGTTTTATTCCCGCCACCGCACAGGAAGTATATAAAACCAAGTATGGCGATTGCAAAGGCATGGCCAACTTAATGACGGAAATGCTGAAACTGGCCGGGCTGGATGCCTATATTACATGGATAGGCACCCGCCATATTCCCTACGATTATACATTACCGTCGCTGGCAGTGGACAATCATTGCATCAGCACTGTTATTATCGGTGGCAAAGAATATTTTTTAGATGGCACAGAAAAGTATATCCCCTTTGGTGATTATGCCTGGCGCATACAGGGTAAAGAAGTATTGATTGGCAAAGGGGATAAGTATGATGTAAAGAAAGTGCCAATGATGGATATTGATAAAAGCAAGATACTGACACAAACATCTTTTCAATTAAAAGATAATGTATTGAAAGGCCATGTAAAAGCCACCCTTACTGGCGAGCAGCGTACAAGTTTTCATCAATACTATCATGATTTGCCAACAGATGATAAAAAAAAAGTAATACAACGGTTTTTAGAATTTGGAAATAAAAACCTGACAGTCTCTAATGTAAAAACATCTGATTTGAATAACCGTGAAATACCCGTAACTATAGAAGGCGATATTGACCTTAGCAATTATGTAATTACAGAAGATAAAGAAATTTATGTGGGTATTGATTTCTTCCCCGAAGATTTGCGGGGGTTGATACCAGATAAAAACCGCCAGCAGGATTATGAATTACATTCTGCCTATGTAGCACAGGATGAAACAGAACTGGTTTTACCTGCGGGTTACAAAGTGGTTTCATTCCCTGCTGCCATCGCAGAAAAAGCAACTGACTATGAAGTGGCTGGAGCTTACACCGTTAAAGACAATAAAGTAAGTTTTAAGAAAACACTTTCCTTCAATACCGGGGTAATCAAAAAAGCAGATTTTGAAAACTGGAAAAAATTTACCAATAAACTGAAGGATTTTAACAGCAACCTGATTTTAATTAAAAAGCCTTAACACTATCAAGCATAAAATGACAATTAAACCACATAGACAAAACAGAAACATAGAATTTTAAATATAAGCAGCTCTATGTGCTTGCTAATGTACCTATCATTCTATGTGGTGAAAAAATAATACAATATGAAAAAAATATTAAACATAGTTTTTCTGTCAATGCTGCCCTTTTCTCTTTTGGCCCAAGACGACGACGATACTTTCTCACCCTCCAAGCTTGAAGCCATTGCCAAAAACATGAAAACAATCTGGGATGATGCTGACGCAGATTTTTCTGTAACCGCCATTCCTGAAAAATGGAAAGAAGAAAGTGGCATTATCGTTGCACAAAAAACAAAATTTGCTTTTGATAAAGACGCCAACAAACTGGCGGTGTACGAAATTACCCGCCGCCGTATAAAATTGATGGACAGAGATGCAGTAAATTCTTACTCTTCTTTCTACTTCCGCATCGGCTCATCAAATGATGGGGCAGGTATAAAAATTGTTAAGCCCGACGGTTCTGTTCAGGATGTATCGCTTCGCAATGCAGTATTTGTAGAAGATGCTTCGGATGTACCGGATACCTATACCCCTTATATTGGTAAAGCCAGCACTCAATATGATAAAAGCAAAAGCAAAGTAATTTATTATAAAGTAGCTGTACCAGATCTTAACCCTGGTGATATTATTGACTACGGCACTATCTTCTATGATGATAATACCGTAAAGAAGATGAACTATATAGAATTTGACCCTATCTATTTTGTTTGCACCAGGGAATACCCCGTAATCAGCCAGAAGTTTGAAATAGATACAGACAATAATTCTTTTGTTAACTCCAAATCAACCATGGGTGCCCCTGCATTTAAAGAAAGCGGTAACAGCAATGCAGAATATACCTGGGAAGACCGTAACAGGGAAAAAATGAGCGATACCCGTTGGGTAAACCGGCTGATAGAATTTCCCATTGCTCAAATTCCAGATTGTTTTTTCAAGAAGCGAAAACAGAAGTGATTTATTTATTGGCGACAGGGGTGAATTAAAACAAAACATCAGTCCTGAAGAACTGGCTAAGAAAATGAATAACTTATATAACCGCTTAGATGGTTCAGCCTATTATTCATTGGCAAAAGCATACCTGAAACAAATTGGCTATGCCGATATGCGGGACGATGATTTTATACAAAAATCCTATTACATTTTGCGACACATGGCTTTTTACAGGGCCAATGGTTTTTCCAGTGAGTTGTTTGCCTCCTGTCTTACACAATGCCTCGACCTGAAAAAAATCCCTTATGATTTAATTGTAACCAGCCCCTCCACTACCGCTAAGCCGGAGAATATAATTTTCAGGAGTGAGCCGGAATGGATGGTAAGGGTAAAAGATAAATATGTTTTTAACGCTACTATATTTTCTAACCCATATGATTTTAAAGAAGAATTTCTTAATACACCAGCCTATATTATTTCGTTGGGTAAAAACCCAACAGCCAGCCCCCTTACATTACCTGCATCAAAACCAGATGATAATATTACTACCAATACTATTACTGCATCTGTTGATACAGCAACCCGCAATATGCAGGTAACATTGCAGAAAGCAATAACAGGCCTCAGCAAACAATATTATAATGTGCCTGCATTGGTGCATACAACTGCATTGGATGACGACCACCGCAGCTATGGCGGAGAAGATGATGTGCGGATAGGATTAAAAGGTACTATGCTGGAGAGTTATGAGGAAAGATTAAGGGAAAGAAAAAAGGAAGATAAAGTACAGAAGCTGGAGTATATGAAGAAAGTAGTACAAGACGATTTTGATAACATTACCACTTACAATGAATTTACCCTAACCTCAGATGGCCGCACCTGGCGCAAACAGGAGCTTAGCTATACCAATAAATTTGAACTAAGTGATATGGTAAAAATTGCAGGAGATAATTTATTAGTATCTGCCCCCGGCCTTATCGGTGACCAGCTTTTTATTTCACAGGACGAACGCAAACGGGAGGTTAATGCGAATTTGGGTTTCCCTAAAGTGCTGAGAAATTCTATCAACTTTACCATACCCGCCGGGTATAAAGCAGTAGGGGTGCAAAACCTTAACATGAATATTGATAATGAAGTCGGCACTTTTGCCGTACAAACTAATGTTGAAGGAAGTACCTTAAACATACTGGTAAAAAAACATTACAAACTCGCCACCATTACCAAAGAGCAATGGCCCAAACTAATAGAGATGCTGGATGCTGCATTTAATTTTTCGCAGAAAAAAGTATTATTGAAGAAAATGTAATGCTGGGATATTTTATTTTTTATTCTTTGGGCTGAATAAGGTGGAAACATTTTTCCTTTATCTCAATGTTTAATTCAGAAGGTGTTTCTGCCGGATCGCCATCTATATGCATGGGTGCCTGTGAAAGGTTCTTTATTTTCAGTTTATTTGTTTGAAAATATATCACTCCTTTTTTATTTTCATCTATATGGTCGGTTTGTAATTTATTCTTTCCCCTTATCTGGCTTAGTGTTTTCAACAACACATTCAGTTTGCTCTGCTGGGTTACAATTACAATATCCAACAAGCCATCGCTAAGGCTTGCCTGCGGGGCAATAGTAAAGTTGTTGCCAAACTGGTTGCTGTTAGCAATGCTTACGAAATAAGCATCTGTAGAAAATGATTTTCCGTTTACTGTTAATTGAAATGAATAGGTTTTAGCAGAAAAGAAATTCTTCAGCACCTGTTTTACATAAGTAGCCAATCCTCTTTTTGGTTGCTGTGCAAAATCATGTGCCACCTTGGCATCAAAGCCAAGGCCGGTAAGCATGCAGGCAAATTTATTGTTAACCATAAAGCCGTCAATAGCCGAAGGCTTTCCAGTAAATATTATATCGAGTGCCTTAGCAGGTTGCTTTGGTATTTTTGCAGCATAAGCCAACCCATTGCCAGACCCGCAGGGGATGATGCCAAAATTTACATTGCAACCCATTAAGCTATACACCACCTGACTTACGGTGCCATCGCCCCCGGCAATTACCACATCAGTAATATTATTTTCTTTTATTACCGGATATAAAAAAGAATAATCGCCGCTGGCGACAGAAGGAAAAATTTGAAAGGGTATATTTTTTTCAGCAGTTTTCCTTTCGATAAAAACCCGCAGGTCTTTCTTGGTTCTTGTTCCGGCAATTGGGTTTATAATATAGAGAATGTGGCGGCTCATGATGTATAAGCGGTAAAGTTACCGAAATGAAAACAGGAAAAGTGTTGATTCTGCCATGACCAAAACGGAACTGATAAAAAACATCCTGAAAAGAAAAAATAAACATATTGTTTCTGCAATTCTACGGGGCAGGCGAAAAAAATAAATGCTTATCCGTAGTTTGCAATGCAAAATAGAACTAAAGAACAGCAAGCTACTATGTCATCATCTATCCACCGTTATTTCATACTCAACAAACCTTACAATATGGTTTCACAGTTTGTAAGCACCCATACGGTAAATTTATTGGGAGACACCGGCTTCAATTTTCCCGAAGGCATACATGCAATTGGCCGGTTAGATAATCTGTCCGAAGGGTTATTACTTTTAACCACCAATAAAAAAATAACCCGTTTGTTATTTGAAGCCAAAACACCACATAAAAGAACTTACCTGGTACTCGTTAATCATACTGTTACCGAAGAAAGGTTACAACAGTTAAGGGACGGCGTATCCTTTCGTATAAGAGGCGGCAATTATTATACATCCACTCCCTGCGAAGCAGAAATTGTTTTACAGCCGGACATCTCGTTTCCTTCTCCATATGTAATGACAAAAAACATCTCCTACACCTGGTTGCGCATCACACTTACAGAAGGTAAATTTCATCAGGTACGTAAAATGATGGCTGCCATCCATCATCGTTGCAAAAGGCTAATAAGGGTAAGTATTGAAGACCTTACATTAGGCAACCTGCAACCCGGCTGTATTAAAGAAATACCGGAGAAAGATTTTTTTACGTTGCTTAAGATTAGTAATTGATTTCAGCCATCAGCTTGTTTTCTCTTGCGCAGCATATACAAATAAAGGCTCTCAGCTTTTTTCCTCGCCCAATCTGTTTTTCGTAAAAAAGTTAAACTGGACTTTATACTGGGATTGCTTTTAAAACAGTTGATATTAATCTGCGCTGCCAATTTTTCCCAGCCGTAATGGGCTTGCAGTTCGGTAACGATGGCTTCTAATGTTTTGCCGTGCAGCGGATCTTTGGATGTTTGCATAGCCAATTATTTTTTCTTTTTAGTCCCCCGTTTTATCGGCTTGCCATATTTTTTCATCATCCGGTCTTTATGCCGCACTATAAAATTTACTTTACTGTTCTTGGCTGATTTTTCATGAAAGGCCGGGCCAGCTTCCTCTTTCTTTTTCGGCTTTATGGTATCGGTCTTCATAAATATTTTCGGCTTCTCATCTTCCGTCAGTTCCTCGGAAATAGTAAGATTGACTGGTAATGCTGTTACAGGCACTTCGTATTTCATCAATTTCTGAATGCCTTCCAGCACCGGCTTTTCTTTTTCAGTTATAAACGTAATAGCAATACCTTTTTTATCGGCACGGCCAGTACGGCCAATGCGGTGTATATAATTTTCCGGCACTTCCGGCACATCAAAATTGATAACATGGGTTACTTCAGCTACATCAATTCCTCTTGCTACAATATCCGTTGCGATGATAAAGCGGTACACCCCGTCTTTAAATTGTTTTACAGTATTAAACCGGTGGTTCTGTTCTTTATTAGAATGTATTACACCGGCAGTACCAGAAAATTTTGTTTCCAGCTGTTCATACAACTGATCGGCCAATTGTTTTGTGGCGGCAAACACCAACACCTTCGTCATGGTTTTATCTTCTGTTAGCAGCAGCTCCAGCAAATTAACTTTTGTATAAAAATTAGGCACTTCATACACAGTTTGCACTATGTTTTCAAGCGGGGTGCCGGTAGGTGCAGCTTCCACTCTTACCGGGTCATTAAAATATACATCAATTAATGCTTCCACATCTTCTGTGATGGTAGCTGAGAACATAAGGTTTTGTCTCCTGGGCGGTAAAAAATCAAGTATATTTTTTATCTGGGTACGAAAGCCAAGGTTCAGCATTTCATCTACCTCATCAATCACCACTTTTTTTATCTGCTTGGTTTTAAAAGCACCATTCATTGCCAGGTCGTAAAAGCGGCCGGGGGTGCCTACCAATACATCCATTCCCTTCATCACTTCTATTTGTTGTGTATTAATATTTACACCGCCATACACACCTACGGCAATGAGGTTCATGTAAGGCGTCAATGCTTTTATATTTTCCACCACCTGCGCCACCAGCTCCCTTGTAGGAACGATAATAAGTATCTGCGGGGATTTTATTTTTTCTTTTGAAAAAACCCATTGCCGCAGGCAGGGCAATAAGTAGGCAAATGTTTTACCAGTACCTGTTTGTGCTATACCGCACACATCTTTTCCAGACATTACCACAGAAAAAACGTTGCGCTGAATAGTGGTGGGAGTGGTGAGGCCCAAATCGTCCAGTGCATTGAGCAACGGGGTATTCAAATTCAAATCAGCAAATGTCATAAAGAAATATAATGAACCGCAAAAGTAACAGTTAATTAAGGGTAATGTGTAATGAAACCGTTTTCTGTCAGGCAGATCCTTTCATATGTTGCTCCAATACAATATTAAAAATCAGTAAAAAGGCTTTCAGGGCAGCTTTAGGGTACATAAATGCACCCTTCTTATACGTATAGCCAAATTGGGATCTTTGGGAGAAATAGTGGTGTAGATGTTAATCTCTTTTTTACCGGCAAATAATTTACGCAACTGCTTCAATGAAATTTTTACATTATTAGTGCTGTCTTTGCGAAATATTTCGTTGTCGTCTTTATCAAAAAAATATATGTGACGGTAAAACCAGATGTCTTTATCGGTTTCAGTATAAATAATTTCAAGGTTGCCCGATTTCTTCCATTCAGATAGCTTTACTATTTTTTTATTTTTTTCCGTATCCTCAGCAACAGCGGATACAATAGTTTTTGTATTAATCTTTACTTTCCATGTGCCGCTTTGCGCCATTGCAGTAAAAATTGAACATACACTAACCAAAAGAAGTAAACCTTTTTTCATATTTCTTTATATTAAAAACCCGTACCAAACTAAGACTATATAAAACCTGGAAGCGTTGCAGCCATTACCAGCGCAACAAGGCACTGGCCCAGGTAAAGCCGCTGCCGAATGCAGCAAGGCAAATCAAATCACCTTCTTTTACTTTACCCATTTCCCATGCTTCGCAAAGGGCAATGGGTACAGACGCTGCGGTGGTGTTGCCAAATTTCTGGATATTATTATGTACCTGGTCATCTCTCAGTTTCAGCTTCTGCTGCACAAACTGTGCTATGCGAAGGTTAGCCTGATGAGGTATAAGAAGGTTGAGGTCTGAAGTTTGAAGGCCGTTGGTCGTTAATGATTCCATTATTACTTCAGGAAATTTTACAATGGCTTTTTTAAATACAGCCGGCCCATCCATATTCGGGAACACCTGCCCCTTATCAATCATTTCATGACTAAAAAACATTTGTCCGATTTCAGCATCATCAAACTCAGCTAATTTTTCGGGCATCCAGTGGTTGGCATGGGTGCCGGGGTTAAACATGGCAAGAATTTCTGCACTTTCACCATCGCTGTGCAAATGAGTTGATAGTATTCCCTGGTTATTTTTTTCTGTTGGTTGCAATACTACTGCCCCTGCCCCATCACCAAATATTACGGATACATTTCTTCCCCTTGTACTAAAATCAAGGCCGAAGGAATGTTTCTCACTTCCCACCACTAAAATATTTTTATAAGTACCTGTTTTTATAAACTGGTCGGCCACACTTAGTGCATATACAAAGCCGCTGCATTGGTTGCGAACATCCAATGCGCCGATTTCTTTCATCTTCATTGCCCTTTGCAGCAACACACCACAACCGGGAAAATAATAATCAGGACAGATAGTGGCGAAAATTATAAAATCAATATCCTGCGGGGTAATGCCTGCCCTTTCAATAGCAATCTTTGCGGCTTCCACCCCCATGGTAGTGGTGGTTTCACCAATGCGGTCGGCATATCTTCTTTCTTTAATACCGGTACGTTCCTGTATCCATTCATCGCTGGTGTCCATATACTTCAGCAAATCATTATTGGTAAATACATTTTTTGGAACATACATACCGATACCGGCAATTTTACTTTTTGGCATAGCAAGCTAATTAAGAAGGAAGATAGGAAATAGGGAGGGAAATGAAACTATTTCGGTTGAAATGTTTGCTACTTTTAATCTAGTGTACAAAACAAAAAGGGCAGAAGTTGTGCTGCCCTTTTTATTATTCTGTTTTTAATGCATAATAGTGTATGTCGACCAATTGGTGCCATCATAAATTCTTAAAACATAAGTACCTGTTGGGTAGCCCACCATATTTACATTTGTATTACTAATGTTTTGAGATGAGTAATCCTGGTTGAAATATGTTATCCCTGAATTATAGTTTACCAATTGAATTTTTCTTATAAATACAGTTCCAACTATGCAGTTGCGACAGCTATATTTAAATTAATATATGCCGGGTTTGGAGAATAAGTAAAACGGGGATCAACTACAACACAGGTAGTTGGTGCATAAGCAAGGTAAAGTGATTTGTTTATAACACTTCCGCAAGGTTCTGTAAAGCTTACGGAAAGTGTGGCTGTTGGCTGACTTGAGGTAGCAGGTGCTTTCAGCCGGATCATACTGTTTCCTGGGCTCGGGGGCACAATTGTCCAGCCACTTGGTACTACCCAGTTAGTATTAGAAACGGTTGCACCATTAAGCCCAGATAAATAAAATAAAACTGATTGATTAAGGCACCAATAAACTGGCGAACTACTTATATTATTTCCAGTAAGTACATAATCCGAGCTTGTATAAGGGGCTGTTGTTATAGTTTTATCTTCCGTATAATTACCGCCAGTAGCCCTTAAAACAAATGAACCGGGTGCAGGTGTAGAAATTGTTAAACTGTTTGTACCCTGTCCATTTACTATTGTTGCGTTGCCTGAAACAATTGACCAGGTAGGTGTGGCGCAGGTAGGGTTAAATAATTTAATAACACTGCCATTACAAGAAACTTTTGCTGGCGGCTGTATTTGAAAATAATTATTTAGAAAAACTGCTCTTGGTCCGCCAGTGGCAAATAAAGCTCTTGCCCTTAATCGTTGACCATTAGTGAAAAGGTTATAACATTGGTCGTTTACATAATCCATATAATTCATAAACATAGAGCTGGGGTTAGTACCATTACACTTACGAAGTATTTCGGGAAAAGAAGGGCAGCCAGAATTATAATGTTTTTTGTTGGGGAGTATCGCCTATTAAGTCATCACTTGAAACAATCATAATTAAATTGCGGCCCGCCCTTATCACTCCAGAGGTGTTTTAAATTCAACCAGTGCCCAATTTCATGGGTGGCAGTTCTTCCTTTATCAAAACCAGATACAGTTCCACCATTTCTACCGAATGCACCTTTGTCAACTACAACACCATCAAATTGTGGGTGTGTTGAATAATCCGCAGGAAAAGTTGCATAACCAGCAAGGCCTTTCAAATTACAAACCCAAATATTAAGGTACTTATCCGTAGGCCAAGGTAAACTTCCATTTGGAAGGGTTTTAATTCCCATTGTAACTTCATCATATCTTTCATTTGGAAGCCCAACAGGAATAAACTGAGAAATGCTTGTTTGCTTTCGATCAACACCATTTGAGGGGTTTCCATTTGGATCTATACATGCCAGCCTGAATTCAATACCAAAATCGCCTGCAACAGGTTGAAAAATGGAGGGGGTGTTTACCGCATCAGCATTTGTTCGGCGATAATCTTCATTTAGTACATTAATTTGCGATTGAATTGTGGACATACTGATATTAAAGCCTGTACCTTCCGGCTCGCCGTTATGAAGAATATGAACAACAACCGGAATAACAATCAATCCATTGCCATTTATCAATCTGCCACTTGTTTGGCTTTGGTTATTGATAAAATTGTTTGTAAAAGTTTCCAGATCGGCAAATCTTTGATACCTGTCTGGTGAATTGGCTTGCAGCCAATCCAAATCGGCACTTGTACTACATCTTACAAGGGAGTCTTGTGATTTGATTCCTAATGTAAAGAATAGGGTAAACCCTAATGCAAATAAAAAATGCTTAACCATAATACTATTAGTTTAAAGTCTAAGGATAAAAACTCAAAAGTAAAATGGTGCGGATTATAGCATTTTAAGGGATTGGATTATAAAAAAAGGCGACTTGTTAAGGGTTAAATTACTTTCTAACCCATAAACTTTCCCCTCCGTTACTACTTATATACTGGTTTTGGGTCAAAAGTTGATTTCTACATATTTTAACAGGTACATATGATACTCGTAAACCGTCATTAAGCCTATAAAAAGTTAATACAGGTAATGAATCTGTAGAATAATTTGTTATTTCATACTCTCTTTGAATCTTAAATCTATATATCGAGTCGGACTCGTTTTCAAAATGAAGTTTAGCGATATCCCCCGAAAATGACCAGAATAGTCTACGCTGCCCCGGGGTATTAGGTGTAATTAATTCTTCTCCATTATATCTTGTAATTCTATATTCCTCCATCCATTCCCAATTGCCTTGTATATACATATTAATAGTATCAATACTCCTTGTCATATCGGCACAGCGGGTTATTGGCACATACGGCTTCTCTGTTTTTGGTTTTCGGCAAGAGCCAAAAATAAAAAAGCCGCCAAAAATTATTAATAATAGTTTCTTCATCAGGATAAATTGATGTTATGAAGATAAACTTTTATTTACAACAACTCAATTAGTACTTTTCATAAGTATTAATACTTAGTAAAAGTATCAGCGATTTTTCGATCCCAACACTTCCACCGCAAACCTCTCACACTCCCTCTGCACCGAAGCCACATCTTAATTTACCTATAATGATACCTGCATTGTGTAATCTGTATTTGGTTTCCTTCAATTCGGTACACCAAGCGGTGTTCCTGATCGATGCGACGACTCCAGAAACCTTTAAGGTCGCCTTTCAGCGGTTCTGGTTTGCCCAAGCCCTTAAAATAATTGCGGATGCAGTCTTTAATAAGCAGGTTAATTTTTTCCAACATTTTTTCGTCTGTCTTTTGCCAGTATTGGTAGTCATCCCAGCTTTGCGGTGTAAATATGATATTCATACCCAGGCTTATTTTTTTGCAGTTAAGCCAAGTTCTTTCAAAGATTTTCTTATGGTCTTATTTTTCCCAAGTGCAGCGATACTTTTCTTTAATCTTTTTGCATTGTATTTATTACTTAACAAATAAGTTGTTTCATCGAAGCTGTTGTAATCCTCCAAGGAAATCAAAACTACGGTTTTGCCGTTTCCGTTTACGATAAGGGTATCTGAGGTATCGGCAATATAGTCAATGTATTTCCAAGTTTTTTCAGGTCTGAAATATTGACAACTTTCATTGTATAATTTTGTACAAATATATGTAATTTCCGGGATCTCAACCCCATCACCTCCATCCGCAAACTTCTCACATTCCTTCTGCACAGATGCCACATCTTTTGATTTTATAGGGGACCCAAGCACATGGTTGCCTGTATTTGGCAATGCAACCTGTAGTTTCAAATTTTCAGCAGTACCTAACTGGTTAAACATCCGTTTCATAGCAGATACTTTTACCACATCATCCTGGTGGTCTTCATCTTTATAATAATACAGCATAAGCGTTGGCTGTTTTACTTTTTCAAAGGTTGATTGCTTCATAGTGCTTTCTAATAACTCTTCTAATTGCACCAATGATGAAGTTACATACCGGTTATTCCAGTATTGTGCATAAATGGCCGTTGTGTCTTCTACTGTTCTGTGTTTACCCGTTACCATATGTGCAATCTGCAAACCCCAATTATTATTGAGCAGCCATGCATTGGGGTCGTTAATAGCAATATTTGGAGATAACATAATGTTAGCTGCAATCTCAGGATATTCTGCACAAAGTTTTAATGCTACAGTACCGCCTGTAGAAGTTGACAGCAGGATCACTTTCTTTCCCAGTTTTTTGCCGATGGCATAGGCTTCTTTTGCAGTGTGCCAATATCCTTCAGCAGTAAAAGAGGCTAAGGCCTCGGTTGTATCCACTCCATGCGCATCTAATCTTGCCAGATATAAATTGCACCCAAATTTTTTGGCGAACTCTTTATGTACGGGGTCGCCTTCCTCCTGCGAAGCAGAAAACCCATGTAAATAAACTACTGCGTACTCAGTTGGCTGTTTTACTAAATCGCTCTGCCAGATTATCCTTGCCTCATTATCTGGTTTTAATTTGTGTTTGGCCTCGTTGTTTTTTATATATGATTCCAACGCAACTGCATCCATTGGCACGGCAGGCAGGTCTTTTGTAAATTTTGGGGCAGATGGCCTTGGGCCGAGAAAGTAAACGATTATCAGCACTAACAGGATGATGCCTAACCATTTGAGAAATTTCATAGCAGCAATTTTGCTAAAACTACATTAAATCTTTGTTTTTAAGCAGTTAAGAAGCCACTAAATGCCCCTTTCGTTTGCTTGCCCCGCTTAAATTCAGTACCTTCGCCGCTCGTTTCAAAAAAGTACAATGGAAATAAGAAACATAGCTATTATAGCCCACGTTGACCACGGTAAAACAACCCTGGTTGACAAGATTTTACATGCCACCAAAGTTTTCAGGGATAACCAGGAAACCGGTGAATTGATAATGGACAGTAACGACCTGGAAAGGGAAAGAGGTATTACTATTTTTAGTAAGAATGCCGCTGTGGTTTATAAAGACGTTAAGATAAACGTTATTGATACCCCCGGCCACGCCGATTTTGGTGGTGAGGTGGAAAGGGTATTAAAAATGGCCGATGGTGTGTGTTTGTTAGTGGATGCTTTTGAAGGCCCAATGCCGCAAACAAGGTTTGTATTGCAAAAAGCATTACAGTTGAATTTGAAGCCTATCGTTATTATTAATAAGGTAGATAAAGAAAACTGCCGTCCTGATGAAGTGCATGATGCTGTGTTTGAACTCTTCTTTAACCTTGATGCTACAGAAGCGCAGCTTGATTTTCCTACTTTTTATGGTTCAGGAAAAAATGGCTGGTTCAATGATTCATTAACACAGATTGATAATATCAATCCATTACTGGATGGTATTGTAAAGTATGTGCCGCCGCCAAAAGTAAATGAAGGGCCTGTGCAAATGCAGATTACATCATTGGATTATTCATCTTTCCTTGGCCGTATCGCCGTAGGCAAAGTAAGCCGTGGTGTTTTAAAAGAAGGACAAAATATTGTTTTAATGCAGGCTGACGGCAGCATTAAAAAAACAAAAGTAAGAGAGCTGTATGTGTTTGAAGGAATGGGTAAAAAGAAAGTAACAGAAGTAATAGCCGGTGACTTATGCGCCGTAGTTGGTATAGATGGTTTTAATATCGGAGATACATTGTCTGATGCAGAAACACAAGAAGCATTACCGGTTATCAGTGTGGATGAGCCAACAATGAATATGTTATTTTCTGTAAACAACTCACCGTTCTTTGGTAAAGATGGAAAGTTTGTTACAAGCCGCCACCTGAGAGACAGGTTGATGAAGGAAACAGAAAAGAACCTTGCATTGAAAGTAGAAGATAGTGAGGAAGGCGATAGCATGATGGTATACGGCCGTGGTATTTTGCACCTTGGTATCTTAATAGAAACCATGCGGAGAGAAGGATATGAATTAACCGTTGGTCAGCCGCAGGTTATTGTAAAAGAAATTAATGGTAAAAAGTGTGAGCCCTATGAGGTGTTGGTGGTAGATGTGCCACAGGAATTTGCCAGTAAGGTAATTGACCTGGTAAGCCGCCGCAAAGGTGAAATGCTGATCATGGAAACCAAAGGCGAAATGCAGCATTTAGAATTTGAAATACCATCAAGAGGATTGATCGGTCTTCGTACACAAATGCTCACTGCCACAACTGGTGAAGCAGTAATGGCACATCGCTTTAGCGAGTACAAACCATGGAAAGGCCCGATACCCGGAAGAAATAACGGAGTATTGATTTCTAAAAGCACTGAAAAAACAACCGGCTACTCTATTGATAAATTACAGGACAGGGGAACTTTCTTTGTTGACCCTGCAGAAGAAGTATATACTGGTCAGATCATTGCCGAAAATATTAAACCCGGCGATCTGGTGGTTAACGCCACGGAACCAAAGAAATTAACTAACCACCGTGCCAGTGGTAGTGATGATGCTACTAAGATTGCTCCAAAAACACTGATGACACTGGAAGAGTGTATGGAATACATTCAGCAGGATGAGTGTATTGAGGTAACACCCAACTTCATCCGTATGCGGAAAGTGATACTGAATGAAGACGAAAGAAAGAAAGTGCAGAAGAAAATGGAAGCGGAAGCTGTTTAATAAATTTCTATTATACAAAAAGGGGCAAATTAAATTGCCCCTTTTTTATTTCGATAATCAGTTTAATCCTTTTTCTTCATTTGATCCATTGCCTTATCCATCATCTCATCCCAGTTATCATCAAATGTAAGATTGGAGAAACTGCCCTTTCCAAGTTTAATTTCTTTGGGGTGGTTCTTTGTTTTATCCATCAGCATAATATTCATTGCCGGAATAGTTATTTCATCCCATGTACCGGAGATGCCCCATTTATGCCCGCCCATATTATTACTTCCTAAATCTTTACACTCTGTAATAGTTACTTTGTAACTGGTAAGTTTTGCCTTGCCCCCCAAAATGCCTCCGTACATTTCTGAAGTAGCATCTTTACCACGGTTAAGGCTTACACCCACCACAGGATAAGTACCCGGTTTTGTATCTAATAAAAAATTTACCGTCAGATATTCATTATTGTTTTTTGCAGCGTTAGAGGTAAGCATACAGATAAACGGTGCCCCGGCTTGCAACTTGTCTTTATCTTTTTGTACTAGAATAGATGCACTGTTTTTAATTTCTGTTCCTTCAACCACATAGGTAAGGTTGGTGGTGGGTGTATAGTTGGTACTGATATTTTCAGCTGGCGGGCCAGGAGGTTCGCCATTTACAATTTTATCAGCTTCTGCTGATGCTGGTTTCTTGTCGTTTTTACAGGCAAATAGAAAAATTGCCCATGATAGAATAAGCAGTTTTTTCATTTTGTTTTTTGGTTTAATGTTTATTGCTTAGAGGCTCTTTACTCTTACGTATAAATTTCGGTGCTTGATGGCAGCATGGCTGCGATGATAAAAGCTATTACTGCCAAAATAAGACCATACATAAAAATATTATAAGCTATCCGCAGGTATTTATATTTTTTTGCAAGCACCACCCCCAAAAAGTAATTGTCTTTAATCATGCTTGCATTCATGTATTCTTTATCCCCAAGCATCTCTGTCATCCCCCAATTATAATCTTCAAGACTTGCATTATGAAAATTGCCAAAGAATAAAAGGTTGGTCCTTTTATTGGCAATATCCTCATGAGAGAATTTACCGCTTGATACGTTGGGCCTTGTTGCCAAAATACCAAATACTATTGATGTAACACATACCAGAGCAATAACACCTAATGGCAATTGAAGGTTAGGATCGGTTTGTATTTTCTCAATAAGGCTGCCTATAAGAATAGACAGAATGATTGCATTTACAGATATAAGGATATTGGCTTTTGAATCTGCCATCTGGCTAAGAGCCATGTGGTTATTTGCCATAATGCGAAACACCGTAGCAATACTCCTGTCTGCTTCTTTTTCTTTCTCCTTTTTTATTTTAGCCTCAGCAGCTTCTGGTGTTAATTCCTGTTTTTTAGATCTATCTTTTACTTTGTCTTTTTCAACCGCTTTAACATCATCTTTCTCCTTTCCTTTTTCAATTTTTTCTGGATTTTTATTTTTCAATTCAGCAAGGTGTTTTTCTTTTTGTGGCTGTAATTTTTTTCTTGTATAATCAGTAAAATATTGATGCGCTTCCAAGAAAGCAATATTATTCTGCCGCCATTCTTTTTTCGACAAATCTTCCCCTCCAAACTCTTTTATTTCATCCCGGAGCAGGCGGCTTTTTTCTTTAAAAGTTTCTGTACCCAAATGATATAAGTCTGCATCACAGATTATTTCTTCAATTGCAGTGGCAGGGCTTTGTGGCATTTTAGTGGCATTAATGCAGCCGGCGACTTTTTTCTTCAACTCATCGGTAGCATTATGCGCCGTTAAAAAATCAGTAGCTATCTGTACACTTACCATCTCATGGTCTTTGGCCTGGCCACCAGTATAGCCGGTATCATGAAACCAGGAGGCTAATGAAAGTGCCAGCTGGTCTTCGGCAGCCAATTGAGAATGGGCAGCAAGTTTTTGGCAGGCCGCCACCACTTCTTGTGTGTGCTGAAGTGTATGAAACCTGATACTTTTGCTAAGTTTATGGGATAGCAGGTCGGTTACATATACCTGCGCATCAGAGAGGATGTTTGTTTCAAATTCTGCCATGTGGTAAAAAAACTTTCGATAAATTTAAACAAAATATGAAGAATGCGCCATTCAATTTTTAAAAATGTCCCTTACTTGTTTTTTGCCCTATTGTTAACTGGTTTGCTAATGAGTTGCAAAACCCGCAAGGCAAGAATGATAAAATCGCCGCCACACTATAGTTTCGCTGCGGCACAAACAATAAAGATTGATTTAAAGCTGAAAGAAATTTCGGGTATTGCATGGGATGGTGACAAAGATGAATTTCTGGCACATTATGATGAATCGGGAAAGCTTTTTATCCTTGATAAATCCACCCTTACAATAAAACCACCCTCTCCTTTCGCTTTTGGCGACAAGGGCGACTATGAGGATATTACCATATATAATGGTGTCCCCTATGTTCTGCGCAGCGATGGGATGATTACAAAAATAGTAAGGGACAGTGCCGGGGTACAAGGTGTACAAATGGGTAAACTCCCTATCACAGGTATAAACGATTTTGAAACCTTATATGCAGATACAGCAAGAAAAGCCCTGATAATGGTTTGCAAGAATTGTGCAGGAGACAGTAAATCTCAAGTAAGTGCTTTTGCTTATTATCCGGACTCAACTGGTTTTGATATAAACCCGGTTTTTCGTATCAATGCAGATTCAATTAAAAGTAAATCCCCATTTAAAACATCCAAGTTTCAGCCATCGGCTGCATCTATACACCCGGTGCTCAATAAGCTGTTTATTATTTCATCTGCGGCTAATCAACTTGTAATTGCAGATTTAAATGGAAACCCGGAAGGGGTGTTTGAATTGGGAAAGAAATTATTTCCGCAGCCGGAGGGGCTTACTTTTAAAAGAAACGGCGATATGTATATTTCTAATGAAGGGGTAACATCAAAGGCTACTGTTCATAAGTTTGAGTATAAGCCTTAGGTTTTCTTCCGGAGAAGGAATAATAACAATCCCATCCACCACACCTCAAAAAAATAACCCGCCGCCACATCAGTTGGGTAATGCACCCGCAGGTAAATGCGGCTAAAGCCAATCAGCAGTACCAGTAACAGCAGGAATGCAGCAATTATTTTTTGCTGCATTTTATTTTTTACCCAATGGTGCGTCAATAAAATGAGAAGGCCATAAAAAGCCAGACTAAGCATTGCATGGCCACTGGGGAAGCTGAAATTTTTTATGCCGGTTACTATTGCATCGGCAGGACGGGGGCGGTGAAACAATTCTTTTAATAAAAATTTAAAGCCAAGGCTGGTGAGGGCAATTATTAAAACAGTAACCGCTGCCCTCTTTTGTTTATCCCTTACTAATATGGCTATCAATAAAAGATTGGCAGGTATTAAAAACTGGTGGTTACCCAAAAAAGTTATTGCTTGTATCAACTTGGTCAACCTTTCGTTTTCCCAATGATGGGCTTCCTGCATTACTTCTTTATCAAATGAGGTTTGCCCGGTAAGTACAAAAATGGCAATGGCCATAAATAAAATTGCAGCAATAACTGCAACAGTTTTGTAATATTCAGGAAGTAAAAAAAACCGCTGTGCCGTATTTGTTAATGGTGGCTCAGGCATAAAAGAGGTTAATAGGTGAGGTTGAACTTTGTTCCCAATGTAATGTTGAAGTTTCTTTCATTTTCCGTAAACCCAACTGTACCAGAAATAAGAAATACTTTAAACGGCATATAAAAAACACCGCCGCCAAAAGCAGTATGCCACTGAGAAGAATGCTCACCCCGCTGCCATACACGGCCTGCATCATAAAAACCAGTAATGCCAACAGTGCCGGGCAAAATATATGAATTAACATCAAATAATTTCAACCGAAATTCTATTCCTGTATAAAGTGATGAACGGCCTGCAAACCTGTTTTTTCTAAAGCCAGCCAAATCATTTCCAGAGCCAATCGTCATGGCCTGAAAAAATTCATAATTTTTGCTGAAGATTTTTCCGCCACCAAATTTTAATATAGTTACCAAACCTGCTTTCTCCGTCCAGCTTGCATAAATCGCCATATCTGTTTTATAAGAAACAAAATTGTTGCTGGTTTTTAAAAGACCTTTTGTTGCCGTTAATTCATTATTCCAGTACATGCCCCTTGTGGGATAAAATTCATGATTGCGGTTGTCAATAGTAAATGATGATTTAAACCCGGCATAAGACTTACGGCTGAAGAGGCGGGCCGAATCGAAACCGGAAGCACCCTGTTTCCCAAAAATGGTATTTATATTGTCCGCATATCTGTTTTGGTACTGCATAAAATAAGGGCCATACTTTATATGGAATATGTCAGATATTCTTTTGCGCAGCATTATTTCTGCCTGTAAAATTTTATGGCGGCTCTGATAATATGTTTCATTTACATCTTTTCTTATCAATGTATTATTACCCAGGCCAAAGTAATTGGTAAGTGCCGCAGATGAATAACCTGCCTTCACCACTAAATCTATATTACGGGTAATGTGGTTAAACTCCGCTGCGTATTTTAGCTGTACCGCTTTTCTGTCAACAGAATATAATGCAGACAATTTTTGATCGGAAGCATATGGCAGGTTGCGAAAGCCATACGTACGGCGGGCAATGCCTGCACCAACTAAAAGCCCATCATCTTTATTATAACCCAAGTTGAATTGTGGTAAATGTGTTGCATTGTATTTAAAGCCAAACAGGTTTCTTTCATTTACAGGTTGCAGTGCTGCAAAACGGTTTTTAGCATGGCTGCCCTCAGTAATTTTATTCCCTTCTGATTTTAAATCATACAACAATGTTTCTGCCTTGCCTTTAATTGTGTAGGTGTCATTTCCTTTGCCGCCAATTATCCGCAGTTTTATGCGGGTTGAAACAGTGGAGTCTACTTCAAACACATCATCATCATTTAACCCATACAACCTTATCTCTTTTGTTTCACCGATTTTAAATATCCTGTTATACATTACAAAACTTGTATCAAACCCTTTTCTTTTTGAGTAAACAATAACCTGCAGCCCATCAGCATTGCTACTTACTTTAAAATATTCTTTTTCATTACTGCCTATCACATTTACTTTTTGGGATAAAAAGCGATAGTATTTCATTGCTTCGGTAGTAAGCAAATTTCTGCGGCTGATAGCTTTGCTGATAATTTTTTCTCCGTTAATGGCAAATGCTTCCGGCGGCATATTTTTTACAGAATTGCGGATTACAGAATCGCTTAATTGCTGCTGCACTTCTGTAATGGAGTTTTTCCATGTAGCTGCATCTATGTTGGTCATAAATATCCTGTCAAAATCCCTTGCAGTATAACCCAACCAGTTTACTTTAGGAATAGTATTTCTAAACCCTTTTAAAAAAGGAAGCAGCCCGCCGCTTGCAATTTTCATCAACAACCCATCGGAGTAAAAAAATGCCTGATCCCTGTCCCTCGGTATAGGGTAATACATACGGCCACGGCCTGTATCGATAGTACCCCACCTCCATTGATCAAGATGGCGGTCAAAATCACCAATCATAATATCAAGCAGCCTTGCTTTTAATACCAATGGCTGTATGGGCTGATGGTCATTATCCTCCAGCATTTTACTAAACAGTTTTGCAGTTGTTCTTGTATCGCTACTGTCTGCTGTTGCATCCCTTTCTTCTAATATGCAAACATTATTGGCAAAAAGTGGCCTGTACAACCCAAGTGCAGGGTCATCAGGTATAAAAAACAATTCCGGTTTTGCAGTTGTAACACCCAATGCCTTTGCCATTCCCGGAATGGCTAATGCAGCATATGGATGCGATGAGGAGTTCATTTCAGCAGCCAACTCTTCTGCGATTGTTCCTTTAAAGTTTTCTGGTATTGCCTGCGGGTTTTTATTCAGGCTCCTTAATACCCATTTCTTTCCTCTGCGGTCTTCCAGGTGCAATGATTTTGTTTGATTACCTCCACCAAGACTTGTAATGGTAAAACCTCCTTTTTTCAAGTTAAACACTTTCATATTAACAGGCACCGCCCACTCCGGCCTGTAATTTTCCCCCATAAATATTTTTTTGAGTCCGCTCACTTTCTTAAAATCATTGCTTGCCGCAATGGTAATGGTATCTTTATATTTAATAAAAGGATCATCTACAATTGTAGTTGCCGCTTTATCGGTTTCCGGTAATGATTTTTTATAAAAATTTAGCAGCGAAGTGCTGTATGCGTTGTTAACTGCGGTATCATCTACTTCGTAAAACGTAAGGTTTACATTTTTGCTTTTTGAAACTTCTATTACCGCAAAACCTTCGGATGGGGAATTAAAACGGCTATTGCTTTTTTTTGATGTACGGTTTATTTTACATCCTCCACCGCTAACAATATAATTATAACCTTCATCAAAAATATGCTGCAGGTTATGGTCATGTCCCGATACAAAAACAACATTGGGTGCAGATGATTTTACGGCTTCAGAAACTTGTTTTATCATTTCCTGGTAAGCGGGGTACTTAACATCCTGCAAAGTACCAAATACACTGCGGGCAATAGGATATGCAGAACCAATAACCGGCAAAGGAACGTACATTGATTTATTAATATCCGTAAGGGGAAAGATGTGTTGCTTTAAAGTAAAAAAACCGCCGTGCATACCGTTCGATTTAAATGGGTGATGACAAGCAAGCAAAATAAGTTTACCAGAATTGCGGGCAGCAATATCCCTTATTTGGGTAACGAGTTCCTCTTTTGTTTTGGAATCACAATCAGATTCTATTTCCGGTTTATCATGGGGGTGCAGCCACCACTGGCTGTCAAAAATTATTAATGTTACATCTTTGCCAAGACTTACTTCTTTAGGCCCGGGCACCCATCTTTTGGAAAGTATTTGACATTTTTTTTGCTGATGATAAAATCGGCATACAATTGCTGCCGCAGAATTGCATCATACCCTCCTTCTCTTCCGTTCTGCCAGTCGTGGTTACCGGGCATCATAATCACTTCGGCCTGCTTGCCCTCTGCAATTAAAAGCTGGCTGTCTAATATTGCTTTGTATTTCTCGTAATCAGCTGTTTCGGGATCAGGCAAACCGTTTTTATATACATTATCGCCCAGGTAAACTACCGTTGTTCTTTTATCGAGGGATATTAATTTTTTCACTGCATTTACAACCGGGTGCAGTCCTTGTGCATTCAACTGTCCGGCATCGCCAATAAATACTATCCGCTGGGTGATGGTATCATCCTGCGAAAAAGCAAACCCAGCCACCAATAACATTGCCGCCAGCAACCCGATTTTATGTCTGATTTTTCCCTTCGTCAAAAGACAGGTTTAATGATTATTGTTATAGCCGAAAGTTATGTTAGGGATAGTTTATTGTAAATAACACCCGAAGGCTATAGAAAGTTTCCAAATTACTGAAAACTTCAGCCCAAAATTCCTGATAGGGCAAAATTTTATGCAATTAATACAATTTATATATATACCCCGAAAAAGGTATTGGTGTTGTTTCAATTGCTAATATCTTTAATTCTTTTATATAACACGGATTTTAAAAATATTCTTATCTTTTCAGACCTGTATTTTAACCATAAACAATAAAACGCCAAAACCTGCAATCATGAGACTTCTCAAACTATTTATTCCCTTACTTTTTGTTTCTGTAACAGAAAGCAAGCGCACAGATTAAAGGAGATTCGGCTACTGCCCCCGGCTCACACTTTAATGATAGCCGCTCCCGCCATAGTTGGATGGGTACTAACTACCGAAAAGAGTGGAATACCCCTATTACCGTTCCTGTTCTTAATATGGCCACCGAAAAAGGGGGGCTTACACCGGTAAAACGGGGTGGGGGAAAACAAACTAAATCATTAAGGGTAGAAGATGCCAGTGGCAGGCAATACACACTTCGTTCTATTCAAAAATTTATTACCAGCAAAACATTACCGGGGGATTTGCAAAGTGAAGCTGCTGCCGATTTGTATCCGATGGGGTATCCGCTTCCTATCCTTATGCAGCCCTTTCAATACCTGTATTATCAGAAGCGGCTGGCATACCACATGGCAATCCAAAAGTAGTTTATATAGGTGATGATCCAAAGCTGGGTGAGTTCCGTGAAGATTTTAAAAATACAATGTTATTGTATGAAGAAAGGGCACCCGATTCTGTAAAGAAATTATATGATACCGATGAAGTGGCAGAGAAATTAGAAAAAGATAATGATAATGATGTTGATCAACTGGCTTTACTGAAGGTAAGGATACTGGATATGTTTGTAATGGATCTGGACCGCCACGAAGACCAATGGGTATGGGGTGCTTATGATAATGGAAATGGAAAAACTTTTTATCCACTTGCCAAAGACAGAGATCAGGCATTTTATATTAACCAGGGAACGTTACCCGGCCTTATAAAATCAAGGTCGTTAGTGCCGCAATTAGAAGGCTTTAAACCTGCGGCAAATAGCATTGCCCGTTTTAATTTTGCAGCAAGAAACCTTGATCGTTTCTTTCTTAACCAATTAACTGAAGCAGACTGGAAAAGGGAAGCTGAAGCTTTTTTAGCAAAGATGACTGACCAGGTTATAGAGCAGGCACTGGCAAAACAACCCAAAGAAATTTATAACATCTCTGCACCAAAAATTATTCAAACCTTAAAAGACCGCCGCAATTTTATTGTAGCGGAAGTAATGTCCTATTATGCTTTTATTTCAGAAACAGTAAGCATTACCGGCAGCGATAAAAAAGAACAAATTAATGTTACCCGCAACGAAACAGGTGCCGTTACAGTTACTGTAAGCAAAATAAATAAAGAAGGTGGAGTAAGTACCAGAATGTATGAAAGAGTATTTGCACCACTGGTAACAAAAGAAATCCGCATTTATGGGTTTGATGGCGACGACCAGTTTAATGTTTATGGTGTAAATGATAAAATTAAAATAAGGCTGATTGGCGGCGGCGGCAACGATTTGTTTGAAAAGAAAGCCGGGCAACAAAGGGATGTAATTATTTATGACAAAGCCGACAGCGAAAATACTGTTACCGGAAGGTTCAAAAACAATTTTTCGAATGATACGGCTGTAAATTCTTTTCAAAGGATAAGCTACAAATATCCGTTTCAGTCAATATTTGGAATGATTGGTTATAACCCGGACGATGGGCTTTTTATCGGCCCTACTTTTAAATACATCCGCCATGGTTTCAGGAAAGAACCGTATAAAACACTACACCAGTTTAAAGGGTTGTTTGCTTTTTCAACCAAAGCGGTCAACATCAATTATCGAAACGAACTGATGTCTGTTATGGGAAAAAACACAGACATTACAACCAACATTGCTTACCTGGGTCCCAACAATACCACCAACTTTTTTGGATATGGGATGAATACAATTTATGATAAAACAAAACCAGGTCAGTTTAGATACTACAGGGCAAGATATGATTTGGGGGATATAGTATTACAATTGCGCCACCGCTTTTCTGATAAGGTAATGCTCTCCTTCGGGCCGCAGTTCCAGTTTTATTCTATGGATGTTACAGACAAATTAAATAGTGTCCGCAATATTGTTGTAAGCCCGCCTGCCGGATTAAACCCTTTATATGCCTTTAAAAAACAAGGATATTTCGGCGGCAAGTTTTCATTGGAGATTGATACCCGTAACAGTACCGCTATGCCGGATAAAGGAATTAACTGGGTAACTAATTTCAGCAGTTTGTCTGGTACAAATAAAAGCAGCTACGACAGGGTATCTATGTTAAACTCCGATTTTTCTTTTTACCTGAAACTGATACCAAACTGCTTAACATTTGCCAACCGCACTGGTGTAGGTGCTACCGGCAGCAACAATGGTTATGAATTTTTTCAGGCACAATACCTTGGCTCTAATGAAAACCTTAGGGGTTTCCGCAGAGAAAGGTTTGCCGGGAAAACAAAATTTTATAACCAGGCAGAGCTGCGGTTAAAAGTTTTCAATCTTAAAACATATTTATTCCCAGCATCCCTTGGTGTTTTTGCATTTGTAGATGCAGGCCGTGTTTGGGTTAAAAATGATGCGGTAAAAAAGATGGCTACCGGTTATGGTGGCGGTATCTGGTTTTCGCCACTGCGCCGTTTTGTAATTACAGCCGCTTACGCAATGTCTGATGAAGATGCCCTGCCATTAATTGGCCTTGGCTGGAAGTTTTAATAAAAAATAAATTTATTTTAAAAGCCGGTTCCGTTTGAAACGGGACCGGCTTTTTTTTCTCCGCCTTCATATCTTTTTAAACGATACGAAGGTGGATATTCCCTCATTTATAAATAACCTATTCGGTTTTCACCATTATCTTTGCCCGCCTTCCTAAGTACAGTTGGTTCGGTGGACAGGTTCACTTTCTGATATAAATATGGCTTTACTCGATTTTCTAAATAAAAGGAATAAATCAGCAGAAACAGATATGTCTTTTATAGACCATCTGGAGCAGCTTCGCTGGCATATCATCCGGTCGGTAATTGCAATGCTGGTTGGGGCAATATTAGTTTTCATCTTTGCAAATGAATTTGTAGATAAAATTTTACTTGGTCCTGCAGATAAAGATTTTATTTCTTATAAATGGTTTTGTAACCTTAGCCATTGGCTAGGTTTGGGCGATGCTATTTGTGTAACCCCGGTGGATGCACGGTTTCAGAGCAATACAATGACGGGGCAATTTATATCCACCTTTACCATTGCATTTGTGGGTGGCTTTATTTTAGCCTTTCCCTATGTGTTTTGGGAGTTCTGGAAATTTGTAAAGCCTGCCTTATCCCCTAAAGAAGCAAAAAGAACAAGGGGTCTTGTTTTTTGGGTTTCTGTTCTTTTTTTCCTTGGTGTCTTGTTTGGCTATTTTGTACTTACACCATTCATGATTAATTTTTATTTCAATTACAAACTCAGCGATAAAATTTTAGTTCTTCCTAACTGGTCGGACTATATGGAAAACCTTATTTACACCACAGTGGGTATCGGTGTATTATTTCAAATGCCATTATTAGTAATGCTATTGGCAAAAATTGGAGTTGTGTCAGCAGCTTTTTTAAGAAAATACCGCCGCCATGCAATTGTGGTTATTTTAATTGCGGCTGCCATCATCACCCCTACCACCGACCCCTTCAGCCTTTGTATAGTTACCATCCCCCTTTATTTATTATATGAAGCAGGTATTGTGATTGCAACCCGCATTAACAAAAGGCAGCAGAAAAAAGAAAAAGAGTGGAGCTAAATATAGCTGTAGAACCACCTTTTCGTAGATTTACGATTATCCTTTAAGTAGTTGTGCCTGATTTGGCTAAATAAAAGCCATTGAATTTGCGCCTGCCTGTTTGCCATTATATCTTAGCATTGAAAACCGAACTAATCCAATATTTATAAAAACTTAAATCCAATTTGTTATGAAACGCCGTGTACGTAAAATCGCAAATTTCTTTGCCTTCAACCTGCTTTTCTTTGCCCTTTACCTGAATTTTATCCATAAAGACCCTAATCCGGCTTTTGGTGGTACTACCGCCGATAAAGACCCGGCTGCAGCTTTTAGTGCAAACATCCCGGCCAATACACAGATAGCAGAAAAGAAAACAGAAACTGTTGCTGTAAAAGAAACAGGCAACAGCACTGCACTGAAACTTTCTATTAACTAAGCATTCGAAACGTTAGCTATAAACTTCACCCCGTTTCGTATTAGACGAGACGGGGAATTTTTGTTTTCTATATAGCCTGAATTGAATTCTTTACCTTAGGGGCATGGAAAAAAAGGTTTTTTTACTCGATGCATTTGCCCTTGTTTTCAGGGCCTACTATGCCCTTATTCGCAGTCCCCGTATTACTTCTAAAGGAAAAAATACCAATGCACAGTTTGGTTTCACCAATGCATTGGTAGAGTTAATCACAAAGCAAAAGCCATCCCACATGGCGGTTTGTTTTGATACTTCTGCCCCAACAGAACGACATACTGACTTCGCCGATTATAAAGCCAACCGGCAAGAAACTCCGGAAGATATCAGAGCTGCTGTTCCAGATATAAAAAAAATAATTGAAGCATTCAACATACCTGTTATTGCCATTGATGGTTATGAAGCGGATGATGTAATTGGTACGCTGAGTAAACTGGGAGAAAAAGCAGGCTACGAAGTATATATGGTCACACCTGATAAAGACTATGGTCAGTTAGTATCTGAAAAAATTAAAATATATAAGCCTGCTTACCAGGGAAATGATGCAGAAATTTTAGGTCCTGCAGAAATTTGCGCCAAGTGGAATATTAAAGATGTAAGTCAGGTAATAGATATGCTGGGAATGATGGGTGATGCGGTAGATAATATTCCCGGCATACCGGGTGTGGGAGAAAAAACTGCCGCTAAGTTTCTGGCGGAGTATGGTTCATTGGAAAATACATTAGCCAATGCAGAGAATATAAAAGGGGCGATGGGAGAAAAGGTGAAGAAGGGAAAAGAGATGGCGATACTTTCTAAAAAACTGGCAACAATTATTATTGATGTGCCGGTTCAGTTTCATGAAGAAGATTTTAAACTGAAAGATTGGAATAAAGAAGCGTTGAAAGAAATTTTTGCAGAACTGGAGTTCCGCACATTAGGAAAAAGGTTGCTGGGCGAAGAGTTTTCTGTAGCAACCACTAATAAAGGAGTGGTAGAAAAAGAAATTCCACAAGGTGTGCAGACTGATTTGTTTGGCAACATCGTTGAACCAGAAGTAAAAAAATCTGACCCAATTATTTCTTCGGATGATGATGCTGAAGTATTAGCTGTCGATAAAAATATTAATAACACACCGCATAAATATGAAGCAGTGGAAGGTGATGCGGCTATTAAAAAATTAGTAGCTGAATTAAAAAAACATGAGGAAATATGTTTTGATACAGAAACAACAGGTATTGATGCAAACGATGCAGAGCTGGTAGGATTAAGTTTTTCTGTAACACCCGGCGAAGCATTTTATGTTCCTTGTCCCGCCGACCAGGAAAAAACAAAAGAAATACTGGCGCATTTCGAGTCTTTATTTGCAGACAAAAAGAAAACATGGATTGGACAAAACACCAAGTATGATATGCTGGTGCTAAAATGGTATGGCATTGAACTGGCCGGAAACATTTTTGATACTATGCTGGCCCATTATGTTATTGAACCGGATGGAAAAAGAAGTATGGATGCACTGAGTGAAAAATTTCTCGGTTATGAGCCGGTGCACATTGAAGAACTGATTGGGAAAAAAGGAAAGACACAAGGCAGCATGAGAGATGTGGAAATTGAAAAAATAAAAGAATATGCCGGTGAAGATGCAGATATTACACTACAGCTAAAAAATATTTTCGTTCCGCTATTAAAAAGCAAAGAAGTAGAAAAAGTTTTTAACGAAGTGGAAAATCCATTGGTAAAAGTGCTGGTGGATATGGAATTTGAAGGAATAAAAATTGACGAAGAATTCCTGAATGACTATTCTAAACTATTAGAAAAGGATGCCAAGACAGCCGAAGAAAGTGTGTATAAACAAGCTGGTGTACGTTTCAACCTGGCATCACCCAAGCAATTCGGTGAAGTGTTGTTTGATAAACTAAAATTCGACCCTTCTGCTAAAAAAACAAAGACAGGACAATATCAAACAGGTGAAGATGTACTGCTAAAATTAGCAACAAAGGGACACCAGATAGTTGATGATATTTTAGCATTCCGTGAATTGACAAAATTAAAATCCACTTATGTAGACGCATTGCCACTATTGATAAATAAAAAAACCGGAAGGGTACATACTTCCTATGCACAAGCGGTGGCCGTTACAGGAAGATTAAGCAGTAACAATCCTAATCTGCAAAACATACCCGTAAGAACAGAACGGGGACGGGAAATAAGAAAAGCATTTATACCAAGAGACAGTAAGCATATTTTATTATCAGCTGATTATTCGCAGATAGAATTAAGAGTAGTGGCAGCCATCAGTGGCGATAAAAATATGTGTGCCGCCTTTACCAAATGGAACAGACATTCATACAGTAACAGCAGCAAGAGTATATAATGTGCCAGAAAATGAAGTAACAAAAGAAATGCGGTACAAAGCCAAGAGTGTAAATTTTGGCATCATTTACGGACAAGGTGCATTTGGTTTAGCTGATAACCTCGGTATCTCCAGAACAGAAGCCAAAGAGATTATTGATAATTATAAAAAAGAATTTCCTGGTATTCAAAAATACATGGATGATACTATAAATTTTGCAAGAGAAACCGGCTATGTAGAAACATTGATGGGCAGAAAAAGATGGCTGCGGGATATTAACTCCGCCAATTTTACTGTCCGTGGTTTTGCAGAACGAAATGCGATCAACTCTCCTATACAAGGCACTGCTGCCGATATGATAAAACTGGCGATGCAAAAAGTACAGGCCGCTATGAAAAAAGAAAAAATGCAGAGTAAAATGCTGTTGCAGGTACATGATGAATTGGTGTTTGATGCATTAAAAACAGAAGTGAAGGAATTGAAACCATTGATACTGGAAAACATGCAATCGGCTATGCTGCTACCGCATAGTGTACCAGTGATAGCAGAATGTGGTGAAGGAGCGAACTGGCTTGAGGCGCATTAAGTTATTGGAAGATCATCTGCAAATCCACTACTTAATCCTCTTTCTAAACAGCTTATTCCTGAAAAATGGGGGTTGGCTCCAAAGCTCTTGTATAAAAGATGGGTTGTTAGTATTTTATACCACTTATGAATTGGAAGTTTTATTTTGATGACGTAATATTAATAGGCAGCCGCTATTTAATTATAGCCAGCATTGCCTTTATAATCTGGTATGTATTACTACGGCGATTGAATGCGTCGAAAAAAATACAGGCCAAGTATCCACAGTTCAAAGACTATGCAAGGGAGATTGGTTTTTCTATTACCACTGTCTTTATCATGTCTTTTATTCCGGCTACTATTTTAGGAAGTCCTGAACTGGCAAAGCATACAAAGTTTTATACTGACATTAATCAGCATAGTATGTGGTGGTTTGTGTTAGCATTTCCATTAATGGCTTTTATACACGACACTTATTTTTACTGGATGCACCGGTTGATGCATCATCCATCTGTATTCAAAATTGTTCATTTGGTACATCACAAATCTACGAATCCAAGTCCTTTTGCTGCCTATGCTTTTCATCCGCTGGAAGCAATAGTAGAAGCCGGAATATTTTTAGTATTTGTTTTTACTATGCCAGTTCATCTGTTTCATCTCCTGTTCTTTTTCCTTTTCATGATAATCTACAATGTGTATGGACATCTGGGCTGGGAATTGTATCCAAAAGGTTTTAGTAAACATTGGCTGGGTAAATGGATAAACACTTCCGTTAATCACAACCAGCACCACCAGTACTTCAAAGTGAATTATGGTTTGTATTTTTTATTCTGGGATAGAATGATGGGAACTATCCGAAAAGATTATGAGGAGAAGTTTGAAGAAGTGAAGAGCAGGAAGTAATTAAAAATTAATAATTTTTTATAGCGCAATGCCCCGGACAGTTAGTAGCTATTATTTTCCAAAGTCATAAATTTATGCTTCTTACTTGCAGTAAGTTTGTATTCTATGCAACCTGTAATTTATTATTGTTATGATGCTTATTGCGGCTGGTGCTATGGTTTTAGTCCCGTCATTAAACAAATAGCGGAGGAATACAAAGACAAGCTTCTTTTCGAAGTGCTGAGTGGCGGTATGATTCCTTCAGAAAATCCTCAACCAATTTCTGCCACTGCTGGTTACATCAGCAAGGCATACAAAGTGGTAGAAGAAACGACCGGTATCAAATTTGGCTCCGATTATCTCTGGCATATAAATAATCCGGAAGACAGCGATTGGTTTCCCCATTCAGAAAAGGCTGCCATCGCCTTATGTATCTTTAAAGACCTGTACCCTGAAAAACAAATTGTCTTTGCCGCCGATTTGCAATATGCCTTACATTATGAAGGGCGGGATTTGACAGATAATGAAGCTTATCGCCATTTGCTGGAAAAATACAGTATTGATACCGATGATTTTTATACCAAATTAAAAAGTGAGGAATACAAAGAAAAAGCTTTGTACGAATTTTCGTTGTGCAAACAATTGCAAGTAACGGGTTACCCTGCTGTATTGCTGCAGGCAGGCGAAACAAAATTTTATCTCGTAGCAAGAGGTTATACCTCATATGAAAATGTAAAAACAAGGATTGAAAATGTTTTGGCAGAAATAGCAGGGGCTTCTCAAAATGCTGAATAGAATTACCGGACGATGAATAGTGCCCTTCGTTTCCTCAGGATAAACTTGCAACAGACGATGATAGTAGTAATACAGTTTGTTACAAAAAATAAAAATGCAAATTAAAAAAGATATTGAAACCCGTAGCGACCTGTTGCTGTTGATGCAGGAGTTTTATAAAAAACTATTAGCAGACGATTCTATCAATTACTTATTTACTCAGGTGGCCAATGTAAACCTCGACCATCATTTTCCGGTACTGGTTGATTTCTGGGATTCAGTTTTGTTTCAATCAGACACTTATCACAAAAATGCCATGCAGCCACATATGGCTTTGCATCAAAAATCGCCGCTTACAGACCATCACTTTGCTACATGGCTTGGTTATTTTCAAAATACGGTGGATGAATTCTTTGAAGGAAGCAAAGCATTTATCATAAAAGAAAGGGCAACCAGTATAGCTACTGTAATGAAAATCAAAACAAAACAAGCCGTATAGCCTGCCGTTTATCAATTTCAGAAAAAAATTCCCGGAAGTTTGTCCGGTTTTTAAAAGCAAAATCGTAGTTTTTACAACTAAAATATTTTTATGAAACAAAAACTAATTACTTGCTGTGCCGCCGCCATATTATTTGCCGCCTGCAACAATGAGAAAAAAGCCGACGGGGATAAAAAAGATACCCCAGCAACAGAAAACAAAACAACAGCTACAGACGGGAAATCAACTGCACCCGCCGGCCCGCCAGATTCTGCTGCACAAGCAGCGATGATGCAGGCATGGATGGATTTTGCCACACCCGGAGCAGAGCATGCATGGATGGCTAAACAAGCAGGCACATGGGTTTGTGATTCTGTTTCGCAATGGATGGATCCCTCCCAACCACCCACAAAAGCAAAAGCTACTGATTTAATTTCAATGGGGCTTAATGGCCTTTACCAAATGACTGATTTTTCGAGTAACATGATGGGGCAGCCCATGAACGGAAAAGGGATTATGGGCTATGATAAAATGAAAAAGAAATTTGTACTTTCCTGGATTGACAATCATGGTTCCGGCATTGTAAGAATGGAAGGCACCTATGATGCAGGCACAAAAATCCTGAATATGATGGGTAAACAATCGGATCCCGGAAGTAAAACGGAAACTGATATAAGGCAGGAATTAAAATTCCATGATGATAATAGCTATACAATGGCAATGTATGGCACAGGACATGATGGTGTAAGTGAACAAAAGTTTATGGAAGGGACTTTTAAGAGAAAAAAATAAAAATTTAAAGCCACGAATGCACCAGTGAAAACCTATTAGTGCATTCGTGGCAATATTTATTTTTTCAACTTCAGTATACTCCAATCAGTTTCTTCTGCTATAATGGTATTAGATAATTTTCCTAGCGCATCAATTTCCATTTCTACCACATCATTAGGTTGCAGCCATTGCTCGGTATAGTTCGGGTCGTTAAATTTTCCTGTACCGTTTAGTTCTAAAAAACAGCCAGTACCAACAGTGCCGCTGCCAATTACATCACCCGGATATAAATCAACACCATAAGAAGCTCTTTCAATTATCTCGGCAAATGTCCAATCCATATCACCAAGGTTGCCATTGCTAACCTGTACACCATTTACAAAACATTTCATTTGCAAATTCCAGCTTGTGCCTGTGTGGTTTTCCTTGCAAGGCACAATTAATTCTTCGAGTTCATCTGTTGTAACCAACCATGGCCCTATTACGGTGCTAAAATCTTTTCCTTTCGCCGGGCCAAGATTCAGCAACATTTCCTCCATCTGCAAACCTTCTTGCACTCATATCATTCATAATCATCAGCCCGCCAATGTATTCATCTGCTTCTGCAGCTTTTATATTTCTGCCCTGTTTGCAAATAACAATAGCTGCTTCCAGTTCAAAATCTAATTTTTCAAAATGGTCGGGCATACATTTTATTTCTCCCGGTCCCTGTATGCTGTGGTGGTTAGTAAAATAAAAAATGGGGTATTGGTCAAACTCCGCAATCATATCCACCTTTCTGTTTCTTCTTGCCGCGGCCACATGCTGCCGAAAAGCATAGCCATCCCTGCAACTTGTGGGAAAAGGTACTGGTGCAAGCAACTGCAAATCTTTCAACGCTACCCCGTTGTTGCTAATTCTTGCGCCTTCTTTTATTGCCTGTGCCCCTGCCTTTGCCATTGGGTATGAATCTTCCCAATACGTTAAAAACATATTCATGCTGTTGGGCAAATCCGGGTGCAGCAGTTCCATATCATACACCAAATCATTTACCAGCACACCCAATTGCTCATGCCCATCTTTCAGGTAAGAAATTAATTTCATAATAAAAATTTATCGCTGCTAAGATAGATAATCGGTTATAAAAGCGATCATTTTCAAACAGTTGAAGCCACCGTATAATTTAACGAACTTCAAACCCCAAACCTTAAACCCTAAACCTTGTATTGCTTATCTTTGCCGCATGGAATTCGAAAAAATTAATAACAAAGGGCAGGCACAACTTTTTAAGAACCCTTACCTCGAAATGCTTACCAAAACACACCCCTTAGTTATTTGGGGTATGTACACACCTGTAATGATTTACATGGCGTGGTACAGTGGCACCCTTGGTTTTACAACTACAAGAATTGCCCTTACTTTTTTAGCCGGCATGTTTTTCTGGACTTTTTTTGAATACCTGGCCCATCGTTTTTTATTTCATATGATAGCCAACAGCGGCAGGGCAAAAAAATTTATTTACACATTGCATGGCAACCACCACCATTATCCAAGGGACAGGCAGCGGTTGTTTATGCCGCCAGTGCCAAGCATCATACTTGCTTCAAGCATATTTGGGTTAATGTATCTGGTATTGCGGCAGCAAACATTTATGTTTTTTCCCGGTTTTATATTGGGCTATTTAATGTATGGCACCATGCACTATGCTATTCATGCCTGGAATCCGCCTTTTAAATGGATGAAAGGCCTTTGGCGAAACCACCACCTGCATCATTATAAAAATGAACACAATGGTTACGGTGTAAGTTCCACCATCTGGGATCATGTATTCGGCACCATGTTCGATCTTAAGAAAGAAAAAGAAGACAAAGAAAAAGTGAAGGAACTGATGTTTGAAAAGAAGAAATAACCCCAACCCCTAAAGGGGCTTTAGTAATAGCATTTATATCCCCGTTTGGGCATGGCGAATTTAGTAAGCTTTATTCTATAAGAATAATGCAGGGGTTATTAGCCATCTTCAGTTCCCTGAGCATCATCGTTGCGTCACACTCTTGCATCGTCCGGTAATTCTACTCACCCCATATGCAAAGAATCATTTCTTATTTATTACTTGCTTGCTATTGTATGTGTTTGCAGCCTGTAACACCAATAAAAAGAAAGAACAAAATGCCGCCCCTTTTCTTATCAGCCAAAGAAGCTGTTCGCCTTAACCAACTAATTTATAAAGACAGCATCAACGAAGCATTTGCAAAATATGCCCCGGCATACGAAGTTGTTTTTCTGCCAAAAGCTGTTGATGGCAACTATGCCATTATTGCAAAAAACAAAACCACTGAACAATATGCGTTGGTAATAAGAGGCTCTGTTATTGAATTCAGCAATGAAGGCTTTCAAAATTTTATTTTACAGGACTTCAACATCTTTACCATAAAAAAATGGGAATATGCTGATACAGTGAAAGAAGCATACATCAGCAAAGGCACATACATAGGGTTTCAAAATTTATTGCAACTAAGAGATATAGCCACCGGGTTAACCATCAAAGAATTTATAGAGCAAAAAATACCTACAGTGCCAGCATGGTTATTACCGGGCATAGCCTCGGTGGCAACTTAGCTTATCCATTAGCCGGATATTTTAAAAAAGAATTACCAAAAGGTAAAAAAGAAACCCTGCAACTCATCACCTTTGGTGCAACAGCGGCAGGCAATGCCGCCTTTGTGCAGGATTTGGAAGATAAATTTCCTGATGGAGAACGGTATGCTACTGATAAAGACATTGCCCCTGTATTTCCCGACACAGAAAAAATTAGTGAGCTGGCAAAAATGATTGGCTTAGACAGTGTTTTGCAATTAGGAAAACTAAATATAAACGGCATTAGTACAAAAATTGACGCCGGGAAAATATTAGATATAGCCGGTGAAATTTTAGAAAAGACAAACGTAATCAACAAAACAAACAAGTATGTGCAAAGCCAGAAGCACCTGCGGTTGTTAACCAATAAAGAGCTGGCAACATCCGCAACCCCCTTATCTATTGATGGTGTTTTTAATAAAGCTTACCAGTTTCATAAAATTGATATGTATGCTGAGTTGCTGGGCGGAGTGGGGTTGAATTAGCTGATGCTTCCCAACTCAACTATAGTAGTGTGAAACATGTATTTTATCTTTGGGGATATTAAATATTATACTACAAAAGTTTGCTGTTTTAGCATCAAGTATTTTTGATTTAATGATTGCATCTGTTATTTCAATAGTTGAATATATCTGAAGCATCATATAAAAATCTTCAATCAACCCTCTTGTAATTATCCGTTCAATAATTTGTCGTTTATTATTTTGCTGGTCAATTCTTTCAACTGGTGTATCCCAAAAGAGATGCTGGGAAAAAGGGAATTCACCTGAGTGTAGCTTCTCCTTTATTTCTTCTTTGTTGATATAATTAAAAAACACACTCTTCATTTTGTAAATCTCCTAAATTATTTTTTTATTGATTACATGGAGTATTAATAAAGTTTTTATATTTCATTGGTATCTCTCTAATTACTTCTTCTGATAAAATTTCCGACGTTTTGCCTGTATAAACCCTGTATGACCCGGTAAATTCAACACAAATCTTCGCTTCCTTATTACTATCTCTGATTTGATAAATAGTTTTCCAGTCTTCTTCACTAAACAATTGTTTTTCTAGATACTCAAGACTGGTTTTCATCATTGAATTATTTTGCTTCAATACTTTGACAATTTCTTTAACGTCAGATTTTAAGTTATATAAACTGTCAATTTTCCTTTCATTTTCACTAATCTCCTTTTTATATTCATCAATTCTTCTGTGGTCACTATAATTGAGATATATTAATGCGTCTGCGGCATAAAGCTGTGTCTGCAGATTTTGAAAATTGAGGACTTTTTTAAGCAAATCCCGTCGATTAGCTTTAATAAGTTCGACCACAGCCAATCGCCTTTTTGTAGGCTTACTAACCATACCATATTCGCAATACCAGCCATATTCATCTCTGGTATCAACGCCAAGCAATTCATAAAAAGCTTTTAATATTTCAACAGGTTCTTGTTTGGGCAAAATATATTCACTTGAAAGTTTAGGTATTCTTTGCCTCACATATTGCAACCACACCTCTTTGTCGAAATAGTATGTATTGCTATTTTGATTATTATTTGAGACTTCGCATCTAAATTCAAGTACATAATTTTTGAAACACTTAATTTCAACCAAGGCAGTCATTCCTTGTTTTAAATATTTATATGTTGTTATCAAACTGTCTGGATATTCGTTTACCGAATGTACTCCTCCATCATATTTTTTTATATTTTCCCAATTTAATTTTGCTAATAATTCAGAGCAAAGTATTGGCTTGGGGTTATTGTCTAAAGAAGGAAAACTGCCAATAATTACCGTGTTTTGGGAATACGATACTATTGTCAACGAGTAAACTAGAATTAATAGAAATTCTCTTTTCATGATCTAAGTTTTTATCTTTTTACTATTCACCACCGCTCCTCTTCTTCAACATTTCCTCCATTACTAAACCTCTTCCTGCTCTCCATTTTCTGCAATTGCCTTTCAATAATTAAATCAGCAATTAACCCGGCAGCATTTTCTCCTTCCCGTTGCTCCAGCAGACGGCGCATCTTCGTTTCATCTACATCAATACGGTAGAGATAGAAAACTAATTTTTCAAAATCATGGTTAATCAGGTAATTGATATGTGCCGCCAGTTGCTCCCTCAGCTCTTGCTGAGAAACAGAAACAGGCAACTCAATTTCCAGCGACTGATTAATATCGGTAACCAAATTTCTATTCATAAACTACAGGCTAAAATTTTTCAATAGCTCCCAACCCAAACAATGCAAAATCATACTTTACCGGGTCGGCTGCATCTAAAGTTCGTAAATATTCCGTTAGTTCCATCGCTGCCTGCCAGTCTGTTTGTTTTCGTTGCAAGATGTTCAATTTCTTCGCCACCCTTGCCACATGCAGATCAATAGGGCAAATAAGCTGTGCAGGTGAAATGTTTTTCCAGATACCGAAGTCAACGCCTTTATCATCCTGCCTTACCATCCACCGCAGAAACATATTAATCCGTTTACAACTGGATTTTCTTTCGGGGGTAGCAATATGTTTTCTTGTCCTTTCCGGTATATCAGCTAATGAAAAGAAGTAGTGGTGGAAACCTGTCAGCATTTCTTCAGCCGTATTGCCATGGCGGGTAAATGCCGTTTCAAGGCTTTTGTGTTTACTGTAATGAAATTTAAAAAAACTAATAAAGTACAGCAGGTCGGTTGTATTAAATGTGCGGTGTTTAAAATTCAATACTTTTTTCAAATCTTTCGGTGAATGATGCAGGCAAAATTCATGTGGCGCATTGTCCATTAACTGCATCAGTTCTTTGCTCTTGTTAATAATAGTAGTTCTGTTGCCCCAGGCAAAAGTGGCCGCAAAAAATCCTGCTATTTCTATGTCCTGTTTTTTTGTAAATAAGTGTGGAATGGAAATGGGGTCGGCCTTAATAAAAGAAGGCTGATTATACAAGTCAGCTTTCGCATTCAGGAATTCAATGAGTTTTTCTCCCTGCATTTATTTCCCCATTAATAATATCAATAAATCAACAGCCAGCTTATCAAGAATTGTATTATCCCCTGTTGCATTTGCAGCAAGAACAAGTGATGTTTTTGTATTGGGTTCAAATGCGGCAAAAGTAGAAAAGCCATAAGTACCACCATTGTGCCAGAATACCCGGTGCTTCAGATCTTCAAAAGTGTGCCACCCATAGCATATCTGCATATTTTTTGCTACTGTTTTCACTGGCTGTGTGATTTTATGAACGACAGCAGAAAAATTTTCATCTTTACTTTCTATGTGGGCACATAAGTACTTAAGGATATCGACTGCGTTGCTTTTTATTGCACCGGCCCCTGCCATGCAATCAAACTGCCAGTAACCAGCAGGCTTGCCATAAAAATAACCTGTGGCAGTATCGGTAGTATTCTTTTTTACATCAATGTAAGTATCGCCCATCTGTAGCGGCTGAAATATGTATTTGTTAAGCAGCGACTCAAACGGTACCGAAGTTACATTCTCTTCAATAGTGCTTAACAAACCAAAACCAAGGTTAGAATAAGCATATGGGCCCGGGTTTATTTTTTTTAAACTTTCTAAAAAAGTGTAAAGATGCTCCTTATTATAAAACTGATAAGGCTGCATCAGTGTATATTCTTTTATCTTATCTAAGTTGGAAGGCAGCCGGGGAAGGCCGCTTGTTTGACTGGCAATATCTGAAAGGGTTATTTTTTTTAATACTGAATCGTTCTCAAATTCTGGTGGCAAATAACTCACAACAGGTTTTTGCAAATCCAAAACCCCTTGTTCATTAAGCTGAAACAGCAGATTGGCCGTAAAGGTTTTGGTAATTGAGCCAATTTCAAAAATGGTTTGTGCATTAAATGATTGTTTGCTGCCAGGATCAGCAAAGCCATAACTATAAAATTTATTTTCCCCGTTCTGGCTGATACCTATAATTAAACCCGGGGCTTTGGCTTTTTTAAAAAAACCCTTTACCTGTTCATGAAGGATGGAGTCCGTATCCGTTTTTAGTTCGTTTGAAAAAGGAAGTTGCTCAAACGGGATGTTCTGGCTTCTGGCAGTAAGCTGGAAGAGCAGTATCTGGCCTATCAGTTTTATCCCTTTAAACATATTTTATTTATCCAATCGCTTTGTTCAAATCCTCAATTAAATCATCTGCATCTTCAATACCCACACTTAGGCGGATTAATGAATCAGACAATCCATTTTTAATTCTTTCTTCCCTTGGTATGCTTGCATGGGTCATACTTGCCGGGTGATTGATTAAACTTTCAACACCACCCAAACTTTCCGCCAATGAAAATAAATGTGTTGATGATAAAACCCTTTTGGCTTCCTCCACACTATCATTTTTTAACTCAAAAGAAATCATTCCCCCAAAATCTTTCATCTGCTTTTTTGCCACTGCATATCCCGGATGATCTGTAAAACCCGGCCAGTAAACTTTAGCAACTTTTGCATTTGCTTTTAACCAGTGTGCAATTTTTTCCCGTTTTCACAATGGGCTTTCATCCGTATGCCTAAGGTTTTAATCCCCCGCAATACTAAAAAGCAATCCATCGGCCCGGGCACAGCACCGCAGCTCTTTTGAATGAAGTATAGTTTCTCCCGCAGGTCTTTATCGTTTATCATTAAAGCACCTTGTATTACATCACTATGTCCACCAAGGTATTTTGTAGCGGAGTGCATTACAATATCTGCTCCCAAATCCAACGGGTTTTGTAATGCAGGAGAAGCAAATGTATTATCAACCGCCAGTAAAATATTTTTTGGTTTGGCAATAGCAGCCACCGCTGCTATATCTGTTATGTTCATTAATGGGTTGGTAGGTGTTTCAATCCAGATGAGTTTTGTATTAGTTGTAACCGCCGTTTCTATATCCGCCGTATTCGTTGTATCAACATACACAAATTTTATCCCGAACTTTTCAAACACTTTTGTAAACAACCTGTATGAGCCGCCGTACATATCATTCGCACAAATCACTTCATCACCCGGAGATAATAATTTTATTACTGCATCAGTTGCTGCCACACCACTGCTAAAGGCAAGTGCATAGTTTGCATTTTCTATTACCGCATAGGCATCTTCCAATGCTTTTCTTGTTGGGTTCTGGCTGCGGGCATATTCATAGCCCTTGTTTACACCGGGTGCTTCCTGTACATAGGTACTGGTTTGGTATATGGGGGTCATTATTGCACCTGTACTGGGGTCAGGTACTATCCCAGCATGAATATATTTAGTTTTTTGAACTGCATTATTCATTATTTAAGATTGAATTATTGACAGTACAAAGATGCCGAATATCATATCACTTAAACAGTAACGATAGAAGCTAAATACCTCCAGTCATAATTATCCCCTTCATGTGCAGCTTTGGCCAAAGCAGTTTTTGCTTAATACGTCTGGCTTTAATACTTTTTCTTCCACTAATTTCTTTTTTGCTTCATATATTGCATCTTTTACCGCAATAGTTCCATCCATTTTTTTTGCGGCGGCTCAAAACCAACTTTATCCCGCCGCCAAACAATTTCATTCGGTAATTTATTTTTCATTGTTTCCCGCAGCAGCCATTTTGTCCAGCCATTTCTTATTTTAAAATCAGAAGGCAACGTAAACACAAACTCCACTAACTCATGCGACAAAAAAGGCAACCGGATTTCCCGGCCATGCGCCATTGAATTTCTATCGGCATAGCGAAGTAACTCTTCTAACCCATGGGTAAAAGTGTTGAAGTGGAGTACCCCGTTCAAATTAAAATAATCAGGTGGCGAGTAGTAAGCTTCTTTGCTTTGCTGTTGTACAAATTCTTTTGTCAACCCTTCATGCCCTATTGCCTTTACTAAGTATTGTCTTTCCATTACTATACTTGCAAAGGAAGGAAACCAGGCAGCTATTTTATTTTGCCAGGTAAAGGGCTCGTTTATACCTAAACCCCTTGCGACGATTAATTCTTTTCTGCCGGAAAGTTTACCTTTTCTAAAAAGCTCCTGCCAGTACCATTTATAATACTTGTGATAGCCAGCCAGTGTTTCATCTGCACCCTGCCCATCTAATAATACTTTTACATTATGTTGCTTTGCCAGTTCATATACTTTATACTGGGCATAAATGCTTGCCGAACCAAATGGTTCTTCCTGGTGGTGGCAAAGTTTTTCCCAATCATTCATCAACTCATTTCCTGAAATATTTACTATATGCTGCTGTAATTGAAATGCAGCCGCTGCTTGTTTTGCATAGTTGATTTCATCTTTTTCATAACCGGGAAAAGAAGCAATGAAAGTTTGTGGTTTGTAGTTATTGGTTTGTAGTTCGTTCATTGCTGCCAGTACAGAAGAACTATCAAGCCCTCCGCTTAATGAAGTGCCAATAGAAACATCGCTTCGCAACCTTCTTTGCACAGAGGTGCTAAATAAATCTTTGAATTTTTCTATTGCATCTGCATCAGTTATTTTTTTATCCTGGTATCCCGGATCTACCTCCCAATATTTTTTTACAGAAAAAGTGAAATAAATAAAAGAGAACTTTAAAAAAGAAGCCGCTGGCAATTTAAATATGTTTTCATAAAAAGTTTCTTCGGGTCTTTCCGGGTTATCGGTATATCCGATTGTAATAAAATTAAAAAGCATTTTTTGATTGGCGACCTTATCAGTGCCAGCTGCCCACAATGCTTTCATTTCAGAAGCGAATAAAAATTTATTCTGATTATAATAATAGTAAAACGGCTTTTCACCAAACCTGTCTCTTGCTACAAACAACTCTTTTTCCTTTTCATCCCAAATGGCAAAAGCAAACATACCATCAAAATGCCCCACACATTCTTCCTTCCAGCAATCATAAGCCGCTGCTATTACCTCGGTATCTGTTTGGGATGTGAATGAATATCCTTTCTTTATCAGTTCTTCCTTCAGCTCAATATAATTATATATTTCACCATTGTGAATAATTACATACCGACCCATATAGTTCATAGGCTGCTTTCCTGCATCACTTAAATCAATAATGGAAAGGCGGCGGTGACCTAATAAAACTGTATTATCATTATTTTGCCAATGCCCTTCTCCATCGGGGCCACGGTGGGCAATGGCATCAGTCATCTTTTGCAGATGTACTTTACTGTAATCTGAAGGGCTTGTTTGTATAACACCTGCTATTCCACACATGGTTAGCAAATATCCTGATAAATATGATATACTTATTCTATCAATAAAAGTAAAGCCATATAATTTTATGGCCTTTATGCTTTTGCTGAATAAAGAACAGAACGATGAAATGTGCGACGCAAGGGACGATGATAGTAGTAACCCAGCTTGTAAAAAAATTAAAAACCAAAAGGCAGCCTTACTTCCACACTATCCCATGCTACTAATAAGCTGGCGCCACCAGTAGCATTTTGAAAAAGCATGGTGAAATATTCCAGGGAGTTGTTTGATTTATTTACTGGCACATCAAACTTAGCAATATCTTTTGATGGGTCTGGCTGCAAACCCCAGCTATCAACATTTCCATTAAGTACAATCGTCCATTTATCTTCCTGTGGGATACAATACATTACATAACGGCCAGCCCTTACTTTTTTACCAAGAATAGTTGCGTCTTTAAACAATTGCAACTCGGTTGATTCATTGGCACCCAACCTCCATGGTTCACCATATTTCAACATATCATGAAATATATGGCGGCCCTGCAAATGCGGCCTGCTGTATATTACCCTTGCAACAGGCGGGGTGCTTATTCTTTTTGCCATTTTCAGTTTCATGTATTCCGTAGGGAAATAGCTCATATCCATTGGGGATACATCAACCTGCACATAAGGGTTATCCCTGCTTTCTGTTTTTTTAATAACAGGAGAATCTGGTACGTTTACATTTTGCGGTGATGTTTCTTTTGGCTCTTTGGCATCTTTATTACCACAAGCTGCTAAAAAAATTAAAAGGCCAAAGAGGTAAAATATTTTGGTCATAGTGATTTTCATTAAAAAGTATAACGATTTTGCCGATGCCTAAGTTACTGCATATCGGTAAATAGTTTATGTCTTTCTCATATTATCAAATTCCTGCCTGGCATAGGCTTTCATATCAGCCCAGAAATGACGGTAACAATCCTCCAATGGTTGGTAATACTGCTCAAATAACCTGAATGCGGTTTCACTTTCTGTAAGATAGGCTGCCCTCCTTACCAATCCGCCCAGGCTTTTTTCTGTTCCCCAGCGGGTACGATAATTAAAAAGCCAGTTTTGCCCTTTCATATAAGGAAACATAGCTGCAAATTTTGGCGGCATCCATTTTTCGTTAGCTGAAAGTTTTGAATATGTTTCTGCCGAAAAAAGATGGAGGGCATCTTCTGTAAATTCATTTTCGTCTGCTGCCAGAAAATGATCGTACACCACATCTACCATTGCGCCGCTGTAAAGCCTGTAAGCAGGACGAAAAAATTCTTTAGCCTCCTTAGTAGCTGCATGGGTATCGGTAAAATTATCAATCATGCGGTGCAGGGCAATTCCTTTTTGTATGCCTACCGGGTAATCAAATTTTGTTTTGCCTTTTACAAAATCACTGATCATGTTACCCATCAGTATTTCCGGGTTGCCAAATGAAAGATATGCATGGGCCAGGTAATTCATAAAGGTGCAAGGTACAAGAGGAAAGTCACAAGACATTGGGCTTAAGAGGTTAGAAAAATAGGTGGCTTGTAAATTTTGTTAAGAAATATTAACAGTGCTTTCCGTTAGTCACATTCTGCTTGCCCTGCTTGGCAACCCTTCCTAGCTTTGAACCGTTGTATAACTAAAACAAGTACCCTTTAATTATAAACGAGTTTTGGTGTGTGGTAAAAACAAACCCCGTTCTTCATTCCTGAAGGCGGGGTTTTATATTTTACAAAAATGTATTTTTGCGGCTCTTTCGCAAAGTCTCCCGCATATTCCGGGATCCGAAGGCGGTAACTTTAAAAATTTTATACAATGAACAAAGGACCCGTTTCACAATTTATTGAACACCACTACCGCCATTTTAATGCTGCCGCACTAATGGATGCAGCTAAAGGCTATGAAGCACATTTAACCGAAGGTGGAAAAATGATGGTAACACTTGCAGGCGCAATGAGTACCGGTGAGCTTGGTATTTCATTCGCAGAAATGATCCGCCAGGGTAAAGTTCATATCATCAGCTGTACAGGTGCCAATCTGGAAGAAGATGTAATGAACCTAGTGGCGCATAAACATTACAAACGCATTCCTAACTACCGTGATCTAACACCGCAGGAAGAATGGGATCTATTGGAAAATCATTACAACCGTGTAACCGATACCTGCATTCCCGAAGAAGAAGCATTCCGCAGGCTGCAAAAACATTTGGTAAAGCAATGGAAAGATGCAGAAGCAAAAGGCGAAAGATATTTTCCGCATGAGTTTTTATACAAAACAGTATTAAGCGGCGAACTGAAACAGTATTATGAAATTGACCCTAAGGATAGCTGGATAGTGGCTGCTGCTGAAAAAAATATCCCCATCGTTGTTCCCGGTTGGGAAGACAGCACCACCGGAAATATTTTTGCCAGCTATGTATTGAAAGATGAATTAAAAGCAAGCACCGTTAAAAGTGGAATTGAATATATGGTATGGCTTGCCGACTGGTATCGAAACAATTGCAGCGGGCAAGGGTGTCGGTTTTTTTCAGATTGGTGGTGGCATTGCCGGTGATTTTCCTATTTGTGTAGTGCCAATGATGTACCAGGACCTGGAATGGCATGATGTGCCTTTCTGGAGTTATTTCTGCCAGATCAGCGATTCAACTACATCTTATGGTTCTTATTCCGGCGCTGTGCCCAATGAAAAAATTACCTGGGGAAAATTAGATATTAATACACCGAAGTTTATTGTTGAAAGTGATGCAACAATTGTTGCCCCATTAATTTTTGCATGGGTGCTGGGGTGGTAATGCCTTTATATAGTTTATAAAAAGAACCCCGTCCCGCTTAAGCGGGACAGGGTTCTTTTTGGCATAGCTGTTACAAACGATAAATTCCATTTTTGATAGCATAGATAGCCAGCCCTGTTCTTGTTTTAATATTCAGTTTTTCAAACAGGGCATCCCTGTAACCATCAATAGTGCGGGGGCTAAGGTGCATTTGCGAAGCAATTTCTTTATAGGTAAGCTCCGAACAGGCATGTTTTAAAAACTCAATTTCCCTCTCGCTGAGTTTTGAAGTATTCCCGGCTGATGCTTCGCTATCAGACTTATTGATAGAGTGGATAAGTTTGCCGGTAACCAGTTCAGAATAATAATAGCCTTTATAAATAACAGCATCCAACGCTGCCCTTAGTTCGGCGGGGTCATTGTCTTTTAATATATATCCCCTGGCACCACTACGGAGCATTTTCATAATAGCATTTTCATCATCATACATACTTAATGCCAGCACTTTTACCAGCGGATGGCTTTGTTTCAGCCATTGTGCCGTTTCGTAGCCATCCATTATTTTCATGTTGATATCAAGTATCACCAGATCGGGCAGGTTATCCTTTTCTAACTTGGTTTGCAATTCTTTTCCATTATCTGCTTCAAATAAAACCTCGTAGCCAAAATCTTTTATAACGGCGGCCAGCCCGTTGCGGAGCATTACATGGTCATCAACCAGCACCACTTTTGTTTTACTGTTATCCATTGCTGTTGTTTGTAATTGGTAAATTAATTTTTACTTCAGTGCCTTTACCAATTGTGCTGTTCATATTAAACTCTGCCCCTATCAGTTTTGCCCGGCTGTGCATATTGCGGATGCCAAGGCCAAATGTATTATTTGTTTCTTCATTAAGCGGCTGCAGGTTTACTCCTTTGCCATCGTCGGTTATTTTCAGTTCCAGAAAAGCTTCGCTGTAACAGATAAGAGCAAAAATATTTTTTGCCTCTGAATGTTTTACAATGTTGTTGAATACTTCCTGAACGATGCGGAAAAGAATCAGTTCTTTTTGCTTATCTAACCGATAAGCAGTGCCTTCTGTTTCTACATTTGTTTTTATACCTGCTGATCTTTCTATAAGCTCCAGTTCATATTCAATGGCCCGTTGCAGGCCCATATCAACCACATAATCGGTATTAAGGCTGCGGCTAAGATCCCTAAATCTACAATGGCCTTGCTTACCAATTCTTTGGATGTGCTGATTTTTTGTTTCAGCAGTTCATCAGTTGTTGCGGGCATGGTGTTTAAATTCAGCTTTGCCAAACTTAATGCCTGCCCGATATTGTCATGTATTTCCTGAGAGATATTTTTTAGTGTTTGTTCCTGGATTTCGAGTTGGGTGTGGAGGAGTTCCTTTTGAAACTCAATCTCCATTTGTCTTTTTTCCAAAAGAAAATTTGCTTGTTTGGTCTTGTACTGCGTTACAGTTTTAATTAGTATTACTGATAAAACTATAAACAACAAGGAGCCAGCTAAAATGGTTTGTAATATTTCTGAATTCTCCATGTATTAATAAATCCCCATGTTACTAATATGTAAAAAATATAATTAAACACTGCATGAACCACCTGATAAATCATTTGTGCATTGCTTATCTTTTTCTTAAGCAAATTATAAAATCCATCTAAAAAAAATGTTCCATTAAAATAAATCAAAATTGCGGTACATATCCAAAAAAAGCATACTCTGCTCAAAGGAGGCGTATAGTACTTTTGGGGGTTAATTGTTAAAAAACCCACAACACTCCAAGTTACCAAAAGTACTGACTCAAGATTATTAGTGAGAGTTGGAAACTTCTTAAGTGTTTCTGAATCAGTGTAAAAGAAATAAATAAACCAAAAAAAAATTATACTTATCATTATTCGAAACAATAATTTTCTGGATGTTGCAAGTCCAATATATCCAGCTAAAAGAGAATATTCGATAGGCGTAAAGTAGTTGTATAAAAAAAAATGGCTTGATTGTTTGGCTATAAGAAATTCAGAATATAGTTCAACAGTAATTGAGATGGCAAGAAGAAATACTTAATGGCCAAATACTACTTTCCCTTTTTAAAGCAAAAATGCTGATGACAAAACAAATTGTCATCAGCAGATAGTAGATATAAAAAACATCTACCACTGAACAGAGAATTTAAAGAAATTATTAGTAATTTCTTTAATTGCTTTATCAAAGGCCGAATCATCGAATCGGTGCGAATTAAATAACGCCTCTGACGTTAAACTTGTATTTTCATTAATGTATTCTGAAAATGTAATTCCATGTCCCTTTTCCTCTGACATTGGATCTTCCGCTGTAAAAGCTCCGGCTGTTCTTTGAAATTCGGCTTTCTTAATTAGCGAAGCCTTACCCGGATTAGACTTATCATTCTCAATTCCCATTGCTACAATACTACTCTCCCCTTTATGGTTTTTGCAATATGAAAACCTAATTCCTTCACAGCCTTCTTGCGTTAAAATTCTCAACAATGCTTCCTTGCCAAATTCCACAGAAATGTTTTCTTTTTTCAAAAAATCAATAAACTCAGGAAGGGCCGCTTTGGGATTAATTTTAAAATAATTTGCAATGCTATTCCCAAAGAAATCAAAAATCATCTTTCTGCTTGCCTCGGGTGTAATTGATTCTCCAAAGCCACCAGGTTTATTACCTGATGTTAGATTATGTATGATTTTGTATTTATCATCCCAGTTTTTCCCATCCCAATGAATTCCGCTATCTGTGTGAAATTGTGTGTGTGACATAAAATAAATTTTAGGTGAAAGAATAAATTAAATTACCACACAAAACTGGTATTTACAAATTCAATATGCAAAGGTGCTTTAGCTTTTTGTGTACCGTGTTTTCACCTCCCCTTTTTCCGTCTTAATACCTGTAAAAGCATATAAGCTTTTATTGAAGTTTGTGTATTCATCAACTTAAAAATATTTTATGGACACTAAAACATGGCTACTGATAATTTTCGGGGTAATATTTATCTCAGTACTGCTTTTTATTTCAATAAAAAAAGGCGGCTTTGCACCGCAGCAATTCTTCGTAATAAGGGTGGTACTTGCTATAAGTGCTGCTGCTATAAGTGCCATTCTCCCCGGATATATCAGCCTTCCTTCCTCTGCACAGATACCTATATCTGCGGGTGGGGCAATGGCATTATTTGCAGTTATCTATTTTCTCAATCCGCCAAACCTGATGGAGAATGCAGGTCTTACACGGAAGGAAGAAAAATAATTGTAACTGTCGGACAAACTGAACAGCGACATTAAATAATAAAGTAAGTAACAGGGTAGCCGAAAACTGTAAACAGAGTAGGCGAAAAATTTTAAATATTATGGCAGACATTATTCCTATTGGTACTATTGTACCTTTTGCTGGCCAAGTTGTTCCAACTGGCTAGGAACTTTGCGATGGCAAAGAAGTAAGTAAAACAGATGCAAAATACAAGCCACTTCATGGTGTAATCGGGAACAAATGGGGTGGGGATAGCAATCCCAATTTTAAACTTCCCGACTTACGTAACCAATTTTTAATGGGGGTATTAAACACTGCGGAAATAGCAGAATCCGGAGGTAGTGATAAACACAACCATGGTGGTGAAACAAGTCATGCATTTGCTTTTCCTGATGCATATCATGCTGATCCCGATGGCAGGCACAGGGCACCGCAATGCACCGGACTGGCACATAAACACACAATAAGTGAAGCCACTAATTTACCTCCTTTCAAAAAAATCCTATATATAATAAAACTATAAACATCCCAGTCTTTTAAGTAAAAAGAGTTGGTCAATTAGCCAGCTCTTTTTTATTAAGAAATTATTGCTAAGTGTTTCTAGGCTTCCTTCTTTTTCCCAACAAAAAGTTAACGTCCCCACTTTTAAACCGCTGGTAAGCAAAATGTAACCACTCAACTATATGAAATATTTTTGAGTGGCCCTGGCCTTTACTTTTGAAGTACGAAGAAATTGGTAGTTGTGTTTATTTGAGGGTTTTATCGTAACAATTCTTGATTTTCTTCGTTAGAAGTTTTACCGGCGTTAAAAAGTAAACCATGAGAATTAAAACCAATCTTTTCATTTGCCTTGCATTGCTATGCAGCAGTATTTGCCTTGCCCAATCACCATCACCCAAACAATTAACTGCCAAACGTACAATACTTCCCATTAAAATTGATGGCCTTATTAATGAAGCTGCCTGGAAAGATGCACCGGCAGCAACTGACTTTATAGAATTTCGCCCCACACCTTTTAGAAAAGAAGAGGAAGCAAGCCGCACCGAAGTTTTTTTGCTATACAGTGATGAAGGCATTTATATGGGGGGCTATTGCCACGAAAAAACTAAAGACAGTATTTCAACAGAGTTGAGAGGCAGGGATGGATTTGGTAACAACGATTTTATTGGCGCCGCTTTCGATACCTATCATGATAAATTAAATGGATTTGAATACTTCATTACACCGTTGGGCGAACAAATGGATGCTAAGATTTCACCCCAACAATCTAACTCAGATAATGGCGGCGAAGACTTTAGCTGGAATGCCGTATGGGATGCCGCCTCTGTAATACATAAAGATGGATGGAGCTTTGAAATGTTTATACCTTTTTCTGCTATACGCTTCAGCAAAAACAATTTACAAACCTGGGGCATAAATATTTTCAGGAGAAGAATAAAGACGGGGCAAACATTTTCGTGGAATACTATTGATGTTACAGTTAATGGTTCACTAACCCAGGCAGGTGTATGGAGTGGCCTGGAAAATATTAAGCCGCCCCTTCGTTTACAATTTTCGCCATATCTTTCTTTTAATGCCAATCATAACCCTTTTGCAGAAAAAAAATGGAGCACACCCGTAAATGGAGGTATGGATGTAAAATATGGTATTAACCAGGCATTTACTTTAGATGCTACATTAGTTCCTGATTTTGGACAAGTTCAAAGCGATAACCGCATACTGAACCTAACACCCTTTGAAGTTCAATACCAGGAAAACAGGCCTTTCTTTACTGAAGGTACAGAGCTGTTTAACAAAGCTGGTTTGTTTTATACCAGGAGAATTGGCATTGACCCTGCGTTTACACATTCCATTGATGAATATAATGTTACCGCAGATGAAAAAGTAGTGAATAACCCTGCTGAATCCAGATTGATAAACGCTACAAAAATTTCCGGACGCACTTCCAAGGGGTTAGGGATTGGATTATTAAATGCTATTACCAATAACCGCTATGCCACTTTGCAAAATACAACTACAGGAGCTAAGCGTAAAGTATTGATAGACCCATTAACCAACTACAATGTGCTGGTGATGGATCAGTCATTAAAAAATAATTCGAGTATTACTTTTACCAATACCAATGTATTGCGCAGCGGCAGCGATTATGATGCCAATGTAAGTGCCGCACAGTTTAGCCTGAACGATAAAAAAAACAAATGGAATGTAAGTGGTAAAGTAGTAATGAGTAATATATCGGGTAACCAAATAAACAGTAAAGAGAAAACAGGCTTCGGCCATAACTTATCATTTGGTAAAACAAGTGGCCGCTTTACTTTCAACATACAGCAAGATTTGGTAAACCGTTATTTTAATGGTAATGATATTGGCTACTTTACCATTACCAATTATATTGACCATTATGCCTATGCCGGTTACAGTTGGACAAAGCCAACAAACTGGTACAACAATCTATATTTAAATTTTAATTTTCAACATTCGCAACGTTTAGTAAGCCCCTCCGGTTTTCAGGGCATTAATATTAACATTAACGCCAATAGCCAGCTTAAAAATTTATGGCGGGTGGGGTTAATAATGGGGTATGAACCAAAAGGTACTAATTACTACGAGCCAAGGGAGGAAGGAAGATTTTTCCGGGGCTGGTCCAACTGGTTTACTTCGGGATGGTTTCGAACTAACGATGCAAAAAAGTATAGTTTGTTTACGAGGATACTTTATATAGATCGATCGTTATTCAACAGTACAAGAACAGCCATAATACTTGAAAATAGTTATCGTTTTAATAATAACCTTTCTATTAACCTGGAGTCTGTATTTGTGCCGCAAAAAAGAAATACCGGCTTTGCGGCAAAAGACAACAACGATATTATTTTTGGCAGAAGGGATATTAAGCAAGCTGAAAATATTCTTGCGATTAAATACAGCTTTAACAGTAAGATGAATATCAATACCCGCATCCGCCACTATTGGAGCCAGGTGCAGTATGATAAATATTTTACTTTGTTGCAAGATGGTACCCTGCAGGACAACAATACTTTTACTGGTAACAGCAACAATAACATCAATTTCTTTAACGTAGACATGGTGTACACCTGGCAATTTGCCCCGGGTAGTTTTTTAAATGCCGTTTGGAAGAATGCAGCTTTTACAGGCAATCAGGATATAAAAGGAAATTATTTTAATAATATTAAAAACACTTTTGGGTCTGAGGATATAAACAACTTTTCGTTAAAAATTATTTACTTTATAGATTACCTGACACTGAAAAAGAAGATGAATACTAATAAAATTAAGAAGGTAGGTTAATTAATTATTTCTCCATATTCAGGTTTCCAGTCATACTTCCACCGGCGGTGACTCCATAAATAGTTGGCAGGATCTTTTTTTATAATTTCTTCCAATGCTTTTTTATACATCATTGTTAATTGTTCCGGAGTATATAAAGAACCATTTTCTGCGAGTAGTTTAGAAGAAAAATGATAATAGCCTCTTTTTATTTTATGCATCCCGATTATTACAACAGCTGTATTTTTCTTTACAGCCCCTTTTGCTGGTCCGGTAACAAATGGTACAGGTTTGCCAAAAAAATTCATCCAATATCCATTTGATGGGTCGCCGGGATTTTGGTCGGCGGCAAGACCAAAAGTATATTGTGAAGAAAAAGCCGGATGCTCAATATTTTTTTTAAACTCTGTGGCTGAAATTAAAACAGTGCCATATCTTTTTCTGAAATTAAAAAAGATCCGGTCAAGGTGTTTATTGGCGATAGGCATATAAATCCCTATAAATGGAACTTTTAAGCTCATGGAGGCAAGCAGGTTGGCAAACTCCCAATTAAACTGATGGCCAGCCATTAGATGAACGTCATATCCTTTATCTGTAAGGGTGTTTATAGAATCAAACTCACCAGTGCTTCTCTTTTTTATTTCTTTTTTTGAAATTGTAATAAACTTTATTGATTCCAGGAAAGTATCAATAAGGTTATGATAAAATTGCTTCGCAATTATTACTCTTTCTTTTTCCGTTTTTTCAGGAAAGGCAATTTTCAGATTCGCCAGTACAATTGCTTTTCGGTATCCAAATACATAATACATAAGTACATAAAAGAAATCAGCTATTAAGTAAAGTACCGCAAATGGCAACAATGAGAACAAATAAAGAATTCCGTAAACAACATAGTACATAATCGGTAAAAGTTAAATATCTATAAAACTATGTTTTGAACAAGTTGGCTCTTACCCGGATAGTCTGTATTGTAATGCAGGCCTCTGCTCTCCTTACGGAAGCTGGCCCCTTTTACAATCAGGTACCCAACGGTTATCATATTGCGCAGCTCCAGTAATTGAGGAGAAAGGGTGCTGCTTTCGTATAATTGTTCCGTCTCTTCCCACAATAAATCTAATCGGCGCAAAGCTCTCTGCAAACGAATATCATTTCTCACAATACCTACATAGTCACTCATTACCTGTTGCAATTCTTTCAGGCTTTGAGTAATCAAAATCATTTCCCGTGGCTCAGTTGTTCCGGTGGCATTCCAGTGAGGCAAATTTTCATTGAAAGAAACGGACGCAGCTTTCTCAGTAACATCTAAAAAACAACGATGTGCAAATACCATTGCCTCCAGTAATGAATTTGAAGCTAATCGATTCGCTCCATGCAAACCAGTAGAAGCACATTCGCCGCAGGCATACAAATTTTTTATAGAACTCCTTCCCCATTCGTCGGTTTTAATACCTCCACAACTGTAATGGGCTGCAGGTGCTACCGGTATCATGTTCTTAGTTATATCAATTCCTATGGATAAACACTTTTCATAAATATTCGGAAAATGTTCTACAAATTTTTCTTTGCTGAAATGACGACAATCCAACCATACATGTTCAGTACCCGTTCTTTTCAATTCACTATCGATTGCCCTTGCCACAATATCCCTCGGCGCTAAATCTTTTCGTTCATCATATTTCTCCATAAAGGCTTCACCATTCATGTTTCTTAAAATACCACCATCACCCCGAACAGCTTCTGTAATTAGAAATGCATGGCCCCGTACAGATGGCTCATACAATGCTGTTGGGTGAAATTGTATAAACTCCATATTCTCCACTCTGCCTTTTGCTCTATACACCATCGCTACACCATCACCTGTTGCAATAGATGGGTTAGTAGTGGTGCGATACACTTGCCCATTACCACCTGTGGCCAGCAATGTAATCTTAGCGACTATTTTTTCTATCTTATTCGTTTCAAGATTCAACACATACACACCATAGCATTCCACATCAGGTGTTGCTTTGTTTACTAAATAACCCAAATGGTGCTGAGTAATAATATCCACCACAAAACAATGCTTGATGAATTCAATATTCTTTTGCTTCGCCACAGCATCTATCAATGCTCTTTCCATTTCTTTTCCCGTCACATCTTTATGATGTAATATCCGAAACTCTGAATGACCACCTTCCTTTCCTCTTTTATAATCACCATCTTGTTCTTTATCAAACTTTGCACCCCAGTCAATTATTTCCTGCACCCGATCCGGACCTTCTTTCACTACAATCTCTACCACTTTTTCATTACAAAGTCCATCACCGGCAATTAGTGTATCCTCAATATGTTTTTGAAAACTATCATTCTCCATATCATTTACCACTGCAATGCCGCCCTGTGCATACTTTGTATTCGTTTCATCAGCGGCTGCTTTTGTCATTACCAATACTTTCTTATCTGGAAATTGATTAGCAACTTTCAACGCATACGTCAATCCTGCTATACCTGAACCTATTACTAAAAAATCTGTTTTTTGCATAATTAATTTTTTAACCAACTTCAGTTTTTCATGGCATCGGCTGTTGTGTCACTCACTTGTACGTCCCGTTTTCATGGCAGCAACCCACCCCATTTCCTAAAGCATTTTGTTTTCCTCCATTCGCCCCGCCGAGGCGGAGATGTGTGCTACAGCATAGCTATTCCTTGGCATTTGAAAGTATATAGCTCACTGCACCCTTCACTATAAACAATTGTGCTAACCCATAGGTTAGCATAATAATAACATTAGCTACCTCAAATGGTTGATAGAATTTATTGATAGCCAATACCGAATCTGAAATAACAAACAATAATGCGCCGACCATCATCCATTTACCAGCTTCTTTATTTTTAATAAACAGCAAGTGCATGGCCAGCATAAACATAAAACTAATGACAATGCCATAAATGCGAACAGGAATTTTTTTATCGCCAAGCCAAGGTGAAAGTAAAATAATCAGGGCGGCATAATACACAATCACAATTAAGAGAAACCACCAATTATTTTTTACCTTTTCAGCTATTCTTATTTTATGAAAGAATACAATGTAAAATATATGGGCAATTAAAAAGGCAGACAATCCGAGCAGAAAAAAGATTTCTCCTTTGCTGTCAAACATCAGTAATACATCTCCAAGCAAAGAAAAAAATAATGCGAATACAACCCATTTAGCCAATCCTCTAGTTATGTCTTTTGCCTGCGAATCAAAATACCCAATCAATACTGGGATAATCAGTGGTTTAAAGATTGTTTGCAGTAAAGTATTACCTGTCTGCACTCCAACAATATCACCTGCCAGAACGATTATGAATAATAATATCCAGTGCTTTTGTTTCATTGAAAAAATTTATACCCCCGCCCAAGCCCCGTTCTCTTTAATCAAATCAATTAGTTCCTCCACCGCCACCTCACTATTTACATTTCGCTTCATCACTTCCTTTCCTTTATATAAGGTGATTTTGCCGGGACCGCTTCCTACATAGCCAAAATCTGCATCCGCCATCTCTCCAGGGCCATTTACAATACAACCCATTATGGCAATCTTCACTCCTTTTAAGTGATTGGTCACTGCCCGGATTTTTGCTGTGGTCTCCTGCAAATCAAATAATGTTCTTCCGCAACTCGGGCAACTGATATATTCTGTTTTGGAAATTCTTGTTCTGGTGGCTTGTAAAATACTGAAGGCTGTATTGTTGGTAAACTGATAAATATCTTTTACTTCCAAATAAGTTCTGCCAGTTGCTTTAATATTTTCTATTGTCGAATTACCACTGTAACCCAAACAAATACCATCTCCCATTCCTTCTAAAAATAATGCTCCGGTTTCTGTAGCAAAATGAATCAGGTGTTCATCAGGTGTTTGCCATTTACTATCCGTAATTAATACAACCGGGTTTTTTATATCTCTGTTCATCAGTTCTGTAAACATTCGTCTAACTGACTGCATCGCATTTGTATTTGTGGAGCTAAGGCAAATAACAACATCCGGTTTGTTAGCAATTGCAGCAAGGTTTGCAGTCCCATCAACTCCTACACTATAACTATCAAACATTACAAAATTTAGCCGATCACTTTTAGGTGATGCATTTACAAACTCACTGCTATCATAAATGGGGAAATACTTTGCCTTATCTTTTGCGTCAGCCCATACTGCCGTGTACACAATCACTTTCAATGTTCCCGGTAAAGCAAAATCCAATAGCTGGTTACCTGTAAAAACATAATCAGCTGCTGCATCACCGATTGTCCATTTATCGGTGGCTTCATCATAACTGTAACCGATACTTTGCAAATGAGTTGGTGTAATCTTTTCTATCTTACTTAAATCAGCCACTACCACCGGCACCTGCTTACCACCAATATTATCAACTGCAAATGTTTCTCTTCTTTTATACTCAAATGGGGAATACGGTTGTCGGTTGTCAGTTGTCAGTTGTCCGGCTTCAGATTTCTGGCTTCTGGCTTCATATCTTTTCACTAAATCCTTACACACTGGTATTTCAAATTCAGGGTCTTCTGTCAAGGACACCCGGATTGTATCACCAATACCATCTTCCAATAATGTACCAATACCAACCGCTGATTTTATTCTTCCATCTTCTCCATCACCAGCTTCTGTTACTCCCAAATGTAATGGATAAATTTCTCCAAACTCATCAAACATGGTTTTAATCAATAAGCGATAAGCCTGTACCATTACCTGCGGGTTACTGCTCTTCATACTCAGGATAATGTTATGATAAGCTTCGCCTCTTGCTATTCGCAGAAACTCCATCGCACTTTCTACCATTCCCATTGGTGTATCGCCATAGCGGCTCATTATTCTATCACTCAATGAACCATGATTCGTTCCAATCCGCATAGCCGTACCATACTCCTTACAGATTTTTACTAATGGGGTAAATCGTTCCCCTATTCTGTCTATCTCTTCTGCATACTCTGCATCCGTATATTCAATCTGTTCAAATTTTTTCTTATCAACATAGTTACCGGGGTTCACCCGAACTTTTTCGATAACTCTGGCGGCTATTTCTGCTGCATTTGGAGTAAAGTGAATATCGGCGATTATGGGAGTAGTGTAACCTCTTTTACGTAACTCATTTTTTATGTTCAATAAATTCTCTGCTTCGTTTTTGGATGGTGCAGTGATACGGATTAATTCAGACCCGGCTTCTATACATCGAATGCTTTGTTCTACCGTGGCTATTGTATCCATTGTATCAGTAGTGGTCATTGTCTGCACCCGAATAGGATGAAAATTGCCGAGCAGCAGGTCTCCAATCTTAACTTCTCTTGTTTTAAGACGCTTATATTCAGTAAGTGATTCGCAGTATGATTGCATAGAGAAATGTGCTGATTTGATAATGTGCTAATCTGCTAATTAAAAAGAGAGTCAAAGTTAAGCAAAGTGGTTTAGCTTGAAGCACCCCATTAGCACATCAGCAAATTATCTCATTAGTTAATTTGCTTTACCAGTCTTTAGTTTGCGAGTCGCCGGCTTTTGTCTTTTCCTTCCGCACCCGTTGCTGTACCTCCTTTTCTTTTTGCTGCAATAGTTTCAGTCGTTGCTCCGCCTCTTTGGGTTTCATTTTCGATTGCCGGGGTTTGGGCTGCGGTTGTTCTTGCTTTTTGTTCTGCTTGTTATCCTGTTTTTTAGATTGATTTTTTTTCTTCAACTCTAACAGAGCTTTTTGCAGGTTCTCCCTTGCTTCTTTATCATCCGGGTTGCTGCGCAGTGCATTCTTATAAGCTTCTATGCTTTCTTCTAGATTTTTTTGCTGGCTTAATATTACCCCTTTGTCATAAAAGGCTTTTGCTTTTATTTCTTTATCTGTAGCGGCATCTGCAACCTGCTGAAAAACCTGAACGGCTTCTACTTTTTTATCCTGCCGGTACAAAGAAGCAGCAAGGTTAAATTTGGCAGTAATATTTTCTGGCTCTGTATTTAAAGCCTTGGTATAAAATTCCCCGGCTTTAGCAAATTGTTGTTCTTTATAAGATTTATTGCCTTCTGCTATCAGTTCGTTGGCTGATTTAGCCTGCCCCATAATATTCAGCGAGTTAGATACAATAAATATCGTCAATAGTAATTTCATACAGCAGATAATTTTTTTACAACTCTGCGCCGCTCAGAAATAAAAATTTCAACAACGAGAAAAATAAACATGGCAGTCGCAAACAACCAGTAATAATTCTTAAAATTCATTTGCGATGAATCGGTAAAAGCTTTTTTATCAATCTGTGATAACTGATTTTTAATTGCCCCCACCGCTTCATCACTGGTTTGCAGCCGGATATACACACCGTTGGTGGCAGCAGCCAGTTCCTTCAAAATATTTTCATTCAGTTTTGATATGATTGTATTACCAGCTTCATCTTTTTTATTTTCTCCCGGCACAATATCAGGGATAGGAACACCTTCCGGCGAGCCGATGCCAACTGTATTAACCATTACCCCGCCCGCTGCTAATTCTTTTGCCGTTGATAACGCCTCGTCATCATGGTCTTCCCCATCTGTAATAAGGATAATGGCTTTATATTTCTTTTCGACAGCATTAAAAGCATTGGCTACTCATATTCAACGCATCGCTTATTACTGTTCCCTGTTGCGGTACAACATCCGGCGAAGCCGAAGAAACATATAAACCTGCGGCGCCATGGTCTGTTGTAAGTGGCATTTGTAAATATGCTTTGCCCGCAAATAGTACAAGGGCAATTCTGTCATTGGGCATTTCATCCATCAGCTTACCGATAAACTGTTTTGCCCTTTCTAAGCGATTAGGTGCAATATCTGTTGCCAGCATACTTTTACTTACATCCAATGCAATAACCACATCAATGCCTTTGCGGACAGAACCCTCATCTTCTCCCGCCCTGCGGGGATTGATTGCAGCCACAATACCAAGCATAAAAGCAGCTAATACCATAATAAATTTTACAGTAAACTTTCTCGAAGAAAAATTTCTAATCAGTAACTGGATGAGTTTTTCGTCACCCATTCTTTTTATTACTTTCTTTTTCCATGCAAGCAATACGATAAAAAGCAACAGTAATACTGCTGCGCCTGCAAAGAGCCAGTAAAATTCTTTATGTTGAAGTTGAAAACCCAATGTGCTAATTCGATAATGTGCTAATATGCTAATTTAAAATACACATAATGTTGATTGCAATTTTTGAACCAAAAAATATCCGCTTATTAGCAAATCGGCACATTAGCTAATCGGTTAATTTACTCACATATCTCCCTTAAAAAAACCAAGTTGGGTTAAAATACCCTTCAGTATTTTCATCCGTACTGTCCACATATCAAAATCCTTATCTGTAGATTCAAGGTTTAATACAAAAAAATAGGGGTGGTTGTTTTCTTCTATCCAGCCAGTTATCCAACCTATCGGATTCCCATTTTCTTTAAAACCCCAGCCGGTTTTATAGCCCATCTCATACATGGTATTGCTTTCAAAAAGCATTGCCCTTTTTACCATTTCCTGGTAACTTTTAAAAAATGGCAGTTGGTTAAAATAAAGCTGTTTTACCAGGCCGAGTTGCTGGTCGGGTGTAACCTTAAGTGTGTTATCTAACCAAAAACTATCTATGGGTGATTTTATTTTATATAACGATGTCATTGATTTAGCACCATACTTCAGGCTGTCTAACCAGTATTGCATGGTATCTTTTCCAATCCGTCTTGCCACCTCCTGATAATAAGAGGCTGACGACACCCTGAACGCCTCATACATAGTAAGGTCTTTATTCCAATCTTCATTCCATCTTTTTATACCATCCCATTTTATTTTCATGCTATCGCTTACAATTCTTCCTGTTTGCAGGCCAATAAGGGAGTTTACAATTTTAAATGTGGAAGCAGGCAGGTAAGCACTATCCCTGTATCGGTTGAAGTTATATACAGTAAATCTCCCGGTGGCGTTATTCATCAATGCGAAACAACCATCCACTTTGTTTTCATCAAAGTATTTTTTAAGGCTGTTGTCTTTTTTTATATTATCCGGGGAGCAGGAGGAGATGATAATAAGTAACAGGCAACAGGCAACAGGTAACCGCATTTCAAATTTGTTTATGCAAATGTAACCCCTGAAAGGCATGGCTGCTTACCTGTTACAAAAAATTACCCAGGACTTCAGGTAAAAAAAATCCCGTCTCGTTAATAACAAGACGGGATTGATTTTTTTTACCTGGGGCAGGGTTACATATAAAAACCACCTTTCTGTTTATAATGCTTGTTTCCCTGGCAATCTCTTTTAGTAGCCGCACAGGAGCTTAACAATAACGCTACAGTGCATACGGTGATGATAAAAAACAATAATTTCTTCATACTCCTTAGAAAGTTGGGTACAGCCTTGTTTTAAACAAAGGTGTACGGTCAAAAAATCAGATTAAGGAAATTCCAGAGGAAAATGGTGGGTAGAGTTTTATATCATCGTAGTATGGCAGCTAAAATAATGCCGGGATATTGTATCTCATAATTTATTGGTCTTTTTTTTATACTTTTTTTAGAAAATGACCCCAATTATAGTATTTATCGTAAAAACACTAATTATATTAACTTTACTTTCATAAAAAAAAGAAAATGAAATTTGCAATCCTCCTGATTTTTTCGGCCTTATTTATTGCCAGTGCCTGCAACAGTAATAAAAGCGGAAAAGAAGTGGAAAATACTGCACCTAATTCTGCAAAAAAAGAAACCGCCGAAACAGAAAAAATAAAAGAGGCGGCTGAGGGAATAGACAAGCAAAAAGAAGAGTTAGGTAAGCTTATCCCTATTAGCGGCGATGAACTAAAAGCGATGCTGCCTGACAAACTGCTGGATGCCAAACAGGAAAATGCAGAAGTTGATAATAATTCAGGTGCCAATATGGCGACAGCGGATTATAAAATAAATGACAGCACAGCTATTACTGTAACTATTATTGATTGTGCCGGGCCTGCGGGAGTAGGTATTTATAATATGCAATACCTGGGTATGGTAAATGCTTTGCAGGAAACCGAAGAAGAATACACCAAAGCTACAACCGTAAATGGCAATAATGGTTTTGAGCATTGTGATAAAACAAACAATGATTGTGTGATAGCCTGGTTTGCCGCTAAAAGGTATTTGATAACAGTGGAAGGGGAAGGGGCAACTGTAATAAAGAAGGCAGCCAATACTGTACAAATTAAGTAATCAATAAACAAACCATAAAATGAAAAGTAAATTATTGTATTCTATTGTTACCATCGCTTTTATTTCACTTGTTGCCTGTAAAAACAGCAGTAATGAAAAGATAAAGGACAAAGAAAAAACTGAAGTGCCGGAAAGAAACCCTACAGATAGGAATAAAAGCACTGGTGGGTTTTCTATTGATGCGCCGGATGGCTGGACAAAAACTGATACCACTTCAATGGGCTACAGTACTTTAATGATGATGTCGGAGGTAGAAGGTCCAAAGGATATTTTCAGGGAAAATATAAATGTTGTAAGTGAAAAAACAGGTACTATGTCCTTTGAAAGCTACATGAGTTTAACTGATCAAAACTTTAATAAGATGCTTACTAATTACAAGGAGTATGAAAGAAAAGATATTACGGTGGATGGGGTGCCTGCTAAATCAATAGACTACTCACATAGCATGGGGGTTTATAATCTTGATGTAAATGCAGTTTTGTTTATTAAAGATGGGACTGCATATGTAATTACATCATCAACCGAAAAAGGCAAACTTGGGAAATGGCGAAAGGAAATAGATGCTACGGTGGCTTCTTTCCGTACAAATTAAATAAATAACCCGGGTAAACCCGGGTTATTTATTTCAGCACACCCAACTCCTTTCCAATCTTAGTAAATGCAGCAATCGCTTTATCTAAATGCTGTTGCTCATGCGCCGCACTTAGCTGCACCCTTATCCTTGCCTGGCCTTTTGCCACCACAGGAAAGAAGAAGCCGATAACATAAATACCTTCTTCTAAAAGTTTGGCAGCAAAGCTTTGTGCCAGTACCGCATCATATAACATTATAGGAACGATTGGATGGTCGCCGGGCTTAATGTCGAAACCGGCCTCCGTCATTTTACTGCGGAAGTATTTTGTATTGAATTCAAGTTTATCTCTTAATTCCGTTTTTTCTGTCAGCATATCCAGCACAGCAATACTTCCGCCAACTATAGATGGCGCCAATGTATTGCTGAATAAATAAGGTCTTGATTTTTGCCGCAGCATATCAATTATTTCTTTTCTACCACTGGTAAATCCGCCGCTGGCACCGCCTAATGCTTTGCCCAATGTTCCGGTAATGATGTCAATCTTGCCCATTACCCCCCGGTATTCATGAGTACCCCTTCCGGTTTTGCCGAGAAAGCCAGAAGAGTGGCATTCATCAATCATTATACAAGCATCATATTTTTCTGCAAGCAAAACTATTTTATCTAATTGTGCTATTGTTCCATCCATGCTAAACGAACCATCGGTTACGATAATGCGGCTGCGGCAAGCGGCTGCTTCTTTCAACTTTGCTTCCAGGTCATCCATATTATTATGCTCATACCGGAAACGCTGTGCTTTGCATAACCGGACACCATCTATTATGCTTGCATGGTTTAATGTGTCAGAAATTATGGCATCTTCTTCATTAAACAACGGTTCAAACACACCGCCATTGGCATCAAAAGCAGCGGCGTATAAAATAGTATCTTCTGTACCGAGAAATTTTGAAATCTTTTCTTCCAGTTCTTTATGAATATCCTGCGTACCGCAGATAAACCGTACACTGCTCATACCATACCCCCTTTCTGCAATTGCTTTATTTGCTGCTGCAATTACTTTTGGGTGAGAGGAGAGGCCGAGATAATTGTTGGCACAAAAGTTTAAAACAGTTTTTCCGTTTACAATTATTTCTGCGCCCTGCTGGCTTTCAATAATCCGTTCTGTTTTAAAAAGACCCGCAGTTTTTATTTCTTCAACTTCTTTGGCAATACGGTTTACAAGGTTTTGGTTCATATAAAAACGATTGTATGCAAATGTAAGATGCAATAACAAACTGGATGGTTTTTTCGCATATTTTGTAACTTTATGAACGATGAGTTCGTTTTACTATTTAAAACCCAATGCGCCACTTATCACTTTCCCTTTGTTTTTGTTTTGTAGTATTTCAGCTTCCGGCGCAAAGGCTGATTAAAGACTATGTAATAAGTAATACCAATAAGGTACTGACTTTTGAGCCGGATTCTACTGACTACATCGATCTGGAAAGTTTTGGAAATGCTGTTGGTGATGCCACAATTGTAATGCTGGGCGAACAAAGCCATGGAGATGGTGCCACCTTTTCAGCCAAATCAAGATTGGTAAAATATCTGCACGAAAAAAAGGGTTTTAATGTACTGGCTTTTGAAAGCGACTTTTGGGGACTAACAGAAGGCTGGGAAAAAACAAGTAAAATCAAAAATGATATTGATTCTTTCATGTTCAATAATCCCTACCCTATATGGTCCTGGTGCCATACTTGCAGCGATTTATTTTATAATTACATAGCAGCAACTTACGACAAGGGGGCTCCCTTACATATTGCTGGCTTCGACTGCCAGCTTCATGGATTATATACTGAAAGAAATTATAAGACAAGGCTTAAAGAAATATTGCAAAAACTTGAAAGGGAAGAACCCGGATATAAATCTGCGATTGAAAAAATCTTGAAAAATGCTGACTCGTTGATATTATCCCTGGGTAATAAGCACAAAAAAGACACAATATCTGCCAATGAAAGTGTCCATTTTTTAAATACTATATTAGCAAAAAACCTCTCAAACATCCTTTCTTCTTTCGAAATTCAGGTACTAAAAAATTTAAGGGCCGAATTGAATAATTCTAAAGGCCGAAATGGCTCTCCAACTTTTATATATTATTTCAGAGATAAGCAAATGGCTGATAATATAGAATGGCTCTCCAATGTAAAGTATCCCAATGAAAAAATAATTATCTGGGCGCACAGTGCTCATATTTCAAGAAGCAATAATTACACCAATAGTCCATTAAATGAATTTTCTATGATGGGTGATTACCTCTCACAAAAAGAAACGCTGAAAGGGAAAATTTACATAGCTGGTTTTACTTCCTATGAAGGCACTACTCAATATGCTAATACAAAAAAAATAAAACCATTCTATAGTAAAATTTCAAAACCAGCGAAAGGCGGATTTGAAAACTGGATCCCCAAAGACTTCGATTATGCTTTTACAGACTTTAAACAATTTAATTCACAATACCCCAATGAGCATATTGCTTTTTCGATGAAAGGCTCCTCTGACCCTAAAAAACAACACGGTAATTATATCCATTACTGGACAAAAATATTTGACGGTATATTTTTTATCAGAAATATGTCTGGGTGCAAAATCGTTACTGGAAAATAGTTGGCAGATATTACCAATCCTGTAACATTTCGGTGGCTACCTTCGTCACACAACCAGTAAACCAACCAACATGCCTAAAAAATTGCTTGCTGCCGCAGCTATTGTCGCAGTGATTATATTCGGATTGTTAGCTTTTCGCCCCAATTCTGATAAGTGTATCGAAAAGCAGGTATGCTGCGAAAAAACTTCCCCGCAATGTGATAAAGAAGAAAAAAAAGCCGCTGATGATGTTATTCTTGAAAACCTCTCCCGCCAGTTTATTACAATTATCCCTTCAGGCTTCTGATTACCAAAGCATAGCAACCTGAAAATAGTTTGGCTTTGCTGTAACAATTCCTTTCTGCAACCGTATTACTCTTAGCAGATCATCAGTTAATTTTGTCTGCAACCGGCTGTTTACCAACACACCAAAGTTCTCCGGAAATGAAATCCGGCAAAACTAACCTGGCAACCAGCCCCTTCTGAAACCAAAGCAGTATGACAGAACGGGAATACAATGATTGTGTAACTACGTATGCAGATAATGTGTACCGCTTCATCTTTAAAAATCTTCGGCATCAAGAAGATGCTAGAGATGTGGTGCAGACGGCGTTTGAAAAAATGTGGATACACCGGGATGATGTGGATGCGCAGAAATGCAAGTCATATCTTTTTACCGTAGCGTATCACCAGATGATTGACCATATACGAAAAGTAAAGAGGATACAACTGCGGGAAGAGTTTAGCGACGGGGCAAGAATTGAAAACAAAGAAGCAAATAACTTGAAGCAGGTTTTGAATGAAGCACTGAACAGGTTAAATGAAACGCAACGTTCCTTGGTAATGCTGAAAGATTATGAAGGGTATAGCTACGAAGAAATAGGGCAGATAATGAACCTGAATGCCAGCCAGGTAAAAGTGTACCTGCACAGGGCCAGGGTTCAGCTAAAAGAGTATTTGGTAAAAATGGAAAATGTAATATAAATAACGAAGCCGGAAGTCAGAGGAAGGAAGATTGCATTATAAACAATTGTTCCGACTTCAGATTTCCGACTTCAGATTTCTGACTTCATGAATATAAACCGCCATAATTACGAAGAGTATTTTATCCTTTATATGGATAATGAGCTTAGCAGCGATGAACGCCGCATGGTGGAGGCTTTTGTGCAGCAGTACCCCGACCTAAAAGACGAACTGGAAATCTTACAGCAGTTTAAACTTACCCCTGATACATCAATCACTTTTTCAGGTAAAGAAGAATTGTTGAAAGAAAGCTCCGCATTTAGCGGAACAGGTGGCGAATCGCTTATAACTATTTCTAATTACGAAGAATGGTTTGTACTGTATACCGATAATGAATTAACCCCTTCGCAAAAAGAAAAAGTAGAAGAATTTATTGCCAATAACCCTGCAAGCAATGTTGAACTGGCTTTATTGCAAAAAACAAAGTTGCAACCAGAAACAATTGCTTTTACTGATAAAAAAGTTTTATACCGAAGGGAAGAAAAAAACCGCCGCATTATTCCTGCATGGTTAAGGGTGGCGGCTGTGCTTTTACTTGCCGTTGGGCTTGCCACATTTGTTTTGGTAAGAAATAAAACTAAAGAACCCGCTGAAATTGTTTCTTCTAGTAAATATGGTAAAACAATTGCACCTGTAGTTGATGATAAGGTAAAATTTGAAAATAAGGATATAGCTGTAAGTCCCGGTGACAATAAATCCCTTCAGGAGAAAGTTGAAGTTAACCCTTCAGATAAAAAGCAAACACCTGCTGCTCCTGTTTATCAAACTGCTTTAATTAAGCAGAAGAATGATAACAACAATACTATTGCAGAAAATAAAAAGGATGTAAAGGAGAAGCAACAATCCGAAATAAATCAGCAGCCAGTTATTGCAACAACCAAAAACAAACCCGATAATAATTTGCCTAAGCCAGACAACAACCCCTATATTACTAAAAAAGTTGAACCCAATAATGTTGTTGTAAAAGACAATACCCCAAAAGAAAATAATGAAACTAAGAATTCATTAACAAATGAATTTGTAACACCTGACAATCCTCAATCGTCCGACTATACATTAGCATCAAACGATGGCAAGAAAAACAAAAGTCGTGGCCTCTTCCGGAAGATAGCCCGGACTTTTGAAAAAAGAACCAATATAGACCCAACCAATGATGATGGTCGCTTATTGGTAGCCGGTTTTGCCTTCAAAACGAAATAACCCTATTTTTAAATTTTTAATTCAGAATAATATGAAGAAGTTTTTTACCCTATGTGCAGTTGTATGTATTGCCGCCAGCGGTTTTGCCCAGGCACCTGTTGATACCACCGGCACACCCAATCCTGCACCAACAGAAGATACCATCCGTATCGGCGGAATGATTATCATCCGCAAAAAAGGAAGTAATGATGAAGTGAAAAAAGAGGAAGACTATAAAATAAAAAACCGCAAGGGCAGCGATAAGCCTTCTAATCTTACAACCAACTGGTGGATATTTGATTTTGGTTTCTCCAACTTTAGCGATAAAACAAATTATGCCAGCGCAGCAGCACAGGCTTATGCACCCGGCAGCAACTCGTCTTATTTTGAACTAAGGGACGGAAAATCGAAAAATGTAAATGTGTGGTTCTTTATGCAGAAGCTCAATATAGCCAAGCATGTACTAAACCTTAAATACGGACTTGGATTAGAATTAAACAATTACAGGTTTAAACAAAATATCCGGTTTACAGAAAGTGCTTTGGCTGTAGCTAACCCGCCAATAGTAGCATTAGATGCCACACCCGGCCGCACTTACAAGAAAAATAAATTAGCCGCCGATTATCTTACTGTACCAATGATGCTTAATTTAAACTTTACCCCCGGCAGGGAAAAGGGGTTTGGCATAGGCGGTGGGGTAAGCCTTGGCTACTTATATAGCAGCCGCAACAAAACGATTACATCAGACGAAGGAAAGGAAAAAGCCAAAGGCGATTTTGACCTGGAAAAATGGAAACTGTCTTATATAGCCGAACTATCACTTGGCTCCGTAAGGCTCTATGGCTCTTATACCCCAAAACCAATGTTTGAAAGGGGACTTGATATAAAGCCTTATAGCTTTGGTTTCAGGTTTAGCAATTGGTAAAAATTATTACAGATATTGATAAAGCCAGCTTTGATGATTCAGGGCTGGCTTTTAAATTTAGGGTAAACTTACTTCGTCAAGTCACCCGTATCTTTTCTAAACGTGGCGTTAAAGCTTATCCACACCACAAAATAAAAAATTGTGGCACTTCGTTTGAATGACTGACGGTTATTGTTTCTGATTTTTAGCCATGAAAGCTGCCCCACCTGTGCATGTTACATCTGGCCTCACTGAAAACACTAAGGAAGAATGAAAAATTTTTTCGTACTCACATCTGTTCTGGTAGGCAGCAGTTTGCTGGCAAGTAACGTTTACTCGCCGGTTCGTACTAAAAACTACAAAAGCCTGCGCTGGGGCAACAGCAACCCGGTGGGTACAGTTTCAATAATTATTGACAAATCGGATTACGAACTAAATGTGTATGATGATAAAGGCTGGTATGCCACTTACCCGGTAGTATTTGGCAATAATACACTGGCAGATAAAAAAATGCAGGGCGATAAAAATACACCAGAAGGCAACTTCCAAATTAATGCGAAAAGGGTACATGAAAAATGGTGCCGCTATCTTTCACTTGATTACCCTACGGCAGCAGATAGAGAAAAATTCAACAAGCGGAAAAAAAATGGTGAAATTCCTGCCAATGCAAGCATAGGCGGTGGCATAGGCATACATGGTGTATGGCCACATGAAGATTTTGTGGTTGACCGTTACAAAAACTGGACACTTGGTTGTATATCGATGAAAAACGATGATGTAAAGGAAGTATATGGTTATATTACCCCGGGCACAACAGTTAAGATAAAGAAATAAGGATATAAACGTTACTGTAGAAAAACCCTTTAAAGCAGCCAAATCCGGGCTGCTTTAATTTTTAAAGCCGAAGCCTCCCCTTTATTAAAATTCAGACAGATAGATTAGTAAAGTCTTATAACCCCATCTTCCTTCTTATCCCAACCGGAATCGCATTCTTATTTACGATGATGGCAAGGGTTCGCATTTTAAAATAATCTTCCCTCATCCACATAAAACCACCCAAGGAGTTGGTATTGCCCCATGAGTTTTTGATGTAATACCAGATATTGCCCAACTCTTTGGTACGGCCTACTATATGCATCATATGGTCCAACTCTGTTGTTTTGTCTTCAAATGCGGTTTGCCTGGCGGCTTGCATATCTTTTATGGGTAAAGGCATGTAAGCTAATCCCTCGGTGTAATCAAAATATTCATCCGCCGCATCGCCATCCCAACCCACTGTATACCCATTATCAATGGCAATTTTAGTAATGTCTTCAAAATCTTTTATCGGCACATTCCAGTATTCATCTGCTGTCCAATTATATTTATCTTCCAGTACAAATTTTGTATAGAAAGGGTGATGAGTGTAAGAAGTTATCTCCACATAGTCATCAGGGTTAATACCGAGATAATTCTTCAAGTAAGTTTTGGGAGTATATGTTTTCCCTTTATAGACAAATAATGCCGGAATTTTTCCATAATAAGAATCGAGGATGCTGTCTATAATTCTTCTCTGCCCCTTGTTTAATTCTGTAATACTTCAATGGAGAGAATATACTTTACCAATCCATTGAGAACGGTATCCATTTCTTCATGGTTATGACTGTTCTCTCCCCTGCCCATTCCATTATAGGCTTCTTCGGGCATAGCGCCATAGTTTTTCATTACCCACACTGCATCATGAAATTGGCCACCGGGTGTAAAGAAATTCCCGCCGTTCAGATTGAGGTGCCGTTCTATTTTTCGCATCATAGAATGGCGGGCTATAAACATTTCGCTGAGGTCGGTGGCTCCTTTCCCTTTCTTCAGTAATTCACTTTCTAAAAAAGAAGTGCTGGAAAAACTCCAGCAGGTGGAAGACATAGATTGATCTTTTACCGGAGTGCAATAGCTTTAAAGTGGTGACTGGCCCAAATCAGTTCTTTTTAGTTTTTGGGCTTCGCAAAAGCTAAAAAGCAATAACAAAGGAAGAAATAATAGTCGGTACATTATGAAATTTGTACAAAATAAAGAGAATATAGAATATTGTTATACCCCGAACACGGTATATTGAATGTGTTATTCATTTTTCTCGAAAAAATGGTTAACTAACTCCTGAGTATTCAGCTGCTTTAGTTGTTTATTAAAGAAGTACCAAAATCCGATTTGCAAAACTATAAATATCAATAATAATATTCCCAGGTTTGCAAATGAAACATACACATTCGCCATTCCGTCTGCCCAATGTTCTGTACTATCTTTATAGTTGCCTGTAAAAATTAGTTTATGATTATCCACCAGATTTTGCAGATAAAAGAATATTGCAATAGTAAGTACCTGTGCTGATAGTAATACCCAGGGAAGTTTCTTCTTTTTAAAGAACTGAACAACTATGTAAATTATAAAAACAACTAAATAAATGTAAAAGGAATAATATAGTAGCATTAAAGCAATCATTCATATTCGCTTAAAGTTTTCCATACTTTATTTCCTCTACCACACCCGGGTCAAGTAAGGTAGAAGTATCTCCCAAGTTAGCGGTTTCTCCTTCTGCAATCTTTCGTAGAATGCGCCGCATAATTTTTCCGCTTCTTGTTTTTGGCAAGCCTGATACAAATTGAATTTTATCGGGTTTGGCAATTGGCCCGATAACCCTTGTTACGGTTTGTAAAATATCTTTCCTTCTCAATTCCTCATCGCCATGATGGCCATTGTAAATTACATAGGCATAAATCCCTTGCCCTTTTATATCATGCGGATAGCCCACCACTGCACTTTCCACCACACCTGCATGCATATTAATGGCATTTTCCACTTCGGCAGTGCCAATGCGGTGGCCGCTTACATTTAATACATCATCCACTCTTCCGGTAATTCTGTAATTGCCTTCTGCATCTTTTAAGGCACCATCACCCGTAAAATATAAACCAGGATAAGTAGCAAAATAATTGGTGCGACAACGTTCATGGTCGCCCCAGGTAGTTCTTAATATAGATGGCCATGGTGCTTTAATACACAGATTTCCTTTTAGCATTCCGTTTTCATCTTTCTCTGTTACTTCTTTTCCATTTTCATCCACCAACAATGGTTGTACACCCGGCATGGGCAGTGTAGCCCAGCTTGGCTTGGCGGGAGTAATGCCTGCAAAATTGGAGATTAATGTACCGCCTGTTTCTGTTTGCCACCAGGTATCTACTATCGGGCATTTTTTCTTTCCGATATTTTCATCGTACCAATGCCATGCTTCTTCATTAATAGGTTCACCTACGGTGCCCAGTATTTTTAAGGATGATAAATCTTTCCCTTTCAATGGTTCTGCTCCAAAGCCCATCAAACTTCTTATAGCTGTTGGCGCCGTATAAAGAATATTCACTTTATGCTTATCAACTATATCCCAAAATCTTCCTGCATCAGGATAAGTAGGTATGCCTTCAAACATTAATGAAGTGCCTCCTGCACTTAAAGGGCCATAAACGATATAGCTATGTCCTGTTATCCAACCAATATCAGCCGTACAAAAATGAATATCGCCTGGGCTGGTATTGAAATACGTTGACAAAAGTGTAGTTCGTCCATACCATATAACCCGCACAGGAATGAACTACACCTTTGGGTTTACCTGTACTGCCGGAAGTGTATAATATAAATAAAGGGTCTTCTGCATCCATTGGTTCTGCAGTCCATCCAGAAGCCCCTCCTAAATCCTCCCCGATGGGGAGGACTTTAGACCCCGAAAGAATTGGTTTTCCTTTTTCTGCGTCAGGCAGGTTTGCTAAAGCACTTTTAATCCGTTCTATTACATCGCTTACGTTATTCCTAACTTCTTCATTTGTAAATCTGACAACCTTAAAACCCATCTCTTCTAAAAAGGAGGTTCTCATACTATCATAGTCTTGTTGTTCCTTCAATGTATGGTAGCCACCATCCACTTCTATTACCAATTTTTTCTTTAGACAAACAAAGTCAGTAATAAACTCGTCAATAACATGCTGTCTCCTGATATGATAGCCAGTTTTATTTGCCCGCAAATATTGCCACAGAATATTTTCTTCTTCGGTAGGATTGTCCTTATGCTTCTGGCTCAATTCTTTCAAAAGATTGTACGTTGATTTTCGGGCAGTATCTATAAAGTTTGAACGACCTGGCTCCTTCCCCATCGGGGAAGGTTGGGAAGGGCCTCCCCTAATTCTTCTTCCGCTCTATCCATTTCATCTTCCCACCACAAGTCCCTTCCTTTTATCATACTCACCGGAGTTCTTGTACGGGTATATACAATTACTTTCCTGATTGTTTTATTTCCAATCAATGCATCATCAATCACACTTTTGAGTGGAATATCTTTTCCACCCCTGTACGCACCATCGCAGGTAATGATAAACTCTGCTTTCGCATCATCCAATCTATCAGCAATACTTTGTGCACTAAAGCCGCCGAATATTACGGAATGAATAGCACCGATTCTTGCACAGCCTAGCACCGCATACGTCAACTCAGGTACCATGCCCATATAAATACAAACCCTGTCGCCCTTCTTCACACCGTTATTCTTCAACATCTGTGCTACCTGGCATACTCTTTTGTGCAAACGATTGTACGTTACTACTCTTACTCTTTCATCAGGGCTATTCGGCTCCCAGATGATGGCTGGCTTTTCTCCCATAGTCGCCAAGTGCCGGTCAATACAATTCTCGGTTATGTTTAGCTTTCCACCTTTGAACCATTCTACTTTGGGTTCAGTAAAATTCCACTCCAGCACTTTGTCCCATTTTTTTCTCCATTGAAAATTTTCAGCAATAGCTGACCAGAAGCCTTCGGGGTCTTCCACACTTCTCTTGTAATCAGCTTTGTACTGCTCCAATGATTTTATCTGATAGGAATATGACATGAATGAGAGTTAAAAATTAAGAATTAGTAATTAATAATTTGAGACCCTGTATTTTGGATACTCAATATTGCTAATTAAATACCTACTGATACGAAAGTTTAAATTTACATCTTTCGGAAGATTTTTTGCTAAGAGAAAAAGAGGACAAGAGAATATAAATGATTCCGATCTAATCCTCTTTCTCTCTTTTTTCTCTGGGCGATGTTTTAAACAAGAACTGGCGGCAACGATGGCGTATAATATTTTTTGCTTGCTTCACTAATTATTATCTTACAGCCATGAACAAAACCAACAGTATCCGTAAGGTAATTACCGCCTCTTCCATGGGCACCATGATAGAGTGGTACGACTTTTACATTTTTGGTATGCTTGCCAAAACCATCAGCACACAATTTTTTCCCGAAGGAAATAGTACCGCTGCCTTGCTGAGTACATTAGCCATATTTGCTGCTGGTTTTATTGTGCGGCCTTTTGGTGCATTGGTGTTTGGCCGCCTTGGCGATTTGATTGGAAGAAAATATACTTTTCTGCTGACACTGGTATTAATGGGTGGTTCCACTTTTTTAATTGGTTGCGTACCCAGTTATAAAAGTATTGGCCTAGCCGCTCCACTATTGGTTTTATTACTACGATTATTACAAGGCCTTGCACTAGGTGGTGAGTATGGAGGTGCTGCTACCTATGTAGCCGAACATGCACCAGTTGGTAAAAGAGGTTATTATACCAGTTGGATACAGACTACAGCCACACTGGGATTATTTGTGGCATTAGGTGTAATACTATTGGTAAAATCAAATATGAGTGATGGTGCCTTTAATGCAGAATGGGGCGGCTGGCGGTATCCGTTCTGGATTTCGATTTTACTCGTTGGTGTTTCTATTTATATACGAATGAAGATGGCCGAGTCGCCTGCCTTCACCAAGCTAAAATCAGAGGGTAAAACATCTACTAATCCATTAAAAGAAAGTTTCCGAAACAAGGCGAATTTTAAAATGGTGCTGCTCGCTTTATTTGGTGCAGTAATGGGACAAGGAGTAGTTTGGTACACAGGACAATTTTATGCGCAAAGTTTTTTAGAAACAAAATGTAATATAGAATTTGAACAAAGCAGAACGATAATGCTATGGGCTATTGCATTTGCCACACCATTTTTTCTTTTCTGGGGTTGGCTGAGTGATAAGATTGGAAGGAAATGGATAATGATGGCCGGCATGGCATTGGCAATATTTAGTTATAGGCCGATATTTAGTGAGTTTTTACAGAATTCCGAAGTTAAAAAATTCAAGACCGAAGAACTTACAATAATTAAAGCTGATTCAGTAACAAGCTATCCTAACAATACTCATGTAGCAGAAATTACTACTAATTACCAAAGCTTAAGTGGTATAAAATTTACAAAAAAAACAGTCGATACTATTTATATATCTACTTTCTTGCCAGAGATAAAAATCAATAATGACAGTGCGCCAAAATATTCGAATACAATTCTGCCAAAAAAATTATACTGGAAATTCATCTTCCTCGTTTTCATCCTCATCCTCTATGTAACCATGGTTTACGGCCCTATCGCCGCTTTCTTAGTAGAAATGTTCCCGACAAAAATCCGGTACACTTCCATGAGTTTACCTTATCATATAGGCAATGGTGTGTTTGGCGGGTTGGTACCATTTATTGGTTTATTACTCACCACAACTTTTACTGCCGACCCATTGGTGGGACTTTGGTATCCGATAGGCGTTGCTACATTATGTTTAATTATCGGTGTTGTGTATCTGAGAAATAAAATTGATAGAAATATAAAAGATTAATTTATGAATCCATTGAAAAGGTTGTTAGGCATTGCCTGGCTGATAATTGCGCCTGTTGTAATTTATGCATTAGTTGATGGAGCCTTCACCCATATTGATCCTGCTGGTAAAAAAGACATCAACAATCCCGTTATCTGGGTTATCATCATTACCATTTTCCTGCCTATCGCAATAGGGCTGATGATTTTTGGCTGGTATGCTTTTCGGGGAGAGTATGATTACCTGCCAGAGAATAACACCGACTTAAAAGACTAAGGAGGTACTTAGCACAATACCATTGTTGCGCTGTACAATCGTTGCATTATTAACCCTGCGGCCCTGCTGCAGGGTTTGATTTATATAGCCAAGCTCCACAGAGATTCTATTATTCACTTTGTAACCCAAATTCAGGTGAATCCTGTTCTGATCAAAAATATTTACGCCTACATTTTTGCCGGCACTGAGCATCAACTCATCTCCGCACCATCCATAAAAATTTTTGTTGAATGGGTATTGCAGTTTCAACATATATCGAAAGCGATTGGATAATAACCATTTTTCTATCTCCCTGTCTGTTCCTGCTTTTACACGGCCAATAAACCGCTGTTCAATTCTAAAGCGGTGACTAATATTAAGTTTAGAAAGAGATTGTTTCATCAGCACCTGTTCAAATAACCGGTGCTCCGGAAAAGTTCCGTTGCTGGCAATCGGAAAGTCGCCATAGGCAAAAGTTTCTGCCTGCGCATAGCCTGCTGTCAATGCTATATTATTGTTGGGCTTGTATTGCAAGGCTGTACGAAACAGTCCCTGCTGCCAGTATTTCAATCCGTTGGTACGCCTCCATTGGTACTCTATCAGCCAATCTGTTTTTTTGTTGAGTGATTTAGTAATAAAAAGCTGTGCCCAGTTGATATTGTTATAATCATTTACCCGGTCATTCTGTGCAGTACAGCAGGATGACACAAGCAACAAGAGTGCAGTAATACAATTTTTCATTCAGTCAAAATTAAGAACTCCTGAATGCTACAGGATGGTTTAGTTTTTTGTGCGGGCCAAAGAAGATGCGCAGCAAAATCCGAAAGGCCGACAACTCAATAAATATAAAACAGAGTGCCATCAGAATTATAAGAGCTATTTGATTGCTATGCACATAAGTAAACAACACATCAATACCGATAAAGGCAGCAGTCAAAGGGAAGCCCAGCATACCCATCGCTGATACTAAGAACAAAAACCCAGTGGTGTTTTGCTCATATACATACCCATGAAACTGGTTGAGTGAAATATCGTTGTCAATGGCTTTAATTTTTTGCAAACAATAATAACCCAGTATAAAGGCAAGCAAAACACCGCTAGCATAAAATATAATTTCAATCAAATTAATATGTGGAGCATTAAATAATACTGCAGCCATAATGAATAAGTGGCCGGTCAGTAAATATATCCATGCCTTTATAGCTGATTGGCGGAAAGAGAAAGCAAAAAGAATAACCATTAATGCAATGCTCATTAAAACAATTGGCAATGCCCCATCCAAAGAAGGAATACTATCATGGCTGGTATAACCAAGAATTAAAAGCACAACACCGGCAACAGCAAGAATACCAATGAAAATATTGGATTGCAAAAACTGTAATTGTCTTACCAATCCATTTAAAAGGACTCCACAAGTAAGTAAACATGATTGTATCCAGGTTCCATTCCTTAATGCCCAGCATATATATCGAAGCTTTTATTTTCGATACTACTTTTTGTGTTGGCTTAACGTAATGAAAAAACTGGTGATGCACTAAATAGTTTAACACCGAAGGTGAAACCAGTAACTGGTAAGTTCTTAAAAAAGCATTGCCTGCAAAATGTACCAACACCAACCAATGAAAGCCCAATGCTATTTCAATAAACATCAAACCAATTTGCGCAGCAGAGGAATAAGCAATTTGTGTTTTAACTGTTGGCTGCACTCTTGCAATCATCGTGGCCATTATTGCTGTTATTGCACCAATTGCAATGATAACAATTTTTGCCCACAACATATCTTCCCAAAAAGGATGTGTACGCAACAATAGAAAAACACCGATATGTACACTCAACGAACCGTAAAAAATAGCGGAAGAAGCAGTGGGGCCTTCCATGGCCCTCGGCAACCAGGTGGTGAAAGGAAACTGTGCTGATTTAATAGTAGCCGGCAATATAATCATACAAACAATAAAGATGGCCATGCCCGTTTGACTCGCGGCATTAGCAATTTCTTTTGCTTCACCCAGTTGAGAGAAATTAATATTCTGATGGGTAAGATGGTGCATCATCCACATGGCAAGCATTAATGCCACATCACTGATACGATAATTTGTAACTGCTTTAAAAGCATTTTTAACCGGCAAATAACGGTTACGGTAAAAGGCTATTAATATAAAAGAACAAATACCTTTTATTTCCCAGCCAATGAACAAGGTTTCAAAATTACCGGCGAGAATGATAAAGTTATACGCTGTCGCAAATAATAAGATGGTATTGAAAAATCGTTTGTAACCTTCATCCCGGTGCATATAATATTTACTGAACGTTGCTACCAGGAAAAATAAGAAAGCACCGATAATGCTGAACACAGCCGTTACTTCATCATAATACAATTGAATGGCAAAAACAAAATGGTCAGTTTCATAAAGTGTCGCCACCTTATGACTGATGGGGTCAAGACCGTTTATCATCCACCAAACAAAAAATGAAAGGGCAATTAAAATATTTGACACTTTGGCAATCCGTACAATGCTACCGATAGCTTTCTCACTTTTATTTTGCCATAAAAGTGTAGCAAAAAAAGCCAGCATCGGTATGGCGATAAATAAAATAAGTAGTTGGTCCATTTGTAATAGTAATTTTTAAAAGCCCAGTTACAATTTCAGCACTATAGCTGGTTCATAACCCACCCCGGTTCACTACAGCAATTTATTTTCCTCAATTCGCCCCTCCAAGGAGGGGAAGTTTCCGCATACTACATTTCTAATCTAGTAAATACACCGGCAAATTTTCTTCCGTTGCATGTACAATATATTTGTCTCCATTTCCTTTGCCCCTTCTATAAACTCTTCCATGTTGTGAATAGTTTTTATCTCACTGGCATTGGTAATAGGTTCATATTTTGCAAATGCACCGTTCTTAAAATAATAAAACTGTTTTTCTACCGGGTGCAAGGCCACAATATGCACCCACTCATTTTTATACCATTCAAATACTTCGGGTGATGATTGAATGGCTTTCAACACAATGTCAGGCTGATGTTCTACAATTACCAGCAAACGAACCGGGTCATGTACTTCAATCATTTGCCAGGGAAGGCCGGGACGCAAATCACCATCACTACTATTGGCCACACCAAACAAGCCCATTACATTATGCGGCAGTTTAGTACCTGCACCCATTTTAATATTGTCTACCCTGGAGAAATAATACTCCAAATTAATACCACCGCAAACCAATCCGATAGGTCGCATTACGGCTGTTAGAATTGCTCCATCGGGGTCAGTGGTATAATCATAACTATTTAAGAATGCTCTTCTGTCGAGGAATAAACCTTTAGTTGTTTGTCTGCGGCCAATAATGGCTAAGGTGTTGGTGCCATGTCCTAATTCTGGTCTTGGTTCAAACAAAGAAACTGAACGACTGTGAATAGCTTTACGAACTTGTTCCAATTCCTGTTTGGTATTAATAGATGCAAAGCGGCGACTTCTTTCTTTTGCATTCAGGTTTAAGGCAGTTTCAAAATTTTGTTTGTTGATTAGATGACGTTGCGCATTTTCAGGAGTTAATATGTCTTCATCATAATAGCCCCACACATCAGCCGCCGTATCATGCATACTGCCTATGAATTGAGTAGTAGCTGGAATTATAATTCCTTTTGTTGCCAATACTTCTCTTACTTTTTTATGATTTAAAATAAAAGATTGCACTCTTGCATTGGTGGCCCCGGGGCGTCCGCTACAGGCACCGCAATCGTGTGCCCCATGATGCGGATTGTTGGCACTGCTACTGCCATGTGCAACAAAATAAATAATCGGTGCAAAATTTTTAACCATGCCAATGCCCCGCAAAAAATTTTCTCCTCTGGTTACCATTTCATCCAATGTGTAACCAATCTGCAATCCGTTTTCAATATCTGCCGGATTTTTATTTTCGATAGTAAGTGTTGAAAGCTTATCCATGTGAGCATATGCATCGGAAATAGCCGGACTCATTTTGGGACTAAACAGTAATTGTATTTTTTTTACAAAAGCCCAAAAACCAAAACTGATGCTCAATAAAAACCCTGATAAAATGCCATGTGTAAACTTGGTATAAATCAGTTCATCCTTTCTTACTGATTTTGCATCATGCTCTTTAATAAGATATTTTGGTGTAACCGGTGCCGGGCAAAGCTTATCATAAAACTTACCGCCTTCCTGTTGGAAATAAAACTCCACACCAAAAAAACCGGGAGCACCAAATGTTTCAGCTTTTTTATCAACTGCTTCGATGTGACGGCGAATGGAATCTTCTCTTTCATCGATGCAGAAGATAGCCTGGAGGGAAGCCCCCCTGCCCCCCGATGGGGGGTTCTTGGAGTCTGTTATTGTCTGAGTCGTTTTATTATTCTCGGCTTTTTGGTTTCCGTCATTAATAATTGAACTATCGGAGACCAAAATCCCCCCTTCGGGGGGTGGGGGGGCTGCCAATAATATCCCCTTTAACACCGAATCATAGTAACTCCATTCAAATGCATCCTGCCATAGTTCTATTACTTCTGCTAATTCTGTTTTAGCAACATCGGCAAATAAATTAACCGGCGGCTCTGTAACATGATTAGTTAACGGCTGCCATTTATTTCCCAATACATGATTTAATGTGTCCAACTCCATCAGCAATTCAAACTCCAGTAATTCTTTCAGGGTTATCTGTTTCTATCAAGCAATGTTTGCGGATTGTCTTCCACTGCACTTACAAAACCGCTCCATCCATGATGGGCAAATTGCTGGTCGAATAAATATTGTTCAAAATATTCTTCTTTACCAACAATTGTTTTTAATAACTCGGTTATTGAATAATTACCGGATATAAATTTTTGCTTTACTGCTTTTGTTTTAAAGAAACTAACAAAGCTGTTTTGTTCCATTTCTCTAACGCTTTCAATAAAAGGCTTACTAACCACCGGGAAGCTATCAATAGCAATCCCCTGGTCTAAAAAAGCACAGAGAATACGAAAGAGCAATGGATGAACTTTATTATCTAAATCAAGGTGATAAACATCTTTCCAGTATTTTCTTAATTGCCCGATACGGGGGTGATTGATAGTGTCATAATCTTGACTGATGAGTTTTTCTTTCCAATTCAGCTACAGCATCTTTACCCTTTTTATTCGCAATCACCATTTGCAGCACATCTTCCCGTATTCTTCCGGTTTTATGCATAGCCCGGTATTCCGGCAATTGTAAATGCACCTGGAAACCAAAAATTTTTGACGCTTTAAAAATGGCATCATAAAATTTCAGGTGCTGAAAAGCATGTAGGGAGTTATGATGAATAAAATCTTTTAATGCCTGTTGTGCAGGCAAAAAATGTTTTAATTCATGAATGGCATGTGCTTCGTCGAATAGAATGATTGCTCATATAAAATAAAATCGGGTTGGAGACAATCTCCAACCCTGTTTAAAAAAATTAATGCCTTAGCTCAGCCACACTGAATTTCGGATTTTTTTCATCCTTAATATATGATACATCTTTATAAAATTCCACCTTACCAGTATCAATATTATACATGGCTCCTACAATGCCTATTTCTCCTTTATCTAACATCTCCTCCAGAATAAAACTGCGTTCGATAATATTCTTCACACTGCGCTTCACATTTAAAGTAGCCACATTCTCAACAAACTTTCCGTTTTTTGAATTTCTCTTATCGGCAGCCGTTGTTTCAGATTCGGAGTAAACAGCGGGTTGCAGTTTTGATAACAACTCGGTAAGGTTACCCATTTCAACATGATCGCAGGCACCTTTTACTGCTCCGCATTTGGTATGACCTAAGACGACTATCAGCTTTGACCCGGCCACTTTGCAGGCAAACTCCATACTGCCGAGGATGTCTGTGTTTACAATGTTGCCGGCAATCCTGATTGAAAAAACATCCCCTAATCCCTGGTCAAAAATCAATTCCGCAGAAGTCCGGCTGTCAATACAACTAAGTATAGTGGCAAATGGCCATTGTCCTTCCCTGGTATCATTTACCTGCCCAAGCAAATCCCTCTGTGCTTTTAAGTTTTTAATAAACCGTCCATTCCCTTCTTGTAATACTTCCAGTGCCATTCTCGGCGTTAAACTGGCTTGTGTTTCTTTTGTATGAGCTCTCATAATTTTTTATTATACTTTATTTGATCAAATAATATTTGTTTAATGCGATGATTGCACACTTTGTGTGTTTTCAATCTTATAGGCTTCTTTAAACCCTACCAATTGCAGCTTTATGTTTTTTAATGGAACTTTAATATCCCTGAATTCTTTAATCAGGCCCAGTACATCATAATCAATATACCTTGTATTAGAAGCATCAATTACTACAGAAGAGTTTTCCGGCATATGATCCAATGTTTGCCGTATAGCAGCTTTATTTAAAAATGATACTTCTTCTGAAAGTTTGATATTAATAGTATCTCCCTCTCTATGTTTTTCCGAATGGAAGAAGTAAGAATTTTTAAGGTTGCCGTGCAAAATGGCACCTGTTGCTGCAATAATTCCTGCCAGTACACCTATTATAAGTCCTTTACCACTTAATGCTGGCACTATCGCAATCAGGTCAACTGCAATAATTACCAGTACGGTAACAATAAAAGGTATAAACTGGTATTTTCCGGCATCCCAAAAACCTTTGAATACAGATGGCTTAGCCAATTTCCAGCCTGTTAAAATCAGGATGGCCGCCAACGCACCTTTGGGAATCATGTTTAATAAACCTGGAATTAATATGACACTTACCAGCAATAAACCACCATGAAAAATAGCAGAGAGTTTAGTTTTACCGCCTGCATTTACATTAGCACTACTTCTTACAATTACACTTGTTATCGGCAATCCACCTATTAAACCTGAAACTGCATTTCCTGTACCCTGTGCAATCAATTCCCTGTTGGTGCTTGTTACCCTTCTTTCGGGATCCAGGTTATCAACCGCTTCTATACTTAACAAGGTTTCCAAAGAAGCTATTATGGCAATGATAAAACCATACATTATAACGGTGCCGTTGGCAAACCCGTTAAAATCCGGAAGGGTAAAAAAACCAAAAAACTCCTGGGCATTTTTTGCTACTGGTAATTTTATCAAATGAGATTCTTCTATGATTTGCAAATTACTACTTGCTGCAATCCAGATTTGATTCAAGCACAATACCGAATATTACAGCTACCAATGCACTGGGTACATAAGGTAGTTTTTTCTTTAATGGAGATTTATCCCATAATACCATTATCAATATAGAAAGCAATAGAAATAATAACTACTCCTACTTCTATTTTTTGCAGTGGTATCAGCAAGTCATGCCAATCACCACCGTAAAAGGTATCATATCAATCAGGTGACCTTTCTCATCTTTATCTCTCCCGAAAATATGCGGAATCTGCTTAGCAATAATTAAGATACCAATGCTGGTTAGCAAGCCTTTAATTACACTGGAAGGAATATAATTAGCAATGCCACCCAACTTTAATACACCTAATGCTATTTGTATTAATCCGGCCAGCACAACTGCACACAAAAAAAGGCCATAACTCTGTACACCCCCTAAGGCTATAATTGCACCGGATACTAAAGTAGCCAAGCCGGCGGCCGGACCACTTACACTCAATGGTGAATTGCTTAACGAACCTACTACCAAGCCGCCAATAATACCGGCAATGAGACCGCTAAAGGGTGTCGCACCGCTGGCTACAGCAATAGCTATACATAATGGCAAGGCCACTAAAAAAACCACCAAACCTGCAGGTAAATCAGACTTTAAGTTCTTGAATAATCCTTTATTCATAAGATGTAATTAAATAACTATGTAAACAGAATTGGCTTCACCAGGAAGGCAAAAGCATTTTAATAAAAAAGTAAAAGAGAAATATTAGACCTGGTCTGGGGGTATTTCAGGCAGTGACAAATACCCGAGGGTTTTAATACACTCATCTTGCAAGTGAAAATCCCTGATAATAGTTGATAGAGAAAAAAGTTTTAAGGAGGGGGTGATTTTATCTTTCATATCTTCTTCCTTTTCCTTTTTATCACCATCTTTTTTTTCGTCCGACTCGTCGCAGTTCATTAATAAACAAACAGTACCGTCCTTACAGAATATAGGTACAGATATCTCTGTTGTAAAAGAGATAAGAAGAAACAGCACCAATATTTTATAAACTAATTTCCACATGGTGTGCAAAAATAACGGTCAAAGGGCTTAAAAAGTTCATCCGTTTGTCAAATTTTTATTATCGGTTGTTAGTTGATAGTAATAACTACCCTGTTCAAATGCAGCTGGTTAAAGCTATTTTTGAAGAAACAAGCCTTTATATGAAACCATACGAGGTATTACTAAATGATAATAAGCATTGGGCTGCCCAAAAACTGACCGAAGACCCTGAGTTTTTTGAAAGACTCCTGCATGTTCAATGCCCCGAGTTTTTGTGGATTGGTTGCAGTGATAGCAGGGTACCTCCCGATCAAATAACCCAAACTGAGCCGGGAGAAATATTTATCCATCGCAATGTTGCAAACCTTGTGGTAAATACAGATGTAAACCTGATGAGTGTACTGGATTATGCAGTAAACCATCTTAAAATAAAACATGTAGTTGTTTGCGGCCACTACGGTTGTGGCGGTGTAAAAGCTGCTATGGGTAATGATGATTTTAACCAGGTGCTTAACATGTGGCTGCGTAACATAAAAGATATTTACCGCATACACCGAAAAGAACTGGAAGCTATTGACAATGACGAAAGCAGGATTAACCGAATGGTTGAACTAAATGTAAAGGAGCAGGTATTTAACCTTGCTAAAACGGCCATTATACAAAAAGCATGGAGTAATGAGCAACAACCCGATTTACATGGCTGGGTTTATGATTTGCATGATGGATTGATAAAACCAATAGTAGAAATGAAGGCGGGAACCGATATTGACCCGTTGTACGAGTATAGTGGCATCTGATTTATCGCACTAACTGATGCTGCAAAATAAATACCGCAGCACCGGCCAGGTAACCAATTAGTGCCAGCCAGCCTATCTTTTTCATATACCAGAAGAATTCTATTTTCTCCAAACCCATTGCTGCTACACCTGCAGCAGAACCAATAATTAAACAACTACCACCCGTACCTGCGCAATAAGCAAGAAACTCCCAGAAGAAATGCCCGGTGGGATATTGCTCCAATCCATACATGCCTTGTGATGCAGCTACTAACGGTACATTATCTACAATGGAAGAAAGCAAACCGATTATCAGTGTAATCACTTTTATATTTCCTATTATGTTGTTTAATGATGTGGCAAGGTTAGTCAGCACACCTGTTGCCTGCAATGCAGCAATACTTAATAAAATACCCAGGAAGAATAAAATACTTGGTGTGTCAATTTTTCGCAGGGCATGGTTTACAGAAAGCACACCTTTTTCTGCTTCATCTTTTTCATGGTGTATCATTTCTGTTATCACCCACATTACCCCAAGCCCTAATAATATACCCATATAGGGTGGTAAATGGGTAATGGTTTTAAAAACAGGCACAAATAATAAACTACCAATGCCTAACCAGAATACAATACTCCTTTCTTTTGGTGTGGAGGTAAGCTGTTCTGCTTTCATTTTTGTTTCTCTTTCTGCATTTCCTTTTACCTGCCTGCTTATAATAAATGCAGGTACTAAAAAACAAACAAGACTGGGTAAAAATGTTTGAATAATAATACTAGTCGCAGTTATTTGCCCGCCAATCCAGAGCATGGTTGTTGTTACATCTCCAATAGGGCTCCATGCACCACCTGCATTTGCAGCAATAATTACAAGGCCGGTAAACAGCATCCGGTCTTTTTTATCGGGAATAATAATCCGTAATAAAGAAACTAAAACGATAGTAGTGGTAAGGTTATCCAGTACGGCTGAAAGAAAGAAAGTAATAAAACCAATTATCCAAACCAGTTTCTTTTTATCAGTTGTTTTAATGCGGCTTGTAATTACTTCAAAGCCATCATGGGCATCTATCAGTTCCACAATCGTCATTGCACCCAAAAGAAAAAAAAGTATCCCTGCCACTTCGCCCAAATATCCCCCCACAATATGGCCAGGAGAATGTTTGTCTTCAGCAAAAAGGGCAAAAACCGTCCAGCAAAGCACACCCGTAATTAATGCGGTAGCTGCCTTGTTTACTTTTAAAGGCTGCTCGAATGCAATAACCACATAACCCAGGATAAAGATGACGGCAATTATTGTTACCATAACAATAAAAATACTGAAATATGGATGAACCGAGCCGGGTCGCCCGGTATGTCTTCAGTTGCTTCGTACCGAAGTAGGTTGACACAAATACTGAAATTGTAATTAGAAACAACCACTATCCCAGCACCTTCTTCACCACAGCCACTATCTTCTCCCTTTTTCTTCAATCTGTTCATCTGTCCATAATAAACTTACAGAAGTGCAGATGCAGCGGCTCAGTACCGCATCACTTGCTGCAAAATTTTTATTGGCCTGCTGCATTACCCTCTCTTTTATTTCAGGGCTAAGGGCATTAAGGGTTGTTGCATTTTTAAGATGATCCCATTTGCTGATGTAGTGCCAGTTATTATTATACCAGTAAAAATTACCGGGCAGCATACCTTGTGTTTTTAATTCTGCCACTACGGCTTCTGTTATTTGTTTTGTTGGTAAAAACCAGCAAACAAAAGAACCACTGTCTCCAGCAGGGTCTGGTATCCTTCTGAAACTTATTTCAGGTACGGTGGCCAAAATATTTTTTAATACAGTATGATTTTTTTTCTGCGTAGCTAAAAAACCAGTCAGCCGTTTTATTTGTGCCAAGCCAACAGCAGCATGTAATTCGCTGATGCGATAGTTGTATCCAATAAAAGGGTGAAGGTCGGCACCCCGGTCGCTACCCAAATGGTCATGACCATGATCGGTATAGCCATCACTTTTTACATACACCTCTTCGCTGTTCGTCATTACCACACCGCCTTCGGCGCAGGTCATGGTTTTTACAAAATCGAAAGAAAAAGTTCCTGCATCACCAATGGTACCCAGCATTTTTCCTTTGTAGGAGCCGCCTATACTCTGGCAAGCATCTTCTAATAAAAGAAGATTATGTTCTTTGCAAATAGCAAGCAATGCATCCATATCCGCCATGCTGCCGCACATATGCACCGGCATCACTGCTTTTGTTTTTGGGGTAATGGCTTTTCTTACCGCATCGGGGTTTAACGTTAATGTATCATCAACATCAACCAATACAGGCACCGCACCCACACTCATTACTGCTTCAAAAGATGCTACAAAGGTGAAGGCTGGTGTTATTACTTCATCACCATAACCAATACCTAATGCACTTAAGGCTGTGGTTAATGCAGCCGTACCACTTGATGTTAGTTGTGCATATTTGCTGCCGAATGTTTTACAGATAGCAGCTTCTAATTCTTTGCTTTTCCAGATGCCTTTTCTTGCCGCATCAAAACCATACCGCATAAGTATACCGGTTTCTAGTACATCGTTTACTTCTTTTCTTTCTATATCACTCCAGAGTTCGTAGCCGGGCATATTGGGGTAATTAAAAATGAATAATTAAGAATTAATAGTTGTGTTCAACTCTGCATGAACAAATGCTTTGTAAAGGTAAAATAAAGCAAGCTACATTTTACCATTACACCTTTCCTTTACCCGGTTATATTCCTATTGATTATAAAACTCCCACTTGCCATCGGGCTGTACTAATATGGCTATTTCACTTAAATCGCTTTCATTATTATTTCTGCCGACGGCAGTTATAAGATAGCGGTAAGAAAAATGTGCAGCTGATAATGGTTCGGTTAATTTAAACCCGCCAGGGGTAGGTACAAACCGGGAAATAAATTTGGGCACATTGCCAAACGGTTCGCTGTGCGAGTCGGTTGCAAACTGATATACCACATAATATTTTATTTCCACCCTGTTCCTCGGATCGGGTTTTGCTATCAGTTGTATTATCGAATCATTGATGATACTTTTTTCTACAATGGGTGGCCACGGCTTTTCATTATCAACCCATCGCATGGGTGGCAGCAGTGCCGGATATTTATAATAATTATTCTGCAAGCTGTCGTTCCAGCCATTGGGATTTTTAGTAAAGCTTCTACTGCTGAAATAAATACTGCCCTGCACATTGGGGTAGCGGCGGTTAAGTTTTATCTGCCGGGGCAACTGGGTGGGGTCGTTCCAGCCTTTTTCTTTTCCGCCTGCACGGTATATGCCATGGCCAATATAAATATGCTTGCCATAGCTATGTTTGCTCCACCAGTCTAATAGTTTTTCATAAGCCATTAGGCTGTCGCCAACTTCCCGGTAAAGCTGCGGCGTTACATAATCTACCCATCCTTTTTTCATCCACAATAATATATCGGCATACAAATCATCATAATTTGTTTGCCCTGCTTTAGTATCGCTTCCCTGCGGGTCTTTATCCTTATTTCTCCAAACACCAAATGGTGATATGCCAAAGCGGCAAAGTTTTTTTTCTCTTTTTATTGTCCAATATAATTTCTGAATGATGGTATCTACATTGCTCCTGCGCCAGTCATCTTTAGTAAGCTTGCTGCCGGATTGTGCATAGCTTTTTGCATCAGGAAATTCTTTTCCGGCTATACGGTAAGGATAAAAATAATCATCCATGTGGATGGCATCAATATTATACCGCTTTACAATATCCTTTACCACATCGACCACAAAATTTTGCGCCGATTTATTTCCGGGGTCAAAATACTTTTTATCGCCGTAGGTTAAAAACCATTCGGGGTGTGTACGGGTAATATGGTTGGCAGCTATGCTTGCTTTTGTAATATTGAAATTTGCCCGATAGGGGTTTAGCCATGCATGAAACTCCATGCCCCGTTTATGCGTTTCATCAACCATAAACTGTAGCGGGTCGTAATAAGGTACTGGAGGCTTGCCCTGCTCACCTGTAAGCCACTGGCTCCAGGGTTCGTATTGCGACGGATAAAATGCATCGGCCGCTGGCCTTACCTGCACAATCATTGCATTCATGCCGTTACGCTGGTGCATATCCAATATCCTGATGAATTCTTCTTTTTGCTTTTCACTGTCCCAGTTACCATGGGTTGGCCAGTCAATATTATCAACGGTGGCAATCCAAACGCCACGAAATTCATATTTGGGCTGCGCTTGAATTAAGTAAGAAGTAAAAAGAAGTATGGCTGAAAGAAGGTGGTGCTTAATTTTCATCTGGTAGTTGCTAATTAGTGCGAAAATACTACTTCATTAAGTAATAAAGAAAATGTGGGTTAATAGTATTTCTATTAATTAACGTTTTGAACTGGCATGGCATTATTGATTGCCATCCCGTATCTTATCCAGCAGGTCGCTTAAAATAGTAGCATCCTGTTCAGAAAGGTTGCCGAGTACATTGTCCATCTGGTCCTGCTTAAGATCCAGCCGCTCAAGCAACTTTTTTCCTTTGTCGGAAATTACTACATCTACTAAGCGGCGGTCATTTTTGCAGGTTACTTTTTTTACAAGGCCTTTAGCAATAAGGCGGTCAACAATACGGCTTGTATCACTCATTTTTTCCAGCATTCTTTCTCTTATTTGTAAGGTAGAAAGTGGTTGGGGAAAGCTGCCTCTTAAAATGCGGAGGATATTAAACTGCTGCGAGGTAATATCTTCTTCTTCAAAAATACATTTCGTTTTATCCCTCATCCACCCCAATGTATAAATAAGGTTGATTGATGCCTTCTGGTGTGCATTCCTGAATTTACTTTGTTGTATTTCTTTTTCAATTCCCATTATCATCTTTAAGAGGCTTTAAAAGTAAAAAGTTTTAGGCGAAGCTGATGCCCCAGCTAAAACTTTTTGATGCCGCACAAGTAAACCCTTAATTATTGTAGTAAAACTTCTCTTCTACAATCTGGCCGTTTTTCCAGCGTTGCACGGCAAGCTGGGTGTAGTTTCTTGTGCCATAATCTTTGTGGGTATAGTCAAACCACCACTCTACTACTGCAAGGCCATCACTTATTATTGTACTTATTACTTTTGCACCCCGAAATTCTGTAAGTCCCCCTACAAAAGCTTCTTCCGCCTGGCGGTTTACTTCTTTACCAACCCTGGCTGGGTAATCATTATCCTGCATTACCACATTTTCTGCATAAAACTTGTCGAATGCTTCAAGAATTTTTCCTTCCAGTATCATTTGGTTTAACTGGTCTACTTGTGCTCTTAAATCCATAATATTAAATTTTTAGTTGAATAAATATTTACGGGATAAAATTAATGTTTAAACATTGATAATTCAAAATTTAATTTCCCTTTCGGCTTTTATTAACAGAAATAAGGGGTTGTTGATAAAATAACCCTTTTATGGTATTGGCTGGTATGAAAAAAATAAGTTGCTTTGGGATATTAATTCAAAACACCATGAAACTTTTATCCGAATCAATCCGCAATTTTGCTGAAGGCTTTGCTTCTTTTTATACTTCGCTGTATAAAGAAGTAATGAAGTGGTAAATTGATGGAAAAAATCAGGAGGTCATTTTCTTCAGCTCTGCTGCCATTTTAAACATTACAAAAAGGTGGTGTGCTTCATGCAGCAGAAAGAAATTTATCCATTGCATTAAATTCATGTTTCCAAATGCGGGGTGTGTCCCGGTTTTTGAATAATCTGCTTCGGGGAAATTTAAAATTTCTGCTGTCATTTCTTTTCGTACTGTAAGCATATCCTGCATTACTTCCCTTATTGATTTGGTACAATTATCCAGGAAAACAGGGTCAGCTTCCGCACTGTACCTGGGAAATTCCGGATTCTTCCCTTCTAATATTTGCTTTGCCCGGCGTATAAATGTATGCTGATAAGTTTGCAGGTGTACGATGGTTTCAAATATTGACCATTTGCCAGGCCAGATGTTGCGGCGTATTTGCTCATCAGTAAGCCCATCAATAATATCTACTATTGTTTTATGCTGGTAGTGTACCCGGGTAGATACCGTAGATGGTATTTGCATTATGCTGAGTTTTTATATTAATCGCTGCCCCACACTTTTGTTCCTTCACTACAGTTTGAGCAAATATCTATATTTTTTCTCCCTTTTAAAATTTGTTGACGAAATTTTAAATATTCTCCATTTTTCCAAATTTCTTTAAATGGCTTTTGCTTTAAATCACCCAGCCGATGCTGTGCATCCTTATCAAAACAACAAGGAGCGACCAGCCCATCCCAGGTAATTACCGGATCATGCCAAAGCCGCCAGCAGTGATTGGCTAATTTACCTTTAAATTCATAGCCATTATTTGTTTTGCGGTAGCGGCTGTATTTATCAATAGTTGGTATTAACTGATTGGGGTCTTTTTTATAATCATACACCTGTGCTGTTTTAAACCACACATCATCCACCCCAATTTCCTTTGCCAGTTGCTTTACCTCTTCTATCTGGTGCTCATTTGGCTTTACCACCAAAAACTGAAATACAATAAAAGGCGTTTTGCTTTTTAATTCTTTTTTCCACTTCACTATATTTTTTGTGCCTTCTATTACCTTATCTAATTTACCACCAACCCTGTATTGCTCATACACTTCTTGTGTGGTGCCATCAATAGAAATAATCAGCCGGTCTAGTCCGCTTTCAATAGTTCGTTTTGCATTATCATCAGTAAGATAATGTGCATTGGTAGAAGTGGCGGTATAAATTTTTTTTGAAGATGCATATTTCACCATATCCAAGAAAGAGGGGTTAAGATATGGCTCACCCTGGAAATAAAAAACCAGATAAAGCAGCTCTTTATGTAACTGGTCTATTGTTTCGCTAAAAAAATCCCGTTGCAACATACCGGTTGGCCTTGTAAAGGCCCTGAGTCCACTCGGGCATTCGGGGCAGCGCAGGTTGCAGGATGTTGTTGGCTCAAAAGAAATAGAAACAGGATAGCCCCATTGAACCGGTTTTTTAAACCATTTGCTGATGTAATAGCTACCAAGCACCTTCATACCGTTCCATGCACGGCGAAATGTAAGTTTTGATAAAAGATTAACCGTATCCCTTCTGTTGTACTGACCCATTCTGGCAAAGGTAGGTGAGTAGTATAAACAAAAAAGCCCAACCATAGGGTACGGTGGGCCTTTTGTAATCATCCATCCTTGTTGTGTCCAATCAGCCGTTTAATATTTTTGAATGCAGCAGATAATTCCGGTTGGGGTGATAGATGAATAAACAACTTCCGTTTTTTATAGTATTAATTATTTGTGCGGATTCTTTTTCAGGCACGGCAGGGCAGCCAAAACTACGACCCATCATTATGCCTGCTTTTGCCCTTGCCGCATCTACATAACCGGCTCCATGTATTACGATGCTACGCATAAAAGCTTTGTCGTTATATCCTGCATCAATACCAGTTAATCTTAACGACAGGCCATGCTCTCCAATATATGTTTGTGCTGTTAAATAAAAACCAAGGCTGCTTTGCAGCGATTCAGGTATGTTGGAAAAGTTAGATGCAAACTCGCCACCCGAATTTTTACCATGCGCCACATAAGTATTAGTGATGAGTTTTTTATTAACCACATCAATTATATACAGCCTCTTTTGTTTTGATGACTGACTGAAATCGCAGATGGTAAGATAGTTGCTGCGGGTCAGCTTGTTTTGATTTGCTAATTTTTCATACCCCTTCCAGGCATTGGCAAAAGCTTCTTCAGATAATCCGTATTGCTGTAATTGTATTGCTTCATACAAAGCAGCAGATGCATCTTTAGCAAAAGGAATTGTTTTCTCAATACCGACATTTGCAGGCAGTATATTATCTGCTGTATGCTTAGTAACAGGGATAATGGTAAAAGAAGTACACATTAATCCCATTGATATTGTAATCAAAAGGTTTTTCACTCAGGGTACGGGGTTTTCCGGTTTTAAAAATTCTTACAAATTTTTTCTACCAGATTTGGATTTTAAAAACGTAAGGCAATGCCAAAATAGTATCTGCCGCCGGACTATGCAAGAAATAAACACCTGTTTTTCAATTGATTTCGAATAAATACGGAAACAGGCAGATGATATTAACGAGAAAATATACGAAAAAGCCATTTGTATATAATTGTACTACGGCTTTTCACTTATAGTAAAGTACATACAGGGTTTCTTAAATATTTAATTACTTTAGGCAAATCTTAAAACACCTCCACATGGAAGAAACTATACAGGAACAGGAGCAATCAAACCTGTTTGATGATCATGTTGAACATACAATGGCAACACATGGCCAGCGGTTTGTAAACTGGCTGATTGATAATATTTTGATGAGAGTTGTTATTACTTTACTTACCGGAGAAATTTTTGTAAGGCTAATGCTGAATGTTGCACCGGAATACACTATCCGGGTATTTACTGAGGATTCATTTGAGACTTATTTTATTTCCTACCTTATTGCTGTTTTTCATTACTTGTTTTATTATACTATCTGTGAAAAGGCTTTTAAAGGTTATACACTTGGCAAACTGCTTTCTGGAACAAGGGCTGTGAGGATGGATGGACAGGAGCTTAACCTTAAAGATGCTTTCTTACGAAGCCTTTCAAGAATGGTTCCTTTTGAAGTATTCAGCGGATTTAGTGAGCAGCCCTGGCATGATACCTGGACAAAGACGGCTGTTATTAAAGCAAGATAGTTATTCAAGCACTGGCCTTAACCATCTTTCTGCTTCATCCATAATCATTTCTTTTCTATTAGCATAATCTTCTAACTGGTCCTTTTGTATTTTGCCCACACCAAAGTATTGGCTTTGCGGATGGCTGAAATACCAGCCGCAAACAGATGAAGCAGGGTACATAGCTAATGATTCGGTAAGATGGATGCCAGTGGCTTCTTCGCCACCCAACAACTCGAATAGCTTATACTTTTCTGTATGATCTGGACAGGCCGGGTAACCAGGTGCAGGCCTTATACCTGAATATTTTTCTTTAATTAAATCATCATTGCTCAGGCCTTCATCTTTTGAGTAGCCCCAATATTCTGTTCTTGTTTTCTTGTGCAGTAGTTCAGCAAAAGCTTCTGCTAAACTGTCGGCCAATGCCTGCAACATTATTTTATTATAATCATCATGTGCTGCCTCAAAGTTTTTAATATGTGGTTCTATTCCCTGGATAGTTACACTAAATGCACCGATATAGTCAGGAGTCGAGAGCCCTGAGTCGGGAGTTGGCACAGGCTTTATAAAATCTGTTAAAGATAAATTTGGCTGGCCGGGAGCTTTTTTAATTTGCTGCCGCAATGATTCCAATTGTATTACTGATGTGGAGTCCTGAGCTTGTCGAAGGGTTACTTCAATCGTATCTGCTGCGGTAGCTGCTGCTTCCCAGAAACCAATTACTCCTTTTGCTGATAACCATTTTTCACTGACCATTTTATCAAGCAAAGCATTAGCATCGTTATATAATTTAGTGGCTTCTGCACCAACAACTGAGTCAGTTAATATTTGAGGAAACCTGCCATGCATTTCCCAGGCAATAAAGAAAGGTTGCCAGTCAATGTATTCTCTTAACTCTCCCAAATCAAAGTTGTCAAATATTTTGGTTCCGGTAAATGTTGGAACAGGCGGTGTGTAATTATCCCAATCAATCTTTACTTTATTCTGTTGTGCTTCTGCAAACGATAAGTATTGCTTAACGGTTTTCTTATTGGCAAAATCTTCTGCCAATTTTGTGTATTCAGCTTTTGTAGTGTTTAATAATGCAGGCTTTTGTTCAGGGCTTAATAATGAACCAGCCACCGTTACACTTCTTGATGCATCCAGTACATGCAATACACCATTATCATATTGTGGTGCAATTTTTACTGCCGTATGCATTCTGGAAGTAGTGGCACCACCAATTAGCAATGGTTGCTTCATCCCTCTTCTTTTCATTTCATGTGCCACATGCACCATCTCATCCAATGATGGAGTAATTAATCCACTTAGTCCAATAATATCTGCTTTTTCTCTTTCCGCTGTTTCTAATATCTTATCAGTTGGTACCATTACGCCAAGATCAATGATGTCGTAGCCATTACAACCTAATACTACACCCACAATATTTTTGCCAATATCATGTACATCACCTTTTACAGTGGCTAATAAAATTTTTGCCGCACCGGCTGCTTCTTCATTCACCGTTCCTGCTGCAATATGAGCTTGTTTTCTTTCTTCTTTTTCTGCTTCAATGTAAGGTGTAAGAACCGCCACAGACTTTTTCATCACTCTTGCACTCTTTACCACTTGTGGTAAAAACATTTTACCAGCACCGAATAAATCACCCACCACATTCATACCTGCCATTAACGGGCCTTCAATTACCTCTAAAGGCGTAGGGTATTTTTGACGGGCTTCTTCTGTATCGGCATCAATATAATCTGTAATGCCATTTACGAGTGAGTGTTTTAATCTCTCTTCTACAGAAGCATCCCTCCATTTTTCATCCTTAATATTTTCTTTGCCTTTTGCTTTTACCGTTTCTGCAAAGGCAATCAGCTTTTCAGTGGCTTCATTATTATCGTTGTTATGATTCAGGATTACATCTTCGCATAACTGCCTTAGCCCAGGTTCTATCTCATCATACACTACCAACTGGCCGGCATTTACAATGCCCATATCCATTCCGGCTTTAATAGTGTGGTAGAGAAAGACTGAATGCATGGCTTCCCGTACATGGTCGTTGCCACGGAAGGAGAAAGAAAGGTTGCTGACACCACCACTTACTTTGGTGAGTGGCATCAGTTGTTTTATTTCGCCTGTTGCTTCTATAAAATCTACGCCGTAATTATTATGTTCTTCCAGACCTGTTGCCACGGCAAATATATTGGGGTCGAAAATAATATCCTGCGGGTCGTAGCCAACCTGTTCGGTTAATATTTTATATGCCCGGTGACAGATTTCCACTTTGCGTTGCTTTGTATCTGCCTGCCCTTTTTCATCAAAAGCCATTACGATAACGGCTGCGCCATAGCTTTGGCAAATGATCGCCTGCTGAATAAATTTTTCTTCCCCTTCCTTCATGGAGATGGAATTCACAATACATTTTCCCTGCACACATTTTAATCCTGCTTCAATGATTTCAAACTTCGAAGAGTCAATCATGATGGGAATCTTCGCAATATCAGGTTCGCTTTGTACAAGATTCAGGAACGTTGTCATTGCCAGAACACCATCCAGTAAGGCATCATCCATATTTACATCGAGTACCTGTGCCCCGTTTTCCACCTGCTGCCTTGCAACACTTAATGCTTCCTCGTACTGATTGTCTTTAATAAGACGGGCAAATTTTTTAGAGCCGGTTACATTGGTTCTTTCACCAACATTTACAAAGTTGGTTTCGGGGCGAACGATTAATGGTTCTAATCCTGAAAGGCGGAGATATGGTTTTATATGTGTTTGTTCACTCATAACTTATACTAATTCTTTTTCAACAACTGGTAATACTCTCGGCTTCATACTTTTTACAGCTTCAGCAATATGCTTAATATGGTCAGGCGTAGTGCCACAGCAACCACCTACAATATTTACCCAGCCCTCGGCTGCCCATTCTTCTAAATAGTGGCCGGTGTCTTCGGGATTTTCATCATACTCACCCATTGCATTGGGCAACCCTGCATTGGGATAAGCAGACACAAAGCAACTGGCTATTTGTGAAAGCTCTTCAATATGCGGCCGCATTTCTTTGGCACCTAATGCACAATTCAAACCAATGCTGATTGGCTTGGCATGCATTACAGATGTGTAGAATGCTTCTAATGTTTGTCCGCTCAATGTTCTGCCAGACGCATCGGTTATGGTACCGCTTATCATTACAGGAAGTTCTTTCTGTTGGGTGTCCCTGAAATATTTTTTGATAGCGAAGACGGCAGCTTTTGCATTTAATGTATCAAAAATGGTTTCTACTAATAATAAATCTACGCCACCATCTACCAATCCTTTTACCTGTTCGTAATACGCATCCACCACTTCATCAAACGTAACCGCACGGAAACCGGGGTTGTTTACATCAGGAGAAAGTGATAATGTTTTATTCAATGGCCCTATTGCTCCAGCCACCCATGCCTGCTTGCCCGATTGCTTAACCGCTTCTCTGGCACATTTGGCGGCAGCTACATTCAGTTCGTAAGCCAGTGATTCCATCCCATAGTCGGCCATCGCAATCACCGTACTGCTGAAAGTGTTTGTTTCAATAATATCAGCACCGGCACCTAAATATTCTTTATGAATACCAGTGATGATTTGTGGTTGTGTAATATTCAGTAAATCGTTATTTCCTTTTACATCAGACGGCCAATCTCTAAACCGTTCGCCACGGTAATCTGCTTCGGAGAGTTTGTGCCGTTGTATCATAGTACCCATGGCACCATCTATAATTAGGATACGTTTTTGTAGTTCTTGTTGAATGCTGCTCATATTTTTTTCTCCCACAAAGGCCACAAAGATTTTCTTTGTTTGCTTAGCGGCCTTAGTGGGAGTTTTTTTAAGGCCCCTATTTTTCTCGCAAAAGTCGCAATGGCGCAAAGCAAGAGTAAGTTTTGAAAGTGCTCAGTAGAATTACCGGAGGATGAAGAGTGCGACGCAACCAAAAATGATAGTAGCACTACAGTTGGCTACATAATCAAAAGCTGGAAACTATAAACGCTGGAAAAAACTTGTGAAGGTTTTGTTGACGTTTATTAGTTCCGTTGGCCGAACAATAAACAAATCCGCCTGAAATCTGATGCAAAGCTAAGTTATATGGGTATAATAAACAAACCTACGCCAAGGCTTCGGTTTGCAAGCAAACATTTTACCGATTGGATACATAACTCTCTACTGGCAAACGGTTTTGAAAGCTCCGGGCAAGAGTCATTTCATCAGCATACTCAAGTTCGCCACCGAATGCGATGCCCCGTGCAATGGTAGTGATGCGGATGTTGTGGGGTTGCAGTTTTTTTTGAATGTAGTAGATAGTTGTGTCGCCCTGTATGTTTGGGTTGAGGGCAAAGATGAGTTCTTCTATTTTTTCTTTTTCGATGCGGTGAATGAGTGTTTCGATATTGAGCTGGTCGGGGCCAATTCCATCTAAGGGTGATATGATGCCATTGAGTACATGGTAAGTGCCATTGAACTGCTGGGTGCTTTCGATGGCTATTACATCCCTGATGCTTTCTACCACACAAATTACCTCTTGCTTACGCATTGAATTGGCGCAGATGGAACAGATATCTCCATCGGCTACATTGAAACAACGGTGGCAAAATTTTATTTCACTGCGCATCTTTGCAATTGTTTCGCTGAAACGTGTTACTTCTTTTTCATCCTGCTTTAATAAATGTAACACTAAACGCAATGCTGTTTTTTTACCAATGCCGGGAAGTTTGGCAAATTGGTTTACGGCATTTTCTAATAAAGAAGAAGAGAATTGCATTTTGCAAAGGTACAGGGAACAAGGTACAAGAAACAAGGGGTGCCATGATGCGGAGGCCAAACTTGTACCTTGATCTTGTGCCTTGTAGCTTTACAGGGCTATTTCAAACTCGTTTTGCCAGATAGGTCTTACAACTATTTTTCGCTGTATTGGCTTTACCAGTTCGGGTTGCTTATGATTTTTAAAGAAATCACCGGGATCCCATTGGCCGTTTTTATTTTCATCTAACAGAACCTGCAATTCATATTCCCCGGGAGGGAACATTGTATCGGTAAACTCTGCACTGGCCATTGGCATAGATCTTATAATAGTGCCATTGAGCAGAATTTGAAGCACAGGGTTTTTTGCAATATCCAAATTGCGGATTTTTATTTTCAATGTGCCGTAATCGGTTTTCTTCTTTGTGGTAAAACTAAGTGTATCTGTTTTCAGGAGTTTTCTGCCGGAAGAATCTTCTGCAAAATCTTTATCCAATATAATTTGATAGAGTGTATTTTCTTTCCACTCAGTCTGTAGAATAATTTTTTTACCTGTGCTGTCTTTTTTAAAACTGTACCCTATTACAGCGGTAAACGCAGAATCGGTAAAGAGGGATAGTTTGCTGCTGTCGAAATTTTTCAGCGGTTGCTCAAATGAAAAAATAAGGTTACCCAGCAAATCCTGCTGCTTATTATCCAAGCTGTTGGTAAAGCGGAGGCGTTTATCTACTGCTGAATTACCCCTTTTAGGAGGGACTGCACCTGTGCCAACAGCAAGGAGTTTATCTTTTTTTGCGGCAAAGGCATAAAGGGTTACTGAGTCATTTTTTGCTGAAATATTTATTGGTTTATCAGCAAAGGCGAATAGCTGCTTTGCACTAAGGTACCTTTTAGTATTTCCTTCATCTTTTAATCCGTAGATATAGAATGTCTTTCCCGGAAGGTTTTTGAAAACGAAATTTCCCTTGCCATCCAGTTTTGTAATGTAGCGGGGCTTTTCTTTTACAACAACAGAATCATCGGCACTGGTATGCAGCATTACAATAAGGGTGGTATCTGCTTTTCCGGTTTCGGCCAATAAAATTTTTCCTGCCAACTGAAAGGAATCAATTGACGGGCCGGTTGAAAATGTATAACTTAAGTTTTTATAAATATTTGCTTCGTTTACATCCCTTACCGCATCGCCAAAATCTATGGTATACGTTGTATTTGCTTCTAACGAATCTTTTAGTTTTACGGTAACTGTTTTTAATTTATAATCAACCACCGGGGTTTCTTTTGGCAATGGTGACACCATCATGTTTTCCTGTACACCTTGCACATCTACAAACTCATCAAACGTAAAAGTGATTTTATTGTCTTTAAAATTTTTGGATAGGTTTTCAGGATACACTTTTTCTAATACAGGTGGCAGCGAATCTCTTGGCCCACCCTGCGGCGGTACGATGTTGGCACATCCAAGGCTGCTGATTACATTGATTGAAACGATTATTATGATTGCTACAGATGATATGATTCTACTATAATTCATACAGGGTGCAAACTTAAATGGTTTAACCGTAAAGAACTGTTTTTAAAATCATAAATCATCTTCACTTATCTCTGTTTCATGAACTGCCACCGCTAGTTTGTTTGTTTTAACAAAATTGCACCAATGACAGTCTTCTTTTCCGCAGCCGATGTAAAATTCCCGGTTTTGTATTTTTTCCCAGGCTGTACTTATTTGCTGAGAAACGGTGGTAATGTCTGATGGAGTAATAACTATTTTTTCCCTACGATAGTTTTTCTTTTTGTCGGGTTCTATGAAATCAAATTCGGTGCTTACTACTTTCCAATCCTTTTGTTCGTAATTATCAACGAGTATTTTATAAAACACTGCCTGCCTCCAGTAATCACCGCCATTGGGATCTTTATCAGAAGGGCCTTTTGTTTTTGGGATGGCTTTATCCGGGTCGCCGGTTTTATAGTCAACCACATTTACTGATTTGCCATCAAACTCCAGCTTATCTAACTTACCTTTTAATGGCACATCTTTTATAACTACGTTACGAATATTTCTTTCTATAGCTACAATTTTATTAAAGCTGCTAATGTATTTATCGTAATAGTTACTGAGTATCTCCTGTCCGTATTCCATTCTGCGGGCAAATTGTTCTTTTGTAAAACTTTCCCGGTGGCGGTGCATATACCATTCAAAGTCGGCGATGAAATCCTGTTTTGATGCAAAAGCACCTTTTTTTTCATCCTGCATCTTACGAAATAATTTTTCTAACGCATGATGGACAGCCGAACCAAATTCCGTTGCTTCATTTTTAGGATAAGGTATCCTGATGATACTCTTAAAATAAAACTCCAGCGGACATTTAAGATAATGGTTGAGTGCCGTTACATTCATTACAAACTTATCCAGTATCCGGCCAATATATTCTTCTTCTATCTTTTCTATTTCCGGCATCCCTGTTTCGATAAAGTTTAATGCGGCGAAAGATGACAGCACTTCTGTATCTATAATTATTTTTTCTACCGGCAACTTTTGTTGTTCCTGTATTTCTGCAATAAACATTGAGGGTTCTAATTCTTTTCCATCATTTTTAAACTTGCTGTAAGAGATATACAAGTGTTGTTCTGCTCTTGTTAAGGCAACATAGAATAACCGACGCAATTCTTCTTCATCATTACCTGCAGGCTGAGACGAAAACATCGTATCTGGTAATTTATACCCCCCGCCTGGTTTTCTTTTCTTTTCCCAGAAAGATGAATTACATCCTGCAATAAATACGTATTCAAACTCAAGTCCTTTAGAGCCATGAGCCGTCATCAGGTTCACCCCTTTATCACTACCGCTTACCTGCACTAATGGTAAAGTGATGCCTTCTTTCTCCATCATCTCAATAAGGTTTACAAAACCCTGTAGGCTTAATGATGGGTTGCGGTGTGTTTCATCTTTTATAAAATCAAATAAACCTGTTAATACCTGCAATTGCCAATGCTTATCGGGGCTTTGCATAATATGGTTAAGTACACCTGCCTCACTGATAATGTTTTCGAACAATTGACGAAGCGTAACGTTTGAAACATCCGTTACTAATTTTTCTATCGCAGATGAAGCAGTTTTTAATCCTTCATGAATAGTTGTACTAAATAAATCTTTTGCGGGAGCCGCTGCTTTTTCTGCCAGCAATTGGCGAACGGATGTTTTATTACCGGTATATCTTTTATCTGCTACTTCAATAGTAAGTTTTGCAATTTCAACAGGCGGAATGCCAAACCAGTTAAAATGCAAAATTTCAAAAAGCATTTCATCACCACTGTAAGAAATATCATGTTCTGATGCCAGGTACTTTAATACACTGATTGTTTTTTGTGCTTCTGGCAGTTCCAGAATATTCAAATGCCGCTTGCTATAAACCGGTACATTCAGTTGTTTAAAATACTGTGCCAGTTCTTCACCGTACTTATTTTCTTTATAAATAATACCAATTCTGCCAGCAGGCACACCCTGCGTTACTAATTGCTGTACTTCCCTGGCAATGCCAATCATTTCCTGCCGCTGCGTTTCATACTCTCTTATAAAAGGTTTATTGGTTAATTGATTAATCAGTTTATTAGAAGAAAGCAATTCTTTGCTTAATCCGTCAATCTTTTTAACTAATCTTTCCTCATTTCTGTTGATAAGTGTTTTTGAAACGTCCAATATTGGTTGTGTGGAACGGTAATTATTGGTAAGCACTACCGTAAGCAAATCGTCCTGATAGCTGTTTGCAAAGTCCATCATGTTTTCTACATTGGCTCCCTGAAAGCGATAGACACTCTGATCATCATCACCCACTACAAATACATTGGGCTTATCCCAATAGCTGATTAAAAGTTCAACTAATTTATTTTGTGTGCCACTGGTGTCCTGGTATTCATCTACCAATATGTATTGATATTTTTCCTGGTAGTTGGCGAGCAGGTTTTTGTTTTCTTCAAATGCCTTCAGCACCCAATTAATCATATCATCAAAATCATACCGGTTCTTTTTTCGCATCAGTTGCTGAAAATTATCAAACTCACCAACGGCTGCCCGAAGTTTTTCCATCCGTTCTTTTTCTTCATCCATTTTATCCTTCTTAAGGTCGCCGACATTAAACTCTTTATATTTTCTTTTATAAATAAATTCATCCCTTAAAGGCAAATCAGCAATGTATTCATCAATCTTCTGATTGATAAATTCTGGCTTCCACCCTTCCCTTTTCATATTGCTGAAAAGTGATTGCAGATTGTTTACTTCAAAATAAACATCGCCCCGGTATCTTTTTAAGGGATGGATTTTGGGAAAGGAGTCAATCAACTCTTTAAACAACTGGATTTTTTCCAAATCAGAAATAGGATCCAGTGCTGTTTTTTCAAACAGTGATAAGTTTTCCTGTATTACATCATTACAAAAGGCATGAAAGGTGCAGATGTTTACTTTGTAGGCATCGGGCCCAATAAACTGATGTAGGCGCCTTCGCATGGCTACGGCTCCTGAGTCTGTATAAGTAAGGCAAAGAATATTTTCTGGCAGCACATCTGTGTCTAATAATATTTTACCAATACGGCTTGCAAGAATTTGTGTTTTACCTGTGCCGGGACCGGCAATAACCATTACAGGGCCTTCGATGGTATTTACAGCAATGCGTTGTTGCTCGTTGAGTTTTTCGTATTCCTCAACGAATTTTTTTTCTAGCTTTTCTTTATTCAATGACATCAGTTGCGAACTTTTCGTCTTATAATTGGTTATTAAAACGAATTTAAACCAATAATCCCCATGGCAGCACATTCCATCAAAACAGTTCAAAAAATACCTGTTTCTTTAGACAAGGCATGGGATTTTTTTTCTAACCCTGCTAACCTGCAAGCTATTACCCCGGATGGTATGGGTTTTAAAACTATCTCGAAACATCATGGTGATACTATGTATGCCGGGCAAATTATTGAATACACAGTAAAACCTGTTTTAGGAATTCCCATTTATTGGATGACGGAGATAACACAGGTAAAAGACAAAGTATACTTTATCGATGAGCAAAGGTTCGGGCCATATTCATTATGGCACCACCAGCACCATTTTAAAGCTATTGAAGGGGGTGTGGAAATGACGGACATAATCCACTACAAAAACCCCCTTGGTTTTATTGGCAGAATAGCCAACAACCTCTTTGTAAAGAAGAAACTGGATACTATCTTTAAATACCGGTTTAAAAAGGTGGAAGAGTTGTTTGGGCAATGGAACGGCTGATAATTACTGGACTGATACAACTTCCTGTAGCCAAACTTCATCCTGTACCGGCTACCTTATAGCTTTAGTATAAATTGCACCAAACTTCATTATTTATGAACTCCAAAAGCAGGGTTCCTGCATTGCTGTTTATTTTATTTGCTACCACAACTGGCCTTGCACAGCTTGCCCCTGTTTATAAATTTCAGCAGGATGATACAGTGCAAAAAAGAAAATATTTTAATGATGCCTTGCAGAAAAGAAAATCATTAGTCAGCAGCCTTAAAAAGGAAAACTTAAAAGATTATAAAGAGGCGTATGATAATATGTTTGAAATGGTGGAAGACCTTTTGATAAGTTCCCGCACAGTAACAGAACAAAAAGCAAACGATTATATTAAATCTGTAGCAGCAAAAATAATCAATGCAACCCCCGAACTAAAGGGGCTAGATGTACGGATTGTTTTTTCAAGGGATTTTGCCCCCAATGCTTTTAGTATTGGTGATGGTACCATTGCATTTAATGCCGGGCTGTTTGTGTACCTGAATAATGAAGCAGAAATGGCTTTTGTGTTGTGTCATGAGCTGGCGCATTACTATCTTGATCATAATAAAAAAAGGCTTGACAAGTATGTGGCAGCAAAAAACAGTGACAGCCTTAAAAAAGAAATTAAACGTATTGCCAAAGAAGAGTATAAGGTTAATGAAAAGTTTGAGAAATTGCTTAAAACTTATGCGTTTGACATCCGCCGCCATAGCCGTGGTAATGAAGAAGAAGCCGACCGTGTGGGATTAGGTTTTTTAAAAAATACCGATTACAATGGAAATGGATTTATCAGCACCATGCAGTTATTGGATAAGATAGATGATACCACCCTGTTTCATCCCCTAAGTCTGCAAAATATGCTATCATTTCCAGGATATTCTTTTAAAGACAAGTGGATAAAAAATGAATCCGCCATTTTCGGGGCAATGGGAAATGATGATGCCTCTGGCCTTAGTAAAAAAGAAAAAGACTCTTTAAAAACCCATCCGGATTGCTCAAAGCGGATTGCCTTGCTTTCAGATTCAGCTACTAAAATACCGGGTAAAAACTTCCAGGTAGGCGAAGCCATTTTCAAACAATTGCAACAGGATTTTGTACCGGAAATTGTGGAAGAGGTTTACAAAAGCGGAAACATCAGCTTCAACCTTTATCTTAGTCTGCAAATGTTGCAGGATGGCAGGCATGTACCTTTGGCTGTTTATTCAATTGCGAGAGATTTAAACGAGTTATACAAAAACCAGAAAGAACATAAGCTGGGCCTTAGTGTGGATACGGAGAATAAACATTTTACCGAAGGTTATAATTTATTGCTGCGGATGCTGTACCGCATAAGGCTGAATGAAATTGCAGAACTGAATGCTGCTTTTTGTTCTTATTACAAAGAACAAATGAAAAACTATGAAGGCTTTGCCGAAGAAATGAAAAAGGCAACTGAAAATAAAATGGCCCATCAATAACTAAAAATAAAAAGAATATGAAAAAATTATTGTTTGCAATTCTATTGGTGCTTGGATGCTCCTATAATATGAATGCACAACGGATGACTGTTGAAAATGTCCACAAAGCATCGGCCCGTAATGCAGCAGCTATTAAAGAAGGCTCTGATGTAAAAGGTTATTATTTTTTTTTCATCAGCGATAAGATTGATAAAAATACAAATGAATACACACTTCGCATTACTGACAACAGCCTTAAGATATTAAAGGATGTAAAGTTTCAGGATTCAAAGCATGTTTTTATGCTTGAATCTTCTTTTAATGGTACAGACCTTGTATTTCTTCTTTATAATGATGATGAGGGAACATTTGAATACCAGGTATATGGTGCCGATGGAAAGAAAAAACATACATATCTCCGCCAGCTTACTAAAAAAGAAGAGAGGTATCTTAAGGCCACTTATATGGCGGTTGATGATGATGAAGAAACCTATAAAGGGCTATACCCTATTGAAAACACCGGCTTTGTTTCTGTAATGCCCAGCAGGGAGGATAAGGATTATACTTTTCAGGTCGACTTTTTCTCAACAGAAAAAAAGAAACAATGGACTTATACACCTACAGAAGGCGGTAAAAAATTTGCAGGGGATTACTTAGGTTATTACAAAGGTGTGGTATATCTCGAAGTACTGCGCTATGGTGGTGCATTTGATCAAAAACCAGATTCGTATATTTTGGGGCTGAGCTTAGAAACAGGCAAAAAATTATTTGAGAAGCCAACCGACAGTAAGTTCCGCTTTTATCCCGCCAGTTTATCGTTGGTAAATGACGGTGAGGCTTATATCTATGGGGAGTATTTTGATTTGGATGGCAATATTATGAAAGACAAATCAAAAGGTTTTGCCTTTTGGAAAATAGATGAAAAAGGGGCTGTTACCAGCGAAAAATATTTAGCATGGGATATAGAGATGGCTAAATACCTCTCTGTTTCATCTAAAGGCAAGATTGAAGATTTTGGTTTTATGTACCTCCACCAGTTTGTACAGACTGCTGATGGGAGTATTTATGCAATTGGTGAAGGTTATAATAAAAAAGCAAGTGCCCTTGGTATCGCCTCTAAAATATTAGGTGGCGGAAGAAGCGGCCTTAGTACTGCTAAAATTAAGATTACGGATATGATGATACTTACGTTTGATAAAAACTTTAATATTAAAGGGGCAAAAATTTATGATAAGAATTCAAACAACATTGAACTACCCAATGGTTATGAATTTGTAAGTACCGCACTGCTTGGCAAAATGATTAAATATTATTACGGAGGGTTTGATTATGCCTACACACAGGTAACAAAAGACCTTACTTCTTTTTCTGTTTGCTACAGCGATTTTGTGAAAGAGAAAGGCAGTTATAAAGGCGGCACATTTAATTCTATTACTTATACAGATGGCAAGTTTACAACCGACAGGATCAATACAAAGTCCGACGCAAAGTTTTCCGCAGTATATCCCAGCAAACAAGGCCAGGTATTAATAATGGATTACTATAAAAAAGACAAGCGGCTGGAAATGCATATTGAGAAGCTGAATTAAGCATTCAACCAGCAGAATAAAAAGTGGCAGCGTAATTGTTGCCACTTTTTTATTCCAGATAAGATAACTGGAATTATTTTATCCCTGCCCTTTTCTTCAATTCAGTTATTGGCAACACCATCAACCTGCCAATCGGTTCTTTATAACGGTAGGTAACCAGTTTCATAAAAGAAGCATCTTTGGGAACGATAAGCGGTTCTTTATAGGCAGGATAAAAATTATCAGGAAATGAATTATCAAAACTGTAGTGGATATCCAAACCTTCAATTTCCGTTTCTAATTTTACCACAACAGTAGCCGTATCTTTTTTCGTAGCCGTAATGATGGGGTCGTAGATACTCGGCGCATATTTTACTTCCGCCATATCTAATCTCCTGAAATGGCTTTCCACCCTTTTGCTAAAATCGCCCCAGTTTCTTTTTTCTTTTGGGCTCCACAACGCTTCGGCAATAGCAAAAGCCCTGGGCCATGTCATGTATTGCAAGTGACGGGTGTTGTAGACCTGTTCGGTCCAAAGATTAGCCTGTCCGCCTTTTATTAATGATGCATCAACGCCTTCGGGTATCGGTTCAAACTGGTAAGTTTTTTTTAACCGCAGTGTAGAATATACCGGGGGTTCTGTCACTCCATCACCCTGCATATAATCTATATACGCAAAATCGGTGGGGCTCATCACCACTTCATGCCCCTGTTTGGCAGCTTCGATGCCGCCTTTCATCCCCCGCCAGCTCATCACCGCTGCGTTAGGGGCCAACCCGCCATCTAATATTTCATCCCACCCAATCATTTTTTTGCCTTTGCTGTTAATGATTTTTTCTACCCGTTTTACAAAATAACTTTGTACTTCATCCAGGTTTTTCAGGTTTTCTTTTTGCATCAGTGCTTTAATAAATCCTGTTTTTTCCCAGAAGTTACGGGCTGTTTCATCACCACCCATATGAATGTATCCGAATGGAAACAGTTGCGCCACTTCAGTGAACACTTTGTCTAAAAATTCATATACTTTTTCATCAGCAGGGTTCAATGTATTATCCAATAACCCATAAAAATGCTGGCCGCCACCCGGCCAGATCATAAACCGGTCTCCGGGACTTACATAGTATTCGCCGGGTGTACCTGTTAGTCCGGGATAAGCAGCAATGGCAGCAAGGCTATGACCCGGCACATCAATTTCCGGCAAAATATTCACAAACCGGTCTGCTGCATACTTCACCAGTTCTTTAATGTCGTCATGTGTATAGAACCCGCCATAGGTAGCTGCTTCACCGGGTTCTGGTTTTGATAATGTACCAAAGGTCCCAATTCTTTCCACCCGCCATGCACCTACATCAGTTAGTTTGGGCAACGTTTTTATTTGTATCCGCCAGCCCTGGTCATCCGTTAAATGCAAATGCAGCAGGTTGAATTTATATTTTACCATCTGGTCTATATAATCTTTCACTTGTGCTACGGTAAAAAAATGGCGGGATACATCCAGCATTAATCCTCTCCAGCCAAAACGGGGATTGTCTTCGATGGTAACTGCGGGTACATACCATTCGTCATAGTCAAGTTCAGTCTTACTTGTAATTCCGGATGGAAGTAACTGTAACAAGGTTTGCACACCATAAAAAATACCGGCTGGTTTCCTGGCGAAAAGTGTAATACCTGTTCGGGTGACTTTTAATTTATATCCTTCGTCCGGAATTGTTTTATCTGTTGATAAAGAAAACAGTACTGATTGGGGTAAAAGAATGCTGCCTTCTTTTATATTGACCTTATATCCGGTGGGTGCTGCAATTTGTGCTGCAAATAAAGTGGCCGATTTTTTTACTTCTTCATTTTTGGGAACGATAATATTAATTTTTGCGGGCAAAATAAACCCACCTAAATTATTGTTTTCTATAATAGAAACCGGTTGTGGTATTAAGGAAATTCTGCTTCTTCTCTTTGCACTATGCTGGGCATTAGAATCAATAAAAAGTGCTATTAGTACTACGAATAGAAATAGTTTTTTCATAGCTAAGTTTGATAATACAAGTTAATTGTTTAACGGAAATAAAATAAAAAAGGCTGACAAGATTCCCTATCAGCCTAATTAACTAACCAATCAACTACCTATCCCGGCATCCTCGAAATATATTTTTCTATTTGTTTTATCTGGTCAACTATCTGCGGCGTTGTTGGCTTTAGTGCTTTTGCTTTTCTGAAAAAATCTTTGGAAGCCCTGAACTCCCTTTTATTCATCATAATACTGCACATCTGTAAATAAGCTGCCGCTTGATTTTCTTTATCAGGCAAGCCCTTTTTTAATGCCTGGCGGATGTAACTTTCTGCCTGCCTTAAATCGTTTTTCTGCATCATCAGCATACCCATTTGCAGCATACTTGCCCCTTCGGCCTCTTTCATCGGCATACCCAGGTCAAGGCCTTTTTTCATACTTTTCTCTGCCCCTTCAAAATCCTGGTTCATCATCGAAATATTTCCTTTCAATGTATAATAAACAGAACGGATTGGCTTATAAAGCAGGTTAGGGTATTTTATGCCGTTCAATACTTTTTGCGCCCCTTCCATATCGCCTTCTTCCATATAGGTTTGTATAAGGCGAAGGGGCCAAAAAAGAAATGCCCCAACACCAATATCACCCCAATTAAATATAGAGGCAATGCCGGCCAGAAACTGCCTGCATAGTTTACGTAAATACCAAGGCCAATCAGCACAATACCCACCCAGAGGCGATATTTTATAAGGAGGTTGTAAAACTTCATTTTTCTGCTATTTTAATCCGAAAATTTAACGGCCTCCTTCGCTAAAAGCTTCGGCGGCTAAGGGCGGCAAAGATAAGGGCTGCGCTCAAAGGGGGTTTACTCTTTTGCATCGTTTATTTCAACCCAGTAGCCATCAGGGTCTTGCAGCCAAATTTGCTTTACCCCATCTACCCTTGTAGTTATAGCATTTTTTGCCCCATCCCTGTCTTCCCACCCAATATTACTGGCCTGCAATTTTTGGATGAATGCAATTACCGACTCCACACTAAAACAGGTATGCTGATTTTTGTAGTACTCCTTTTTAGTTTCCGCTCCTTGTATTATATGCATAGTTATGCCAGGGCCTGTGCGGAACCAGGCATGCTTACCATCATTAAAAGGCTCTGGTATGGTATCCAGCCCAATAATATTCTGGTAGAAGGCTGCACTGGTTTTCGCATCTACCACATAAATAGCCGTATGGTTAATTGTTGCTTTTTGCTGGCTATAGGTTATGCTATGGAAGTTAGACAGCAATAGCAGAAGCAGGGTTTTTTTCATATTTCAGCATTAAGCATGAAAGGTAACAAGTAAAACTGTTATTTTTGCCGCCCGTTAAAGCACTTGGCTTGCCCAACAAAACTTTAGCGAAGTTGGGTCTCGTAGTTCAATGGATAGAATAGAAGTTTCCTAAACTTTTGATACAGGTTCGATTCCTGTCGAGACTACTAAGCGAAGTTCATCAACTTCGTTTTTTTATGCCATGTGCTACACTTTAAATATCAATTCGTTGTTTTCAGCAGCGGATTTCTAGCAGAACTACTGAAACCGGCAGTTTTAATAAACCATTCCTGAAAGCATCTTTCCTTTTTCTTTAGAAACCAACGCCTGCAATTATTTTATTTCACTTACCAGCTTCTCACATCCATTGTCAAGGGCCTTCATTGCCGCATCATCAGCTTTGCCGGTAAATTTTCCCCCTATAATTTGCAGCGACCTGGTAATTCCATCCGATATCCGGCTCAGTGTCATGTTTACTTCAATATTGTAAGAGGCGACAGAAGACTGGTCAGCATTTTTTACCGCATTGAGCAGCCCGCCTAACTTACTGCCCTGTTTTAGTTTGATAAACTCAGTTGTGAGTAAAAAATCACAATTAAATTTTCTTGCTTCATCTTTCGATGAAACAGCCACTCCTTGTACAGAGTTGCCGGTAAGTTTAGCCACTATACCCTCCTGCAATAATATATTATTTAATCCATCACCCCCATGGGGTGCATAAACAGCAATGCGTATAATGCCAGCCAGCTTTTGTTCGCTAACGGGTTTTACTGATTGGGGGGTTGGGGAGGGTTCCGGGTTACTAAATTGTTTTGAAAGTTCATCTGCATTAAAAGGTTCATTAAGGTCTTCCCGGTTTTTTGTTTCCGTATAGCCTTCGGGAATTTCAAACAGCATAGAATCTAATTTTGCATTGCTTAACTCCAGTGTTTCAATATCGGTTTTAAATTCACTTGTTTGTGATTCTCCGCCCATAATGATAGTCCGGGTTTCAATTAATGGCAAACCCAGTTTCCCTTTCCCTGTTCTTTTGGTAACAAACCGGTCCTGGCAGTCTGGTTTGGCATAACCACCACCGTAGCCACCATCATTGCTGCCGGAGTAGCAATTGAAATCCGGCAGGTCAATATACCAGCCATCTGTGTTCATCAGCATACTGTCCTTCATCATACAGGCATCGGCTGAGGGTTTAATTTTTTGGGTACTCCAGACATGCCTGGCTGTCATCCCAAACATTTTTCTCCTTTCACCGGTATCGGTAATATTCTGATAGGAGTAAATAATTCCGCCTTTTTTGGTTGTGGTTGGGGCAGGCCTGTTTTTTAGAGCCGGTTTACTATTATCGTCAGTTATTTCTTCGCCCCTGTTGGAAAAGGATTCAATAAAATAAAGTTTCTTTTTAGTGTTGAGCGAAATAGTACGTTGCTTATCGCACTGCTCAATAATACCAAGGTTTTTGTTCATTCCGGCATATCCGCCGCCTTCGGTTCGTTTGCGGTTGCCTTTTACATAAATGGTTGACTCTGATTTCATGCCCATGGAACTTGTTACCTGACGGAGTTTATACTGTTGCGCATTCGCACTGTTACCTGTTGAGAGAAGCATGATGACTATTACAGCAGTAAAGCAGTAAATGGTTTTAATTTTTTTCATTGTTGCATTATTTTATTTACGATACAAAAATGCACCTATCTGTATGCTGAAAAAATGCAGGGCTGTATGAATTGGGTTTAATGAAGAATGGGTTGAGGAGGTGATTAACAGATTCGGGCTTAATTTAAAATCAGCAGCAGGGAAACTCAGTTGCAGAATGCCTTAATAAAAAACGCCGTTGCAATATGCAGCGGCACTTTCAAAACCAATATTGCCTGAGAAAAGCTTGCGATTGCCAATAATATTCTTAACAGGCCTATTTCCCCATCCATTTTTTAAAATCGGTAACCTTTTCCCTGCTCACCAATGCCTCCTTATCCACTTCGGGTTTTAAACCCAGTATAAGCCGGTTGCCAAAGTAATCATCAATTTTAGCAATACTATTTACCGATACATAAAAAGAACGGCTGATGCGGAAATACACTTTTGGGTCTAGCATTTCTTCCAATTCATCCATTGTATAGTCTACCACAAACTTTTTATTATCGGTAGTTTTAAAAAAGTTTAACCTGCCATCGCTGTAGAAATAGGCAACTTCAGTTATCTCAACCGAAATTAATTTCTGGCCCAGCTTTACCAAAAATCGTTTGCGGAATTCTTTGGGCTGCAGTTTTTGCTGCAACTCTTTTACTAAGCTGTCAATATTTACATCAGTATTGATCTTTAATTTTTGAAATTTGCTCAATGCTGTTTGTAATTCATCTTTCTGTATCGGCTTTAATAAATAATCAACGCTGTTTACTTTAAATGCCTTTAAAGCAAACTCATCATACGATGTGGTGAAGATGACGGGGCTTTTTACTTCTATAAGATTGAATATTTCAAAACTCTGCCCGTCGGCCAATTCAATATCCATCAGTATCAAATCAGGTTGTTTATTTTCCTGCAGCCATTCTACGGTTGATTTAATACTGTCGGAGGTGCCAACCACTTCGGTAGTTGCATCTACTGCTGCCAGTGTTTTCTGCAGTTTTTTTACTGCCAGTTCTTCGTCTTCTACAATCAGTATTTTCATAATGCCTGCTTTTTGTAATTTCATACAAATTACTCTGTTTTTATTATTTGAAGAATGGAAGAAGTAATAAAATAGGAATGCTGCTGTATGAATTGAGGAAAACAGCGAATGAATTGTTGAAGCCTTCTTTTATCTGAAAACGAATTACCTGTTTAAAAAAACGATAACTGTTCATATCAACAGTTATCGTTTCTACTCTGTTATCAATTTTACGCCAGGTTAATTCCAAAGCTGGCCATTAAAGCAACCATCTGTCCTATTGCTTCTTCGGTTGGTGGCCCCTGTACTTCCGGTATTTCAGTTCCTTCATAAGGCATAGAAATCATTTTAAAGAACTCGCCGAAATTGGCCGGTGTTGTTACAAACAATGCTTTTACATATGGAGATGTAATGGTGAAATGATGGGGAATGTTTTTCGGTAGAAATACTGAATCACCTGGCTTTGCCTGGATAATATCATCGCCGCAGAAAAAGGTAACTTCACCCTCTTTCATAAAAATAAATTCATCTTCTACGGTATGCATATGCCTTGGGGGCTCGGAGCCGGGAAGGAATTCAAATTCGGCAATAAATAAACTGTTGTTGGTTTGTTCGGCAGACACCAGTATATTAACAATGGCGCCCGGGTAAGCCATACGGTTTATGGCTGCTGCTGTGTTTGTTGAAATTGTTGTCATGATGTTTTAATTTTTATACAAAGCAATAAAAATTAACAGGGCATGTAAAGGGCAACAGGAATGAATTGTAGAATTGCTGTAATGAATTGAAGATAAGAAACGTAGTGATAACAGTTGTTTGAAATAATTATATTTTTGAAAGCCCCTCTATCAATGGAAGCATAACTATAAATTCAGTAGCGGTTTCCTTTATCACTACATCGGGCTGTTCAAGCAAACGAAATTTTTCTTTGATATTGTTAAGGCCAATCTTAGAGGAATCAACCGTAATAGTTTTCTTTTGCAAATTGTTTTTAACAACAAGCCAGCCATCTTCCCGGTTGCTGATCTCTATAACCAATGGGGACTCTTTCAGCACATTATTGTGCTTTACAGCATTTTCTACCAGTAACTGCAAGGTAAGCGGCGGCAATAAATAATTTTCTGCTTTGTTGTCAATATTTAATTTCAACTCAATGCCGTTGCCATACCTTGTTTTAAGCAAATGATAATAGGAATGGATAAATTTTAACTCAGTTGAAAGCGAAACTAATTCTTCTTCATTATTACGCAGCAGGTACCGGTAAACATGGCTCATTTCATCAATGAACTGGCCGGCCCTTTCTTTGTCTTCATGTATCAGTGATGATAAAGTATTAATACTGTTAAAAAGAAAATGCGGGTTTACCTGGTTTTTCAAACTTTCAAACTGCGTTTGCAGATTTGCTTTTTTCAGTTGCTCCGCTTCTTGTATATTTTCCTTCCATTTGCTGAAAGTGTAAATACCTTCATTAAAAGCCAGGAATAATATATCAATAATAAACCCTGCTAAAATTGCCCAATATAATTGTGTTTTTGTAATAGGATAATCAGGCAAAACAAACCAGCGGTATGTGTAAAATAGTGCGGTTATGAAAAAAGGCGTTATTGGAATAGTAACTACAGTCCATGCAATTATTCGCCTGAACGATTGTTCAAAGCCGGGATATTTTTTTCGCAAATAGTTACCCTGAAAAAAATGTATTTCTGAGTTAATAAAACCAACAACAGCGGTAATAATTGTTGCTGTTGCAAATAATCTGATATCGGCAAAATATGATGACTTGAAAAAAATATAATTTACTGCCAGTATAGCTGGCGGAATCAATATTAAATTGATGGGATTGAATCTTGAATTTACAATTCCTGTATTCATACTCCTTTGATTATATTATTTTCCTGCACTGTCTTTTATTTATGCTCGGAAAGTAATTCTTCAGTAAGTGGCAGGGTCACTATAAACGAACCTGTTGTTTCTACTACAGAAAAACCAGGTATACCCTTCAGTTCAAACTTTGCTGCCAGGCTTTTAAGTCCTGCTGCATGATTGTGTATTGACTTTTGTTTCTTTTGTAAACTATTTTTTACAACCAGTGTATTATTGTTGTCAGTCGCTATATTAATTTGCAGAGGTTGCTCTTTGCCAGTTGAATTATGTTTGATGGCATTATCAAGCAGCAGTTGAAGGGTAAGCGGCGGCAACATGTAACTGCTGTATTTTTCGACCGTTTCAATCTGCACACTAATACTATTGCCGTATCGTATTTTTAAAAGCTCATAATACGAATGTATAAACGCCAGCTCCTGCTGAAGCGTTACCCACTCCTGATGATTACTGCGGAGCATATAACGGTAAACCCTGCTCATATGATTTAAGAAATCATCTGCTTTATCAGCGTCTTCGGCAACCAATGCAGAAAGTGAACTAAGGGTGTTGAATAAAAAATGAGGATTTACCTGCGACTTTAAGCTATCAAACTGTTGCTGTAGTTTTTCTTTTTGCAGTGTTTCTTTTTCAACGATTGTTTCTTTTAATTTTCCAAATGTATAAAGTACTTCATACGAAGATCCAACTATCAGGTTAGAGATAATACCAAGCAGCAAAACATTTCGAATCAATTCAGGTGTAAATTCAAAATGTAGTATTGGAATTTTATGATAAAGCCATAAGCTAAACAAGATAAGCGAGGCTGTAATAAGAATATAAACCAGCAAAGAAATGATAACCCTTTTTGCGGTATCGGTATATAACGGGAATCTTTTACGAATAAATCTATTGGCGGCGGCCAATGTGTTATGCAATATCATAGTAAGCGGGATAATAATAAGTGTAGCAGTTACAAACAATTTCCATTCCGTAAAATACCGAATACCATAAACCATCCAGCCATAGAGCATACAAGCAGGGATATTAGAAGCAAAAAAAAGGAGCAACTCTTTTTTCCGGTCGTATATAGTTGTTAAATATGCAGCCATTTGTATTTATTGCTACATAAATTTAATGATTAGCATTTAGAAGATTATCTGCAAAAGCAACCGGCAGTAAAAATAGTGTATGAATTGAGGAAAAGGTTGTATGAATTGCAGGGCTTCATATGATAATTTATTTCACTCCAAACACCGCTCCAATAACCAAACTGATAAACCCAGTTATCGTTGCTACTTCACGATAGAAAAAAATCTGCAGCCATTTTGCCCTGTACTCCGCCCAGTTGTCGGGATAATGAACAGGAGTCCATGTGTTAATCAGATTATTGATTGGCATATTGCCCTTCATCATCAGCAACAAATCTGTTATCAATGCAATGAAGGAAACAACAGCCATTATAAACAATAAACTATTAGGTGCTTTTATATTTATCAATACAAGCAGCAGGCTCATAATTATTGCTGCATATACAGCGTATTTGTAATTGGCCCTGAAATTAATATCCAGCAATTTTCTTAACTGAACATAGGAGCCGCCGCCCATATCTGTTTGTACATTTTTTAAAGCAACGATGTACATGTATGATTGCCCAACTATAACACTATAGGCTAGAATGGTGAGTAGTAAAATTATTTTTGTTTGCATGATTTCGTTTTTTATAGTCAGTAAATTTTACTTTGCAAAAGGATAAGGCCCGTCGGGGTCATGCTCCAGGGTAAGATGAAAAAAAGCATACTCCGTAGCGCTGTTGGCAGGAAAGATTTCTTTACCGTTCAACCGCTCTTTTAAAACAACCTTTTCTTTGTTGTGTACGGTAGGTTCAAAAATGTATCTGCCCGGATTAGCGGAATGTATAATTTCTGAAATCTTATTGCTGTTTTGCTGCCCCCTCGCTATACTGCTTAGCTCATTCAGGCTTGCTCTTTCGGGCATAGCCCAATTACCCGACTTATAGTTCATCATCATCTGCTGGTATTGCGCCAGCATTTCTGATTTTAATTTTTCTACAATGGCGGCATTCTTAAATTTTGCAGCATCCTGCCTTGCCCTTTGCACATCAATAAAACAGTTTACGAGTACATTACTCACCAGTGCCATATTCATTGGCCCCATCCTGGGCATATTCCATAATTCCTTAAACCCTTCCGGATGAAATGGATAAGCTGTAATACTATCAACAAGATTATCCCTTCTGCAAAAATCAATTTTAATAGTTGGGATATCACTGTTCCAAATTTTTGTTCCTACATAAGGTATTTCTCCACCATTTCCTTTTAATTCAGCTGCCAGCAAATCAACTTTTGTTTTATTAATAAACGGACCAACCTGTACCCATATTAAGTGACAGGTTGAATCTGGAAATGCACTGAACCAATTGTCACCTTTTACTTGTGCCAGCTGATACCCTCCATCGCCAGTCACTTTTGCAGATATATTCATATTCAATTTAAACTGGTTAAAATGAAATGCTTTGGCAACAAGTGTTTCTGGCATAGATTCTCCAATCAACTGCATTTGCCTCTCCGCATCCAATATCATTTGCAGATTAAGTGCTACCGGATAATTTTTTTCATCAAACGCTTTAAGAAAATAGTTGATGACTGTAGTAAATGCATGTACTATAAAACCTTCCGGCATTGCGCCTCCAAATTCCATCAGCTGGCATTGCCTGTCAGTAGATAAAGCCGCCTGTAAAACAGCAGTGCACCTTTCGGGATCATCTCCGTATTTTTCAATCAACATATTAATTTTTACCCAGTGCCTATCCATTATAAACTGAATAATCATGTTCACTTCATTTTGTATGACATCGGCTTTTTCTTTTGTAAGCAGAAGTTGGGCTTGCCTTGATACACCGAATGCTTTCGTCATCATGGCTCGCTCTTTTTCACCCACCAATTCTTTTAGAAATCTTTCCATCTCAGTTTTATAAAACCCTTTTCTTTCAATATCGCAATTGTTGCAATAAGCAAATTCAAGACGGGGTGGTACCGGCACCGATGTGATCTTGTTCTGGTGACTGGCAATAAAATCCTGAAATTCTTTTTTAACAGCTTCCCAATCATATTCTTTTTCTATATCAAAATCAAACGAAGGTCCTCTGCCAGGCACAGGCTTAACAATTTCTGGTAATTCAATTTCCGGGAGTATTACAGTGTTATCAAGTAATGCGGTATAATTATCTTTTACTTCAGTATAAGCGCTACGTACATTGTATAATATTGCCGGCATTGCTTCTTTTGGAAGACCTTTCATTACCCTATTTGTCATTTCCTGCATTCGTTGAGGTGTACGATTGAGTTCTTTCAGCATATTATCATACTGTTTGCCACGGCCCGCTTTGCTGGTTACTTTAATAACTCCTTTTGCCGGATTGTAGTTTACAGTATCTGCCTTGGTTGTAAGCAAAACATTTTCCTTTAATTTTTTTCCTTTATACCATAGTAAATGATAAGAAGTATCTGTTACCTGTGCTGAAACAGTGAAGACACAGAAAGAAAGGAGTGCTGCTGAAATTATTTTTTTCATGATGATTATTTTACTTCGGTAACAATATGATAAAGGAAATCAGGCAATGGGTAACCAGAATAAAAAATGCTGGTTACCGAGTTTGCATAATTACCTGTATTGCGAATACGTATTTCAAGTGGCAGATTGGTAACGGCATTTCTGGCGGTGATGCTGTATTTTCCAACAGGCACATCATCTATGCCATACTCGCCGCCGCCTACATCCACCAGTCTTTTTTTAATAACAGCACCGGCGCTGCCATCTATTAATACACCATCAGGTGTAAGTGTCAGTTCCACATCGGGCATATTTATAAAAGATAATAATTCGCCGTAGGCTTTAACGGGTGAACCATAGTAACCAACATCAGGCTTTGCACCGCTTATTTTCCAGGTGAAATTTCTTACCGCTCCGTCAAAACCTGCAAAAGCGTTTGGGTTATCAGGATGCAAATCATATTTATATTTTTTTCCTAAAAATTCTTTTTCAATTTGTACCGATGCCTTCCAACTGCCAATAGGAACGGGAACGGAGTATTCGCCTTTTGCATTAGTAGTAGCATACACATAAGATGCATAGAGGATAGTATTTTCAATTACCACTTTAACGTTTGTAATGGGGGAGCCGTCTGCATATGTAACCACACCTTTTACAATGCCATTTGCAGTTTCAGAAACAGGAACAGGAGTAATATCATTTTTTTTAGAGCAACCGGCAGTTGCCATGGTTTGAGCTGCTATGAGCAGCATGAGTATTTTTTTCATTGTTTTGTTTTTTATGCGGTTGTAGAGCCGCGGTTAATTATTTTATTTCGGTAATCCAGGTTTGTACAAATGCTCTTGAAGTTTCCACTACATCTTTTCCCGCCCTGTATGCCATTTTCCAGCGATAGTTCTTTTTTTCATACGCAGGATGTACAAATATTTTCCTTCCGTTTTTATCTGTAAGCACTGCGGAAAAATCAATGTCTTTTGTTTCTTCCATAAACAGCAGCAATTGTTTTTTTACAAACAGCATTTGATTAGCCGGATATTTCTTTTCCCATTCCTTTATTTCATTGTCGTAACTATCCTGAAACTGTTTTAGCAGCGCCGGGTAATTTTTTTCATAAGCTGCAAGCTGCTTGTTGTTGGGGTCTTGCGCTTCTTTCAGGTTTTTTCTTGCATCAGCCAGTGCCTGTTCAAACGGGGCTTTTGTTTGTGCAGTTGCTGTTTTCACTAATTTTTCCATGCCTGCTACTGCTTTTTCGTTTTCTGTTATTGTCTGCTTCCTGTTTTCTTCAGGAGTAGTAACCGTATGCATCACTGGCTTATTATTATTTCTTAAATTGTTATATGCAGCACTAAATGCCGGGCCGGCAGTGTACTTTTTGGTATATACCAGCAGGTCTTTGGCAATACCGGCACGGTTGCCCGAGGCAATATTTTTTATATTCTTTACTCCGTAAGTATTTACAAATCCACCCAAAATATTTTCAGTGATTTTTTTATCAGCATCTGTTTTTGTAATGCCGAGCTGCTTTAAAAAATCTTCTGCCATTTTATTTGCAGTAAAAGATAAAAGAGCGAAACTGAATGCTGCCATAACAAACAATGATGCAGAAAACCTGATTACGGTACTGCGTTTGATGAATGATTGTTTTTTCATAATTATTTTTTTTTATTTTTTAGTTTGGGAGCTCAAAGATGATTGAAGAAACAGCTGGAAGAAAGTGTATCCTGTGTGAATTGATATTTACAGGCAATCAATTGCGGTATTTTGTCCGGAGCCGTGATAAATATTATTTAATGCAGGTATAGTTATACGGGTTGCTTTTGGCAAGAAGGTGATATTTGAAAAAATGGGCAGTATATATATAATAATAATTGGCCCCCTAGTTAAAATTTAAGAGATAATTTTTATGCCCTACTGACCCGGGTTTTTGTCATTTGCCGGAACATATTTTATATCTCTGTGATAAACATTTGTACAGGGGTTTAAAAAAATAATATCATAAAAAAATTATCTACACTTTGCTTTACATCGGTTACTCTCGGCTCATTTTCATAATTAACCGTAAACTTGCAGGAGAAAATCGGCGGGCTTGGAACAAAGCTGGTTAATGCCACAGATACCGCTGCTGATGGAAGTATATATGCCGCAGGATATAAAGTAGCAATGTTTAAACGGTTTGTTTACTTACGGCTTATTATGTTTCATCATTCAGGATATTCTCGTTACTTTTAATCTTCTATGCAGTTGAAGTATCTGGTAAATAAAAAATGAATACACCACAAAATCCCGAAAGCCATATTGAACCTGCATCCAAAAGGAAAGCCGGCAACATACTTCGTTTCTTACTGCCTCTCCTCGTATTAATTATTTTTTTATTGCTCTGGCATTTTGTTTCTTATCTCAACCTGTTCCCTGCCTATGCATTGCCATCACCACTGACTGTATTAAAAAGTTTAAGAGAAGAGATAGCCGCAGGCCGTTTAGGCACCGATATTATCGCCTCGTTATGGAGGGTTGCCGTGGGGTTTGTAATAGCTTCTGTACTTGGCATCCCTTTTGGTTTATGGCTGGGGCAGCATCTTTATGCAAGACAGGCTTTTGTACCCTTGCTTAATTTTTTCCGGTTTCTTTCACCACTTGCATGGATACCCTTTGCCATACTCTGGTTTCACATTGGCGATAAGCCAGCTATCTTTCTCATATTCATGGCTACTTTTTTTCCCCTTGCAGTGGCTACTATGTCAGCAGTGGCTACTATCCCCGGTATATATTTCCGTGTAGCGAAAGATTACAACTACAAAGGCGTTGAGTTGCTTACAAAAGTTATTTTTCCTGCTGTACTGCCACAGGTAATTACGGCGTTGAGGGTTAGCTATGGTATTGCCTGGGTAGTAATTGTTGCAGCTGAAATGGTGGGTTGCCAGGATGGGCTTGGATATGGTATCTGGGAAGCAAGAAATGGATTGCGCCTTGATGCTGCTGTCTGTTATATGATAATTATTGGAGTGCTGGGTATGGCTATTGACCGCCTGCTGTCGCAATTAACAAAACTTCCTAATGTACGATGGGGCTATGAAAGATAAACCTGTTAATAGCCAGTTGATACTGGAAAATGTTTCGCATCATTACGGTGCAGTACCTGTTCTGAAAAATCTGAACCTCGTAGTTAATCCTGGTGAAGTAGTCGTATTGGTAGGGCCATCCGGCTGTGGTAAAACAACATTATTGAATTTATTGTCCGGCCATATAGAACTTGTTTCAGGAGCAATAAAAAGACAAGGTATTATCCGCACGGTATATCAGCAGGATGGCCTTTTTCCCTGGCTTACTGTTTCTGAAAACATCACTATGGGTTTGCGTTCCCTAATGGATGCTGCTCAACGAAAAAGAGAACTGTATGAATTGATTGAACTGATTCACCTCGAAGGGTTCGAACATCATTATCCCCATCAATTATCAGGTGGAATGAAGCAGCGGGTAGAACTGGCAAGGGTGCTTGCGGGTGATTCAGATATCTTACTGATGGACGAACCCTTCTCTTCACTCGATTACCAGACAAGGCTGCGTATGCGGTATGAACTGGTTCGTTTATTGCAGAAACGGCCACGGACTGTTGTATTTGTTACCCATGATATTGAAGAAGCTACGCAACTGGCAGACAGGGTACTGGTACTATCCAACCGCCCTGCAACAATATGCAGGGAGCTGCATATAAAAAGCCCCCGCCCAAGGAACCTTACTGATAATGCCGTTATTGAAGCCATGAAAGAAATTCTTAAAGAGCTGGGATTGCAAATACCCAATGATACGGGTATGAACTAAATTTGATATACAATCAGTATGAAATTATCTATAACCCGTATCATAGTTGGTGTTATTCTCACACTTATCATGCTTGGTCTGCTTCGCTATCGTCCATGGAGCAGTAATGGCTCCGCCGCTATCCGTGATGTAATACATGAAGGAACAAATAAAAAAGCATCCCGTGAGTTAACAGTGGGATACTTGCCGGTAACATGCCACCTCACTTGCCCTGTTACCGATTTTGCATCTAAAACAACAGAGAGCCATACCAATTTCAATTCAATGGTGTTTTCCGATTTTCCCACAGTAGTTAGCGCCTTGCAGGCAAAACAGGTGCAGGCAACTTTTATGATTGTACCCCTGGCGATGAAACTCCGGGAACAGGGTGTGCCTGTTAAGATTTGTTACCTTGGTCACAGGGATGGTTCTGAAATTGTAGTAGGAAAGAACAGCAGAATCAGGAGCCTGATAGATTTGAAAGGAAAGAAGTTGGCCGTTCCAAGTTTGTATAGCAACCAGAACTTTGTTATTCATAAACTCATGGAAGATTACGGCATGAAGCCGGAAGACATCACCTTTATAATATTGCCACCGCCTGATATGCCTACTTCCCTGGCATCGGGTGCTATTGATGGCTATTTTGTTGGTGAGCCTTTTTGCGCAAAGGCTGAGTTGGATGGCATAGGTCGGGTTTTGTATTATGCGAGAGATATATGGCCCAACTTTATTTCCTGTGCATTGGTGGTGCATGAAGATTTGATAAGGGATAACCCGGATGTTGTAAAAGATCTTGTACGGGGTATAGCCCAATCGGGTGCATGGGCAGAAACTCACCGGGCCGAGGCAGCAAAATTAGCAACACCATATTACCGGCAGGATGAGAAAGTGCTTAACTATGTACTGACAGCCGATCCAAAAAGGGTTAGTTACCTGAAGCTGACACCAACGGATGAAGATTTTCAGCAAATTCAGGATCAGGGAATAAAAATGGGGTTACTTACAAAGCGGATACCGATGCATGAACTAATAGACCGTAATTATGTACCCCGGGAAATTACACCTGCACTAATTGATGCAGCCAAAATACCTGAACCCAAAAACAATAAGTAATTTATAAAACAAGTTTTTTACCCCGCTAAAAATGATTGCTACCAGGCTGTCTTTTCTGCTTTTAAAGCATCGAATGTTTTTGTAAGTTGCACCGTCTAACCCCAAACCATTTCCAATTTGCCCGAGCAAGAATTAATTAAAAACCTTAAGGCTGGTGATGAAGCCGCTTTTAAATACCTGGTTGAAACCAACCAGGATAAGGTATATAATACTGCATTAAGCATTGTTCAGAATGCACAGGATGCAGAAGATGTGGCACAGGAAGTGTTTATACAGGTGTACCGTTCTATTCATCATTTTAAAGGTGAGTCAAAGCTTTCCACCTGGCTTTATCGCATAGCCACTACCAGGGCCCTGGATTTATTACGAAACAGGAAAAGCAAAAAAAGGTTTGGCCTGGTGCAAAGGCTGTTTGGCGATAATGGTGAACCAGTACAGGAAATACCCGATTTTAACCACCCCGGAATAACACTGGACAGAAAGGAAAATGCAGCCAAGCTGTTTACCGCCATCAGGCAACTGCCTGAAAACCAAAAGGCAGCTTTTGTATTACATAAAATGGAAGACCTTAGTTATCAGCAAATAAGTGATGTTTTACATACCACTGTGCCGGCAGTAGAGTCGCTGATGCACAGGGCAAAACAAAACCTGCGGAAAATTCTGGAAAAACAAACGATTGAATAACATATGGCTCGAAGGTTTTATGCCTTACTGCCGTCAAAAACTATTACAATGACAAACAAAAACATAGATAAAATTCTGGAAAGCCTTGATGGTGCAAGCCCCGCTGCTGCGCCGGATTTTTTCTATACCCGGCTTAAGGCTAAAATGCTGAGACAGCATGAGGAAGCCATGCCAGAGAAAGCAACTAAGTGGCTGCTTAAACCAGCTTTTGTGTTTGCAGCTTTTGCTTTATTGCTAATTGTAAATGCTTTTGTATTTTTTAAAAATAACAGCAACGAAAAAGGTGATAACTCCGGTACTGATACTATTCAAACTATAGCTGCCGATTACAGCATATCCGACTCCAATTCTTTTTACGATTTAGCCCTTGAAAAATAATTATGCAAAACTCAAATAAACTTTTCAAAATAGCTGTTGCTCTTTTATTGGTCGCCAATATTGGCCTGGTGGCTATGATGATATGGGGTAAGAATGGCAGAAGCCGTGGTGGCAAATTTGACCCCATTGAAATGATGGCAAAAGAATTGGGGTTAACTGAAGAACAAAAAACGGTGCAACGCCAAATGAAGGATGAACATATGAAGATTGTAAAGCCGCTGATGGATTCCCTGCGGGATGCCAAGGTTAATTTCTATATGCTCAATAAAGAAACGGAACTAAGTGATAGTATGCTTATAGCATATGAAACAACCGTCTCTACAATGCAGGCAAAAATTGATAAAGCCATGCTTGTTCATTTTAAAAAAGTAAGAACCTCTCTTAAACCTGACCAGCAGCCTAAGTTTGATACATTAGTTAAGAAAATGATACAGCGGGGCAAAAGGGATTCTGCCAATAAAGAAAAGTAATCTCTTTCTCAGGAATAAATCCTTTCTATTGCCTCTTTATACTTTTCCATTATCACTTTTCTTTTGAGGGAAAGTTTGGGGGTCATTTCGCCGGTATCCACACTCCATTCATTGGGCAGCAGTTCAAACTTTTTAACCTGCTCCACATGGTTAAAGTATTTATTAAAACTTTCCACCAGGTCTTTAAACATAGCCACCACTTTATCATTTTTCAGTAATTCTTCAACACCTGCATCTGCCACTCCATTTTGCCTGCACCAGTCTTTAACATTAGGTGCCGAGGGTACTATTAACGCACCTACAAACTTTCTTTCGGCTCCCACAATCATTATCTGCTCAATAAACATTGATTCCTTTAATCTGCTTTCTATTGGCAAAGGAGCCACATATTTACCACCACTTGTTTTAAACAGTTCTTTTTTTCTATCTGTTATCTTCAGAAACTTATTATCAACAATAGTACCAATATCCCCGGTAAGAAACCAACCATCGGTTGTTATTACTTCAGCAGTAAGGTCAGGCCGTTTATAATATCCCATCATTACATTGGGGCCTTTGCAAAGTATTTCACCATCTTCTGCAATTTTTACCTGTACATCCTTAATTACTGGCCCAACTGATCCAAACATTCTTCCTTTTACATCATAAGTGTTTACAGACATTACGGGAGAGGTTTCTGTTAGGCCGTAACCTTCCATAATAGGTATCCTTGCTGCTGTAAAAATCCTTATCAATCTTACCTGGCAGGCTGCGCCGCCCGTTACTATACATTTTAATTTTCCACCAAGCCCTTCTCTCCATTTGCTAAAAATTATTTTATTGGCCATACCTAATTGTAAATTATACCACCAGCTTTGCTTTTTACTTATTTCATATTTTTCTGCCAGTCCATGTGCCCAAAAGAAAAGTTTTTTCTTTACCCCTTTCAGCCTTCCGCCCTTTTCCATTATTTTATCATACACTTTTTCTAATAACCTTGGTACAGTTGTAAACATATCGGGCTTTACTTCTTTTAAATTGTCTGCAATAGTTTCTAAACTTTCTGCATAATAAATAGAAGTAAGGTTAAATAAGTACAGGTATGTTACCATCCGTTCGAAAATATGATTGAGCGGCAGAAAGCTTAACGACTTCATGTTTTCTCCCGGAGGAAAACAAGGGCTTGATGCCATTACGTTTGATAAAATATTTCTATGGCTCAGCATTACCCCTTTGGGTGTACCGGTGGTGCCGGATGTGTAAATAATTGTAGCCGCATCCTCATATCCAATTTTATCCGCAATATTTTTTACCTGTGTATGCAAGGCCGCATCAATACTTAATATTTCTTTCCAATGCCTTGCATTGGCCGTATGCTCAAACGTAAATATTTCTTTTAGGGATGGGATACGGTCTTTAATGCTTATAACTTTGTGAAAAATATCTGCATCATTTACAAATACGGCTTTCACCTGTGCATCATTTAATACAAACTCCAATTCGTTTACACTTATGGTTGGATAAATGGGTGTAAGCAATGCGCCTATTTGCTGCACGGCCAAATCAAGCATTACCCACTCTGGCCTGTTTTTAGAAAGTATGGCTACTTTGTCACGGCCTTCCACCGTCATATCATTTGGGCCAATGCCCAGTGCCAGCAGGCCTGCACTAAGCTGGTTTACGGTTTCCTCCACTTCTTTAGTGCTGTATTTTTTCCACTGACCGCCGGTTTTACCAGCCAGCATGTCTTCCAGCGGATTTTTTTCAAGCTGAAAGGCGATGGCGTCAAATAATCTTTTTGGTTCCATTTGCAATTGTAATTTGTATTATCAAATACTAATACCTGAGACAAATTAACAAAAATTGCTGAAGAATGACAATGATTTTGACAGAGACTGTTTATTTCAACAACATGAGGGTGGTTTGCTTTACCTCCTGCGAGTTGCTGCCGATCATAATTCTAAATTCACCAGATTCGCTAATGTATTGAAGTTGTTCGTTATAAAATTTCAAATCACTTACACTAATATTAAAAGTAACCGTTTTTGTTTCTCCGGCCTTTAAGATTATTTGCTGAAAGCCTTTTAATTCTTTAACCGGCCTTACCACCGACGCAAACATATCCCTGATGTAGAGTTGCGCTGTTTCCTTACCATCATATCTTCCTGAATTTTTTACAATAACGGATGCGGTTACTGTTTGCCCGGTTTTAAATGAGTTAGCACTGAGGCTTATATTGCTGTATTCAAATGTTGAGTAACTTAACCCGTAACCAAAAGGAAACTTAGGACTGTTAGGCAAATCGAGATAGGCAGATACATAATTAATATCGCTGTCATTAGCAGCGGGGCGGCCAGTGTTGTAATGATTATAGTAAATGGGTATTTGCCCTTCGCTCCTAGGAAAACTCATTGGCAGTTTGCCAGAAGGATTATAATCACCAAACAAAACATCGGCTATTGCATCTGCACCATTTGTGCCGAGCCACCATGTGTAAAGAATAGCAGGCACATTATCTGCCACCCAGTTAAAAACCAATGGACGGCCTGCACCAATAATTACAACAATTGGCTTACCAGTTGCGGCAACAGCTTTTATTAACTCCTCTTGCACACCAGGAAGATGAATATTGCTTTTGCTTTTTGCTTCGCCAGTCATAGCCCGGTGTTCGCCAACATACATAATCACAAAGTCTGATTGGTTGGCTTTTTCTATTGCTTCTGCAAAACCAGTTTTATCAGTATCATTTATATTACACCCCCTTGAATATTGCAAGTTTGAATCTGTACCAAGTTTTAGGTGCACTGCATCATACAAAGATTTTATTCTTGCTGTATCATCATCCCAGTCGTAACTCCAAAAGCCCAAATGATCTTTTACTGATTTTACCAATGGGCCGATTAAGGCAATTTTTTTTGTTTGATTACTTAACGGTAATCTTTGCTTCTCATTCTTTAATAACACTATACTTTTTCTCGCCATATCTTTTGAGACTTCCAGATGCGAAGTGTTATTCCATTGTGCTTTTTCTCTGGCTTCATCACAAAACTTAAATGGATCATCAAACAAACCTATTTCAAATTTTTTTTTCAAAATTCTTTTTACTGCATCATCAATTACCGTCATTTTTACATTGCCTTCTTTTACCAGCTTATTCAGGTGTTGAATATAGCTGCGGCTTTCCATATCCATATCACTTCCCGCATTGGCGGCTTGCATGGCTGCTTCTTTATTATCTTTTGAATAACCATGATTTATCATTTCTCCCACACTTCCCCAATCACTTACTACAAAGCCTTTAAACTTCCACTGGCCTTTTAAAATATCCCGTTGTAAATATTTGTTTGCCGTTGCAGGTATGCCGTTTAAATCATTAAATGAGTTCATAAACGTTGCAGCACCTGCATCTAAAGCTGCTTTGAATGGCGGTAAGTATATTTCATGTAACTGACAAAGACTCATATCCACCGAATTATAATCTCTGCCACCAACTGCTGCGCCATACGCTGCAAAATGTTTGGCGCAAGCCATTACGGCATTGGTATTGCCTAATCCCTTTCCCTGAAAACCTTTTACCCTTGCCGTTGCTACAGCACTGCCGAGAAATGGATCTTCGCCGGCACCTTCCATTACTCTTCCCCAACGAGGGTCACGGCCAATATCCACCATCGGAGCAAAGGTCCAATGTACACCGGCAGCACTTACTTCGATAGCGGCTATCCTTGCACTTTTTTCTATCGCTTCCATATCCCAGCTTGCTGCTTCGGCTAATGGTATGGGAAAAATTGTGCGGTAACCATGTATTACATCCTGCCCAAATAACAATGGAATTTTTAATCTTGATTGCATTGCCAGTTGCTGCAACTCTTTTGTTCTGATTACACCAGTTGTATTAAGCATAGAGCCAACTTTGCCTTCTTTAATTTGTGAGAGAAGGTTGCCATCGTTTGTTAATGGCCCGGTAGCAGCCCAAGGGCCATTGTACTGGTTCATTTGACCCACTTTTTCATCAAGGGTCATTAAGCGTAGTACAGAATCGACTTTTCTGTCTATTAATTTTTTTTGTGCAATTACATTTACACAAATAAAACTCGTTATAAAAAGAATTACATTTCTCATTTTTAGTTTTTAGCTACGCTAAGATGAATGACCAATAGAATTACTACAGTACAAGTGTGCGACGCAAAGGACAATGACACTTGTCCCGACATCCTTCGGGAGTAGCACTACAGCTGGTAACAAAATATTATTTCCTCCAATTTACTTTACCCTTCTTCACATCTCTTGAATTGCCACCGATCATTATTTCAAACTCTCCCGGCTCCCAATCGTATCTTTAATTCGTAATTGTAGAATTTTAGATCATTAGGGGTAATGTTGAAAGTAACAGTTTTTGACTTTCACCAGCTTTCAACTCAATTTTCTGAAATCCTTTTAATTCTTTAACCGGTCGTGTAACACTACCCACCACATCCCGGATATATAATTGCACCACTTCTTTACCATCATATTTACCTGTGTTTGTAACAGTAACTGACACTGACAACGTCTGATTACCTTTTAATGAAATGCTGCTCAGTTTTACATCACTGTAGGAAAAACTGGTATAGCTTAATCCATATCCAAACGGATATACCGGATCGTTACTTACATCTAAATAATTAGAACGGAATTTTGAAAACCATTTTCCCTCTTCTAAGGGACGACCTGTATTCTTATGATTATAAAAAATCGGCACCTGCCCTATGTTCTGCGGAAATGTAGTACTTAGTTTTCCCGGAAGGATTTACATCTCCAAATAATACATCTGCAATAGCATAACCAGCTTCGCTGCCACCAAACCATACATTTAATATAGCAGGCACATTTTCATTTTCTTCATTTTAATGCCAATGGACGACCAGTGAATAATACTAATACAACTGGCTTTCCTGTTTTCAATAAGGCATTTAATAAATCTTGTTGTAATTGCGGAATTTCAATATCACTTCTGCTGCTGCTTTCGCCACTCATTTCTGAACTTTCGCCTAAGGCAGCTACTATTACATCTGCCTGATTCGCTATATCAAGGGCTTCTTTCAATATTACATCTGCAGGACGACTATCCCTGCGTAATGATTTTCCAAACATTCCTGCTCTTTCCTCAAATAAACTATCACTATCTAAATTAGAACCTCTTGCATGTAGAATTTTTACTTTATTACCTACTACTTCCTGTAAGCCTGTTAATACAGAAGTTGCTTTTGAAAAATTAGCAGCCACACTCCAGGTGCCGGGCATATTTTCTTTATTATCTGCCAATGGCCCAATTAATGCAACTGTTCCGGCTTTTTTTAATGGCAATACATTACCCTGATTTTTCAGCAATACGAAACTTTGTGCCGCTATTTCTTGCTTGCTGCTCTGTTGCGCCGTCAGTAAATATTTCGGTTTTAGCCCTGTTCTCATCACAATATTTATACGGATCATCAAACAAACCAAGCTTATATTTTGCTTCCAAAATTCTTCTGCAGGCTGCATCAATTGTGCCATGGTTACTTTGCCTTCTTTCAATGATTTTTGTGTAGTCAATAAAATTCCTTCTCCCACCATATCCATATCTATGCCTGCCATCAACGCTTTTGCAGATACCGTTTGCAAATCACCAATGCCATGATCTATCATTTCGTTAATGCCGGTATAATCTGTAACCACAAAACCTTTAAATCCCCATTGCTTACGCAATACATCTGTCATCAACCATTTATTGGCAGTAGCCGGAATACCATCTACTTCATTAAAGGAAGCCATAACACTTCCAGCACCCGCATCAACCGCAGCTTTATAAGGCGGGAAAGTATTCATTGTACATTCGCTGACGACTCATATCAGTCGTATTGTAATCCCGACCCGCTTCCGCGGCACCATATAATGCATAATGTTTTACACATGCCATAATGGTATTATTCTTTGTCAGATCAGTTCCCTGGTAACCTTTCACCATTGCTTTTGCTATTTGCGAACCCAGGTACGGATCTTCTCCGCTTCCTTCTGCAATTCTGCCCCAGCGTGGGATCACGGCAATATCCACCATAGGAGAAAATGTCCAGTTGATGCCATCGGCACTGGCTTCAATTGCAGCTATTCTTGCACTGTGTTCAACCAGCTTCATATCCCAGGTGCAGCTTAGCCCTAATGGAATAGGGAAAACAGTTTCATAACCATGTATCACATCCATCCCAAATATCATCGGGATCTTTAAACGGCTTTCTTCTACTGCCACTTTTTGTACTGCTCTGATTTTTTCAACTGACTTAATATTAAACAAGCCACCTACTTTTCCCTCTTTAATCTTTTTACCAATATCAGAATTGGACGCCTGGCCCGTTACAATATCGCCAGAACCAGGCAAGTTCAGCTGACCAATCTTTTCCTCCAGTGTCATTTTCTTCATCAATGCATCAATGAATGTTTTCATTTTTGCATCCTGTGCATTTACATTGGCCCCTACTGCCATTAACAAAACAAGCAACCATTTTTTCATATCTCTTACATTTTACTTTTACTTAAATTTAATTTCGCTTCCTTTTATTGTGTATTCTATTCTGCTATTATTTAGCTTGTCAATAATTTCCATTCGAATAATGGGATCTTTTTCCCAAGTAACTGTCAATAACCCAAAATGATTATCCATAATTGGCCCTTCTATCCGGTTCTTGTTTAGTGTGGCAAAATCCCAGGTGCTGGTAATACCGCTTGCCGTAATATCGTAAATAGGATAAATATCCGATTCGTCCAATTTTGAAATTTCTGCATAATGTACATCGCCGGTTAAAAATAGTACACTATTTGCTTTTGTTTTTTTTATCAGCTCCAGCATTTTCTTTTGTTCATGCGGAAAGTTGGCCCATGCTTCGTATCCATTGTATTCAATACTAAATTGTGAACCGCCGCAAATAAGCCGCAGGTCGGCAGGTTTTGCTAATTCGCCTTCCAGCCATTTCCATTGTTCGGCACCTAACAATGTACTATCTGGTGAAGTATGCGGTTTATAATCCGGCGTATAGAAATATTCCTTTCTTGGTAATGAATCTCCTTTTTTGTACAACAATAAATTATTTCTGAAAAGTTCTTACATCCAGCAATATTATTTGTACGGTTTTTTCTCCGCTTTTAATATACTCCGTATAATAAATACCTTCATGCTTTCTTCTGTCGCTTGCTGCTGGTTCTTTAAAATATTTTAAGAATAATTCTTTGGACTCCTTTTTAAATTCATAATATTTTCCATCGTCATTCCATCCATAATCATGATCATCCCAGGTAGCAAATATCTTGGTGGCTGAATCCAATCGTTTAAAATCAGATTGTGCCTGCCATCGTTTATACTTGTTCTCCAACGTATCCATATTTTTGGTATCGCCATAAATATTATCTCCTAAAAAAATAAATACATCGGGTTTATTATTGGCCGCCAATGTTAATACAGGCTGTGGCCAATCCTGATCACCACAACTGCCAAAGGCAATTTTGGTAACCGGAATTGTTTCTTGCTTACACCCTATGTAGCAGATTGATAATAATAATCGGTAGTATATTTTTTCTTCCAATGATCATATAATTATTTATTTGAGTAAATACTTTTCTAATACTTTTTTCCAGATTGCATATCCCTTTGCATTCATGTGTAAGTTATCCCCTAAAAAAATATCAGTCATTGGTGTCCCATCTGGTTGCAACATTTTTGAAAATACATCCGCAAAAGCAGCTTTTTTATCCTTTTTTAAAAAATCTGCAATCTGGTTATTTGCGGCTTCAAATTTTTTCATCAGATGCACCCTGCTGGTGCTTGGCTTCATTGAAACATATAAGAGAGATGTAGCTGCATATCTTGCCCTTATTAATTGATATAGTGTTTTAAATCGTTGTACCACCGTTTCCACCGTTACTGTATCACTGGAAGCAAAATCATTTTCCCCGCAATACATTACAATTTGCTTTGGCCGATATGGATAAATAACATCGTAACGAAAACGAATTAAATCAACTAATGAGGAGCCGCCAAATGCCCGGTTCAAAATTTTATGTTTGGGAAAGTAATCTTTTACATCTTTCCACATAGTAAAAGAAGAACTACCGATAAATAAAATCTGGTTGGCAGCCGGAAACTGAATGCTATCCGTTTTTTTGAATGCCTGCACTTCATTCCAATATGGAATTTTTTCCTGAGCCGAAACAGAAGTGGTGAACAGAAAAAAAGCTACAACTATATTTAATATTGCTTTCATCATTTTAATCAACTTTAATAACCTTCGTTCTTTCGCTGGTACCGTTTTCATTTATTGATTCAATAGAATAATAATAGGTCTTTTGTGCATCCATTGCTTTCATCCAGTATTCATTGTTAGAATGAACCATTATGCTGGTATACAATTTATCCGGATGAGTACCATAAAATATGTTATAAGCAAAAGCATTGTCTACCGGTTTCCATTTTATAAATGCACTGCGTTTGTCTTTTTCTGTGCGTAATACAATGAAATTTTCTACACTGGCTGGTTTCGCCCCGTTACCATTTCCAAACACCCGAAATCCACTAATAGCGAACTTACCAGTTGGCATTTTTATATTTTCCAGTTTGATGAATCGGGCTTGTACTGGTTTTTCCAGCTCCACATACTCATGCGGCACATCAGTTTTATTATTGCTTTTGTCCGCTAGTATTGTCCAATTTTTCCCATCTGTTGAATAATACAATTTGTATTGGTGAAACTGATCGTTCCATTTACCAAGCCGGTTACTTTCCACATCCTGATCTGCATAGTTAATCTGAACTGCATTGACAGTTGATATATTTCCCAAATCAGTTTGAATAAATTCTCCTTTGTTTCCAGAAGCAGCACTCCAATAAGTTTTAGCTAATTCATCTACTGCATTGTTTGGTACATAACCACCTAATGTAGAAGAAACCTGTACTGGTTTGTTATAGTTCAACAACATCCACCCGGTGAAAGCCCCGGACTTCCCATTCTCTGCCATATGATTGAACCAGAAAAACCAGGTGCAGGAATATAATGGGGATAATCGCCAAATGTAGTATTGCAATACATAGTGCCATCTGTATCAAAACCTGCTGGCCAGATACCGAGTCTTCTTTCAAATGTATTTTTTACAGAAAGTACGGTGGTGGAAATATGCCAGTAATTTTTATACTTATCCTGAAAAGTAGCACCATGTCCGGCGCCACGAACAAATCCTCCTAGCTTCATACTCAAAGGGTCGCTTTGCGCTTCAAATGGCCCCAACGGACTATTGCCTACTAATAAGCCATCTGCATAACCACTGAACTCGGTACCTGGTGCACCGTATTGCAAATAATATTTTCCTTTATACTTCGTCATATGGCTGCCTTCAATAAAAGGGTCGAGAAAAGTATTATCCATGTGTTCGCCAAAACGTTGCCAGCCAAACCGCCAGGGCTCCAGTAAATACATTTCTTTTCGTGTGCCGATTGGTTGAAATGTTTTTCTGTTTAACTTCGATACCATACATCGGAAATTTATTGCTGCTGCCATTGTACATGTATAATTTACCGTCATCATCTGTAAAAAAGGAGGGATCCCATCCGCCAATATCAAAACTATCCACCAATGGCTTCCATTCATTTGCTTTAGGATTTGTACTCATCCAGATGGTAAACTTGCTGGTGTAGGTGCTGCCGAACACAATCATCGTATCGCCAATAATACCAACGGCTGGTGCACATAATTCATCATAGCCCTCATTCCAGGGACGTAAAAATTTTTCGATTATGAAATTTCCAGTTCAGCATATCGCTGCTCACACCAATAACCCCATTGGTTGGTACTGAATAAATAATAATCACCTTTATAGGTTACAATTACCGGATCTGCAGTGGCCCGGTGTCTTCCCCATTCACTGAAATTGGGAATAGGTGTATAGCCATAATCTATATTGATGGGATTGCAATAAGTTTTGCTGTGGCATTGTGATATCCAAAGAACTACTAGCCATAACAAATACAATACTTAAGGTTACATATTTTTTTCATACTCTATAAATTTCCTTTTTTAATTCTTCACCGCATAATTAACGGCTCTGGCCGTAAATGCCATATATAAAATTGATGGGCTTTGACTGCCGGTACTCGTCATACAGGCACCATCAGTAACAAAAACATTTTTACAATGATGCAGTTGATTCCATTCATTTAGCAAAGAAGTTTTGGGATTGTTACCCATTCGTACACCACCCATTTCATGTATATCTAATCCGGGAGGTTGTTTATTATCATAGGTATTTACTCTTTTACACCGGCCGCTTCCATCATTGCTTTGCCCTGCTCTAAAAAATCTTTTACCATTTTATCATCATTCTCATCGTAGCCAACAGATGTAATCAGTAATGGAATACCCCATTGGTCTTTTTCCTAGTGCTTAATCGAACATGATTGGTTTCTTTAGCAATTGTTTCACCCTGCATATACATATAGGCTGTCCAGCCACCCGGCTCGACTGATGGCCTCTTTAAATTCAGCACCAAGTGATGGATTGATATTTCTATCGCTTAATTTTTCCCTGCTTGCTCCTGAATAAATAACATAGCCACCATAAAAATCCGTATCTCTTCTTTTCTACATTACGGAAATTAGCAATGATACATTCAGCAGGTTTTGATACTTTGTAATATTTATCTAGAAAACCATCCACATATCCCCACATACTTCCCCGGTAATTATGAAAACAAATATATTTTCCCAGCAGGCCACTATCATTTCCCAATCCGTTGGGAAAACGATTTGATGTTGAATTCAATAAAATCAGATTGGTATTTAAAGCAGATGCATTTACAAAAATAATTTTTGCAAAAAAATCTTTTCTTCTTTTGTATTGGCATCTATCACTCTTACACCAATAGCTTTTCCTGTTGTTTGCTCATCATAAATAATAGAATGAACAACTGAATGTGGACGTATGGTAAGATTACCCGTTTTTTCTGCCCATGGCAATGTAGATGAATTGGAACTGAAATAGCCACCAAACGGACAACCCCGCATACACAAATTTCTATTGAGGCATTGGCCACGGCCCTGATCCAGATGAATTTGTTTGGGATCAGTAATATGTGCCCATCTGCCCGATACATAATGACGATTAAATTTTTCTTTAATCACTTTTTGAAAATGCTGTTCTACTGCATTTAATTCATACGCCGTTAAAAATTCTCCATCCGGCATGGAAGGAATGCCGGCTTTTTCGCCGCATACACCAATAAATTTTTCTACATGGCTGTACCAATCTTTAATATCATTATAGTTAATGGGAAACGATTCGCCATAACCATATCGTTTTGGTGCAGTAAAATCATACTCACTCCATCTTGCACAAGCCCTTCCCCATGTTAATGATTTGCCACCCACCTGGTAACCACGAATCCATTGAAAAGGTTTTTCCTGCACATAAGGATGGTCTGCATCTTTGATAAAAAAATGCTGTGTGTCTTCGCAGTATCCTGCAGCTTTACTAATTAATGGATTTTCTTTTTTGTTTGCATCTAGTAATTGCACCCCGATGCGGCAATTCCCATCTTGATAAATTAGCAGTTGGATAATCTTTGATATGTTCCACATTTCTTCCTCTTTCCAATACTAATGTTTTCAGTCCTTTTTCACATAATTCTTTTGCAGCCCAACCGCCGCTGATACCGCTGCCAATTCCCAAGGAGCTTTTATTCATGTGGGATATATTAGCGGTGATATGCTCTTATATGTTCTACCGGACGACTCTCTCGAGTACTAATGTTTTCAATCCTTTCTCACAAAGTTCTTTGGCTGCCCAGCCTACCACTTATGCCACTACCAATGACTATAGCATCGTAAGTGTTCTTTGCTTTTGCTTTTGTTATTTATATATACTTGAATGCTATCAGGCATTATTTAGTAATCCGTTCCTTCTGCTATTTTTAAAAAATCTTCCATCCAAACTCAATGCTCCCGGGCCGGTAAATAAAAAAAGTACAGCCAGTAAAACGAATAAAAAAGGATGCTGATCTTCCATCCAAAATTTTCCTTTGCCAATAAAAAAAACGATATATGCAAATGTGCCAACGGTGATTAATGCCGCAAGCCTTGTAAATAGGCCAAGCATTAACAACACACCTGCAACAAACTCCGCTACCTTTTCCCAGATAAGGCATAAAAGAGGATGCCTTTAAAAGCCTCCCATTCGGTATAGCCTTTCATTTTTGCAGCATCAAAGACTTCATACCCATGATATGCAATAAAAAAACCAACTACGACTCTTACTAATGCAATAGCCCATTGCTGGTTGAATGGGTGCTGCAGAAAAAAACTTATTCATTATTTACTTTTTAATAATTTCATTACACCACCACCACCTGCGGCCAAGCTTAAAGTTGATTTTGCTGTTTTTATTTATTTGTATTTTTGTTTTTTGCAAGTGATCGGGATTTCCTGCTGCATCATCCGCATCTGCATAAACTAGTGGCTTCAAAGTTTTCAGCTTTTAAAAAAGAAAAATTTATTTCCAGTTCTCTTGCTAAGCCATTTGTAATTGCTCCTACATACCAGTTATCATTTTTCTTTCTTGCTATCACAATGTATTCTCCGGGCTTTGCATTTATTACTTTTGTTTCATCCCAGGTAGTGGGAATATCTTTAATAAATTCAAAACCCGGCTGTCCTTCATAAGCCTCGGGGTAATCGCATACCATTTGCAAATAATTTTCCAGTACCACATACATAGCCAGCATATGGCATCTTGTGCTAAGCATCAATGGTTTTGTATAATTAGGTTTTATTTGTGATGCAGATACTGCACGGAACCCACCCAGATGATAATCGGCACTTCCGGCAAGCATTCTTGTAAATGGAATATCTATATCCATATCAGGCGTTACATAACTTGCCCATTTATTCGCTTCATAATTTAATGTGCCTTCTCTTGTAAATTCATTGGGCCATGTACGGTGGAGTCCTGTTGGTTTATATGCTCCATGAAACTGTATATGTAATTTATGCTTTGCTGCTTTTTCTAAAATTTCATTCTGCATGTTTACCATCTGCTGGTCATCCCGATCCATAAAATCAACCATCATTCCGCTCAACCCCCATTTTTCAAACAAAGCAAACGCTGTATCTAATTTTGGATACAATGCATAAAAATGTACCCACACCCTTACATCAACACCTCTGTGAGTGTGCATAATCACAAACTTCTTTCATATCTAACCCGGGAACAGGTTTTGTAACATTGGCGTTGGGCCCGGGCTGAAAATCCAGCTCCATCATCCACATACCATTGATGCAAGCCATATTCTACTACTGAATGATATTCGATTTTATTCCTTGCACAAAAATCAACGTAATATTGGTTGGTTACAAAATTATTGCCGGGTGCATTGATGGTGTCGGGTACTACATTTCCATTCCACCAGGGGAAAGTTGTTTTGCCCGGTTTTATCCAATCTGTATTTTTTATTTTACAAGGTTCATTTAAACTAGTGATAATATTGGATTCAATAAGACTTCCAATTCGGTCACTGATAAGTATAACTCTCCATGGGCTTTTATGTGGCAAAGATGATTTTACTTTAATTGTTGTATCAGAAGGCCAGGGAGAAAGTTTGCTGGTTAAAATACTATTAGCTACTTTTTGTAAGATACATCCCGGCATAGTCCACCAAAGCAGCTTCTGTAATAGCCATATAAATACCTGAGTTAAATTCAAACAATGCCGGAAGGTCTAGCATTATTTTGGTGGGCAGATCGGCAAGCGGGTATTTTTTGATAAACTCCTTCATGAGATGAAGTAAAATTATCAAACAACAGAGTTCTTGTCACCGGGTTGCCGGTGATATTAAAAGAAGTATTCTCCTGCAATAATGTGAATGAAGAATGATGTTGCCATTGCGGAAGTTCATAACGGAAAGCAAGGCCATCATTAAATGCCCTGATAACTATATTAAAGCTTAGAAAAGGAGAACCAGTTTGCTGAATAGTAATAACCAATTGACGAAACTCATCTTTTACGTCTTTTGCTTTCCCTACAACAAGGCTGTATGATTCTACTCCGCTGCTTATAATTCCTGCAGTGATTTTTACATTATTTGAAAAACTGACTTCTTTAAAAATCAGTGATAAGGGACTGTTATCAATAATTATTTTGCCTTTATACGTAACCCGATAATATAAAGTAGTTGATTTTATTTCATGCTGCATACATAATGCTTCCATCTGGCGAAGAAACGGAATAGATTTTTTTGGCTGCAGCTTGTAACTGAAAGAGGCAGGCAAGTACAATAAAGAAATATCGGGCAAACAATCGCATCCCAAATATTTTATTGATTACTAAATCTTTCTCCTCCTCTTAAAACTTGATATGGCTGACTTATTCTTCTCGCTTCTTTTACAAATTCATTTACATCAGCTGTATTAAAACTAAACATATCATAATGACAAGGAATAACACATCCTGCATTGATCGCTTTTCCTAATTCGGCAGCTTCTTTACAATCTAAATTTCCCGCCACTTTTCTTTCTGGTTTATTGCCGTTGATGGGCAAAAGTGCAACGTCCACTTTAAAAGGTTTTAACAAATCTATCATCTCATCAAACCAAAGTGTATCGCCGCTGTGGTAAACGCAATAGTTGCCAAATTTGATTACATAACCCATGTATTTGCAATTACCATCTTCATCTCTGTCAATTTCATTATGTTTTGCGGGTATGCCATAAAAAGTAAATCCATCAATGGTTACCGATTGTTTATCATTTAATCCAACGGGGAAATCTGTGTCACATTGTACTCTGTCTGCTACAAAATTTCTATTGGCTTCGGGGATGATAAACTTTAGCTCCGGATTATTTTTTAAAATTGGAATCAGTGTTTCCGCATCCAGGTGGTCGGTATGATTGTGGCTACTCGTAACAATTGAAATGTTTTTCAGTAATTCCGGTTTTATCACCAACTCACTTATTCTTGTATGTGGCTTATCTGTGGTCAGGTATTTTTTGGTCAGCGAATCTGATAAGTACGGGTCAAGTAAAATTCTTTTGCCATTCCATTGTAATAAAAAACCGCTTTGTCCCAGCCACCACAAATTAAACCCAGGTTCATTTATTAGTGAATCAACTTCTGCTATTAACTGCTCATTTTTTTTTATAGCTGCTACTAAACTCATAAGGATTGACGAACTTTTTTAGCCCCAGCCACCATGTTTACCAATTTCTTTCTCGCTGCCCACCTTGCTGTTTGGCTCAAACCACAATCCGGTGCAACTGATAATTTATCAGCAGGCACATACTTCAAACATTTATTTATTCTTTCTACCACATCTTCCACACTTTCGATGTAATAATTTTTTACGTCAATAATACCTACGGCAACATTCATTTTTTCTGCAAAGGGTGCCAGTAATTCTATTTCTGCAAATTCCCTGTTGGCCATTTCAATATGAATTTCATCCACCGTCATATCTAAAAAATCAGGTAGCATCGGTTTTAAACTTCTGTAGCCAACGGGTCTTCCTTTAAAATTTCCAAAACATAAATGCGTACTGAGGTTACATTTTCCCACTACTGATTTTACGGTACGGTTAAAAATATCAACAAAACGTTTGGTGTCTTCTTTAAATGCATAACAACTCATGCTGGGTTCATCCACAGTTATTTCTTTACAACCCGCTGCCACCAATGCTTCCAGCTCTTTGCTAATTATGGGTAATAATGCTTCTGTAATTGCAAAGCGGTCTTTGTATTTATCGTTTGGCAGTAATCGTCCACTTAAAGTATATGGACCGGGAATACTTGCTTTCAAAATGGGACCAGCTGGTGCTAATTTTTTCAATCGTTCAAACTCAGCCACTGCGCCCAACCCATTTGGAGCAACTAACTCACCAACGATATTATTTTTTCCCCGCTGATCATGTGCAGGCGGGCCAAATTTTCTGGTTTCTGCTTCGTTATTTTCAATTCCTTTTATAAACCCATAAAAAGATAAATTAAAATCCAAACGGGTTTGTTCACCATCGGTAATTACATCCAGTCCGGCAGTGGTTTGGTCGTGTATGGCAGCAATCACAGCATCTTCAATCATTTCTTCTACATCGGCTGCGCCAAACTGGTTCAGATTTTTAGCACCAAATTCGAGCCAGCCCGGAAAAGGATAGCTACCTACAACGGTTGTGCGGATGGGAGTCATCATGTATTAATCCCGAATGGGAAATTTTATTAAAAAATATGGTAAACAATCAAATAGAAAATCATCTTCTTACTTCCAAAGTAAAGAGTATAAAACAAGCTGCTTTCCCCTAAGTGAATGTCAACTATTTTGTAAAAAATCCTAACTATTTTTATAAAAAGCTGCCAACCGATTTGCATGTTCATCATAAGCCGCTTCAAAGAGTTGAGTTGCCTTTTCGGCACCAACAATACATCCCGCAGTTAGTACTTTTGGCGGCTGACCAGCAGTAGTGAGCAGTTGTGCTAATTCAGCCTTAATGCTATTGATGAGTAATACACCTCCTACGGTAGAACCTGGAGATACCGGAGTTTCTAATCCATCAATATAAATCATCGAATCCCCGGCCGGTGCACCAGTATCCAAAACCAAATCTGCAAAGTCAGTTAATTTTTTTCCATCAGACCGCTTGCTGGTGCTGGCTTCCAAATGTTGCAGAGAAACTAACACAACTGTTTTTATTCCATTCGCCTGAAACAATTCTGCCATTTCTATTGGCACTACATTGCATCCGCTGGAAGAAACAATTAATGCAGTGTCAATTTTACTCAATACAAAATTTCGAAGTATACGCTGTGCAAGCCCTGCTACATTTTCTAAAAACATAGCTTGCCGCTGTCCGTTAGCACCCACCACATTATTATGATAAGTCAATGATAGTTCAACAATTGGATTAAAACCGGGAAATGAACCATAACGGGGCCACATTTCTTCCACCATAATACGGCTATGACCACTGCCAAAAACATGCACCATTCTTCCAGCTAAAATTGCTTGTGCAAACCATTTAGCTGCTTCCTGAATTTTTTGCTCTTGCGATTGAATAGTTTCTAAAATCCGGCTGCAATGTTGCAAATAGTTATTGGTAAGACTCATTTCAATTGTATTTCCAGACTCAATATTTGATGCGATAAATCTACAATAAAAAGAGGAGTATTCTGGTTGCAAATCAATTGTTTTTGCTAATTTAATTGTTTTATAATGCACTATGGTTACAACAATTTTTTCGAGCTACGAAGCTCTTTCTGATTTTACTGCTGATGAATGGATAAATATCATCAAGTCGAATCCCGAAGCAACGATTTGTGTTGCTTCGGGTGATAGCCCAAAACTGGTCTGCGAGTTATTTTGTGAGAAAGTCAGGGAACAAGATATTGATGTGTCAAAATTTTTCTTTGTCGGGCTGGATGAATGGGTGGGTTTATCACCCGATACATTTGGCAGTTGCTATAATGACTTTCAAAAAAGATTGATACAACCATTGGGATTATCCACTTCTCAATATCATTTGTTTGATGCACTGGCAACAGATTTACAGGCTGAATGCGGTAAAATGGATGAAGTGATAAAATCCAGAAGAGGTATTGATTTAATGATTGTGGGCATTGGTATGAATGGGCATATCGGTTTTAATGAACCCGGTGTTGATACCAATTTATTATCACATGTTATAGAGTTGGATGGAACCACCTTATCAGTAGGTCAAAAATACTTTAAAGAAAAAGTAGTACTTCAAAAAGGAATTACGCTTGGTTTAAAACATTTGATGAATTCCAAAAAAGTATTCTTACTCGCCAATGGTGAACGAAAAGCAGCCGTTGTTCAAAAAGCCGCTGAAGGTGAAGTAAGCAGCCAATTTCCAGCAAGCATTATGCAGCAACATGAAAATGGGTTTATACTGGTGGATGAAGCAGCCGCATCATTATTAAACAAGCAACCATAATGAGCAAAGCCACTGCCGTTCGCATCATTTATTTTCTGGTGTTTTGCTGTACCGGTGCCTGGTTACCCAAACTATACGATTATTGTATATATAATGGATTAAGTGGTTCTCAAGCTGCATTAGTTCTAAGCATAACTCCTGTAATGATGTTTGCGGTGCAACCGGTATATGGCTTTATGGCTGATAAATTAGGCTATAAAAAAACATTATTGATATCTACCTTTCTTGCCTCTGTTAGCTATCTCGGATTTTTAGTGATAGATGGTTATGGTCTGCTCATTGCCGTTACTATTTTTATGTCCTTATTCTACAACACTATTCAGCCGGTATTGGATAGTATGGCGTTGCAGATTGCAAAAGGCAATCCTAAATTTTCTTATGGTACGTTACGTTTTTATGGCGCAGCAGGTTTTGCATTTACTACAATCATCACCGGACAGGTAATTGATGCGGTGAACATTAATGCTATTTTTATTGTATCAGCCATCACTATGTTTCTCGCCTTTGTATGTTGTTTCTTTTTGACAAAAGAGAAGTTTGAAAAAATAGAAACAGCGGCATATAGTAATGTTTGGGATGTAATTAAAAACCGGTCGCTGTTGTTTTTATTATTATGTGTGTTTTTAGTTTCGATGGGAGCTACAACCATCTGGAATTTCTATTCTACTTATCTTAAAGACAATGGGGCATCAGATTCGTTAGTTGGTTATGGATTGTCTTTTCAGGGTTTGTGTGAGTTACCTGTTTTTTATTTCTCAGCCAGAATTATTTTACGGCTTGGATTAAGAACAACATTACTGATAACTGTATTGGCAACTGCAATAAGAATGTTATTGTATTATTTTATCAGCACCCCTAAAGCCACACTACCTGTAGAACTACTGCATGGTTTTAGCTGGAGTTTGTTTTGGGTAGTTTGTGTGGAGTATGTAAACAAACTGGTGGATGAAAGATGGATGGCAACCGGACAGTCACTATTATATGCAGCTTACTTTGGTGTTGGGGCTATAGCCGGCAATTATTGGACGCAGTATTTTATAAACAGAGGATTGAAGGTAGCAGATGTGTTTTTGATAAATGCCGGTGTGGTTTTTGGTGTAATAGTGCTTCTTTTGATATTTATGAAAAATGAAAAAGCAACAAGTAGAAATTAATTGTCTATTCTTATAGCCTGCTCTTTACTTAATTTTATATTGTTTGGCTTCGTAGAAATAAGTTTGATATTTTTTCCAAGAACTTCTCCGAAAAATTTATTCTTCTTAATTGTAATTTTTTTGCAAGCTTCCAATGTTATCATAAATTTTTGTGGGTGCCACGGTTTAAAACTGTTAGAACGTTTTACTGTATTATTAGAAAATATAAGTCCTTCTACAGATTTTGCATAAAGCAAAGGATAATCATACGGATTGAATGTATTCTTTTCTATACGAATATTTCTATGAAAAGGTTTATTTACATCCGGCTTTGGTATTTCCGGGTAAATACTGATTATCGCTTCGCAAAACTGGAACATAGAAGTAAGACAAGCTTCGTTAAATATGTTATTACTAATTAATACATCTTTTACCGCACCAGACTCATACCAGTAATTGGCATCTCCTGCAATTAAAATAGCAGAACCGCTTGATTCAAAAATATTATTTTCAATAACTACTTTACCCGGAGTAGTCACCAAAACTCCACGGGCACGGCAGCTTCCAAAAAAATTATTTTTTATTGAAACATCAGGAGCCCATGTTAAATTTTCCAGTGCATCTCCAGCCTTAATATTATCAGGCACTGCATCTTTAAAAGTAATTTCAAATTCTCTGGTGTTATTTGCTATAAAAGATTGCACAACACCGGTACCGGAAGTGTTCATTCCTTCATTTTCAATAAAACCGACTTTATCACCGGCAGCAGCCCATCGAAAACCATAGCTCTGGTCATGTATGAATTTGCAAAGTAATTTCTTGTTGTCCACTCTTTTTGTAATCAAAACGCTGGTGCCATGCACATTAATGGGGTCATCCATCAGACCAACGAAGCGACAACGGTCAACAGTAATTTGTCCTTTGCAATTGGAGAAGTGTAGTCCATCATCATGTCCGGCAAATACACGGTTCTTTTTAGGATTGGGAATACATTGTACATTTCTGAAACTTAAATTCTCAGAGTACTGCGATAAAATACCCAGCCCTGCATTCTGAAACATATTCAAGTTTTCAAGATGGATATTTTTACTATTTATAATAAATGTTCCAGCATGGTCTCTTGCACTATGCCTTAATGCTAAATAATTACCTATGCCCGGTCGTCTTGCTATTTTATAGTTAATCCGAATAAGACCATTACTTATTTCTTCTGCTGTATATGAATAAAACCCGTCACCCAAACAACCATCGCCACATCCCTGGGCAATAAATTTCGTTTTTTTATCAAACTCCATAATATCTGACAATTCACTTCGCCAACCCTCACCACTAAAAAATATTTTTCCATTTATAATTTGATAAGGCGATTCCGCACTTATCTGTATATCAATATAATTTTCTCCCACAGCCATTATTTCGCACTGTCCCATCAATGGTACAGCCCAATCAATACTTAGATTTTTTATTACCACATTTTCGCTGCTATCAATTGTTATTGGTTGTACTTTACCATGAAAAATTAAATCGGAGTTCATAAAATCAATAGTAAGGTTTTTAAACCCTTCAATCAAAATGGGACATCGCCTCACAGGTATTACATCTGTATTTGATTCGTAATAGAGTTTTTCAGCAGAAGTTTCAGCCCAAAAATCATATCTGCCTGTAGGAAATATTAATACAGGATTTTTTTTATTTCTGCACGCAGCTACTGCCTTATTTACAAAATGGCACTGCATCAGTATGTGAGTTAACAACATATCCAAAATCGCTTACTCGAATAGTATCTTGTGCATTTGCAGTACTAAAGCTGCATACCAGAAAAAGTATATAGATAATTCTGCTACTCATTGGTGGTGTGAATATTTTCATCCAGCTCTTTCTTCAATTGTTTTATACACCAATCCACAAAATTAATCACCTGGTCTTCTACTGGTGCATAAGGGCCGGGCTGGTATGCATTGCTTTGTATGCCTTTAAAATTATTTTCGCAGAGTTTGCCATCTTGTTCCCCAGTTATTTCCCAGAAATCAGTTAAGTGTTTTAGATCATAATCTTTTCCTTCCACTGCATTGGCATCCACCAACCAGCTGAACTCTACATCAGTAGTACCGGCGTTAACAGGAGTTACCTTCATCGTCCATACATAATCACTTACTGCATCCATCCAAAAGTTTGGATAATTTACCAACCCAACGACACCGGCGTCATGGTCTTTATGCAAACCCATGGGCAAAGAAACTTTTTTTCCATCCAGACTATAACTATCAAATCCCGGACGCAATGGATAACGAATTGCATAGGTAGTAGTACCCGGAGTAACTTCCACTAATTTAGTTGCCAATCCCTTTGCTACCCATCCTTCCTGTTTTTTCAGAATAAGCTCATCAGTATTTTCTCTGAGATTAGCACCAATAACCGCACTGCAATATTCAGGATGTGCACCACCGCAATGATAACATTCCCTGAAATTTTCAGCCACTAATTTCCAGTTGGCTTTCAATATATAATTTTTTTGGCAGGCAACTTTTGCCTTACTGATTTCAAAAGGAAGTAAATAGGGTGTAAGACTATTTTCAATGCTGGAGAAATCCGGTGCTTCTTTTGCAAGTGAAATAAAAATTAATCCGCCAATAACTTTTGCATGAACTGAACGAAGACTATAATGCTCCTTACAAAAATTATCCGGCATCATGCGGGCATTTAATAACATACCATCTTTATCAAACACCCATTGGTGATACGGGCAAATCAATTTAGCCGCATTCCCTTTCTCCTGTAAACAAATAGCGGAACCCCGATGTGTGCAGGTATTATAATGTGCATACACCTCCCCATTATTTCCCCGGATAATAATGACAGTATCATTTTGCAGCGCATATAAAAAATAATCCCCCGGCTTGGGTATTTGTGCCAAATTACCGGCAAAGAGCCAATGCTTTTTGAAAATATATTCGCATTCCACATCAAACACTTCTTTGCTGGTGTAAAAAGATTGCTCCAGGCTGGAGCCTGATTTATAGTTAAAAAGCAATTGTTTTACAGATGTTGTTTCCATAAATATTTAATGACCCGTAATTCTATTTTTTATGTTTTAAATTAAAATTTATATCTCACTATGGCGGGAAATGTCTTTAAGCTATTATCCTGCCGCCTCATATTCAAGGCAATCTATCCTTAAATCCGTTGTTTCCAGTTTTTGATTAAGCAACTTGCAAAAATGCCCATTACCATTACTTGCCCCTTTGTAATGGTTACATTGAAAACACATCCGCTGAATGGTGATGACACCGCATTGATTGAGGTGCCGGATAATACCAAGCAAACCCAGCAACATATTTTCTTTATCAGAAGGGGGAAGTTTGTTAACGGGTACCTGAAGTTCTTCAGCAAATAACGATACTTTACCAGCCACTTGCTGCCCTTTTTTTGTTAGCTGAATAATATAACTGCGGGTATCAGTGGGTTCAAATTCTTTTTTGATGAGCAATTTTTCTTTCAGCGATTTTACTGCATCGCTAATGGTGGCCTTGGTCATGTTAAACTCATCAGCCAGATAAGTTACTTTTCTCTTCTCCCTGTTGTGGTGCAGAAGAAAGATAAGCAGTTGCACCTGTATAGGGCTTAACATATATTCCCGGCTCTCATTCCACAGCAACACCCGGAAAGCCTGTGCAATTCTTTCCAACGCAGCAACTATTTTGCTTTCAGTGTTTGAATTCTGATGCTGCAAATCGAAAGCTGATTTACTCATGCGTTACAATTTTCCATTTCATAGATAAAATACCCCTTGCTTTTTATCTCCTCTTCCCATTGAGGCCGCACCGCTTCAATATGACAGAAGCTGCACTCTTTTGATGTGAGGTGTTGATTTTCCTCCCCCTTTGTTTTCAAATACGTTTTACCATATTGATAAATAGTATTTTTTTCTTTTACTTCCGCAGGCGCAATAATATCAAAGTGCATTATCTCACCATTTCTTTTTGTTACGTATGTATCCCAAACTGCGACTTTCATTTCTATTATTTAAGAATAAAAAATCCTGCACAATGAAATTCACTGTGCAGGGCATTGTTCAGCCTTTTACATCGGCCATTGATGCACCAAAATTAATGTGTAACACATTGCCATTTGGCGTTAACAATGCAGGTACTGATTTCACACCTGCTGTTTCTGCCTCGGCAATTCTTGACTTATCATTACCAAAGTGAACCACTTCCACATTTTCTTTTCCAAGAAGGCCGATGATGTCATGTTCTGCACTTACACAAACAGGACACCCTGCATGATAGAAAACTGACTTTTTCATGTTTGTAAGATTTACTCGTACTGACAATATTGTCAGTACGAATATAGTTAGGATTCCTAATTATATAAAAATTCTTATCTCCCCATAGCAAAACAAGCTGCCCCAATTGCCCCCGCCAAATCTCCATGCATCGCTTTTACAATTTGCGGACGAATGCCACCGGGCTGCCACTCAAACACATCAAACCATTTATTTAATGGTATAAATAAATCCTCGTTTGCTTCTGCGATGCCACCACCTACAACAATTGTATCGGGCGAAATTAAATTACTTGCAGATGCAAGGCCAATAGCTAATTTCTTTACCGAAGTATGCCACACATCTTTTGCAAATATATCGCCATTGCGGTGTGCCTTGAGTACTTCATGAGTAGAATCAAACTTCCCGTTCGTTCTTTTTTTAATACTGCAATTGCCAATACACTCTTCCAGGCTGCCTGGCATGCCGGTAACATCACAATCCGCATCGCTATCCACAACAGTATGGCCAATATGCCCTGCTTTATTAAACGAACCCTGAAATGCTTTACCATGAATTAACAATGCACCACCAACACCTGTACCCAATGTTACCATTATTGCATTGGTGCTGTTTTTTGCTGCACCTGTTTTTGCTTCAGCTACTAATGCTGCAACGCCATCATTTAAAACATAGGCGGAGCATTGCAAATAATTTTGCCAGATAAAATTTTCGAGTCCTTCTAATCTGCCCGGCATAAAACCAATGGCCGTATTTTCTTTATTGGGTAATCCTGGTGCCGATATACCCACTGCTATATTTTCTGCATTTAATTTTTGTTTTAAATCATTTACAGTTGTTGCAATAGCTGCTTTCCACACTTCGCCTTCTCCATCGTTTGTTGGTGTGTATGATTGATATAGTACACTTCCATTTGCATCAATGGCAACGCCTTTAATGCGGGTGCCGCCTAAATCTATGCCTATATAAGATTTCATAATTTAATATTGGCCTTCCGAAACTGACCATCCGCCATCTACTGCAATTACCTGCCCTGTTGTAAATTTTGATTGCTCACTCATAAAGTAAACAACGAGTCCATCCAAATCATCCGGTTGTCCTATTCTTCCACCATCCAATGGCTGTTTTGTTTTAATGAAAGAAAGTATTTCATCATCGCTTGCCGCCCGTTGTGCCATTGGTGTTTCTACCAAAGCCGGTGCGATTACATTGATGCGGATATTATTACCTGCATAATATGCTGCAATAGATTTTGTAAAACCAATAATGGCTGCTTTTGCTGCTGCATAAGCATGGGTAGTAAAATATTGTGGCGATGGAGAATAACCCAACACCGAACCCATGTTTAAAATAGTTCCGCTTTGCTTAAGTTCCAAAAAAAACTTTACTGCTGCCTGGTTGCTTAACATTAATGAAGTGAGATTTAATTCCATTGTTTTATTCCATCCTTCTAATGTTAATTCATGTAATGGGCCATCGCCCATTTTACGGCCGCTACCACCAGCAACATGATACAATCCATCAAAGCTTCCGAACTTTTGTATGCAGGTATTAATTGCATTGATAGGTGTATTTGCATCGGCGGCATCTCCACTGATTGCATCTGCATTTTTACCTAATTCATTTTGTGCGAAATTTACACTTTCTACATTTCTACCCACAACCACAACATTGGCACCATTTTTAATAAATACTTTGGCGGCAGATAAACCAAGACCTGTTGTGCCGCCAATGATTACTATGTTTTTATTTTCAAGCATTCTTTAAAATTAAACTCTATAATAGAATTTTTTTACCTGTTTTAGCCGATTTACGGGCTGCATCCAAAATTTTCACTACGACTAGGTTATATTCCAGCGACATCATTTTAACCACTTCCAGCGACCCATTTTTTATTACATCTGTAAGGTATGCCACTTCGTCCGCATATTTTAGTGGCGGCATTTCTACCATCTTATTTTCTTTTTCATTCCGGAATTGTAAAGAGGGTTTAATTATCGATTCATTAAACTCCGATGCATGAAGGTATCCGCTTTTGCCAAACAGTTCTACATCCATAATGGTATAGGGCCAATTCCACGACGCTTCAATAATACCGGTGGTATTTTTATATTCCAATACAATATTAGCTGCATCATCTACATTGGGGTAAACCAACGGTTTTATGTGTTTTGTATTTGCATAAACAGAAACCGGTAGCATGCCTTTCATTAGTTCCGTAATTACCAATGCACCATAGCAACCAAAATCTATCATAGCACCACCCCCATTTTTTATTGAGTCGGTAAGCCAATTAGTAAAATATTTACTACACCCAATTTCAACTGGGCCTCGATGCCCCCCTCGCATTACTATTTTATTTATAGTACCCGTTTGTTCCTGCTTTGCCAGTAAGCCATTAAAACTCTTATACCATATCGAGGGAAAGTTGGTATAAATATTTGTATTGAATTTTTTTGATAACCCTTCCATCTTCATCGCATCTGCATAAGACAAACAGAGCGGCTTTTCAAACATTACCGGAATTTTAAAAGGCAGTACCGTTTCTGCAACTGCCAGATGTAAGGCAGGCGCATTATAAGCCATCACTAAATCCGGCTTAGTTTTTAATACAGCTTTCGTAAGGCTTTCAAAAAATAGGCTATCAGTTAAATTATAGTCACTTGCTTTTTTACTACATAGATTTTTATCAGGCTCTGCAATTCCTACTATAATTATTTCACCAGATTTATTTTTCTCAATAATTCTGTTTACATGGTCATGTGAAAGCCCGGCAAGTACCACATGCAGCTTATCTTGCGCAACAGAAATTTGTGCTATTAAAATCAAAAAGGAGAGAATTGCCTGTATCTTAATCTTCATAAAATATTTTTAGAATTGCCTGTTCTTTATTGATGCCATGAAAACGGGACGTACAAGTGAGTGACACAACAGGTGATGCCATGAAATACTACAGCTGGTATCAAAAATATTTTTAACCATTTTCTATAAATTATTTTTCTTTAACTCACTCACCGCATAGTTAGCCGCCCTTGCGGTAATAGCCATATAAGTGAGTGATGGGTTTTGGCAGGCCGATGATGTCATGCAAGCCCCATCTGTTACAAAAACATTTTTTACAGCATGTAACTGGTTCCATTCATTTAGCATAGAAGTCTTCGGGTCTGTACCCATACGGCAGCCACCCATTTCATGTATGTCTTTTCCGGGAGCCTGATGATTATCTTCTGATGAAATATTTTTTAAACCTGCCTTCTCAAACATTACTGCCATTTGCTCTACCGCATCTTTTGCCATAGCATCTTCATTTTGATGCCAGCTTATATCTGCATGCATTATTGGAATGCCCCATTCATCTTTTTGGTTTTCATCCAGCCATAATCGGTTGTCTTTATAAGGCAACATTTCTCCCATAGCTGTTGCAAAAAATACCCAAGGCCCTGGCTCTGTTAGTTGTTGCTTTCAACTCTGCTCCAATGGTATCTATATTATTACCTCTGCTCCAATTTTGCCTGAATGATGCGGCGGCCAGTGCATAACCCCTTGCAAAATTTGTTTGTTTATCATTTCCAAAATTTCTAAACCTTGGCATATACACACCATTAGGTCGGCGGCCATAATAATAACTATCCTGCAAACCATCATAAGTACCGCTGGCTCTTACCCGATAGTTATGTGTCATAATATAATGGCCAAGCACACCACTATCATTACCCAACCCATTAGGAAAACGTTTGGAAGTAGAGTTTAATAAAATAATATTACTGTTAATAGAACCTGCATTCAAAAAAATGATTTTAGCAAAATACTCAGTTATCTTTTTTGTGTTTGCATCAATTACTCTAACTCCTGTTGCTTTTTGCTTTACTTCATCATAAATTATGGAATGCACAACAGCATCTGTTTGTAACGTAAGCCTGCCGGTTTTTTTTGCAGCAGGTAATGTGGCAGATTGTGTACTGAAATATGCACCAAACGGACAACCTCTCATACACAAATCTCTTGCCTGGCAGGTTCCTCTTCCCAGAGCAATATGTTCCGCAGTTGGTTTTGTAAGGTTGGCGGTACGGCTGATAATTAAATTTCTGCCAGGAAAATTTTCTTCTATTTTTTGTTTTACCAATACTTCCATCGCTGTCATATCAAATGGTGGCAGAAACTCACCATCTGGTACTTGCGCCAACCCATCTTTATTACCAGCAATGCCTGCAAATTTTTCTACATAGCTGTACCAGGGCGCTATGTCTTTATATCGAATAGGCCAATCAGTATCTATTCCTTCTTTTGCATTGGCTTCAAAATCTGCTTCGCCCCAGCGCTGTGTCCACCTACCCCACATGAGTGAGCGGCCGCCTACATGATAACCCTTTATCCAATCAAACGGTTTATCCTGAATGTATGGATGCTCTTTATCTTCTGCAAACATTTTTGTAGTAAAACCATCTACCACACCAGAGCGAACCAAAATAGGATTATCATCAACATACTTTTTTGTGAGGCCGCCCCTGTGGGCAAATCCCATTTATTGGTGGTGGCAGTATCGTAATCTTTTATATGTACTAACTGATTGCCTCTTTCTAATGCAAGCACAGTAAGCCCTTGCTCTGTAAGCTCCTTCATAGCCCAACCGCCACTCATGCCGGTACCAATTACTATTGCATCAAAGTTGTTTGGCATTGTGTTTTTTATTTTATGTAACCAGCTACATTACTACTATCATCTTTGGTTGCGTCGCACTCTTCGTACATTATGTAATTCTATTCAGCATTTACACAATGCCCCTATGTGTTTTCGTATGTTACTATGATTCTATGTGTTGAACTTCTTAACCACATAGCGACAATAGAGATTTAGGCTACACATAAATAGGAATCACCTTCTCTCTATTGAGCCTGTTTTTTTATTTTTTAAATATCACTTTCTTTTCACCATTCGGCAAAACTTCTTCTTTAATCAAATAAAAGTTGTCATCAAAACTATTGTACTGCTTTTCAATTTTCTTTTCTGCAATACCTCTCCAGTCATCTATTTCAACTTTTTCCCATTGTTTTGTTTTGGCAGAAAGATATGCTGCATCTAAAATTGCATTTACAATATAGCCGTCATAAAATGTTTCGGCTGGTTGTTGTTTCTTATCTATCGCATCAAACATATCGGTGAACATATGGCTATAGCCCAACTCATGTACTTCATCACCCACTGGGAATAACCAACCACTGTTACTTTCTGCTTTCTCTGCAATATAATCACCGCCTTTGCCACTGGTAAACATTTCAAATCCTGTACGTAAAAAATTATTTGCCCAAATAGTTCCTTCCGTTCCCATTACTTCATCCCGTAAATCCATTCCACCTCTGAAAGTCCAGCTTACTTCAAATTGCCCGATTGCTCCGTTTTCATATTTAACTAAACCCACTGCATTGTCTTCTGCATCAATCGGGTGCACTCTTGTATCGGCCCAGCACATTACTTCAACTGGCTTTATATTTTTACCAATAAAATTTCTGCTAATCTCCACACAATGGCAACCTAAATCGATAATGCAACCGCCACCACTTTTTTCTTTATCCCAAAACCAATCGCTGTGCGGACCGGGGTGTGTTTCCCTGCTTTTTGTCCAGATAACTTCGCCAATGCTTCCTGCTTTTACTGCAGCTAATGATTTTAAAAATTTTGGTGTGTAACATAAATCTTCTAAATACCCACCAACAATATTTGCTTTATCCACCGCCTGCAACATTTGCAATGCTTCTGCTGCATTTCTGCCCAATGGTTTTGTACACAGCACATGTTTACCAGCGGCAGCACAAGCCAGCACAGCTTCTAAATGCATATCATTTGATAAACCAATGATTACTGCATCTACATCTTTGTTCTCCACACATTCTTTTATACTTGTTGTATAATGCGGTACTGCATAATCTTCTGCAAATTTTTTTGCATTTCTTATCTGTTCTGCTGTACACAGATACAATAACATCTTTTCTGCGCTGCGCTACTAAGCTATCAGCATAAAACCGTGAAATAAATCCTGAACCGAGAATGGCTAATTTCATAAGAGCCTGTTTGTTATTTAAGTTGATGCTATGAAAATATGTAGTACAAGAGTGCGACGCAAGGGACGATGCCATGAAAAACAAAAGCTGGCAAACAAAAAATTACTTCACCACCGGAAAAGGAAATTTGCTTTTTATTGTAATTCTTTTTCCTGTTTCCTGACTTTTTCTTGCTGCTTCAATAATTTCAAGCACATGCAATGCATGTTCCACATTTATTTTTGGCTCTACTCCTGTTAATAAACTTTCGCCAACTACATTAGCACCTTCCTGCCATACATAGCCGCCTTTATCTGTGCTCATCAGCACCGGCGGTTTTTCCCAATCGGTATCAACCATTACGCCATTGGTTTCCCAATCATATCCTATCATACGTAAGTTACCATAGTCGCCATAAATTTGGATGGAGTGCAATGTTTGATTGGTTGCCTCATGCCCATGTGGGTCGAAGTAACAAAAACCGCACATTACATGACTGATTACATTTTTATCATGCATCATTAATATATGTGCATTATCTTCTGCAACCACTTTTATTTTCCCTTTATCATCAACAGTACGTTCCGGATTTACAATACTCGTCATTGCCATAATACTTCTTGCCGGGCCAAGCAGCCCTGTTAGTGTTGCAATATTATACACACCAAGGTCGGGCATACTACCGCCGAGTTTTTCATAGAAGAAAGCACTCCAGTTGGGTCCGGTGTGTCCGTACTGTCCATGTGCACTTGCTATCCTTCCTAATTTTCCTTCTTGTATCATTTTACTCATAAAAGCAAACTGCGGAGAGTTTACAACAGCAGGTGCACCCCATATTCTTAATTTTTTACTTTTTGCTAAATCCAGCAATGCTTTGCCTTCTGCATAAGTGTTTGCCATTGGCTTTTCGCTCCACACATGTTTGCCGGCCAGTAATGCTTTTTTATTTAATTCGCCATGTACCTGCATATCGGTTGTTGTTACCATCATATCAAACGGAACGCCTTTCAGCATTTCATCAATATTGCGGTAGGTTTTTGCATTTACATTGTACTGTTTGTTTTGTGCTTCTGCTCTTTCATATTTAATATCACACAAACTCACCAGTTCAATCATAGATGATGACATAAGTTTTGGAATATAGCGGTTGCTTACGCTTCCGCAACCAATAAGTGCTACTCTTAATTTTTTATCAGGAGTTGCTAGCTGCCCATCCTTCTAATGATGAAACCAGCAATGCGGCGCTGGCCATAGCAGTCGCTTTTAAAAATTGCTCTCTTGATATTTTTTCGTTCATAGCAAATCGTTTTTTTATTATTATATGTAATGTATTTAGTATATAAAGCACCCGGGATATTACTATCATCACCTGCTTTTAAACAACTCTTTTTTTTCCCAATTTCTTAATTTTCATTAATGTATTCGCCCACTCATCGATATTTTCATCATAGTCCAATTGCAATCTTTTTGTAATTGTATGTCCTCATGTCTTCTTTAAAAATATCCGGGCCATAAATTGCTCCGATAAATGCACCGAGTAACTGCGGATAAGTATCATGGTCGTTTCCCCATTCAATGGTTAGTTGCAATGCCGCTAACGGGTTATACTTACAAATTTTTAAACAAGAAAAAATTACTACAAATGGCACCTGTGCTTCCCACTTTGCATCGTACATAAATTGTTCATCCAATGAGTCTGAAATAATTTTGCCGGTGAGCCGTTTGCTTCTTTTACAAACATAGTCTGCTGATGTACAACCATTTTGTTACAGCCCTGTCGCACCAGGGTACTTTATTATAATGATATGGGTCAGTATTTTTTATGGCTTCAAATATTTTATTCCATAGTTGTTCATTGCTCATTTTAGCTGGCATCTAATGTAAGGCCAACAGATAATACCTGCAACCAATGCTGCCATTCATATCTTTTGCAAAACCATTATCAAAGTAGGCAAGATTGTATGCTGCCAAATATGCTTTCTCCGGTTGGCCGGGATAGATAGCTGCAATTGGCGGCAATGTCATTTGTCCATAGCAAGTAGGATAAGCATTCCACATTCTTTCCGGCGGATAAGCTTTTCCAACTTCACGGCTGCCCAATACCCAATTGATTGTTTTATCCATTTCACCCATCCAGTCTTTACAAAGTGAATCATACCCGGGAGTGTTTTTATTACGTTCGTATTTTCGCCAATCTAAAAATGCTTTGGCCATATTTTTCTCGGTAAGCGGCCATTGATTTTTTTTCAATGCCTTGCGAAGCATATACATTAACACTATTTTGTTCCGGCTATCATCAGTAACAGAGCCTGGTGGTGCATTTAGCTTTCCAGTGCCGTATGATTGCGGAAAAGGCAAAATGTATTTGTACTCCCTGAAATAAATTCTATCCGCTGCGGCTTTTAGTTCTGCATCGTTAATAATGTTATTCGTGTCTGTCCACAATTTTGGCGGATTGGGTGATGGCCTGTATTTCTGCATGACCCTGAAATTCTATGGGGCCGCCGAGTGCATCGCCAAGCAATGTGCCGGTGATAAAGCCTTTTATTTTATTGTGCAGGAAAGTAGTTTCATATTGCGTTTGTGCAAAAGAATTTATTCAGCAAACTAAATGAAACAGCGAAATAATATTTGTCATTCTTTTCTCATTCTTTATTTATTCTTTATTGGTTTGGGATTTACTTTCATTGTATCGTCCTGCAGAAACTTTACTTTATACCCGCCGGTATCAATTATTGTATTGTGGAAATATTTTTTTAATAAACCTAACCCTTCCGATGCTGATCGTTGTCTGATAAAAGAACAACTGTTTGATATTTTTTAACCATGTAAGTTCTTTATATCCCTTTGCCGTTATATTAGTTCGCGGCAAGGTTAAGATACTGCAATTGTGAAAGATTTTTTAAATAAGCAACCCTTTATCTGTAATATTTGTTTTATTGAGATATAAACGGGTAAGGTTGGGTAGGCTGCCAACGGCAGCATACTTCATCATTTAATTTTATATTACCCATTTTCAACCAGACGATTTGTTTGCTTAATGCCTTTAATAGTTGCAGATGCCCTGTTGTTATACTGTCAACGGTTACAAAATTTACTGCTAAGTAATTACTGTTTTGGGCAACGGGGTTTACAGCCACATCCAAACATATTAATCTTTTTATTACTGTCTGGTGCTTTATCTACCTGTTTTTGCAGGAATATCTGACGAATGTTGCTACTGTTGTGTCCACCGGTTTGTAAAGCAGTTAAATATAGGTTTTATTTTTTCAGGTTGTTTAACATGCTGATACTTTCTTATGATAATCTGCCCCTGTGCCATCCACCAATTCAGCAATTCCATTTGCGCTTTGTTAACTGTGGTTTTTCTTTTGGCGGCATATGGTCTTCATTATCTGCGGGTAATAAAATCCTTTTTATCATTTCACTTTCACCAGCACTGCCAGGTACAATTATCTTTCCTTCTTCCCACCTTTAAAATAAATCGAGGTTCATCTAATCTTAATTTTCCTTTTTGTTTATTCGGCCCATGACAGGTGTAACATCTTGCTTGCAATATCGGCTGAATAATATCGGTATATACAATTGCCTGCTGCACATATTTATTGGCTCATGCAGATGTTTCGCAGTTTCTTTTGATGAAAACCTTTTTTAAGATAACCTTCGCCATGTGTGAATGCCGCCCAAATGGCCTGTAATTGTAATAAGTATTGCAATTAATGGCATCAACCATTTTATATAGTTTGAATTTTTTTTTGCTAAATAATAAGCAAGACAGAAATAACTGCAACACCGATGCCAAACCACTGATGTCTACCGGCTAATGCCTCATCATAATCTCCGGATTGTGATAATAGATAGCCACTGATACAGGAAAGACGGCAGCAATTGTTCCAAGCAATAACGCAATATTAACAGCAGGCCGAAGTACTTCAAATTTCTTTTTATATGAAAGAAAATAAAAAACAACCGCCAGCAATAAAATACCAATGGGCAAATGCACCAGCACCGGGTGAAACCGTCCGATAAATTCTGTTATAGTTGAATTGTTATCAAATTTTTATCTCTTTTTTTTATTTAACTAAGTCTGACCGCCCCGGTCCACTTAATTATCATGAATATCTTTTTCTCAGCAAATTCATCATATACACATTTATTTCCCATTGGTTACTTAATGGCTGCAAAGTGTATGGCAATGTTTGCATATAAAGTGGCGGGCCAAACTCTGTTAAGAAATGTCATTCGTTCACCTGCTTTCTTTTTTCGCTCCACTACTTTGTCCCACCATGCAAAATGTGCATCTACAGCATATTTCCATTCCGGTGCCCGGGGTCATCCACCTGCGGCCCTTCCGCATAGCCGACTCTTGCATGGATATGTTCTGTTCGTTGCAATGCCACTGCAACGTTTCTTTTTGATCTGCAATAAACTTTCATGCACATTGCACCAATGCGAAATATCCAATGTTAATTTTAATTCGGGATATTTTTTTATATACTCGTTTGTTATATGTGCCGCAAACATCAATCTTCCCCTGTGTGTTTCATGATAAATGGGAATACCGGTTTCCTTTGATTATGCATTAGTATATTCTATAAATTTTTTGCCTTCTTCAAAACTAAAATAATCTTTTCCAGAATGCAAGTTGATGTAAATGGGTCGTTGCGTATTTTGTTTGGCAATTATCTTCCATTGTTTTTTTAAAATCCTGCAAATGCTCTGTAACTGTATCTTCACCTGCACCGATAAATTATCCCAATTCCAAATTATACTTTTTTAATGCATGCAAACATTTCTTCCTGCTCCTGCTTTGTACCGGGCCACCAGTTTTCTATTCCATCATAACCTTCTTTTTTTGCTTTGGCGCAAAATGCATCCATGTTCCATCAAAGCCCCAGTTGGTGGCCAAATATTTTTAATTCGTAACCTGCGTTTGCTTTTACTGAAGGATTTGCTGGTTGCGTTGCAAAACTTTCTAATGAAGAAAGCAATAATGCTGCAGAACCTGCTGCTGTTTGCTGTATAAATTTTCTTCGGTTTTGTTTCATCTATATTTTATTTTAAGCAATAATATCATGAATCACTTTCCCACTCACATCCGTTAATCTGAATGGCCGTCCCTGCGATTGATAGGTAAATTTCTCATGGTCAAAACCCAACTGATTTAAAATGGTTGCCTGTATATCAAACGCCTCTGTTTTTCCACTTACAATACTGTAACCAATTTCATCTGTTTCGCCATAAGAAGTGCCGCCTTTAATTCCACCACCTGCCATCCACATAGTAAATGCTTCTCCATGATGGTCTCTTCCTTTGAACGGCATTTTTTTTCCATCCCGGTTTTCCAGCATCGGTGTTCTTCCAAATTCTGCCCCCCATATCACCAATGTTTCATCAAGCAATCCTCTTTGTTTCAAATCAAGCAATAATGCAGTAATGGGTTTATCAACTGCTACGGCATTTATTTATCAATCCAACATCCACGGCAGTATCTGCAGAATCGCCATGTGCATCCCATCCCCAATCAAACAACTGTACAAAGCGAACGCCTTTCTCCACTAGTTTTCTTGCCAGCAAAACATTGTTTGCAAATCTTCCTTCGCCGGGTTTGGTACCATACATTTCATGAATGTATTGCGGCTCATCATTAATGTTCATTACTTCCGGAACAGATATCTGCATTTTATACGCCATTTCATATTGCGAAATCCGTGAAAGAATTTCCGGATCTTTATATTCTTTGTATTGCTCCTGCGTTAATTTTATTGATAGCATCAATAGATGCTTTGCGAATATCCCTGTTCATTCCATCTGGGTCTTTGATAAATAATACCGGGTCGCCTTCGCTGCTGCATTGCACACCCTGGTACACACTTGGTAAAAATCCACTGCCCCATACACTTTTACCTGCATCTGGATTATTACCGCCTGATGTTAATACCACAAAGCCAGGTAAATTTTTATTCTCTGAACCTAAACCATAAGTTACCCAACTGCCAATACTTGGCCTGCCCTGTCTTGCACTACCGGTATGCATCAACAATTGTGCCGGTGCATGATTAAACTGATCGGTTGTTACTGCATTTAAAAAAGCAATATCATCAACCACAGTTGACAGATGTGGTAAATTATCACTCAACCATAATACCACTTTCACCATGCTGCTGAAAGTTTGCCTGTGGCCCCAGCATTTTTGGAACACCACGTATAAATGCAAATTTTTTCCCTTCCAGTAATGATTGCGGACAATCCTGCCCATCCAATTTTGCCAGCTCCGGTTTGTAACTAAACAATTCCAATTGCGATGGTGCGCCAGCCATGTGTATATAATATTACCGACTTTGCTTTGCCGGGAAACATGGGTGGCTTTGGCATTAAGGGATTTGCCGGATCAAATAAATTATTGACAACGGTGAAGCAGAGTTGTTAGTTCCGCAGCCCAGCAAACTTCCCAATGCCAATGCACCCAAGCCCATAGCACTTTCTTTTATAAAATGCCGCCGGGTGTTTTGTTGCAAGCATTTTGTTTTGTGCTTCATGCTGCAATCGCCAGTTGTATAATTCTTTTTGTGTCATAAAATATCCTTTAAAGGGGAACAGTTTCAGTTTAATAAATTGTTGTCATCTTCGCATTAAGCTGACTCATCATCGTTCTGTTGCGCTACTATCACCACCTTGTTCACTAGCAATACATTCGCTAAATTCGCCCTCCCGAAATTATCGTTACTAGATTAACAATCAATATGTACCCGAAAGTTGTAGCAACTTCAGACTTTGTATTAAAGAAACAATGCATTAACCTTCAGTCTAAGCCCCTTTGGAGGGGTTAGGAGGTTCCTCTAATTCTTATTCACCCATTCATCTAAATTCAACATTGCATTTGCCACCACCACCATTGCTGCATCTTCGGGCAATGCCTTTTTCTTTTTATCTCCCATCATTTCACTGGCAGCTGTTTCTATCTTTTTTAAATTCCTCTAATGCTTTATTATACAATTCAGTCAATGCTTTCAATTTTTTTTCGTAATGGGTTTATACATCATTGCTTCATAGCCTTTCTGAATTTGTTGTTCTGCATTACTGTTTTCCAGCTGTCTGCATTTGTATATGCAAAATTTCTTGCCATATACAAGATAAGCAGAATCATTTAATGTAGTTAATGCCTGCAATGGTGTATTGGTTCTGATCCTTCTTGTAACACAAACTTCTCTTGCACCACCATCAAATGTAATGCATGATGGATAAGGTGCTGTACGTTTCCAGTAAGTATATAAGGCCCGCCGGTATTGTTCTTCTCCTTCACTCATTTTCCATTCATCGCCATTATAAGGCGACAGCCATATGCCTTCCGGCTGATAGGGCATTACACGGTTTGCCATACATTTTTTTACTTAATAAATCACTTACTGCCAATGCCTGGTCTCTTAACTGTTCTGCAGATAATCTTACTCTCGGACCTCTTGCATAATAATTTATTGTTGGGGTCTTTTTGCTGCAGCACTTCATTTGTTTTTGAATCCTGCCGGTATGTAGCAGACATTACTATTTCTTTCAACAATTTTTTTATACTCCAGTTATCATCATTCATGAATTTATACGACAAATAATCCAGCAGTTCCTTATGTGTTGGTGGAATTCCCTGTGTCCCAAATCTTCCAGTGTTTCTGCAAGGCCATTACCAAAAATTGCTCCCATAAACGGTTTACCATTGTTCTTGCTGTTAGTGGGTTTTTTTTATCAGTTAACCACATTGCCAGTCCCAACCTGTTTTTTGGTGCATTTGCAGGAAATGGATTCATTACATGCGGTACATCCGGCTGTACTTCATCTCCTTTTACCATCCAGTTGCCTCTTTCAAAAACATTGGATATCCGTGTGCATCCATGCTGGATTTTCAATCATTACTGGTGTGGTTTCGACTTTGCATGTCAACAGATTCAAATAAATGCTTATTTGCCGTATCATAACCCGGCTTTTCTTTTCCGGGAAATGTCTGTAAAATAAAACCATTCCATTAAAACACCTTTTCGTATCTGGGTTTTATAGATTGGTTTGACATATTTAAAATAAAGATTGTGCTTGCCGCTAATTGGCGGTAATATCAGCAGTAGCTATCGTCCATCCATCTTTTGTAACTGCTAGCGGAATGTTTTTATTAACTGGTTCATTCAGGCTGTCAACATAAATCTGCCAATACACCGCCAGTGTATACATGCATTAATAACGAAACATGAATTGTGTACTATTATTCAACGTTACATTCTTTAACCGGCAGGTTGCCATTATTTCGGAATGCCGCCATTCAGTCTCGTTCAATTAGCACTATTGATAAATTCATCGCACTGTAAGAGATTAATTAGCAGGCTGCCATGTTTTTAAAAAGGTATAATTTCCTTTGCCTCTTGCTCAGAAACATTTTTGTTTAGCCAATCCATTAATTGATTAATACTTTGCATCTATCGTTGCATCAGTGTAACTGCGCAATAGCGGATAATCAGCTTCTGTATCTTCATCCCTGGTGTTATTAAAAAACGCCATGAACTTATAATACTCCTCATGCTTAAACGGATCATAAGGATGGCTATGGCATTGCACACAGTTAAAAGTAGTACCCATCAATGCCTCCAGGTAGTATTTACCCTGTCAAGCACAGCAGCAGTTCTGAATTCTTCATTGTCTGTTCCGCCTTCATCATTGGTCATTGTATTGCGGTGAAAAGCAGTAGCGATATATTGTTGCATCATGTGGGATTGGGCATTAGATCACCGGCAAGTTGTTCAGTTAAAAAATCATTGTATGGTTTATCTTCATTAAATGCATTGATGAGCCAGTCACGGTATTTCCAGATGTTTCGGCCCCAGTCTCTTTCATAACCTTTGGTATCTGCATAGCGGGCAAGATCCAGCCATATAGCTGTCCATCTTTCGCCATAGGCCGGAGAAGCAAGTAAATCATCCACCAAATTTTCATACGCTTTTTCTGAAGTTGTCTTTTAAAAATTTCTTGCAATATTTTCAGTTGGCGGCAGACCAGTAAGATCAAGGCTTACTCTTCTCAGCAAGTGTTGCTTTATCTGCTTCTGCGGATGGTGTTAATTTTTCTTCTTTTAGTTTTTTATAAATAAACTTTCAATATCATTTTTTATCCATGTTGATTACGGTATATCGTGGTACTTCTGTCTTGTTTTACAGGTACATAAGCCCAATGTTCCCCCATTCTGCTCCTGTTTTATCCATGTTCTCAATATTTTTATTTCTCTTTTGAAAGTGGCTTCATGTTTGTAAGGCATTCTTTCTTCTGGATCAGTTTGCTTGTAATCCTTCTGATCATTTCACTTTCACCCGGATTGCCGGGAACAATAGCTATTTACCCGATTTGGTTTCTTGCCAATGCTTCTTCCCTGAACAATAAACTAAAACCGCTTTGTGCTTTACACCACCATGGCAAGTGATACATTTTTTATTGAAGATGGGTTTTACCTGTGTGTTGAAATCAATTTTTTTTCGGCCGATGTAAATATAATCCGTTGCTGTTCCTATCAGCAGAAAGAATAATTAAGAGTTTTTTTGAAATCTTATTATTCATTATTGGCAAACATTATTACTATTCTATGTGATTCCTATTTTCCTACTGTGCCTATGTGTTAAGATTTTAAAACCCACATAGAAATATAGGAAATGCATAGTTTCAATAGCTCATTTAATATATGGACCTGAAAAACCTAAGCGTTTTAAACCATTTTGCACATCGGGTATTTTCATAAATAATTTCCATAACAACCCAGTTCGGTAATTTTCAATCATTGTAATAATTGGCCCCTGGTCAATAGCCAGGTGGCTTTTTGCATACCAGTTATGATGGATACTGAAACCATCTACAAAACCATACTTGCTCCAGATTTTATTTCCCATTTCTTCATAGAAATAACGCAAGGCCTCCATGCTTTCTTTTGGTGTATATGGCATTGATGATATTGCAGCAGTTGGTTGTATTACACCACGGTCGTTTTCCGGGCTGTGTGCTACATAGCCTTTGTAACTATCGCCTGCTGTTAAGCCCCAGCATTTTTCACTGTAACCTTTAAACCCTTTGGGGTTTTCTTTACAATACTCTCTATTTATAAGTGTATGATTTTTCCCTTGCAAAAAATAATCGTTACCGAGAGAATCAGTTAGTCCATTCGGGTCTATTCCCTGAAAAGTATATTGCTCAAAAAACAAGGGGCCGCCTTTGTCTTTATCATAATTGCCCAATGGTAATACATAGCCGTAATAGCTTTTCCCATTTTTAAAACCAAAGCTTCCTGCCCATGTACCATCATAAGCATCTTTAGGAATTGCTTTTGCTGCATTGGGAGCAGAGGCTGCCATAATATAGGTAATTAAACATTCATTATAGCCCCACACCGGGAAGTTCATATCAAACCCGTTGGTTGGGCTCCAGTGCCAGTATAATTTCTTTTCATTATTGGTGTGCCATTTCCAGTTGGCTGCACCCCACATTTGGTTTATTCTTTTTCGTAAATAAATTTCTCTTGGTGTTTCTTTGTTAAAATACTCTCTTGCACATAAAAAACCCATTAGTAGGTAAGATGTTTCTACAATGTCTGCACCATCATCCAACCTGTCGAACCTAATTGTCTTTCCCGTTCTGCCATTCATAAAGTGTGGATAGATGCCATGATAGCAATCTGCATTAATTAAAAAATCTGCAATTTTTATTAAACGACGTACAGCAGTATCTCTTCCAATCCATCCTCTTTCAACAGCCACAACTGTACTCATAATTCCGAAACCAGTACCGCCTATTGCACCTGCATCGGGGCCAAAAGTTGTTCTGCTGAAGTTGGGTTCGTCCCATGCTTCATTGATATAATCCCAATAGTGTTCTGCCAATACGGTATTACTTCTTTCCAATGCTAATCCACTTACCGGATGTGCGCCATGCCAGAAAAAACGGAAAGTTTGCTTTTGCACAGTTTCTAACAACTGATCATCAGTTAAATTTTTTATAACCCCGACAGCGGGTATATCATCGGGTACCGTCGCCATACTTTCCTTTTTTTGCAACTTGCGAAAAAGATAATAAACAATAAAATAGCAAAGTAAAAAGCCAAAGAAATCGTTTCATAATTTAAACTTTCTATTGTGTTATAAATAAGGAGCTGTAAAGCCCAAAACATTTTTCATTCCATTTTTTATCTCAGGACAGCTTGTTAATAAATTCCATATTAACCCGGTTCTGTAATTTTCTATCATAACAATTATCGGCCCCTGATCTATTGCCAAATATGAATTGGCATACCATAACTCCTTTAAAGAAAAAGCATCCACAAAACCATACTGCTTCCATATTTTATCTCCTAATTTATAATAGAAAAATTTTAAGGCATTCATACTTTCCATAGGTGTATAAGGGAAGGATGATAATGCAGCCGTTGGAGATATTACACCAATATCATTATTGGGTTCGCTGGCACTATACCCATTAGGGATATCGCTTGCAGTTAACCCCCAGCATTGATTGCTGTAACCAAAAAAGCCTTTGGGGTTAGCCCTGCAATATTCGTAATTAATTTTAGTATGGTTAATAACTTGTGTTTGATAGTTTGCATACATATCACTTAACCCATTGGGGTTAATGCCCAGAAAAGAATAGTGCGACCAGAACAACGGGCCACCATTGGCTATACCTAACGGCAATTGATAACCGTAATAACTATTACCATTGGTCATTGCACCATTTCTGGCAAACCCCTCTTTATATACAATTTGCGGTATGGCAAATGTGGTGGATGATGCAGCCATTATATAAGTAATCAAACATTCATTCCATCCTTGTATTTTATGATTCATATCCCAGTTGTAATTTGGACTCCAATGCCAGTATAAAATATTTTGTGTCCCCTGTCTGAACCAATTCCATTCAACCCCATTCCACAATGCAGTGATATCATTTCGCAGATTCATTTCTGCTGCATCTGCTCCGTTAAAATATTGTCTCACTGTAAGTAGCCCTGCCATCAGGTAAGATGTTTCCACTAAATCTGCCCCATTGTCTTTTGTACTAAATGGAATGACTGCGCCAGTAGTTCCATTTAACCAATGTGGAAATGCCCCATGAAATTTTTGTGCTGTATTTTTTAAGAATGAAACGATGGTTTGCATCCGTTGCAAACCCTGAACCCTTGTTATAAAGTTTCTGCTGACAGCAACTGGTATTGCCATTATACCAAAGCCACTTCCGCCGCTTGTAATTGTTTCGGGAGTACTGTTGCTCCTTTCTCTTGCCAAGCCGCTTACCGGATGGCCGTAATCCCAAAAATATTTAAAGGTTTGCTGTTGCACTAAATCCAGTAAAACATCATCGCTGATAAGTGAAAATTTATCTGTTGAATCTATTTGGGTGATGAAGGAGATGCTGATGGCAGCACTAAGCCTTCCATTTGCCGATGATTGCAGGTTTGTATTTGCGGTAAGCGAATATCTTGTAAGATATTTTAATGGCGTTGATGGAGTAATAAGAATAGTGCTGTCGCCATTTTGATATGCAAAGTTTAAAGATGCGTTTGCTCCGCTGCTTTCGGCAACTGTAATGTTTGCCGCCACTGATGCTTTGTCCACTTTATTATCGAACACAAGTTTTATAGCAGGCGTTGCTTTTACATTATAATTTACAGAAGAAGTAGCTGCATCTATATTATCAATTTTTGCAGCAGTAAAATGTAGCAAAGGCGGAGTGGGTGGCGGTGCCGGGTTATTTTTCTTTTTGTTGCATTGAAATGCAAAAAAAGAAGGGAACATAAAGAAAGCAATATAAATATTTTTGTTTCTCATACTTGCAAAAAAATTACCAATACTTTCAACAAACAGTTTTATTAGTTCTTTATTTTATATGCCTGTAAGGTTGCGTTATTTCTTGCTACCAGCATAACCTTCTTATTGTTTGTTGTTGAAACCCATTTAATATCCCTTACTTCACCATCAAAGGAAGGAATAATGCTATTTACCAAAATATTATTCAATGTTTTATTATAAGAAAAGATAGTGGGTTGCAAAGCATCATAACGGCCTTCAAAAGGTATAACACCATAAAAATTTCCTCCTGCAATATAAGTCTTGCTTTGTGCTATGTTTACCGGGGCAAACGTCATAACAGGGGCGAGTTGCATATCATCAGGCAAGTCTGTTCTTGTATAATTTCCTTTTCCATCATTAATAAAGCAGGATGAGCCTAGCACTTCTGCTTTTAATTCGGTATAACCTTTAAATAAATCGTATAACATATACTGCACCGTTTTTCCTGCCACATCATGATACTTTAAATATGCTTTTTTTAGAACAGGCAATGACCTTTCCAGCTCGTCTTTAGCGAGGAAAGTGTACTCCTTACCATCTATAGTGTAACATAATATTTGCTCTGTTGAACCATTTCCATCAAAATCTTTTACATATAATTTTACCAGTCCGTTTTTACCAGCATATAACTTGCTGTTGTGTCCCCAGTTTCCGGCAAGTATATCTGTAAAACCATCACCGTTTATATCGGTAGCAAAAACAGTTTGCCACAATCCTGTAGATTTTGGAATGTCTATAACAGAAAATTTCCCTTTATTATTCTTAAAAATTTTCATTGGCATCCATTCTCCTGTTACAACAAGATCCATCCATCCATCTTTATCAGTATCTGTAAATGCTGATGAGGTAACCATCCCTATATCAACAAAAGGGATGGTGTTTTCTGATGACCTGGCAAAATTCCCTTTACCATCATTAACAAAAACGTAAGATGAAGTTGGAATTCCATATTTGGACGGGTTGGCAGAACCGCCTATAAAAAGATCCTGATCCCCATCATTGTCAATATCTGCAACAGATACGCAAGACTTATTTTCAAATATCCCCTGCATCGGAAATTTTGATTTCATTAAATGCCCCTTACCATCATTCAGATAAAGTTTATCAAACAATGCAAATTGATTGGCTTCTTTTTCATTCCCCCCTGTTATAACAAGCAGGTCAAGATAGGTATCGCCATTGGCATCAAAAAACTTGGCATCCACTTCATCACTTACTGCATATTGACTGAACAATGCTGTATCAGTTTCTTTAAAAGTACCATTGCCTTGCTGCATCATTAATGCACCGGGTTGAAATTTTGCGCCACAAACATAAAAGTCATCCAGGCCATCTTTATTTATATCTCCGACTGCCAGCTTAGGGCCCTTTGTAGAGAGAGAATGTGGAATAAGGTACTGTACATTGTAGTCAATAAAATCATTTTCTTTATGTTTCCAGTTACAGTTAACAGATGTGCTTATGTCCTGAAATAGTTCTTTTTTACCTGAGAAAAAATTATTGTAAACAAAGTCCGCTTGTGCATCTTTACTATTTATTAAAAGGCTTTTATTGATACCCGGATTTTTTATCAGTTGATATTTTTGATTGGGCCAAACAATTAATAAGCTGTCAACTGTACTGGCAGAACCTAAGCCAAAATGTAATTGATTAGTAGATGAAGACATGAAACCTCTTGTGGGCATTAGCTGCTGGTATTGCATTTTTCCGCCTTGAAAAACATATGCTTTGCTGCCCACACCCATTGTGTTCAGGCTATCTCCTTTGAATAACAGATCGATGTGACTTTTTTTTTCGATATTATTTTTCAATATCAAAGCCGGTGAATTAAGGCAATTAATGATGAGGTCAAGATCGCCGTCATTATCAAGGTCAGCATAAGAAGCTCCATTAGAACATCCTTTCAGTTTTTGTGTACCCCAATTGTCGCTGACATCTTTAAAAGATAATTCCCCATCGCCTTTGAATAAAAAAGGATGTGTATCTCCATTGGGCATAGCTGCGATTGTTTCATCATCATATTTATCTGTTGTATCCATTCCTTTCATCTGTTGTATAGAAGCAAATTTGATAAAATCCAGATCAACCGGCCTTTTTACAATACCGCTTGAAATAAATAAATCTTTACTGCCATCATTATCAAAATCTGCAAACAAAGGGCACCAACTCCAATCTGTTGCTGATACACCGCTTTGTAAACCTGTTTCGCTAAAACTTATTCCGTTTCCGTTATTACGTTGTAAACAATTTTTTGAATATTGATTTTGATAACCCCTTAGTTCCAGTTTTACTTTGTATACATCCGGGTTTTCATCACTACCGTAAGTCTTTAATATTTTTTCATCGGGAGGCAGCATATCTACTGTTACTATATCTAACTGGCCATCGTTATTATAATCGGCTACATCATTTCCCATACTGAAGCGGCTGTAATGCCGGAAGTGTTTGGCACTACTTTCAGTAAAAGTTGCATTCCCATTATTTACATAGTAGTAGTCGTTTTCATGAAAATCATTCCCTACATAAATATCATCCCATCCATCGTTATTAATGTCTGCAACTGCAATGCCAAGGCCATAGCCAAGGTTACTTTGATAAATACCTGCTTGCTTTGATACTTCTGTAAAGCCCCCCTTCCGTTCTCCCGAAGGGAGGGAAACCAGTGGGCCATCATTCCGATAGAGCCTGTCGCCTGAAAGTGTATCGTATGCCCTTCTGTTTATTGTATCTACAATATTGGCATGTGGATGATGTGATTGGTTTAGCATATAACAATCGAGATCCCCATCCCGGTCATAATCAAAAAAAGCTGTTTGTGTGGTAAAGCAGGAAGTGTTTAATCCATACGCTGCGGAACTTTCTGTGAATGTGTTGTTTTTATTATTAATAAAAAGTTCATTGTGCCCGGTAAGGCCATACTTACTGCTGACTGTAGAAACGTATATATCAAGAAAACCATCACTGTTTACATCAGCCATTGAAACACCTGTACACCAATCTGCAGTACCGGCTACTTTTGCTTTGAGTGTAATGTCTTCAAACTGAAAATTTCCTTTATTCAAATAAAGTTTGTTATGGCCTTTACTATTAGCTGCAAAATAAATATCCGGCAGGCCATCGTTATTAATATCTCCGGTTGCTACACCTGCCCCATTATAGTAGTATAAATAATAAAGTATATTGAATAGTTTCTTTTTCTCTAATGTGTTTGTAAAATTGATATTGGTTTTTGAAGCAGGCAAACTTTCAAAAATCGTATTTTTATTTTTACAAGATTGAAAAAATAGTACAGCAAGAATCAATGCTAAAAAAAATGAATTACCATGCTTTCTGCTACTAATCATTGCAAGAATCGATTTATTGATGTGTTAAAGATAAAAAGGGCTGAACAATAACTGTTTCAGCCCTTCTAACTTATTTGTAGATCTATTAAGTTTATTCTGTCTATAATTTGCTGTTGAATAAAGCCAATACTTCTGAAGCAGTAAGTACCTTTTTCCCGTATAGCCTGAACTGATCCAAACCGCCCTGCCATGATTGTATCCAACCATCTGTCCAACCATCCAATCCCACATGTTTATTCATACCTCCTACAACTAATCCTGTTACTTTTGAGTTGTCTAATACAAATGCGCCATGACCAGTCCATGTTTGGGTATTGAGCAATGTTCCATCTTTATAAGTTTTAAAGTCTGAATTGGTTTCATCATATGTAAATACTATATGGTGCCAGGTGTTATCAAGCAACCCAGGTATGCTGTTTCCACCTGTTAAATCAATCCAAACTTCACTGCCATCAGATTGCATCAGATGAAACCAGCCCTGTGCATTTGCAACAGTTGATCCTGCACCATCATGCTCTACATAAAAAAACAAAGCACTGTTAAACCAAATATCCTTGTGTGATAAGGAAAATACATATTGAGGATTACCACCGCCAGGTACGGTATTTTTTAACCACATAGAAATTGAAAAACTGGAGGCATTTTTTCCAAAATCATTTGGCGAATTATACTTAACTGCTTTTTGATCTGCTCCCTTAATCGCCTTACCCGAAATTCCTGTAATAGATGTTAATGGATTAATGGATGCAAAATTTGCCCGCACACTATCTACTGCATTCAAAAGTGAGTTGGAACCTGTACCATCAAAAGCAGCATAAAATTTTAATGGTCCGCCAGGCTGTGTTGCATCTTTAGGATAATCACCCAAACTCGGACGGTCCATTTTTTGACAACCGCTTACTGCTAATACCAAAACAATTGATAATAAGCAGAAGTGAATTTTATTTTTCATGTTGTGTTATTTATTTAGTTTGTTGAACTGATTGTTCTGTTTTTCAACTGACTATTAATTAATGAATTTTACCACTCCGGATTTTGGATTAATACCCCATTACTTCTGTCAATTGCACCCTGAGGTAGTGGATAAAATCTGCATCTGTTGGTATAGCCTGGCAGTACAGAAATTGCATCACCCCATCTTACCAAATCAAAAAACCTTTCGCCTTCCAAGCCTAATTCGCTTCTTCTTTCTTTTTTAATGGCTGTACGCATGGCCGCTTGTGTAGTAAAGGTTATTGGCGAAAGCCCAACCCTTGCCCGAACCTGGTTTACTAATGGGAGCTGCTAAAGCTCCGGCACCGGTTTCATTTAAACACTCAGCAGCCATCAATAATACATCAGCATAGCGATATATTCTTTGATTAACCCAGTAAGCACCATCCGCCCAACCTGTTGATTGGTGTACTGCAGGATCAGCATAAATTTTCTTATTATAGTATTTACAAAACATAGTTCCTGCTGGTATTGCACCTTCCCAATTTGGCAACGTTTTGCCATATCCTCCGGTAGCAGGATCATCAGATTGCCCGGAAAATAATACCGTTGAACCTTTTCTTGGATCGCCTGCTTCGAATGAATTTACAAAATCATCAGTTGGTACACTAAATCCCCACCCAAGGTTCCATCCACTTGCAGAACTTCCACGAACGCCATACATTGTTGCGTACCATGAGCCATGATCATCTGTACGATTAGGCCCCATGTAGTTCTGCCATTCTAAAATTGATTCACTGCAATTTTCCCCCGGTTCTTTAAATATTCCATAATAGCTTGAATACAATGAGTATTGATTTGAAGCGATTATCTGTTGGCAAAGTGGTAAAGCAGCTGCAAAATTACCCCGGTATAAATGTGCTTTAGCCAATAAAGTACTGGCTGCACCGCTTGTTAGCCTTCCGGGGTATTTATTTCCCCAGGATGCAGGGAGATTAGCAATAGCATATTGAGCATCTGCTTCTATCAAAGCATAAATTTCTGCAATAGGGGCTTTGGGTTTATTAGCCTGCGCTGCATTATATATCCTGAAATCAATTTTAGGAACTGAACCGAATACCCTTACTAAATCAAAATAGGCAAAGGCCCTGAAAAACCTTGCTTCAGCAATATTGACTCTTGAATCTACTCCCTCCAAATTCAATGAGTCGGCTGTTTGCAATGCTGTATTGGCTAAATGGATTATACCATAATGCCCATCCCAATAACCATTGGAAAGCCAAAAATCTTTTGCGTAGTTAAATTGGTCATAGATTGTTACCATATCTGCCTGATCGGCTGCATAGCTTCCTTTTTCAGCATCATCTGAACGAACATTGTGCATAGAAATCCACTGCAATCCGCTAAATCCTTCGCCGGGTTGTCCATACCCTCCCATTGAGCCATAAATACCAAATACAAGGCTTTCAATTCCGCCCTGCTTTATATCATCTAATGTTGCAGTTAATGGTTTACGATCCAAAAATTTTTTGCATCCGCTTGCCATAAACAAGATAGGCAATACGAGGAGAAGGATACTCCATGAAATTTTTTTACTCTTGTTCATATTCTTAAGTTTATTGATTGTAAATAATTAAAACGTTACGTTGATTCCAAAAGTTGCTACTACAGGTATAGCTCCTCCCGATCCATCAACCCCGAACTTTGTTGCGCTGCCTCCATATTCGGCAGTATATCCAAGATTACGTTTGAAAGTTTTCGGGTTTTGCACATTTCCAAATAAACGAAGGTTTTTTACTACTTTAATTTTTGATAGTGTGCTTCGTCCAAAATTATATCCTATCTGAATATTTCTTATCCTGAAATAACTTCCATCCTCAATACTAAAAGTAGAATACTGATTATTAATCAGGTGATCTGTAGCCAAAATTGGAACCCAATTTGATGTACCCTCACCATGCCATCTTTCTGTCATGAAAGCAGCATAATTCACTCTTTGAAAAGAAGGTTCGGTTCCGCCCCAGTCTCTAAACACTTCATTACCATATACACCACCAACATCAATACCCAAATCAAATCCTTTGTAATTAAGTGAAACAGATCCTCCATAAGTAAAGTCAGGAGTGGGGTTTCCAATTACTGTTCTGTCTTGGGTATTTATGATTCCGTCTCCATTAATATCCTTGTACTTAAAATCGCCGGGACCATAAGAATAATCAGCATTTACCGGAGAGGCTAATTTGTCTGCATAAGACTGATAAATACCGTCAACAATATACCCATAAAAAGAACCGATGGGTGATCCCACTAAGGTTCTGCTGGGCCCATCTATAATTGCAAAATCCTTAGTTGCCAACTCCAGCACTTTGTTTTTATAAGTGGTTAAATTGCCGCTAACAGTTAAAGTTAAATCGTTTGTGAGTTTTTGATTCCATGATGCAGAAAACTCCAACCCATTGTTTTTAACACTACCGATATTGGTTAATCCATCTGTAGCACCGTTAATCCCTGGGATATAAGTCATCAAGTCTTTTGTAACCTTATCAAAATAAGATGCTTCAAAATGAAGACGGTTTGAAAAGGCATTTAATTCCACACCTATATCTTTTGCATGAACAGTTTCCCATTTCAAGTCCGGGTCGGGTAAATAAGATTGGCTGTACGCATTATATAAAAGATCGCCAAATACAGCTGCCAAACCTTGTTTTAAACCGGGATAAAATGGGTAAGGAAATCCATAAGTAGTTTTGGTTACCCAAAACACCAATAGATGCTTTTAGTTTCAGGAAATTGATTGCTTGTACATTGCTCATGAAACTTTCTTTGCTTATTTCCCACCCTGCGCCTACAGCCCAGAAATTTTGCCATCTGTTTACAGGAGATATTTGTGAGGAACCGTCTCTTCTAAATGTAGCATTCAAATAATATTTATTCTGAAAATTATAAAGTGCCCGTAACAAGCCTGAAGCTGTTGCATTTTCTGACTGCTCGGAAGATGCTCTTTGAGATGATTGTAACCCAAATCCGTTATTGATATACCAAAATCTTTTATCATCTGGTATTGGAGAACCTGTAACGCTTTGCTGTACAGATGCACTTCTTCCTCGAAACTCATTATAGACAGTGGTAAATCCGCCCAATACGGTTAACTGATGATCTCCGAATTTTTTCTTGTATGTAAGTATATGATCTTGCTGAAATTTTTTGTAAGAATTATCAGATTCACTTACAGAAGAAACAGGGCTAACTAAATAAGGTTTATCAATTGAAAGATCATAGGAATTATAAACCGGATTATAATCCCTCGTATTTCTGTTACCTAAATCAGCATACAGGGTTGATTTAAATGTAAAGTCTCTCAGGAAATTGATTTCTGCAAATACACTGGTTACTGTCCTGTATTCTATGTCAATGGTTTTATTCCAATCATTTTCCAATCGAATTAAAGGATTTACAACACCGGAGTTTTGAATACCCGGAAGTTCATAGTATAACTGTTGGTTCAAACTATCAATACCATAAGGGTTTTTTGTATAAACTGTTTTTGTGCCTGCAAAGGCATTGGGCATTGCTTTTCTTGCATCACCTAATACGTTAGATGCATACCCATAAGGATTGTTTTGCCTTACCCCGTTAAAATTAAACCCTACTCTTATATTTTTCGATAATTTAAATTCATCATTAAGGGAAAATAGTATTTTCTCTAATTTTTCATGGTGGATAATACCCTCATCACCCACATACCCGAAACCCATTGCAAATCTATTTTTATCAGTAGCTCCAGATACACTAAGATTATGCGAATTAAAATGACCAACTCTGGTTACCATATCTATCCAGTCTGTATTGCCATTCCATGTATTATAAAAAGCGGCCCGAATTGGAGCTACACCAATATTATTTCTCTCTTCATCATATAATTCTTTAAACTGGCTTGCATTTGCCCATGCAATTTTATCTACCAATTTTTTTGTACCGAGTGAAAAGTTGTAATTAATAGTTAACTGTCCGGCTTTTGCTTTTTTAGTTGTTACCGCAATTACACCAGCAGCTCCCCTTACTCCAAAAATGGCCAGAGATGAGGGGTCTTTTAAAATTTCAATAGACTCAATATCATTAGGATTTATATAATCAATATTATCATTAAAAATTCCATCTACAACGTATAGTGGCTTTACTGAACCAATACTGATAGTACCGCGGATGCGGATATCCGGAGCTTGCCCTGGAGTACCATTATTTACCACCGATAAGCCGGCAACTTTACTTTGTAAAGATGCAATAGGGTTTGTATTAGGCTTATCAGCCACCTCTTTTCCTGCAATTTTCACAATAGAACCTGTAAGGTCTCTTTTACTTGCGGTACCATAACCGATTACGACTACAGCGTCTTGTACTTTTTCTGATTGTACAAGAGAAACCGTAACACTGCTTTTTCCTCTTACTGATACTTCCTGGCTTTCATAGCCAACAGAACTAATTACAAGTATGGCATCATCAGGCACAGTAATGGAAAAGTTTCCATTAGCATCTGTGGTTGTTCCAGATCTTGTACCTTTTACAAAAACAGAAGCCCCGGCCACTGGTTCTCCACCCGGGCCTGTTACTTTTCCTGTAATTTTTACATCTGTAATAATTGTTTCTGCAATGGCTTTCCCTTCTTTTAACACTACAAGATTTGTATTTAATACTTTATACCCTAAACCGGTATTAGCTAAAATCTGGTCTAATACGTCGTTTACAGAAGCATCAGTAACATTTAATGTTACTTTGGGTTTTCCTTTTACCAATTCTTCAGCAAAAAGAAAGCGGTAATCACTTTTTTTCTCAATAGCAAACAGGACTTTCTTAATATCAGCCCCATCCATTTTTAATGTAATTTTTTGCTGCGCCCAGCCTTTGGCAGATACCTGCAGACAGGCAAAAAGCAGCATGGCAATCATTAATTTCATAATTCTAACAGTCTTTAGGTAAGTCATCGTCCTGTTGGAAAAAGCAGTTGTTTTTAATTTTTTCATACTAATCGTTTAAAGGTGTTTAATCGTTTTTCCGGTAGCAATTTTTTCCGGAACCCTTAAGTAAAGTTTACTTATTCCTTTTTGTTTTTTCCTACGATGTGTTAATAAAAGCAGTTTTAAGCATTGATGTGTTTTGGTTATTTAGGGTTGAATAATAAATTTATCTCCGTTTTGCTGGTATTGAAAAGAAATAGATTCTTTTAAAGCTTCTAGTGCCTGCACTACTGTTTCTGTTTGAAAAATCCCATTCATTCTAAAACTCCTTAAGGCCGGGTTATTTATTTCTATTTTTACATTGTACCATCTTTCCATCCTCACAGCCAAATCGGCAAATGATTCATCCCTGAAAACCAGCTTATTTTGTGTCCAAAGAGTTTCAGCTACTGTACTATCTAACGGGTTGTATTGAATCTTATCAATAGCCACAAGGGTGCGGCTATTAGGTGCAGTTGGTTTACTGACAGTTTTTTGAATGGCATTGCTGCTTGTGCCGGCAATATCATTATCCACCACTAATTTTTCGCTCGGCGATAATATTATTTTATCGTTAGGCCTGTTGCGGATTGTTACTTCTATACTTCCCCGTATAAGGCTGGTTTCTGTCTTCTTATCTTCCGGGTATGCTTTTACATTAAAGACAGTACCTAAAACTTTTATATTAATTGCCGAAGTATGGATGATGAATGGCTTTTCTTTATCTTTTGCCACATCAAAAAAACCTTCGCCAATAAGGGTAACCTCTCTTATGTCTTTACCATAGTCTTTATCATAAACAAGGCGGCTGCCTGCATTTAAAACTACTGTAGAACCATCTGGTAACTGAACTGTAGATTTAGAGCCGGGCTTGGTAGATATTTCATTTTTTTCTCCAACAACGGCAACTTTTTCAGTTTTTGTTGAAAGTTTTTGAGAAAATAACCAAATACCAGAAACAGTTACTAGCAAGGCCGCTGCAGCCCAATACCATTTTGCTCTATTCTTTTTAAGAAGGTAAACATTGGAGGAAGGTGTTTGTAATTCTTCAAATTCCACTTTCATATCATCCATTCTGTGCAAATGGAGCATATAAGCATCTTCTGCAATAATAGAATCTGTACGGGGTTTTTGTTGCCAGATATCTTGCACATTCTGAATAGCATACTGCCATTCAGGATTTTTTTCAATAAGGTCTTGAAGTTCGTTCATTTCCTCATTAGTAATTTCTCCTGCCAGTTTTTTTGAAAAAAGTACCCAAAAGTTTTCCTGGTTCATCCGCAAACGTTGATAGTAACGGTAAAGACAATCAAAAGAGAGAATTACCCTTAAAAGTTTTAACTAATTCTTTTGAAAATAATTTTTACTGCGCAATTCATTGATTTCCATTTGCATACATTGTGCAAGGCGGCGTAAACCTATAGCCATTTGCGCCTCTACCGTTTTTACAGAGAGATGAAGAAGATCTGCTACTTCACGGTATTTAAGGCCATCTTCTTTTATAAGCTTAAAAATTATCCGGCAACGGGGGGGCAGGTTATTAACGGCTTCTTTTACTTTTCGCTGCATTTCAGCCGTCATCATTAGTTTTTCCGGGTCAAATGAAATGCTATTTAGCTGCACCAGCCACTCTTCGGGAGATGGCTAATTTTATCTTTTTTTGCTTTTTTATTCTGTTTAGTGCAAGGTTTTTTGCTGTGGAATAGAAGTAATAAAGAGGTGTTTCTATACTGCCGAGCCTATGTCTTTTTTCCCAAATACCTATAAAAAGGTCTGAAACCAACTCTTCTGCATCTTCCCCGGATTTTAGTATGGAATAGGCAAACTGCCTGAGCCTGGTATGGAGCAGCAGGAACAGTTGTTTATATGCCGCCTGATCATTTTGCAATTCAATAGCGGTAAGCAGTCGTTTTATCTTTTCGTTTTCTGGCATTGCCTTAACAGCTCAAATCTAAGCATTTGAATTTTATATTTAATTGGCTTTATTACGATGCTTTTTTTTACTTTTGCAACCGCTTTAGCAGTTCTTTCGAATCAAAAAATATTTTACCACTTTGTGGTATCGGACCCTTAGCTCAGTTGGTTAGAGCACCTGACTCATAATCAGGGGGTCGCAGGATCGTGCCCTGCAGGGTCCACCATTTTTTAAAGCGGAACTTTGTTCCGCTTTTTTGTTACATTCTTTGAATGCGACCCTACTGGTTCTTTAACCTTTTATTAACCGGGTTTAAAAATACTTTTGCTCACTACTAATTTTTATATGAAGAAGATTTTATCGCTTTCCGTTTGTGCCCTTATCGCCTCTGCTGTATTTGCCCAGGATGCACCAATGCAAAAGAAAAAAGACAAACCCGATTTAAGCAACAGGGCAAATGATCATTTAATGCTCCAGTTTGGTATTACCAACTGGACAGGTAAACCTGATACTATTAACACCAAAGGGCTATCCAAAAGCATCAATGGTTATTTTATGTTCGACTTCCCTTTTAAAACCAACCCAAACCTTAGCATGGCTTTTGGGCCTGGTATTGGAAGCGACCATATCCTTTTTACTCAAACAAATATTGGAATAAAAGAGAATACAAGTGCTATTCGTTTTACCAACGTACCAGACACTAATCATTTTAAAAAGTCCAAACTGGCTACCGTATACTTTGAAGCACCGATTGAGTTTCGATATTCATCCAACCCCGCTACTGGCAAAGGTTTAAAAGCTGCAATTGGCATAAAAGTAGGAACCCTCTTAAGTGTACATACCCGTAATACCAAGCTACAGGATAAAGCCGGGAATTCTATTGGCGATTTTACCATGAAAGAACATAGCAAAAAATTCTTCAATAAAAACAGGCTTTCGGCAATGGCCAGAATAGGTTATGGCCATATAAGCTTATATGCCAGCTACCAGTTTACCACGGTATTTAAAGATGGATTAGGTCCTGCGGTAAAACCATTTTCCATTGGTATTACATTAAGCGGATTATAAAATTCTATACAAATTATTTAAAAGCGGTTTGTAGCAACAAGCCGCTTTTTTTATATCCAAGATTCCATTAAGTAAGTTTTAATTTTGCTTTTATATAGACCAGCATAAAATGATTGACAAAAAGAACATTATTAATAAAGAAGAAAAAGCTGTACTCGTTGGCCTTGTGCATAAAGACCAAACAGAAACACAGGTACAGGAATACCTGGATGAGTTGGCTTTTTTGGCAGAAACTGCCGGAGCAATTACTATAAAAAGGTTTACTCAAAAACTACCGCATCCCGACAGCCGCACCTTTGTAGGCAAAGGCAAGCTGGAAGAAATAAAGCAATACATAAAAGGGAAAGATGTACGCATTATCATATTTGACGATGAACTAACCGGCACACAAATCAATAATATTGAAAAAGAACTGGAAATAAAAACCATTGACCGCAGCGATTTAATACTCGACATATTTGCCCGCCGGGCTAAAACAGCACAGGCAAAAGCACAAGTGGAACTGGCACAATATCAATACATACTACCGAGGCTCCGTGGTATGTGGAAACACCTTGAACGGTTGGGCGGTGGTATTGGTACAAGGGGGCCGGGAGAAAGTGAAATAGAAACCGACCGGCGTATTGTAAGAGATAAGGTTTCATTGCTTCGCAAAAGGCTGGCAGAAATAGACAAACAAGCATTTACCCAGCGTAAAGACAGGGGGGAGTTTATAAGAGTGGCGTTAGTTGGTTATACCAATGTGGGCAAAAGCACCATTATGAATTTGCTAAGCAAGAGAGATGTATTTGCAGAAAATAAACTCTTTGCCACATTAGATACCACCACCAGCAAAGTAGTATTTGAAACCACCCCATTTCTATTAAGCGATACAGTTGGCTTTATACGAAAGCTCCCGCATCATTTAGTTGAAAGCTTTAAAAGCACTTTAGATGAAGTGAGGGAGGCAGATATTTTATTACATGTAGTTGACATATCCCATCCGGCATATGAAGATCAATTAGGTGTGGTAAATACTACATTACAGGAGTTAAAAGCTTTTGAAAAACCTACCCTTACTATCTTCAACAAAATGGATTTGTATGAAGCAAAAACATTTGACGAATGGCTGGAAGAAAATACAAAGCAGGAAATTTTAAAGGATTTATATGACCGTTGGCAGGGAGAAACAAATGATAATGCAATTTTTGTTTCTGCATTAGAAAAAAGGAACCTCGATGCACTTAGAAAAACTATTTTAGAAAAAGTAAGGGAACTCTACCGCATACGTTACCCATATAAGACAGAATTCATTTACTGATGAGTGATAAAAAATATACCTGGCATAAAATAGCCGATCATATTAATGAGCTGAGTTTTGCTGATAACAATATTGCCATAGCAGAGGTAAAAGGAAAGAAAGTTTGCATCGGAAAATATAATGAACAAGTTTTTGCTTTCTCATACAAATGCCCCCATGCAGGTGGTATTTTGGCTGATGGGCATATAGATGCTTTGGGCAATATAGTTTGTCCGCTGCATCGGTATAAATTCAACATGAGTAATGGCCGTAACACAAGTGGTGAAGGCTATTATCTAAAACACTGGCCGGTTGATATAATTAATGAAGAAGTATTTGTGGGTATGGAAGAGAGCAGTGGGTTGTTTGGCTGGCTGAAGTAACCCTCTATAATGCAAAAAGCCCTGAAATTCAGGGCTTTGCTCCTTCTGTTGGACTTGAACCAACGACCCTCTGATTAACAGTCAGATGCTCTAACCAACTGAGCTAAGAAGGAATGGGTTTTATCCGCTGAAGCCTTTGGCGTAAGCGGGGGTGCAAAAATAAGGATATTCAAGTTTTAATAAAACCCTTGTTTCAAAAAAGTTTTTGAAGCCCGCCTGCTAACTTTACTCCCTATTATTAAAAAAAGGTATGTATTCAAAAGAAAACACCAAGAGCCTGCAAACTAAAACAAGTGAATTATTAAAAAAAGCAGCATCTGGCAACATTTCTGAAACTTCAGTGGCTATGTTACGGGATGTTCTCCGGTTTCATGAATACAGGTATTATGTGTTAAATGACCCGCTACTGGCCGATTATGAATATGACCAGTTATACAAAGCCTTGCAACAATTAGAAGAAAAAAAACCTGCAATTATTACTGCTGATTCCCCGACACAACGGGTGGCAAAAGGGCTTAACAAAGAATTTCCAACGGTGCAACATTTAGTACCAATGCTTTCGCTGGATAATTCTTATAACGAAGATGATTTAACAGACTTTGACCGAAAAGCAAGGGAACTGACCGGGCTATCTCAAATAGAATACTGTATAGAACCAAAATTTGATGGTGGAAGTATCTCAGTTATTTATGAAAATGATTTGCTTACCCGTGGCGCTACAAGAGGCGATGGTGTAGAAGGTGATGAAGTAACTACGAACATTAAACAAATACGTTCCATCCCCTTATCGGCAAAATTTTCTGCGTATGGTTTACAGCAAATAGAAATAAGGGGCGAAGTGCTTATCAATAAAAATAATTTTGTTAAATACAATCAGCAACTTGTTGAACAAGGTCTTGCCCCATTAGCCAATCCCCGCAATGCTGCTGCCGGAACATTGCGTATAAAAGATTCAAAAGAAGCAGCAAAAAGAAACCTTGAGGTATTCGTTTATCATGTTAGTTATTTTTCTTTATTAAAAGGAAAGAAAATACCTGTTGAATTAACCACCCACTCCGGTTCATTAAAGCTTCTTTGGGAGCTTGGCCTTCGTAGCCCCGAAAATGAAAAAAAGGTTTTTAAAAGTATTGAGGAGGTGATAAAATATTGCAGCGAATTTGAAGTTGGCAGAGATGATTTGCCTTATGAAATAGACGGCATGGTGATAAAAGTAAATGATATTGCCTTGCAGGAAAAAATGGGAATGACTTCACACCATCCCCGCTGGGCCATTGCATATAAATTTAAAGCAAGGCAGGGTACTACAAAGTTACTCGGTATAGAATTCCAGGTGGGAAGAACTGGTGCCGTAACACCCGTTGCCAAACTAGAGCCGGTTGGTGTAGGCGGTGTAACCGTTAGCAGTATTTCTGTACATAACGAAGAGTATATAAAAGAAAAAGATTTACGCATTGGCGATGCCGTATTAATAGAAAGGGCCGGTGATGTTATTCCACAGATTGTAAAATCATTACCAGATGTTAGAACAGGAAAAGAAAAGAAAATTATTTTTCCAACTGCCTGCCCGGTTTGCAACAGCAAATTGTTTAAAGAGGAAGAAGAAGCCGTGTGGCGGTGTATTAATATTGAATGCCCGGCGCAAGTAGTAGAACGCATCATTCATTTTGTAAGTAAAGATGCGATGGACATCCGTGGTTTTGGTGATGCTAATGTGCGGAAGTTTTATGAGTTAGAATTAGTAAAAGATATTCCTGGTGTGTACACTCTTGACTTCAATAAGATTTCGGGAATGGAAGGCTTTGGACAAAAGTCAATAGATAATTTACAGACTGCAATTGAAAATTCAAAGAAGCAGCCACTCCATAGAATCATTTATGCATTGGGCATCCGCTTTGTTGGTGAGACGACAGCTAAAACACTAGCACAAGCAGTTAATCATTTATTGGACTTTACAAATTTTTCATTGGAGCAATTGCAAGCCCTGGAAGATGTGGGCCCAAAAGTAGCAGGCAGCATCCATCATTTCTTCAGCAATAAAAGCAATATTGAAATGCTGAAAGAATTAGAAATGTTGGGTCTTCAGTTAAAAAATGAAAAGAAAGAACTTGCCTCCGGCGGAAATTTAACAGGACAAACTTTTTTATTTACCGGCACATTGCCAACATTAAAAAGAAGCGATGCAGAAGCAATGGCAGAGGCAAACGGCGGAAAAATACTGAGTGGCGTTAGTACTAAGCTTAATTACTTAGTGGTAGGTGAAGATGCGGGAAGCAAATTGGATAAAGCAAAAAAATTAAATACAGTAAAAATTATTTCGGAAGCTGAATTTTTACAAATGCTTGATAAAAAATAGCAGTATGAAGAAAATCCTGTTTCTTTTCGGTTTTCTTTTCTTTCAGTTTGCCTTAACTGCCCAAAAAAATATTGTTATTAAAAACCTTGTTTTTGAAGGCTCAGGCATCAGGGGTATAGCTTATTGTGGCGCCATCAGTGAAATGGAAAAAGCAGGTATGATGGAGCAGGTAGAAAAGGTTGGAGGAACATCTGCCGGGGCTATTGTGGCTTTACTAATTTCCGTAGGATATTCAGGTAAAGAAATGGAAGAAATTATTGGCAGTACAAATTTTAAAAAATTTAATGATGGCCGTTATATGTTTGCAGGTGGTATCAACCGTACAAAAAAATATTTTGGCTGGTACAGGGGAAACCAGTTTGAAAGCTGGGTGGAAAAATTGATTATAAATAAAACAGATAACCCTGACATTAGTTTTCAGGAACTCTACCAAAAAGGATTTAAAGAACTTTACACAACCGGCACCTGTCTCAATAAACAACAACTCATTATTTTCTCAAGACATACATATCCCAATATGAAAATAAAAGATGCCGTACGGATTTCTATGAGCATACCGCTTTACTTTGAAGCAGTCTTTATTGATAAAGATGGAAACATTATTAAACACCCAAAGAAAAAAGATGGGTTGGATGTGATGGTGGACGGCGGCTTTACCGGAAACTTTCCTGTCCGCATATTTGATTCATTATCAAATAACAATACTGCTACAATAGGTTTTAGAATTGATTCAGACGAACAAATTAAAAATAATACGGGGGATAAAACGATTGCTGCGATGCCCGTTGGTAATTTTAAACAGTACATGGCGGCTTTTTACAACATGGTAATAGAGAATTTAAACCGCCAGCAGTTAACTACAGATGACTGGGCAAGAACAATCTCAATAAGTGATGGAAAAGTTGGCCCCCGAATAAGAAAACTTTCATCTGAAGAAATAAATACATTAATAAATAACGGAAGGCAGGCTTTAAGGTCTTACTTAAACTAAACTATATGTTACAAACATCCACTCTCAAATTTCTAAAAGATTTAAAAAAGAATAACAACAAGCCCTGGTTCGATGCTAATCGAAAACAATATGAAATAGGTAAAGCAGATTTTGTTGTGTTCACACAAAAAGTAATTGACAGCTTTGGCAAAAAAGATGCAGGAATAAAAAACCTTACAGCAAAAGATTGCATGTTTCGCATAAACAGGGATGTACGTTTTTCAAAAGACAAATCGCCATACAAATCAAATTTTGGTGCAAGCATTAATGCAGGTGGGAGAAAAGCAATTAACTCAGCCGGTTATTATTTTCAGGTTCAGCCGGAAAGAAATTTTGCCGGTGGTGGTATTTGGATGCCAGAGCCAAATGAGTTGAAAAAAGTGCGGCAGGAGATTGATTACAATTTTGCTGATTTTAAAAAAATTGTTGGCTCTAAGAAATTCAAATCGGTATATGGAGATTTGGACAGAAGTGCTGAATTTTTACTAAGTCGTGTACCCAAGGGATATGAACCGGATAATGCTGCTGCTAAATACCTCAAGCTAAAAAGCTTTGTAGCGATATCTTTTTTTAGCGATGCAGACCTGACCTCAAAAGACCTGGTAAAAAAAACAGTTGCGGCATTTGAAGCACTGCAGCCCTTGATTATGTTTATCAATAAATCACTAAGCTAAAAGTTAGGGCAAAAAATTGACCCCTGTGGAAACAGGGGTCGCAACCAAAACTAACTGCTTATGAGAAAATTTAAAATTATTAATTTCTTATTGTAATATCTAACGCAAATTTACTGCCTGTAGTATGAATGTTGCTGTTAATAAAAGTTTAAAGCCCCAAAAAGAGTATTTTCACTTAGTACATTTTTAAACAGCAACCGTTTGCGGAGCAACGACTTGTCTCCAATCATCTCCTTAACTACCAGCAGGAAAGAACTATGTAGTATATATAAAATTCCGTGCCAGAAAATAGACCGCCTAAGGGTTTGAGCCAAAAGAATTGCTGATTAGAATTACCGGACGATGAAAAGTGCGACGCAAGGGAAGATGATAGTAGTACTAAAGCTGGCTACAAAAAATTATATAGCACTGGTAAACTGTTTTAAAAACCTTACGTCGTTTTCACTAAACAACCGTAAATCATTTACCCCGTACTTAAGCATGGCCGGCCTTTCGATGCCCATACCAAATGCAAAGCCGGTGTATTTATTAGGGTCTATACCGCAGTTGCTTAATACATTTGGGTGTACCATACCGCAACCGAGAATCTCCACCCAGCCAGTTTTTTTACAAATGTTACAACCACCGCCGCCGCAGATGAAACAGGTTACATCCATCTCTGCACTGGGCTCAGTAAAAGGAAAGTAAGAAGGGCGGAAACGAACCTTTACATCTTTACCATACATTTCTTTTACAAAGAAGTACAGGGTTTGTTTTAAATCTGCAAAGGAAACATTTTCATCAATATACAATCCCTCCACTTGGTGAAAGAAACAATGGCTTCTTGCACTTACTGTTTCGTTCCGATAAACCCTGCCGGGCATCAGCATACGAATTGGTAGTTTACCCTTTTCCATTTCCCGTATTTGTACACTACTGGTATGTGTTCTTAAAACCCAGTCAGGGTTTTGTTGTACATAAAATGTATCCTGCATATCCCTTGCCGGGTGGTGTGCTGGTAAATTTAATGCACCGAAATTGTGCCAGTCATCTTCTATCTCCGGCCCTTCTGCTACTGCAAAACCAAGGCGTTGAAAAATTGAGACAATTCTGTTTCTCATTAAAGTAACGGGGTGTCGGGAGCCTATTGGCAGTTCATCTCCGGGGAGAGAAAGATCAAGGTTTAAGGTTTCGGGTTTAAGGTTTGAAGTTGTGTCCTTAATCTCGTCATATTTTTTTTCTGCAAAGAGTTTGAATTCATTGAGCAGTTGCCCTGCTTCTTTTTTCCTTTCGGGTGCTACATTTTTCATTTCGCTCATTATCTCTTTCACAACACCTTTTGTGCCAAGCCATTTTATACGAAATTCTTCCACGGCTTTAACATCGGCTACAACCGAACTTTCAATTTCCTGTTTGTACGTTTCAATTTTGTTCAGTAATTGTTCCATAAGAGGGCAAAGATAAGCTAAGAGGATAAAAGAGGGAAAGAGAGAAAGAGTTAATTCAACGGGTTGAAAGATATTTGGGAACTCAGAGAATTTGAAGGCTGCCCAATTAGTTTTATTGAAAAATACTGAAAACCCATGCTTTAAGAAAACCAATCTCTTTTCCTCATTTTCTCCTTTCACCTCTTAGCTTTGTATTTATGGACCACCTCAACATATCCGACTTTCTCTCCCCCATAAACCTCTCCGCTATTTCGCATGATGAAGGTTTTAAAGAAGGGCAACTTGGTAAAATAGCAACTGTGTACGAAAATGAATTTCCAGACCTGGATGATGCACAGATTGTAATTGTTGGCTGCGGCGAGCAGCGGGGCAGCGGCCTCATACACGGACAAAGCGAAGCACCGGATATTATACGTCGCCATTTTTACTCTCTCTTTTACTGGCATACAGATATTAAAATAGCCGATGTGGGCAATATAAGAACCGGTTCATTATACACCGACTCCTATGCAGCATTAAAAACCGTGGTGCAGGAATTAATGAATGATGGCAAAACAGTAATCATTCTCGGCGGCTCACATGATTTAACACTTTCGCAATATCATGCTTATGCCGAAAGCAGAAAATTAATTGAAGCCAGTTGTGTGGATGCCATGATAGATTTGAATTTAGAGTCCCCCTTTCGCCATGAAAATTTTTTGATGGAAATGCTGACGGGTGAGCCGAATCATCTTCGCCATTATAACCATATTGCTTTTCAAAGTTATTATGTACACCCCCGTATGCTGGAAACAATGGATAAACTCCGCTTTGATTGTTACCGGGTAGGCAGTGTAAAAGAAAATATTGATGAAATGGAGCCGGTTATCCGAAATAGTAATATGCTGAGTTTTGATATTACCGCCATAGCCAATGCGTATGCGCCGGCCAATACAGCATCACCCAACGGATTGAATGGTGAAGAAGCCTGTGTGCTGTTTCGCTATGCAGGCATGAGCCCCAATGTAAACTCCATTGGTATGTATGGTTACACTCCTGAACATGATAAAGATGAATTAACAGCCATACAAATTGCCCATATGCTATGGTATGTGTTAGATGGCCGCAGCCGTGGTAAAAGAGAAGCATCGTTAGATGAGAAGGAATCTTTTACCGAATACCACACTGCTTTTGCAGAAGTGGAAACTACTTTTTTGCAAAGCAAAAAAACAGGCAGGTGGTGGATGCAGCTCCCCGATAAAAAATTTATTGCCTGTAGCTACAAAGATTATTTACTCGCCAGCAGCAATGAAATACCGGAGCGGTGGCTAAGGGCACAGGAGCGGAGTTAGAAACCCTGTCCCCAAAGGGAACTTAGGTCAAATATTCCTGACACTTCTTCATTATTTTCTTTATAGAAATAAGTTGCAAATATGATGACCAGCTTCAGTTCGCTGATCACCGTCCCTTGCGTCGCACACTTATACCGCATATTGCTAATGAGCAAACCCACCCCGGTTTTCTCAAAGCATTGAGTTTTCTTCAATTCGCCCCGCCCAAGCGGGGATGTGTACCAAAGCACAGCATTTCATAAATTCGTAAATAATAAACGATTCCTGTCCCCTCCCTGGAGGGGTGTCAGTATTTTGTAATAAGAAAATGTTTAAAAGGGGTGGGTCAGAAAAAAATGTAAATTTGAATATGGCTACCAATAAAAATATTATTTACAAACAACTACAAACTTATTTTGCAGATAAGCCAGTAAAGAAGGTTTTTGTATTTGGTTCATTTGCCAGAAATGAAGAAACCAATTCTTCAGATATAGATTTAATCATCAACCCCTCTCATCCGGTTGGTTTATTTGCATTAGGTAAATATATGGCTGACCTTGAAGAAATCACCAGCCGAAAAATAGATATTGCCACACTGAAAAGTATTACCCCGGAGTTCATGGCACTTATTCAAAAAGACCTGAAAGAAGTATATGCAGCATGATGCCAACAGGGATATACTAAAAGTTAAAGATGTGCTGCATGCCATCAGCCTAATTCAAAGTTTTACCGAAAAAGAAACGCTGACGACTTTTATAAAAAGCGAACTAATTCAATCTGCCGTAATAAGGCAGTTTGAAATTATCGGCGTGGCCGGAGGTAAGATTTCAGAAACAACACAGTTGGCTTTTTCTGCTATTCAATGGCGTTCTATCAGGGCTTTTCGCAATTTGCTGATTCATGAATATTTCAAGGTGGATGCTGCGGAGGTCTGGACGACTATTCAAAACGACCTGCCGGGATTAGAAGAACAGATGAACGAAATCCTTGCTTATATTGAAAAGAATTAACTATGAAAAAGAAAACTTCTTTCTTTAAGAAATTATTAATTTTTAATTATTCATTATTATTTTTTCTCTCTTCCTGCTCTGTTCAAAAACAAATCTCAAAATCTGCCAAAGCCGATGTGCTGGATGCAAAAGCCTTACAAACCGCCCATATAGGCATCAGCATTTTTGATCCGGCAGCTAATAAATACCTCTACAATTATCAGGGAGATAAATATTTTGTACCAGCCAGTAATACCAAACTGCCTACCTGCTATGCAGCGATGAAATATTTGGGAGATAGTTTGGTGGGAGCAAGATATATGATGAGAGGAAATGATCTTAGAATTTTTGGCACTGCAGACCCAACTTTTTTGCATCCGAATTTTAAATATCAACCCGTATTAGAGTTTGCGAAATCTAAAGGCAACTATAAGGTACACTTGGATCAAAATACCGATAGCAATTATAACAGTAATAATATTTTCCGTCATTATGGAAAAGGATGGGCTTGGAATGATTATTCAGAAAATTATATGCCAGAAAGGAGTTTCTTTCCAATGTACGGAAATGTTGTTCACTTTGAAATAGACAGTTTAAATAATTTAATTGTAACTCCAGAATATTTTAAGGATAATACTTGGGTTATTAAAAATGATAATTTCTATTGAAAGTAGTCCGAAATATTGACAGAAATTCTTTCATTGCAGAGGGTAATAAAAAAGGCAATTCGTCGATTGTTATACCTTTCAAAACAAATGATTATTTCACGAATAATACAGGTAAAAACAAAATTTCTAGAATGCCCGATAGTTTATTCTCATCAATAGTTGGCTATCCTGTAACCCACGGTATAACAGGATATCAATTCAAAGGATTAGGTTGGTATGAAAAGAATTATTATGGGTTAATCCACTCCCAACCCACCGACTCTCTCCTAAAACCCATGATGCACCGCAGCGATAATTTTTTTGCAGAGCAAAGTTTATTAATGGTAAGCAATGAAATGCTGGGTGTAATGAATGATGAAAAAATTATTGACACCTTATTAAAAACAGATTTTAAAGACCTGCCACAAAAACCAAGATGGGTAGATGGCTCCGGCCTCAGCCGCTATAATTTATTTACCCCGCAGGATTTCGTCGCCATTCTCAATAAAATGAAGAATGAGTTTGGTATGGAACGTATCAAAGTCATCCTGCCAACCGGCGGCGAAGGCACTATCAGCAGTTATTACAAAGCCGACAGCGATTATATCTATGGCAAAACAGGAACACTTTCCGGTGTTGTTGCCTTCAGCGGTTTTTTATATACAAAGAAAGGTAAGCTGCTTATTTTTTCTACACTCGTTAATAATCATCAGGCTAGTGCAACAGAAGTAAGAAGAGCGGTAGAGAAGTTTTTGCAAGGAGTAAGGGAGAAGTTTTAAGTAATAAGTTTTAGTTGTAAGTAATACATACTTAAAACTTATTACCTCATCTACCTACAACTATTTTCCAAACATTTTCTCTAGTTGCTCTTGCTTAAATTCCAGGTAGGTAGGGTTGCCATCCATCGTAACGTTCGATTGCTGGCAGGCGAATAAATCATTTACCAATTGCCGCATTTCCCTTTCAGTTAATCGTACACCCGTTTTAATAGCTTGTTGCCGGGCTAATGAACGAATCAGTTTTTCCCGTTTAGAAAATTTTACTTCGTTGCTAAAATGCTTGTATTGCTCCAGCAAAATATCAATGATGTGTTTGTCGTTACCAGCTTCTACATCTGCAGGTGTACCTTGTATTACATAAGTATTTTTTCCAAATGGCTCAATCAAATAGCCCAGTTGTTGCAGGTCTTCAATTATTTCTTCCATTACTGCTGCATCGGCAGGTGTTAATTCCATTGTAGAGGGAAACATACTGCGTTGTGCAGCTACAGGTTTGTCTTTGCTTGCTGTTTTCAGTTTTTCATACAACACCCTTTCATGCGCCGCCTGCTGGTGAATGAGCAAAAAGCCGTTAGCGGATGCGGTGACGATATAAGTGTTTAGCAATTGTGATAATTCAGAATCAGGTGTGAGGTGTAAGGTGTGGGGTGTGAGTGAAGTAATTTCCTTTGAAGTTGAAACCTGAGAACTAACACCCGGCACCTGAGGTTCATAAAAGTCCCTCCAATGTTTCAACTCACCCTTATCATCCTTCTCAATAAAATGCGCCTGGTTCTTTTGGGTAAAGCCTTTAAAAATAGAACCAGAAGAAGCAGATGATTTTCTTTCTTCAGTAAAAGGTTGTTGCACAGACGATAGTTGTTGAATGGATGCATCCAAATCAAAATCCAACGTTGGGGTTACGCTGAACTGTGCCAGTGCATGTTTAATGGCAGCCTGCACAAAAGCATAGATTATTTTTTCATCCTCAAATTTTATTTCCTGTTTGGTGGGATGAACGTTTACATCGACCACTGCCGGATCAAGGTCAATAAACAATACATACATTGGAAAACTATCCGAAGGAATCATTTCCTGGTAAGCACTCATTACCGCATGGTTCAGGTAAGGGCTTTTAATAAAACGGTTATTAACGAAGAAATATTGGTCGCCCCTTGTTTTCTTCGCTGTTTCCGGCTTGCCCACAAAGCCATAGATGTTCATGTAATCGGTATCTTCTTTTACCGTTACTAATTTGGCATTATAATTATTGCCGAGTAACTGAACAATGCGTTGTTTTAAACTGCCGGCTTCTAAATGAAATAATTGTTGATTGTTGGCAGTGAGTGTAAACAGAATTTCCGGGAATGACATAGCCACTCTTGTAAACTCATCCACAATGTGGCGCATTTCGGCTGCATTGCTTTTCAAAAAATTTCTGCGGGCAGGCACATTGAAAAATAAATTCTTCATGGCGATGCTGGTGCCAACAGGAGCTGCAATAGGCTCTTGTTTTTTTACTGTACTGTTTTCTACTTCAATAAAAACACCGGTTTCATCTTCGGCTCTTTTTGTTTTTAATTCTACCTGTGCCACGGCAGCAATAGAAGCCAATGCCTCACCCCGAAAACCCATGGTGCGGATATGGAATAAATCTTCAATACTTTTTATTTTGGAAGTGGCGTGGCGTTCAAAACTCATTCTTGCATCAGTTTCACTCATGCCGCTGCCATTGTCAATTACCTGTAACAATGATTTGCCTGCATCGGCAATAATCAGTTTTATTTCTGTAGCCCCCGCATCCACCGCATTTTCCAGCAATTCTTTTACGGCACTGGCTGGCCGCTGAATGACTTCACCTGCGGCAATCTGGTTTGCAATATTATCGGGTAAAAGGGTAATCTTATCAGGCACAAAATCTGCTTTAGCCGTCAAAAATAACCATTTCAATTTTAAGCAACTGTTTGAACTTGCTTTGCATCAAAAAGGTTAATTTTAAAGTTGTTTCTAAATGAAAATACTGACTATGAAGATGCTTAAACTGATTTTAGCCCTTGCCTTTTTCTCGCCATTGCTTTCTAAAGGGCAGTATATAAGTAAACTGGATAAAAATCAATGGGTGGATAGTGTGTTTAAATCACTCAGCGATGATGAAAAAATTGCACAGCTAATGGTTATTAGGGCACACTCTAATTTAGCTGCCGATCATGTAGAAAAAGTGACTAACGATATTAAGAAATATAATGTAGGTGCATTATGTTTTTTTCAGGGCGGGCCTGTAAGGCAAGCCAACCTTACCAACTTCTATCAAAGTATAGCAAAAACACCATTGATGGTAACGATTGATGGTGAATGGGGATTAGGTATGCGGTTAGACAGTGTAAATAAATTTCCTTTTCAATTAACACTTGGTGCAATCAATGATGAGAATCTTGTTTACAGAATGGGCCTGGCCATTGGTGTGCAATGCAAACGCATTGGTGTGCATGTAAACTATGCGCCGGTTGTTGATATTAATAATAATCCCAACAACCCCGTTATTGGTTATCGTTCATTTGGAGAGGATAAAGACAAGGTTTCTAAATATGGTGTGGCAATTATGAAAGGTATGCAGGATGCGGGAATAATGGCTTGCGCCAAACATTTTCCTGGTCATGGCGATGTAAGTGTGGATTCGCATTACGATTTACCGGTAATTAATAAAACGATGGGGCAACTCGATTCAATGGAGTTGGCACCTTTTAAAGCGGTGTTTGATGCGGGTATTGGTAGTGTAATGATTGCCCACTTGTCAATTCCGGCTATTGATAATACGGCAAACCGGGCTACTTCTATATCAAAAAATAATGTAACCGATTTATTAAGAAACAGTTTGCATTATAACGGCCTCACTTTTACGGATGCACTGGAGATGAAAGGGGTAACTAAATATTTTCCGGGGGGTACTATTGCAGTAGAAGCAATCATTGCAGGCAACGATATGCTATGTTTACCTGCCAGTGTACCAGAATCAATTGAAGCCATAAAAAAAGCAATTGCAGACAGAAGGCTTACCTGGGAAGATATTAATGCGAAGTTGAGAAAAGTACTGGCTGCAAAGTATAAGCTAGGATTAACGCAAACCCAGTTTGTTGATACAAATAATTTACTGGCCGATATAAATGCAAAAACAGATGCTATCCGTTATGAAGCGGCTCAGCACAGCATTACTTTATTAAACGAAGCGAGGCTTACTGCCTCAAGAGATGATTATGCAGTAGTGCCACTCAATACACCAGACCAGTATGCAGGTGGTAAATCAAAAATGAAAAAAATAGCCTATGTGGGTATTGGCATTCCAGAAGCAGGCGAGTTTGGCAAAAGGCTGCAAAAAGATTTTAATGCAGATGTATTTACCTTCTCTTATAAAGATGGAAAAGAAAAAGCAGATGAAATTTTAAAACAAGTACCCAAAGATGGCAAGTATGATGCAATAGTGATCGGCGTTCACAATTATGCCAACAAACCAATGGACAATTTCGGCATCAGCCCGGCTGCAATCGATTTGTATAAAAAATTAAACTTTATTAAAACCATTACCCTTTCATTTGGCAATGTTCTGGCCAATAAAAACTTCTGCGATGCATGGACACTTATAGCCTGCTACCAGGACGATAACATAACCCAGCAAGCCGCTGCGGATTTTATGCAGGGCAAATTTCAGTTACAGGGAAAGCTGCCCGTATCAGTTTGCAATTTTAAGTTCGGCGATGGTATTGTGGATGTAAAAAAAAAGCCCAATAGGGACGAGATAAAAAGAAACCTCGCCACTGTTGATTCTATTGCATTGGATGGTATTACCAAAAAAGCATTTCCCGGTTGTGTGGTGCTGGCGGCATACAAAGGCGAAATAATTTATCACAAAGCATTTGGTAATTATGAATACGATGTGGCATCTCCTAAAATGAGTGCAGAAAGTATTTTTGATTTAGCCTCCGTTACAAAAATTTCGGCCACCACGGTTTCTGTTATGAAGTTGTATGAGGAAGGTAAAATTAAATTAGATAGCAAACTGAAAGATTGCCTGCCTTACACCAAAAACACCAACAAAGAAGACTTAAAAGTTGAAGACATATTGCTGCACCAGGCGGGTCTTACACCTTTTATTACTTTTTATAAAGAAACAATAGATGCTTCTACAAGTACTCCTAACCCGGCTATTTATTCGGCTGCATCAAAACCAGGTTTCGGGGTTCGGGTGGCAGAAAACTTATATATGCGGAACGATTGGCAGGATACCATGTTCAACCGCATATTAAAAAGTCCGCTGGGGCCAAAAAATAAATATGTGTACAGCGATAATGATTTTATTTTCCTTGGTAAAATAGTCGAAGCTATTTCAGGTTTAACATTAGATCAGTATGTCCAGAAGAATTTTTATAATAAAATGGGCATGTATTCAACCGGCTTCAAACCCCGTAACCGTTTCCAGATGGAATGTTTGGTGCCAACAGAAACAGACAATTATTTTCGCCAGCAAACAACAAGAGGGGATGTGCATGATGAAGGAGCTTCTATGTTTGGTGGTGTGGCAGGTCATGCCGGATTATTTTCCAATGCATACGACTTATCATTGCTCTACCAAATGCTATTGAATGGGGGCGAATTAAATGGCGAACGATATTTAAAACCAGAAACGATTCAACTCTTTACAGCCTACAACAGTAAAGTAAGCCGTCGGGGTTTAGGTTTTGATAAACCGGAGAAAGACAATGCCATTCGCAAAGAACCTTATCCATCATTGCTTGCCTCACCAGAAACATTTGGCCATACTGGTTTTACCGGCACCTGTGTATGGGTAGACCCAAAGTATGATTTAGTTTATATTTTCTTATCCAACAGGGTGTACCCAACAAGGGATAACAGTAAGCTGGCACAAATGGGAATTAGGGGAAAGATACAGGATGCGATATACAGGGCATTGGGGATTTGAAATTATAATGAACAATATTCCGGAAATACAAACCAAGCTTGCAAGACTTCGAGATAGCAATGAAATCCAACAAATGTTGGATACAACTCCTAAAACACTATTATTAAAAGAAGATATAAAAGCAACTTTGAGCAACGCATGTTTTGCATTAATAAATAAACTGATTAAACACCTAGATTCAAAAAGACCAAACAAATCAAGCATTACTAATGTAATATTCATCTTTGTTCAAAAACTTCAAAATACAGGTATTGCCGAAAATGGATTAAACTATTTTCTTGTAATGGTAACAGAAATTATCAATAGCACTTTTGAGGGTGCCTTTTCAAACCGGCTTAATGTTAAATCACAAGAATTTTTAGACCTGGAAGATTGTGAGCCATTCTAACACAATTTCTATTTATCCTTTCTCCTGATTCGGATTGTTTGGCCTTTGCTGATTCCTATTCGGGTTATTCGGCCGCTGTTGATTTCTATTGGGGTTATTAGGTCGCTGCTGGTTACCACCTCCTTGTTGCCCGCCACCCTGGTTTCTTTGTGGTCGCTGTTGCTGGCCGCCTTGCTGTTGTCCACCTTGGTTACGTTGTTGGTTTTGCTGTCCCCCAGCTTGCTGTTGATTGCCACCCTGCTGTCTTTGCTGTGGCCGCTGCCCTCTTTGCTGGTTGCCTTGCTGATTCTGTCTCCGTTTTTGTTCGGCTGCTTTGTCAAGGCTCTTCAAACTAATCTGCCCAACCAATTCTACAAACTCCGGTTCTTTCTCCACCGCTTTAGATGATATTACTTCCACAGGCTCCAGTTCATCCGGGCGGATGTTCTGCCTGTTCAATTCTTTTATTTTAATCACCCTTTCAATACTTAGCGGGTATTGTTTATTACTATCGGGCAAAGTGTACCACATCAGGTTTTTAAAAATATCTTTTTTAACTAAGAAAGCATTACCCTTCGCCACTTGTATCACATCACAGTTATCAGGAAAATGCTGCAACGCATCCAGGTAGGTATCCAGCTCATAATTCAAACAACATTTCAACCGGCCACATTGGCCACTTAGCTTTGTTTGATTTATAGAAAGGTTCTGGTATCGGGCTGCTGCTGTATTTACCGAAGAAAAATCGGTGAGCCAGGTACTGCAGCAAAGTTCCCTGCCACAACTACCAATACCACCAACCTTACCAGCTTCCTGCCTTGCACCAATCTGCCGCATCTCCACCTTTACCCTAAATTCAGAGGCATATACTTTAATCAGTTCCCTAAAATCAACCCGGCCATCAGCTATATAAAAAAAAGTTGCTTTACGTCCATCAGCTTGCATTTCTACCTGGCTTATTTTCATATCCAGCTTCAGTTGCCGGGCTATGGCCCTGCTGCGAATCACTGCTTCTGGTTCCCTTGCCTTGTTTTGTTTCCAAATATCAATATCACGGTCAGTAGCTGTCCGCAATACTTTTTTCATTTCCGGATTATCTTCCTTTACTCCCCTTTTCTTCATTTGCAAACGAACAATCTCACCCGTCAGCGACACTTCACCGACATCAAAACCGCTAATACCTTCCACCGAAATTAAATCGCCTTTTTCAAAAGGTTGTAGAGTGGGGTTACGGTAAAAATCTTTTCTCGTACCCTGGCTAAAGCTTACTTCCATCACCTTGCAGGCAGTATCCATATCCGCAATCGGCAGGTTTCTCAGCCAGTCATGGGTATTCATGCGGTTACATCCGCCGGTACTGCACCCGCCATTGCTCTTACATCCACCCGGTTTACCGTTACTGCTGGTACTGCAACTTGTACAACTCATTATCAGATAATAGTTAAAAGATTAAAACTAATAGTTGAGGAAAGATGATGAACCCAGTTTACCTGCCGAAATATTATGTAGGCAGGCTGTAGTAATTCTATTGAGCTGTCGTTGCGTCGCACTCTTGTACGTTCTGTCCGCTATTCAGCAAAGGCAAATTCCTTTGAATAGCAATACTATATATAAGAGTTGTTGTAGACACTAATAATTCATTACTTTATGGTTCTTCCTGCCTCCCCTATCCATTTTTCCCCTCACTTCCTCATTCCATCAAAAATACAATCTTATCTTGAATAATATGGTATAGCTTAAACTAACTCTTGGAGGGTTTTGAACCCTCCAAGAGTTCCAGACAGAGGCTTACTGTTATCAAACAAATACAACTTTGTCCTGTATTATGTGGTACAGTTTAATAGTTAAAGCATGAAAGAGCATTTTACCATTCGCATTACGTTCTATATAATAACTGGCCTTATCCAGTTCTTCAATAATGGCCTGTTGTTGCTCAATTCCGGCTATTTTATTCAATCTTTCGGCAAAATCCCTCTCTTTTTCACCAATATTGAGCTTTTCACCCATTATTCTGTAATGAACGGCCTGTTCCAGCAAATGGTTAAAATACCGTAGAAACTGCTTTTGCTTTTCCCGCCCCAGGCGGCTTACTTCTTCCACCCACTTGGTTTGCGCCACTGGCCCGGTTTTTAAAATAGCATTCAGCCATTCCCGCAAAAGCGATTGCCAATCTTCCTCCGCATGTTGCACCAGTTGCAACGCTTCATGATAATTTCCTTCACATATACTGGCCACTTGTCTTGCAATAGCCGGTTCTGTTTTATTGCGGTTAATGAGGGCTTCCTCAATATCGGTTGTTTCTAATGCCGGTACTTTTATTAACTGGCAACGGCTTACAATAGTTTGCAATACCTGCTCTTCATTTTCGGCAACAAGAATAAATAATGTGTTGGGTGGCGGCTCCTCAATAATCTTCAGCAGTTTATTGCCTTCTTTATCTAATTCCTCCGGCATCCACATGATGAGGATTTTATATTCGCTTTCAAAACTTTTGAGGCTCAGTTTTTTTATAATCTCATCACATTCCCTTGCAGTAATTTTCCCCTGGCTGTTTTCTTTTTCTTTTATCTGCTCTATCCAGTCAAATAAATTGCCGTATGGGTTTAGTTTGATGAACTCCCTCCAATCAGCAATAAAATCAGTAGCAATGGGTTTTTCACCAGCCTTCTTTGTTACAGTTGGGTATGAGAAATGAATATCAGGATGAACAAGCTGTTGTGCTTTTAGGCAGGCAGGGCAAACGCCACAAGAGTCGTTTGGTGTTTCGGGTTTGGTGTTTTGGGTTTCGGGTTCAGGGTCTCCAAACAATGACGGTCCTGACTCCTGACTCCTGACTCCTGATTGTTTTCTATTTCCTTTTTCACAAACAACATATTGGGCAAAAGCCAATGCCAAAGGCAATGCACCACTTCCTTCTTTTCCTAAAAAAAGCAAGGCATGGCTAAGGCGGTTGTGTTGAACTAACTCGGCTAACTGGTGTTTTACTGCCTGTTGACCTATGATGGAGGAGAATTGCATGGAAGGCGAAAGTAAACTTTCTGTAAATAAAAAAGCGAAGCAGAAAATTCTGCTTCGCTTTTTAAAATAATCTTAGTGTTATTTAGTTCAGATATTTCACTATCTCCTCACTCATCGGTGTTGTTCTCGGACTGAAGGTTGCAATCAATTCCCCTTTTTCATTTATTAAAAACTTACCAAAGTTCCAGGTTACCGGATCGATAAACCCTTTGGCTGCCGCTTGTGCTTTTAAATATTTATATAGTTCATGGGTATCGTCGCCTTTTACCGAAATTTTTTCTGCCATAGGGAAGCTAACGCCATAGTTCTTTTTACAAAACTCTTTTATTTCTCCGTTGCTGCCAGGTTCCTGTCCGCCAAAGTTGTTGGCAGGAAAACCAATAATAACCAATTTGTCTTTGTACTTATTATACAGTTGCTCCAGCCCTTCGTATTGCGGAGTTAATCCGCAGGCGGAGGCGGTGTTTACAATTAATATTTTCCTGTCTTTGTATTTAGCAAAGTCTATATCTCTTCCATCTAAACCCGGCATTTTGAAATCGTAGATAGAACTGCCACTAAGTGTTACGGCCAAAATCAGGGAGAAAAAAAATGTTTTCATGTTTGAAATTTTCAAGTGAATAACAAAACTAAGAACATTAAGTTGTAATGAAGTAGCTAATAATAAAACTTGTTCAGTTTTACGTTTATACAATCCACCGTAATAAGCGGAGATTTAGGCTGCTTTTGCTTTACTGCTTTTCATAGCAACCCAAATCCGGCAAGCCTACTGGCCGTGGCTTGCCATCCAAATCAAAAGCAATTCCGGCGTTTACCCCTTTATTTATTGCAGGAGATGTGCTTTGCAGCCTGAAGCTATAATAATTATTTAAAGTGCTTACACTGTCAAACAGTGGGGTCAAATTATTAACAATTTGGTTGCTGGTAATATTGGCCGGGGCCGTTTCCACTTTCCAGAGATTGTAATCAAAATTTACATTGAAAATGGTGCTGCCAATTTTTTCCACCACCACTTCATCTTTTACCAACCCATTCTCCCCCCAGAAAATACAATTACGGAATGTGGCATTTAAATCAGCAGTTACATTATTTGCAGCATTTGTTACTATAAGCACCGGGTTTTTATGGTCTATAAACCGGTTAGCATAAGTAACAACGGTACAATGCGTAAACTGGTAATCACCACCCTTTGCCAATAAAAGATTTTTGCCGCAATTGCTGATTAAACAGTTTCTTGCTCTGATACTTGAATTGAGGGAGATAATACCTGCATCATACGCATTATCAATTATACATTCATTTAGTGTAAGCTTGGGGTTGGCATTAGGCGAAGGGTCTTGCAAACCAATTGCCTGAAAAGCATTTTTTATAACTGCATAATTCAGCACATTATCTTTTGATGCAGGCAAAAAGAAAATGCCCGGCCAGCTTGCCGGAAAATCTTTGTAAGGATCGTCTAACCTGTCTCCGCTAAAATAAACCCTGTCAACGGTATCTTTTAATCCATTTACCTGCAAGGTTCCATTTACAACAATAGGCGCATCTGCATGTACATAAATGCGGCAGCCTTTATTTATAGTTAATGTTTGATTGGTATTTACCAATAAGGAGCCAAGTATTACATAAGGCTTATCGTTACTCCAGGTTTCATTTGCATTCACCACCTTATCCCGGAAGAAGTGTGCATTTTGCCCCCATGCTTCTAACCGTACTTTTTTAGTATTACCATTATAACTTACTTCTATACTATCCCTTATTACAAAAGGAAGATTGACGGCGGTTGGATTTACATTTACCTGCACAAAAACATAAATGCTGTCGTTGGAATTTATTTCAAGATTAGAAAACTGTGTTCCGGCAATACCATCTACATTCATTTTAAAAGCAGAGGATGCGCCACCCATTAGTTTTAAAGACGAGATGCGGAGTTTCTGATTATTCTCATTAAATATTTTGAATGTTCTGTAAGTGGACCCTGCTGTTACAAAAAGTGTATCATACTTTAATGTATCGGCTGAGATGCTAAGCCTTGCATCGGCAGAAGTAATAAAAGAATCTTTCCCGCAGGAAAAAAAAAATAATACAAAGGATATGATTAGTAGTCCGGGTAGTTTCATCGGTATCAAAAATAAGCTAAGAGTTTGAAGGAGAAAAAAGAGAATGAGCTAAGAGCATAAACGAGTAAAAGGAGAGAAATATTTTGAGGGTTATTAATTAAAATACCGGAGTAAATATTCAAAAGTAATAAAACAACTCCTTTTCTCTTTTAACCTCTTAGCCTATCACATTGACACACACAAACAGGCCAAACTCAGTTTTACATTATCAGTTTTTAGTAATTCAGTACCACAGGCTTCAAGGGTTGCCCCTGTTGTTACCACATCATCCACCAGTAGTAAATGTTTATTGCTGATAGCAGCTGGCTTTGAAAGTATAAATTTCCCTTCCATATTCTTCCACCTTTCTATCCGCCCTTTTTTGGTTTGTGTTTCGGTATGCTGCGGCCTTGTTATTACTTTATCTAAAACAGGGATACCCATTGCTTCGGCCATACCATCACATAAAACAGTTGCCTGGTTATAGCCCCTTCTTTTTTCTTTGGCAGGAAATAAAGGCAAGGGAACAAGTGCATCAATAGTTGAAAACCGGTTGGTGTTTTTTAACCGGGTACCCATCAATCTTCCCAATTGAAACCCTAAATCTTTGTTGCCTTTGTACTTAAACTGATGCATTAAATGCTGCATCAGTGATTCTTTGGTAAAATAGAACTGGGCAGTTGCTCCTGTTAGTGGTAATCGTCCCCAAAAAAGTTTTTCTACCGGATTGTTTTGGTGCAGCTGAAAATTTGTTTCGGGCATAGCATCCATACATTTCATACACAATTCCGTTTCTTCATTGAGTATGTCGCTGCCGCATCCCGTACATACATGTGGGAATAACAGGTGGAGAACAGAGTCTTTTATTTCTTTTAGCTTAATCATTAAAATAAATAACGGTACACTTCTTCCACCCTCCCCATCATCACTATTTCAATCCCGAATTTTTGTTTGCTTAACCCCTTCTGATTATATTTTGAAACAATTATTTTTTCAAACCCTAATTTTTCTGCTTCAGCAATCCGCTGATCAATACGGTTCACGGCCCTTATCTCGCCGCTTAATCCCACTTCGCCTGCAAAACAAATGCGTTGCGGCAATGCCACATCTTCATAAGATGAAAGTAAAGCACAAAGAACGGCAAGGTCAATAGAAGGGTCTTCCACTTTTATACCACCTGCTATGTTTAAGAAAACATCTTTCATCCCAAAATGAAAACCCCCTCGTTTTTCCAGTACAGCTAATAGTAATTGTAAACGGCGCAAATCAAATCCGCTTACGGTTCGTTGCGGTGTGCCGTATACAGATTGTGTAACCAATGCCTGTACTTCAATAAGCAACGGTCTCATACCTTCGATCGTAGCAGCAATGGCAATACCACTTAGCTGCTCTTCCTTTTGTGTTATTAATATTTCACTTGGGTTAAGCACACCCCGCATACCTTCATCCGTCATTTCATAAATACCTAACTCTGCTGTACTTCCAAAACGGTTTTTTAAGGTTCTTAAAATACGGTAAGCATAATGACGGTCGCCTTCAAACTGCAATACCGTATCAACCATATGCTCTAATATTTTTGGCCCTGCAATACTTCCATCTTTTGTTATATGCCCAATGAGAAACACAGGTGTGTTTGTTTCTTTGGCAAAGCGTTGAAACTCGGCAGCACATTCTCTTATTTGTGATACGCTGCCGGGAGAAGAATCAATAAAAGGCGTTTGTAATGTTTGTATTGAATCAACAATAACCAATTGCGGTTTTAGTTTTTTTATCTCCTGAAAAATAGTTTGGGTTGACGTCTCTGTTAATAAATAAAAATTATCATTCTTTAATCCCAGCCTGTCTGCCCGCATTTTTATTTGCTGTTCGCTTTCTTCGCCACTTATATAAAGAACTGAAACATCTTTTAACCATAACCCATTTTGTAAAAACAAAGTAGATTTACCAATGCCTGGTTCACCGGCTACCAACACTAAACTACCGGGAACAATACCACCACCCAGCACCCTGTTTAATTCTGCATCAGATGTTGGCAACCTTTTTTCTTCGCTGCTTTTTATTTCAGTAAGGGATATTGTTTTGCTAATTCTTTTTTCTTCATTGTAACCGTTCCAGTCTTTATTTGTTTTTGAATTATCTTTTTGCACCAGTTCTTCCACAAATGTGTTCCATTGATTGCATGATGGGCATTGCCCATTCCATTTCACACTTTCGTATCCGCAGTTCTGACAAAAAAATGATTTCTTTACTTTACTCATACAAGTAAAATTAACAGATAGAATATTTCAATTCAACCAAAACAAAAAATAAAATGCGTTAAAATATTTGAAGAAAAAAAGGGAAATAAAATACAGAAGAAGAAAATTTTTTGTTGAATTTTATTAAAAGTAAAAAGGGCCAATCTTACGACCGACCCTTTTACTTACTAACCCATTAAATTCTATTGCTAAATTACAATTATGCCCCACATTTCAAAATAAAATTTTGGGTCTGTGAATAACTTTTAAGGCATTTTTACATGCTTAGGAAACAACTAAAATACCATCCATAATTATTGTATATCAATTATTTATATAGATTTTATTAGTTTAAAAACATGCCTTGGTTAACAAAGAAATAATTCCCAAAATGACAAAACGGCGGGAAAAACGACCCGACCAAAAATGGTTGCAAATTTGCAATAATCTGAGCTATAATTAAACCCCAAAAATAAAATGACAAGTGAAATTATGATCGTTTCCCTGGTGTTTTTAGGCATCAGTTTTCTGGTATCTTCTGTGCTGAAAAGCAAGTTCACCAAGTATTCAAAAGTACCCCTTGCAAACGGCCTGTCAGGCAAGGAAATAGCCGAAAAAATGCTCCGGGAAAACGGCATTTTTGATGTGCAGGTAACCTCCGTTCAGGGCTTTTTGAGCGACCATTATAACCCCGCCAATAAGACCGTAAACCTGAGTCCAGAGGTGTATAGTGGCACCAGCGTTTCTGCAGCCGCAGTGGCCGCCCATGAATGTGGCCATGCCGTGCAACATGCCACCCAATATAGCCCCTTAATGCTCAGGAGCAAATTAGTCCCTGCCGTTCAGGTAAGCTCAAAACTGGTAAACTGGGTTTTGCTGGCTGGTATGATAGTATTGGCTTCTACAAAAAACCCTACGGTGTTGTTGATAGGCATAGTTGCCATGGGTATAACCGTACTTTTTACCCTAATTACCCTGCCAGTAGAGTTTGACGCCAGCAAAAGGGCTTTGGCCTGGTTGAATAATACCAACGTAACCAACAGCGAAGAATACCCCAAGGCAAAAGATGCCCTGAAATGGGCGGCTACTACCTATGTGGTGGCAGCACTGGCGGCAGTAGCCCAACTGGTACAATATATAATGATATATATGAACAGCAGAAACAGGAATTAATAAATAGCCTCCTTATAAAAAAGCCTCCTTAAAATCAGGAGGCTTTTTTTATAATTTAATCTCTTCATTATGCTGGTCGAAGAATTTGTATTCGGTAAGATGGTAATTCGTAGCTGCTTCCACTCTTGTTTTTTGTCCAAACTTCCTTTTCCACTTTGCCATCTTGGTACTCCATGGCCAGCCCTTGGTAAGGTAAGAATAGAGAATAGGGTGAACCACTAATTTCAGGTTTGCATTCTTATGCGTAATGAGGTAGCTAAGGTTCTTTTCAATCTCATCTTCTAATAATAAAGTAGAAGAAATTTTACCGGTGCCGTTACAGCTTGGACAAACCTCCTGGGTGTTGATGTTCATCTCCGGCTTCATCCGCTGGCGGGTAATCTGCATCAACCCGAATTTAGAGATAGGAAGAACGGCATGTTTGGCCCTGTCGGGCTTCATAAATTCTTCCATCTTCTCCATCAGCTTCCTTTTGTTATCAGGAAGTTTCATATCTATAAAGTCAACAACGATAATGCCGCCAATATCCCTTAACCGCAGCTGCCTTGCTATTTCTTCCGCTGCCTCTAAGTTTGTTTCTAATGCATTTTGCTCCTGGTTATTACTTACACTTTTATAACCACTGTTTACATCTATTACATGTAAGGCTTCGGTATGCTCAATAATAAGGTAAGCACCGCTGTCCATGTTCACCGTTTTACCAAACGAGGATTTTACCTGTTTGGTAATACCGAAAGAATCAAAAATGGTAGAGCCATTATTATAGAAAGAAACGATGTCTGCTTTCTCTGGGGCAATTTTTTGTATATAGGCTTTAGTATCAGCAAAGATTGTTTTATCATTTATCACAATCTTGTTAAAATCTTCATTTAATAAATCCCGCAGTATGCTGTTGGTCTTTGTTTGTTCACTCAGTACCCTGTTAGGCGGTGTGGCACCTTTAAGGTTGTTCATAATAACCTTCCACATTTCTTCCAGAGCCGCTAAATCTTCATGCAGTTCTGCTGTATTCTTTCCTTCGGCAGCAGTACGGACGATAACACCAAAGTTTTTACCCTTAATAGCTTCCACTATTTTTTGCAGCCGCTTTCTTTCTTCTGATGAATGTATTTTTCTTGATACAGCAACAACATCATTAAATGGTGTAAGTACCACAAACCTTCCGGGCAATGAGAGTTCACAGCTAAGCCTTGGTCCTTTGGCGGCAATAGGCTCTTTTAAAATTTGTACGAGTACATTGGGCTTACCGCCAAGCACTTCATTAATCTTCCCGGTTTTTACTATTTCCGGTTCTATGGTAAATTTGGAAAAATCAAGCCCTTGATCACCTTTATCATTCAGGCACAGATTGGTGAACTTGAGTAGCGATTTGGCATAGGGACTTAAATCTGTATAGTGCAGGAAGGCATCTTTTTCAAACCCCACATCTACAAATGCAGCATTAAGCCCGGGAATAAGTTTTTTTACTTTTCCCAGGTATAAGTCGCCTACGGCAAAACGGGCATCACTTTTTTCGTTATGCAGTTCTACCAGTTTTTTATCTTCCAGCAGGGCAATTTCAACACCCTGCGGGGCGGCGTTAATAATCAGTTCTTTGTTCATTACAGCTAAATAGTGTATTCCTTAGTGCTGTAAAACACCAGTTGCTCCATACCAGATGCGGAGGTTTGAAACCTGAAGAAATTCTGCTGACTTAATTTGGTGTTAATGCAAATGAATACGGCAAAACAACCAGTGGACTGAAAGTTAGTCGGAAGTTAAAAGTCCGTAGCCAGAAGTTAAGGCCATATAGTAATGCGATGGCTATTAACTCCCGACTATAAACTCTTAACTATTTATTCCGCTTCTTATGACGGTTCTTTCTCAGTCTTTTTTTACGCTTATGCGTCGCAATTTTGTGACGCTTCCTTTTCTTACCACAAGGCATACTAAATAATTTTTAAATCTTGTTTATAATAAGTTTGCTTATCCTTTTTTGAAACAGCAGTTTACTTTTTCAGCTCCGCTATTCTTTTTTCTATTGCACTTTTCAACTCTTTGTCTTTAGCCAGTGCCAGGCTCTTTTGGTACCAGCTTACTGCCTTTTGCTTTTGCCCCATTCTTTCATACACATCTGCGAGCATTAAAACAGCATCAATATCACCGGGTTGCAGTTTGTTTACGAGTTCTAAACGTTCTGCAGCTTTGTCATATTGCCCCGAAATTACAGCCCCGTTTGCCAGCATTGTTTGTGCATATATATTGGTACTGTCTTTCGCCACCACTTCCCTTATTTTCAGTATTCCTTCCATTGGCATTTCAGAAATACCTCCAAATAAGTAGCAGGCCCCAAGGCCTACTTTGGCAGAGTCGTTATCCGGGTTAATCGTCAAAGATCTTTCAAACAAATCCTTTGCCTGTAATGCTTTCCACCTGCGCCTTTCCGCCACTTCATCTTCCTGCAGGTTAGCTAAAAACAGACGGGCGGCAAAGGTGAGGTTTTTTTCCGAATTTTCCAATCTGGCAGCCTCAGCATTATACCAGGCATAGGGTTCAAAAATATGAGCGGAGTCTGCCCAAAACCGGGCTAACTGATGGTATACATGCAGTTGCTGCTCTTTAACTGCCCCACGGGTAATTGAATTTTCTAATGTATTTATTCTAACTACTTGTTCTGCATTAAGATTTTGCTTTGCCAATGCCAGAATAGTATCTACCGAAATAGTTTCGGCAGTGGCATGGTTGTGCCCATCACTGAGGCCATGTGTTTCGGCAACAGGTTTTGCCGGGTGTTTTTTGGGAACAGTTCTACCAAAAAAGAATAGCCCGCCTGTAAGGAACAGGGCCAGGATTAAAGTTATCCATTGAGGTTTTTTCACTTTACCTTTTTAGGCTGCAAAGGTACTGGCAAAAGCTGTTGTTTGATTAACTAAAGAGAATTCCGTTTCTCAGAATTTGGACTTGCCATCCATAAGTATATTTATTAACTTGAGCATTGTATTTTAAAACCATTATTTATTATCATTAAAACCTTCTGTCATGTATTTATTTCGTTTCTTCTTCATTTTTACGGCAGCCTGCTATATTATCTCCTGCGGTGGAAAGAAGGCTGATACTAAAGCCAATGACCCTGCTTTAAACGATACACAATCAATAAAACAAACGACAACGGATATTTCACTGAACGACAGTGATCCTGATACCACACTTGCGGCTGTATTGCCTGCTACTGGTAAAACACTGGATAAGTGGATGGAATCCTTTAAGGGGTTTCATGTTGATTCATTTCATCTGGTCAGCAAATCGAAATTTGAACAGACTGATTATAATGATATCAAAGACATCAGTTCATTTTATGAGCTATATAAGCCTTCGCTCAGTTTTTCTCCAGACAGCAGCCAGTTTCTCGATTTATACAGTTACGGCATTATGCTGGAGAAAAGGGGTAAGAAGATTATTGCCAGTACAGATGTGGATAATTCCATAACACTGTGCAACCTGAAAACAAAAGAATGGAAGCGAATTGCTTTCTCCGGGTCTTCGGCCAATATGGAAGAGGCGGTATGGGTGTCTCCAGTAAAGTTTCTGATTGCAGGTACAATGCAGGATGAAAATAGCAAACTGATGCCTGTGTTATTAATGGGCAATATCAACAGCAAAACACTACGCTACTTTGAAGCAACAACAATGCGCCATGAATCAGCGAAATACGAAGCCAACGGATTGGCTAAACTTAAAATTGATGAATGGGAATAATTACTATTATGCATCTTCTCCGGGGCCTGCATCAGGTTTTACCTCTTGCAATTTTTTTACCTCAGCTACAAATTCTTTGGCAGGTTTAAAAGCCGGGATATAGTGTGCCGGGATGTGTACTGCAATATTCTTTTTAATATTACGGCCAATTTTGGCAGCCCTTTTTTTGGTGATAAAACTGCCAAACCCACGAATGTAGATATTTTCGCCTGCGGCGAGGGTGTCCTTTACTTCTTTAAACATAGTTTCAAGAGTAACAAGCACATCTACTTTAGGGATGCCTGTTTTTTCAGAAATCTGATTTACCAGGTCGGCTTTTCTCATTGTTGAGGTTTTTTTGTTGGTTGTTCGGGAGAATTACAAGTCTAATTTAGTACAAAATAAGATGATATTCAAGCAAATAGGAATTATTTTTTACTCACCCATGTCAGTAACCCTGCTATAACGGTTAATATTTAAAAGAAGATGCCTGCGAAATCCATTACTACTACCCCAAAAACAGGGAATACTTTCTCCAAAAAACTGCTGCTTTGGAACCAGCAACAGAACCGCCGGCAAATGCCCTGGAAGGGAGAAAAAGACCCTTATAAAATATGGCTGAGCGAAATTATCCTGCAACAAACAAGGGTGGAACAGGGGTTGAGTTACTATAACAATTTTATTACAACTTTTCCCGATGTACATAAACTGGCCAATGCGTCAGATGAAAAAGTAATAAAGCTGTGGGAAGGGTTGGGCTATTACTCCCGGTGCAGAAATTTGCTTGTAACAGCCCGTTATATATCTACCGAACTAAAAGGGAAATTTCCTGCTACTTATGATGATATTAAAGCACTGAAAGGCATTGGCCCTTATACCGCAGCAGCCATATCATCATTTGCCTACAACTTACCTTATGCAGTGGTGGATGGAAATGTGTTCAGGGTATTAGCAAGGGTGTTTGGTATTGCCACCGCAATTGACTCAACTGAAGGGAAAAAATATTTTACTGCCCTTGCTAACGAACTGCTTGATAAAAAACAAGCAGGGCTATACAACCAGGCTATTATGGATTTTGGGGCGGTGGTATGCAAACCTGCCGCACCGCTCTGTACTACTTGTGTATTTAAAAAAACTTGTATTGCCTTTATTAATAACAACGTAAATGAACTGCCGGTAAAAGAAAAGAAGATTAACATAAAAAAGCGGTGGTTTTATTATTTAGTTATTGAATATAAAAACGAAGTAGCCATACAACAGCGAACGGCAAAAGACATCTGGCAGGGCTTATATGAATTTCCTTTGACGGAAGCAGAGAAAGAAACAACTATAAAAACTATTCTGCAGCAAGTAGAAAAAAAAGGATTGCTTAGTAAAAAGAATTATGAATTGGTGGCCGCCTCTTCTTTATATAAACAACAACTCTCCCACCAATTAATAGCCGGGCAGTTTATTAAAATTGTTCTTCATAAAAAGCCATTAATGAATGATAACGTTTTGTGGGTGGATAAAAAGAAATTAAAGCAGCTTGCTTTTCCGCAGTTTATAAACCAGTACCTGAAGGGTAAGCGGCAGGAAGTGAGTTTATTTTGATAGGGCATTCGCCATACTCTATCTGTAGCAGAAGCATGCCTGATGGGTACTTACTACTGTAGCCGGTTTAATTCATCAGCATTAAAAAATATTTTTTCAACAGATGCATCCAGCAACAACCAACTCCCTTCTTCCACCTCTTCATTCAACTGCCCTGCATCCCAGCCGCAATAGCCAATAAAGACTTTAATATCCTGTTCATTAATTATGTGCTTGTTAATAGCAGTAATGGCCTGTTGCATATTTCCTCCGAGATAAATACTATTGCTGATCCGTTTAGCCCCTTCAATAACATCGGGCCTGCGGTGCAGAAAGAAAATACCTTCCTGTGCTACCGGCCCGCCTGCATACAACTCAAAAGGGATTGACTGCCGGAACTCCACCAGTTCATTCAATACCCGGCCAAATAATTTATTGATGATAAAACCAGTTGCCCCGTTTTCATTGTCTTCTATTATAAAGAGTATGGCCTTTTCAAAATCTGTATTATCTAAGGCAGGGGTACTGCTTATAAATTTTCCGGTGTAATTATTCATACTACTACAAAACTTGTATATTAAAAATACTAAACAATGTCCTGGTTATTTATTGAAGGCCATCAACCCCTCTTCAAAAAAATAACTGCCGCCCCTATCAGCGTTAATACAATTACTGTTTTACGGTAGATATCATCTTTTATTTTAGCAACAATTTTTAGCCCCGCCCAAAAGCCCAATGCCAATGCAGGTAATAACAGCAGGTCGGTTTGTAAACTGTTCGCTGTAATATTTTTCCAGTAAAAAAACTGGAAGGGCAGTTTAAAAAGATTGATGACAAGGAACACCCAGGCCGCCGTACCAATAAAATCGTTCTTGGGGATTCGCATTGCCAAAAAATAAATATTGGAAAAAGCCCCGGCCAGGTTGCCCAGCATGGTAGTAAAGCCAGCGGCTAACCCTGTACCAGCTACAAATAATTTATTGGTGGGTATGCTTTCCGTTTTACGGAATTCCATTGTTATCATAATGGCTACGGTAATAATTATTATGACCGCCATTGTTTTTCTGAAAACATCTTCATTTAAACCTTTGCCTGCATACACCCCAATTAAAATACCGATAACCATCCAGGGTACCAGTTTCCAGAAATGTTTCCATTGTGCATGGCGGTTGTAATACACAACTGCACCTATATCTGCCACACATAATAAAGGCAGCACTATACCGGTAGAAGCTTTGCCGCCAAATACAATTGCCATAATGGTTACATTCAGCATATCAATGCCCTTTAGCCCGGCTTTTGAAAGGCCGATGATAAAAGCAGCGATTATTATCAATGTCCAGTTACCAATTGAATAAGCAGAAAGTATCTCCATTCCTGTATCAATAAGTTTTTCAGGTTACACTATAGCCGGTCTGTTGAAAGGGTAAAAAAGCTTTCCTTTTTTTATCAGGTTTAAAGCCCTGCTGCCCTTAAAAATATAAGGGAAATGGAAGCAATAATACCATTAACAAAAAGTGCTGTCCAGAACCTGTCCCATTTATATTCATCATTAAAGAAAAGACAGATAATTGGCCCCAGTATAATAAGAAACCCAAGGGCAAAGCCTCCCCAATGCCAGCTCCACCTGTCAAAAAAGCCCCTTTTGCTATTGAGCTTTGTTATATCTACGGTACCATCCTTCATTACTAACCGCTTTGCAAATTTCTGGGCAGCTTTTAATTTAAGCCGTCCTGCTATACCCATCTTTTTACCAGTAACCGCTTTATACTCGCCGGGTGTAAGTGAGATAAAGTCTTTAAGGTTTATTACTTTGTCTGTACCCATCAGCGATATCATTACTGCCGAGGCCAGAGGGTTTACAGGTGTAGTTGCAGCCCTTGCAGAAAGTAAGAAAGCAACCATAATGATACCCAGTATCGTTTTCTTCATAACGGTGGTTTTAGTTGGAAATAAATATACTAACTTTAAAGAACAGTAAACCGGAGCCGATTTAATAATCAAAAGCTTAAAACTATGAGAGGCGTTAACCGAGTAATGCTGATTGGCAACCTGGGCAAAGACCCGGATGTACAACATCTGGAAGGCAATATTGCCGTTGCTAAATTTCCATTGGCTACTACCGAAACATTTAAAGACCGCACCGGCAAATTAGTATCACAAACAGAATGGCATACCGTTGTATTGTGGAGAGGGCTGGCAGAACTGGCACAAAAGTATTTACATAAAAGCAGCTTAGTTTATATAGAAGGCCGCCTTCGTACCCGCAGTTGGGATGATAAGGATGGACACCGAAAATTTGCCACCGAAGTGGTGGGTGATAACCTTATTATGCTTGATAAAAGAACAGATGCAGGCACAACAATCGAAGGTGGTATAGAGGGAAATACTGAGTTGCCGCCCGAAGACCCGGCAGAAGGGCTTCCTTTCTGATTATAATTTTTAAATACAATAACTTTACCCCGGCAGTGCCAATGTGTCCCATTACTTGTCCCGGCAATCCGGGAAAGACACAGAGAATAATTGTTTCACTTTCTTTGTGTACTTAGCGGCTTAGTGGGATTTTATATTTCACAAACGCCTGCCCTATTGATAACAAAAACCACAGTTTTGGAAAGCAATCCGGTATTTTTATTTTTTCAGCCTTACTTAGCACACCAGTTACTGGTTATTAATCCGCAGGGTACTACTTTTCTGGCCATTACCTTACTTGTTTTACTGGCACTTTCTTTTACTATCTCCGGTGCAGAGGTTGCCCTTTTCTCCCTCAGTAAAAGGGATATTAATATGCTTAAAACAAAACAGCATTCTTCGGCCAAACGTATTGTTACATTATTAGAGCAGCCGAAAGAAGTATATGCATCATTGCTTATTGCTGGCACCATCATCAATATCAGTATTATTATCCTCACTAATTTTCTGATACAGGAAAGTGTGCCGTATGGTACATTAAACGTATTTGGCGAGCCAGTGGATTATATAATTGAACTGCTGCTGCGGGCCATGCTGATAGGATTGTTATTAATTTTTGTTGGCAAACTTTTTCCAAAAGTGTGGGCCGCACAAAATAATTTACGGTTTGCCTATGGCTCTTCTTTTGTTGTGGAAGCATTGCACCTTCTTTTAAAAAGAATAAGCGGCTGGCTAGTATCGCTGGCGGATAATATCGGTAAAAGGGTGGGTGCAGATAAATCACAGGCCATGACTATGCAGGAGCTGGATGAAGCGATTGATATTAAAACAGACGAAGAAGCCTCGCAGGAAGAAAAAAATATAATGAAAGGTGTTGTAAAATTTGGCAACATCAACGTAAAACAAATTATGAAAAGCCGGTTGGATGTAAGTGGTATTGAATACAGTTCTTCTTTTGATGATGTAATGAAAAGGGCGGCGGAACTCCATTATTCCCGCCTGCCGGTATATAAAGAAAGTATGGATACTGTAACCGGTATTATTAATACCAAAGACATCATCCCTCATTTAGACGAGAATGAAAATTTTGACTGGCATACTTTAATAAGGCCGCCTTATTTTGTACCCGAAGCAAAACCAATAGAAGATTTACTGAAAGAATTTCAGCATAAGCGGATACATTTTGCTGTGGTAGTTGATGAGTTTGGCGGCACCAGTGGTATTGTAACCATGGAAGATATTCTGGAGGAAGTAATTGGTGATATACGGGACGAATTTGATGAAGAGGAAAGCAGCAATAAAAAATTAGATGATAACAATTACCTTTTTGATGGAAAAACAATGATTCATGATGCCTGCAAAACAATGCGGCTGCCACTTTATACTTTTGATAAAGTAAGGGGTGAAAGTGATTCGTTGGCAGGCTTGGTGCTGGAGCTGGCAGGTGAATTTCCTGCTGTTGGTGCCGTAATAAATATTGGTGATTTTGATTTTGCTGTATTGCAGGCAGATAATAACCGGATACAACAGATAAAAGTTACTATTAAACCAAAGATTTAATAACTATTCATGAAAAGAGTTTGTATTTATATCATAACAGTTGTTGGTTGCTGGTTATTGGTTACTGCCTGCAACAGTGATTATTCTATCGGTAAAAAGAAAGGGTATTTTAAAATAGGTTTTCCGGAAAAAAAATACCAGGTATTTAGCCAGCCGGGTTATCCATACACATTTGAATACCCTGTATATGCCAATGTAGTTAAAGACACTGTTTTTTTTGATGATAAAGCAGGAGACTGGTGGATTAATATTGATATACCCCAATTTGCAGGCCGTATACATATAAGCTATAAAGCTATAGATGCAAAAAACAAATTTGATTCATTAATGAGGGATGGTTTTAAAATGGCATATAAGAAGCATGTGGATGTATCTACCGGGATAGAAGAAAGCAGGGTGCTAACGCCAAATAATGTAAGCGGTATGTATTTTAGCCTTGGTGGCAATACGGCAACTGCCAACCAGTTTTTTTTAACAGATACCGCAAAGCATTTTCTCCGTGGTGCTTTATATTTTGATGCCGCACCCAATGCCGATTCTCTAAGTATTGTAAATGATTTTTTGAAGAAAGACTTAGAGCATTTGATTAATACCCTAAAGTGGAGATAAGGGGAATTCTAATTTAACGTCTTCTTTTTTAATAGCCACGAATGCACTAATAGTACAGATAAAAAATGTTATACAAAATGGACATTAAATCAATATCCAAATACATTGAAGTCAAAAAATACATATCGCCCAGAGAAAAAAGAGAGAAAGGGGAAAATGGCGAATAGTATCCTTTCAAAGTCTAATTGGTAGTAGTTACATTGGTGCATTCCCTGTGGCGGGGCAAACAATGGCCTTGCTATATAATCCTGCTGCTTTGCAAAAAATAAAAACCCCCGCTGTGTGCGGGGTTTTTAGAAATCGCTTTTAGCAATTAATATTAGTTATCCCAGAAAGGGCCGCCAGTTTGTAAGTTGGCTGCTTTTTGGCCGGGCACTTTAGGGTTCAAATCAATTTCAGATTGTGGATAAAAAAATGTTCTTGGAATACCACCAGTAAGGGAGTTTGTAGGCAACTCAATGCAGGATATCCTGTTCTTCTCCAATCTGTCCATGGCTCCATTGATACACCAAAAGAGGCAATGTACTTTTCTTCGATTATTTGTTGAAGTTTTTGTGCATTTGTGCCTGTTAATGTACCAAAGGTTGTAAGATATAAAGTAATATTAGCCGGGGTTACACCAGCTTCTGTCATAGATGCCGTAATACCATCTGTAAAGAAAGTTTGAGCAGTACCAGGGGCACCCATTAATGCTGCTTCTGCACGGATAAAATTGTACTCGGCAAAACTTAACATTCTTTGAGGGGCTGCGCCACTGTAAACCGCAGAAGAAATACCTACTGCTGGTGTTGTTACAGCTCCACGAAGAAAAGTATGGATACGGCTGTAGTTGTTATTCGGTGTAGCTGGCTGCGCTGTTGCTGAAACACCAAGATACGTACCGGAACCTAAAGGAAAATCTGTAAAATAAGTAGCCCTTCTTGGATCAGCCTTTGCATTCATCAGGCTAAGCATAGCCGCATCTGCAAATAAATAATTAGGACGGCTTACTTCAAATGCAGAGATAGGGCTGCGTTGTGCTGCCACATCATAAAAATTCATTTGAAAGTTATCTGCATTAGATGCCATAAATGCTATACCTGCCGTGTTTACCAGTGCCGTAATCTGTGCTACGCAAAATGTAGGATCTTTTTTACTGTAGTGTAACAACAAACGTAAACGAAGTGTATTAGCCAATTTAATCCAGTTGTTTCTTACAGTAGCCCATACACCTGTATAAATTACTGAGTTATTGCCGGGAGTTAATACACTTGAAGCAGCATTAAGATCTGTAACTGCTTCGGTTAACAATGTTATTAACTTAGGATAAATTGTAGCATCATCATCATACTTAGGCTGCGTATTACCGCTAAGTTGTTGCGCTTCTGAGTAAGGTACATCTCCCCAGGCATCTACCACTAAAGAATATTCATAGGCTTTCAAAATTTTAGCAACGCCTAAATAGTGTGGGCTGGCAGCTCCTTGCTTAATAATCAGTTCCAAATCACTTAATGTTTGTGCATGTATGCTACCCCATACATTGTTTAAATCGCTACCTGTTACATTATGCCGGTAATACTCAAAAGTCTGGTTTGGCTGAGATGCTCCGCCCGACATTTGTTGCATAAATAAAGTTGGATACCGGTACAAATCACTGCCTCCCTCAAACCCAAGGTTTACCTGGGCAGATGTAAGCAATTGCGCAATCGGGCTGTTTGAATCCGGCAGCCTGTCCGGATCAAAGTTGATGTTCAATTGCTTTTTGCAAGAACCCAAAACCATCAATCCGGCTGCAAGGGATAATATTTTAAAATAGTTCATTTTCATATATCAATAGTATTAAGAATAATTTAATTAAAAACTAAGTTTCAGGCCCACACCCATTGACCGGGTTTGTGGCAATGCGTTAAACTCCAATCCCTGTGCGTTGCTTATACCCAGTGCATTTTGCTCCGGATCCAGGTGAGGGTAATTTGGTGCCCTTAAAAACAAGTTCCTTCCAAACACACTTAACTCAACATTTCCAAAAGGTGTTTTCCTTAGCAAATCTGATGGTAGTTTATAACTCATTGAAGCTTCCCTTACACGAAACCAGGTTGTGTTATAAATAAACCCTTCTGCGGCGGCATATTTACCACTGTTACCAAAATAGTTTTGTGCAGATACTTTTGTGATATTAGGTGTACCGTTCGCATACACTGCATCAAACAAATAAGGGGTTGTTGCAACACCCGCAGCATCAAACCTTGGAAACTCTGCTGTTTCTATCGTTACACCATTACGCTGCAAGTCAGCAATGTTTCTGGAATATATATCACCACCTTTTTTATAATCCATCAGGAATGCTGAATGCAAATGTTTTGAAGTTAAATGTGTTGGTAATACCAATCTGGTATTTAGGATTAGGGTTGCCGATTTTCTGAACCCCAGAAGTAATTAATGGCAGGCCATTTGCATCTACAATTATTTTACCTGTTTTAGAATCCCTCAGGTAAGCATTACCATAAAGCTGTCCATATTCATCCCCTTCTACTAGACCGGATATTTGGGGTAGTGAACCCACCCAGGAAGATGTTTGTAACACCAGGCGCCAGTTTACCAACTATACTTTTAAACTGCGTATAGTTTACATCAATTGTCCAGCTAAACTGTTTTGTTTTTATAGGTATAATATTTACACCCAACTCAATACCTCTTGTTGTTATATCACCAGCATTTTGTACCACTGAAGTAATACCCGCTGTAGCAGAATTAGGAACCGCAAATATTAAGTCCGGTCGAGAGGTTCTTGTACTTGGTAAAGTCAAAAACCAATCTTCCTTTAAACAAGTAAGGTCAACCCCAAAATCTGTATTAGTTGTAAATTCAGGGCCAAGCAATGTATTGCCAGCAGCGTTACTAAGGCTAAATGCCTGTTGCCCGTTGAAAGGAAAACTGATTGTAGGGCCAAAACCATCTGCTGCACCAGCACCGCCAAAATATGAGTCTGTACCGTAAATATATCCCCGGCTTTACCCAGTTTGGCTTTTTGGAATCTGAATTTCAACGTTTTCGACTACTTTATCTTTCATTTCGGGGAAGAGTTCTGTAACATTCAAAGAAACACCACCACCGGGTAGAAATAAGAATTAAGGCCCGGCTTAAATACAGATGCCCAGTCATTTCTTCCTGTAAAGTTTATGGTAAAGATGTTCTTATATCTAAGAGAAAAATCTCCATATGAGCCAATAAACTTGTTTTGCTTGATCCGTTTGAAGGTGAAGGGCTAAATGTAGTTGTATTAGATAATTGTTCAAAATCCCTTACAATAACACCTTTGCCATCTAACTAGCGCCCGTTACATATATACCTGTGTAAACTCTTACCTACGATACCTGTTGAAGTCCAAATTATTCAAATTTTTTGTTCGCAATAAAATATCCATTGGAGTTTAAACTGCGGTATTGACTCCTTTTTCCCTAATACCACCCAACTCATTTGCAGTGGTATTTGCACCACCCCTTGCGCCAATTTGGTCATAACGCATGCCTGAACGTGGAATAAACATCGGTACCAACTTTATAATTAAAATTTAACCATGAGTTAATTTAAAATTTAAACTATGTTACCAATAAAACGGTTAATCTCATCCCTATAACGGTTATGTTTTAATGTCCAGTATGGGTTGTCTTCCCCTAATGGATACCGCTGGTTACCGGCTGCATCTTCAAAAGCAAGGCCTGTTAAATCATAACTGCGGGGAGTAAACCAACCCCTGAAAAATGGGTTGCTTAACTGGTTGCCCTGCTGGCTCTTTTGAATTATTGATTGGATATGTTCCACTGGCACTTACCGTTAGATAGCTATTAACTTTTGAACTTGCATTAATGTAAAATTATGGCTGGTCAATACATTACTTGGTATCACACCAGTGTTTCTTATATGGCCATAAGAGAAACGGAAAGTGTGCCCTTCTTTACCCCCAGAGAAAGCAATATTATTTTGCCAGTTAACACCACCACGGAACATATCTGTTACGTTATTGGGATATGCCTGTAATACCTCTGTACGGGTATTGGTATTTGTTGCAGGGTTATAAGCAGTTGTTATGGTTTGCCCTGTAATTCTTGGCCCCCATGATGTTTGTGCAACAGCAGAAAAAGCACCGCTGTTTCCCTGTGCATATTCATTCTGGTAATCAGGTGTACGGTTTACATTATCAACACCATAAGCTGGTAGAATACTGAACAGAGTTTTTAGTTCCTCCTTTACCCTTTTTTGTTGTAATTAAAATAATACCGTTTGAACCCCTTGAACCGTAAAGAACCGTTGCAGAACCCCCTTTCAATACGGTCATGCTTTCAATATCATCAGGGTTAATGTCAATTAACCTGTTTGAAACTGAAGGGCCGTTTTGTAACGGGCTGCCCCCACCACTATTATCAACTGGAATACCATCAATAACAAATAACGGCTGGTTAGAACCTGTCATTGTAGTAAACCCACGGATAATGATGCTTGAACCGGTGAATGAACCACCGCTGCCCTGCACCCTTAAACCGGGAACCTTACCACCTGCCAGTGCATTAGTAAGGTTGGTGGTATGGGTAGCTGTTAATTCCTCACCTTTTAAAACAGATGGGTTATACACCAGCGATTTTTTATCCCTTCTGATACCGAGAGAAGTAACCACTACTTCTGAAAGGGCTTTCTCCTCGCTTTTCAGTGATGCGTTTACTACAGTGTTTTTGCCAATGGCAAGTTCCATTGCAGGCATACCCACAGCAGAAAAAATAAGTGTGTTAACAGTAGCAGGAACAACCAATGAATATGTTCCATCTGCCTTTGTAATAGTACCGGTTGTAGTGCCTTTGGCCAATACTGATGCGTCGGCAACACCATTGCCCTTATCATCCGTCACCTTTCCTGTAATGGTGCGTTGCTGTGCCAATGCCTGTGCGGCAAAAAACACAACACCTGTAAGCAGTAATAACAGTTTTCTCATTTGCATTTTAGTTTTAGTATATAAAGAGATAGAAACCCTCAATCCTTCGCAGTCTGGGAGGGGCTTCAAGTTAATTAACCTTCAGTGAAAATCAGTAAAAAAACATTTGTTTTTGTAAAACAACCAGCCGCTCTGTAAAATCCTTAACCCAACTTTATTAACAGACATTTATCAACCCTTGTGTGCTGCTTTTAACAACACCCCCTGCCCACTGCCATTTTACGGGGTAAAAGTAATGAAATGCCGTAAATTAACGAACAGAAAACAAGTATAGCTTCAAGGGCATAAAATGTGGCAATTTTCAAAATATTATCATTATCACATTAAATAACCTGTTTTTTGGGCTTTGTAAACGAAATTAAAATGGCAGGCAGCAATACCAGGTTGGTAAAGGTGGCCGTTACCAGTGTTAATGAGGTAAGCCAGCCCAGTGCCTTTGTACCATCAAACCCACTAAAGCAAAAAATAATGAACCCGGCTATAAGCACAAATGAGGTGTAAATAATGCTTATACCAGTGCCATGAATGGTTTCAATTACCGTTTGCTTCATATCATAATTATTGTGCGGCAGTTCTTGCTTATAATTAACCAAAAACCGGATAGTAACATCTATGGCAATACCTAAAGCCACACTGAAAACCAATACAGTAGAAGGTTTAAGGGGTATGCCAACCCAGCCCATAACCCCGGCAGTAATCAACAACGGAACGATGTTGGGTATGAGGGAGCAAATTAATATCCTAGCCGAGCGGAACAGGTAAAGCATACACACTGCAATAAAGGCAAATGCCCAGATAATACTATCCTTCAACCCATTTATAATATAGTGGCTGCCCTCCAAAAAAGTAACACTGGTGCCGGTAAGCTCCACACTGTATTTATCCTTATCAAAGAGCTGCTTAATCCTGTTTTCTATGCTATCGAGTATGCGGGGAAGGCGGTTGCTTCCCACATCAGCCATGCTTACACTTATGCGGGCCTGCTGCCTTGCACTATCCATAAAGGTGGAAATGAGCTTTGTAAATGAGTTTTTTACGCCAGTTGAATCACTTCTCATACTCAGATAGGGAGCAAGAGTGGGCAAATCAAATTCTGACGGCATGGTATAGTTTAAGCTATCCCCTTCAAAAAAAGCCTGCTTGGCAAATTTTAATCCTTCAGTAATACTTAATGGCCTTGCTATACCGGGTATGGTTGCTAAGTATTGCGAAAGCGAATCAATCTTAACCAGGTTATTGAGGTTGCGACTCACCCCATATTTCTTTTTTGTATCTACCAATATCTCTAATGGCATAACCCCTTTAAAGTTGGATTCAAAAAAACGAAGGTCTGTATAGAGCTGGTCTTTCTTTGGCAAATCATCTACAATAAAACCAAGGGTTTTTAGCCGGAAAATACCTGCAACAGAAACAACAGCTATGCCAATAGTAATTGCATAAATAAGTTTACGGTGGTTAAGACTCCATCTTTCTAGCCTGTCGAGCCATTTGTTCAGCGCAGGGTTATCTAAATATTTTGTATGCCTTGATTTTGGAGGTGGTAATAAACTCAACACAGCAGGAATCAATATCAGCGAAATAAAAAATAAAGCCATTATGTTGATGCCAGCCACAATTCCAAACTCTTTTAATATTTGGCTTTGCGTTAATGCAAATACTGCAAAGCCAATGGCAGCAGCAAGGTTACAGAATAGTGTTACCACCCCCATCCGTTCCACCATCATTACCAGTGCCTTTTTCTTATCACCAGTTTCGGCGTAAGCTGTATGATATTTATTTAAGAAATAAATACAGTTAGGAATACCTATTACCACAATCAATGGTGGAATTAATGCCAGCAGTACACTTATTTTAAATCCTAATAAATAAATAGTGGCAAAGCTCCACAACACCCCGATAAATACAACAGCCAGCGACAACCACATGGCAGTAAGCGAACGGAAAAATGCCAATAGAATAATAGCCGATAATACCAATGAGGCAATGATGAAAAACCTCATTTCTTTGGTGATGCGTTCCGTTAACTCTGTACGGATATGCGGCAAACCACTTTTATATACCTGCAACCCGGTTGATTTGCCAAACCCGTCTGCAATACTCCTTATGGTGTGCACTATACCCAGCCTTTCTTTCGAAGCCATCAGTTCTTTATTAATCCGCACACCCATTAGCCAGGCATTGGTAGAAGAATTATATAAAAGGCCTTTATAAAATGGGAGGTTGAGGAATATGGCAGATGCACTGTCTATTTCTCCCTGCGATAAATTTTTATCTGCAAAAATAGTTTCGGCTTTCAGCTTTTCTGTTTCGGGGTTTTTTACAAGGTTAACAGCAGTTGGTATTGCTATTATATCATCCACCCCTTTTATCTGTTTTAATTTACGTTGCAGGTCTGCATATTTATTAAAAACACCTTCGGTAAAAAGTTTATCTGTTTGGATGCCAAGTACAAGCAAGTTGCCATCTTCGCCGAATTTCTTTTTAAACTCCTGGTAGGCTTTATACTTTGGATTATCTATGGGTATTGCCCTTGAGAAATCGTAGCTCAGCTGCACTTTGCTGGCCATATAACCCATAAAAACTGTACCCACCGCCAATATTACGAGCAGCAACAACCGGTATTTTAAAATAAACTGACCTATACGACGCCACATAAAGAAACAACGAATGATGAGGCGCAAAGAAACTTAAAAAACAGGTGAAACAGGTAATATAAGTTAAAAAAGAAATGACAGCCCTATATCTTATTTCATGCATCTCACATTAACTACTTTATAATACTTTTGAAACAAATTATGCCTGCAAAAAAAAATAAGATTATTGCCATGATACCGGCCCGGTATGCGGCCACCCGTTTTCCGGGTAAACTGATGCAAATGCTCGGCGGTAAAACTGTAATCCGGCAAACTTATGACGCAACAATAGCTACAGGATTATTTGATGATGTGGTGGTAGTAACCGATAGTGATATTATTTACACTGAAATAACTGCGGCTGGCGGCAGTGCTGTAATGAGCCGCAATGAACATGAAAGCGGCAGCGACCGTATTGCCGAAGCGGCTTACGAAATAGAAGCAGGTATAATTGTGAATGTACAGGGCGACACCCCTTTTGTAAAAAAAGAACCGTTAGAAAAACTATTATCGGCATTTGAAGATTCTTCGGTACAGGTGGCTTCTATGATGCAGGTGCTGACAAAAGAAGAAGAAATTCATGACCCCAATTTTGTAAAAGTGGCGGTTGATAAAAATATGGATTCTCTTTTCTTCAGCCGTAGTGTTATCCCTTATCCAAGGGATAAAAATTATCCTGTAACTTATTACGAACATATTGGAGTATATGCTTTTCGTAAACAGGCATTACTGAATTTTACGCAATGGCCTGTAACCCCATTAGAAGCTGTTGAAAAAGTTGAGTGCCTCCGCTATTTAGAAAATGGTGTTTCGCTAAGAATGATTATAGTTGATTATATGGGTGTGGAGATTGATACCCCTGAAGATTTAGAGAAAGCGGCAAAACTTTTATAAAACTAATTTCTGTATGAAGCATATTTCATTTTCGTTCCTGCTTTTCGTTTGTTTTATTTCTGCTGCGCAGGAAAATTTATACAAAGAACAATACCGCCCCCGGTTTCATTTTTCCCCCTCAGTTAACTGGTGTAATGATCCCAACGGTTTAGTTTATAACAATGGTGAGTATCATTTATTTTATCAGCACAACCCGTTTGGCAATGTATGGGGCCATATGACATGGGCACATGCCAGCAGTAAAGATTTAATTCATTGGAAACATTTGCCCATTGCTATTGCTGAAGAAAAAGATACTATGATTTTTTCGGGTACTTGTGTGGCAGATAAAAACAATACAAGCGGCTTTGGTAAAACCGGGAAGGCTCCAATGGTCGCCATCTATACCGGCCATATTGAAGGTATCAACCAATCCCAGCATTTGGCTTACAGCCTTGATGATGGGTTAACATGGACAAAATATAACAAGAACCCTATTCTTGATTTACATAAAAAAGATTTCCGTGACCCGAAGGTTTTTTGGTACGAGCCAAAAAAATACTGGGTAATGGCATTAATGTTTCCGGTAGAGCATTTCGTACAGTTTTACTCCTCAAAAAATTTAAAAGACTGGAAACACTTAAGCAATTTTGGTCCGGCAGGAGATACAAGTGGTGTATGGGAATGCCCCGACTTAACACAAGTACCTATTGAGGGAATGCCCGGGAAAACGAAATGGCTGTTGCAAACATCACAAAATGCTTCTATGCAATATTTTGTTGGCGAATTTGATGGAGTAAAATTCACCAATGAAAACCCTGCCAATAAAATTTACCGGCCTGATTATGGCCCGGATTATTATGCCGCCATTACTTACAACCAGTTGCCTGCTTCACATTTACCAACGGCTATTGGTTGGATAAATAACTGGAACTACGCCAACGATATTCCCACCACACCGTGGAAGGGTGCCATGTCTTTACCAAGAACATTAAGTGCAAAAAAAGTAAATAATGGATGGCTGTTGTTGCAACAACCTGTTGCCGAAATAAAAAAGCTGCGTACCAACCCAATGGAAATGAAAAATAGGAACATAACCGGCACAAAAATAATAGAGAGGGAAAGCCGTCAATTTGAAATGCTGCTGACTTATCAGCCATCTGCCGCCAATAGTGGTGTACGCATAGCATACAGCGGCAACAGCTATTTTGAAATTGGTTATGATGCCGTAAAACACACAGTTTATATTGATCGCAGCAAAACAACAGAAACAACTTTCAATAAAAACTATTCCGCACTAAACCGGTTTGAGACCCCGGTACAATTAAAAAATAAAAAACTTCAATTACACATTTTTTATGACCATAGCATTGCTGAAATTTTTATAAACAATGGAGAAGCTGTTTTAACAGCACAACTATTTTCTGATGATGCAAATAATAGCATTCAGCTCTTCAGTAATAGTGGCACTTCAAATCTTATTTTCCTAAAACTATGGGAGAAAAAATCTGTATGGTAAATTTTAAAATACCCGTTATTCTATGCCAATCTGTGTAATTTCGTAACCTAATTTTTTTGTATGGCATTTCGCAATTTTAAAATGGTGGGTTATGTGGTGTATGGCCGTGGCAGTTTTAACCAGTTAGATGAAATCCTTACCCCACACCGCAAGGCCAATGCGCCAATGATATTTTTAGTTGACCATTTCTTTGATGGCAAGCCATTGGTAAACAGGGTTCCTCTAAGAGGAAATGATAAAGTAATTTTTGTAGATGTTACCTATGAACCAAAAACAACTTATGTTGACAAGCTGGCGCAAGAATTAAAAGATGAATTTGGAAAAGTAAGTGGTGTTATTGGTATTGGCGGCGGCTCAGCAATGGATTTGGCCAAAGCCGTTGCATTAATGATGAACAATCCCGGCTCTTCTGCCGATTACCAGGGCTGGGATCTGGTAAAAAACCCCGGAGTCTATAAAGCAGGCATCCCAACACTTAGTGGAACTGGTGCTGAGGTTTCAAGAACTACTGTTCTTACAGGCCCAACAAAAAAGTTAGGAATGAATTCTGACTTCACCCCTTTTGATCAAATTATTCTTGATCCCGAATTAACTGCCAATGCTCCGGCCAATCAGCGTTTTTATACAGGTATGGATTGTTATATACATTGTATTGAAAGCCTGGAAGGAACTTACCTAAATGAATTCAGCAAAAGTTATGGTGAGAAAGCACTGCAACTTTGCAGGGATGTATTTGTAAATACAAATGAATGGACTGCTGAATGTGATGATAAATTAATGATGGCTTCTTATGCTGGCGGTATGAGCATCGCTTACTCACAGGTGGGTGTGGCACATGCGGTAAGTTATGGCCTCAGTTATTTAATCGGCACCAAGCATGGTATTGGCAATTGTATTGTGATGAACCATCTCTCAGCATACTATCCCGCAGGTGTAAAAGAGTTTAAATATATGGTGGAGAAAAATAAGATTGACATTCCCACTGGTATTTGCAAAGGATTGAAAGATGATGACTTTGACAAAATGATAAATGTATCGTTGGGTATGAAGCCCCTTTGGGAAAATGCCCTTGGTAAAGATTGGGAGAAAATAATGACAAGGGAAAAGCTGAGGGGTTTGTATGAGAAGCTGTGATTAGCCAGATTACAGCATTTTTTAAATTTTTATGTCAACACAAAACGATTGCATTAAAGTGAAAAAACAGATTCATTGCCGTTAATATTTTTACCACACTAAGCCATACTTTTATTTTAAAAAACATCAAATCCGGTAATTTTCTCATGAAAAAAATATTGCTATTTATAGGTGTTCCCCTATTAGTATTTTTTATATCGATTTATATACTCATCCCTAACAGGATCAACTATTCCAAAAAAATATCTATTGCGGCAAACCATACTGCATTGATGAGGAAACTAGTAGATATGAAAAACTGGCATAATTGGTGGGTTACAGATACTAATTCAGCAAAAGAAAAATTTTTAATAAACGGATTCGAATATCGAATTGCTGATATTAAAACCCTGTCGCTTCCTTTAACAATTTCGAATAAAAGTCTTACTTCTTTTGGTGAATTTACTTTTCTCTCCAATAATATAGATTCCACCGACTTAAATTTTGACGGAACGATTTTAACTTCTTATAATCCCATTAAAAGAATTCAATTGTTTTTTGCCGCCAATAAAATAAAGAAAGGGATCGCTTCAATATTGCAATCCATCAGTTCATACTATTCAACTGCTGAACATCTGTATGGATATGATATTCAGAGAAAATCGGTTGTTGATTCTATACTGATATTTACTTTTAAAGAATCGAAAGGATACCCCTCTACCGAGGTCATATATTCACTTGTTGATGAATTGAGAAGTCATATTAAAAACGAAGCTGCGACCGAAACAGGTTTTCCGATGCTTAATATTTTTAAAATAGACAGTGTTAACTACAGAATAAAAGTCGCTATCCCGGTTAATAAAAAATTACCTTCTTCCGGCAATATCAGCTATAAAGAAATGCTTGGTGGGGGTAATATTCTAACTACTGAAGTGCATGGAGGAAATATTGAAATTCAAAAAGCATTTAACCAGGTACAGAATTATGTTTCAGATTTTAAACGAGTTGCCCCGGCCATATCTTTTCAATCATTAGTAACAGATCGCAGAAAAGAACCAGACAGTAGCAAATGGATAACAAGGATATATTACCCGGTTATGTAAGTTTTATTTTTCCCCGGTAGCAAATTGAATTACTCTCATTGTATCATTATTACAACCCAACAGGAATGCTTCTTTTTGACCAATATTTATTTTCCTGATATGCCTGACCTGTCCTTTTACTGATAAGCCATTCATAGTTGATGCAAAAAACTCTCCTTTTCCTTTATTAATTAATACCGTTCCGTAATCAGCATCATACCTTCCCATTTCAATATTATCTTCATAGTTGTTCCCCATAATTAATATATCCGGCAATGAATCGTTATTTGCGTTAATGATGACTGCATCTTTATATGAAGTAAGTTGTACCTCAAATGGTAATGGCTTAGCTACAAACTGAAAATTTCCGTTATTAATAAATACTGCATTTGAAAAATAATCTGCAGACAGTATATCGGAGTTTTTTAATTTATCTTCGCTGAACAGGTCGTTTAAATCGGCTTTGGCAAAATCCTCAGCATATAGGAATTTCTTTTTTAAATAGGGCATTTGTTTTTCTAGTTCTGATTTATTTGCAAAGGGCAGTTCTTTACCGTTTAGGTAATAAGTAAGTATTTGTTCTTTCTTTCCGTTTGCATCAAAGTCATTATAATACATCCTCACTGGTTCTTTAACCGAAGCTTTTAACCGGCTGTTCAATCCGAGGTTACCGGCCACTAAATCAATGTCACCGTCATTGTCAACATCACAGGGCAGCATAAAATTCCACCAGCCTTTTTTATCTGCTAAAATTTTTTTAGTCAACTTGCCTTTGTCATTGATAAACAAGGTTGGACTTCCCCATTCTAAAGACAGCAATAAATCTTTGTCGCCATCTTTATCTAAATCAACCCACATTGATTGTGTAACGAAGCCAACATTTGCAAGACTTGTTGCGTATGAGGCTGTAACATCTTTAAATCTTCCTGTTCCATCATTCAACAAAAGATAAGACTGTGGCACTTTTCCATATTCCCAGGGTACGGCCCTGCCACCTATAAACAAGTCTGGAAACCCATCTCCATTAAAATCATTTACAGAAACAGAGGAGGCCGTTACGAATAAATTACTAAACGCATTTTCCTTTTTAATAAATCCTGCTTTGCCATCATTCAAATATACCCTTGGGGAATTATGTAAATCATTACCATAATATTCATTGCCGCCACTGGCTACAATTAAATCAATACTGCCATCATTATTAACATCTGCCCAAGCAGCACCTGTATTTTCATACATGCTATCCGCATCTAAAACAGGCTGTACAGATTTAATTAGCTTACCAGATGGCTGCTGAATAAAAATTGCAGGTTTTGTATTTCTGGCACCGCCAATAAATACATCTTCCAACCCATCATGATTAATATCAGCCACTGCCATACAAGGCGATTCTGTTGAAACCATATGCGGAATAAGCGGCTCCCTGTCAAATTCTACAAACCGGTTTTCTTTGTGTATGTAATTCAATCCTGTTTCCCGGGTAATTTCTGTTACCGGATTGGTGGGGTTTTTATAAAAAGACGTAATGTTTGTATAATTAAATACTGGCAAATTTTCCCGGTATGTAACTATTATTTGTGATTTTATTGTATCTCCTTTTATCTTCTCGAAAGTATTATCGGGCCAGATTAAAAACATAGAATCAACTTTGGTATTCTTCATGCCAATCAATAAAGGCACTTCCATGCTTGAAATAAACCCTTTTGCCGGGTGTTTTTCATAGGCCCTTATTTCATTGCCCGAATAAAGAAGCACCCTTGCCCCAATTGCATTTATATTTTGCTTACCCCCTTTTAAGTTAACCTGGAAAAAAGATTTGCTGTTTTCTTTAGTAGTTTTGTTTTCATACAGCGTTGCTTCGGCGTCTATATTATTTACTACGATATCGAGGTCGCCATCATTATCAAGGTCGGCATATGCAGCCCCGTTAGAAAAAGTTGGCTGATTACCTGCAATGATATTTTCTTCATCAGTAAAAGAAAGGTTGCCGTTGTTTTTATAAAATTTATTGGGCAGTTTTATTTCCGGGAACTTATTAATCAACGCAATGTTTTTCTCATCCATTGAATTACTATTGATCCGCTGTTGTATTTCCGAACTGGTAACAAAATTGATATAGTCAATATCATTCATCCGCTTTGGGATGCCGTTAGAAACAAATAAATCTTTAAGCCCATCATTATCAAAATCCATCCACAAGGATGACCAGCTCCAGTCTGTTGCGGCTATACCACTATAAAGGCCAACTTCACTAAACAAACCGTTCTTTCTGTTATACTGTAAATTATTCCGTGTGTACTGATAACTATACCCGGCACCAATTTTAAAATTAAAAATATCATAAGCATCTTCTCCCAATGAACGTTTAAGTATGTATGGGTCTGATGGAAGCATATCCATAGAAATAATTTCAGGCCATGCATCATTATTAACATCGGCCACATCCACCCCCATTGAAAACTGGCTGGTATGCATCATCTGTTCTTCTCCTTTCTCCTTAAAGGTTCCATCTTTCTGGTTGATGTATAAATAATCATCTTCATGAAAATCGTTCCCAATATAAATATCAGGATAGCCATCAAGGTTAATATCTGCCACGGCAATCCCTAATCCATATCCGATAGCAGAGCTGTTGATACCTGTTTCTTTCGTTACATCGGTAAAATGTTGGTTGCCCTCATTTCTATAAAACCTGTCGCCGGATAAAGGATTGTATGTTCCGATAAATTCCTTCCGGGGTTTAAATGTTCCATTCTGATGTACAGAGTGATTAAGTAAAAACATATCGAGGTCTCCATCCATATCATAATCAAAAAAAGCAGCCTGGGTGCTAAAGCCTGAAAAATTCACTCCGTATTTTTCTGCTTCATCAGTAAAAGAAGGAATACCATTTTTATTAATGCCATTATTTATCAACAATAAGTTCTTGCCGTGCAGAGCTTCGAAATTTCCCACCCGACATACATAGATATCAAGCAGTCCGTCATTATTAATATCTACAACGGATATGCCGGTAGTCCAGCCGCCATCGGCAGGGATAGTTGCCTCCGGGTTACATCACTGAAATGCAACTGCCCTTTATTGAGATATAATTTATTGTCACCCTGATTTGAGCCAAAAAATAAATCAATTAATCCATCATTATTAAAATCGCCAGCACCCACACCACTTCCATTGTAAAAATACATGTACAGAAAAAGATTAAAATCTTTCTTATAAGTAAGATTGTTGCTAAATTCAATCCCGGTACGGTTACTATCCAACACTTCAAATAAAGCTGCTTGATTATTGGTTTTTTTATTATTACAGGAAAACAATACTATAGTTGAACTGATGATTATACAAGCAAGTTTGAAATTATTTACCATATGTTGATTTATTTTTATCATTCTTTACCATTTCTATCGTCTTTATATTTATTATTTAATTTATACAGTAAAGGGTTTATCATTATTGATGGTGGCGATGATGTATTTTCCTACTGCCTTTATATCCCTTACTTCCCCCCGCATCAGCATGCCCGATTGTTTTGATTCGATGTAATTCAATTTACCTTTGCCATCATTGATCAGCACATGCCCATAACTCGCATCCAGCCGCCAAACTGTGGCGGAAACGCAAACATATTGCCACCCAGTATCAGGTCCTGTCTGTTGTCTTTGTTTATATCCGCCAGTTCTATCGCATTTACACTTGACAGCTGTACCTGTTGTGGCAACGGCTCTATCCTGAACTTGCCATTGCCCTCGTTTATTGCCACTATTGACTGACAATAATTAAATGTCTTTATGGCTGACTTCTTTATCAGCTCTTTGCTGAATAAATCCTGGATGCTCTTTCTGGCATACTCGCTGTGCTTTAAACTCCCTTTCTTTATTGCCGGGAACTGCTCCGTTATCTCTCTTTTTAAAAATACCGGCATATCCCGTTTCTCCTCTTTCATCTGCTTTACCGTTCTTGTCAGAAACTGATCCATCGTTCCACTCTGGTCATAGTCATTTAACCACAGCTTTACAGGATTTTCTTTGTCGGGTCTCAGGTAAAAATTCTCTCCTATATTCCCTATTACTAAATCCATCTTTCCATCCCCATTTATATCGCCTGCCGCTATTGTTTGCCACCAGCCATACAGTTCTGTTAAATTGGTGTTCGTTTGTTCTTCCAGCTTATTGGTTTGTTTATTGTAACTATATATACCCGTTGCCATCCACTCCCCGGTTATTATTAATTCCTTTTGCTTATCCTCCGCTTACATCTGCCCATACTGCCCCGGTTATCATTCCGGCCCTTCCTATTCTTGTATTGAGTTGTTCTGTTACATCCGTAAAATGACCTTGGCCATCATTGTTATAAATATAACCCTGCGGCGTTTCTCCATAACTATATGGTACGCTTCTGCTGCCTACATATAAATCTTCGTCGCCATCCCCGTCATAATCATGGTTTACCCCTACGGATATATTCATATCATTGTTGGGAAAAGCTTTTACATCTATTGTAAAGTTGCCACTGCCATCGTTCTTATATAATCTATGTTGTGCGCCTCTGGTGCCCTTTTCCATATTGTTGCCGCCTGCCCCTATGTATAAATCCAAATCCTTGTCCTTGTCTGCATCGAATAACAATACTGCTACATCTTCCAGGTCGGCGTATTGTTTGAACATCTGCTTGTTCTTTTTTTATAAACCCCGATGTTGTTTGTACATACAACTGACCGGCCTGCCCTTTGGCTCCCCCTATATACATGTCTTCTAATCCATCTCCGTTTACATCGCCCGCTGGCTATCTTGGGCCCTTCTTTGGATAGCTGCTCTGGAAGTTCCTCTCATAGTAATAATCGATATAATCATCTTCAGGTGCTTATCTAATACTAGCTGTGCTGGTTCTAATAAGGTGTATGCTTGTCCTGCTAGTTGTTGTTCTTTGGCTGGTTGCCCAGTTGCTTGGCTGGTTGCTGCAACTGGTGTACTTTGTTTAGCGTTGGGTTTTTGTACGTTGTTGTCGGTTCTGTCGGGCCAGGTGATCTGCATCGAATCCACTGCGGTTAATTTACCTAACCCTATTATCTGTTTGTAATCTACGCTGCTTTGAAATCCTCTGCTCGGTACTACTTCCCTATAATAAATATTTGTTCCTTCTACACTTTTATTTTACTGCCTATGGCATACGTATTACTCTTCTGCCTTTTAATTGTACTCCTATATAACTGTTGCCGTTCTGCCCACGGCTATTATTTCTGTACACAAATGCCGCCTGGTTCTCATTATTTACCACTAGGTCCAGGTCGCCATCGTTGTCTAAATCGCCGTAGGCAATACTATTGGAAAAAGAGGGTTCATCTAATCCCCATGTTTTACCAATATCTGTAAAATTTAGTTGACCGTCATTTCTAAACACCCTGTTTGGTAATGGTGTTACAGGTATATGCTTTAGTATTTCGTCAATTTCATCCCGTTTTCCGGTTTGCTGCATTTTTAGATATACATCGTTGGAAAAAAAATCGAGGAAATCCAAATCGCCTAAATCTTTATTGATACCATTGCAGATAAATAAATCATTGAAGCCATCATTGTCCGCATCAAAAAATAATGCACCCCAGCTCCAGTCGGTTCCAAATACCTTGTATAATTACTTATTTCTGAAAAAGTGCCGTTCTTGTTATTCAACTGCAAAGCATTTTTTACATACTGATGATAGAGGCCGGCTTTTAATTTACTGTTGTATAAATCTATGTTATCAAAAGTGCCTGTTGTTTTTAACCGATAATCATCATCCGGGATCATATCGGTAGTAAATATTTCGGGATAACCGTCATTATTGATGTCAGCTAAATCGCTACTCATTGATGACATACTGATATGCTGAATACATTCTTCCAACTCATCTTTAAACGTTCCGTTTTGCTGGTTGATGTATAAATAATCCTTTTCAATAAAATCGTTACCAACATATATATCGGGATAATTATCGTCATTAATATCCCCAACTGAAACACCAAGGCCAAAACTAATTAGCCCGGTATGCAGTCCTGCTTCCTTGGTTACTTCGTTGAAATGATTATTATCGTTGCTGTATAAATGATTGCCACCGCCTTTTAATTTATCATTTACGTTCCATTGAGCTACATCCGTATCCCGCATACCTGCATAGTTAAGAGAGCTGAATGGCAAAGGGCTATTATTAATTATCAGGCAATCCAAATCACCATCCATATCATAATCAAAAAAAGTGGCTTGTGTACAAAAGCCAGAATGGTTTAATCCATATTCGGCCGCAGAATCTATAAATGACAAGTTGTGGTTATTAATATAAAGCTTGTTTATCCTACTACCAGTGCCAATATGACCAGAATTACATATATATATATCTAGCCAACCATCGTTGTTTATATCGGCCATCACCGCTCCGGTACTCCACATACTATCCTGTTGCATACCCGATTTTGCTGTTATGTCTTCAAACTTAAAATCTCCTTTATTCAGGTATAGTTTATTCTCCCCTTGGTTGCTCGTCAGTAACACATCACTTAATCCATCATTATTTATATCTCCCATGGCCACGCCGCCGCCATTGTAAAAATTTCTGAAAAGAAAACTATTGTCCTCTTTACTATCAACTACCTTATTAATAAAATTAATACCAGAGTTATCTATTTTGCTGAATAATGTTGTTTCGGTTTTTTTTAGTTCTGTTGCATGAAAATAAAATCAGTGATATAAAACATGCAGTCACTAAAGTAAATATTTCTTGCTTTCCTCATTTCTATACTTGATTTTTCAATCGTTTTGTTCGTCTTTCATTTATTTTTTCAATTGATAAACAAAAGGTTTATCATTATTAATGGTGGCGATGATGTATTTTCCGATTGCTTTGATGTCCCTTACCTCGCCCCGCATCAGCATGCCCGACTGTTTTGATTCAATGTAGTTAACTTACCATTGCCTTCATTGATTAATACATGGCCATAACTGGCATCCAGTCTGCCAAACTGCGGCGGAAAACCAAACAGGTTGCCACCCAGTATCATGTCTGATTTATTGTCTCCGTTTATATCCGCTAACTCTATCGCATTTACACTGGATAGCTGCACCTGTTGTGGTAAGGGTTCTATTCTGAACTTGCCATTGCCTTCGTTTATCGCCACTATCGATTGACAATAGTTGAATGTTTTTATGGCTGACTTCTTTATTAGCTCTTTGCTGAATAAATCCTGGATACTTTTTTTTGCATATTCGCTGTGCTTTAAACTCCCTTTCTTTATACCAGGGAACTGCTCCGTTATCTCTCTTTTTAAAAATACAGGCATATCTCTTTTACTGCTTTCGTTTTCATCTGCTCTTACTGTTCTTGTCAGGAACTGATCCATCGTTCCACTCTGGTCATAGTCATTTAACCACAGCTTTACAGGATTTTCTCTGTCCGGTCTTAAGTAAAAGTTTTCTCCAATATTCCCAATGATTAAATCCGTCTTCCCATCTCCATTGATATCCCCGGCCGCTATTGTTTGCCACCAGCCGTTCAGTTCTGTTAAATTGGTGTTCTGTTGTTCTTCTAACTGTTTTGTTTTTTTGTTGTAGCTATATATCCTTGTTGCCATCCATTCCCCTGTTATTATTAATTCCTTTTGCTTGTCCCCCATTACATCTGCCCATACCGCCCCTGTTATCATTCCGGCTCTTCCCAGCGTTGTACTTAACTGGCTCGTTACATCGGTAAAATGACCATTGCCATCATTGTTATATACATAGCTCTGTGGTGTTTCTCCATAGCTATAGGGTACACTTCTGCTGCCCACATATAAATCTTCATCTCCATCCCCGTCATAATCATAGCTAACCGCTACGGCTATATTCATATCATTATTCGCAAAGGCTTGTATATCCAGGGTGTAATTGCCTTTGCCATCGTTTTTATACAACCGGTGCTGGGCACCTCTTGTTCCCTTTTCCATATTGTTGCCGCCTGCCCCTATATATAAATCTAAATCTTTGTCTTTGTCTGCATCGAACAGCAACACTGCTACATCTTCCAGGTCTGCATACATTTTAAACACCGCTTCTTCTTTTTTGATGAACCCCGCTGCTGTTTGTATATACAACTGGCCTGCCTGCCCTTTGGCGCCCGCCGATGTACATATCTTCTAATCCATCCCCGTTTACATCGCCCTTTGCAATCCTTGGCCCTTCCCTGGACAACTGCTGCGGAAGGTTTCTTTCGTAATAAAAATCTATATACTCATCTTCTGTATGCTTATCAAATACTATGGCTGGTCTTCAGTAAAGTGCTGGATGCGGTTGTTGCTTTATCCGCTGGCTGATTACCGTTGGCTCATTGTCAGCTCTAGCTTCAGCGAAGGCTGGTTGCTGCAACTGGTGTACTTTGTTTAGTGCCGGGTTTTTGTATGTTGCTGTCTGTTCTGTCCGGCCAGGTTATCGTCATCGAATCCACTGCCGTTAATTTGCCCAGCCCTATTATCTGTTTATAATCTACGCTGCTCTGAAAACCTCGGCTCGGTACTACTTCTCGGTAGTAAATATTTTCTCCCTTCATACACTTTTATCTTACTCCCTATCGCATACGTATTACTCCCTTTGCCTTTTAACTGCACCCCTATATAACTGTTCCCGTTCTGCTCTCTACTGATTATTTCTATACACAAACGCTTCCTGGTTCTCATTATTCACAACTAAATCCAAATCCCCGTCGTTGTCTATATCGCCGTAGGCTGCACCATTTGAAAATGAAGGTTCCATAAAACCCCATGCTTCGCCTGCATCGGAAAAGCTAAGATTGCCATTGTTCTTAAATGCTTTATTTGGCATTGGGATTAATGGGAATATGTTTCAATACAGAATCAACACTTTGCTTTTGACCTGAGATCACCATGTTCTTAACAATATCATCAGCAAAAAAATCCATAAAATCAAGATTGGTAACATCATGATTAATTCCATTGCATACATAAATATCATTGAAGCCATCGTTATCGGCATCAAAAAACAATGCGCCCCAGCTCCAGTCGGTTGCAGACACTCCACTATAGTTTGCTGTTTCTAAAAATTGACCGTTCTTATTATTTATCATCAGGCAGTTTTTCATAAACTGCCTGTAAAGCCCATTTTTTATGCGTACGTTGTACAAATCAATATTATCAAATGCGCCTAATGTTTTTAACCTGTAGTCATCGCCGGGCAGCATATCTGTTGTAAAAATATCCATATAGCCATCATTGTTAACATCGGCCATATCTGCTCCCATTGATGAAAAACTATTTTGCTCAATACATTGCTTCCATCTCATCTTTAAATGTTCCATTTTTTTGGTTGATGTATAAATAATCCCTTTCGTAAGAATCATTGGCAACATACACATCGGGATAGCCATCATTATTTACATCGCCAACAGATACACCAAGGCCAAAACTGATAAGGGTGCCATGTATACCTGCTTGTTTTGTTACTTCTGAAAAATGATTATTATCGTTGCGGTATAAATGATCGCCGCCGCCTTTAAAAAAATCAGCTACAGGCCATTTGATCTTCCGGTAAATCTCTTTTATTTTCATACCCAAGATTATTGATTGGCATTGGGCTGTTGTTGATAACAAAGCAATCCAGATCGCCATCAAGGTCATAATCAAAAAAAGAAACCTGTGTGGTATAGGCAGCTATATCTAATCCATACTGTGCTGCTGATTCAGTAAAGGACTAAGGTTATGGTTATTGATGTATAAGTTTATTCCTTCGGTTACCGTTCTTCATGTGCCCGGAATTACAAATATATATATCAAGCCATCCATCATTATTGATGTCGGCCATTACCACACCTGCACTCCACATACTATCCTGCTGCATGCCGCTTTGACAGTTATATCTTCAAACTTAAAATTACCTTTGTTCAGGTATAATTTATTTTCTCCCTGATTACTAGTTAGCAATACATCGCTTAAACCATCATTATTAATATCACCCATGGCCACGCCGCCGCCGTTGTAATAATTACGGTAAAAAAAACTGTTTTCCAGTTCCCCGTCTACAACATTATTGGTAAAATTAATACCTGTCTCTTTTTCTAAGGTGAATAATGGTATCTCCCTTTTTTTACTGCAAGCAACAAATAATATACTTGTTGTGAAAAAAAGAAACAACCCTGTAGAGAAAGTTTCATATTTTTTTAAAAATACTGTCAAATTTATTGCTTTATTATCGCTGTCGATTCTATTTTTTACTGAACGGTGAAATAAAGCAAGTACATAAAATATAAAAAAGCCACCCGTCAGATGATGGGTGGCTTTTTTATATTTTATAAATCACATTAACTATTGTAATTTATTATAGCAAATTTTAGTATCCGGGATTCTGTGTCAGGTTTGGATTTGCCGCCAACTGACCATTTGGTATAGGGAAATACAAGTATTTAGGATCACTTGCAGCTTTTTCCTGCCATGGAGCAAGAAATTTACCAAAGCGAATCAAATCTTGTTTTCTCCAGCTTTCTAAATAAAGCTCACGGCCTCTTTCATCAATTAACTGATCTAAAGTAACAGATGCCAGCGCAGATGCACCTCTTGAAGCATGAGTTCTTACTGAATTTACCAGATCCACGGCCGTGTTGCCGTAACCGCCTGCATTTGTACCGCCAGTACCTCCTCTTAAAATAGCTTCCGCCTTCATCAGAAGTACATCAGCCAGTCTGAAATAAACATAATCATTGTCAACGTTCCCATTATCGTCATACTGGAAGTCGATTGGGTACTTATATGCCCTGATACCAGTTACCTCAAGATTTGTTCCCTTTTCAATGATGCTTTACAGCATCAGTAAAAGCTAAGAGGCGGCTGTCTGGTGTCCTGTCCTTTAGAGGGAGCATCAGTAGTCATATTATATTGCTGACCTCTTAAGAAACCAACGTTAATTCTATTGCCTGGATTGGGTGGTGCTCCCGGCGAAGAATAAGGGTAAGCAATTCCTCTTCTTTTATCAGAAGCTTCGAATTTGTTATAGAAATCAGACAAGGTTGTAAAACCATTCCAGCCTGATGGGTTCTGGTTATAGTGCATGGTAGAATGCCATCTTGATCTGATATTAGCTGAAGATGTACCGCCGATATTTTCTTGTGTCCAGATATTTTCAGTACCAATAGTACCGTTATTAGGAGCAAAAGCATCGAAATATACAGGCCTGAAAGTAATATAAACCTGAACCAATTACCTGGTCAGCCAAAGTAATTACCTGGGTCATATCAGCAGCGGCAAATGTTGGTGCAGCCCTGTTAGCTATCATTCCTTTATTCAAATAGCATTTCATTAATAATACTCTGGCAGCATTTTTATTTGCTTTGGTTTTAGGAGCATCTGGTAAATCGGGAATGATTGCATTTAATTCAGAAATAATATAATCCAATGCTTCAGTTCCTGTTCTTACACGGGGGGGTTGCAAAGTGCTTTCTCCAGGATCCCTGTAAGGAACCTGTCCCCAACCATCTAACCACATAAACTCTGCAAAGGCTCTTAGCATTCTTGCTTCTGCTTTTTGCTGTGCAGTAGGGTTAAAACGAAGTAAATCAGTTGCAGTATATATTACTCCGCCTAATGCTGCAAATACTTCTCTTATACGAATATGGTCTGCATCAAATTTATGAGCATGCAATACTCTCCAGTCGCCATTATCATCCCAGTCTCCGCCGCGGGTTGGGCCGATTAATTCGTCTGTTGTCATTTCCCAAAGAGCATATACACCTGCTTGATCCTGGAAAGTACCTCTTATATTATCATAAATACCGGACAGAAGCGCCGCTGTATTGGCAGAGCCGCCACCGCCACCTACCTGGCTTTCATTAAGTTGGCCATTAAGGTTTTCATCCAGTTTGGTACAGCCTGCTGTTACCAAAGAAACGATTAGTAGTGAAAATATTAATTTGCGTATCATAAGTTATTATTTAAATGGTTTGATTTAAAATCCAACGTTAATACCAAAGCTGAATGTTCTGGCTGATGGGTAAGGAATATATTCAATACTTGCAGAAGGAACACCATTCTGGCTTTTATCTACGTTTACTTCAGGATCAAATCCTGAGAAGTCTGTCAGTACAAACAGGTTTTGTCCGGTAATATATACAGACAACCCTTTAATATGCTTACCAAGATCTCCGAATGAATATGATAATGTAGTATTCGCCATTTTCAGGTAATTACCTTTTTCAAGGAATCTTGAGGAAGCTGAAAGCGGATTAGCAAACGATTCTTTTACCGGATCCTTAATACTGATAACGCAATATTTTTACCATTATTGATGCTACCCACATTAATTACACTGTTGAGTGTATTGTTGTAAATGTCATGTCCAAAAGCACCGTTTAGGTTTACCACCAGGCTCAGCTTTTTGTAACGCAAAGTAGTGCTGATACCAAGTAACATTTTAGGGTTAGGATTACCAACGTAATATTTAGTATATCCATCATCTTCATAAACGGCAAATGCAGTACCATTAACGCCACTCTTATCCCATGATAAGAATCGCTTAGCATAGAAGGCATTAATTGGTAAACCATTCTTAATTACCTGCACAGAAGTACCGCTAATACCCTGGCCATTCAATGCACCAGTATTTATTTGAGCAGAAAGCCCTGATACTTCATTTGTAATAAAAGTGGCATTTACACCAAAATCCCATCCAAAATCTTTTTTGGCAACGATGCTTGCGTTTACGGCTGTTTCCAATCCTTTGTTGTCGATATTGCCATCAAGGTTTACCCATTTAGCCACACCACCCGGGGCGGCTGGCTGAGGGGGTTCACTTGGGAACAACAAGTCAGTAGTTCTCTTATTGAAATAATCAACAGTTATATTAATACGGTTTTTCATCAAGGCCATATCAAAGCCCACATTAAACTGCCTGTCTGACTGCCATTTCAAATCTTTATTGGCGTTATTAGCTGCATTTATTGCCCCTGATCCATTGCCAGAGAAAGAGTAGCGTAACTGTGGCAGAACCTGATGGAAACTCAGAGTTTCCTGTTTTACCCCAGCCTGCTCTTATTTTAAGTGAATTAATCAAATCAACATGGAAGAAATCTTCTTTGCTTACAACCCATGCAGCACCTACAGAAGGGAAATAACCATACTTGTTATTTTCACCAAATTTAGTAGAGCCATCTGCCCTGAAAGTGGCTGTAAGCAAATATTTGTCCTTATAGTTAAAGTTTGTCCTTGCAAAGTAAGATTGTAATTCATTAGTAGGGTCTTTATAAGAACCGAAAGTCCTGTTGGTAGGGTTGGTAAACTGAATGTAATCTTCGTAGTTTAATCCAAACTCGCCAAAACCTCCGGCAGAATTACCAAAACCACCTAAGTCATAGCCCTTATTAATAAACTTCAGGTATTCAAAACCTGCCACTGCCTGTAAATTAAGGTCAGTAGTAAGTTGCTTATTATAGCTTAATGTATTCGTTATTTGTTGTGTAGTCAGTTCTGAATTTGCAATTCTTACACGGCCTTTACCATAAGTATCATTAAAGTTAATGAAAGGCGCAACAGTAGTTCCTCTTGTACCAGTACCATAATTGATACTATATAAGAAACGATATTCCAACTCTTTACTGAATTTATAATAAGGAGAAATACTCGCCAGTACTGTAGTTACTTTTGAGTGATCAGTAATAGCTTCTTGAACTGCTACAGGGTTTAATAAGTCACCACCTACCAATACGTTAATGGAATCTCCGCCACCTACTTTTGTAAGACGCAGTTTTTCGGTCGGATTCCATTGTAAGGCGTTACCTATTAAGCTTCCTCTCGAACCTGCATCATTAGATATTGGTGCAATTTCCTCTCTGTATTGACTGGGTATGATATTAATATCAAGCCCCAGTTTTTTGCTTTCCAAAAACTTAAAGTTTGCACCAACACTAGCAGTAAATTTCTTAATTCCTGATTTTTTTACAATGCCTTCCTGATCCAGCACACCTAATGAAACCCTGTAACGGGCATTTTCATTACCGCCACTGATACCTACATTATAATTTTGAATCATCCCGGTTTGTAATATTTCATCCAGCGCATTTACACTGGCACCTTTATCACCACCAGCACCTAAATTATAATAAACAAGTGCTTCACGGAACTGCTGGGCACTCAAAACTTCAATTCTCTTAGCAATTTTAGAAGTACCAATTGAAGTGGTGAATTCAATTCTCGGTTCACCCGTTTTACCTCTTTTAGTAGTAATCAACACCACACCATAAGCAGCCCTTGAACCATAAATGGCAGTAGCAGAGGCATCTTTTAATACATCAATAGATGCGATATCTGAAGGGTTGATAAAGTTCAATGGGTTATTACCCGGGTTGCTTCCTCCTAAACCGATATCACCAATACCTGGGCGAACAGAACGTCCATCCAACGGTACACCATCTACTACATACAACGGCTGACCGCTACCGGTAATGGCAGATGCTCCACGGATTTTTACTGTAGCAGCTCCACCCGGTTGACCTGAGTTGTTTATCATTTGTACACCGGAAACTTTGCCCTGAATAAGTTGATCGGCAGAAGTAAATACCCCTTTATTAAAATCTTTTTCTTTTAAAGATCCTACAGATCCCGTTAAATCTCTCTTACGGGCAGTGCCATAACCTGTTACCACCACTTCGTTCAGGTTGGTACCGGCATGGCGGCACCAATGAAATCTACATTGGCAGTTTTGCCAGCAATCGCAACATCCTGTGCATCGAAACCAACTGATGAAATAACCAAAGTTGTAGCAGTTGATGCCACATTAATAGAGAAAGTTCCATCGGCCTTGGTAGATGTACCTGTTCTGGTACCTTTTACCTGTAACGTTGCACCTGAAACCGGTGATCCGTCTTTTGAATCAGTAACCTTACCAGTAATTGTCCTGTCCTGGGCAAATGATACCTGCAGGAGCAAAACCAATACCGTGCTGAATAACGCTGAAAGCAGTTTTTGAGCTGACATAGCAATCGGGGTTTTTTGTTTATAAATCTGAATAACTGTTTACTATTACTTTTTTGTTGCCTGAAATACTTAAAACAACAAAACAATTTAAACAGGACAAGGTTTGTGTCAGACATACACTTTAAACAAACTGCTGCTTTTTGCTGCCAATTTTGTTAAAGAATGTATAATGACGAGGCTAATTTAGAGTATTTGTGTATCCTGGACACAGTTTTACCAATAATGTTGTTTTGCATCATTTCCGCAAACATTTGCGGAAATGATTTCGGTGGAAAAAATGTTTTCCTTAGTTTTGATTTCAACGATTGTTATGGGAACCCCGGCTACACTTAAAAAAATATCTACCCAATTAAACCTGAGTATTTCAACAGTATCCAGGGCATTAAAAAACCATCCCGACATCTCTGAGAATACAAAACGGAAAGTAAAAGAACTTGCCGCCCTTATGGATTATGAGCCTAATGCTTATGCTGTAAACCTGCGTACCAATAAAAGCAAGGTGCTAGGCCTTATAGTTCCCACTATATCAAATATGTTTAATGACTCTTTTATTGCTGCCGCAGAAAAAGATGCAAGGGAAAATGGATATTCATTAATGATACTGCAATCTGGCGATGACCCTGTGCAGGAAGCAGAAAACCTGAAACTTTGTAAGCATTACCGGGTAGATGGAATAATGATTTCTGTTGTAGCAGATAGTTACTCTTCCACTGCATTTGAAAAATATGGAGAATCGGGCATCCCTGTACTGTTCTTTGACCGTGTACCTGATACAGACCGGTTTGATACTGTATGTATGGCAGATGAAGAAGCAGCCACAATTGCTGCCAATACTATTGTTAATTATAAAAAGAAAAATGTACTGGCATTGTTTGGAAATGAAGAGCTTTCTATTACTAAAAAAAGAAAAGAGGCCTTTATTTCGGTGCTTGCAAAAGAAGGCCCGGAAATTTCATATAAAGTATTATGCTGCCGTACCAGTGATGAAGCAAGGGCAGCTGTTGCTGAAGCATTAAGCAAGAACCCTAAACCAGATCATATTTTTTGTATGAGTGATGAGTTATTGATTGGGGCGATGAAAAGTATCAACAGAACAGGTCTCAAAGTGCCGCAAGAGGTTTCAGTTCTTGCCATCAGCAATGGTTTTATCCCGCCGTTGTTTAGCCCGGAAATTACTTATATTGAAACCAGTGGTTATGAATTAGGTAAACTCTCAATAAAAAGAATGCTGGAAAACCTTAATGAAAAATCTGAACCAAAGGCTATTATTCTGCCATCAAGATTTGTAGAAGGTGGGTCTTTATGATTTATAGCATATCAAAAAGAAATTTTTCCATTTCGTTTCTTATACTCTTTTTTTAATGAGTAAAGTTTACCAGGGCGGTGGGTTGCATTTTTTTCCATTTCGTTTATATCTGTAAGCCAATATTTTGCTGCAATTTTTTTTCTGAAATTTCTCCGGTCAAGCTCTTCTCCTAAAATTGCTTCATACAACTCCTGCAATTCCCGCAGAGAGAATTTAGCAGGAAGTAAATTAAATACAATTGGGTATTCTGTAATTTGTTCCTGCAATCGTAAAAGGCATTTATTCATTATCAGCTTATGATCGAACGCCAGTTTTTTCAGTTTGGCTATAGGGTGCCAGTGCAAATCATTATTATCCAGTTTAAGTTTATGGTGCTTTATATCTATTAATGAATAATAAGCAATAGTAATCACTCTGCCTGATGGGTGCCTGTTTGGGTTGCCAAATGCCTGCACTTGTTCCAGGTATACATCATCCATACCTGTACGGTCTTTTAATATGCGGTAAGATGCTGCATCAATATCCTCTCCAGGTTTAACTAAATCACCCAATAATGAATAAAGCCCTTCAAATTCTTTTAAGTCTGATTGTATAACCAGCACTTTCAGTTCTTTATTATCATACCCAAAAATCACACAATCAACAGACACCCCAATTTTAAAATAATCCAGGTGGCTGATTTTCTCTGCCTCTGCCGTTTTTAAGTTCATCTTAACCTCAGTCATTTTTATTTTCTTATTCTGTTACAAAATATATTGGCGGAAGTTAAGCGATTTTTTCGCCCAACTATTTGCTACTGTCCTGTTTTCCCGGCAACATTGAAAGTCTGGTATATCTTTAGCCAAAGAAAAATTAAAATGGATATTGTTCCCGAGCTTATAAGAAAATACAACTTACAACCACATCCGGAAGGTGGCTGGTATGCACAAACATATAAATGCAAGGAAACTATTCCCCCTGAGGCATTGCCCGAAAGGTTTACAGGCAGCAGGGTTTTTAGCACAGCTATTTATTTTTTATTGGAGAAAGGGAACTTCTCGGCCTTTCATAGAATAAAGAGTGATGAGTGCTGGCATTTTTATGCTGGCGCCCCCCTTGAAATATTAGTCATAAACCCAGATGGAAATCTACTTACCATTATCCTCGGCAACGACTTCATAAAAGGCCATCTGTTTCAATATGTAGTGCCTGCCAACTGCTGGTTTGCAAGCAGGCCTGCTTATAACAGTAAATATTCCTTTGTTGGTTGCACCGTATACCCCGGTTTTGATTTTGCAGATTTTGAACTGGCCGGTATAAATGACTTGCTTGCTGCTTATCCGCAACATAGTGAAATTATCAGCCAACTGTGCAGGTAGTGTTGTGTAAATTTGCGCTTTAAACTCCTGTTATGAAAATTGCTGTATTAGGTGCCGGAATGGTGGGTCGAGCCATTGCCTTGGATTTAGCAAAAGACTATACGGTTACCTCATTTGATGTTAATGCAGAAAATTTAAGTGAAGTAAAAAGAAGAAATCCTGCCATTCAAACAATTGCAGCAAACCTTAGGGAATACAGTAATTATAACAGCTGGCTTGCACCATTTGATTTGGTAGTAACTGCCGTCCCTGGTTTTATGGGTTATAAAACATTGGAAGCAGTAATTAATGCCGGTAAAAATGTAGTAGATATTTCTTTCTTTCCAGAAGATGTATTGCAATTAGATAAGCTGGCAAAAGAAAAACAGGTAACCGTAATTACTGATTGCGGTGTGGCACCGGGCATGAGTAATTTTATTTTGGGCCGCTATAATGCGGAAATGAAAGTAAAAGCCTTTGAATGTTATGTAGGTGGTTTACCCTTGCACCCGAAGCCGCCGTTTTATTACAAAGCACCCTTTTCTCCTGTGGATGTAATACAGGAATACATACGGCCTGCAAGATTAGTAGAGAATGGAATGATTATTACTAAACCTGCATTAAGCGAAAGGGAGTTGATGGGTTTTGACAAAGCCGGAGAGTTAGAAGCTTTTAATACAGACGGCCTGCGTTCATTAATATATACCATGGGCCATATACCGGATATGAAAGAAAAAACATTGCGATACCCCGGCCATATTGATTTAATAATTGCTTTGCAACAAGCCGGTTTTTTTGATGAAAAGAAAATAGAAATTAATAACACGGCTATTGCACCGTTAGATTTTACTTCTAAACTATTGGTGAACGAATGGAAGCCGGGGGCAACAGAAGAAGAGTTTACAGTAATGAAAGTAATTGTAAAAGGCGAAGAGAAAACCATTGAATATAATTTATACGACCAGTATGATGCTGCCACCCAAACATCTTCTATGGCAAGAACAACGGGATATACCTGTACGGCGGCTGTAAATTTAATTACCAAAGGAATGTTTGTTGAGAAAGCTGTTTACCCACCGGAGTTGATTGGGAATAGGAAAGATTGTTTTGACTTTGTAGTGGGGTATTTGGAGGAAAGAAATGTTAGATGGGAGAAAAAGGAGATTAAAGAACAACTTTAGAGTTTTTTTAGGTTTATATCAATATAAGCAGCTTAACTTTATTTTGCACTACAAATAATAAAAGCATGGACGACAATATTCAAAACTACAGAAGCTCTTTAGTTACAGCTATTGGCATAATCCTGGGTTTTGTTCTGGGCTTTACAGCAAATTGGGCTACACAACCTGTTACAGAAACAGGGTGGGCAGATTATATAATTGGGTTCGGTTTATTAGTAAGTGTTGTTTTGCAAATAATCGCTTTATACAGGATCTTAAATAACAGTTATCCAAAAGAAAAGGCCGGAAAATATTATCAAACGACTTTAAAATGTTTTATTACTGGGCTTTGTTGTTCTTTTGCGGGCATACTGGTTTCAATTTTTCAAACGATATTTAATCAATAAGCATGAAAATTATTGCATTTATTATGGTAGCGGCTATATCAATTTTTGGTACTTGTAATAAAGATTCATCCTCTGAATCAGGTTCAACAAATAAAATAGCTGATGACAGGATGTTATTAGTTCTTTCTGCCCCTTCTATTCATGATTCTTATTACAAAAAAGCCTTTCAGCAAATAATAGATTTTCAAATTTCGTATGCTAATTCTATTATTGGCAATGACAATGTGGTGATTATAACTGACGAAGACACCAAAAAATTCTTTGAAGGAAAAGTTCCCGCAGATATTTTGCTTGAAGATGAGGTGCATGATATCTGGATGAGGGATTTTACAACGGTATACCCGGAAAACCCTGTTCAGTTTGTTTATACCTGGGCATCTATGACACAGGCAGAAAGTATTGATGTGCAGAAAAGTTTGAAAAAACTTGCTGACCGTTATAAGATTAAGCGGATAACCACTGATTTATTAATTGACGGCGGCAATCTCGTTGACAACTACAAAGGCCGTGTAATAACAACAACAAGGTTTATGGAAGATAACCACCTAACCTATGCAGAAGCCAAAGCAGAATTAAAAAAAATATTTGGTGCAAAAGAAGTTGCCATCCTAGAGCCCGACGAACCAGTTTTGGCACATTCGGACGGAATGGTAAGCTGGGTTGATGATGATGTTCTTCTTGTAAACGATTATTCGGATCAGCCTGCTTTACAAACAAAAGTTTTAAATGAGTTAAGGCAATCGTTTCCCGGAGTTACAATTATTGAAATCCCTGTTGAATATAAAACAAACCCACCGGGCCAGTGGGATGGATTTGAATCTGCCTGCGGCGTTAACCTTAATGCAACGGTAACGTACAAAAATATTTATGCCCCTACTTTTAATATGGCGCATGACAATAATGCAATTGCAGAAATTAAAAAGCATACTTCAAAAAAAGTAATTCCCATTAACGCTGAAAATGTTTGTGCAATGGGTGGAAGTGTAAGATGCCTTACCTGGCAACTAACAGGAGAAAATGCAACAAAGCTGATAGAAGCAGCAAGGAAATACTGAAAAACAGGTAAGGTTACATCTGCCTTGATAAATCTTCTGATAGTGTAATAAAAAAGCGGCTCACCGCCGCTTCTCAAAAACCATTTCAATCGAATAAATCGTAGTTCTGTATTACTCCGCTTCTGCCACCACTTCCTTTACTTCCGGTATCATCCGCTTCATCATTCCTTCTATTCCTGCTTTCAATGTAATCATGGAAGAAGGGCAACCGCTGCAACTTCCCTGCATGGCTAGGTTTACCGTACCGCCTTCGTAGCTTTTAAATTGTATAGCACCACCATCCATTTCCACAGCGGGACGCACATAATTATCTAATAATTCTTTTATGCGTTTTACCACATCATCATCATCGGCAGATACTTCGTTACTGCTGGTTTGTTTTACAGCAGCCAGTTCTTCTTCATTAATCACTGCTTTTCCTTCCTCTAAATAATCTTTTAAAAACTGCCGTACAGAAGGTATAACATCTTCCCACTCTGTTTCTGCAGTCTTTGTCATGGTAACAAAGTTGCTGGCAATAAATACCGCCTTTATAAAAGGGAAGCCAAACAATTCTGTTGCCAGTGGCGATGGCTTTGCACTTTCTGCATCAGGAAAATCGATACTCTTGCCGGGGTATAAAAGCTTGTTAGCCACAAACTTCATTGTCTCCGGGTTGGGTGTCATTTCTGTATAAATGCTGATAATGGGGTTTCCTGTTTTAATCATAGCTCAATAATTAAGCCGCTAAGGTAATAACAATTTTCAGCTATTATTTACGAAGGCGGGAAAGAGCCGCTAAAGAAATTTTTAGCCACGGATTAACACAGATTCAATACAAAAAAAGCTGCATCGGCAGCTTTAATAATTTGTGTTAATCCGTGTAATCTGTGGCTCATTCCTTAAATTTTCCTGTCTTTTTTAAAAACCGGATAAGGATATAAATAAGCAGCAATGCTCCGAGGAGGATGCCTGTACATAAATTCCTGTTGCTTTTATCATAGCCGGTAAGGTGCGGGTAATTAAACAACAAGAGAAGCGTAATACCAATCAGCCAGATAAATTGTGTGGTATGCTCTTTTAGTATCCACCGCTTCCAGTTAAACTGCATTCCGCCAAAAGTTTTACCAATGCCTTTCATGCTGGGAAACCAGCGGTTAACTTTTTTACAATATGCGGAAAAGCCGGTACCGAATTTTCCCCGTAAGAAATTTTCTTCTGCCAATACAATTGCCTGGTAGATGAAAAGAAAAATAGGAATCATTACTGCTACATAAAATAATGAGTTGGCCAAAATGCCCACACCCAGCAGCATTAAAATATTTCCTACATATAATGGATTGCGGCAGTGGTTAAAAATTCCTTCAGTTACCAACCCGTCTGCATAAGGCTTGCCTTCTTTACCACCACGAACAATATAGGCAAGCCCGATGGTAAGCCCACGTATAAGCTGACCAAGACAGGTAACAAACAAGCCAATTGTAATCGGCCATATATAATAATGCTGTCCAAATTGCTTTGGCGAAAACAAGGGCCATGATGGAATAAACAACGCTGCATAAAAAAGGATAAAAATCCAGTTGCGGTATTTAAAAAAGAAATTGCCGATTGATACCATAAGAGAATATGTTTTATTTGCCACGAATTACACCAATATTACTAATCATACTTAATAAATTTATTGGTAGTGTTAGTGAAATTGGCGGCCTATTTTTTCGTTGCAATAATCCCCGTAAAATTATACCACTTAAAAAAAGTTTCGCAGTGTGCAAAACCACAATCCCTTAGCAACGAAACATTTTCACTTAGTTTATACGGCACTAATACATTTTCCAAAGCCTCCCTCTTTTGAGAAATTTCCATTTCGCTGTAGCTATTACGGCGTTTATAGTTGTAGTAATAATTTATAAAGTCACGGTTGAAGGTATTTTCTTCTGCGAGAATTTTTTCTACTAGTATTAATACCCCGCCCGGATTAATGCCCGCATAAATATCTTTTAATATTTTTTCCCTGTAAATAGGGCGGACAAATTGCAGTGTAAGGCACAATACCACTACCGAAGCATTTTCAACTTTTACCCCCTCTGCTAAATCAGCGCAGCGTAATTCATACGGGCGGGAGAAACCAATTTCCATCAGTTTTGATTTGCACTTGTCAAGCATTTCCTGCGAATCATCAATACCAATAAATTTTATATCAGGGTTTACCATGGTGTCCATACCAATCATGGTGGTACCGGTGGAGCAGCCGAGGTCGTACACAAATGTTTCTTCTCTTGCATGGTCGGCGGCAAGCTCTGCCATCATCCGTTGTATTTCGCCGTAGTAGGGCACCGAGCGGTTCACCATATCATCAAACACTTTGGCTACGTTGGCGCCAAATTTAAAATCGCTGGCTTTTTCTATTTCCCCCCTGAAGACTTCATCTTTATTCATGCCTTATAATTTATTCCGGCAAAAATAAAGTTTTATTAACTGGTAACCTGAATGGAATTAAAACCCAGGTGCTATCCCTGTCACTTTTTTGGGTTTATGCATCCATTTATTCAGTTTATAACTAAGCCATGCACTGCCGCCGCCTACAATTGCACCTGCAATAACATCAGTAGGATAATGCACACCCATATATAGCCTTGAATAGCCAACCAACGAAGCCCATGTGTATGACGGTACTATCACATACCATTTAGGGTAAATTATTGATAAAGATGTGGCGGTGGAAAATGCGATAGATGTATGACCCGATGGGAATGATCCATTTTGTGCATTTTTTAAGGCAATAATTGATGGGTCATGTTCAGCAGGCCTTGGCCTGTTAAAAAGCTCCTTCATGCCAAACGTAAGAATAGTTGTAACAGCGGCACTTTGTGCCATATATACCGCTTCTTTTTTTTCTGCTTTATTTTCCCCAATCATCCCTTTTACAAATAACACAAAAGGTATGCCGCCGCTTACCGGGACTGCAGTACCAGACATGGTTTTAAAAAAAGAAGTTTTACCTGCTGTACGGTTTTGCTGGATTTTCTTTACTGTTCTTACATCAAAATTATCTGTTTGCCCGTTTACACAAGCAGTACATAATAACATACCAGAGGCTAACAACAACAAACTGTTTATTTTTTTCATGTTTCCAGATCAGTTATTTGCAGAAAAAGTTGTGTATTTGTAAAGCAAAGGTTTAACACCGATACTGCAATAACGTAAACCCGGCATAACTTATTATTATGAAAAAAATGTATCATCTCGCCAAATGCACTAATTGCCAGGCGATTATTAAGGAAACGAAAATTAACAAGAAAGGGTTTGTGATGCAGGATATCCGTACAGAAAAAATAACTCCTGTTCAACTGGATGAAATGAAGGAGCTGGCCGGCAGCTATGAAGCATTGTTCAGCCGCAGGGCTATTATGTATAAAGAACTGGGTTTAAAAGATAAAAAACTGGGAGAAAAAGATTACCGCAATTATATTCTTGAACAAGATACTTTTTTGAAACGTCCGGTTACTATCATCAATAACAAAATATTTATTGGAAGTGAGAAGAAATCAGTAGAAGCATTAAAACAAGCTGTTAAATAGTTTTTGTTGCAGTAGCAGTTTCTCTTTTCAAGAATACCCAGGCGATGATAAGACTGCACAGCATGAACAAAGCAGCTAGTAAAAACGCAACCCCTGGAAAATGAAACGGTGCTTTTTTGCTGGTGAAAAAAGTAAACAAATTATTCATCATCAATGGGCCGATGATGGTAGTAAGGCTCATCAACCCGGTTAATGCCCCCTGCAATTCGCCCTGTTGATTAGGCGGCACATGTTTGGCAAGAGTGGCTTGTAAGGATGGCCCGGCGATACCACCGAGGCAATAGGGAACAAGAAAGGCAAACATCATCCACCCTTCTGTAGCAAAGGCAAATAATACCAATCCAATGGTATAAAGAAATAAACCGAGGTAAATACTTTTTTCATTGCCCAATTTTGGATTTACTACTCTTGTTAAGCCAGCCTGCACAGCACCTACGAGTAAACCAACAACTGCAAGTGATATTCCTACCATTTTTTCGCTCCAGCTAAAACGATAAATTGTAAAAAAATTCCAGTTACCCTGTACGGCCTGTGCAGCGAGGTAGATTAAAAAATAACAAATAGCAAGGCCACCGATACCCGGAGTTTTTTGCAAAAACTTTAGCGAACCTAGTGGGTTTGCTCTTTTCCATTGAAAAGGACGGCGATGTTCTTTATCCAGAGATTCTGGTAAAACAAAATAACCATACAACGCATTTAATAAACAAAGACCAGCGGCTGCATAAAAAGGGGCTCTAACACCCCAACCAGCTAAGAGTCCGCCGAGAGCCGGGCCGATAACAAAACCTAATCCGAAGGCAGCACCAATCATCCCGAAATTTTTAGCTCTTGTTTCGGCGGTGCTAACATCAGCAATATAAGCAGCGGCTGTAGTAAAACTTGCACCGGTAAAACCAGCGATAATGCGGCCAACAAACAACCAGCCATACGAAGGTGCCAGTGCCAAAAAAATATAATCAATTCCAAAACCAAGCATAGATGAAAGCAATACCGGGCGGCGTCCGTATCTATCACTCAGGTTGCCGATTACCGGTGCAAATAAAAATTGTGTAATAGCATAAACAGAAAGTAATAAAGCTCCATAGGAACTGGCTTCATTAACAGGTATATGTTTCAGTTCCGAAATTAGTTTGGGCATAACCGGAATAATCAATCCCCAGCCCATCACATCAATAAGAAGAGTAATGAAAATAAAACCAACTGCTGCTTTGCGGGGTTGTGCCATAATAAAAGGTGATAAACAAAGATGAAGGATTTTGCTGATTTAAAACCCGGCAGGGCAATAAACCGCTTTCGGGTAGCCGGTAGAAAAACCTGTTGCCCCATAGGCAATAAAATATGCTACTGATTTTGGATGGTATAAAAGACTAATAGTCCCGGGTTATCGGGGTTATTATTTTTTGATGAAAGATGTTAGCCCCTTGTTATATGCTTTACCTCTCTTTTCTGCAAAATAATCTGCTACTAATGCAAGAAAAGACATTAAAACCAATGCAAGGCCAAAGCCCCGCCAGAAGTCATGTTTAAAATCACGGATGAAATAAATATATAAAGCAACGCCTATAAGGAGCAGAAAGATTTCTGCATAACGGTAAACAATAAAATTTTTCATTACTGTTTTCATTCTGGGCAGTTCTTTTTCCTTCAGTTGCGAAGGGTTCATATCGTAAGCATATACATTTCGTTTGCGGTCACCATCGCTTCGTTTATACACTGTATAACCCACAATGCCCAGCAACAAGCCAATTGCAAAAAAAGGGATTGCTGCCCCTTTATAAAATTCAGTTTTTAAAAAGAAGAAAAATACAGTAGCCGTAACAACACCGGCAATGCCAATAAGTACAAACAGCAGGCTTTCCTTTTTTTCTGCTACAAAATATTTTTCAATATCAGCTTTTGTAAACATGGCGGTTATTTTTTAATCGCTTCCAATACATCTTTACTGCCTGGCGGAACGGATGGGTCAAAATAATTGGTTAGTTCCCCTTGTTCATTTATTAAGTACTTAGAAAAATTCCAAGAAGGAGCTTTATTATTCCAGCCGTTTTTTGATGAATCGGTCAGCCATTGAAAGACTGGGTTCTGTTGTGGCGATTTAATTACAACCGATTTCTGCATCAGTAGAAAACTTACTCCAAAATTTTTCTTACAGAAAGAAGCTATCTCTTCATCGGTTCCTTTTTCCTGTTCTTTAAAATCATTGGCCGGAAAACCTATTACCACTAACTTATTGTTGTATTCTTCATTTAATTTTTGTAAATCTTCGTACTGGTTTGTATAGCCGCAATCGCTGGCTGTATTTACAAGCATTACTTTTTTCCCTTTCAGTGTTGCAAAGTCAAGTGTATCCCCGTTATTTAATTTCTCTTTTAAAGAATAAAAAGAAATAACAGGCTGCTTGTTGCCACTAAGCTCCTTGCTGTTTTTGCCAGTGAGTTTGGTAAACCACATTAATGCAGGATAAATTACTTTTAATACTTTTTGGCGGTAGGTCATATTTTTAGAGTTACGGTTAGCAATTTCTACATATACTGCAAAGGCAGCGATGAATATTAGTAAAACAATAAAGAAGCGTTTTAGTTTTTTCATTATACTAAAATTATCCACTATTAATTATCCGTCATCATCTACCTTATTATCCATTTAAACAACCTCAGCTTCCCTTTAAAAGGCGGGTATTTAATATCCGGGTCAAACCAGGTGGGGGTTTTCATCACCGCTTTTTTATGGCTGAATGTATCAAATGAATATTTTCCATGATAACAACCTGTACCGCTAAAGCCCCTGCCACCAAATGGCAAATGATGATTAGTTAAATGCCAGCTTGAATTATTTACACAAGCCCCTCCTGAAGGCACCGCATCAATCCATTGCTTTTCCTTTTTATTGCTTGATGTATAAATATAAAATGAAAGCGGATTAGGGTGCTGATTTATTACCGCCATCGCTTCTTCCTTTGTTGCAAATGGGATAACAGGCAGTATTGGACCAAATATTTCTTCATTCATTACAGAAGCACCCGGTTTAATATTGGAAAGCAGCGTAGGTTCAATAAACAATTTCTCTTTATCGATTCTTCCGCCATATTCTATTGTGCCGTTACTAAGATAACCCTGCAGGCGGTTAAACTGTTTTTCATTCATAATTTTTCCATAGTTATAACTCTCTTCTGGTTTATCACTGAAAAATTTTGGAATAACTTCTTTTAAGGCGTTTACTAATTTATCTTTTACCAATTCATGTACCAGCACATAGTCTGGTGCCACACACATTTGCCCGGCGTTAGAAAATTTTGTCATAGCAATTCTCCTGGCCGCCACTTTTATATTCGCATCACTTTCCACCACACAGGGGCTTTTACCTCCAAGCTCCAATGTAACCGGCACTAATCTTTCCGCCGCCATCTTATAAATTAGTTTACCTACCGCCGTACTGCCGGTATAAAATACATGGTCGAAAGTAAAGTTGTTCATCATCTGTGGAATTACAGTTGCGCCATCGCCCTGCACATATAAAATATATTCCGGCAGAAAAACATCTTCAATAATTTTCTTCATTACTGCATCCGTTGCCGGTGCAAATTCACTTGGCTTTAGTACCACACAGTTGCCTGCGGCTATTGCCCCAATCAATGGATTTATTAATAATTGAAAAGGATAATTCCATGGGCCGATGATTAATACAACACCCAATGGTTCTTTTACTACTTTACTTCCCGAAGGCATATTTACCAATGTTGTGGCTGTTCTTTCCGGTTCCATCCAGTTAGCTAAATAATTAATGGCGGTTTTTAATTCAGATAATACCATGCCTGTTTCGGTAACCCAGGTTTCTTCTTTGCTCTTTTTTAAATCGGTATGCAAGGCATCATACAAATCGTTTTCATGGGTAAGAATGGATGTTTTAAGTTTTTTCAACTGCTCTTTTCTAAACTTATAAGAGTGGGTGGCGCCGCTATTAAAATATTGCCTCATTTTTTCGAGGCTGGAAATATCTGCCATTAAGTTTAATTTTATACCAAGTTAAGCAAAACCTACCGCCCCATGACAGATGAATATTTTATGATGCAGGCGTTGAAAGAGGCCCGCCGGGCTTTTGAAGATGATGAAGTGCCGGTTGGTGCTGTTGTTGTTATTAATGAAAAAATAATTGCACGGGGGCATAATATGACGGAAAGGCTGAACGACCCCACCGCCCATGCTGAAATGATTGCACTCACCTCTGCATTTAATACCCTTGGTGCAAAATATTTACCAGAAGCCACATTATATGTAACGGTTGAACCTTGTCCTATGTGTGCCGGAGCCATTTACTGGGGTAAGCTGGCAAAAATTGTGTACGGGGCAGATGATGAAAAAAACGGCTATAAAAGAATTGGTGGTGCCTGGCCTTTTCATCCAAAGGCAGAATTGATAAGAGGTGTGCTGCAGGAAGAATGTGCTGCGCTGATGAAAGATTTTTTTAAAAGTAAACGATAGTTCTAAATCATAATCTCCTCAATCTTTCCTGCAACTTCCAAACATGCATGATGGCCTGTATCCTGAAAAATAGTTTTATTGTTTTTCATATCCATCAATCTTACTTCAATAGCAGATGTCATGCTTTCTTCAATCCTGCCATCCATAAGGCCGCCAATTGGCGATGCAAGGGCAGTAACTTCTCCACGGTGTGCTAAAATTTCTAACCTGTATTTTTTACTTTCAATAACTAATTCAACTTTATTAATGTCTGCAAAGCATTTCTTTAATATAAACCCATTGTAGGTGGTAAAGCGGTATAGCTTATCCTGTATCCATAACCCTGCAATAAAACCAACAAAAGATTTTCTTAACCACGGAATTTTTGCCACAGAAGCTTTTAATGAGATACCGGGTTGTGAAAAATGATTGCTTTGCATCCATATATAGCCCGATGGAAATGAACGGCCCCAGTCTTTTTCAATATAACCCCTGCCATTGTGAAAACTTATTGTTTCGATATCTGTAACTAATTCCCCTTTTATAGTATGGTTCATACTTACAATACCATGATAGCATTCCATAAAAGGTGCAAAAGAATAAGGCCCCATAATGCCGGGTGAATAAATTTTTTTAGGCCATGGCACATTGCCCGAAAATTGTAAATCTCCTTTTAGCCCCGGCACATTAATAGTAAGGTGTTGCGTAGAAAAACTATTTTCTCCGATTCTCACAAAAAATTTATCTGTAGCAGGGGTAAAGTCATTTAAACTGAATTTATGATAAGCCGCTGTTTTGTTTTTACCATCAAGCACCTGTATAAATGAATGGCCAATGCCCTGCTTATCCATTGCAATGCCGGGGATAACGGCAAATGCCTTTGTACAATCTTCATTCAGTACTTTAAAATACCAGCCTTCAAAATAGTTTCTCCGCTTGCCCCAGCCCTGAAACTGTTCGGGGTTAAAGAAAGCTTTTAGTCGTTTAATAAGCATGAATTTATGTATTATACCAAATTACACCTTAGTATCATCATTTTATGCTTTTTAAACCTTCTTTTTAACAGCTCCCGGATATTCTATTTAATATTGCTTACTAATTAATTACCAGTATGAAAAGAATTATCACCTCTGTTACTTTATTGCTTATTTGCTATACCTCCTTCACACAGAATTATAAAATTACCTGGGGCGATGATATAAAGCTGAAAAAAGGAACGGCAGATCTGGATATAATTTCTGCCGATAAAACTGGTTTATATTTTACTGAAAAGAGAAGATCAACTGGCCTCTCTATTGGTGGAGCCGCATCCACATACAAGCTCTACAAATTTGATAAAAATTTTGAAGAAGTTTTTGACAAAGAATATAAAAAAGAATTGAAAGGCTTATCGTTTGAAAGTTTTCAGGAACTAGGTGAGGATTTGTACCTGTTTGCCTCTGACTATATAAAAAAAGAAAGAACATTTAAAGTATTTGGGGCCAGGGTTGATAAAAATTCCGGCGAACTTGTTGGCGACTTTAATGAACTGGGCAGTTATGAATTAGAAAGCAAGAGGGATGATTATGACATGAAGGTATCACCCGTTCAGAACGGAAAAGCATTTGTAATGGTAAGCAATATTTCTGCCAGCGACAGGGTTTCCCTTGCTGTAAGCCTTTTAGATAAATCATTAAAGAAAAAAGAAAGTGCCATCATCAACCTTTCTTTTGAAAAAAACTTTTATTCTTTAGAAGATGTGCTGTTTACCAACAGTAACAAAATTGTTTTATTAGGTAAAGAATATGAAGAGACACAGGTGGGTAAAAAGAAAAGAAAGAAATTGGTGTTTAAGCAATATGTAATGGGTATTTATAATGCTGATGGGAAAAAACTCAACGATGTAAAGATGGATGCAGATGACCGTTACATCATCAGTGGAAAATTAATTGAACAGCCCGACGGGCAAATGCTGTTAGCGGGGTTTTACAGCAAAACTGCCAGAAAGGATGACATCAGCGGTTTTTACATTAACAAAGTAAACCCCGATAACGGTACATTGGCCCTTAGCTCTTTTAAAGAAATTAATTCATCTATGATTGGTAATGCTTACCAGGATGACAGTGATGATGACGATGAAACGAAAGAAAACAAAAAACAATCTAAAAAAGCCAAAGACGATGATGAAGAGGATGAATTTCCCAACAGCTTTACTATAAAATCAGTAGATATTAATCCTGCTGACAATTCGATTATTATTTCAAGTGAAGTTTCAAGATACTCTGTTTCCAGTTATACATCCTCTACTTATAACAGTACCACCAGATCATGGACATACCGTACTACTTATATCCACCGCTTTACCAATCAGGATATATTGTTGATTAATGCAGATAAAGATGGAAATATTAAATGGCTGAATGCTCTGCCAAAGTCACAGCTTGAGCAGGTTAGTACCAGCAATTCCAGCGGGATGGGTATCAGTGTATCTTATGACTATGCAGGATATTTTGCAAGAGGTGGCGGTATGCCTTATTACTCTTCTTATAAAAGTTTTATTAATGGGAATAATTTAGTAGTAATACTAAACGATCATAACAGCAACAATATAAATCCCAACTATGGTGATAAAGTAAAAACTGTTTACAACTTCAGGAAGAAAAGTACAGCCTATGGTGTTACTGTTGATTTAGCCACTGGTAAAATGACAAGAAAGGCAATTGCCTCTAATAATGATGAAACAATATTGATGCCCCGCCATGCTTATGTGGTAGGTAATGAATTATTTGTTCCCTCCTGGAGGCAACATGCACTGGCAAAAACAGAACTAAAATTTGCGAGGATTACCGTTAAATAATATTACAGCCGTCTTTTACCGCCTGAGTAAAACTCATGATAAAAAACAGGTCGTCTTATTTCCCCTAAATTAAATAAAGGCGGCCTACCCTGTGCCCGATGGGTGGTTCGCAGCATTACTTTTTCTAATTCTACAAAACCAATTTTTGCCAATGCGGCTTCAAAGTACCGCATAAAAGGAAGTTTTCTTCCGGCCCGGCCTGGCTGCGGGTAATTAATTTCTTCATTCAGCGTTAACCAAAAAAGTTTTTCTTTAAAAGGCTGTTCAAAAAAAATGCTGGTGGAGTCAAGTCCCTTTTCATATACATCCTCCAAAAAAAATACCGCTTCTTCAAAATTTTCTTTTGTGGTTTTTTCGTATATCGCTTTTACAATATCAATGTTTTTAGGAATGTAGCCGTCGTTTTCAGTAAGTTTATAATCACCATGTTCTTTAAAGCCTGGGTAATATATTGTCAGGTTGCCAACCTCAAAAGAGCCAGAGTTTTCTCCTTTTTCTTTTAATTCGTCAACAAGTTTCTTCATCATCTCAATACCTTGAGAGTAAGTCATAATAATAAATAATAAGTGTACGGGATAGCTAAACTAATAAAAGATTGGTAGTATTAAAAGCTTTTAAACAATTTGCTTTTAATTTTATAGTTCATATTAAATATTTTTCACTTGGAGATACATTCAAAACTACCAACTGTTGGTACAACTATCTTTAGTATAATGAGCGGTTTGGCTGCCGACTATAATGCTATAAACCTTGGGCAGGGCTTTCCCGATTTTGAAATGAGTGATGAACTTACCTCTTTGGTAACAAAAGCGATGCAGAAAGGCTTTAACCAGTATGCACCCATGCCCGGCTGGATGCCGCTGAGAGAATCGATTGCAGCGAAAGTTGAGTTGCTTTATCAAACAAAAATTAATCCTGATACAGAAATCACCATAACCCCCGGCGGCACTTATGCAATTTATTCTGCCCTTACTGCCATATTAAACCCCGGCGATGAGGTAATTGTATTTGAACCAGCTTATGACAGTTATATTCCTAATATTGAAATTAACAGGGCTAAAGCCATACGTATAAATCTTGTTTATCCGGATTATCATATTGATTGGGATGCAGTTCAAAATGCAATAACGGGTAAAACAAAAGCCATAATTATTAATTCGCCGCACAACCCAACAGGCAGTGTAATTGATGAAGAAGATATAATCCAGCTGCAAAAAATTACTACAGGTACAAACATTTTCATTATAAGTGATGAAGTGTATGAGCATTTAATTTATGATGGCATCCAACACCAGAGTGTACTTCGCTATCCAGATTTACTGCAAAGAAGTTTTGTGTGTTCCTCTTTTGGCAAAACGTACAACTGCACTGGCTGGAAGCTGGGATATTGTATTGCCCCGGCTGCATTAATGAAAGAGTTTAGAAAAGTACACCAGTTTAATTGCTTCTCTGTATTTACCCCCGCCCAGGTCGCATTAGCAGAATTCGTTAAGAACAAGGATGCTTATTTATCTCTTTCTTCTTTTATGCAACAGAAAAGGGATTACTTTATACAACTGATGCAGCAAACAAAATTTACCCTGCAACCATCATACGGCAGTTATTTTATTTGCGGTACCTATGAACGCATAAGCGATGAAGCTGATAAAGATTTAGCTATCCGGTTAACCAAAGAAGCCGGTGTAGCAACCATTCCTGTTTCGGCATTTTATCAAAATGGAAAAGATGACAAAGTGCTGCGGTTTTGTTTTGCGAAAAAGAAGGAGACACTGGAAGGTGCCGTAGAGAAATTGGCTAAAGTATAATGACCATCGATAACCGATATAAAGGAATTTTTTATATGCTGCTTGCGGCAGTGGGTTTTTCTTTAATGGGTGGTGCTGCCAAATTATTGAAAGGAAGTTTTGGTGCCGGGCAATTAGTGTTCTGGAGAAATGCAGTTGGGCTAATTGTACTGATTGCTGGTTTTATTGCAAAGCCACCAGAAAATAAAGGCGGTAAATTTCATCTCTTGCTCTTTAGGGGTATGATGGGTACAACAGCTCTTTATACTTTGTTGTATTGCATCCTTCATTTGCCGCTGGGAACGGCTATGACGTATAACCTGACTTCGGCATTATTCATTGCAATTTTTTCCTTTTTATTATTCAGAGAATATCATGGACGCATTGTGCTGCTGGCAGTGTTGCTTGGTTTGGTTGGTATGCTATTGATATATAAACCTGCGATGCACTATCCCTGGTATTATCATTTGGCAGGGTTAATTTCAGGAATCACTTCTGCATTGGCCTACATCACCGTTAACAGGCTGGCTGGGCATTATGATTCGAGGATTATTGTATTATCATTTATAGGAACAGGGGTGCTTATTCCAACCGTTTTTATGGTGATTAAATATATATTTCAACTGCCCGCCGATGATGTTTTTTTTATCAACTGGCAATGGCCGGTTGGTGTTCAATGGTTTTATATTTTTTGGTTGGGCCTTGCAGCTCTTTTTGGCCAGTACTTTGTTACAAAAGCTTATGGGGCAGATAAAGCTGGTATTGTTTCTTCAATTGGCTATGCCAATATTATTTTTTCTGTCTTTATCGGTATGGCCCTCGGCGATGCCTTTCCGGACTGGATGTCATCTCTCGGTATTCTTTGTATTATAGGCAGCGGGGTTATTATTTCTTTTGTAAAAAGGAAAGCCCGGTAATTTATTTTAAAAATTATTTGGTGGTTTGAAACTACTAATCGTATATTTGCGATATAAGATTTTAAGACGAACTACATCGTCTTTTCTTTTAACCATATTCATCGTATAAAAACGATTAAATAATGAGCCAGAAAGAACATTGGGAAAAAGTGTACGGCACCTACCAGTTTACAGAGGTAAGCTGGTACCAGGCCGTGCCAACTATATCACTTGGTTTTATAAAAGAATTCAAGGTTGCAAAAAATGCGGCCATTATTGATGTGGGTGGCGGCGATAGCTATTTCGTTGACCATTTATTAAATCTTGGCTATATTAATATTACTGTAGTTGACATATCTGAAGCCGCCATTAACAGGGCGAAGATAAGATTGGGGGAAAAAGCCAATCTCGTTAATTGGGTGGTAAGTGATATTACTGAATTTGTTCCCGACAGGCAATTCGATTTTTGGCATGACAGGGCCACTTTTCATTTTCTTACTACAGAAAAACAAGTAAACAAATACCTGGCTCTTGCCCGCAAAACATTAAGCAGAACAGGAAAAATAGTTGTTGGCACTTTTTCAGAAGCCGGTCCTGCACAATGCAGCGGCCTTCCTGTAAAGCAATACAGTGAATCAATATTGACAACATTAATAAAAAAATGGTTTCAGAAAATAAAGTGCATACATACAGACCATGTAACGCCGTTTAATACTATTCAAAATTTTTTGTTCTGTAGTTTTAAAAAAGCAACCATATAATTATGGCTATTCATAAAAAAGAAGAGTTTACACAAAAAGAACAAGACCTGGCAGCTTTCGCCAAAGCCATGGCACACCCGGCAAGAATTGCCATATTAAAACTGCTGGCGCAGAAAAATGAATGTATTTGCGGGGAGATAGTGGACATTCTGCCGCTGGCACAGTCTACCGTATCGCAACACCTTAAAGAATTAAAAAATGCAGGCCTGATAATCGGTACTATTGATGGCCCCCGCAGTTGCTACTGCATTAACTGGAAAGCTTTTGAAAAATTTATGGGGGAATTCAGTTTTCTTTTTAATAAACTGAAAGTGCAGAACGAAAAAGCCTGTTGTTAGTACTTTTCACATAAACAATATTCTTTTATAAATAAAACATAAAGCCATGAACAACGATTCTCAAATTAAACAATTGGTAAAAGAAAAGTACAGCGAAATTGCCAATCAATCAAAAGACATTAATGCTGCTTCCTGTTGTGGAGCCACATCGGCCTGCTGTGGCGATGAAGTGTATAATATTATGGCCGATAATTATACAAAACTGGAAGGCTATAACCCCGATGCCGATTTAGGATTGGGCTGCGGCTTGCCAACAGAGTTTGCAAAAATAAAAGAAGGCGATACCGTTATTGACCTTGGCAGCGGCGCAGGTAACGATGCGTTTATTGCAAGAAGGCTTGTGGGTGAAAAAGGAAAAGTAATTGGTATTGATTTTACCGAAGCAATGATTGCCAGGGCAAGGGATAATGCAGAAAAGTTGGGGTTGAATAATGTAGAGTTTCGCCAGGGTGATATTGAAGATATGCCTGTTACAGCTAACAAAGCTGATGTAATTGTAAGTAACTGTGTACTCAACCTTGTTCCCAACAAGCACAAAGTATTTAGCGAAGTATTCCGTGTGTTAAAACCCGGCGGTCATTTTTCTATATCAGATATTGTGCTTGAAGGTGAGCTGCCTGCAAAATGGAAACAGGTTGCCGAACTATATGCCGGTTGTGTATCCGGTGCTATTCAAAAAAGTGAATACCTTGATATTATTGAAGAAGCTGGTTTCAAAAATGTTGTTTTACAAAAAGATAAAACAATTATTATACCCGATGATATTTTAGCAAACTATCTTACTGGCGAAGAAATTGCAGCATACAAAAATGGAGAAACAAAAATTACCAGTATTACTGTATATGCCGAAAAAACAGCAAAAGATGAACGCAACTGTTGTGAGCCGGGAAGTGGCTGTTGTTAAGCCCCAACCCCTAGGGGGTTCTATACCCCCTCTATTACTAAAGTGTTTTTATTTTTCACTCTAAATAGTAAAGCCATGAAAACAAACATTCAAAAAGAGCCAACCTGTTGTGAACCCGGCAGCCTTTGCTGCGGAAACGATGGTGGCTGCTGCTAAGAAGAACAAACAGGTCCCGGCACCAAAGCCGGGGCTTGTTTTAATTATTTATTATGGAAACAAGATTTATTATACAATCGGCAGAAGCCACTGACCTTGCCGCCATCATTACATTACTGCAACAAAACAAATTGCCGATAGAAGATATTGCTGATGGGCAACAACAATTCTGGCTTGTAAAAGATGGTGAGTCAATTGCAGGTGCAATTGGTATTGAAGTGTATGGCAACTATGGCCTGCTGCGCAGCATGGCTACTGACGAAGCATACAGGAACAAAGGCATTGCGGCGATACTTATAGATGGTTTATTTGAGTTTGCAAGAAAACAAAAGCTAACGGCGATATACCTGTTAACCGAAACAGCCAAAAAATACTTTGAAAAGAAAGGGTTTGTAACAGTAAAACGGGATGATGTACCTGTGGAATTAAAACAGTCGAAAGAATTTACCCACCTTTGCCCTTCTACTGCAATAGTTATGAAAAAAGATATTCCTAAAATAAAATTGCTTTTTGTTTGTATAGAAAACAGCAACCGCAGCCAGATGAGCCAGGCATTTGCAAAAATTATTGGTGGTGATAAAGTAGAAGCTTACAGTGCCGGTAGTAATCCAAGTGGCATAGTAAACCCCAAAGCCATTGCGGCAATGAAGGAATTAGGTTATGATTTAAGCAAACATGATTCTAAATCTCTCGATGAAGTAAAACAGTATGCCCCTTTTGATGCGGTGGTTACCATGGGCTGCGGGGATGCCTGCCCTTGGATGCCCGCCAAACAATTTATTGACTGGCAAATACCCGACCCAAAACACATGGAGCCGGATGAGTTTAATAAAGTAAGGGATTATATTAGGGGGGAGGTAAAGGAGTTGCTAGACAAGCTATAATAAAAAATCTGTTTTATTATATACTATTTTATATGACATCTGCACAATAGCCATCGAAAAAAAGTATGTTAAGTTTCTCGTCTCTTTCTCTAATTTTAATACATAAACCTTTCTGAAAGTTTTCTTTTGTCAACCTATCTACAATACAACTAAAATCAATAAAAGTAGATTGAGTAGTAATAATCATCCTATACGACAATTTTTCTTGGTAGGCTCTTGTTTCTTTTAGTTCTAATATTTCTGATTCTTTTATAAAATATCCTCCCATAAGTAACGAATCATTAATAAAGTACATAATATTATCATCCCAAACTTCATCTAAATTGTCTTGACCTTTATACGAGTTAAGAATATAAATTGGGAATTCAACGAAAATTTCTATTTCTTCCTTTTGTTCAATATTAATTTTTAGTATTTCCAAATCCCTTGTATTTTATAGTTAATAAACTGGTTTTCCCCTCACAACTCCACCTCCCCTCTAATCACCCCCAACATTTCCTCATGTATCTTACCATTAGTTGCCAATACCCTGTGCTGGTACACGGAAAATTTATCGCCGTTAAAATCAGTAACCTTTCCCCCGGCTTCTTCTACTATTAAATATCCGGCAGCACTGTCCCAGGGTTCCAATTTATGTTCATAAAAACCATCCACCCTTCCCGCAGCCACCCAGCATAAATCTATAGCAGCAGAACCAAGGCGGCGCACCGGTACACCCTTTCGTATAAACCTTTCAAAAATTTCTAACGGGCCATTGGGCATATTTATATAAGTGTAAGGAAAGCCGGTAACCAAACAGGCCTTTATGGTTTTTGTTTCTGCGCTTACCTGAATGGGTTTATCATTCAGTGTGGCACCTTTTCCTTTTTCAGCAAAATAAAATTCACTCATATGCGGGTTATACACCGCACCCATTACTATCTCTCCGTCTTTTTCTATGGCAATAGAAACACAATTAAGCGGTATGCCATGGGCAAAGTTTACCGTGCCGTCAATCGGGTCAATTATCCATTTGTAAGTTGAGTTTTGTTTTATCTCCCCTGTTTCTTCGGCCAGTACCTGGTGGTCGGGAAAATTAGATTTAATAACTGCCAATATTGCTTTCTCCGAAGCATGATCGGCTTCAGTTACCAGGTTATTCACTCCTTCCTTATTACTTATTTTAAAATCGTTGTTGAAAAACCGTAGAATTTCTGCGGCACCCGCATTGGTGGCTTCTATAAGTGTGTTTTTAAGCATGGGCAAAGATAAAACCAGATTTGAGATTGCAGATTTTAGATTTTAGATTTGAGGCTTAGAGTATGGATATATCTGTAGTCATAGTCAATTACAACGTAAAGCACTTTTTAGAGCAATGCCTTTGTTCTGTGCAGGCAGCATTAAAAGGTTTGCAGGGTGAAGTAATTATGATTGATAATAATTCATCTGATAGCAGCATTGAATACCTTACCCCAAAATTTTCATCTGTTCGTTTTATTGCCAATAAAGAAAATATTGGTTTTGGTAAAGCCTGCAACCAGGGTTTAAAACTGGCAACAGGTAAATACATTTTATTTTTAAATCCTGATACAATTGTTCCTGAGGATTGTTTTACAAAATGTATTGGTTTTTTAGAAACAAATACCGATGCTGGTGCATCAGGTATAAAAATGCTGGATGGCAGCGGCAGGTTTTTAAAAGAATCAAAACGGTCTTTTCCCTCGCCGCTTACATCTTTGTATAAGTTATTTGGGCTGGCGAAACTTTTTCCCAAGTCAAAAACCTTTGGCAGTTATCATTTAGGCCATTTAGATGAAAATAAAAACCATGAAATAGATGTATTGGCAGGTGCGTTTATGCTCATAAAAAAAGAAGTGCTGGATAAAACAGGCGGGTTTGATGAAACCTTTTTTATGTATGGTGAAGATGTGGATTTAAGCTACCGCATACAAAAAGCCGGTTACAAAAATTATTATTTCGCCGATAGCAATATCATACATTTTAAAGGAGAGAGTACAAAGAAAGGCAGTATGAATTATGTACGGATGTTTTATACTGCTATGAGTGTTTTTGTGCGCAAACATTATGGAGGAAGCAAGGCCGGTGTTTTTAATTTTTTAATTCACCTGGCTATCTGGTTCAGGGCAACCCTTACAGCTATCGGTAGTTTTATACGCCGCATTGGTCTACCCTTAATTGATGCGGGGCTTATTTTAATTTCATTCTGGATAGTAAAAAAAGTATGGGCCTCTTATATAAGGCCAGCTACAGACTATGATGAAAGGTTGCTGTGGATTGCCTTTCCGGCATTTACTGTTTGCTACCTTATCGCTGCATATTATGCCGGCTTGTATGACAGGTGGTATAAGCGGTCGCAATTAATCCGTTCTACTTTAACAGCCACCATCGTATTACTGGCTGCTTATGCGCTGCTGCCCGAAGATTATCGTTTCTCAAGAGGTATTGTATTATTTGGGGCGATGCTTGCCTTTGTACTAATTAGTTTGCTCCGCTGGTTATTAGTAAGGGCATTTGTATTAAATCATTCTGATGATAAAGAAGAAAACGCCACAGTTGTTATTGCTGCAGATGCAGAAGGATATAAAACAGTTTTAGAATTGCTGAATGAAGCCGGTATCCACAACAGGGTATTGGGCCGTATTGCAGTTAGCGGTGATGATACAACAGCAACGGGGCAGTTAAGTAATCTTTCATCACTTACGTCAACTATTCCTTTCAAAGAAATTATTTTCTGCCAGGGGCCGTTATCATTTGTTGACATTATAAAATATATCCCGCAATTGCCAAGGGGAATTACTGCAAGAATTCATGCAACAGGCAGCCATAGCATTATCAGCAGCAATTCTAAAAACACCTCCGGCGAAGCCGTTTCAAAAGAGAATGGCTATAAACTGGCCGACCCTTATTATAAAAGGCTTAAACGTTTTATTGATATTGTTTTTTCTTTTGGGGGAATAATAAGTTTCCCTTTTCAACTGTTCATTATTAAAAACCCATTGCGGTTTTTTACTAATTGCATAGCTGTTTTATTTGCCGGTAAAACATGGATTGGTTATGCTGTTGAAGAAAATAAGCTGCCTGTTTTAAGAAAAGCAGTGCTGGCCAGCAACGGTGTGCCGCCCGGCAATCAGCAACTGCCAAAAGAAAGCCTTGAAATAATTGACTATTGGTATGCCCGGGATTATGGGCCTTCGGCAGATATAAAAATTATCTGGAAGTTTTACCGGCAACTTGGTAGCTAGTTTATTAGTTGTTTTTAAAATTTGCTGACCAATGGACAGAAAGATGACAAGTGCGACGCAACGAAGATGCCATGAAAACCTGCTGCTGGCAACAAAAAAAATTCACCCTTATATTCGCAGTTATACTGCAAATAACATTGCGTATCTTTAAAAGCATTTTTGCTAACCCATAATATTCAATGGCCAACATTATAGATATAAAATTACCCAAAGCTATTGCGGCTGCATTGCGCATACCACCAAACGATCCAAGGCGGCAGCAAATAAAAGTGCTGAAGAAATTACTAAAGAAGGCAAGGTTTACTGAGTTCGGGCAAAAATATGGTTTTGATGAGGCGTTGTTCAGCAAACATCCCGGCAAAAAATTTCAGGAACTAGTGCCGGTACATGATTACAATAAAATATATGAGGAGTGGTGGAAGAAAACATTAGACGGCATTCCGGATGTAACATGGCCGGGAAAAATAAAATACTATGCACTTAGCTCAGGCACTTCTGATGCTGCCAGTAAATACATTCCTATTACAAAAGAATTACTCAGGAGCAATACTATCAACTTTCTAAAGCAACTACTCAGCCTTATTAAATATGAAGATGCCAATAAAAGGGCAATGACGAAAGGTTTTCTGATGATTGGCGGTGCAACAGATTTACAAAAAGGAAAAGCAGGTTGGTTTGCCGGTGACCTTAGTGGCATACTTGCAAAGAAGAGGCCATTTTGGTTCCAGAGTTTTTATAAACCCGGTGGCCGCATTGCTGGTATGGCAGACTGGAACCAAAAACTAAATGAAATTGTAGAACATGCAAAAGAGTGGGACATTGGTTATATAGTGGGTGTACCCGCCTGGTGCCAGATGTGTATTGAAATGGTGATAGAGCATTACAAAGTAAAAAACATACATGAGGTGTGGCCTAACTTCAGTTTTTTTATACATGGCGGTGTTGCCTTTGAACCTTATAAAAAAGGATTTGAAAAATTATTGGGCAAGCCTATTGTTTACATAGAGAATTATTTATCAAGCGAAGGCTTTATTGGTTATAAAACGAGGGAGCAGGCAAAAGGCATGCAGCTTATTTTAAACAACAATATTTTTTTTGAGTTTGTTCCGTTTGATGATAAAAATTTCGATACGGAAGGAAACATTGTTGCCAACCCCGATGCAAAAATGATACATGAAGTGGAAGAAGGAAAAGAATATGCGTTACTAATGAGTACCAATGCAGGCACCTGGCGGTATTTGATTGGCGATACTATAAAGTTTGTTGACCTTGCCAACAGCGAAGTGGCTATTACCGGCCGCACCAAACATTTTCTTAGCCTTACCGGTGAGCATTTAGGTGTGGAGAATATGAACAAGGCTATTGAATTAGTAAGCAATGAATTTAATATCAGCATCCCTGAATATACTGTAGTGGGTTTCCCTTATAATAATTTTTTTGCACATCGCTGGTACGTAGCTACCAACGATAAAGTAGATGCTGAAAAACTCAGAAAAAGAATTGATGAGAACCTGCGGATGTTAAATGATGATTATGCCACAGAAAGGGACAGTGCCTTAAAAGAAATTTTTCTGGAAGTATTGCCTGAAGAAAAATTTTTAAAGTTTATGGAGTTGAAAGGCAAACTCGGCAGCCAGCATAAATTTCCAAGGGTGATGAAAGGGAAGATGCTGGAAGAGTGGAACAAGTTTTTGCAAACAGGGGGTATTAAATAAAAAATATTTTATGAAGTATTTGCTTGCTGTGCTGATTTTAATTTCAGTAAAAACTTCTGCACAAATAAATCCTTCTAACATCACCATTGCAAGAGATAGTTTTGGCATCCCACACATATTTGCACCTACCGACCCGGAAGTAGCTTATGGCCTTGCCTGGGCACATGCCGAAGATGATTTTGAAACACTGCAACTGATTGCCCTTTCTGGCAAGGCAAAACTGGGAACAGGCCTTGGTAAAAAAGGAGCTGAAGGTGATTATGTAATCAACCTTTTAAGAATAAGGAAAACGGTGGAGGAGCAATGGAATACACTCAGTCCCGATTTTTTGGAACTGATAAAAGGTTATGTAGCCGGGTTAAACGCTTATGCAAAAGCACATCCATCAGAATTAAAATATAAGAAGGCTTTCCCTTTTACTGAAAAAGAATATGTAACAGCAGTTGTTTTTTCTATTGGTCTTTTTTGCGGGGTTGATAATGTGCTGCCGCAAATACTCGGTGGAAGGGTAGCCACCATTCCCGGTTTTAATCCGCAAGGCTCTAATGCTTTTGCAATGAATTCAAATAAAACAACAACAGGGGAAAGTTTCTTAGCTATTAATGCACACCAGCCGCAAGAAGGGCCGGTGGCTTTTTACGAAGCCCATTTGCAAAGTGAACAAGGTTGGAACATACTCGGTGGTTTATTCCCCGGTGGCTGTTTAATATTTCATGGTACCAATGAAAATTTAGGCTGGGCACATACTGTAAACTATCAGGATAAAATAGATGTTTTTCAGTTGGAAATGAATCCATCAAATAAAAACCAATATAAGTTTGACGGGCAATGGATAAATTTAGAAGAAGACAAAGCCAAGTTACATGTTAAAGGGATACCGGTTGCTATTGGTAAAAAAATATACTGGAGTAAATATGGCGCAACTGTAAAAACCGATAAAGGTGTTTTTTCATTGCGGCTTCCTGCCACTATGGATATAAAGGCATTAGAGGAGTGGTATAGAATGAATAAGGCAAAAAATTTTACAGAGTTTTACAAAGCACTCAGCATGACAAGCCTGCCAATGTTTAATATTATGTATGCTGACAGGTATGACACTATCTTCTACATCAGCAATGGAAAAATGCCAAGAAGAAATGCAGACACTGCTTATCATTGGAAAAGTACCGTGCCGGGAAACACTTCTGCCACTTTGTGGAATGAATTTAAACCAGTAACAGAATTACCGCAATACATTAACCCGCCATCAGGTTATTTATTTAACACCAACCATTCACCTTTTTTAGCAACTGATGTAAGATATAATCTTGATAAAAATAAATTTGATAAGAACGATGGGTATGAAACCTATCACAACAACCGCAGCCAACGGGTTACTGAATTAATAACGGGAGATAAAGTTGATTATGCTACTTTCAAGAAAATAAAATTCGATCAGCAGCTTCCGCAGCAATTGCAATACCAGTATGGCATTGACAGTATGCTTAATTTACCGGTTACAGATTATCCTCTGTTAAAAGAAGTAATTGCCAATTTTCAGGCATGGGACAGAAAGGCTACAGCCAACAGTAAGGGTGCTGCTATTTTCTTATTGGTGTATGATTATGTAAGTAAAAAATTAAGGGGTATGCCTGCCAGGCAATTAACAAAAGCCGAAGCCATAGAAACTTACCAGTATGTGCATGACTACATGATGCAGCATTTTGGAAGAACAGATTTGGTATTGGGTGATATTCAAAAATTGGTAAGGGGTGATGATGCAAGACCCGCCTGGGGATTGCCTGATGTGCTGACAGCAGAGTACACCGAACCATATAAAAATGGTATGCGAAAAATAATTTCTGGCGATGCGTATATCTGTTTTGTCCGTTATCCTAAAGATGGCAGTCTGCCGTTAATAGAATCTGTAAATACATTTGGTGCATCTATGCATCCTGATTCGCCGCACTATAAAGACCAGATGGAAATATTTCAAAAACAACAAACGAAAAGGATGACATTGGATAAGCAGGAAGTGTTGCGGAATGCGGAGAGGGTTTATCATCCGAAGTAAATAATTATTTCAGCCTTTTCATCTTCACTGTTTCAATTCTTGTATCTGCTACGCTGATGATATCAAACTCGTAGTCGCCAATAATGATGCGTTCTTTTAGCCTGGGTATTTTTTCGTGGTAGTTAATAATGTAACCAGAAAGTGTTTCTGATTCATCTTCCAAAAAGTCAAACGCATATTTTTCTTCCAGGTAATCAAGCTCCAGCCTGCCTGAAAATATATATTCGTTTTCGGCTAATTGTTTTTCTACAAATTCTTCTGTATCGTATTCGTCCTGTATTTCTCCGAACAATTCTTCCAGCACATCTTCCATTGTAATAATACCCGCAGTGCCACCAAATTCATCAACTACCCATGCAATGCTTTTCCGCTCCCTTGTAAATTTGCTGATGAGGTCTGTAGCACTCATACTCTCCGGTACAGCAGGTATAGGCAACAGCACTTGTTGAATGCTGGTTGGTTTTTTAAATAAATCCAACTGGTGAACATAGCCGATAATATGGTCAATATCTTTATCAAAGACTATCAGCTTACTTAGTTTTGTTTCCACCATTTTCTTTTTCAGATCATCCAGCGATGCACTTTTTTCTATCCCTATTATTTCTTTTCGGGGTACAAGGCACTGCCTTATTTTTATTTTAGGCAGCTCTTGTGCATTTTCCATTAACTGTGTGTGCATCTCCTGCTGGTCATCTTCCGGCTGTTGCAAAAAAAGATTTTTTAAATCGCTGCTGGTAAGTGGTTCTTTCTCTTTTGCCATACGAATGTTGAACACATACTTTAATATCCATTCAGATAAATCAATTAAGCCGGTGGCGATGGGGGAAAAGAGCTGGTAAAAAAAATCAGCAGGATAAGCTAAGCGGCTAAGCCATGTATTGCTCTTTGCCCTTGTGTATGCACGGGGAATAAACCCTGCAAACACCAATACGATAAATGTTGCCAATAATATTTCACCAGTAAGCCTTATTGCGTAAGAACTAATGTGCAGATATTTCCACACAGGCCTCATTACTGTACTTAGTTGTAAAGTAAGAAACACTAAAAAAATATGAAAGCCGATTAATGTGGTGCCCAAAAAACTGGCAGGTGTATCAATAAATTTAGAAAGTAATGCAGACGAGGCTGTACCCTTTTTCTTCTTTACTTCAAGCCCCATACGGTTGGCGCTGTAGTAGGCCATTTCTATTCCGGCAAAAAATGCCATTAATAATAAGCAGAATAAGGTAAAGATTATACTGTTAACAGGAACCATGTTGCGAAGATAGACAGGGGAATGGACATTTGAAAGGGGGTGCAATAAGTGTTTAGCCGTACTATCTCTCCAAAAAATTACGAACCATGCTTTCCGCTTCGGCACAGGCCCTTTCTAACTTATCGTTCATAATTACTTTATCAAACTGTGTTTTGAATTCTAATTCGTAAGAGGCCTTATCAATCCTTGCTTTCAGCGATTCTTCTGTTTCCGTTCCCCTTGACCGTAGGCGGCGTTCCAGCTCATCAATTGATGGTGGTTCTATAAAAAGAGAAAGTGATTGCAATGGGTATTGCTGCTGAATATTTATTCCGCCTTTTACATCCACATCTAACAGTGGTGATTGTTGTTTATCCCAAATGCGCTGCAATTCGCTTTTTAATGTGCCATAATATTTTCCTTCATATACCATTTCCCATTCAGCAAATTCATTGTTCGTAATCCTGCTTTTAAATTCATCAACACTTATAAAATAATAATCTGCTCCATGCCCCTCTTTATTCCGTGGTTGCCGGGTGGCGCAGGAAACAGAGAAGGCCAGTTTACCCGGCATTGAATGCAACAGGTGTTTTGTAACAGATGTTTTACCTGCGCCGGATGGGGCAGCTATAATAATAAGTTTATTTGAGATTGGTGCCAGCATGAATAAACCCCGATAGCTATCGGGAGGCGCAAATGTAAAGAGAAAATGCCACGAAGGGTTAAGGATGATGCAGAGAAGTTTTCTATTGCGGAAAGCCGCTATCCTTTGCCTTTATAGTTCCGATGGGTTGTTTAAAGGTTACCCTTGTAAAATCTTGTGTGGCTTCGATGCCAAATTTTGGATATAGTTTTTTATCCCTTGATAAATATTCGGAAGGCTTATCGGTATAAAAAAGTTTTGTGTTTTGATCCCACCATAATTCCGGTGTCCTTAGTGTATCACCCTTTATACTTATCACCACCACACTGTCCCTCAAAAAAACTTTATTAAAGTTTTCAAAATACTTTCCATAACGGCAGTCGAGCCGTGTTTCAATTGTTTTGGTGCTGTCGTTATAAAAATCGCAGTGCAATGTTTTGGGAAATTCTACATACACCGTATCCCCCAATACCCTCCACATTAACGGTGCTTTTAGTGTGGCCCTTATCTTACCATCCTGGCTTAACTGACTGTTTACATTAATGGCTTCTTCTTTTAATATTACTTTCTTGGTCCATTCATCTACTTTCTTTACATCATTTTCGCAGGCATAAAGAAAAAAGCAGCTTGTTATAAAAGCTGCTAATTGGGTTATATATTTATTGAAACTATAATTAATCATATTTCTTTTTACCAAACCATAAATCGCTGAGAGAAAAGCCAAGGGCAAGGCGAAACATATTTTCTTTAAGCAGGTTATTATTATTACCTCTTTTGCTGTATTCAAAGGCAAGGTTTACCATTGTAAACTGCTGCGTCAACCCACCACGGTTAAATAATGGTAAAGCCATACCAAAAGTACCGCCCGTTTGGATAAGTTTTTGACCTGCATTTACATAATCAGGCCCTGTAAAAAAACCAAACCTGTATGTTATATTACTAAGGTAATTATTGGCTTTGGGTTTTGGATTAAATTGCCCACCCACTTTAAGGCTCCACTGGTCTTTCAAGGTTTCTGCCTGACCATAGTAGCGGTATTTACTCCAGTTTTGCTTTGAGAAATCAATACCAACTAACCAACCCCCTTCTTTACCGGGAATAACAAATTTTTGCAACACAAAACCAAGTGTAAAGGCCGATGGCAATTCAATTTTTCCTTTCAGGTCTTTCTGATGATAAACACTGTCTACTTGTAATGTATCCCCGTTAACATCATAATCAAAGGTTTGCCGAAGCACATCTTGTGTGGTATTCAGCTTTTGTGCCCATGCCCCATAAGCACCAATGGTAAGCATCATTTTTTCACTTACCGGCAATTTGTATTGCAGGCCAGCATCAAAATGAAGGCTGCCGAAATTGGCACTGGTTTCATAATTAGCTTTATAATATTCCACCGAATCATTAAATATTGATCGGCGGGTACTGTAGTCTTTTGTTCCAAACATATAACCAGCATTAACACCTATGCTTAGTTTTTCTTCCTGCTTGTGTTTTTCTTTTTTATAAACAGCAAAACCGGTGCCGATAGATGCAATGTAACTGCCACCCGTTCCTTCAAAAAGTGTAATAGCACTGTCTATAGCATTAAAAGGCGGTAACGGATTAATAAGGCTTGTACGGCTTACTATTTTATATCCAATTCTTGATACGGGGCGAAGGCCAAACACCAGCCCCCAATTACTTTTAATAGGCACACCTAATTGCAGGTAGGAAAACAGTGCATTGTTAGATGTAAATTTTGCTGCATTACCCGGCTCCTGAATAGTGCGGCTATCGTAATTAATACCCACATCCAGCAATGCTCGTCCAGATTGTATTTTCTTTGACTTCTTTTCAATCCAGGTTTGAAAATTGGAATAAGAGGCCGGGTTATTAAAATTGATGGAAAGAAAATCGGAATATCCGGCAGAAATACCACCCATGGCCCGGTTGGCAATATTTGCATTTGGAACCAAGTCGCCAATTCCAAAACGGGAATAAGGTGAATTATCCTGCGAAAATGCGGGGGTAAAAACAGTAATACTTAAAACCAATACTACGGTATAAACAGCAGTTAACTTATTGATTCTCTTATGGGTTATTAACTTCACTAATTGCATACAGACCTTTAAATAATAAATCGGAGTCTGCAAATATCTTGTTTTTAAGGTGTGGAGCCAAATAGGTTATATCCCCCCCGGTTAACACCACGTTAAAGTTGCTGAACTTTTCACGGTAGGCCTCTATAAAACCATCAATTTCTTTGGCCAAACCAAGTACCACACCACTTAGTATATTGGTATTTGTATCGTACCCGATAAGCGGCACATTACTATCTGCCTTTATTAATGGTAGTTTAGCGGTGTAGTAATTCAGGGCTTTCAGCCGCATTTCCAACCCGGGTGATATGGCACCACCAACAAACTCATGATATTTATTAATGAAGTTGTAAGTAATACAGGAGCCCATTCCAATAACCAGATTATTGCTGGTGGGATAAAAATGAACAGCGGCAGCGGCCAAAGCCAGCCTGTCGGCACCAATTGTTTCGGGTTTACCAACCGGGGTGGTAAATGCTACTTTGGTAAAATGGCTAAGCTTATGAAATTTTGTATCAGCAGCTAGTAATGGTTCAATGGCTGTATTATGTTCTACTACAGATGAAAGAACAGATTTTGCCGGTTGATATTCTTTAATGAGGGATTGAATAGTTTCAACAGCATCATCGGGCAATACAATCAGCTTTGCAATTTCTGCATCATTAAAAACCGCACTTTTTTTCTTGTATTGCCAAAATCGAAGCAAAGGGTGGTATGCATAATGTATTATTAAGTTTTAACTACCCAAATCTAACCCACTCAAATTTTTAAAATGCCCGTTTAGTTTTATTTTTTCTTTTAACAGCTCCATTGTATTCATCATTGGTATTACTTTGGTCAAATGCCGCTTCAGGTATTCCTGTCGTTGCCGTTCATCAAAAAGGCCAAGCAATTCATATTCTTCCTGTAATGATAAGCCGACATGATGGGCCACATCATACACATTCAGTTCATCCTCTTGTTTCTTAAAATCCTTGTCCAGCTTTAATAGTTGATGCAGCTCCCTGATGGCTCTTCATAATTTTTTTCATTGTTCCGGGTATGCCCTTTTCATAATTGTCGGGGTAGTTTACAATAGCACCATTGTATAATTTTTCCGGCAGCTCTGTAATTATTTCTAATATGCGAAAAATTTTCACCCCTTTGGTTTTAATATCCATTTCCCCGTTATCATATTGTTTGGATACTTCTGTTATTTCAACCAACGGAACCATAATCCTGTATTTTATTTTCAATAACCGCTGGTATGCCAAATGGTTTTTTAGCTGCGTAACACTCTGTAATAAGCTGCTTATACCTTGGTTCAAAAATATGCAGGTTCAGGTTTTCGCCGGGATATACCACAATGCCAAGGGGAAATATGGGGATGAAGTTGGTCATTTCAGATAACAAATGATTGTGAAAAGATAATAGTTTTTTATAACCGGACTACCTGAATTTAAAGAACAGTATCTACCCGTTCCCAGCTATCATCTTTTCTAATTTTTCATACTTCCTGTAAGTATATCTTGCCATCATAACCGCACATTTATAACCGGCTGCGCCATCTAAAAAACCACAACGAATAAAATAGTTCTGAATAAAATTAAAAAAAGAGGCCGCATATTTTTTCAACACCCCGGCTTTCTTTCCTTGTTGAAAATATTTTTCCGCATTCAGCCCCGCATATTTCATCAGTTTTATTTCATACTCCTTTGTGTTATCTGCTGTGTAATGCAAAACTGCCCCATTTAATTTTAGCACCTGTACCTCAGCGGGGAATATCAATTCTTCATGCACCGGTGCTTCGTTCCAGCTTACTTTGTTCTTATTAAACAATCTTATGTGCTTATCGTTTCCCCATTCACCATAGCGGAGCCACTTATTACCAAAGAAGTTTTTGAACCGGATATCATACACTTTGTTTTCATTTTCTCCTGGTAAATTCTTTATTGTTTCTTTTAATGCACCATCCGGTATTTCATCTGCATCAAGGCTTAGTATCCAATTGTATTTTGCAAAGGAGTTAGCCTTGTTTTTTGTTTTGCCAAACCCTTCCCAGTTGCCCTGTACAAGATTTACAGTGAATGTTTTCACCACTTCAATTGTTTTATCAGTACTCCCATTATCATACACCACTACATCCGGCGCAAAACCCTGCAATGCTGTAAGAGTCTTGCCAATTATGGCTTCTTCATTTTTACAAACTATAATAACTGAGAAGTGCATTATGGTGCAATGATAATTTTTTTGAGCCACGAAAACACACTAAATGTCACAAAAATATTTATGTAACTTACCGCAATATTTATGTGGGCTGATTTATTAAATAATATTAAAAGTGGTGATGTAAAAGCACTGGCAAGGGCTATATCACTGGTGGAAAATGAATTTCCCGGTTACCAGCAATTGCTTGAGCAAACACCCCTTTCCCAATCAGCAAAAATTATTGGCATTACAGGCCCACCGGGTGCAGGCAAAAGCACCCTTGCTGATGCACTGATTGAACAGATTATAAAGCTGGAAAAAAAGGTGGCAGTGCTTTGTGTTGACCCTTCATCGCCATTTAATTTGGGTGCAGTACTTGGCGACAGGATACGGATGAGCAACTGGTACACCCACCCCGATGTTTTTATCCGCTCATTAGCCACCAGGGGGGCAATGGGTGGCCTTCATCCAAAAATAATTGAGATAACCGATTTGCTGAAAGCTGCTCCTTATGACTATATAATTGTAGAAACAGTGGGGGTTGGCCAGAGTGAAATTGAAATTGCAGGATTGGCAGATGTAACCATTGTTGTTGTTGTACCTGAAGCCGGTGATGAAATACAAACCATGAAGGCAGGGCTGATGGAGATAGCTGACATCTTTGTAGTAAACAAAAGTGACCGGCCCGATGCGGATACGTTTGTAAAAAACCTGAGACAGATGCTGGCTCCGGCATTCAGCACACATTATAATGAAGTGCCGGTGCTAATGACTGTTGCATCTACTAAAGAAGGTGTTGCGGAACTGTTTGATACGGTTGTCCACCAACTAAAAAAAGCACACCTTACTGATAAACATTTCTGGCTGTTGGCAGAAAAAGCATACTATCTTATTCAGCAAAAAAGGATGAAAGGTGTTGATAAAGCAGTGCTTAAAAAAGAAATTGAAGAAGAAATCATAAAAGGAAAGTTTAACCTGTATAGTTTTATTCAGAACAAATAGGCTGTTATACATCCCTGTTGTTCTTCCACCATTTATAGCCAATAAAACCTCCTAATAACAATGGGGCAAAGGCGAGATAAAGAATGCCGCTGTTCATTCCTTTAGCTGGTTTTTCTCCCAGCTGTTGCGCCGTTTTAGTACAGATAGAACATTGGGCTTTTGCATAATTTGCTGTTGAAAGCAGCAAAATCGTAATTACTACTATTAATATCTTTTTCACAAATGCAAAGCTACTTTATAATGGCGAAATAAGTGTATCAAACCAATTGTCCAGGTGATATTTTTTCTTTACTGATAAATCGATTTTTTTATAGGGGGTTGAAAAGAAGCTTGTTGGGATTTCGATTTTATCTGTATCCACCACATAAATATTTTCTTCGCAATAGAAGTCATACTTCTTAATAAGGGGATTGTTGGTAATCATTTTCTTTTCCATACCCAATGCTTCAAATGGGCGGAAGGTAAGCCCTTGCTGTCCTTCTTTCTGCACTTCTATCAATACCTGGCAACAAGAAATTTCCTGTAGCATGGCTTTATAATCCAGCACAGTATCCAGCCGGGTAAGGTAATTGCTCTCAAAAGGTTTTTGGCTGTATGTTTTTATACAATAGCTAATACCCATTGCCTGTAATGCTGCTGCAATTTTTTCCAACTGCATCTTCCTTTTATCATAACTAAGCAGGCCATAAGCCTGAACGTTTATTGCTGCATCATTTTCTTCTGAAATATAAAAGTTGGTGATGGGTGTATAACCATATATCGCACAATCCGCTTTATCAAAACTGTACACCTTATCAAAAAAAGAAGCGATAGTTTTTTTACGGGGAAAGAAATCTGCCGAGTCCCAATAATAAGCTACATAGTGATTGGTTTTATTGCGGAGCAATTGCAGCGTTTCATCATTCAGTAAATCTGGCCTTATAATAACTATTGTATCATACTTATCTTTCTGTGCCTGTATTTTAGATTGAAGGAATTTGTTATAATAAACCTCTTTAAGGTTTTTACCCCTGAAAGTTTTCAGGAAAAAATTATACAGCCGTTGCACGGTGTTTTTATACCTGAACCTTTCACCAGCAGACAACACCAAGTCAGTAAAATCTATCTGCATGTCTTTTCGCTGCCGCAAATGCTGTAATGCCAGCGATAAGATACCAACACTATCAGGAGCAACGAGATAAATATTTTTCATGAATTATTTTGCTGCGCAAAAGTAGATAAGAGTAAGGAGATATTTTGTTACCTGGGTTTTATAGCATTAGGCTTTTGCTCCATCCAGTTTACATAATCTAAAGAGCCGAGGCGGAAGCGGATAGGAGCCGGGGTGATTTTATCTAATTGCAATTCTTTTTTACAGAAAAAGCCGAGGTGATTTGTATAATAAGAAGGCAGAAAATTATACCTGGAAATTACGTTCAAGTCTCGCAGTATTGGGCTCTTCTTAACCGAATCGTTTACAGATTTGTTTAAAAAGAGCTGTTTTTCAAAATCAAAGTTTTCCAACGAATTATAATTGATAGGTAGCTTTATAAAGTCGCCTGGTTTAACAATAATATATTGGGGATTATAATGTGTCTGCCCTGCTGTATCACCAGTATGTTTCACCCATACCCAATCCTTAAAAAACAATGTATCGCCTGAATGTTTTACCTGCCCAAAACTTTCCGCAGAAAACATTAACACTAACACAACAAGAAAGAAAATAACTCGTTGCCGCATCTTTATTTTATTTGTAGTTAAATTTACGGCATTATTTTTGTGCAAAGGCGAAATTTTTTTAAGCCACTAAAAACTTAACCCGAACCGATGGCACTTGGTCAAAGCTTACAGCAGCGGATGCTGCAAAAACTATCTCCCCAGCAGATTCAGCTAATGAAACTGCTGCAGGTACCTACGGCCAGCCTTGAAGTACGGATTAAAGAAGAAATGGAAGAAAACCCCGCCCTAGAACTGGATGATGAAACCCATGATGAAAACGCCGATGAATTAAAAGATGAATTTGCTGAAACAGCAACTGACGAGTTTGAAGAGGCAGATGGCAGTACAGATGAATATGAAAATATTGATGTAAGCGAATATATAAGTGACGGGGATGATGAAGTGGGTGATTATAAACTGCGGGACGATAACTACCCCGAAGAAAATGAAGACCGGCAACTTCCTTTTAAAACAGAAACCAGTTTTTATGAGTTGTTGTTAACCCAATTGGGTATGCTGAAATTAGAACAAAGGGAACAAGCCATTGCTGAACAAATTGTAGGCAGTATTGATGAAGATGGTTACCTGAGAAGAGAAACATCTGCCATTGTGGATGATCTGGCTTTCCGCCAAAATATAAATGCAACGGAACAGGAAGTAGAAGCAATTATTCAACGCATCCAGCATTTTGACCCGCCGGGTGTGGCTGCAAGGGATTTGCAGGAATGCCTGCTATTGCAACTTCACCGGATGAAAGATGAAGGAAAGAAAGTGGATATAGCTATTAAAGCGATCACCAAATACTTTGACGAGTTTACCAAAAAACATTATGAAAAAATACAACGGGGATTAAATATTAATGATGAAGACCTGCGGGATGTAATGCAGCAGATTGTAAAATTAAATCCTAAGCCGGGAGGCAACTTGGGTGGCGAAATGAGTAAAGCCGAAAATTATGTAGTCCCTGATTTTTTCATTATGAATAATGCCGGCAAACTAGAGCTTACCCTCAACAGCCGCAATGCGCCGGAACTACGAATAAGCGAAGGCTACCGGGATATGCTGAAAGAATATGACCGGGGTTCTAAAAAAGATAAACGACAGAAAGAAGCTGTGCTTTTTATCAAACAAAAAATAGATTCGGCCAAGTGGTTTATTGATGCTATCAAACAACGGCAGCATACATTGCTCAGCACCATGGATGCAATTATGAATCACCAATATGATTTCTTTTTAACAGGTGATGAAACAGATCTGAACCCAATGATATTAAAAGATATTGCGGAGAAAACAAATCTCGATATATCTACCGTAAGCCGGGTGGCCAACAGCAAGTTTGTACAAACAGAATTTGGCACTTACCGGCTTAAATTCTTCTTCAGCGAATCGTTGAGTACAGACAGCGGCGAAGAAGTATCTACCAGGGAAGTAAAGAAAATTCTCAGCAATTTTATTGAAGCAGAAGAAAAGAAACATCCGCTGAGCGATGAAAGATTGACTGAACTGTTGCAGGAGAAAGGTTACAATATTGCCCGCCGAACAGTGGCTAAATACCGGGAGCAGTTGAATATTCCGGTGGCAAGGCTTAGAAAGGAACTGTGATTTTAGCCACAGATTACACGGATTAGCACAGATTAGCTGCTGCGCAGCTTTTACTGAGCTATAAAGAATTCCCTGTATTAATCTGTGCTAATCCGTGTAATCTGTGGCTGTATTTTTAAAAAGGCAAATCTTCCTTATTCTCCATCTGCCCTTCATCAAAATAAACATTATCATCGGCAGCAGGCTTATCTGTACCAGCCGCCCCGGCAGGTTCAATTTTCCAGGCTTTTACATCGGTGTACCATTTGCCATTGTACTCCCGGCTTTCCACATCAAAAGAAATACTGAGTTGTGAGCCGATTTTCAAAACACTTTCATTTATTTTATCGCCCCATATAGAAATACAGATCTTTTTGGGATAAGTACCATCTGTTTCTACAATAATATCCTGCTTCTTCCATGCCCCGTTTTTACCTGTACCGGTTTGTAAAGGAAGAAGCTGGGTGAGTTTAGCGGTGAGTTGCATTTATTAATATTTACGGTGAAGGTAAAACATCTGGCCTTTCTCCCGAAAGCCCTGTTAAATATTTTAAAATACCCCGTTACACCTATTGCGGATATATGAAATATTTTGTTCTATTGCATTATAAATGCTTGGGGCAATTCTGTATTTTGCACAGCTATAAATCCCCAACACACACCTGTATGGTATTCGCCAGTCTGCTTTTCCTTTTTATATTTCTGCCCCTTTGCCTGATGCTGTATTATAGCACCAAAAACCCAAAATGGCGAAACTGGGTGCTTATCGTTTTTTCACTGGCTTTTTATGGCTGGGGAGAGCCTATCTGGATTTCATTATTAATCCTCTCTTCGCTGGTGGATTGGGGCAACTCCATTTTTATAGATAAACACCGGGGTACCAAGTGGGCAAAAATTGGAGTAACCTTTACTGTCGTTTTCAACCTTGCCTTACTGGCCACTTTTAAGTATGATAAATTTATAGTAGACCAGGTCAATTCGTTGCTCGGCACATCTTTTACGGCACCGGGCTATGCACTGCCGCTGGGTATTTCTTTCTATACGTTTCATACTATTTCTTATGTGGTGGATGTCTATCGGGGTGATATAAAGGCACAACGAAATTTCCCTAACTTTTTAATGTATGTATCCCTGTTTTCTTCCCTAGTAGCCGGACCAATTATCCGGTATGCCCACGTAGAAAAAGAAATTTATGGCAGAAAAGAAAACCTGACTGATTTCAGTTTGGGTGTGTCCCGGTTTTGTATTGGCTTGTTTAAAAAAGTAGTGATTGCCAATATTGCAGCCGAGATAGTGGCTAAATACATGGGAGATAACAGAGATCCTTTAACGTTTGCTGAGCTGGCCAGCTTCTCCAGTTTAGAAGCATGGGTTGGTTTAATAATGTTTGCTATCCAAATCTATTTCGATTTCTCCGGTTACTCAGACATGGCAATTGGTTTGGGAAGAATGTTTGGTTTCCACTTCCGGGAGAATTTTAATTACCCGTATATATCTAAATCCATTGGTGAGTTCTGGCGAAGATGGCATATATCGCTGGGCAGCATCTTCAGGGATTACGTATACATTCCTTTGGGGGGCAATAAAAAAAGGGTTTACCTCAACCTCTTTATTGTTTGGTTTCTTACCGGTATGTGGCATGGCCCCAGTTGGAATTTTATTTTCTGGGGTTTATACTTCTTCATTTTTATTGCATTGGAAAGGGCTTTCTTATTAAAGCTATTGGAAAAAGCACCGGCCTTTATTGCACATATTTATGCATTGGTGATTATCATTCCGGGTTGGGTAATATTTTATTTTACAGATACAGAAATGCTTTGGGCTTATGTAAAAAAACTATTCTCCTTTAAAGCTGGTCCTAATGGCAATATGGATGTAATGAATGTACTCAGCACTCATTTATTCTGGCTGATACTGGCATTGCTGCTGTGTATGCCGGTATATCACTCTGTAAAAAATTGGATAGATAAAAAAACAAGCCGTATTAATTTTTATAACACGGCGGTTATTGGGTTTAATGTAGTGCTGCTCTTTTTGTGTGTAGCACAATTGGTAGGTAAAAGTTATAACCCGTTTATTTATTTCAGGTTTTAATAAAAAGTAAAAATGGAAACAACAACTATTCATACTGTTTCAGGCAAAAAAGCCCATATACTAAATGTGGTCATTTTTTGCGGATTGCTTTTGGCAGGTGGTATTGCTTCGCTGGCTATGAAAAAGCAATCCGTATCAGAAATGGAAAACAGAAAATTGGCAACTATGCCAAAATATTCGGACAGCTTATTCTGGAGCGGAAAATATTTTAAACAGATAGATGAATATTATGCGGACAATTTTCCAATGCGGGACAAATGGATAAGCTTTTCAGATAAATTTAAAAGCAATATTGGTTTTACGAGCAGCGAAATAAAATTGTACGACCCTACTAATGGTGCTGAAGCCAATGAAAAAACAGATACGGCAAAAAGTGATACGGTTAAAGATGGCCCCTTAAAAGATGATGGAGCGGTGGGTGAGGTAAAGAAAAAAGTGTTTGTATTTAAAAACAGGGCTTTTGAAATGTTTGGTGGCGGCGAAGCAATGGGTAAGTCGTATGCTGATGTTATTAACTCCTACAATAAAATACTAAGTCCGGATATACAAATCTATAATCTGATAATACCTGTGGCACTTGAGTTTGAAATAACAGAGAAGTATGCAAAGCTGCAAAAGCCTAATCGACCGGCTATAGAAAGTATTTACAACACCCTGGATGGAAATATTAAAAAAGTATGGGCTATTGATGAAATAAGAAAACACCGGGAAGAGTATATCTATTTTAATACCGACCACCACTGGACCAGCCTCGGTGCTTACTATGCCTACAAGGCATTTTGTGAAACAGCAGGTTTAACTCCTGTTTCGTTAGATACGGTTGCTTCCAAAACAAAATCGTCTTTTCTGGGTTCGCTGTACCGCCTTACAAAAGATGCAGGCTTGCAAAGCAATCCGGATTCTGTTCGCTATTATCTATTTAAAGATTCCGTGAACTTCTTTGTGGGTAGTGCTAAAATAGGTCAGTGGACAAAATCAAAAATGTATGGAGAAGGTGCCATAGGCCCCAATAGCTATTCTGTTTTTCTGCAAGGCGATTTACCAACGGTGAAAATGGAAACGCAGGATAAGAACGGAAGAAAGATTGCCATTGTAAAAGAATCGTATGGTAATGCTTTTGCTCCTTTCCTTATCAACAACTACGAAAAAATAATTGTGGTGGATCAGCGGTATTATACAGGTGATTTTGTTGCTATGCTAAAAGCAGAAGGTATTAATGAATTACTTTTTATCAATAATATATTCGCCGCACACACACCATTTCATATTAATAAGATAAAAGGGTTAAAAAAATAATGGTAAAACTCACCTGCATCGCTTTACTTTTTTCAGCAGCCCTGATTTCCTGTAATTCAGGCAAAAGCAAAAAAGATATTACCGGAAAGGATTCAGTATCGGTAGTTCAACCTGCAGTTCCTCCGCCTCCACCTGAAATTTTACCAGACGATGGTCAGGTCGGCGTTAGAAAAGGAGCTGTTTTTATTTTTAAAAACAGGGGCTTTGAATTATTCAGCGGTGGTGGTGGGAATGGAAGACAATATGCATCGGTTATTAATACGTATAGCCGCTTGAAAATGCCGGGTGTTAAAATTTATAATCTGATTATCCCTAACGGTTTTGAATTTGAAGTAACTGAAAAATATAAAAACAATATTACCCCGGCCAAAACTGCTATCAATGCTGTTTTTGCTGCTGAAGACCCGGAAATAATTAAAGTAAATCCAACAGATGAAATAAGAAAGCATCGTACGGAATACATTTATTTTAATACTGATCATCATTGGACCAGTCTGGGTGCTTATTATGCTTATCGTTCTTTCTGTAATGCAGCGGTACTTACTCCTGTTTCATTAGACACTATTCCATCGAAAGTAAAACCCGGTTTTCTGGGTTTATTTCACCGGCTTACCAGATCTGCGGAATTAAAAAACAATCCTGATTCAGTAAGGTATTATCTTTTTTCTGATTCGATTGCGTTTTCCATTGGCAGCAGTAACTCCATTAATTATTGGGCAAAATCGAAAATGTATGCCGAGCAGGTAAGCGGTGCCAATAGTTATTCTGTTTTTCTGCAAGGCGACTTACCTATTTGTAAAATGGAAACACAAATTAAAAACGGAAGAAAAATTGCACTTGTAAAAGAATCATATGGTAATGCCTTTGCACCATTCCTGATTAATAACTATGAAAAAGTAATTGTGGTAGATTCCAGGTACTACAGCGGAGATTTTATTGGGATGCTAAAGGCAGAAGGTATCAATGAACTTCTTTTCCTGAATAATATTTTTGCTGCACATACACCATTTCATATCAGTAACATAAAAGGATTGGTGAATCCGGGTAGTACGAAAGCAAAACCATAAACTATAACTTAAGGTTCTTCTGCACCCAGGCCACTTTCGGTTTTAGCTCCCTTGTGTATTTATCACCAGTGGCATAGCCCACACTTTTCAGAAAGTGATAGTAATCTGCTTTAGGATTCTTTTTTCTCCATTTATCGTAGCGTTTATCCTGCCATTTTTTGTAATACTCAATACACTCATCCTCTGAATCAAATTTCTTGCACTTATTTCCCTTTACATAAAAACCAAATAAGTTATGATAGCGAAGGCAACAATTTTTGCAGGCAAGGTTGCCCGTTTCCTGCATACTTTGAGCCATTACAAAATCTGCATGGCGAATGCCCGCCGCTTTTATACGGTCGTACATGGCCTGCATTTTGGCCTTGTTTATTGCCTGGGAGTAACCATTAAAACTAAAAGACATCAGGAGAAAAAAGAATAGTAGCTTCTTCATATTTTCTTTTTTGGTGAATGTGATAAATAAAAAAAGCCCTGAGGTGGGCATGAAGATACAAAAACCGCACCCTTTTGTCAGAATGGTTATTTTTGCACCTAATTATGGAATCAAGGTTATTTGTAAATAATGAAAGTCAATTAATTGAAAGCAGTTCACCAGTGGGTGTAAAATTGGCGGCTAAAATTATATCTTATATTTTCCATCCTGCTTTTGTACCTGTTTACCTGGTGGTTTTTATGTTATTTATTCACCCTTATTTGTTTGCCGGGTTGGGAGATTTTAATAAGTCGAGGGTGTTTATAATGGCATTAATGATGTATGCCATTTTTCCAATAATAACAGTATTGCTTTTAAAAGGATTAAAGTTTATTGAAAGCATTCAATTGCATACCCAAAAAGACAGGGTTATTCCGCTTGTAGCTTGTGGTATATGGTACGGGTGGATTTGTTATGTATGGTGGAACAGTAATAAAATGAACGATGCCCTTGTAATACCCCGCCCCGCCGTTCAAATGGCATTAGCTATTTTTCTTGGTTCATGGGGGGCCTTATGCTCAATATTATTATGAAGATAAGCCTGCATGCAATTGCCGTTGGTGTTATGCTGGCCTTTATGTGCCTGCTTGCTTTTACACAGGAGTTAAATTTTGGCATCTATCTTTCAATAGCCATTTTTATTACCGGGCTGGTTTGTACAGCAAGACTTATTGTGTCTAATCATACTGCCAGTGAAGTGTATTGTGGTTTGCTGGCAGGGATGGGGTCAATGATTATTGCCTGGCAGTTTTAATGTTGCTTTTTTGTATTTGCTGATATTTATTCTACACCTCAAAAGCTGCAGGATAGAAGCGAAAAGCCCGGTGATGATTTGTGCTTAGCCCTGTGCCGGACTTGCAGCGGATAGCCCGAACTGAAGCCGACCGGAGTTACTACTGCTGACAGCCTACCTTTGCCAAGGCTTTTGTGGGCAAGCCCAAAAAATAATTTCCCCAAAATATTAGCTTTGTATTACTAAATCATTTAGTTTTGAAATTCGTCCGAAATATTTCGGCATACAATACGCAAAAACATAACTTTAACGCATGGCAAAGAATGACAAAACCCCCGAAACAACAGTAAACAATAGTGAGAAAATGAAAGCCCTTAAGCTTACCATGGATAAGCTGGAGAAGGACTATGGTAAAGGCAGTGTGATGATGCTGGGCGATAAGGCTGAGCAAATGCAGGAAGTAATTTCCACCGGTTCGCTTGGCTTAGATGTAGCCCTTGGCATCGGCGGTTTGCCGAGAGGAAGGGTAGTTGAAATATATGGCCCGGAATCATCCGGTAAAACAACCCTTGCCACACATGTAATTGCCGAAGCACAAAAGAAAGGCGGCATGTGTGCCTTTATAGATGCAGAACATGCTTTTGACAGTGCTTATGCAAAAAAATTGGGTGTTGATGTTGATAATCTTTTAATCTCCCAACCTGACTATGGCGAACAGGCATTGGAAATAGCAGATCGTTTAATTCTTTCCGGCGCATTGGATGTGGTGGTTATTGACTCTGTAGCAGCCCTTGTTCCTAAAAGTGAACTGGAAGGCGAAATGGGTGATAGCAAAATGGGCTTGCATGCAAGGTTGATGAGCCAGGCACTCCGTAAACTGACTGCAACAATTTCTAAAACCGGAACGATTTGCATTTTTATAAACCAGCTTCGGGAAAAAATAGGGGTTATGTTTGGCAACCCCGAAGTAACTACAGGTGGTAATGCGTTAAAATTTTACGCCTCCGTTCGTTTAGATATCCGCCGCCAGGCGCAGGTAAAAGATGGCGATGAGGCAATTGGTAACCATGTAAAAGTAAAAGTAGTTAAAAATAAAGTGGCCCCGCCTTTCCGTGCAGCTGAATTTGATATCATTTTCGGAGAAGGCATTTCTAAAACTGGTGAAATAGTGGACATGGGTGTGGAGTTAGGCATTGTACAAAAAAGCGGTAGCTGGTACAGCTATAATAACGATAAGCTTGGCCAAGGCCGTGATTCTGTAAAGCAATTATTGGTAGATAATCCAGAAATGGCTGCTGAAATTGAAGCCAAAATAAGGGAGAAGATAAAAGAAATGCAGGCCGCTTAATGCTTGTATGAAAGCTTGTTTAAGAATGGGTTAGCAAGTAAACCCTCTCCATTAATCGGAGAGGGTTTTATTTTATTTAGAAAATTTTAGCATTAAAAGCCCATTGTCAATGTTTCAACATTGTATATTTGTTTAATAGTACACTAAATTAACATAGTTTAAATAACTATGACAACAACAAATAACAAACTAAATTGGCTGCACCTTGCAGCAGGACTGGTGCTTATTGGCAGCTTCTTTTTTCCATGGGTATCGTGGGCAGGTACTACGGTTGCAGGAAGCGATATGCCAGCAGGCAAGTTTTTTAAAATAGCCGAAACTAAGTTTGGTCTGGGCAACCCCTTTCCACAATTAAGTTTTGCTTTTGCTGCTTTTTGGCTGATTCCGGTACTGGCTGCTTTAGCTGTTACTTGTAATTTATTAAAAAAGAATTCGCTTATCCCTTCGCTTTTAACCGGGGCAATATCCCTTTCACTTGTTCTTGTCTATTTTCTTTTTAGCAAACAGCTTGTACAGCTTGGCGTTGATAAATCTGCATGGGCTATGGCGAAACCCTGGTTGTTCATTCAGGCCATTGCTGCAATTGCTTTTATTTTAACAGCAGGAAATAATAATTGGTCACTTAAAGCTGGCTTGATTTTAGTAACCATTGCTGGCACCTATATCGGGTTCGGAATGATGAGCAAGGAAGGTGAAAAAAAGATTTTTGATAAAACTTTTGAAAATACAGATAGTGTAAAGGCCGATTATACATTAGATGCTGCATCTCTTATTAAAGAATTTATGACCAACGATACGGCTACTAATAAAAAATATTTAGAAAAAGTATTAGCCGTAAACGGTCTGGCTTCTGCTGTTGATGTTGCGGCAGACTCTACCAGTACTATTAAGTTTGCAGACAGTACAGGCTCTTATGCAATTTTTTCGTTTGAAAAAGCAGATTTAAATAAAGTGCAAGCCATAAAAACAGGTGATGCGGTTTCTGTAAAAGGCGTTTGCAGTGGAAGCATCTACAGTGAAATACTCGGTACCACATCAATAAGTTTTAAACGATCAGTATTAAATAAATAACCTGAAATTTTTAAACAACAAAAAGTAAACAAATGAAAAAAGCAATTTTATTCTTTTCTTTCGCAGCATTAGCCGGTGGCCTGTTTGCACAAAAACTAACAACAACATCTGCGGTAGTATCTTTTGATGCAACTACCCCAAAAGATGCTTTACCTAAAGCAGAAAACAAAACCGTTATCGGTTCAATAGATAAAACAACCGGTGCATTGGCATTTGAAGCAGCTGTAAACAATTTCGCTTTCACCAACCCAATGATACAAGATCACTTTAACGGTGCCAACTGGATGAACTCTGCTGTTAACCCAAAATTTACCTTCGCAGGTAAAATTGATAAACTAAACAAAGTAAAATTTGCTAAAGACGGGATTTATAAAGTAAATGTATCTGGTTTATTAACCGTAAAGGGTGTTGCAAAAGCTATTAAAGCCCCTGCTACTATTACTGTTGCTGGTGGAAAAGTTTCTGCTTCAGCTTCTTTTATTTTTAAATTGGCTGATTATGGAATTACCGGGCAAGCAATTGATGCTGGTAAAGTTGCCCCTACGCCTAAAGTAACTGTGTCTGCACAGTTTTAATTTATAAAAAGAAAACTATACAAAATGCCATCCCGTTTAAAACGGGATGGCATTTTGTATTTATTAACTCGTAGTCAGAATTACTCCACCGGGCATTTTTCATGATAGTTCACTAACTCAATCGGAGTTTTTTCAAACTCGTATCCACCATAGGTTTTTGAAATATCATCAAACACCGCATTTATTTCCTCTTCGGTAGTTAGTGTTACTAATTTATTGCGGAACTCTTTTATATTGGGCAGGCCTTTTAAGTAATTAGCATAGTGACGGCGCATTTCATTAATACCAACAACCGGGTTTTTCCACTCAATAGATTTACCAAGGTGTTTACGACAAACAAATAAACGGTCTTCAATGGTTGGCGGTGGTAAATGTTCACCCGTCTTTATAAAATGTTTTATCTCATTAAATATCCAGGGATAGCCAATAGCGGCCCGGCCAATCATTATACCATCTACCCCATACCTGTTTTTATATTCCACTGCTTTCTCCGGTGAGTCAATATCTCCATTTCCGAAAATCGGCATAGTAATTCTTGGATTGTTTTTCACTTTACCAATCAATGTCCAGTCTGCTTCGCCTTTATACATTTGTGTTCTCGTTCTTCCATGTATGGCCAAAGCTTTTATCCCTACATCCTGCAACCGCTCCGCCACTTCTTCAATGTTTCTTGTTTTATCATCCCAGCCCAATCTTGTTTTTACAGTAACAGGTAACGAGGTTGCTTTTACTACTGCCGATGTTAAGCGAACCATCAGGTCAATATCTTTTAATACCCCCGCACCTGCACCTTTTAATGCGACTTTTTTTACCGGGCAGCCAAAGTTTATATCTAACAAATCAGGATTGGTAACTTCTACAATTTTTGCTGCCAATGAAAGGCTTTCTTCATCACCACCAAAAATCTGGATACCAACGGGTCTTTCATAATCGAAGATGTCGAGTTTTTTACGACTTTTAATTGCATCTCTTATTAATCCTTCGCTGGAAATAAATTCTGTGTACATTAAATCCGCCCCGTTGTCTTTACAGACTGCACGGAACGGCGGGTCGCTTACATCTTCCATTGGCGCAAGCAATAAGGGAAAATCGGGAAGTTCTATGTTACCTATCTTTACCATGTTTATTATGTTGCCAGCTTCGGTTCCCTGGGCATCTTCGTTGCGTCGCACTCTTCATCGTTCTGTTCGCTAATCAGCATTTAGAAGTGTTTTCGCAAAGAAGTATAAAGCCTAAAGTTGGATATAAATAAACGGCAAATTTACAATCAAAAATTCAGAGTTGCATGAAGGGTTTTATGAAGAATAAACCGGCAGGTACACAGTTTGTTATAGTATTGTGTATTGTGCTGGTAAGTATGTTTCTTTTTAGTTTAATTGGCACTATTATCCTTGCTTCAATATCAGGAATGAGTTTGAAAGAAATGACCGATATGGCTAAATGGGATTACAGAAAGCCGTCTGTTTTGTTAGTGGTAAGGGGAATGATGCTCATCCAGTTTATCGGGGTGTTTGTAGTGCCTTCTTTATTTGCTGCATGGATGTTTAGTGAGAACAAGAAAAAATACCTAGGTTTAGTTCAGCCTTCCAATCTTATTTATTTTCTGGCTGCGGGGGCAATAATGCTCGTTGCTATCCCAATGGTAAATTGGCTCGGAGAAATGAACAGGTCTGTAAGTTTTCCTGGCTCAATAGAAAAATGGATGAAGGAAAAAGAAAATGAAGCCAGCCTTACTATTAAAGGTGTATTGTCTCAAGGGGGAATAAAAAATTTATTGCTGAACCTTGTTTTTATTTCAGGATTTGCAGCAGTGGGTGAAGAGTTGTTATTCCGGGGTGTGGCGCAGCGGTTATTGATTAAGTTATTTAAAAATGCCTGGGTCGGTATTATTTTAACAGCTATTCTTTTCTCTGCCATGCACATGCAGTTTTATGGTTTTCTGCCAAGATTTGTATTAGGGGTATTGCTTGGGGTTATTTATTGGTACAGCGGCAGTTTATGGGCAGCCATAGTTGCACATTTTGTATATGATGCGGTGCTGATTATAGCCGCCCATCAAAATCCCGAGATGTTAAATGATGAGGCTATGGCTACAAAGGCAAGTAACCTTGCTTGGATTGGATTCATTAGTGCGGCATTAGTAACAGCAATTTTTTTATGGATGAAAAATAAATCAACTACAACTTATAATGAAGTGTATGCTGATGATGCAGTACCGTATAAAAATCATCCTTTCTAAAACATGGCTTTAAATAAACAAATATTTATTACCAGGACGATTACAGCCATCATTTTTGCAGCAGTAATGCTTGTTGGCCTGCTATGGAACCACTGGAGTTTTTTTATTTTATTCTCTGTTGTTCATTTTGGTTGCTGGTGGGAGTATTTAAAACTCACTGAAAAAATACACAACACTTCTTTTCATATATATACAAAAATGGGGTTGATGCTGATGGGCTATGGTATTATGTTATTGTTTTGCAGTAATGTATATAGCATTGGTGGTTATGGATTAAAAGAAAATTTTTCGTTACCCATATCTGTTGCAGGTTTTGTTTTGTTATTGCTGGGCATCTTTCAAAAAAATACAATCCGTACAAAAGCAATTGTAATGGCAACTGCGGGGGTTATTTATATTTCACTTTGCTGGGGATTGATGATGAATTTGTATCAAAGAAGTATTAAAGTTCAGATAGAAGATGACAGGTTTAATTTTGAAAAAGGTTATATTCCTTTAATGGTTATACTCTGTATCTGGATTAATGACACAATGGCTTATATTGTTGGTTCGTTGATTGGAAAAAACCCGTTGTCAAAAATTTCTCCAAGAAAAACTTGGGAGGGTACAATTGGAGGAATTGTTTTAGCAGCAATAACAATGCGTTTTGCTTTTTTTCCGCTTTATTTTATAAATTGGAAAATCGGATCTCTCTACGACTCTTTTGATATATTTATTATCGCTTTATTCCTCATCGCCGCAATCACCGGCACCTTCGGAGACCTCCTCGAATCAAAACTAAAACGGATGGCCAATGTAAAAGACAGCGGCTCCATAATGCCCGGCCACGGTGGTTTTTTAGACAGATTTGATTCTTTGTTGTTGGCTACTCCTTTTGTTTGGTTGTATGTGCAATTTTTTATGAAATAATCTATTCGAAACCCGCCCATTCTCCACTCTTCTAATTTCTTATATTTGCCGCATGACCATCCACAAAGAAGGCTACGCATCAATTGCCATTGGCACAATTTTATTCGGGTTAATTAATCTGCTTTCATTTTATTTATTAAGCTCATCAGCACCCTTCATCAGCATTATTGTATTTATTATTACACTGGCATTATGGCTATTGGTTATTTCTTTTTTTCGCATACCTAAACGGCAACTAACCATACAAGATAATGCCATTATTGCCCCGGCAGATGGTAAAGTGGTGGTAATAGAAGAAGTACAGGCCGATGAATATTTTACCGACAGAAGGATACAAGTCTCCATCTTTATGAGTCCGCTGAATGTGCATGTAAACCGCAACCCCGTTAGCGGCGAAGTAGTTTACAGTAAATACCACAAGGGAAAATATTTAGTTGCCTGGCACCCAAAATCATCAACCGAAAACGAAAGGCATACTGTTGTATATAAAACAAACGGAAAAGAAATTCTTGTCAAACAAATAGCCGGGGCATTAGCCAAAAGAATTTGTAACTATTTACAACCGGGTATGCAGGTAAAGCAAACAGATGAAATGGGCTTTATCAAATTCGGCTCTAGGGTAGATTTGTTTTTACCACTTGATGCAAAGGTTAATGTGAAGATTGGTGATAAGCCACAAGGTGGGGTTACCGTTATTGCTACGTTATAATTTTTCTCCTGCAACTTATCCCGGTAATCCGGGAAAGAACATAAAGAGATTTTCTATTGCATTAAAAAGCCACGAATACACAAATTAATCCTAGTGCATTCGTGGCTTTAATAATTTCTTTTTAGAATCTTTCTGCCACTTTACTCCAGTTCACTACATTCCAGAATGCAGCTAAGTAGTCAGCTCGTTTATTCTGATATTTCAGGTAGTAAGCATGTTCCCACACATCGCAACCAAGTAATGCTGTGCCTTTTACTTCAGCCACATCCATTAATGGATTATCCTGATTTGCTGTAGAGCTAACCGCTAACTTTCCATCTGCCCCTTTAATCAACCATGCCCAGCCGCTTCCAAAACGGGTCATTCCTGCTGCTGCAAATTTTTCTTTAAAAGCATCAAAAGAGCCAAAGGCCTCGTTGATGGCATCGGCTAACTTTCCAGTTGGTGCGCCGCCCGCATTAGGTGCAAGGCTTTCCCAAAAAAAACTATGGTTCCAATGACCGCCGCCATTGTTGCGTACTGCCGGGCTGATAGTACCGGCAGTGCCAACTAATTGCTCCAGTGTTTTGCTTTCATGTTCTGTTCCGGCTACTGCTTTGTTTAAATTATCTACATAAGCCTGATGGTGTTTACCATGGTGTATCTGCATGGTTAGTGTGTCAATATGCGGTTCCAGTGCATCCTGTGCATATGGAAGAGCTGGTAATGTAAATGCCATAGTTATTTTAGATTTAAGATTGTTGATTGAAGGAATTTGTTTGCTGGTCAAATTTACAATCTAATTTACTATTAACAGTAATCATAAACGCATATTTTATTTTGTTTCTTTTTTCGAAAACTGTTATTGCCGACTTGTATGTCAATCTGAGTTTTACATTATTTTATTGTTCAATAGAATTACCGCAGTACAAGAGTGCGACGCAAGGGACGACGCCCAGGGGACTGAAGCCGATAAACTAAAAATTCATACAACAGAAAGTGGGTAATTGCACAGGGCAGGTAGCTAAACATTCCGTTTCTTTGTACCCTTCTACACAAAAGAAACAAGGGGATAAGATATGCAGGATTATTTAAGCGGATTAAACGAAAGGCAACGGGAAGCCGTACTACATAAAGATGGGCCGATAATGATAGTGGCAGGTGCAGGCAGCGGCAAAACAAAAGTACTTACCACAAGGGTCATTCACTTGATGGCACAATATGGAGTTGATGCCTTTAATATTCTTGCATTGACCTTTACCAACAAAGCCGCCAAAGAAATGAAGGAACGGGTAGAGAAAATTCTCGGCAACGGCGAAGCCCGAAATTTATACATCGGCACCTTTCACTCTGTGTTTGCAAGGATACTGCGTTTTGAAGCAGATAAAATTGGCTATCCAAGAAATTTTACAATTTACGATACAGATGATGCTAAGAGTGTGGTAAAAACAGTTATTAATGAACTGGACTTAGATGATAAGCATTACAAACCTAACATTGTTTACAACAGGATTTCATCTGCAAAAAATGCATTAGTTGGCTCTGCAGAATACAGGAACGACTATGGGTTGCAACAGGAAGATATGCGGGCCAACCGTCCTGCCATCGGGCAAATATATGATGCCTATGTAAAGCGTTGCTTTAAAAACGGTGCTATGGATTTTGATGATTTGTTGCTAAAGTTTTATGAACTGCTGAAGAATGTTCCTGAAGCACTCTCAAAATACCAACATAAGTTTAAATACATTTTAATTGATGAGTACCAGGATACCAACCCTGCACAATACGAAGTAATAAAATTGCTGGGTGCCATGCATGAAAATGTATGTGTGGTGGGGGATGATGCACAAAGTATTTATAGCTTTCCGTGGTGCAACCATTCAAAACATATTACAATTTCAGAAAGATTATGATGATGTGAAAATGGTGAAGCTGGAACAAAACTACCGCAGCACCAAAAGCATACTGCATGTAGCCAATGAAGTAATAAAGAATAATAAAGGTCAGATTGAAAAGGTTTTATTTACTGATAATAACGAAGGGGAGAAAATAAAATTAGTCCGCACCTCTACCGATAATGATGAAGGAAAATTTGTAGCCGACAGTATACAGGAACAAAAACTCCGCAATCATTACAGCAATAAAGATTTCGCAATCCTCTACCGCACAAATGCACAGAGCAGGGCATTTGAAGAATCACTTCGCCGTATGGGGATTGCCTATACTATTTACGGCGGTATGAGTTTTTATCAGCGTAAGGAAATAAAAGATGTTGTTGCCTATCTACGAATTATTGTTAACCCAAAAGATGAAGAGGCGTTAAAACGAATTATCAATTATCCCGTAAGAGGCATTGGCAAAACAACTATTGACCGCCTGGTACTTAATGCCAATGAAAACAATATCAGTATGTGGGATGTGCTGTGCAATGCTGCCATGTACGGATTTAAAGCAGGCACACTTTCCGCATTAGATGAGTTTGTGATAATGATAAAAAGTTTTGCCAGTATGCTTACCAAACAAAATGCTTACGAAGTGGCATCTCATGTAGGCAAGCAAACAAACCTTGTTAAAGAATTATTTAATGATAAAAGTACTGAAGGGGTACAACGGTATGAAAATATACAGGAACTATTAAACTCCATTAAAGAATGGACAGAAAGTCCCGATAATGAAGACGGGGAATTGGTTGATAAAAGCCTTGCATCGTACTTACAACAAATTACTTTGCTGACAGATGCAGATGATAAAGACCCAAATGCAGATACCGTAAAGTTAATGACAATACATGCTGCCAAAGGCCTTGAGTTTAGTTGTGTGTTTGCAGCGGGACTGGAAGAAATGCTTTTCCCCAATGCAATGGCCATTAATACAAGGGATGAACTGGAAGAAGAGCGGCGTTTATTTTATGTAGTAATAACAAGGGCCAAACAAAAACTCTGGATTACGTATGCCAATACCCGTTATCGTTTTGGCCAGTTGGTACAAAATGAGCCCAGTCGTTTTATAGAAGAAGTGCCCGAGCAATACATGGACAGGAGTTTTGCAGGTGGCGGCCCTAAAAATCAAACTAACAAATGGGGTGGTAGTTCTGCATCCAACCGTATGAAAGGTTGGGGCAGTGATAATGATTCTGAATCAGGTATTGCTACAAAGCAAACAGGTTCATATTTTAATGAGAAACCAGTAATCACCTCGCCTCAGGCGAGGCAGCAACCAGCATATTTACCTCCTAAAGGATTGCCCGCAAAAGTAAAAGAACATGTTCCTTCGGCTGATTTTGAAGCCAGCGATACATCTGCGTTGAAAGAAGGCCAAAAAGTAGAACACCAGAAATTTGGCTTTGGCGAAGTAATGAAAATGGAAGGTGCGGCACACAATCCTATTGCCACAGTAAAGTTTGAACATAATGGCGAGAAGAAGATTATGCTGAATTATGCGAAGCTGCGGATAATGGAGTAACGAATTAACAAAATACTCCCTTCAATATTTTTAATTTCGTTTCTCTAAGAAAACTAAGTCATCCACCATGCTTTCTCACAGGCAAAAGAAAAAAACAAGGCGAACACTAATTGTTGCGGCCGTTATCGTATTAATAACCATCAGCGGCTGGATGGCTTACCAATGGCAACTCTACCGAAAAGCAACGTTTGCCCGGTACCCGGAGTTTGATATTAAAATCCCGTTGGGATATGAGATACACGGTATTGATGTCTCAAAATACCAAAGCACCATTGCATGGAATGAAGTAAAAGCAATGAAAGTAAAACAGGTGCAAATGGGTTTTGCTTTTATAAAAGCCACACAAGGCACCGGCGGTACCGACCCGCAGTTCAGCCGTAATTGGAAAAAGAGTAAACAAGCAGGTTTGTTTCGAGGTGCCTATCACTTTTTTATTGCCGCATGGGATGGAAAACAACAGGCCGAAAATTTTATTGATGAAGTGGAATTAGAAAAAGGTGACCTGCCGCCTGTTTTAGATATTGAACAACTCAATGGCACATCACCAGAACGGTTAAGAACCGAAGCAAAAAAATGGTTAGATGCAGTGGAAGAACATTACGGAGTAAAACCAATCATTTATACTAACGTAGATTTTTATAAAAATTATTTGGGCGATGAATTTGATAAATATCCTTTTTGGGCAGCACATTATCATAGCGAAGGACCTCCCAGGATAAACAGGGATTGGCTCTTTTGGCAACATAGTGATGAAGGCAGGGTAAACGGTATAGCTGCCCCTGTTGACTTCAATGTTTTCAACGGAAATTTTATGGATTTTAATAAACTGCTGATTGATTAGTGCAGGTTTATTTTGTACCTTCTCTCTAAAAATTTACAAGCATGGAACAAGGCTGGGATCCTAAAGTAACCGGGATGTTTAAGAAAATCCTCAACTCCATTTCCTTTGGGTTGATCTGGATGATTGCCTGCGCCACCGCCGGGCTTTATTTTAAATTAGCTTCTGTGGATGGTAAGCCGGATACAGGAAATATTGTCTTCTATGTACTGATGGCCGCTACTCTTTTTTTATTGCTCCGCTATTTATATAAAACCTGGAAGAACGAAATGCGGAATAATTAGCTGCTATGATCCTGTACTATCACCCATTGCCCTTTTATTTTTCTGAAAAGCAACGTATAATGCCCGCCTACATCGCCAATGCTTCTTTTTAAAAACCACCTGCCCACCACTGTATAATAACTGCCGGATAGTTTTTGTACACTGATGATGTTGAACTCCAGCTTACCCATTGCTGCCGTATCAGGATAACCTTTTTTATAATTATTCAACGTATTCTGCCAGCCGTAGGTAACACCGCTTTTACCGATAAACATCAGCGAATCATTTTCCCAGTAGCCATGCATAAAACCTTCAATATCTCCACTATTCCATGCAGTATTTTGTGCAGCTAATACTTTACGGATAGCTGCCTCTTCTTTTGTTTGGGCTTGCATAGCTTTACTTACGATAAATAGTATTGCAAGAAATATTATCTTTTTCATTTTTAATAATTTGATAATGAAAAATATTACAATTTAAGAAATTCTCCGGTCTAAGTCTCTCCGCCAACTGGCGGAGAACAGGGGTTTAATGATCACAATCATCCGCATGTGCATGGTTATGCACCCTGCATGAGCGGTAGTTAATTAAATGCGCCGCAATTATCAATATAACACCCGGTACCAGCAACCAGTTTTCATATTGAATAAAAAATTGCTTCAGCACCAAAAAAGAAAAACCACTGAAGAAAACGGCTAAGGGTACAATACTATGATGGTGCTTTTTATAGCCATGATATAAAGACCATGAACCAATACAAAGGGCCAGCAAAATCATACCTACCTCAAAAAAAATGTTATGTATAATGTTTATGCCAAACAAAGGCAAGCTGCTGAAAAGCAATGGTAGCAATGCACAATGTATGGCACATGCCAGCGATGCACCAATGCCCAATGCGTCCCAGTTTATTTTTCCATTCATAAAGGACAACGAAATTACATAAAAGCAACAATGTTGCAAAGTAATATTGTCCGTTGCTTTACCTTTGCACTATGTCGAAAAAGCAAATGTATTATCTCGGGTTTTTTGTGTTACTGGCTGTTGGTTTTTATTTTACCCTTAGTGCATTAATACCCGGCTATGCCAAAGGTGGAATAGCACCGGTTAGTTATGTAAGGCCGTTTTCTTTTACCAATCAGGATGGTAAAACGGTAACCGAAAAAGATGTAAAAGGGAAAGTGTATGTAGCAAATTTTTTCTTTACCACTTGCAAAACGGTTTGCCCGATAATGAATAATTACCTGGCTGGTGTGTATGAAAAATACAAGGATGAAAACGGCTTTCTTATTTTATCACACAGCTCAATGCCCGATGTTGATTCTGTGCCATTAATGAAAAAATATGCTGATTCATTAAAAGTAAACACAGCTAAATGGATATTTTTAACAGGCAAAAAAAATGAATTGTATAATGCGGCAAGGGTTAGCTATACTATTGATGACCCTAATAATAACTTAGTAAAAATTGATGACGATTTTATGCATACACAGTTTTGTGCATTGGTTGATAAGAATGGTGATGTGCGGGGGGTGTATGATGGGTTGAAGAAAAATGAAATAGATAAACTGATTAAAGACATTGATAAATATCTTAGGGACTAAGCTGAAAATAATCTTATGCAAAAGCAAGCAACAGATAGTATTGATAATGCAGCAGGACAATTGCTGCGCCGCAACAGTCTTAGTATTACCGACAGCCGCAAAAAAATCTTATCCCTTTTCTTAGAACAGGAAGGTGCCCTTGCCCATGGTGATATTGAAAAAAGGGCCGGTGAAAAATTTGACCGTGTAACTATTTACCGCACCCTGCAAACTTTTGTTGACAAGGGCATTATACATACTATTCCTACTGCTGATAATTCTGTTCGCTATGCACTTTGCAAAGATGAATGCAGCGAAGGCCATCATCATGATCATCATATACATTTTGTATGCAATAATTGTAACAACACTTTTTGTTTGGATGATGTGGTAACCCCCGAAATAAAAATGCCCCGTGGCTATACTACTACCCATACAGAGGTGGTGGTGGAAGGGCTTTGCAAAAACTGTAGTTCACTAAAAAAATAAGCCCTTGTGTGGAAACACAAGGACTTTTGGTTAAGGCTCTGATTAGTAGCTATTTTTAGATGAGGCTAACTGCACCACCGTTGTATGCGGTTTCAAAAATAGGATGGGTTCCGGTATTTTCCTTTTTCAGGGCATACCCTTTTTGGGGTATATTTTAAAAATCTCCCTAATTAATCTTTTGGTATTTGCATTTTATACCGCTGTACCTGCTCCCTTATAGCCGTTTCTACGGCAGATTCTAAGGTTTGCTCTTTATTGGTACTGGCACCTTTTGCTTTTTCCTCGGCTATATACCTGTTGCGGCTGGCATTTACTGTTAATATTTCCTGTTGCAGGGCATTTCTTTCCATTGTTTTTTGCTGCACATACAATTTCAGTTGCTCTGGTGTTTTGTTTTTTAAACTGTCGGGCAATGTGGCTTTGTCAACTTTTTTAAAGTAAGAAGAATCGGCTTTCATGGCATCCACCAAATCCCAACTGGCATTGTTATAAGTATTGCCCATGGCTTTTGCTTCAGCCCTTTTTAAACCGGCACTTTTGCTTGTGGTGAGGCTTAGCTCATCCAAACTGGCTTGCCGCTGAATATTGGCATACCCCATCGAACCATAACCAATATATGTTCCGTTCAGTTTTGTGTTAAGAACGATTAATGCACTATCGTACGGTGTGGGTATTTCTCTTTCCCTTGCATTGGAATTAATATTGGTAAAGCTTCCGTTACCACATTCACCTGATAAGTTCCAGTGTTCGGCAATACCCCGCATCCTGTCGCCACAGTAAATTGTATTTACAATTACTCCTTTTTCTTTTGCCTTCTTACAGGCTTCGGTATAGGTTACATTGCCCTGCAAAAAATCTTCGTTACCTGCTATAAAAACTACTTTGTACTCGTCTGTTCCCTTACTCCATTGCAGTTCATCTAATGAAGTATAAATTACCTGGCCGCAATATTCATCGCCACCGTTGGTACTTAAGTTAAACAGCATTTTAGAAACACTGTCGAGGTCTTGTGTAAAACCACTGAGCTGCTTTACATATCCTTTGCTTACTTCATTGCTGGTGCGGCCATATTCATACAAAGCCACTTCTACCTGCGGTATGTTTTGGTCGGTACATTGCGCCTTACCCAATGTGGTTACCATGTTCCAAAGCTGGGCTTTGGCCTGGTTAATAAGGCCATCCATACTGTTGCTTACATCCAGCAAAATGGCTACTTGTATTTTTTTAGGGGCTGGCTTATCCGGTAAAAGGTTACTGACGGAGGTTTTTGTTGTTGAGAAACTAAAGGCGGCTATTACTGCTGCCAAAGCGAAAAATAAGCTTATTCCTTTTTTCATATTGAAGGTTTGAAACAGGAAGATGCTGAAAGCAGGGGAATTTCACAAGAAGGGTGGGGAATTTTGGGGAGAGTTTAACGGGTAGCTACCAAGCTTGCCCCACCTGCGGTGAAATGGGTTGGCCACAGATGAACACAGATTGTACCAATGTCTTTATCTGTGTTCATCTGTGGCCGAAAACCTATATCACTTCCACACTGCGCTGCACAAAAGCAGTAAGGTCAGCTCCTTTTAATAATCCCTGTGCCAGCATAGCCAAATCAAAAGCTTGTTTTGCCATAGCCGTTTGCTGACTTTCTTCTGCACTCAATATTTTGCTGATGATCTTATGATTGGCATTGATGGCCACTTTATAATTATCCGGCATAGCACCATAAAAATTCATGCCGCCACCGCCGCCCATCTTTGCCATATCTTTCATGCGGCGCATCCACTCTTCCATAGTAATGGTAACCGGCATACCGTCTGGCTGCTGGTTTTCCACTTCCACTTTCATGGCCGGATTGTGAATGGCTTTATCGAAGATGGCTTTTAGTTTTGTAGTATCGTCTTCTGATAACTGGTGTTTGGCTGCATCTTCTTTTACAATCAGCTTGTCTATTACATCGGCATCCACTCTTTTCAAGGATGTTTTTTCCAGCTTCATTTCCAGCTTGTGGATGAAGTGAGTATCTATCGGTGAGTTCATCAGCAATACATCATAACCTTTTTTAACTGCAGCTTGTATGTAGCTGTCCTGTCCTTGCGGGTCGACGGTGTAGAGATAATTTAACTGCCCTTCTTTATCGGTTTGAAAATCTTTTACTTTGATGGCATACTCTTCCAGGGTATTTTTTTCGTTAGCAGTATTGGTCAGCAATAAAAATTCTTTGGCCTTGTCATAAAATTTTTCATCGGAGATGGCGCCGTATTTTACAAAAATGCCGATGTCGTTCCATTTTTCTTCGTAGGCTTTCCTGTCCTTTTTAAACAGCTCACTCAGCTTGTCCGCTACTTTGCGGGAGATATAACTGTTAATCTTTTTTACATTGCTATCAGCCTGTAAAAAAGAACGGCTAACGTTCAGCGGAATATCCGGTGAATCAATCACCCCGTGCAGCAACATTAAAAACTCCGGCACAATATCTTTTACCTCATCCGTAATAAATACCTGGCGGCTGAAGAGTTTTATTTTGTTCTTCTGTATCTCAAAATCATTTTTCAGTTTGGGGAAATACAAAACACCCGTCAGGTTGAATGGATAATCAACATTCAAATGAATCCAGAACAAAGGCTCTTCGGAGAAAGGATATAACTCACGATAAAAATCTAAATAGTCTTCGTCTTTTAATTCGGCCGGTGCTTTTGTCCAGATAGGATTGGTATTGTTGATGATATTATCAACGTCCACTGATTTATATTTTGGTTTGCCTTCTTCATCTTCACCATCGGGAATGGATTCTGATTTGATACCAAATTGTACCGGCACCGGTAAAAACTTTGCATACTTGTTCAGTATATCGCTGATGCGGTGTTCTTCCAGAAATTCTTCTGACTCTGCATTTACATACAGGATAACGTCGGTACCTCTTTCTGTTTTGCTGCCTTCGGTAATTTCAAAACTGGTACTACCATCGCATATCCATCGGGCAGGTTCTGCACCATCCTGGTAACTTAATGTTTGTATCTCTACTTTATCCGCTACCATAAAGGCGGAATAAAAACCTAAGCCGAAGCGACCGATAATTTCATTCGCATCTTTGGCTTCTTTAAATTTTTCCATAAACTCCGTAGCCCCGGAGAAAGCTACCTGGTTGATGTATTTCTTTATTTCTTCCGCCGTCATCCCGATACCGCTATCGCTGATGGTAATGGTTTTGGCTTCTTTGTCCACTGACACTTTTACCCGCAGCTCACCCAATGGTTTGGCGTAATGGCCCAGGGTGGCGAGGCGTTTTACTTTCTGGCTGGCATCTACAGCATTGCTCACCAGCTCCCGCAGAAATATTTCATTATCAGAATAGAGAAACTTTTTAATGATGGGAAAAATATTCTCGGTGTTAATGGAAATGGTTCCTTTCTCCTGTACCATGGTATGTTGTATGTTTTAAGTTATAAGTGCTGCGCAAGGTACGCAATAGCCGTTCCAATGCGGGGAAGTTTGCCAGATTGACAGCAGTATAATTGCCGGGAAGACGGAAAGAACGCAAAGAGAGTTCGATAATTGTAAGCCCTTTGCGTTCTTTGCGCAATATTGGTGTTTTTGTGGTTAAACCAAATAAAAGAACCGGGAAGGGGTTTTTTAACCCGCTTCCCGGTAAACGAAACTTAAAAAAAATAGTTGGTTGCAGTTCTTAATCCAGTGTCTTCAGTGTAACATATTTTTGAATCTTCTCATAGTTAAATCCTTTTGACTTCATTTCCTTAATGTATTCAGGAGTAACGCCTACAGCTTTTATTGATACAATCTCGTCGAGATCAATATTTTTAAATCCAACCGCTTCAAAACTCCTGATAAATTCAGGAGTAATATTCAATGACTTTAGTGCAGGCAACTCATCAAAATCTACATTCTTATAACCTGCATTTTCAAAACTTTTTATAAATTCTGGGGTAATATCCAATGACCGGATAGCAATAAGATCTTCTGGTTTTATGTTTTTATATCCCAGGTCAGTAAAGCTTTTCATAAACTCAGGCGTAACGTTCTGGGATTTCATACCCGTTAGATCATCCACATCCAAATTTTTAAACCCGGCATCCTGCCATGTCTTAATATATTCAGGAGTTACACCCAGCGCTTTAAATGCTACTAACCGATCATGCGGAATATTGTTATAACCAACGGCTTTAAACGAGTTGATAAATTCCGGTGTAATATTCATCGCTTTAAAAGTCACCATATCATCTGCATCATCTTTATCGCCCTTATCTTCTTTCTCCCCTTTCATTTCACGAACAGATTCAATATATTTTTTATCAATGCCCTGTGCTTTAAAAGTAACCAACTGATCGCTTGTTACATCTTTATACCCCGCATCACGGATCTCTTTGATATACGCCGCATCGATATTTAATGCTTTTAATGGAACCATTTTTTCAACATCCAACTCTTTAAAGCCGGCGTCTTTTATTGATTTGATATAAGCCGCATCCACTTTCAATGCTGCCAATGGAACAAGATCATCTTTAGTGATCTTGGTAAAACCTTCTTTCCTCAGCATGGTAAGATAATCTTTGCGGATATTGATAAAGAAGAAAGCCATCTGGTCGTCATCATCCAGTGTTTCTTTCAGTTCTTTATTCATGTAATCAACAAAGGCTTTATCGGCACCGAACTTATAAGTACCCATACCGGTATTACCGTCAAACTTACCTGTCATTTGCATGGTACCGGCTTCACGGGTAATGTTGAATGTACCCGAACTGCCTTTGGGCAAATTGCCTAGGTCGGATAACTTAAAGGAAGTACCGCTCCAGGAATACCCGGATTTTGAATCCCATTTTTCGCTTTCTATCTTCTCATCACTAAAGCGAATATTTACTTTATCATCTTTAATAATAGCGAACCAATAACCTTCGGTTTCCATCCCGTGATTTTTGATTTCACTTTTTTCCTCCGACGTTTGGGCTTTCGCCGCAGGCTCATTCAGCAGGCATGCTAAAAAAGCTAATACAGGCAACAGGAAAAAATATTTCCAGGCCGTGTGCAGGTTTGATCTTTTTTTGTTCATCATGGCTATACGATTTTTAAGAATTGACTGGTTATAATTGGTTGTAAGGCTTAGTGGGAAATGCGGCGCTGAAACCTGTACCAGGCTCAACTGGTAACGTTTCTTATCCACTTTTCCCGGTGCATCAGCTGGTCATCAGTTAAAAATTCAAGATTGCTTTCTATCTCCCGGCGGTAGATCCATGCAAATGGATTGAACCATTGAAAAATCAGCAGCAACTCGGCAATCACAATATCAATGGTATGTTTCTCCCGGATATGAACTTTCTCATGCATCAATATCTGGTTATAGGTTTCCCATTCATATTTTGATGGGTTGATAAAAATGGTATTGCCAAAAGAGCAGGGGGCTTTATCACCACTTACTTCTACTATCCGATAGGGACCATCAATAATAACCGGGTTGCGATAGGCCCGCCACAGCAATAACACCAATTGGAAAATAAAACTGGCAGCAAATACGATTACACCAAACCAATAGATCCAGAATAACCAACTCATCAGTTTGTCAATGGTGAATGGTGAATGGCGAATGTTGGATTCTTTTGAATTCGTTTCTTCACTCTTGGTTTCGGGGGCAATTGTTTTTGCCGGCACAGTACTGGCAACTGTATTCTGCTCTTTGCTCTGTACAAACGACTTACTGTCTCCGGCAGGCTGATCCCTATTCACAATTGACAATTCACTATTCACTTTCCTCAACGAAAACTGCCCCGGCACCTGCAGCAATGGCAATGCAAAAGCAATAACCAGGCAAATGAGCAACATGTAGCGATTTACTTTATAAAAAGTTTCACGGCGCAGCAATAGTTTATAAAAAGCCAGGCAGGCCAGCAGGATCAAAGCGACATTGACTATATATGGCAGTATCATGAGTTGTCTGTTTTAATCATTTTAAGAATCTCTTTCAGTTCCTCTTCAGAAAGTTTTTGTTCTTTGGCAAAGAAGGCCAGCATCCGCGGGTAGGAGTTATCAAAATACTCTTTCACAATGTCCTTCATTGCATGCTTCTGGTATTGCTCCCGGCTAATGATGGGGAAGTAGCGATACACATTACCAATGGTATCATGATCCAGGAAACCTTTTTCTTCCAGTATCTTAACCATAGTGGCCACACTGTTATAATGTGGTTTCGGATCGGGCAGGTGAGGAATCACTTCTTTAATAAATGCTTTACCAAGGTCCCAGTACACCTGCATTATCTGTTCTTCTCTTTTAGCCAGTTTTATCATTTGGAAAAGTTGTTTTCACAATGTTACTACTAATTCATTAGTAGAACAACTAATTTATTAGGAATAGATGAGCCAATTGAGGCCGCTTACCATCAAACTATTTAAATTACAAGTAGTTAGGCGGTCAATCTTTTTTCCTTAAAACTGCTAAAAGCGAGGATGAGTGGAAACTAGAGCAAACTATAAGTTCTGATTCCCCGAGTGCCTTGCAGGAAACTCAAAGAGGAAAAATAACTGTAGTTTATATAAGTGTTTCAGTTCTGTAAAAATGGAGAGAAAGGAAAAAATATTTTTTTAGCCGGCTGTGGTGCTACTATTGGGCTGATGTTGCGACGCTCCGTTCAGGGGTTCGGTTCGATAATAAGCATTATTATGAAATGGGTGCTAACAATTTTCTCAATGCATTTTGTTCTTTTTTAGATAGTGTCCTTACGACCTTAAAATCACTTTCAATGCGACAAATAGTAACTAACTGAAATGACCCATCGGGATATTCAAAATAGCATTGATCAGATGGTAGTTTAAAAGAATTAATCATAAAAGGATGTCCAGCACCCAATTTACTTTTTCTCAATTCTCTCAGAGCAAGTTGACCGATGTCCTCATATTTTTTTCTTATACTGGTCAAAGTTTAAAATTATAATCTATAAAAGAAAAAACCAATGATTTGGGTGTTTCGAAAAATATGTTTTACTTCCTAAAAATTGTATCAAGATGAAATCCTAAAAATTCTTTCTTCGGATAATATTTCTTTGGCATAATAATTTTTGTGCCTATTAATGAAGAAAAGTGTTCTGAATAATATTCTTTTTTGTTTTTCTTCTTTAGCTCAGCAGATATAAGAATTTCAAATTTCTCATTAATGCCAATATATCCTTTATCATAAGCCCGGTCATACAAAGGAGAAAGACAAATTCCATTTTCCGGGTTTAATCTTTCTTTTTCGTTTTTAGACCATGGAATAATATGACTTGCTACCAATAAATCTGGAATATCAATCCCGGTAATAGCACATTTATTATCGTAATTAGCAATTACTATTTGCCGGAATATATTTTGGTTAACTCTTGTTTTGACTTCCCGTAGCTTGTATTCACCTTTAAGATGTTCTGTTCCTTTTAATACTTCGGCGAACTTGTTTTCGATACCAATATTTTCTTTTTCTGCCAGTATCCTTTCGCTTTCAAATAACAACTCATCTTTATTATTAATAAACTCACTCCAAATTGGTTCTACTTGTTTCTTGCCACCCGGTAAGCCGCCAATTCCTCTTTGCTGATGATAAGGGTCAACACTTGCAAAATTGTTTAATCGCATAGAAATAGAACCCGGAGTTCTGCCAACTATACTTGCTAAATGAATAACCTCAGGTGTTCTTGAATCCAGTTTGCCAAATGGCAATTTTAAATAAAGGTTTAGGGCAAGAATTAATTCATCTCTTGTCCAGAGTTTACGTACTTCTTTCATAAATCACTCCATTGATTTATCTTAAACATAGCGAATAATTCGATGGAATCAATATACTCAGGCGGAAAATTTACTCCCCACTCAACATCCTTATGTAACAACTCGAACTCTTTTGCCCATTCAATAAATTGAGCAAACTTCTCCCTGATATCTTTAGTTTCATAATTTTCCTTCGCAGCTATGAAAGCAATATCCGCAACAGCTTCACACAGTGAGTATATTTTCTTGGTTGTCATAATTCAAACTTATTTGTATGTATATAATAAAGCGGTATGTTTTAGGACACAGCGTACATTAATAGCAGGACTATTTCAGCAATCTATTTAATAAGATTTAAATACCATTTGCTTTTAAGTCACGTTGAATAATTTTTTTTCGGATATTCATAGAACTGTAAACTATTAGCAATTCGACTATAAGTCAATCGGATATAAGTGAACTTTGTTGATAGTGGATAACTGACGTATATAGCTCGTTAGGTATCCCCGACCTTTACCCCATGAAGCATTTTCTTTTTTGTATGCTGCTGATTGCAACAAGCTACTCACTCACAGCCCAGCCCCGCATCCATGCCCACAACGATTATCAGCAACCGCTGCCACTCACCAATGCGCTGCGCAACAACGTTTTTTCCATAGAGGCAGATGTGTACCTGCGCAATGGCCAACTGGTGGTGGCGCATGATGCAAAAGATGTGGCGGCAGCTCCTTTACTGGATTCGCTGTACCTGCAGCCCATCATCCGGCTTTTTAAAAAACATAATGGCCGCATCAGCAACAACAAAACATATGCTCCGGTGCTAATGATTGATATAAAAGAAAGCGGTGAAGCAGTATTAGCCGCATTGCTGCAACTGGTGGCCCCGCACCGTTCCGTATTTGACCGTTCGGTAAATGCAAGAGCCGTACAGTTGGTTATCAGCGGCGACCGGGGTGCTGTTTCCACCTGGGCATCGTATCCTTCGTATATTCTTTTTGATGGCCGCCCTGCCGAAGTGTACGACAGTGCTGCACTGCAACGGGTAGCTTTTATCAGCGATGCTTATAATAAATATGTTACTACAGCTGACAGTAGCGGCCGCATACAACAACTCGTTACTAAAGTACATGACATGGGTAAGTTGCTGCGGCTATGGGGCATTCCGGATACTGCTGCAGCATGGCAGCGGTTGCGGGATTTAGGTGTTGATATTATTAATACTGATAAGGTGGGGGAGTGCAGGGAGTTTTTTTCAACACAGAGAAAATAAAAAAGGAAATACACACAGAGGGCCACAGAGGATTGCTGCGCAATGACGGAAACGCTAATGTTTCTTGCAACAACCAGATATTGATATTATTAATACGGATAAGGTGGGGGAGTGCAGGAGTTTTTTTTGAAGTAACGTATATATTTGCTCACTAATCCTTTTCATCTTTTCGCCTGAAACCAACTTTATTACGGGGTGGTTGTGGCGGATTCAGTAATTGTTTCAGGTATTGAAATATCAGGGCTATGTCTTCATCGTGGCCGGTGAGTTTCTTTTCCATTTTTTCCAATTGCAGCAGGATGTCTTTGTGAGTGAGCAGCAGTTCCCTCATTTTTACAAAAATTTCTATCACCCTGATACTTACCAGCATAGCTCTTTCACTTTTTAGTATATTAGCCAGCATGAGTACTCCATGTTCTGTAAATACATAGGGAAGAGAACCGCCAAGATGTTTTCGGGATGGTATCGCATTTTGCGATACCATCAGGTCGGCCTCTTTCTCACTTAGTTGAAACATGAAATTTTCTGGGAACCGGTTTATATTTCTTTTTACCTGTTCTCTTAGTCGTATCGGCTGAATGCCATACAATACAGCCAGATCCCTGTCCAACATTACTTTCTGTCCACGAATGAGGTAGATTTTATTCATCACCAACTCATCAGGTACTATCAACGTTTTGCTTGCTTTTGCCATAGTTTTTGTTGTATTTGATATTCCAAATTGGACTATCAAACAATTCTAAGAACACAATACTTGAAGTCGCATTTTGAGACATCAAGATAAAATAATCTTTTTGAAAAACTATACCACAAACTGGTAAATCAGGCGAGAGTCTTCAATAAAGAGGAAAGTGTTTTTTCAACTTTACCCGGTTTCAATTTACATTCCCAAACCGTTATCACTTTCCATCCTTCTTTCCTCAAAGCCTTCACGGCTTTGGCATCATTGGCTTTGTTGGCATTTATCTTATTCAGCCACCAGTCGGTTCTTGTTTGGGGTACTTTAAAATATTTGCAATTGGCATGGCCATGCCAGAAACAACCATGAATGAAGATGATGGTTTTGTATTTGGGCAATACAATGTCAGGTTTGCCGGGAAGAGTTTTTTTATGCAATGAATAACGAAAGCCGTGGGCATGTAAAAATTTCCGCACCAGCATTTCAGGTTTGGTGTTGGCGCAGCGGATGCGGCTCATATTATAGCTGCGGGTTTTTATATCATGCACATCGGCCATATACTAAAGTTAATTATTCAGAGAGAGATGCCGGGTCAGGCCCGGCAAGACAGACTCCGGTAATTATATCCTGCTTTATTACTTCGTGGCAGTGTGATGATATTACGACTACTGATTTACCTGCGCTGTACACTGTTAATTATCAGAAAAAATCTATTCAATTTTATGTAAAAATGCCGGGGCAATTTCTATTAACGTTCCTTTTGTAAACAGTGGATCTTCGTTTGCATCTTATGTACATTATTATTCACTTTTAAAACGTACCAGTATGAAAAAGATCTTTACTTTATTATTTGCAGTAGGAATATTTGCTGCAACCCAGGCACAGCCCGGCAACAGAGACAACCGACAACCTGACCGGAGAGACATTCCCCCAATCGATCAGCGGCATGATAAACCCTTCGATGAAAGGGACCGTGATGATGTTGGTCTCTGGGACAACGATGACCGCTACGGTAAGAACAATGATCGTTTTGATTATAATGACAACCGCTATGGCAACAGCCGTTTTGCTAACGAACGCAGAATGAAAATGCAGATTGCCCAAATTAACCGGGAGTTTGATTACAAAACCGATCGGATAAGAAACAGTTTTTATATGAGCCGTTGGGAGAAGCAACGTCAAATCCGTTTTCTGGAAGAGCAGCGTCAACGGGAAATCAGAAAAGTATATTTAAGGTTTAAGTACAGCCGTGGCTACCCTGACAGACATCATTATTAATTAAGCAATCTTTCTAAATCTATCCCGTCTCGTTTTTGAACGAGACGGTTTTTTGTTTAGCCGGCGCCAAAAACCGTAGTGCTAAAAATTACAGGAGATAATGTATTAACAGCTCTTAAAAAAATGCTGCGGCTGTTCTTCCAGCATCGCTTCAATTTTTTTGGCGGCATTGGTAATGGAAAGACCGCCAAGGTTGGTGCAACGCAGCGTATGATGTATCTGATCTCCTACTGCTTTCATCGTTTCTATTACTTCATCCAACGGAATTAATTTTTCATAATCGGACAGGGCCATGTTGGCGCAAGACACGGCGTTGGTGGCGGCCATTACATTACGTCCCAGGCAAGGAGCTTCTACCCGGTTGCCAATAGGATCGCAAATAATACCCAATGAGTTTTGCAAGGCCAGTGATGCGGCAGCAATGGATTGTTCTAAAGTGCCGCCTTTCATTTCCACAATAGCAGCGGCCGCCATACCACCACCCGATCCGGTTTCGGCCATACAACCACCTACTTCTGCAGCAAACGTAGCATGTGCTGCAATAAATACGCCGATCAATCCTGCGGATAACATCGCTTTCACTAAAACATCTTCGTTTAATCCTAATGAATGAGCTGTACCAAACAAAGCTCCCGGCAATGCACCACAACTGCCGGCTGTTGGCGCTGCCACAATTACTCCCATGGAACTTTTTACTTCCATCATGGCACTGGTGTACATAATGATGCGGTTGTTGGCATCGCCACCGATTAATTTACCGGCATCCATTTTTTCTTTGAACTGCGGCGACTGCGATCCTAAAATGCGGTCATGATATTGTGTGCCTTTCAATCCAGATTCAATCGCACTGCCCATGATATGGATGATACGACGCATTTTCTCCACTACTTCATTGGCCGAAATATTTCCACGGGCCATTTCATAATCAACTGCCAGCTCCCAAAGTATTTTATTCTTGTCTTTATTATACTCCAGCATTTCATTGCAGGTAATAAAAGGAACCTGCATGTTTTTCCTGGCCATTACCGGTAATACCGGGTGAAGTTGTTTGATAAAGAGCACTCCTTCCATTTCCCGCAGCTCTTTACAGATGGCCGTATCTAAAAAAGCCTGTGATTTGATTTCGATAAAACTAACAGCGCCTTTGTGCATGGCTATTTCATCATAAGTAACCGATGCTTGTAAGAACGGTAAAATACTCTCCAGCTTTTCACAATAAATCAATGTTTCAAAATAATCGCCTGCCATGGAAACGGTACAATCATCAATTGCTATCACTTCAATCATTCCGCCGCCGGTGGAGATGGCAGTAAGTTTTCTTGTTTCCTTATTGTTGGATAAAGTTATTTGATACAGGTTCGGATGACTGTTACCGATGTCGGTGATATTGATGGTAACATTTATTCCAGCTGTTACAATATGTTTGTCTGATTCGGGTAGTCGTTCATCAAAAGCTTCCCATCCGAGAAATCCGCCGAACAAACCCATATCCGATCCCTGGCTTTTATGTGTGGTGGCCAGTGAACCGTTGGGATCAAATTCAATAAGGATGTCTTTGATGTTCTCGTCCATCAAATCACGGCAGAGTCGGGCTATGCGCAAAGATGCCGCACAGTGTGAACTGGATGGGCCACGCATCACCGGGCCAATAACATCATTGAATATGCTGGGGTAGGTGCTCATACTATAGAAGATACAAGGTACAAATAATTTATTGACGCTGAATCTCCCTCTGTTTAGTTAGAAGTAAATATTTCCCACAAAGACACAAAGGCCACAAAACGGTTTGAATCAATAATAATTTCTCTGTGTTCTTTGTGCCTTTGCGGGAAACAAACATCTTTAAGTTACAAATTCTTTTTCCAAAACAATTCCATCGTTCGCCGCATCTGCAGGGTAGTGTTTTCTCCCTGGTAAATACCATGATCCCGCATGGGGTATGACATCATGCTGAAAAGTTTATTGTGTTTTACCAATTCATTTACCAGCATTTCAAAATTTTGGTAATGCACATTATCATCACCCGTGCCATGCATGATCATCAGGTTTCCCTGCAATTTTTTTGCATGTGTGATTGGGGAGCCTTCCCTGTATCCCTCCATATTATCTTTTGGCAAGCCCATATATCTTTCCTGGTAAATATTATCATACAATGCCTGGTGAGAAACAAAGGCAATGGCAATAGCGGTTTTAAAAATATCACCATGCCGGAAGATACAATGCAGTGACATTTGTCCGCCGCCGCTCCAGCCCCAGATGCCGGTATGTGCTGCATCAATAAAAGGATACATGGTAAATATTTTCTTTGCCGCCGCTGCCTGGTCATCTGCAGCCAATAAACCAATTTGCCGGTAAATACATTTTCTGAAATCACGGCCTCTTGGCACTTTGGTACCCCGATTATCAATACTAATGACAACAGTACCCAATTCATTGGCAAGATATTGATGCCAGAGATTATCACCCGTGCCCCAGTTATCCTGCACGGTGGAACCCGCAGGCTCACCATACACATGAAAAATGACCGGGTATTTTTTCTGCGCATCAAAATCTTTTGGCTTTATCATCCAGGCATCCAGCACCACTTCCCCAATATCTACTTTAAAAAATTCTTTGTTCCGCAAACCCAGTTCATTGATTTTATTTTTTAATGCGGTATTATCTTCCATCAATTTTATTTCAGTATGGGTGTTAAGGTTGATGAGTGAAATACGTCTTGGTGTTGTAGCATTTTCAAAACTGTGTATCGCATATTTTGCATCGGCAGATATCTGGTATGAATGCTGACCAGCCATATTCTTCGGTGATACTCTTTCTGCTTCTCCACTTCCATCCAGCCGGCTGCGATAGAGATAACGTTGGGTAAAATTTTCCGGCGAAGCGATATAATAAACATATCCACCGGCAGGGTCAATGCAATTAATATTCACCACATCAAAATTTCCTTTGGTGATCAGCTGTATTTGTTTTCCGTCTCTGGATACTTTATACAAATTCAACCAGCCATCTTTTTCACTGGTCCATGTAAAAGACCGGTCGTTATCCAGCCACACAATATTATCATGTACATCTAAAAAGGCTTCGTCTTTATCGGTAAGGATATTTTTCAGCGCCATCGTTTTTGTATTCCCTACCCAAACGGTATTTGTATTCTGCAAGCGGTTCAGTTGTTGTATCATCACTTCGTCCGAACCGGGGATGTACTCCATTCTCGCCAGATAATTATTGCGGGGATCACCGGGTACTTTAAACCATTTCGTTTGTCCGCCGGTTGCGGGGATCACACCCACCTTCACTGCTGAATTAGGAGTGCCCACTTTTGGATAAGGCAAAGGAATGGGAACCGAATAATTAGAATCCACATTATTGATCATGTAAAAAGTGCCAACACCTTTTGTATCCGATTGCCAGTAAGCAATAGTTGCGCCGTCGTGGCTCCAGCGAAAACCATCCCGGCAATCAAGTTCTTCTTCATACACCCAATCAAAGGTGCCGTTGATAATATTGCCTCCGCCGTCTCTTGTCAGTTGTATTATTTTTCCTGTTGCAATATCTTCCACATAAATATTTAATTTGCTTACATAAGCCACTCTTCCTCCATCCGGTGAAAATTTGGCAAACATCAGTGTAGCTTCTTTAAGACCTTTGCCCAATTGTTTTAATTTTCCATTGGCAAGATTTAATACCCAATAATCGCCCCTGGTGTTGTATCGCCAAACTTTACGGGTATTGGTAAATACCAACAGTTTGTTATTATCATCCGACCATATGTAATCATCAATAGATAATGGTTTATTGGCTCCTGCAGGTAGCAACTGATTCGCATTGACTAAAACTGATTTTGTTCCTGCTTCTACATCGTAGCGTACAATATCATTTCCTTTGGCTGTGCCATTAAACTCCAGTGCGGAATAACTTTTATTATCCTTCATCCAGCGGAGTTGGCCGATACCTTTTGAACGATACAGGCCATTGGTATAAATATCTTCTACGGTGAGTTTTTTATTTTGCGAAATAACATTGCTGTATGAAAAAACTACGATGAAGAAAATTAAGCCCGATAAAAACTTATATGTCATGTGCTTGGCGTTTATTTTTTTGCATTTAATTTTCTCCTGGGGTCGAATTTAAGTCTTCACCGATCCTACTATGTATGGTTCAAATGAGTTGCTTTAACTTACTGTACTACGGCTGGTCCGGGCTACTCAAATGTAATCAGTTTTGTATCGCAATAATTGGAATCTCTCATAAAATAAAGTAACTTGAAAAATAAATTATGCATCATGCGTAAATTACTAGTCTTTAGCCTTGCTTTCATTTCCTGCACCTGCTATGCACAACCCGGCTATCAATACAATGGCGCTACAGGAAAATATGAATATAATACGGATCCCCTTGGCGGCATAGCACAGCGATACCAGAATTTTACGCAAATGCAAATTGGGACACTGCAACGTTTGAATTCCAATTTACAACAAATCAATTCAATATCGATACCCGGTTCAGGTGATAATATTTCAGCTACAATTAATGCTACGGTTTTACTGGGCAAAAAACGAATTGCGGATGAAAAAGCAAGCAATTTGTTCAACTGGAAGCATGATAACACTTTTAGCGGAAACGATATAAAGCAAGCCGAGATGATAAAAAACACTATCGCTAAAAATGGATTAAGAATAAATAATTACGCTGATGTAAAATCTTTTGTCATCATTAGTTTTTACCTGATTGCAAAAGGAATTACTGAAGACAACATAAATGCAAAAAAAGCAGAGGCTAAAAAATTAAATATTGAATACCTCAAAAATGAGTACATACAAGGTATGGATGATGAACAGCGGACTTTAAATATCATGTATGACTTTAAAACGCTGGCAGAAATAAATAAGTTGGGAGCAAACTCAACCGAAGCGAAGACAAAAGCTGACATTGCTTTGCAGAATAAAGGATATAAAAAAGCCGCCCAGCTAACCATAACTCCTGGTGGACTGGAAGACATCGGGAAACTGGCAATTCAGAATAAGAAGGTAAAAACAACATTTATCCGTTCGGATAAAGCCATTTTTATTGATAAAGCAAAAGAAAGCGGAAAAGCTACTCCGGAAAATATTAGCAAGAGCCTTTTTTATTTAGAGTCATTTGATGCATTAATTAAAAAATTGAACGGCCCTGACAATGATCATGTTTTTGCACAAGCTATCATCTTTGGTATTTATTACATGATCAACACCGAAGGGATCTTTTTGACACCTGTTCAGCAGGAATCGGTATTTAAACTCTTTTATAATGATATTATAAATGATGCGGACTTCCAGGCATCCAACGATAAGGAATTGCAATTGTTTTATGAAACAAATGCCATTGAGTGTATGGCGATAAGCGAAATGTACGCAAATACGCTGCAGAAGAAAATTGAATTTGAAAAAAAAGTAAATGACCCCAAAATAAGTCCAGATGAAAAATTAAGTATGTCCATGAACGTAACCGTTTATGATAATTTAAACACAGCCAAATACCAGGCGTATGTAATGCTTAAGAAATATTTTCAACCCCGAAACTTTGATGAATACATATTAAAGGATGGTGGCTTTGTAAAAAAATAAGCATCATTTGGTATGGCCAGCACCGGTTTGCTGATAGCTAATCCGGTACACAGCGCCTCTATCCGTCTTAAATTCAATGTTATTGTTTTCTAATTTTTTGAAGGAGATCTTCCTGCCGTTGCTGATGATTTTTAAACCCGGTTTGTTTTCAAATCTGCATATTTCCCCTGCTTTAGATAAAATGGTCAGATGTGTTACCGTTTTATTTTTCCAGGTAAAATCCAGTTCAAATGCACCTCTTGCACAAACACCTTTAAACACACCTTCGCTCCACTCATCAGGCAATGCAGGTAATAATTTTATAAACCCGTCATGCGATTGCATTAGCATTTCTGTAACAGCGGCGGTTACACCAAAGTTTCCATCCACCTGCAAGGCCCTGCCACATAAAGCAAACATGGAAGTGCAGCTTTGATCTTTTAAGTAACCTTTGTAAATCTTATTGGCTCTGTTACCATCATTCATCCTTGCCCACAGTGCCATTTTCCATGCCCTTGAAAAACCAGTTGAAGCATCGCCTCTTTCTTCCAGCACCTTTTTATAGGACTCAATCAATGCCGGTGTTCTTTTTTCGTACAATACTTTGCCGGGATATAAACCATACATGTGTGAGAAATGGCGGTGATTTTTTTCCAGTGATTTCCAGTCGTCGGCCCATTCCTGCAGCGAACCATCTCTGCCGATTTGCGGCGGTACTAATTTTTCTCTTGCAACTTTTACCTGTTGTACAAAAGCATCTTCTTTTTCTAAAACCTTTGCAGCCTCAAGATAATACCCAAAAAGATCGTAGAGTATCTGCATATCAATAGAAGATCCGGCGCAAATAGTTGTGCCTTCCCTGAAACCAGCAGTCACTTCATCAAAATAAGGTTTGTTGCCGCCACCATCCGGAAAATTCTCCGGCGAAGTGGATGGATTGGTAACTAACCATTTTCCATTGGGATGCGGCACTAAAAAATCCATAAAAAATAGTACAGAGCCTTCTATCACTGGATAGGTTTCTTTCAAAAAATCCTTATCCATGGTGTATTGGTAATGCTCCCAAATATGTGTGCAAAGCCATGCGCCACCTACAGTAAATGTTCCCCAAGTGGGCCCGTCCATGGGTGCTGCTACTCTCCAAATATCAGTGTTTTGATGAAACACCCAGCCTCTTGCACCATAATGTTCTTTTGCAACCTGCGAACCCTGATCGGTTAATTCTTTTATCATTTTTACCAACGGTTCGGCACATTCAGAAAGGTTACCGCTTTCAACCGGCCAGTAATTCATTTCTGTATTAATGTTGGTTGTGTATTTTGAATCCCACATCGGGTTCATATTATCATTCCATATTCCCTGCAGGTTGGCAGGTTGGGTGCCGGGTCTTGATGAACCGATCATAAGGTACCTGCCAAACTGGTAACTTAATGCAGCCATGGAAGGGTCAGGTTCAGTTTGAATTTTTTTAACCCGTTCCGACGTTGGTAAAAATGAATTGGCAGTATTGGTTAATTGCAGCGATACCCGGTCAAAATATTTTTTATGATCTGCAATAGCCGATGTAAGTATGCTATTGTAATTTTTATTTTCAATGGCATTAAAATAATTGATTACTCTCTGATGTTGATCGGCACTTACATCTTTATAGTTTACGAAATTGGTAGCTGCTGCGAAATACAGTGTTACTGAATTTGCATTTTCAATAATAAGGTTTACATCATCTGTTTTCATCGAGCCCCCTTCCGTTATTGCTTTTAATCTTGCTTCATATCTCATTTTCCCTTCCACACCCATATAGTCTGCTGATTTACCGGTGAGCATCAATCCGTCATTGCCATAGTTATCCATCCTGAAATAATCAGTAGCATAATTGGAATGCGCCTGATTTCTTTCTCCACGCAAGTTTGCTGTAAAAGAAATGCTGCCGGGCCTATCAGCCGTAATACGAACAACAATTACCTGGTCGGGTGCCGATGCAAATACTTCCCGCTGATAAGCGATCCCATTAGAAATATAAGCAACCCCTGAAATTCCGGTTTCCAGATCAAGCCATCGTTTGTAATTAATAACACTATCCTGCTTTTTAAAAAATAAATGCAGATTCGCCAGGCATTGATATTTCATTTGCTCTACTGGATAGCCCATTGTATTTCTGCCAAATAAATTATGTGCCGCTAAATATTTTTCTTCAAAAACCAGTCTTTGAATTTCAGGTAATACTTTATAGCCGCCTTTAACAACTGTAGAGTAAGGCCCGCCCGACCAGTACGTTTCTTCATTTAACTGAATGCGTTCTTCCCCGTTCTTTCCAAAAACCATGGCACCAAGCCGGCCATTGCCAACCGGCAGGGCTTCATCCCATTTTTTTGCAGGCTTGTCATGCCATAATAAGGTGGAGGGGTTAAATATTTTTTTTTCAATCTTACCTGAAACAGTATTTTCCTGAGCATATAAAATGGAAGAACCTAAGAAAAGAATGCCTGGCAATAATAATCTTATAAGCATATTGTGGAAATACTTGTTTAAAAAATTTTAAAATAAATATTGCAGCAACCCTGCTCTTCAGAATTAAATATAATGCTTTTAGAAAAAGAATTTTGGAAACCCTTACAATCTTTATGGAATGCTTTTAATTGACTAGATGGTACTGTAACCAGATTTTAAATATATAGCCCTAGCTGTTCAACTATTTAATCATATGTTTGTTTTAATATAAAAAAATTATGCCAGCCACAAAAGCCTACGGTGCCGAAAGTGCCGCCACCCCGGTAGTTCCGTTAACAATAGAAAGAAGGGAACCCAAGCCACATGATGTGCAGATTGAAATAAAATATTGTGGTGTTTGCCATAGTGATTTACATACGGCCCGCAATGAATGGGGCATGACGAAATATCCCATAGTACCCGGCCATGAAATAGTGGGAGTGGTAACAGCCGTTGGCAGCCATGTAAAAAAGTTTAAAGTTGGTGATATCGCCGGCATTGGTTGTTTGGTTGATAGCTGCCGTGAATGTGATAATTGTAAAGATGGGCTTGAGCAATACTGTAGCAATGGTATGGTAGGCACTTACGGTGGTATGGAAAAAGATGGAAGCGGTGCCACCCACGGCGGTTACAGTAAATCTATACTGGCACATGAAGATTTTGTATTAACCGTTTCTGATAAATTACCATTGGAAGGTGTGGCACCATTGCTTTGTGCAGGCATTACCACTTACTCACCTTTGCGCCATTGGAAAGTGGGCAAGGGAACAAAAGTGGGTGTTCTTGGCCTCGGTGGCTTGGGCCACATGGGTGTTAAATTAGCAGCAGCGATGGGTGCAGAAGTAACGATGCTTAGCCACACAGCTTCTAAAGAAAAAGATGCAAAAAGATTGGGGGCACAAAAGTTTGTACTCACCAGCGATGCAGGGCAGATAAAAGGGGTGATGGGCTATTTTGATTTTATACTCGATACTGTTTCTGCCGATCATGATTATAATTTTTATCTCGGGTTGTTGCGTACAAATGGTGTAATGGTTTGTGTAGGTGCACCGTCTGCACCAGCTACTGTTCCCGCCTTTAATTTAATCTTTGGCCGTAAAAGTATTGCAGGTTCATTAATCGGCGGTATACCTGAAACACAAGAGATGCTGGATTTTTGTGCGGAACATAATATTGTATCGGATATTGAACTTATACGAATGGATCAAATAAACGAAGCTTATGAAAGGTTGCTGAAGAGTGATGTGAAATACCGGTTTGTAATTGATATGGCAACGTTGTAGAAGAGGATTTGGGGTTTGGAGTTTAAGGTTGTTGAAAGCATATAAATGTTAATTTATAAAAAAACCACTTTTAATACGGTGGTTTTTTTTATTTTCAATACATGAAATGCATTGTTGCTTTGCTGATTTTTTCACTCTATGGCTGCGGCCTGCTACAAAGCAACAAATCATTTAAAGAAGCAGAGAAAGAAAAAGATGGTGCTGATACAAGTTTTGTTTACCGTCTGCCATTTGCTAACAACAAAAATGTTTTTCTGGTACAAGGCTATGAAAGTGCCTTTAGTCATAAGGGCAACCTTGCCCTCGACTTTAAAGTAAAAACCGGTACACCAATATATGCAGCAAGGGGTGGGGTGGTTACCGCTGCCCGGGGTGATAATAACCGTCATGGGTTGAAACCGGAAAACCTTTCGGATGGTAATTATCTTTTCATTCTGCATAAAGATGGCAGCACCGCACAATACTGGCATTTTAAAAAAGATGGGGTACTGTTGAATGAAGGCGATACAGTAACGCAAGGTCAGTTAATTGGCTACAGCGGACATACCGGTTACTCTGCTTTTCCGCATTTACATTTTGAAGTAAGTGGAAAGGATGCCAATGGTAGTTATGCAAACCAGCCCACCCGGTTTAGTACCAGCAGGGGTGTGGTGTATTTAAGGCCGGGCAGGTTTTACCGGGTAAAATAAACAGTCTGCCGATGTTACATAAGCGGCCTGGTTATATTGTTACAAATGATGTACCTTACCCTTCCTAAAATTTACTACTATGATTTTTGTTTACATCCCACTGGCAATTATTGCGGCTATACTTATTGCAGCTGCATTAATGCCTAAAACTTACAATGTAGAAAAATCGGTGGTTATTAAAAAAGAGGCAGCCTCTGTAATGGGTTATATAGGCGACCTTAACCACTATAGTAAATGGAACCCCTGGCAACAGATGGATCCAACTTCTAAAAACACTATTACCGGCAACCCGATGAGCCCCGGCCATAAATATCATTGGGAAGGAAAGAAGGTTGGCATCGGCGAACTACGGCTTAGTAGTACCGATGATAAACACATCCACTTCGACCTTGAGTTTTTTAAACCATTTAAAAGTAAAGCAAAAGACAACTGGCTGTTTGAAAGCTGGGGCGATGGCAGCGAAACAAAAGTAACCTGGCAAAACAGCGGCCAGCTTCCCTGGCCAATGGCAAGGCTGATGGGGCCTATGATTGTTAAGAACCTGAACCAGCAGTTTGTAACCGGACTGGATAATTTGAAGAAGATGGTGGAAGGGTAACCGCTGATAACCGTTCTTATAATATTAAAAAGGCCTGGTGGCCTTTTTTTATGCCCAGAATTTTACAAATTGATTCACACCCATTTTTTGACGGAGAAAGAAATTCTCTGTTGCTTTATGCAATCTGCCCGCATTTGCAATCTCATTTAACAACCAAACCACCTGTTATGAAAAAAACAGCCGGATTTAAAATTTTTTTTCTTTGTTTGCTTATTTCCTGTGCACAGGTAAAACAATCGCAGCAGCACCCGCAAATGCCCAGTGCTATACCAGTATTGAATATTACAAATGATACAACGGCGAAAGCAATAAAAATAACTTCTCTTGTTATTGATGTAAAGGTGATAGCCAATATTGCTGTTACCACTTTTGATATTATTTTTTATAACCCCAATAACCGGGTGCTGGAAGGGGAATTTGAATTTCCATTGGCAGACGGGCAAAATATTGTTCGCTATGCATTAGATATAGAAGGTAAACTGCGGGAAGGTGTGGTAGTGGAAAAAGCAAAAGCAAGGGCGGCTTATGAAAATACAATCCGTAGGAACATTGACCCGGGGTTGGTTGAAAAAACAAAAGGCAATAATTTTCGTACCCGCATCTATCCGCTCCCTGCAAAAGGATCAAGACATATACTGATTGCAGTAGAACAAACACTGGAACAACTTAACAAAGATTTATTTTACCAGTTACCATTATATACTACTGAACCTATCGATAAGTTTTCTGTTAAAGCATCTGTTATAAAAAGTTTAGAAAAGCCTGTACCCCGAGAAAACAGCCTTACCAATTTTAACTTTGATAAATTGGAAAATGGCTGGATGGCAACATACAACAAAAATAATTTTACAGCCAACCAGGCAATTGCTTTTACCATACCTAACTCATCTACCAATGAAACAACAACCATTGCTGAAAACCATAACGGGCAAACATTTTTTTATGTAAACAGCAGGATAGAAGCCTCTTTTCAAGAGAAAAAACAGTCAACTACCGTTGGGATATTCTGGGACGTTTCAGGCTCCGGTGAAAAAAGAAATATTGAAAAAGAAAAACAGTTGCTGAAAGGATATTTTTCTGCTACAAGCAATGTGCAGGTATCATTAATTCCGTTTAATGTATTTGAACAGGATAAAGAAGATTTTGTAATTACCGGGGGCAATTGCGATGCTTTATTGAAAAGAATTGCTGAACTGCAATATGATGGTGGCACACAATTTGGCGCAATTGATTTAACGAAATATAATTTTGAAGAAATACTCTTGTTCTCAGATGGGCTTGCCAACTTTGGTAAAAAAGAAATTATACTTTCTGCATCTCCGGTTATAAGTATCAGCAGTTCGCCATCAGCTGATTTTTCTTACCTGAAGTTTGTTGCACAACAAACCCACGGAAAATTTATTGATTTAACCAAACTGGAATTGCCCGCAGCCATCAATGAAATAAATAACCTTTCGCTGCAGGTTATTGGTATTGAATACAACCCGGCAGAAGCAGAAGATGTGGTGGCGCAGGTTTTGCCCATTCAGTCCTCCGGGCTTTCATTTGCTGGAAAACTAAAAACTGCGGCTGCGGAGATAAAAGTGAAACTTGGGTATGGGAACGAAACGGTAACCATAAAAACATTTACTATAACAAAACCCGGAAGCAGCGAATACAATGAAGTAAAACGGATATGGGCCGCCATGAAAATCAGCGAACTCGATTTGCAGTTTGAAAAAAATAAGACTGAAATAACAAAGCTGGGAAAAGGGTTTTCCATTGTAACCCAAAACACATCGCTGATAGTATTAGACAGGGTGGAAGATTATGTGGAGCATGAGATAACGCCGCCTGAAGAATTGCAGAAAGAGTATTATACGCTGCTGAAAGAAAAGCATCAATTGAAAGAAACTGAAAAGACATCTGCCATTGAAGATGCTGTAACGGCAATGAATGAATTAAAGGAATGGTGGGGCAGAAGTTTTTCTCCGGGAAAGAAAAAGAAGGAAGAAGATGCTTTAATAACTGAGAGTAATTTGGAAGGTATGGCAATAACTGATAGTGCTGGGGGTGTAAGGATTAATCAACTTCAGCTTACAGCCCCGGTAATTGCAGCAGATGGGTTAGTGGCAGAAGCAGATTCTGTACGGTATTTTTTTAATGCAGGTACAGGCTCACAAAGCCAGGGATTTTATGCAACAGATTCTGTAGCAACATATCGTGGTGTTGATATTGCCTTTAACTCTTTACAAATTGAAACAAAAGATGAGCTTTTTCTTAATGGTGAGATTGTAAAGAAAATAGAAGAGCCCAATAAACCAACAGAACCATCCATTGAACTTAACCAATGGAAACCTGATGCGCCTTACCTAAAAGAATTGGAGAAAGTAACAGGCAAAGAAAGGCTTACAAAATATTTTCAACTAAGAAAACCATACGGCACACAACCTTCTTTTTTTATTGATGTGGCAAGGTTTTTTATTGCCGCTAATGAAAAGAAATTTGCCATACAAGTGCTGAGCAATGTGGCCGAACTGAAATTAGAAGATGCCGAGCTGATAAGAAACCTTGCCAACCAGTTGCTTGAAGCCAATGAAAAAGAACTGGCCGTTGAAACCTTCAGGGATGTGATGAAAATGCGGGAAGAAGACCCGCAAACCTACCGTGACCTGGCACTGGCTTTAACTGAAACAGGAAAGTATAACGAAGCTGTTGAATTATTGTATAAAGTAATTACCCAAACATGGGATGGCCGCTTTGGTGAAATAAAAGCCGTGGCCATCAATGAAATGAATGCCATTATCTCCGCACATACAAACGAAGTAAATACAACTGCAATAGACAGCCGGTTTATTTATGCAATGCCTGTTGATGTGCGGATAGTAATAGAGTGGAGCAGCGATAATTCTGATATAGATTTGTGGGTAACAGACCCAAGAGAGGAAAAGTGTTCATACGAACATACCGAAACAGAAATTGGCGGCAGGGTTTCGCAGGATGTAACTCAGGGTTTTGGTCCCGAAGAATTTATTTTAAAGAAAGCACTAAATGGAAAATATAAAATCGAGGTAAATTTATTTGGTGATACCAGACAAACACTGGGTGGGCCTATATCTATTAAAGCAGATTTGTTTACCGATTTTGGAAAACCAAACCAAAAAAGAGAAACTATCAACTTTAGGGTAACAAGCAATAAAGAAGTGGTGGAGCTTGGTTCTTTAAAATTCGGTAGTTGATTTTATATCTGCTGTAACTTTTTTACCGTCAGTTCGTTTTCAATATTACCAGTATTAAGGGTGGAGGAAGGCTCAAACAACATAATTTCCACTTCTTCTTTGGCTACTGGTTTATGTTCAACACCTCTGGGCATAATTAAAAATTCTCCTGCATTAATGGTAATTACTTCATCCCGCAGGTGCATATCAAAGCTTCCCTTCACCACATAAAACAATTCATCTTCATTATCGTGGTGATGCCACACAAATTCGCCTTTGAATTTTACCAGCTTTACTTGTTGTCCATTTAGTTCTCCAGCAATGCGGGGATTGAAGTAGTCGCTGAAAGACGAAAATTTTTCAGCAAGATTTACTTTTTCCATTCTGTAAAGTTAGAGGGCTCAACTATTCGTGCAGCAAAAAAATATTTACAAAATAAGCAGCAAAGATTTAATCGCTTGTTTCAAAAAGGGTTTCATTTTAATACTTTGCCTCTACGCTTAGACGAACAAGTAAAATATTAACACCTCTCTTCCAATTATCCCTTATTCACAATCCTGATAAGTTGCCCGTTTTTTTCATCTGTTAAAATATACAGCCTTCCCGACGGACTTTGAACAACTTTTCTTGCCCGTATCCGGCTGTCTAAAAACAACTCTTCAGCAGTTTTCACTGTTTCGTTTTCGATGGTAAACCGCCATAAGCTTCCTTTTCCCAAGCCGGCAACAAAAAGATTTCCCTTCCAGGTTGGAAATTCATTACCGGTATAAAATATAAGGCCGGTTGGTGCAACGGTATGTAGCCAGTACCAAACCGGTTGGGCATACACACTGTCTTTTAGTTTGGGAGGTGCATAGCCTTCAAAGCGATACCTGCCTGTGGTTTTTATTGGCCAGCCGTAGTTGGCGCCAGATTTTAGTACATTTATTTCATCGCCCTGGTGTGTGCCATGTTCAGAAAACCAGATTTTATTTGTTGCCTTGTCAAGTGTTAACCCTTGTGCTGCCCTTATTCCTATGGCATACAAACCGGGCACAGCCTCTGCGCCAAAATCCGGATTGTCTGTTGGAATAGTACCGTCGGAATTGATTCGGTAAATTTTACCCCGTTTATCCTTTACATTTTGAGCAAGAGGCAGCGTAGGCTCATCTTTTTCATTAAACAAACGTCCTCCAATAGTAATGTATAGTTTTCCATCATGCCCGAAAACCATTCCTCCACCATAATGAAACCTTTCAGTTGAAAAAGGTGTGGCAATCAATATTGTTTTAATATTAGTTAACTCATCATTTTGTAAGGTTGCCCTTATCACTTTGGTGGTTAATCCTTCTTTCGTTTGCGTTGCGTAAGAGAGATAGATGAATTTATTTTGATTAAAGGCTGGGTCTAAAAGCACTTCAAATTTTCCAGAGTTATCTCCGAAACCGGTAATACTGTCTATTATATCATCCGGATAGCCTTTTATAAGTATTTTCTCTTTTGTTTTTAAATTCACTCTAAGTAAGCCCCCTTCTTTCTCAGAAATTAATGCTTCGTCTTCTGATAAAAACGCCACACTCCATGGGCGGTTTAAACCTGTTAATACCACTTCTTTTTCCGGAATAGCCATCCTGATTCTGTGTGGCTTTAGTGTAGAAATTTTATCCATGATAACCCACCCTTCCACCGTCTTCATCAAATTAAAATAGTCGGTGAATTTTGCAAAAATGGTACTGATTTCAACCTTTGCTCCTGCTATAAGGTCATTGGTGATGTCTATATAGACGATATTTGTTTCCAACCCCTTGGGTCTTTCACTTGGCCTGAACCGGCTGATATAATCTGCTTTTGGAATCAGAGTGAATTTACCCTCCTGGTAATTATAGTTTTTCAATTGACATGAATGGTGCATGGCTTTACTCAGTTTGCTGGTATCACCTGTTGCCCAACCATCAAAATATAATTGAAGTACGGTTTCAATCTGCTGCCTGTCTGTTTGTGCAAAAACTGCGATTGCCTGTAGCGCAAACAAAACGGATAAGATACCTTTTTTCATGTTTAATTTTACTTTATGAATTTCTCACTTATTATTCGTTTCTGGAATTTGCTCGTTACTCTTTGATTAGTTTTATTTATCTACTTATACAATATCCCAATTTTACTTACTATTTAACATCGGAAGATACTTTTCTTCAACTACTCCCAAATGCCAGCGTTGATGGCCCGGCATACAAAACCCGATGGCTGCAACAGAGTACTCGCCTTTAAAGCCCATTCCTTTCTTTGACAACATTTCCGGTGTAAAAGATTTATACATTGCCTGCAATGACTGGTGTGACAGTTTTAGCTCTTCCACCAATTCTTCAATACTTCTTCTGTTATTGGCCTTTGCATTTGCAGCATATCCGTCTTCATCAAATGATGGCAATGATTGACTTTCGCCCCTTGCAAAGGCTAATGAACGGTAAGAAAAAATTCTTTCTGTGTCAATCAGGTGCTGCAAAATATCTTTTACCGTCCATTTTCCGTGAGCATATGCTTTCTCACCCAGGGCCTTCCATTTTTCAATAGGCGCCTTTTCCAATTCATCAATACTTGTCTGAATAGCCTGTACTATTTCCACATCATCACACAAGTTAATGTAACGGTCAAAATATTCAGGCATTGGATTTAGTTGCGAACGTTTCATTTTTATTATTATTTATTAGTCCAGAAATAAAAATTACTGTTTTCTTCTAATGCAAAATCCGTCGCAGGATAAAGCTGGTTGCCAATAGTATTTGTTTTGGCTGTTTCCAGCAGCAAGCCACATGCATTGGTATCTTTTGCCATTTGTTTGGCCGCCTCAATTAATTGTTTTGAAATTCCTTTGCCACGATAGTCTTCCGGTACATATAAATCATTCAATAGCCAAAGCCGCTGCATACGGGTAGAGGAAAACAACGGATATAGCTGAGTGAAGCCAACCAGTTTTCCATCATCTGATTCAGCCACAAATATTTCAGATTCTTTGTTAATTATTCTTTCCCTTAAAAAATTATTGCCTGCAGCTATATCGCTTTGCTTTTTATAAAAAACCCTGTAACAGTCAAATAAATTGCTAAGCTGCGGCAAATCATCGATAGTTACTTTTCTGATGTTGTGTAAAAACATATATTTAAAGATGCTGTTAGTTTTTTAATTGACTCTCCAAATTGTTAAGAGCGGTTAATGCATTATCATTTCCTTTAAAATTTTCCTTTACCTGGTTAATGATATCCAGCCCCCGCTTATCACCTGTCATTACAAGCAACTGAAGATTTTGAAACAAATCACTCCATTCGTTTTCTTTCAACGCTTGCTGCACATTCCTTTCAAGAATCGGGTATGCTGCCGATGCTTTCCCCAGTGTTGCCAGCGTTTGCATGGCAACAAAAGGATAATCCCACCCATTACTTAAAAACCAGCGGGGCGATGTGTTATCTCTCAACGCATCCAATGCAATTGATACACCCCTTTCGTCGCCTAGTTGTGCCATTCCGCTGAGTGCATGCATGAGGCTCTGACTTTTCCAGGAAGGTTTGTTTTTTAATTTCAACAGGGCATCAAATGCTTTTACACTTTTTGTTTTTCCCAATGCAATAGCGGCGGCATTAATCACCCGGTCGCTGGTGTCATTAAAATAAGAAATATACAATGGGGCATAGGCCGAATCTTTTGTCATACCCAGGCTGGTAATGGCCGCTGCCCGCAGCCAGGATTTTCCATTTTTTATAACTGTTATAAGCAATTGCCTTGTATCATTGTCGTATGGAGCTTGTTGTATGCTTCTTAATTGGGAAATTGCATTCATTCGGATACGCCAATACAGCTTGCTTTTTATCAGCGTTTGTAAAGCAGCTATTATTGCTTTTTTATCTGTAATGCTGGTGCTTGTATCTTTTGCTTTTTGCGCCAATTCTGTCATGGCCTGCTGTCTTCCCAGTATATCACTATCGTTAAGCAACTGGTGCAGCAGTTCGGCAGTTGATTTTTCAAAATTGATTTCTTTAATCCAATAGCTATGAAAATCTGGTTGTATTAATCTCGGTTCTTTTGTAAGGGAAAAGGAAAATATGTTTTCTTCTTTAGGTTCAATCCACACCGTGTGGATTTTATTATCAATAACTATTTCCATTTTACCCCGAAAATAATCCACCTGCGGATAGTTGGCAGCTGAATCTGGTTTTTGTATTTGCTTTAATAATAACCGCAATTGTTTATTCCTGCTGTCATACACTTTTTTCACTTCAAAAACAGGGTGACCGGTTTTATATACCCACTGGTCAAAGAACCAATCCAATTTGCTGCCTGAAACCGTTTCAACAGCTTGTTGAAAATCTTTCGTGGTTACCTGTTTGTTTTTATTTTGCTGTACAAAATATTTTATTGCCTGCTGCCATTTTGTTTCGCCAATTTGTTTGCTGAGCATTCGTAAAACCAACGCACCTCTGAGTTTTGCATAGTTATCAGTAACAAATTGTTCTTTATTTTCAATTGTATCCGGAACCAGAGCATGACGGTATCTGCCTGCCAGTCGCCCAGCACAGTACCCAGTTCATAGGGTTGATAATACCATAGCAGGTATTCATCTTCACCATTTCTTGAAGCCGTGTACAATCCCTCCATATACTGTGCAAATGATTTCATTAACCAATTATGTTTCCAGTCTTTGGCAGTAATCATATTGCCAAACCATTGTGCGGCCAATGCGTTTGACTCTACCCCATCCCACAGGTATAAAAAATCAGCATGGGTGCCGTAATCATCAACAAAATTGTCAGAGATAATAGTTGCCATCTGCTGCCCCGTTTGCCCGGGAAAAGGATAATCCTGCACCATTACTTGCGAATACGTTTTATACGGATAAGCAAGGCCGGTTTGTTCTGCAAAAAATTTTACCATATCGGGTAAGCGAACGGCGCTTGCCTTTGCTACTTCCACTTCATCAGGGTAACAGAATGTTTGTAACGTCACTCCATTCAATTTTTTTGTAACGCTTACATATTCACCGGCCACTACCGATGTAAGGTAATTGGGATAGGGTATGGCAGCATGGTAATGAAATGTGCGGGTGCTATCTGCATTTTTTTTATCAGACAACAAGATGCCATTGGAAATAACGGTAAGATTATTTTCAACGGTTACTATCAATTCGGTAGTACGCAAATCATCCGGCGATTCATTGCAAGGAAACCAGTATTTGTTGTTTTCCACCTCTCCCTGCGACCATACCTGCTTCCTTCGGGTGGGGTTAACAGTAGTAGGAGAAAAAAAACGGAGCCCTTTTCCAAAACTACCACCCGGAAAGTTGGGGTCAGGCTGATTGATATGGTTGGTATGATAGTTTATAAAAATGGTTAACTCTTCCGATGGAGCATACTCTCTATTGAGATTTATATGTAAGCCATCATCTGTGTCACCGCCATTATAGTTCATTGACAGGGCAGTGCTGTCTGCCAATTTTATGGAATGTATTGTAAGGTTACCCGCATCAAGATGAATAAGCGAAGTTGATTGGGTGGTGGAAAGTTTTATTGCAGCAGTGCCAAATGCCTGCTTTTTTTTCCAGTCAAACTTTAATTGTAACCCGATATGTTTTACATCTACAGTTGCAGTTTGCTTGTTTATTGTATTTGCTATACTACTAAGGCAAATACCTGAAATGCTGATTAGTAATACATATTTATATAACAGTGTTCGCATTCCTAATTATTTATTTTATTATACATCTTCATTCATCTGGCAGGCCAGGTATTTTTTAATAGAATCGGGGTCGCCGGGATTTTTTAATACACAGTTTACCCAGGCGTTTCGCTCAAACCAAAGCACTGCCATTTCCCATACACAGGTAACAATACCGTTATCAGAAAATAACTTAAAACTGGTTGTTGTGTTATAGTCTGCGAGATATACAAAGAGCTGGAGCATATTTTCATCCACCCACCAACTGATGATAGCAAAACATCCTTCTCTTCCTTCGTGTAAAATAAGTGTAGCTATTTTATATGTTGGCAATGTATGATTGCCTGTTTTATTCAGCCATTCCGGTAATTGCTGTCGCACCAGTTCTATCCATGAAGCATCCACCACTGGTTGCCTTACAGATATGCTATAGACTTTAATCTGCCATCCGTTTACTTGTATTATTTCCAGAAAGCGAACTGGTCTTTTTTTGTATATAGTTTTGTTGTTCATGGCTATACTTTTCGAAAAGCAATAAAAATGCAATTACATTAATATACTCTTCAGGCTGATTTCATCAGCCGTATCACCTGCCGCTCACTGCCAAGGCCGCAAAAGGCAGCCATTTGCTTTCGTGTGAGGTCAGTATCTGTGGCCAGCTTATTCAGCAGTTCTTGACGTAATAGTGTTATATAATTATTCACCGTGATGCCCGTTTCTTTTTTAAATACTCTTGTTAATGTGCGGGGACTCATAAAGGCTAAATCGCCCAGCTGCTCGAGTGTTATTTTTTGATTCAGGTGTTCCTGCATATAATCCTGCACAGTATGTATGCCCGTATGCAAATGGTTCCTGTATTTCATAAATATACTCTGTTGTGCATCTTCGCCACCACGGCGGCGGTATATGACCAGTTCCCTTGCTATCTTAAAGGCAGTGTTTTCATTGGTTAGTTTTTCAGTGATGTGCAATGCAATATCTATTCCGGCGGCTACACCGGCACTGGTTAAAACTCGTTCATCTGTTGTAAAAAGAACATTGTCCTGTACTTTTAGTAAGGGAAATTTCTCCTGTAGCTCATTGGTCCTCTTCCAGTGTGTAGTACACTTGCGGCCATTTAGTAAACCCATCCTTGCTAAAAAGAAAGCGCCGGTGCAAACCGAGCAGATATAAGCACCGCTGCTGTATGCATGGTGCAGCCATTGCCTGACTTCGCTTTCGCAGGGTACGGATTTGGAAGCCAAAAATTTTACATCTGCCCCGGGAACGATGATGTAATCGCCTGTGCTTACTTTCACCTTACTGAATTTTCTCAATTTGTTTATCGAAAGCCCTGAAGTGGTTGGTATCTGTTCAGTAAGCCCGCAAAAAATTACATCCAGTGGTAACCCGTAATCTTTTGCCTCGAGAAATACCTGGTCGGGACCTGCCAAATCGAGCAAGTGGGTATGCGGTAAAACCAGGAAGGTGATTTTTATTTTTTTCATAGCTAGCAAATGTAAAATTAATTACCCTGTAAAAACATAAACAGACAAGTAAGTGACATATTCAGCCAAATATAAAAGGAAAGGAAATACTTGTCGGCAGCAGCTTAACCGACAATATCAAGACTTTGTGTTTGAATACCGCTCTTTATAGGGGCAGCCAATTGTTTCTTTTATAAAGGCATACAGTGTTTGAACTGCTGGCAATTTAGTTCACCGGTTATGTGTGGGCTAAAATAATTAAAGACCTGAGAAAGCTTAACGACAATAATTCATTTTCTATGCTGCTATCAGTCAATTGAAATTTTATCCGCTGCTTCTTTTGCTTTTTTTCTCAACTCGTTTACATCGGCATTAATATTATCATATGCTAGTGCTACGGCCATACGGCGATAAGTTCTTATAGTTGGTTTACCAAACACTCTTACATCAGTGTTAGTTTGTTCCAATGCTTTTTCAACTCCTGAAACTATAAATTGTTCTGCTGTTTTATTAGCTAATACAACTGCACTGGCTCCGGCTCTTTCTAATTTTATTTCAGGAATGGGTAAGCCGAGGATGGCTCTTGCATGTAATTCAAACTCAGATAAATTCTGTGTGCCTGCTAATGTAACCATGCCCGTATCGTGTGGCCGGGGACTTAATTCAGAGAAATAAATACCCTTATCAGTTAAGAAAAATTCTACTCCCCATAAACCAGCTCCGGTCAGTGCAGCTGTTATTTGCTCAGCCATTTTGCAGGCATCGGTATAATCCTTTTCGCTGATGGCGACGGGTTGCCAGCTTTCCTGGTAGTCGCCTCTTTCCTGCCGGTGGCCGATGGGAGGACAGAATAAGGTGATGCCATTTTTTTGTGTTACCGTTAGCAAGGTAATTTCTGTATGAAAAGAAATAAACTCTTCGATGATCACTTCTTTAATGTCACCTCTTGAATTATTAATAGCATACTCCCAAACAGTTTGTTTATCACCTTCATTTCGTAATACACTTTGTCCTTTTCCGGAAGAAGACATTAAAGGTTTTACCACACAGGGTAAGCCAATTTCTTTTACGGCTTTTGTAAATTCTTCAAAAGTGGTAGCATAGAAATATTTTGCTGTTCGCAATCCTAGTTCTTTGCTTGCCAAATCCCTTATCAGCTTTCTGTTCATAGTGAAGTTGGCTGCCCTGGCACTAGGTACTACCTGTATATTCTTTTCTTCGTAATTATAAAAGCGTTCCGTTCATATGGCTTCTATTTCGGGAACAACTAAGTCAGGGTTATGTTTAACTACCACTGCATCTAATGCTGAGCCGTTGAGCATATCAATTACTTCAAATCCATCGGCTACTTGCATGGCTGGTGCGCCGGGATAGCTGTCAACAGCAATCACTGTTTGTCCCAGTCTTTTTAAGGAGATAACTAATTCTTTGCCGAGTTCGCCGCTGCCAAGAAGGAGTATTTTTTTGTGCATGATGCAAAGTAAATATAATACAGGAACACGGATGACACAGATTGGATAGATGAACACAGATTTATTCCACTTCGTGGAATTTTGGATTTGCCATATTCTCAGAACTCAAACATCTTCTTTTTGCGAAGCAAAAAAATCCGTGTTATCCGTGTGCCAGTATTTCATCAACTAATAAAAGAATTGCTCTTTCACAATCTTTCCGTCTTTTACTTCATATACGGCAATTTCATCCATCTTACTGCGACCCATCCCTTTCATAGTAATGTCCATGCCCATCGCTACGCTGAAATGATTACCCGCAACTACCGGTTCAGTAGAATAGCCTCCGTGCATTTCCTCCACCATTGCATTGAATGCTGCTCCTTTTGCTTTAATGGCTTCGATGCCCTCTGCATTTCCCATGCCCATGGCGGCAGCATGTGCTGGTTCAATACTTACGGCATTGTCAGCATAGAGTTCTCCCTGCACCTTATCCCATTGTCCTGTTTGTGCCAGTTCATTAAACCTTGCGGCCACTTCTTGTGTTGTCATAATTGTTAGATTTAAGTTTAAAAATTTGGACAGAAAAGCTACACCGTTTCTTTTTGACAAACAATTAAATAATTATGAACCGTCAATTTTCAGGATGAACTTATTTTTACAGGATGATTTAAGCATTTTTTCTCTCTTGTTTATAATATGAAACATAAATATATTTCTGAAAAAGACAACAATGGCACAATTGCGCAAACCTGCCTGTCCGGCAGGCTGGATATATATAAAATGATTTTATATTTCTCCTTGGCATGCTCTATTGCTGCCTGCTCCGTCAGTAAAAACCCATTGCGTAAAGAAGTAAAGCTTTTGCAAAAAGGAATGATTAAAGACGATACCAGTTATGTGTATGCACTGCCATATGAAGAAGGTAAATCATTCCGGGTGATACAAGGCTATTTCCGTGGGTTTACACACCGGGAAAGAGCAGCCCTTGATTTTAATATGAAACGGGGAACAAAAATTACAGCCGTAAGAGATGGTATAGTAACAAGGGCGAAAGAAGATGGAACCAAAGGGGGATTGAATAAAAAATATCGTTCAGAGGGTAATAATATTGTGATACAACATACTGATGGTTCCCGTGCCGGTTACTGGCACTTGCAACATAATGGGGCATTGATAAATGTTGGCGATACGGTGAAGAAAGGACAGGTGATTGCCCTGAGTGGTAAAACCGGTTTCGCTTTTGTACCACATCTTCATTTTTTAGTGTGGCGTTCTGGTGGGGGGCAATGGCAGCAAGTGCCAACCCGGTTTCAAACATCCAAAGGAATAAAATACCTGCGGGGTATGAAAAAGTATCGCAACAGCAAGCCAGAGTAGCTATTTTTGGTAAAACACTTTCATTGCAAGAAATATATCAGCAATTTATCGAGGGAATGAGGAACACTTCCGGGCTGGAATATGTAGCAGTGTTCTTTGGCATCGTAAGTGTGCTGTTCTCCAGAAAAGAAAATATCCTTGTATATCCAACAGGGATTATCAACACTATTTTATACACCTGGTTTTGTTTTAGCTGGTGGGGTTTGTATGCCGAGGGCAGCCTTAATTTCTATTATACTATAATGAGCATTTACGGCTGGTATACCTGGAGCCGGAAAAAAGAGGGCAAAGTGTTACCTATAACTTTTAACAATAAAAAAGACTGGCTTATCTCTTTTACATTTTTTATTGTAAGCTGGGTTGTGCTTTATTTTATTTTAGAAAAATATACAAAAAGCAATGTGCCGCTTGGAGATTCATTTGCATCTGCAGCCGCTTATACAGGTATGTGGGAAATGACAAGAAAGAAAGTAGAAAACTGGATTTGGTGGATTGTGACTAACATAGCATCTATACCGCTATACTTTTATAAAAACGCTGCATTTACAAGTGTGCAATACTTTGTATTTCTTATTTTAGCTGTAATAGGTTTAATAGAGTGGAGAAAAAAGGCAAAACAAAAACATGCTTAAAAAAATCGTCATCATTGGCCCTGAGAGTACAGGTAAAAGTTTTTTATGCGAACAATTAGCGCAGCATTATGAAACAATGTGGTGCCCGGAGTTTGCAAGGGAGTATTTACTCAGCAACGGTACTAATTATGGGTTTGATGATTTACTAACCATTGCCAAAGGCCAACTGGCATTGGAGGATGAATACACAACAACTTTAGAAAGAAATTCGCTGCCATTATTAGAAGAAGGGGGCTCTATTCCTTTGTTTATTGATACCGATATGTATGTAATGAAAGTATGGTGTGAGTTTGTGTTTAATAATTGCCACCGTCTTATTCTGGATGAAATATTAAAAAGAAAATATGATTTATACCTGCTTTGTAATATTGATTTGCCCTGGGTAAAAGATGAGTTAAGGGAATACCCTGATTTAGAAACAAGAAAAAAGTTGTATAAAATTTATAAAGACATTATGGTAAACCAATCAATTCCCTGGGTTGATGTGAGGGGTGAGTATGAGGAAAGGTTGAAGATTGCTGTTAATGCTGTTGATAATATTTTAGCCACTGAGGAACGCAGATAAACACAGATTCTTCCTTCAAGATTATTTCTCTACTACTTTACTTTTACTAGGGGGGCTGCCAATTCCCAATAGCCGTTGTATATCAGGGTCAGTTTGTAAATTATTCATCTGTCGTATTATTGCCCTTGAGCGGAACAGCACATGGGTTGATACAGGCTTTACAGTATATTTTTTAGGGTTTGGCAAACAGGCCGCTATCATTGCTGCTTCCTGTTTTGATAAATTGCTTGCAGGTTTATTAAAATAAATATTGGCCGCCCTTTCTATCCCAAAAATACCATCCCCCATTTCAATTACATTCAGGTACACTTCTAATATCCTTTTCTTGCCCCAGATTTTTTCAATCATAAAAGTAAAATACATTTCCAAACCCTTTCGTATCCAGCTTCGGCCCTGCCATAGAAAAACATTTTTTGCCACCTGCTGGCTAATGGTGCTGCCGCCCCTTATCCGTCCCGGTTTCTTTTTATTGTACACCATTGCTTTTTTAATACTCTTCCAGTCAAAGCCGCTATGGTCGGGAAACAACTGGTCTTCTGATGCCATTACAGCCAGCCTTGCATTGGGCGACGTATTACTGCCGTTAATATAATCCCTCTTCAATCCATGTCCGCTAAGCCAGCTTACGAGTTGCGTTATTGTAACAGGCGGGTTTATCCATTTCAATAAGATAATGTAAATAAACTGTGCAATAAAGAGGATAATGAAACCCTTTTTCGTCCACCGCCAAATTTTTTGCAGAAACTGCCTGGCCGGGCTACCCTTCTTTTTTAAAGTATTTGTTTTACTATTTTTTTGCATAATAAAGCAGCCCCCAAATTAAGGCAATACCAAATACAATAAGTATTATGCCGCTGATGCGGTTTAGTATGTGGATGTTGTGCGGTGTCAGCCGCTTTCTTATTTTACCCGCCAGCATTACTTTTAATACATCCATAGCCAATACAAATAAAAGGCAGGTAATAAATATTATGATGCGGTTATTGTTTGGCACATAAGCTACCGTTGTAGAAGTTGTAATCCAGAATAAAATTACACCAGGGTTTAATACATTCATAAAATACCCGGCAAGAAAAAGTTTGGCATAATCCCTTTTGCGAAACAACATTACCTGCTTACCCTCTTCGTTTACTTTTATTTTTTTAAAGAATAAGAAGAACACACCCATTACAATCAGTAATACAGAACCGGCAATACCCACTTCTTTTTTATGTACCTGCAGTGTGTTGAAGAGTTCTGTAAATACGTTGCTGATTAATACCAGTGTAACATCGCTGGCAGATACACCCAGCACAAAAGCAAGGCCGCCTTTATGCCCGTTATTGATACTTTGTTTGATGATAGAAAACAATACCGGCCCCACTGCTATACTAAGCAGTAAACCGAATGTAAGGCCTTTTGCAATTGCTTCCCACATGATGGGTACGAAGTTAAAAGTAAGGCCGCTTAATTGGTTTTTTATTTTGAAAAATGGTGTTACATTTCTCTTCGCTTGCTCTTCATGTATTTCTCCTGTATCACCGTTGCCATTGGTTTATTATACACTTTGCTTTCCACCCATGAAATAATATCGAGGTAAGCAAAAGCCCTTGTTTGAAAACGGTCTTTCTCCAGATGCTTAATGGTGTGCAGCAGTTTTGCAAACTCAGGTTGCAGTTGCCTTGGAGATAATGGAAGTGACTGGCGCAAAAATTTAAACATGGCTTCTTCCACCGTTGTAAGGTTTTTCATTTTCGCCATAAAGCGGTAAACAGATTTACTCAGGGATTCCATCAGCATATCATTACCCAGTTCATAATGCGCCATTAAATGCAGCACCCTGGCATAGCATTGCAAATCGTAACGCAATGTGGAATTATCGTTTATTATTTTTTGCAGGTAATCAATACAGGAATTATAATCGCCGCTGCCAAAATACATCATGGCAAATTTGTAGTTGAGTACCAGCCCCCGATGGCTATCCAGAAATAAATTATATTCCTCTAATTCTTTTTCTATAGGTTTAATAGTTGCAAGACCGGCTTTAAATGTACCCTGCATAAAATGCTGGTTGATGCGGGCCTGGCTTATATAAATAAAGGCCTGCGTACGAAAGTTATCATGTTCTTTTATCCGTTCAGATTGTGCTGCTTTCTCAAAATATTTTAATGTTTTTTCAAATTCCCGGTGGTTGCTCAAGTCAAAATGTGCATTTAATAAATAATGGATTGATTTGATGTAGTGGCTTGTTTCAACCCTTTGCATTAATGGGTTTTCCTTAAAAAGCGAAACCAGCTTTTGTGCATAGCGATAGTATTGCAAAAAATCCTGTCGTATAAATGCATACCAGGTATAGCTTTGGTATAAATACATTCTTTCATAAAAACCTATTTCTTTATTGGCACCCGATGGCAGGTTCTGTTCCATAAACCTGCGTATATCCTTTTCATCATGTTCATCCCTTGCATGTCCGTTTTGTACAAACCAACTAAATAATTTTAATGTAAGATTAGACAACCTGGTTACTTTATCAATATGGCTGTTTGCGTCGTTTGCTTGAGTTGCCAGGGCATCTGCCCGGTGTTGGATATTCCTAGTAATGTGTAACACCTCAATCCTTTTTTCTAATGATATAAGCTGGGGGAGTATATTGTATTTGTGATTTGCTTTTGCCAAATCTTTTGCCCTTTCCAATATACGGATGCTCTGCATAAACAAACCTTTTTTATAAAGTATATGAGCATAGTCGAATTGCTCGGTCAGTTGCAGATCAATACTGTCGGTACTTTTTAATAAACGAAGGCTTGCTAATAATTGTTTATAAAGATGTGTTTTAATGTTGGCTAACTGTGGCTTTGTTACATCTGATAATTTTTTAAGCAACTGTTTATCGTTGTGCTCTTTTTGCTTATCAATCGCATCGAAAAGTCGGACGATTTTCAGGTCTTCATTTCCTGAGCTGCGTTTTATATAAAGCTTAAAATGTCTTTTTTCGGCCTTTTCCAGCGATTTAATAAGTTGAAATAGTATATCTGTATTACGGTTGGGCATCATAAAGAGTTTTTGCTGAAACCCCCTGCCAGTAAGGATTTTGGACACCATCCTGCGCTTTCGGCATAATAAAACCAAGCCATATTTGGCTTTAGGGATAAGGTGTGCCGCAGTACTTTTGTGTCAGAAGATTAAATAAAGGCAAGCAATCGTTAAAAGGGGCAAGCGGTCAGAGGTCAAAGATAAAGCCAATAATCTTCAAAAGCTGATAATTGGCAACAAAGTTCAGCAATCAAATTCTACTCTTTAAGAATTTCATATGGCAAGCAATCGTTAGAGGTCAGTCCGTTTCTACGGAAGGACCTTTTTTGTTTTAAGGCACTGCTAAAATATGATATATACTAATGCAAAAAACAGATTTGCTTACAATTCTTTAACTTTTTTATAATCTGTGCAATACTTTCTGTTGCAATTTCTGTCATCTCCCACCTGGTTGTATGATTTAATTTTATCTTCATGTATTAAAAATTAATGGTTTATGGCTATCCGCATATTTATTACTGGTGGCACTTTTGATAAGGAGTATAATGAGCTTAACGGACAGTTGTATTTTAAAGATACACATATGAGTGACCTTCTTGAGATGGGGCGCAGCCGTGCCGATGTGGAAATAAGGACATTGATGATGGTGGACAGCCTTGAAATGACAGATGAAGACAGGGCCCTGATTATCCATCAATGCAACAATTGCGATGAAAATAAAATTGTTATTACCCATGGCACAGATACAATGGCTGATACAGCAAAAGTGCTTGCACAAAAAGTAAAAGACAAAACAGTGGTGCTTACCGGGGCCATGATACCGATTAAATTTGGCAGCTCTGATGGTTTGTTTAACCTGGGCAGTGCATTGGCTTTTGCACAAACATTACCTGCCGGGGTGTATGTAGCTATGAATGGCCGCTATTTTAACTGGGATAATGTGCGGAAGAACAAACAAACCGGGGTGTTTGAAGAAGTGAAATAATTACTGGAGCACATTTACATTTCGGCTAAAGCTTTCTTCCAGAGAAATAAATGTTTCGGTCCTTTCTATCCCTTTTATTTTTTGCAATTGCCCATGCAGTACATTTCTTAGCAGCGAAATATCTTTGCATACTATTTCTGCAAACATGCTGTAGTTGCCTGTTGTGTAATTGAGCCTTACTATCTCTGGTATTTTCTGCAATTCTTTTACGACAGAATCGTACAGCGAACTTTCTTTAAGATAGATGCCAATAAAAGCAATTACATCGTAACCCATTTTTTTTAAATCAGCCTGTAGCCTCATTCCTTTAACCACACCGGCATCCTGCAGTTTTTTAATTCTTACATGTATTGTGCCGCCTGATACAAATAATTTTTTTCCCAAATCTGCATAGGATGTTTCTGCGGTATCCATCATGTGCTGAATGATTTGAAGGTCCAATTTATCAAGATTTAATTTTACTGCCATTTTGAGGTTTGTTTTTGATAATTATTAATAAAATAATAAAATTATTAAATTATTTCTAATAATTTAAAATAAGTATTGAAAAATTTGGAACAAAAACAATTTACAGCCTATATTTGTGTAGTCAACGTTCTTATACATACACTGTGGGGTGATGAAATGGCGCAAGCCTGGCAGACATGCCCTCTTGTCTCGGGGGTGGAGGTAACAGGATAAATATAGCATAGAGCCGTTCTTCGGTGCAAACCGGAGTTCGACCAGGGTCGACCACTGAACTTTGTGCTACAACTAACTGCTCCGTGGAGGTTCGATCCCTCCCCCTACAGCTTTTAAAAAGCCTTCCTGATTTTTTCGGGAAGGCTTTTTTGTTTTTGAAATAGCTCAGACTGGCAGCGACCCTCTTGTCTCGGGGGTGGAGGTAACAGGATAAATATAGCATAGAGCCGTTCTTCGGTGCAAGCCGGAGTTCGACCAGGGTCGACCACTGAACTTTGTGCTACAACTAACTGCTCCGTGGAGGTTCGATCCCTCCCCCTACAGCTTTTAAAAAGCCTTTCTGATTTTTTCGGGAAGGCTTTTTTGTTTTTGAAGATTATTCGACAAAGATGTCTCTTAATTTTTTATACCCTTTATTTCCTTTCTTAACGAAAAAAAATATCCGTTTTTACTTATTCTAATACATTTGCAAAAAATTTATATATGAAACAAGTTATTGCCGCCTTATTTCTCCTTTTATCTATTGGAGCTTTGGCACAAGACCAATCTGTAAAAGATCTTCAATCCCAGGCCAGTCGCACTGTTGTAAAAGACGCATCAGACACCGCAAAGAAATTATGGAAGAAGGGTGGTTTGTTTAATCTGAATTTTGGACAAACATCCCTATCCAACTGGGCAGCAGGTGGCGATAAATTGTCGCTTAATATTAATTCACTGCTTAGCCTGCATGCTTTTTATACTAAAGAAAGAAAAGCTTGGGATAACAGCCTTGACCTTGCTTTAGGATACGTAAAAACAACCTCGCTTGGCAGCCGTAAAAGCGATGACCGTATTGATCTGCTTTCTAAATATGGTTATAAATTAAGCAACACCAGTAAGTGGTATGCAAGTGCATTATTTAATTTTCGTACACAATTTGCACCCGGTTTTAATTATCCTTCAGGCCTGGCTCCTGTTAAAAACTCGTTGTTCCTTTCTCCGGCTTATTTATTGCTATCGTTAGGCTTAGACTATAAACCTTCTTCTAACTTTTCTGTATTTATTTCTCCATTAACCAGTAGGTGGGTAATTGTAAAATCAGAATTAATTCCCGGTCAAAAAGGCGGATTTTATGGGGTGCCGGTAGGTAAAACAGTAAACAACGAAATTGGCGCCTTTCTTTCGGCTAATTACATGAAAGAAATTGTAAAGAACATTACTTATAAATCGAAACTGGATTTATTTAGTAACTATAAGCGCAACCCGCAAAATGTAGATGTGTTTATGACCAATCTTCTTAGTGCAAATATCTTTAAAGGTATTTCGGCCAACATTGGCCTCGATTTAATTTATGATGACGATGTAAGAATATTTGGCACTGGCGGCAACTCACCAGCTACACAGTTTCGCCAATACTTTGGTATTGGATATTTAAAGAAGTTTTAAAAAACACTAATATTAATTTGTAAAGCACTTGTTAATACAGGTGCTTTATTTTTTTCTAAAAAATGCTTTGCTGTATTGCAGATTCACTTTATGATGATATTAAACTACCCGGAAAAGAAAAAACTCAACCGGGTTTACCGTTAAGATTTGCAAGCAGTAGTAGTTTTCAAGTAAAAATATGATTGTACCCTTACGTTTTATTTTACCTTTATCTGCTATGGCTCAAAAAAAACTAGTTCGTTTTGCAGAATTGAAAACTTTTCCAAATGTTTTACAATTTCCAAAAGATATAAATGAGGAGTGGAATAATTTTTTCAAAAACAATAACCCTATTACGCTGGAGTTAGCTTGTGGAAAGGGGGAGTATGCCGTAGGGCTTGGCATTTTATATCCAAAAAGAAATTTTATTGGAGTTGATCTGAAAGGCAACCGCATATGGGTAGGCGCAAAAAAGGCATTGCAAAACAATTTACGCAATGTGGCTTTTCTGCGTACACAAATTGACATGATTGCAGAATATTTTGTACCGGATGAGGTAAGTGAAATATGGATAACCTTTCCTGATCCGCAATTGCGGCTGTCTAAGGCAAAAAAAAGATTAACACACCCCAAATTTTTACGGCTCTATCAGCAATTTATTACCCCCGGTGGTTTAATCCATTTGAAAACAGATAGCCCCGATCTTTACAAATTCACAAAAATGGTTATTGATTTATATGGATGTGCAATACATACCGATACAGACAATGTGTATTCACAGGAAAGTATTGCTGACTATTTAAAAATTAAAACCCATTACGAATCCCTTGATATTGCAGGCAGTAACCGCATCCATTATCTATGTTTTTCTTTACCTGCTGTTTTACCCGGAAAAGAAAAAGACGAGGAATTAAAAAAACTTTTACAGGAACATGAAGGAACTGATTGAAGGTGCAGATTATTATTTTAATGAAGATGGCCTTATTGTGCTTACTGACAAATACCACCTTGATAAAGGTTATTGCTGCGGCAATGGTTGCAGGCATTGCCCTTATCAATTTGAAAATGTACCTGAGCCAATAAAAAGCATTTTGATAAAGTCATTACAAACTGAACAGTCGGTTAACCGCTGATTTGTATAACTTCATAACATGGCCACTAGCAGAAAATTTTCAGAAAAAATAAAACCAGTAAAGCCCTCGGGTAAAAAAGACGAAAGTTTTTTTGAGCTGGTGTTTGAAGTAGCAAGGCAGATACCAAAGGGAAGGGTTACTTCTTATGGTGCTATTGCAGAGTGCCTCGGCACCAAATCATCTGCCCGTATGGTAGGCTGGGCAATGAATGGTGCAGGAAAGATAAAGCCAAAAGTACCTGCACACAGGGTGGTAAACCGTATTGGTATGCTTAGCGGCAAACACCATTTTACGCCGCCGGGCAATATGGAAAAACTATTGAAGAAAGAAGGTATAAAAGTAAAGAATGACCAGATACAGGATTTTAAAAATGTATTCTGGGATCCTATCCAGGAATTAAATTTTTAAAGTATCCTTGCAAATAAAATTTTGTATGTCTTCAGCCTCTCCCCTAAACCCACTCACCAGTCGCCAGGAAAATATTTGCACTTATGGCGGCACATTTGGTGTAATGCTTACTATCACCTGCCTTATTCAGCATTTTATTATAGCTAACCCGCAACACTGGCTTTTTAATGTAATGATACCCTGTTACCTTTTTTGTATCCTTTCTTTTTTATTTCTTGCCTTTCAGAAACCAGTTACCATTGTCTTTCTCAGTATCAGCGGAGTGTTTGCATTGTTTATGGAGGTTATTTGGATAAGGGATGCTGCTTTTTCATTAGTGGTACTCTTGCTTTTTGTGTACCTGATAATTATGATAGTGGTTATGTTTACCGAACAAATCCCTGCAAGGCTAAAACAAAAACGATTGGCCGAAATAGAAGAAGAAATGAAATGGGCAGGGAAAATTTAGATATTAGCTATAATAAGGCTTTATCATCAAATACACCACCACCCCGGTTACTGCCACGTAAAACCATACCGGCCAGATAATACGAACCAGTTTTTTATGTTTTTCAAACTCTCCTGTTAATGCCCTGTATGCTGCAAATAAAATAAATGGTAGTGCTAACCCTGCCAATGGGATATGCGTTATCAGGATTGCAAGATAAATATTTCGCATACTGCCGGCAGCAGTTCTTTCTGCACCACTCAACCCCTTTATACCGTCTGTTTCGCCATACATCGTTTCACCTGCAAATAAATGATGGCAGGCATAGCTAACTAAAAATAAAACTGATAGTAGTAAAGCTATAACCATAATTTTTTTGTGCAGCATAAATATCCGCTTCTTTGCTGCTATTAACCCAGCAATCAATAGTAATGCCACTAAGGCATTTATTGTTGCATTAAGCAAAGCAAAAAAGTGTACATCAAAAGGCATTTGTATTTTTCCCGCAAGGTTGTATTTTCCTAATACTGTAATAGCAACAAACACTATTACCGAAAAAAACCAGATTAGTTTTTTTGCCTTCCTGTCATTTTTTTCCCAAACAGCACTAAGCATTTGACTTCTTTTTTCTTAATAAAAATAGTAACAGCCCAACACTAAAAATAGCTACTAAGAATACCACAGCTATTAACTCGAGCTTACCATCAAAAAAACTTTTGGCCCTGGGGTCTTTTTCCATAGTCAGCAATACCAAATCTTCTGAGAGTTTTGCCAGGGCTACAGAATCTAATCCATCATAAAAACCCCGCACCAGCCTGTTGCTGTCTATCAGTACAAACTTATCGCTGTGTACAAAATTTGTATCAATTCCTTCACCATCCTGTATACCTAATTTTATTTCGTTTAGGGCAAGGTTGTAAATGGTTTTTTTATCCCCTGTAAGTAGCCACCATTTTTCAGGGTTTATCTGAAAACGGTCTGCCCAGTATTTTAACCTTTCCACACTATCCCTTTCGGGGTCTATACTGAATGAAAGAAAATGTACCAGCTTGTTTGTTTTATCACCCACCCTTTGTCCATTATTAATAGACTCCTGCAACCGCTTCATATTTCTCGTCATTGGCGGGCAAATAGTAGGGCAATGCGTAAAGAAAAAATCAGCAATTATTATTTTTCCTTTCAGGCTGTCGAATGTTATTTTTTTCCCATTCTGATTAGTCAATGAAAAATCTGCTAACTGGTGCCATACTGTTTCGGAAGTTTTTTTTCCGTTCTTGATTTTTTCTATTACCGTATCAGCATAATAATGCAGCGGCATCGTGGATGCTTTTTCGCTTTTGCCCTTCATAATAAAGTAGCAGACCAGCGGCGTAAGCAATGCCAGCACTATCGCACCTAAAGCTCCTTTGTTCACTTTTATTATTTATTTAAAAAAGAAACCATTAAGCCACCGCTTTGTTCACTGCGAAGGCTTAATGGTTTTATATTAAGTTTACAAACCTTTTATTCTTTTCCGCTGTGAGGCGCCGGTTTAACTTCATGTGTTGCATCCCCTCCATGATGTTTTGATGGCATAGTTGTTTCTTTAAAATGCGGGTCAAATTTATTCCGAAGGTTTTTATAAGAACCACCATCCCAAAGAAAGGCTGCAATAAACCAGATAAACAACATTAACGGAACCACTATTGTCATTATAAAATTTCTGATTTCATCACCCAGGTGCATAAAAACAGATACAATGTAATAGGCCTTTGCTAATGTAAGTATACAAACCACCCCTTTAAAAGCCAGGATTAAAAAATCCCTGTTTACATCGCTTTTATGCAGATTATAGATAATTAAACCTATTGCCAGTTCTATTACTGTAATAACAGAAAGGAGTATGGTTGTTTTTTTTACCCTTCTTTTAAACTCTGCATCATCTGTATGATGATGTACCGTTACTTCTTCAAACGCCGGATGTTGCATATATAAATTAATTACTTGTTATTAGATAATGATAAAAACACAGGAACACAAATACCCAAACCAGATCTACAAAGTGCCAGTACAAACCTGCTTTTTCTATCATTAAGTAATGGCCCTTGTTCTGAAATACATTTTTCGATGTCATAATATACATTACTATATTAATTACCACACCAGAAAACACATGGAAGCCGTGGAAACCGGTAATACCATAAAAGTATCCGCCGAAGGCGATAGGCCCTGGTTTTCTTATATGCATTTCTGCAAGATTTACCATTCCCCTGAGTTCCGCATCCGATTTTGCGGCCAGTGCTTTTGTTGTATGTGAATGATCATGACTGTGTACAATATTCACCAGTGTTTCATGCGATGTATTGTTTAAAGCAGCAGTTAATGCTTCACCATGCACTAACTCACCCCAGGGGTTGCCTCTTGTAGTTTGCCCAATCATATCTAATTTACCATCGGCCAATACTATATGTTCACCAGTTATAAGGTGATGCCACTCCCATGCCTGGCATCCAAGAAATGCAAGGCCACCAATAATGGTCCAGAACAACCACTTCATTACACTTTTCTTATCCCCTTTATGTCCTGCATGTACTGCCAGTACCATTGTTACAGAGCTGATGATAAGTATAAAGGTCATTACACTCACAAAGGCAAGTGGCAGGTTAGCATGACCAGCACCGGGAAACGCATTGAACACTACGTTAGGATCAGGCCAAAAGTTCTGACTAAAACGGATAGAGCCATACGAAATCAAAAATGCCCCAAACGTAAAAGCATCACTCATTAAAAAATACCACATCATCACTTTACCATATTCCAGGTTGAAGGGGCTTTTGCCCCCATACCACCATTTGGTTTGATGTGTTGTTGTTGTTGTTGACATAAACAATATTAAATCTGTTACTTACCTATTACAAGAAAAAAGACCAACAAATAAATCCATAAAAAATCTACAAAGTGCCAGTACAATGCTGCTACTTCCACCGGGTTTGATCCATAGAATTTTGTTTTGCCAAAATATCCCCGCAGGGCCACTACCAGCAATGCTATTATTCCTCCAATTACATGCACCGCATGTAACCCGAATATTACATATAAAAACTGACCAGCACCAGCACCTTTAAACGTTATATTCTGTTTCCACAGTTCATTAAAACCCATCCACTGCAATACCACAAAGGCAACACCCAATAAAAGTGTAACACCAATAAGGCTGCGGTATTGCGCCATTTCCTTTTGTTTAAAAGATCTTACTGCCATCTGCATGGTTATACTGCTAAGCAAAATAGCAGCAGTAGAAAACCAAAACACTTTTGGCAATGCCACCTGCTTCCAGTTTATCTGGTTGCTCTTTACAATGTATGCACTGGTAAGCCCTGCAAACATCATAATGATACTTGCAATAGCTACCCACAGAATAAATTTATGGGGGTGCATCCTTTGTCTTTGTTGTGTTGCCACTATATCCATCTATTCTTTTAAAAATTTATACTTTACTCAGCAACATTGCCAGCATTACCACCGGTAAATACATGTAGCTGCCAAACATCACTTGTCTTGCCGAGGCTACATCCATTCTTTTATACAATGTCAAACATCTTGCTATCATAAACACATTGGCCGCTGTTATCAACCCTAAACCAAGTATCCCTTTTACATCGTTGTAGCTGCACATACCAGTAAAAAACGGAGCCAGTGTAATCGGTACAAGCACCAGTGAATAAAGAACTGTTTGCAGTGCCGTAAACTTTGTTGGCCCTTTATCAGCAGGTAATAATTTAAATCCTACTGATGAATAATCTTTGTGTGCCACCCAAGCAATTGCCCAAAAATGCGGAAATTGCCAAAAGAACTGAAATGCAAATAACACCCATCCGCCCAATCCTAAATTGTTATCCCCGGCTGCCCATCCAATTAAACAAGGCAAAGCTCCCGGTACTGCACCCATCAGCACTGCTATTGAATTTACTTTCTTTAGCGGCGTATAAATAAACGCATACAGAAACAAACTAAACGCTGCCAGGCCGCCCGTTAACCAGTTGAAATAATTCCCCAAAATAAAAACCCCAACCACTCCGGTAATAATTGCAAAAGCCCAGCCTTCATTTACACCCATTCTGCCAGAAGCTACCGGCCTTGTGGCAGTTCGTTTCATTTGTGCATCGGTATCTTTTTCAACTACCTGGTTTATAGCATTGGCACTACCTGTTACCAGCATCCCACCTGTAAAGAGCAAGAATATCATCTTCCAAAAATCCACAAAGCTTTCGCTCCCTTTCGTTAGTGTAAAACTCATTACACTGCTAAACACCACCATGATACTCAGCGAAGGCTTCATTAACTGCAAATAATCTTTTACTTTCTTCATCAGCCTCGCTATATTTTAAGAACAATTTTGTTTCCAACATCATTACTTCTAACATCGTCCCTTGCGTCGCATTCTTATACTCTCCTTTCGTTGTTCACCAATTGCGACGACCTCCACCTCACCATTCACTTAATGTTTGCTCTCTCCCGCACCAATCGGTTCTGTTTGTGGTATAAACTCCCTTCCGTCTTTAGCATAATCATATGGCCACCTGTGTACTTCAGGTATTTCACCAGGCCAGTTACCATGTCCCGGACGGATAGGTGTTGTCCACTCCAATGTGTTTGCCCCCCAAGGGTTTTGTGTTGTTACTTTTCTTCCTTTAAAAACAGAGTAGAAGAAATTAAACACAAACATCAGCTGTACCGCAAATACTATAATAGAAACTATCGTAATCATTTTATCTAAATCGCCAAACTGGTTAAAAGATACCCAGCCCTTTTTATCCAGATATCTTCTTGGTATACCGGCTAAGCCCTGGTAGTGCATCGGCCAGAAAATAAGGTAAGAGCCAATCATCGTTACCCAGAAATGTATATAACCTAATGTGCTGTTTAAATAACGGCCAAACATTTTAGGGAACCAGTGATACACACCGGCAAACATTCCAAAGAATGATGCCACACCCATTACAATGTGGAAGTGTGCCACCACAAACATGGTATCATGCAGGTGTATATCAATAGTGGAGTTACCCAACCATATACCTGTTAATCCACCAGAAATAAATAAGCTTACAAAACCAATGGCAAATAATGTTGCCGGTGTAAAGCGGATGTTACCCCGCCATAAAGTAGTAAGCCAGTTAAATACTTTTATAGCCGAAGGCACCGCAATTAATAGTGTAAGCAAAACGAACACCGATCCGAGGAATGGGTTCAACCCCGTTACAAACATATGGTGTGCCCATACAAGAAAGGCAAGAATACAAATTGCAAACAGCGAACCAAGCATCGCCATATAACCAAAAATGGGTTTGCGGCTGTTTACCGATAATATTTCCGACACCATACCCATTGCAGGCAGTAAAATGATATATACTTCGGGGTGGCCGAGAAACCAGAATAAATGCTGATATAAAATTGCACTACCACCTTCGTTTGGCAATATTTGTCCGTTCACCACAATGTCACTCAGGTAGAAACTTGTACCGAGGTTACGGTCGAACAACAATAATATAGCTCCTGACAATAATACCGGGAATGATAACACACCTAATACAGCGGTAAAGAACATAGCCCAGATAGTAAGCGGCATACGGGTCATGCTCATACCCTTGGTACGCATATTTAATATGGTAGCTATATAGTTAAGGCCGCCTAATAATGATGATATAACAAAGAGTGCCATACTGACTAACCACAAATCGGTTCCTAATTTAGAACCATCGCCTGCCTGGTGCAATGCACTCAATGGCGGATACATCGTCCATCCGCCAGAGGCGGGGCCTGTTTGAATAAACAATGAGGAAAGCATTACTATACTGGCCATAAAGAAAAACCAGTAAGAAAGCATATTCATAAATGGAGAGGCCATATCCCTTGCACCAACTTGAAGAGGTATGAGGATGTTGGCGAATGTTCCGCTCAGCCCTGCTGTTAATACAAAAAACACCAGCACTGTGCCGTGCATGGTAATCAGTGCATAATAAAATTCAGGTTGTATTTGTCCACCCTTGGCCCAGTTGCCAAAAAATGTTTCGAGTATTGGAAAATTCTGATCGGGGTAGCCTAATTGTAAACGGAAGAGTACAGAAAACAAACCACCTATTATAGCCCAAATAATACCGGTAATTAAAAATTGCTTACCAATAGTTTTATGATCCATACTGAAGACATACTTCGATATGAATGTTTCCTGGTGGTGCCCGCCGTGGTCGTCATGATGATGCTCATGATGCGTTGCCGCTTCAGGATGTATATGCAATGCTTCACTCATAATTCTTATATTTTTTCGCCGGAGGCGAATTAATCTTTTGATTTTCCTTTTACAACAGCCGCCATTGGTTTGTTGATTACTGTATCTGCTGCCTGCTTAACACTCTTATCAAACTGAGGGTTAGCTACCAGGTATTGTGGTTTCTTGGCAGCCATCCACACATCAAACTCTTCCTGCGTTTCTACTACAATTACCCCTTTCATACTCCAGTGGCCTTTACCACACATCTGGTCGCAGGATATTTCATAAACAAAATCAGGGTTGGCTGTTTTTTTAATCATATCCTTCGTTGTAATGGTTGGGGTAAACCACATGGTAGTTGGGGTACCCGGTACCGCATCCATCTTCATACGAAAATGTGCAAGACCCACATCATGTATTACATCTTTTGCACCTATTACCAGCTTTACCGGTTTGTTTACCACCAGGTGCATTTCCTGTTCCATAAAAACATCATCATAGTTTGCTACATCATCCCACAACTGACCTGCCGGGTTGTTTTTTGTTGGGTCAACTTTCTTAAAATATTTTTTTCCGAGAATGCCGTCTTTTCCCGGATAACGGAACTCCCATCCAAATTGTTTACCTGTAACTTCTACCACCATCGAGTCTTTCGGTGCATCACCCGTTATTTTAAACCAGTAAAAAATACCAAACCCAACTATTATAGTAAGTGTAATTGCAGGAATAACCGTCCAGATTAATTCAAGTTTGTTATTGTGCGGATAATAGTATGCTTTTCTTTTATCAGACTCCTGATATTTATATGAAAACCAGAACAAAGCTACCTGTGTAATTACAAAAACAATAAGGGTAATTGCCAATGTTATATAAAGCATCCTGTCAACAAGCACACCATGGTCAGATGCGGGGGTCCCTAATATTTTCCCTTTTAATTTTTCATTGCAATAATAAACACCAATCAATCCCAGCACCAAAAACATGAGCAGCATAAAGCCATTAATCTTATTTGTCTGTTTGCGGGCCCTGTCTTCTCCCCGCATTACCCCTACATACTCACTGGCCTTGGCTATCTGAAATGTGATCAGAAAACCTAACGCTAAAATTGCAACTATGAAAAATGTTTGCATAATCTATTTATCTAAATTCCAAATAATAATCCCGATAGCTACCGGAACCAAATCCCAAAAATTTCAAATTCATTTTTACTCATCGAACTAAAACAACACCAAACCCTAAACTCCAAACCGCTTATGTATGGTGTATTAAACTTTCTTTTACAAAAGGATGGTTCTTTGCCAGCAACGGTGCTTTACTTAATGCCCTCGCCGTAACAAACATAATAATGCCCACAAAACCCAGTGCCACACCAAAATCCCAAAGAATTACCGGGATAGATGTTAATCCTGATTCTTTTTCTGTCATTACCCCTGGAAATACCATCTGATATAAATCCAACCAATGCCCGAAGATTATAAGCAATGCCATTACGGTTATTGTCATATAATTTCTCTTTGAATCCCTCTTCATCAATATTAATAAAGGGGCAAGAAAATTTATTACAAACATAAACCAGAACAACCCACTGTAAGACCCTTGTGTCCTTGGCATAAAGTAAGTCGTTTCTTCTGACTGGTTACTGTACCATATCAGCATAAATTGAGAGAACCACAAGTAAGTCCAGAATACCGAGAAGGCAAACATGAACTTACCAATATCATGCAGGTGTTCTTTTGTTGCATACTCTAAATAGCCTTTGTTTTTAAGATAAACTACAAACAATGCTATTAATGCCATACCCGATACAAAGGTGCTTGCAAATGTGTACCAGCTATACATGGTGCTATACCAGTGTGCATCTATACTCATTAACCAAAGCCAGGGTAAAGATGACATAACCGTAAGGGCAAATACAATCATAAACATAGCGGCCCAAACAGTGTTGTTCCAGATGTATTTTTTTGCATCTGCAGTATTAGTAAAAGGGGCTTCGTCTGTACTGCGGGAAAGCTTACGCATCTTCCAGCCAAGCCAAGACCATAAGGCAATGGTAAGTACTGTTACACCAGCATACATTCCTTTATTTAAAAAACCCTTTTTAAAATTTAATATATTATCATGCTTTACATGTTCTGCATCTGTCCAGTGATAAATAGTGTGGTTGCTGCCAAATGCTATTGACAAAAGTATTACCAGTGCTATTACACCTATAACCGGCACTACAGCAGATATGGCTTCGGGTACCCGGCGGAAAGCCATTTGCCAGCCGCCCCATGCTAATGTAGTGGCGCATATAAAAAACATTGCGGCATTTACCACCAATAAAAAGAATACACTGTTTTGTAATAAGCTTGCCCAAAACCGGGCATCTTTCATATGCTTTTCTTCTTCGGTGCCTGCGCCGCCATGTGTGTTAATGTATAAGCCAATTATTGCCAATGCACCCAGGGCCATCAATGCCATTGAAATGGTATTGTACCTTTTTGAGACTACGAAATTTTCTTTTATTGACATTAGTGTTCTTTTATAATAAGTTCAATAAACTATTTATGGTTTAGCCTTTTTTGCAGTATCGGCAGCATTGATTGTTGCTGTTGATACTACTGCTGCCTTTTTTTGTTTTGATTTTACATAGGCTATCACTTCCCAACGTTGTTTAGTGCTTAGCTGCCCTGCATAACTCCCCATTGAATTAAACCCATAAGTAACAGAGTGAAACATGGTTCCTTCTGCCATTGCTTCATACTTGGCATCTCCAACCAATGTAGCTGGTTTGTTAGGGAAAGGGCCATCACCACCTTTGTACAAAGGGCCATTACCATCTAATTTAGCTCCGTGACAAATGCCGCAATTAATCAGATACAATCTTTCTGCTTCTTTTAAATCAATGCTATCTGCTTTAAACGGATTTTGCACACCAGCAGACATTTTATATCCAACTGAATCATTTTTATATGGATAAATATATAACATATCCCCCCGGGCCATTGTGCCATTTACCGGCATTGCGTTGTAGTTAATGTCTTTATATTTTGCTTTCAATGCTTCTGTAGATGCGTAGGTTTCGTAGGCCCGGCTGTATGCCATATCCGGCATATACACCCTGCCTGGGTTTCGCCTTACTTTATTGCAACTGATAACAGATATTATCATAATTGCCACAGCCGATATTATCCAAAGTTTTTTCATCTTCATCTCAGATTAAATTTATTAATGTGCCGCTTCTACTTTTTTCTCAAACCTTACTGTGTCTTTATCATAACGGCCAAGCCACCAACCTGTTTCTTTATACTGCACCTGTACATCTGCCCCACCAATGCTTTGCAAAAAAGCTAAAGCTTCTGCTTCGTTTGTCTTATCTGTACACTCTAATGCCATTACAAATGTGTCATCAGTAGAGCGGGGATTAAAATGATCTTTCTTTACAAAAGGTGCCAATTGGCACAGGTAGCAAAATGTAAGGACCATGCCTACTGCTGCAAATAATACCGTTAACTCAAATGCAATAGGTATCCATGCTGGCAAAGAAAAGAATGGCTTGCCACCAAAGTTTATTGGCCAGTCCCTCGTTAATGCCCAACTGATAAAACCAACTGCTGTGGCCGTACCGGTAATAGCATAAATAAATCCTGCTGTGTGCAAACTGGTATCCCTTAAGCCCATTGCCTTATCCAATCCATGAATTGGGAATGGAGTAAACACATCATGGATCTTGTACCCCGCACGGCGGGTCTTTTTTACCGCAGGAAATAATACTTCCTCATCGTAAAAATTACCTACTATAAATTTTTTAACACTCATTGTTTAGCTTTTAGCTTTCTTCATTTAATGATCATGCAACTCATCATGGGCAAAACCCTCTGTATCCTTTTTATCAATCACATCCATTTTCTCTTTATAGTTTTCACCGCTTCTTTTCAATATATGTTTAATCTCTGCTATGGCAATTACCGGGAAGAATTTTGAGAACAAGAAGTAACAGGTAAAAAACAAGCCGAATGTTCCCAGGTAAAAACCAACCTCCCAAATGGTTGGGGTATAGTAAGTACTCCATGCACTTGGTAAGTAATCCCTGTAAATAGAGGTAACGATAATTACAAATCGTTCAAACCACATACCAATATTTATAAGGATTGACATAAAGAAAGTAAGCGTAAGATTCCTTCTCATTTTGCTGCTCCAGAATATTTGCGGGGATAGTACATTACAACCCATCATAATCCAGTAGCTCCATCCATAAGGGCTGCTTAAGTCAAGCCTGTTTTTAAAGAAAGCAAAATTCTCATACGGTTGTGCAGAATACCAGGCCATAAACAACTCGGTTAAGTATGCAATACCAACTATAGAGCCAGTAAGTACAATTACCTTGTTCATTACCTCAATATGTTCAAGGGTGATGTAATCCTGAAGGTTTAGCACTTTTCTTGTTACCACCAATAGTGTTTGCACCATTGCAAAACCAGAGAAGATGGCACCCGCAACAAAGTAAGGGGGAAAGATGGTTGTATGCCATCCCGGAACAATTGATGTGGCGAAGTCAAAAGATACTATCGTATGCACCGATAATACAAGCGGTGTACTCAAACCAGCCAACACTAATGACAATGCTTCATGTCTTTGCCAGTGTTTGGTACTACCTGTCCAGCCAAATGCAGCTACACCATAAAAATGTTTAGCCCATTTCTTTTTAGCCCTGTCCCTTAATGTAGCAAGGTCAGGTATTAAACCAGAGTACCAGAATAATAGGGATACAGTAAAGTAAGTTGATATCGCAAATACATCCCAAAGCAATGGTGAGTTAAAGTTTACCCACAGCGGCCCCCTTGTATTTGGATAAGGAAGAACAAAGAAAGCATTCCATACCCTACCCATGTGCCAGATAGGAAATTGTCCTGCACACATTACCGCAAAAATCGTCATCGCCTCAGCCGCACGGTTCACCCCGGTTCTCCATCCCTGGCGGAAGAGTAATAAGATAGCAGAAATTAATGTTCCGGCATGACCAATACCCACCCACCATACAAAGTTGGTAATATCCCAACCCCAGCCGATAGTTTTATTAAGGTTCCACTGGCCGGTACCATATATTACCTCCATTGTAACTGAAACGATACCAAATATTAAGAACGCCACGGAAACCAAAAAACCAATCCACCAAAGCCTTGATGGTTTAGCCTCTACCGGGCGGCAAATATCTTCCGTAATCTGGTGATAGTCTTTATTACCATCTACCAGCGGTGCTCTTACCTGTGATTCGTATCTGAGTAATGACATAGTCGTTTATAAAAAGTTCCTAATAATAAAATTCTGTACTACGCTTAATATTTTTTTTGTCAACTTTCTGTTCTTTGGGCATCGTCCCTTGCGTCGCACTGTTCATCGTTCTGTAATTCTGTTCATCACATTGAACCCCTACGGGGTTCTTTTACATCTCATTTATTTTTCATCTCCGGGTTTTACCCGGAGCTACCAACATTTTACCCCTACGGGGGTATTCGAAACTTACAAGAACTTTTCAAACCTAAGTTCTCTACCAGCTGGCGGAAACGGGTTTTAATGATGCGCCTCTTCCGGTTTTACTGCTGATGGTAATGTACTATCGGCTTTATGTTCACCATGTCCTTCTGCCTGATGTTCTGCTCCATGCCCGCCGCCCCAATGGCTATCTTCTTCTTCTGTATTTCTTATTTTAGCAAGGTAGCTTACATTAGGCAGCACATGCAATTGCTCTAATACATCAAAGCTGCGTTGCTTATTTTCCTCCCTCGTTTTATAAATCCTGCTTTCTTTATCATGTACATTTCCAAAAACAATTGCCCCTGTGGCGCAAGCAGTCATACAGGCTGTTTTTGCATCACCATCTTTCAGCATACGGTTGTCTTTCTTAGCATCTAATTTAGCTGCCTGTAATTTTTGTACACAGAAAGAACATTTTTCTATCACCCCTCTTGAACGAACGGTTACATCAGGGTTCAATACCATTCTTGTAAGGTCATCATTCATTTGCCCTATCACAGCATCCAGCTTACCTACTAATTTCTGATCCTGGTTATTAGGGAAGCTGTCTGCACCTGTATAATCCGCCCAATTAAAGCGGCGTACTTTATAAGGACAGTTGTTGGCACAATATCTTGTACCAATACAACGGTTATAAGTCATTTGGTTCAACCCTTCTGCACTGTGGTTTGTTGCAGCAACTGGACATACGTTTTCGCAAGGTGCATTATCGCAATGCTGGCACATCATTGGCTGAAAAACCACCCCTTTTAATTCATCCGGATTTTTTTCATCGCTGATAAAGTAGCGGTCTATACGCAGCCAGTGCATATCATGGTAACGGAGTACTTCACTCTTACCTACAACAGGTACATTGTTTTCTGCATGGCAGGCCACCACACAGGCACTGCAACCAGTGCAACTGTTCATGTCAATGCTCATTCCCCATTTAATACCCGGCTGGGCATGTTGCGGATACAAAGTAGCATTACGAAAATCGCCATTGGCATTTGCATAAAACGCATCTTTCAGTTCTTCTTTAAATTCAGGAATTACATTCGGATGTTTTTTGAAAGAAGCCAATGTTGTTTCCCTCACCACTTCCTTACGGTTTTCGTAAGAATTATGTTTTTGTGTTTGTGCAATTTTATAAGACTCATGCAGATTAGTTGCAGCAGCACCTGTTGCATAATTATCAACCGAAGTGCCGTTGAAAGTAGCTAATCCATATACATTAACACCCACACCAGCAGCAGTTACACCTAATGCTTCGTTGCGGCCATAACCAACAGCAATGGCAATAGTATCCTGCTGCATACCGGGGAATACCAGTGCAGGTATTTTTATTTTCTTATTACCAACTGTTACTTCAATTGTTGGTTTTTGCGGATAGTATTCGTAATCAGTATTTAATTTAATGCCTAACTCTTCTGCTTTCTTAATGGAGATAATAGCATAGTTATCCCAGGTGGCTTTTGATACCGGGTCTGGTAATTCCTGCAACCATGGGTTACCGGCTTGTGAGCCTGTACCAATAGAAACTTTTTGATACAGCACCACTTCTGCTCCTGTTGCTTTTTTATAAGCACCAATAGCTGCAGCAGCTTCTGCAACACCTGTTCCTCCACTTGCACTACCGCCTGTACTGCAGCAGAAACAATTATACCATCTTGCAATGCTTTATTGAAAGCTGCTTCTCCACCCAACTTACGCAGTCCAGTACGTTTTAAAATAATCTTCGTAAGAAGTATTGTTACCACTCCATTTTAATAAAGAAGTTTGGAATGGCCTTGTTTTAAACAACGGATAAATTGTTGGCTGAATAAAACTGGTGATACCCGTTTTAGGTTCAGCATCACCCCAGCTTTCTAAATAGTGGTGGTTAGGAATTATATATTCGCACAGCTCGGTTGTTTCATCTATTTTTTCATTGAAGGAAACGGTGAGTTTTGCTTTCTTTACTGCTGCTTTAAATTTATCAGCATCATACCATGTATAGGCAGGGTTTGTATCTTGTATTAATAATGTACCCACAGTGCCGGCTTCCAAATCAGCAATCAACTGTACCATATCACCATCAATACCCTGGCGGTAGTTGGCAGTACGGCTCCAGTCAATTGTTTTTCCATTTGCACCAATAGCAGCATTAATTGCATTTACAATTACCTGTACATTTTTATCGTTGCTTCCGCAAACAACCAATGCATTGCCACCGGCAGCTTTCAAATCAGCAGCAGCTTTATCAATACCTATTTTTAGTTTTGCATCTGCTATTGCAGCAGTAGCACCGCCAACACCAACTGCAGCAGCTAATGCTAATGCAACATTGCCAACTTCTGATGGGCGGTGAGTATATCTTTCATCAGCATTAGAACCCGTCATGCTCAGGTGGCCTTCAAACTGGTAATGCTTGCTCATTGCCGGGTTCTTCTCATCAATTTTGCGGCCTTTAGAATAACCGGCAGCAAATTCAACAGGGCTAAGCCATGTGCCTAAGAAATCTGCACCCAAACTCACAATTACTTTGGCTGCGCCAAAATCATACGAAGGTATTTTGCCACCGTTTGCCAATAACAATCCGCTGTAAGAAACAGCATCGTATTGCACATGACGAAGGCCGGGGACTTTTGAAATAATATCTTTTGTAGAAGGAGAAACAATTGTACCGGTTAATAAAACAGTTGTACCGCCAGCCGCTTTCATGGCAGCAGCAATCAGTTCGTCTGCTTTTTCTAATGTTGGTATCTTCTTCAAACTTATCTTTTACCCGGTGCATTGGGATACCGGCTGCGGTACATATCATATAAATCTAAAACAGAAGCCTGTGCCCTTGCACTGGTACCGCCATTGGTAAAAGTTGATAATTCGTTTCCTTCCAATTTTATAGGGCGGCCATCTCTTACTTTAGCTACCACAGGTATTACATCACCATCCTGCACATAAGTAGTGGCATAATATTTTGCAACACCGGGTACCAGATTTTCCGGTTTGTTAGCATAAGGAATAGCTTTTCTTACTGGTATTTTACAGCTTGCTGCTAAAGTAGCGGCGGCTGTGCTAAAGCCAAGATATTTTAAAAAATCACGGCGGGGAGATTTCGCATCAATCAATCCTTTATCATCAAAACCCTCAAATGGCAGATGCTCCTGAAATTCATCCTGGTTCATCTTGCTTACATTTTCCGGGTCGTTCACCTCTGCGAAATTTTGCCAGTACTTGTTACTCATAAATACCCCACCCTAAAGGGGCTTTTATACTCCAATTCGCTAAACCCAAAAAGGATTTAAGGGCTTCTCACAATGTCTTCCTGCTTACCAGAGATTTGGTTATAAAATAATTTTCTTTAAGCCTTTCAAAACAAGTTAAACAATCTAACACCTAATCTTCCGCCAACTGGCGGAGACAGGGGTTTAATAGTGACATTTCTGACACTCCAAACCACCAATTTTTTCTACCGTTACACTATCCATTTTGTGGTTCTTTATATCATTATGAAACTTCTCGTAAATGCTGTAAAATTTGTTGCCGGTACTGTCGGTGTAGTTAAAGTCAACTTTTGTTTCCCTGTGGCAGTTTACACACCAGCCCATGCTTAATTCAGACACCTGCTTTACTTCATCCATTGCGGTAATTTCTCCATGGCAGCTCTGGCACTGTACTTTTCCGGCTTTTACATGCTGTGAGTGGTTAAAGTACACATGGTCGGGCAGGTTGTGGATTTTTACCCACTCAATTGGTTTGGCCATTGAAGCATTCCATTTGGCGGAGTTTTTCGGGTCGAAGCCTGCGGCTGCGTATAGTTTGGCAATTTCGGCTGTGCCGTTAATTTCTTTTCCTTCTTCTGTATAAAGTTGTGGCCCTTCGTAAGTGTTGATGGCTTTGTGGCAATTCATACACACATTTACCGAGGGTATGCTTGCATGTTTGCTCTCTGTTACCGAGCTATGGCAATACTGGCAATTAATCTGGTTGATGCCTGCATGTACTTTGTGTGAGTAGAAGATTGGTTGCTCTGGCTGATAATCTTTTTGACGGCCAAACCCAATAGCCGCCTTGCTGAAATAATAACCAGCAACAGCAAAAAATACCAATGCCAGCATGGCTATATATACCTTGTTTTTAAAGAAAGGAACAGGCTCTGGTCTGTGGATGCCTTCTACATCATCACTCATTTTTTTCAGGTTACTATTAACCTGCATTAATATTAAAGCAATGATAGCAAGGATGAGGGCTATTACACCGAAGATTATGGCGTTGGAGCTTCCAGCCTTTTTTCCCCCGGAGGTGGTGGTGGTGGTGGTTTTGATGCATCATTAATATAAGCAACAATATCATCAACTTGTTTCAGAGTAATATCCGCAAAACCAGTCATCATGGAGCCATACTTGGTTTTTAAGCCTTGTGTATATGGGTCTGCTGCCATGTAAGCCGCCGGATTATTAATCCATTTCAACAGTTCTTTATGGTCGGCCCATTTGTGCCTTTCCTCAAGGCCTTTTAGTGCCGGGCCTGTTCCATCTTTTAATGGGTTGTGGCAACTGGCACACTTACTAATAAAGAGGGCTTTGCCTGCTGCAACATCCCCTTGCGCCGAAATATTATTTACAATAGAAAAAACGAATAAAGAAAGAAGTATTACTTTAAGCTGCTTGCCTGTCGGTTTACAAGGAATCATAATCACAGTTGAAACGGTAAAATGTGGATAAAATCCTTAATTCGGCGCAAAAATAAGTCAGTAAGGCCATAAAAAGCCAATGCCTTTAACTTTTTTTTAGCGGCCTACCAGCCTGCATTTCAGCAGGGTTATACAAACTGTTGTTTATTACTAAAACTGTTTGTCATAAATCGGTAATTGTTTCTTCTAAAGTTCAACAAACCGCATCCTTATAATTTTTTTATTTGTTTTTTGCTGCACTTTTGCGCCACTATGTTTGAAGGGCTTCAAAAAAAATGGAAAGTAAAAAATGGGCAACTGGCTTTTATCCTCTGCACATTTGCTATTGGTGGCAGTGCCACTGGTTTTGTAGCTAAAAAAATAATGAATGCCCTGTCCATCGGGCAAGACTGGCTTTGGGGTGTGGTTTATATTCTTTTAATTACCATTATCTGGCCGCTGGCCGTAATTATTATCAGTATCCCCTTTGGGCAGTTCAGCTTTTTTAGCCGGTATATAAAAAAGATAGGGGAGAAGATGGGATTGTTGAAAGCAGAGGACAGAAGCAAGAAGTAAGAAGGGCTTTAAAACTATAGGTTGTTGCTCTGGCTTCAGGCATCATACTTCATTCTCTCTGCTCCATTCTTCATAAGTAATAATGCCCATTTCTGGTTTTCCTTCGCCGTCAAGCACTGCAATAAACTCCAATATATGTTCATCCGGGTCTTTAAAATAAATGGCTATTGAAGGCATCCATGCAAAAACCATAGGCTGTTCTGTTCCATCTTTTAAAAAATTATACGGTTGCAAGCCCCTTTGTTTAAGAAAAGAAACAGACCCGTTTAATATAAAATCTTTATCGCACCTAAAGGCAAAATGCTGCGGCCTGATGTCTTGTTTGGGTGTTTCCCAAAGGCCCAGCATATATTCTTTGGCATTGCCCACCCAAAAGAAAGCCAACTTTCTTCCATCGTTATAACTGCACGGCATCAGCCCAAGTGTGTTTTGATAAAAATCTATTGACCGTTGTAAATCTTCCACCGCTAAATGGGTTTCGTAAATTCCTTTAATCACTGTTTTATATTTTTACAAAACAAGGTAACCAATTATTGAAACTATATTTGCCGGGTGAAAAAAATAGCCGTTTTTGCTTCCGGTGCAGGTAGTAATGCACAAAAAATAATTGACCATTTCCGTCAATCTGAAAAGATAAAAATTGCGTTGATTGTTTGCAATAAACCGGATGCTGGTGTTTTAACTATTGCAGCAAAAGAAAAAATCCCTTCACTTATTATTGAAAAAGAAAAATTCTTCCGTGGCAATGCCTATGTTGATGAATTAACAAAAGCCGGTATTGATTTTATTGTGCTGGCCGGTTTTCTCTGGAAAATACCCGGCGCATTAATAAAAGCATTTCCTGATAAAATAATAAATATCCATCCTGCATTATTGCCTGACTATGGCGGTAAAGGAATGTATGGCCACCATGTACACCAGTCTGTAATTGATAATAAAGAAAAAGAAAGCGGCATTACCATTCATTATGTAGATGAAAAGTATGACCATGGTCATATTATATTTCAGGCAAAATGCCCTGTACTGCCAACTGATACAGCAGAATCGTTAGCACAAAAAATACATCAGCTGGAACATGAACATTATCATGAAGTAATTGCTGGCCTGCTTAAATAATAATACCCTGCACCCGGTATGCAACGTTGTTTTTATTTGTTCATCTTTACCTAAACATATTTACATGCGAAAAATTATCATAGCCCTTTCTGTCTTGTTTTTTTCCGAAGGCATTTATGCACAAAGTGCCATAACCATAACACCGGGTGTTGGTGTAAACAATTTAAAGCTTGGTATGACTACAGGCGAAGCCATGGCAGTGCTGGAGGGGGATATCAGCTGGACAGATTATGAAGAACAGCTTAAAAGTTTTGCCGGTTATGATACAAGGATAGATAGTGTAATGCAATTTGTATTGGGTTTTGACAGTTGTGGCCGATATGAAAAAGACCCACCTGAAAACATGCCGGTGTTTGCACTCTATTTTAAAAATGGTAAACTGAACTTTATAACCGTCTCATCATATTCTGCCAGCGAAGAACACCTGAAACTGGTGCGGTTAAACAATGGGTTAAAGTTTCATGATGCCATGGATGACTGTATTAAAAAAATGGGCGAAGATTATGTGCCGCTTGGCTACGGAGATTACAATGGCGACTATTACTATTACAACGAAGGGGTGGAAATGGTATTTGATGAAAACAAACTCACTTCTATCGGCATATTTCCAAAAACCCCGGGTTTTAAAAAATTGATTGGTGAAAAAAGCGGCCAACTGAACCCAGAAGCCGAAAAGAACAAATAATACAGCCCGGTTTACACACTTTATAGAAGCTTTTGCATTTTCTTTTGTTACTTGCTGCCAATTCAAACAGGTTTGAGGCAGCAATTATTTTACATATCATTTATTACGGCATCCTTCTTCTTATTTTCAAACACATCTGCCCATGCACAGTATAAGGTGCGGGGCTATGTGTACGACAGTACCCGGACATATCCTGTACAGGCGGTAAGTGTGCTTACCAGTGCCGGTAAGGGTACTATTACCAATGCAGATGGGTTTTATGAAGTGGAGGTAAATGAAAAAGATTCTGTGTGGTTTAGTTATTTGGGTAAACCAACAGTAAAGTTTCCGGTGTTAAAAATGCAAACACCTTATGCTTTCGATATATCATTGCAAATAAACGTACCGGTACTGGCCGAAGTAAAAATAAGGCCAAGAAATTATAAACTGGATTCATTGCAGAACCGGGCTGACTATGCAAATATTTTTAATTATAAGAAGCCGGGCTTGCGGCCATCGGTAACCAGCAGCGGTGTGGGCTTCGATGTAAATGAAATCATCAACATGTTCCGCTTTAAACGAAACAGGAGCCTCGCCTCTTTTCAACAGCGGCTCTTGCTTGAAGAGCAGGATAAATTTATTAACCACCGTTTTAATAAAGCACTGGTACGCCGCCTTACCCTGCTTACCGGAAACGAACTGGACAGTTTTATGCTACTATTCCGCCCTTCGCATATGTTTACCAAATATGCAGGGGAGTATGAATTTCAATTGTACATCAAACAATCTTTTGCCCGGTATAAAAAAGGCTGGGGGCCAGAACTTTTTTTATACAAGCAGGAAGAGAAATAATCCACATTGTTTTCTACAGATAAGTGAAAAAAGAAAAGTAATTTCCACTACTTTTTTAACCAACACTTACTTTATGCTTCCGGTATTTTGTTTTGTTTTCCCTGTTTCTTCTTTCTTTCAATATAATTTCTGCCCAACGGGCAAACAAAATTCATTTCAATTCTATATTAGTTGATACGCATAACGATATTCCTACTACTGCCATTGATGGTGGTGTAAGTTTTGACCAATCATTAAAAACAAAAACACATTCCGACCTGCAACGGATGAAGGAAGGTGGTGTGGATGCACAGTTTTTTTCTATCTGGTGCGATGGTAACAAAGCGAATCCTTATGCCTGGGCCAACCGGGAAATAGATACGGTGATGGCATGGACCAACCGTAACCCCGGTAAAATGGAACAGGCCTTTACTGCATCAGATATCCAACGAATAGCCAAACAAAAAAAATTGGCCGTACTGTTTGGGGTGGAAGGCGGGCATATGATTGAAAATGATTTAAACAAATTAGAAGCCTTATATAATAGAGGTGTACGATATATGACGATTACCTGGAATAACTCTACTCCCTGGGCTACTTCTGCACTCGATGAAACCACCAGAGCTGATTCATTAAAACAAAAGGGCTTAACTGATTTTGGAAAATCTATTATTAAAAAGATGAATGAGCTGGGGATGCTGGTTGACTTATCTCATGTTGGCGAACAAACATTTTGGGATTGTATTAATACAACAAAAAAACCTGTTCTTGTTTCTCATAGTTGTGTGAATGCTCTTTGTGGGCATAGAAGAAATTTAAAAGATGACCAGATAAAAGCTGTTGCAAAAAATGGCGGCGTTATCCATCTTAATTTTTATAGTGGTTTTTTAGACCCTGCATTTGAAGCAAGAAGTGATGCCTTTACATTAAAGCATAAAGCGGAAATGGATTCGATGCTGAAGATAAATCCCGAACCATATTTTATGCAGGTATATCTATTTAATAAATATCCAGATGAAGTAAAAGCGTTGCGGCCACCAATGAGTTTACTGCTTGATCATTTAGATTATATCGTAAAAATGGTGGGAGTGGATTATGTAGGCATGGGGAGTGATTTTGACGGAGTGAATTCATTGCCTGCAGGATTGGATGGTGTGGAAGATTTTCCAAAGATTACAGCAGAGTTATTGAAAAGAGGCTACAGCAAAAAAGATATGCGGAAAATATTAGGTGGCAACTTTCTCCGGGTCTTTATGGCCAATGAAAAAAATAATTATTTATGACCGATATGGAAAACAGCAAACAAAATTTCGTCTGGAAGGGCCAGTTGCTGAAGTTTATCATTTACGTTATTGTCGGATTTCTTTGCGCCTTTTTATATCGACAGTTTAAAAAATAATACAAGATTATGGAAGTGCATGCCCACACCCACACCGCCCGAAAAAAATGGACTCATTATTTCTGGGAGTTTTTAATGTTGTTCCTTGCTGTTTCATTAGGATTTTATGCTGAAAACACCCGGGAAACTATTCTTCACAAAAAAGAAGTGAAAACACAGTTGAGCTCTATGTTATCCGACCTGCAATCAGATATCAGTCTTTTTGACTCGGTAACAACCCGTAATAGTTATGGTGCACTGATGGCCGATTCACTGGTGGAGTTGTTACATTCGGATATTACAAATACCACAGAGATTTATTTTGCTGCCCGAACTGTTACCGCCAATCTTGGGTATTACTATAGCAACTCAAAATCTTTTGAGCAGCTTAAGATTGGAGGCTTACTCCGGTATATAAAAAACAAAGAATTGCTGGATAGTATCGGCAACTATTATGCATCCCTTCAATGGCTGACCAATCAGATAGACCTACTTCGTTTGAAAATGGATGAAGTTCACAAAGGGAATACCCGGCTGTTTGAAAGTTATGTTTTTCAGCGAATGATGACGAATATAAAAATTATCGCTAATAGTGGTTTGGGTGGCCAACGAACAGCTATCAGCAAACCTTTGGTAAAGCCATCGCTACTTTCTGCTGATGTTAAGGATATTAACACCGTATCGCTGAACTATCATTACTATTCCACTACCATTAAGTTTTATGTACGTAATGCTATTGCCCTTCAAAACCGGGCAAAGGGGCTTATTGAGATGATTAAAAAAGAATACCGATTTGATTAAATGATAAATTTATGGAAGTACACCATCACACATATAGAGCAAGAAAAAAATGTCTGCCTTCCGGACAGGCAGGGACTTATTATTTCTGTAAGTTTTAATATTTTTCATCCCCCGTTAACACATTTAATATTCTAAATACAGTTTCATGAAAAGTAAAATGATTACCCTGTTTCTTTTTGTAAGTGTACTTGCTTATGGTCAAACAGACAGCACCGATTTCATTGTGCAGAAAATAATGAAAGAGCAAAAAATTGTTGGCCTTTCCCTGGCAGTTGTAAAAAATGGTAATCCCGTCGTAAATAAGGGATACGGTTTAGCCAATGTGGAACACAATATACCTGTAACGGCAGAAACCGTTATCCGGCTTGGCTCTGTTAGCAAACAATTTTTTACTACGGCCATTTTGAAATTACAGGAGGAAGGAAAACTGAACATTGAAGATTCAGTTCATACATTTTTTCCCGATGCGCCGGAAACCTGGCGGCCGATACGGGTGAAAAATTTAATGTCACATACTTCTGGCTTAAAAAGAGAAAGTCCGGCCTATGATAATCATAAAATGATAAGCGACCTTGAAATTGTTAAAGCAGCTTATCCGCTACCGCTGGATTTTAAAACCGGTGAGAAATACCAGTACTGTAACCTTGCTTATTATATGCTGGCGCAAATCATTACACAAATAAGCGGTATGCCCTGGCAGGATTTTATCCGGGAAAAACTTTTTATCCCTGCCGGTATGAAGAACAGCGGTATGACTGATTTTTATCTCATTATACCTAACCGGGCCAGTGGATATATGCACAAAAACGGGATACTCGTAAATGCTGATGCCATGTATGCTGTGCGGCCCAGCGGTGGTTTTCTTTCCACCAGCAATGATATGATTTTGTGGGATAAAGTACTGAGAGAAAAGAATACCATCCTGAAAAAAGAAAACTGGGATTTATTATGGCAGCCATTTATAAAAACATCAGATAAACCTGAATTGAAGGCATATTATGGATTTGGATGGATTACCGATGAACGTAACGGGCACAAAGTAATTGAGCATGGTGGTGCCAATGTTGGTTTTCGTTCTTATTATTCCCGTTTTATAAATGACGACTTGTCCATTATCATTATGACCAATACAGATGAGGCCAACCCGGCAGCCATTGTGAGGGCCTTATCAGAATATTATTTCAGAAGCAAATAAACCAGTTACAAAATCATCCTTAAACAAACAACAATGGAAGTACACCACCACTCACATACCGCCCGTAAAAAATGGACTCATTATTTCTGGGAGTTTCTCATGTTGTGCAAAGTGCCAGAGGCGTAGCCTCGGTTCGATATTCCAACAACGGGTTTCAACCCGTTTCAAGAAAACAGGAGTAAGATGGAGAGCCGTAGGCTCGGTACATTTGATGATGAGCCGTGCCGATGGCACTCATCTCACATCACAGCTCTTTCCACCGGACTGAAGTCCGGTAGTTATAAAATATAACCGAGCCTACGGCTCTTCCAATATTGACTAATTGAAATAAATTATTATGGAAGTACATGCACACACCCACACCGCCCGAAAAAAATGGACACATTATTTTTGGGAGTTTTTAATGTTGTTTCTTGCTGTGTTCTGCGGATTTTTGGCAGAATACCAGCTGGAGCATAAAATTGAAAAGGACAGGGAGAAAGTCTATATCAAATCCATGATTGAAGATGCAAAAACCGATACAGCCAATATTCATACGGCAATTACTCTTAACATGAAAAGACTGTACAGGCTGGATTCCCTGGAAATCAAATGTTTTAATTACGGTGTACCCGGTAATAATGATGCCGAAATATACCGCTTATACCGCCCCTGTCTGCGCCATCCGGATTTTGTGAGCCCTGCCGAAAGAACAATGACACAATTAAAAAATGCCGGTGGTATGAGGCTGATACGCAAAAAAATTGCAGCCGACAGTATTTTGCAATATGATGATTTTGCTAAAAAATTAATCAATCAGCAGGCATGGTATGAAAATATGCTGAAGAATTTAGTTGATGCTGGTATGCCGCTTTTTAATTTCAAATATTTCCCTGCAATTGACCTTGCTACATTTATACCAACTGTTGTATCACTCGATTCAGCAAAAATTATTATTACCAGCAATACAACGCTTGTTGAATTAGGAAACCGGGCTTCTATGTATAAAAGTGTAGTTGTTTTTTATGTCCGGCTGTTGCAGGAAGGGGAAATACATGCAGTTAACCTTATACAAACTTTAGAAAAAGAATATCGCCTGAAATAAAAATCATCAACATGAAAATTATGTGCTTCGTTGTATTGCTGCTGATTAACCAATCGGTTATCTACTCCCAAAAACCCCGTGCAAGAGATATTGGAATCCCCTTTGACGGAACAACAGGAAAATTCAATGCCATCACCGATGTAAAAGGTGTGGAAGTGGGTTATAGCACCCTTATTTCAGGAACAGGAAAAAACATAAGAGGTAAAGGTCCGGTGCGTACCGGTGTTACTGCCATTTTACCAAGAGGCAGAACAAACAATCCTGTTTTTGGCAACTGGTATTCCTTAAATGGCAATGGAGAAATGACCGGCACCACATGGATAACGGAATCAGGTTTTTTAGAAGGGCCTGTTCTGATTACTAATACCAACAGTGTGGGTGTGGTAAGAGATGCGGTGTTGAAATGGTATGTAAAAACAGGTTGGTACAAAGAAGATTTTTGGTACACCTATCCCGTAGTGGCAGAAACTTACGATGGTTTCTTAAATGATATTTATGGCTTTCATGTAAAAGAAGAAAATGCTTATGAAGCATTGGACAGTGCGAAGAGTGGTTTACTAAAAGAAGGTAACGTAGGAGGCGGTACAGGTATGATGTGTTTGGGGTTTAAAGGCGGCACCGGCACCGCATCAAGAGTTATAAAAATTAAAGACTCCACTTATACCATTGGCGTATTGGTGCAATCGAACTTTGGCGGTAAAAATAATTTTACCATTGCAGGTGTGCCTGTTGGCAGAGAACTGAAAGACACTATGAACTATGAATTTAAAGCACCGCCATCCTATCAGCCCGGTGATGGTTCTATAATTGTAGTGCTGGCAACAGATGCACCTTTGCTGCCGCACCAATTAAAAAGAATAGCTGCAAGAATTGCATTGGGTGTAGGTAAAGTTGGCGGGCGGGGAGAAAATGGCAGCGGCGATATTTTTATTGCATTTTCTACGGCCAATCCATCTGCGTTTCAACGGGAAGATTTTACAAAGCTGGATGAACTACCGAATGATATGATTAATCCCTTGTTCAACGGAACAGTACAGGCAGTGGAAGAAGCCATCATCAACGCTATGGTGGCGGCAGAAACTATGGAAGGAATAAATGGCAACAAGGCTTATGGCTTGCCGCATAAATTGGTGATGGATGTGCTGAAGAAATATAACCGGGTGAAATAATTTTGAACAGAAAAAATTCTATATGCAACAAAAAAAAATCAATTACTATAACATCGGTTACTGGTTTCTTTTTTTAAGTCTGTTTACACACAGTCTGCAGGCGCAGCAACCTTATTTTCCCGACGCCACCTGGCAGATAAAAAAACCGGAAGAGCTGAAAATGAATAAAGCATTGCTCGACAGTGCTGTAGCAACTGCATTAAAAAGTGAGAATAAAGTGGAACGGGATTTACGAATCGCCAACCTAAAATCTTATTCAAGAGAGCCGGATTATAAAATGCTCGGCCCTATGAAACAACGAGGTGGCCCAGCCGGGCTTGTCATTAAAAATGGATATATCGTGGCGCAATGGGGTGATGTGAACCGGGTAGATATGACGTTTAGTGTAACAAAAAGTTACCTGTCCACCATTGCAGGTTTAGCTATTGACCAGGGACTTATTAAAAATGTAACGGATAAAATGTCTCAATATGTTTGGGATGATTCTTTTGAAGGCGAACACAATGCTAAGGTTACCTGGGAACATTTATTAACGCAGTCTTCGGATTGGTCGGGCAGTCTTTTTGGATTAGATGATTGGGCGGACCGGCCACCAAGAGAAGGTAGTATTGACAATTGGAAAAACCGGAAGTTGTTGGAACCGGGAACAAATTACGAATACAATGATGTACGGGTGAACCTGCTGGCTTACTCACTCTTGCAGGTTTGGCGCAAACCATTACCCGTTGTGCTGAAAGAAAAACTAATGGACCCCATTGGAGCTTCTACTACCTGGCGGTGGTTTGGCTATGAAAACTCCTTTGTAAATGTAGATGGCCAAATGATGCAATCCGTAAGTGGTGGCGGGCATCATGGTGGTGGTATCTTTATTAATACACTGGACCATGCAAGGTTTGGTTTATTGTTTTTGAGAAATGGAAAATGGAAAAACCAACAACTGATTTCTGAGAAGTGGATTAACGCTGTTCAGCAACCATCTGCTACCAATAAAAATTACGGATACATGTGGTGGCTCAATACAGAGCAGCAATGGAAAGCCATTTCATCAAAAGTGTATTATGCTTTGGGATATGGAGGCAATTATATTATCGTTGATAAAGAACATGATTTAGTAGTAGTAGCCCGGTGGATGGATGATACTAAAATAGGAGAAGTGCTGAACTTGGTAGTGAAATCTATTGAGTAAAGTTTGTATTGCTGCCTTATTAGTTCCACTACATCATAAATTGGAAAAATGGGCTACGCATAAATTGGTGGAGAAGAATAAAGCGATAAGATTGGCCAGTGCTAAGAAAACGATTGATGAGTTAGAGAAAGGAAATTAATTATACACCTACTTCACCCTGCTCTTCTCTGTATCACTTGCTCCGGTTTGTCGGGCTTGCAGGCTTTTACCTTTACTAAACCGGTAACTAAGTTGCACTACAAACACTCTGGTATCCAAATAGCTTTTCCATCTGGCTGTAGAATTTGCTATTGCTTTTATGTTGCCGCCTGGTTGATTAGTGTATAATGCATCGTTTAATGCAGCCCTGAAGGTTCCTTTATCTTTCCATATTTTTTTACTTACTGCTGTACGCATAGTAAATACCGGCACGGTTACAAATTGACCGATATAAATACTTGTTTGGTAAGTGGCACTTAACTCTGCTGTCCAGCTTTTGCTTAACTGAAACATATTCGTTGGTGCTGATACCCAATACGTTCCTTTATTGTTTAGTGTTTGATTATAAATGCTTCCGGTAAAGCTGTTATACTGCACTTCGTTATACCATTGCAGCGTCCACCATTTTAGTAGTTTATAATTAATATTTACAGAAGCACCATAGCTTATTCGTTTACCAAAATTACCCGGGCGGCTGTAAAATATATTTGTTCCTTGCTCAATCGTTTCGTTTATCTCATTTTCAGTAAAACTATACTTAAGGCTGGTAGTGAGCCAGTTTTTATAGGTATGTGTTAGTTCAAAATTATATGAAAAGGTGGGCTCTAAAAATGGGTTGCCGCCATATAAGGTATATCTGTCCAGCGGATAAGTAAAAGGATTGAGTGATTGATAATCGGGGCGGTTAATACGTCTTCCAAAATTAAAGCCTAGTACATTATTGCCCGCACTATCTAAGTTGTATTGCAAAAATACAGTGGGGAATAAATTGGTGTAGGTTCTTTTAAATGAAGAATCGTTTCGTACGGGGTTACCTGTTTGATTACCCCGGATTATCGTATTTTCTAACCGTAGCCCTAATTGATAACCAAACCGTTTTTTTTGTTGTGAATAGTTAAGATAAACGGCGTTGATGTTTTCGTTATACTTAAAATTATTGGAGAAATCATAGTTGGGTGTAAGTACATTATTGTTTTCATCAAAGAAGTTGGCAATATTATCCGTATTGACCTTACTTGTTTTTATACCTGCTTCTGCTTTCGCATTGTTCTTCAGCGGCAACGTATAATCAGCCTTAAAAGAATAGATGGCTATATCCGCCGGTAAATTACTTACCAGGTTTGTTTTACTATCGAATGCGCCATTGGGCAAATAAAGCGTATTTAATAAATTTTGATTCAGTATTGATTGGTACTTTATATAATCTGTATTTAATAAAAGCTCTGCTTCCTTTTTATTTATTTTATAATTGTAATTCAGGTTTACGCTGCCATTTTTAAAATTTCGCTTATTGGGGTTGTAGGCCGCTACATTATTTTGTAACACGCCATTCGCATCATAAATCTGTGCGGTGTTGGTGGTGGCGTTATTGTTTATATTTTTAAACCCACTCAGTACAAAACCCAGTGTAGATTTTTTATTGATGTAATAGTCCAGTCCAACCTTTGCATTATATCCTTGTATTTGTTTTTTAATAAAGCTGTTTTGGTTAAATGCACTGTTTAAACTGCCATTGGGTTTTAAATATGTCCGGTAAATAAATAAATCCTGGTAGGTGCCAGTATAAGATTGGCCAATGTTTGCTGAGATATTTACTTTATTAACCCGGTAGTTAATATTTGCACTGTTATTGCTTCTTGCATAAGTGCCCTGGCCCTGCGCTAAAGTAATATTGCCATTCCATCCTTTTACAGCAGTTCGTTTTAGTTTTATATTAATAATACCGGCATTGCCGGCAGCATCATATTTTGCCGGAGGATTCGTCATTATTTCTATAGTGGCGATACTGCTGCCGGGCAGCCCCCGCAAATAATTTGATAAGTCGGCGCTGCTCATATACGTAGGTTTATCATCAATAAACACTATAACGCCGCCTTTGCCATGCAGGCTTATATTGCCATTGGCATCCACTAATACCCCGGGTGATTTTTCCAATACTTCCAATGCCGTAGTGCCGGCATTACTGATGAGTGCATCGGGGGTAATAACGGTCCTGTCTATTTTGCGTTGCACAAAAGGCTGTTTGGCAGCAACAGTTACTTCGTCCATTTGTGTAGCTGCTTCTTCTATTGAAATAACTTGCGAAAGGGCAGTGTCTGACAGGTCAATAAAAAAAACTCCGGACCAGTATTTTTTATAGCCCTGTAGTGAAGCTTCAAAGTAAAATGAATCTTTTTTAGATATAATAAATTGAAAATGACCCAAACTGTCGGTAAGAGCCGATTTGTAAGGACTTTTGTTTTTTGCCTGGAGTAAAAGGACTAATACATCCTGTACCGGCTTATTGACAGCTTGTACTGTGCCGCTGTATTTGGTTTGTTGTGTAAAAGCCGTCGTAGAAAAAAGAAACAAAGCCAGGGTTAAAAATGTAAAATTGCGCATTTACAAATATAAATGCCATTCCATAATAATAAAATGGATTGGGACGAGCGGTTAAGCCTTAAATAGAGGCTTCCATAAAAATTTACTATTCCCATCACCATAGTGTGGAACACCTTGCAGGTTGGCAATAAATTGAGGATTTAGGAGATGCCCTTAAAACAGTTTTGTATCTTTATTGTATGGCAAAAAAGCAAAACCAATATTTCACAAACGCATCTTTTGGGATGTAGTGTTTGAAAACATTGACTACGATGCCAAAGCCAATTTTGTAATAGAACGGGTTTTTGAACGGGGCGATGTGGACGACATCCGCAATTGCCGCCGCTATTATGGCGATGAAAAAGTGACCGCAGCTTTGTTGAATGCAAAATTTTTACCAGAAACAACTATGTATCTTGCAAGTGCTGTTATTGACAGGCCGCTTAAAAGATTTCAGATGCTACACCTTAAGACAGTTGAACCCCGGACTTTTTCCGTACTAGAGCAGTTGATGGCAATGCCTGAATTGCAGGATTTTTCATTAGTTGGCGGCACAGCTTTATCTCTTTTATATGGTCACCGCATGTCTGTTGACCTTGATTTGTTCTCCAATAAGCCTTTTGAAAATTCAACTATTATCACTGCACTTGAAAAAAAATTTAAGGATTCATTTGTTAACAGGTCAACCAATCCCCGGTTTGGTATTTTTTGTTTTATTGATGAAGTAAAAATTGATATTATCCGCCACCCTCATCCATTGATAAGACCAGAAGTAACTACAGATAGCATACGAATGTTTTCAACTGAAGATATTATTGCCATGAAAGTGCAGGCCATACTCGGCAGGGGGAAAAAGAAAGACTTTTGGGATATTGCAGAACTGCTGCAACATTTTTCCATAAAAGATTTTATACAATTTCATAAAGAAAAATATACTACACAAAATTTATTAATCACCGTCCGCAAGCCATCACTTATTTTGCCGATGCGGAAGAAAGTGAAGACCCGATAAGCTTAAAAAAGCAAACCTGGGAAAATGTACAAACTTTTATTAAAAAAAAAGTGAGTGAGTACCTGAGTTAAGTTTTGTCTTCCGGAATAATCCTTAACTTTTGGGTATGAAAAAAATTCTCCTGCTTACTTTACTGCCTCTTCAATATATTTGCCCAATCGTTTTCCAGCCAGGAAATATCCCGCTGGGAAAAACAAGCTCAACAGGTAAACATCATCCGTGATAATTATGGCATCCCGCATATTTATGGCAAAACAGATGCTGATGCGGTGTTTGGTTTACTGTATGCCCAATGCGAAGATGATTTTAAACGGGTGGAGATGAACTACATTGAAAAGCTGGGAAGAATGAGTGAGATAAAAGGAGAAAGTTCTTTACAGGATGATTTGTATATCAAATTGATCATTGATTCTGCTGAAGCAGTAGCAGATTATAAAAAAAGTCCGCTGTGGTTGCAAAAATTATTGAATGCTTATGCCGATGGTATTAATTATTATTTGTATAAACATCCAGAAGTAAAACCTGCTTTGCTTACCCGTTTTAAACCCTGGTATCAATTGCTATGGACAGATGGAAGTATTGGCGCCATCAGTACCGGCGATGTAACAGAAACGGATGTAAAGAATTTTTATTTCGGTGCCAATGAGCAGGTGGTTGCTAAAAAAGATTTTTTTGAAGAAGAAAGTTCCGGCTCCAATGGTTTTGCTATTGCACCTTCCAAAACAGCATCGGGCAATGCTATTTTATATATCAACCCGCATGTTACATTTTACTTCCGGCCCGAAGTGCATATGGTAAGTAATGAAGGGTTGAATGTGTATGGTGCTGTTACCTGGGGACAATTTTTTATTTACCAGGGCTTTAATGAATACTGCGGCTGGATGCATACCAGCAGCAATGTGGATGTGGCTGATATGTACAAGGAAAAAATTGTGAAAAAGGATAACGGAATTTTTTATGAATATGAAAAAAAATTAAAGCCTGTAACACAAAAGCTGATTACACTGCGGTATAAAAAAGATAATGCCAGTACAAACAAAAATCATTACCACTTACTATACACATCATGGCCCCATCATGGCCAACCGCAACGGGCAATGGATAAGTGTAAGAGGTTATAACCGTGCCTTAAAAAGTTTAATACAAAGTTTTCAACGGACCAAAGCAAAAGGGCTGGAAGATTATAAAAAGAATATGCGCTTCATGCCAACACTTCTAACAATACCGTGTTTGCAGATAACAAAGGAAATATTGCTTACTGGCATGGCGACTATGTTCCCCGAAGGGATGACAACACTAAACTGGAGCAAACCTGTAGATGGCACTACCGCTGCTACTGAATGGAAGGGATTGCATACATTGGATGAAATTGTACATGTATATAATCCCAAAACCGGCTGGATACAAAATTGCAACTCCACTCCTTATACTGTTTCCGGAAGCAGCAGCCCGAAAAAAGAAAACTATCCAGTCTACATGGCACCGGACGGAGAAAATTTTCGTGGTGTTAATGCGGCAAGGGTGTTGAGCAATGAAAATAAATTTACCATTGATAAAACAATTACTGCCGGGTATGACAGAAAATTATCTGCTTTTGAAATATTGATTCCTGCATTGGTTAGTTCGTTTGAAAAAAATGTTTTGGTTACTGATTCATTGTATGCACAATTAGCAGAAGCCATTCAACTCTTAAAAAACTGGGATTATTATTCCGCTGAAAATTCTGTAGCCACTACGCTGGCCATTGAATGGGCCGAAAAACTTACCGCCTCTATCCGCAGAATATATATTGATGAAGGATGGGATGACCAGGTAACATTGGTAAAAAAGTTTGCGGCTACCGCTACCAAAAACGAATTGCTTCCTCCATTACTGACTGTTCTAAAAGAATTGAAAACCAAATTTGGTACATGGCAAATACCCTGGGGCGACATCAATCGCTATCAACGAATCTCCAGTGATATTGTTCAAAAATATAAAGATGATGAACCCAGTTTCCCCGTTGGATTTGCTTCTGCCTCCTGGGGTCTGTTTCCTTCTTACAACAGCCGCTATTATCCTGGAACCAATAAACGATATGGCGTAAGTGGTAATAGTTTTATCTGTGCCGTAGAATTTGGTAAAAAGATAAAAGCAAAATCATTACTGGCTGGGGGTAATAGTGGCAATCCTTCTTCCCCTCATTTTACCGACCAGTTAGAAATGTACACCAAAGGAAAATTTAAAGATGTATTGTTTTATAAAGAAGATGTATTGAAGCATGCCGAAAAAACATATCATCCCGGAGAATAATAAAAAATAAGGCCTGAACAAAAACTGGCTAAATTTTTCTACCTTTTGACCGATATGAATACTCCTGAAAAAAATCAATCCCCCAAAGTTTGGAAAGGTCGACTCATCAAGTTTATTATTTACCTGGTCGTTGGCTTTTTATGTGCCTTTTTGTATCGCTATTTAAAAAAATAACCTTCTTGAAATAAATATTATGGAACAAACCACACTCGGCATTGGCACCCGCCTACAGCATACGCAACATGGCCCTGGTGTTATTGTAGGCATTCGCTATGCCACTTATCTTATTTCTTTTATCAATACAGGTATAAAAGAAATTGACAAAACGGATGATAAGCTAGATGATATCATTCCGGAGAATATAAGTACCGAAGTAGAAACTACCAGTGAGGTAGAAAAATCATTATTGAAAATATTAAAAATGTGGGGTGGTATCACCGAAAATGTACCGCTAGGCGATAAATGGATTAAAGGAATGATGCTGCTGCAACCGGCAGATAAAAGTTTAAAGCCCAAGGAAATTCCTATTGATGATTTTTTTCATAAAATCGTCATGCTGCGGGACAGGCTGCGGGTGCTGGAGCAAAATATCAACAGCAATAAAACACTGTCTGATGAAGAAAAAGTAAATATCCAGCAATACATTACCCGTTGCTATGGCTCACTTACTACATTTAATGTGTTGTTTAAAAATAAAGAGCAGCATTTTGTTGGAGATAAGGGAGGCAATGATTAAATATTCCGGAAAAAAAAACGCCACCACACAACATAGTATGGAGGCGTATTATATAGAAGGGCTTACTTTTTATTTATCTGTTTTCTTAAACGCTTTTTCCAGCATCTCATCATAGTTGTCGTCAAAAGTCAGGTTGGTAAATGTTCCTTTACCCAGTTTTATTTCTTTGGGATGATTTTTTGATTTGTCCATCAGCATAATACCCATTGCGGGAATAGTTATTTCCTCCCAATAGCCGGAGATGCTCCATTTATGACCGCCAAGATTGTTACTGCCCAGGTCTTTACACTCCGTAAGTACTAAGTTATAGTTGGTAATTTTTGGCTTACCACCCAGTATGCTACCATACATTTCTGAATTATCATCTTTTCCCCGGTTCAGGCTGGCTCCTACTACCGGGTAAGTGCCGGGTTTGGTATCCAATAAAAAATTTACGGTAATGTATTCATTATTATTTTTAGCGCCGTTAGAAGTCAGCATACATAAATACGGCGCATCGGCCTTCAGCTTGTCTTTATCTTTTCTGACCAATACAGATGCTGAATTTTTTATTTCTGTTCCTTCTACAGAATAAGAAAGATTGGTAGTGGGTGTATACTCTTCACTGCTCTTTTCTATAGGTGGCGCAGGAGGTTCTCCGTTTTCAATTTTATCACTTACTTCCGGTGCGGCTTTTTTATCATTGTTACAACTTATAATAAAAGCGACCATTGAAAAGATGATTAGTTTTTTCATTTCTATTTTTTTAACGTTAAGTAAATGTTGCGATGACAAACATATTAATTTTTAGAACCCAGTAAACTTTCTATGAAATGTATCAATCATGTAAGCTTATAAGTTAACGATAAATAAGCCGGCCCGGCTACGCTATCACAATTGACTATTCATATTACTACGCAGTAAATGAGACAGTTACAACTTTTTCCGGGAACAAGTATTGGCACCAACCAGTATATACAAGGGGCAAAAACTTACGAGACCCGTCAGCACAAATACTCCCCCCAATATTACCAATATCAACCCTAATGTTCCGGTAACCGTGTGACTGAAATATAAATAAGCAAAAACACCTGCTAATAATATTCTGATGATGCGGTCAACATTTCCCATGTTTGGTTTCATAATAAATAATTTAAAAAGATTTAATAATTAAAACTATTCCGGTAACAACTATCAGGCAAATAATACAAACTATTACCAACCTGAACCATTTGTTTTTCATTTTACCGGTTTCAGATGTAAAGCTACTGCCTGCTTAAGATAAAAAATGGTGACATAGGTCACCTGCTTATAGATATTTCAATGACTTAGAGCAACGGAGCACCTTCCTTTTTCTTCTATTCGTTTAACTGCCTGGGTTATCACTTCCCTTACTACACCCGGTTCCTCCGCCAGCAATTAGTCTATTATATCACCAAGTATCTGTAACTTTCTTTCTATATTTTCTTTTATACTTTCGGCGAAATAATTAACCAACCACCATGCAAACCTTAGCTCCTGTTCAAACCAATGAAAGAGAAATTTTTATGGATGTACTCCGGGGCTTTGCCATCCTGGGTATTTTTATTGCCAACCTTGGAATGGTTTTAGCTGGTACAGCGAACAGTGCCAAAGCCACCGGCCCTTATTTATTGCCCGCATGGGATCATAAAATGACTTTTCTGCATCATATGCTCATTGAAGGAAAATTCTATTCCATTTTCAGTTTACTGTTTGGCTGGGGTATTGCCCTGCAAATAAAAAGAGGAATAGCAATGGCATCAACCCGATGCCCACTATCAGAAGACGATTGTTGTTTATGCTATTACTCGGTGCTGTTCATTTATTGATCTGGCCGGGAGATATTGTTTTCTTTTATGCACTGCTGGGCTTTTATTCTGTTGCCCCTTCGAAAATTTTCCAATAAAACATTATTGATCACCGGCGTCATTCTTGTTCTTTCACCCATTTTATTGTATTGGTTAAAAATGACCTGGCCTGTACTTAACTATCCGGCTAGAATTAATGAGTAAAAACCGGAATAAAAGTGGATGACGCCATCGATGAATATTCAAAGTGAAGAAGAGTTTATGAAAATTATGAAAGAAGGCAACTGGTTCGACCAGTTGAAGATGAATATCAGTGGTTTCTTTTTCCGGTATAACTATTTATTTTTTGTAAGCCGTATACCCAAAGTGCTGGGTATGTTTTTAATTGGTTATGTAATTGGCCGTTCTGATTTTTATAAAAATATACTGCAGCATAAAAAATTATTGTACTGGATTATCGGTGGCGGCCTTGCCATTGGTTTGCCTGCCAATTATTTTCTGGCGCATTATATGAGCAATCACATGGGTGATTATTTCCAACTGAAAACAAAAGGCCTTTATCAAACCATTGTTTATGCACTGGGTGTAGCGCCGCTGGCTTTGGCTTATGTTGGTTTATTTATGCTGAGCTTTCAAACCAACTGCGGGTAAAAAAATATTATCCGTGCTGGCACCGGTAGGTAAAATGGCTTTTAGTAATTATATTATGCATTCGCTGATTGGCAATTTTGTTTTCCTGGGTGCCGGGTTGGGATATATGGGACAAGTGGGTCCTGTTTATTATACCTTGTTTGGAATAGGCGTTTTCATTATACAAATTATACTAAGCACTATCTGGTTAAAGTATTTTAATTACGGCCCGGTGGAATGGCTCTGGCGAAGTGCTACTTATAAAAAATGGCAGCCGATGCGGAAGTAATATGCATAGGACGCAATCAGGCCCTTACAATAGTTTCTCAAAGAATAAAAATATTAATAGCGGCCACATGCTTAGCAGTCACCTATTCCAATATTCTGTAACTTGAGGCATGAAATGGATATTTTTTCTATAATTTTTGCCGCTCAATTTTTCTGCGCAGAGTCAGGATTGTGACATCCTTATCACCAATGGAAAAATTATTGATGGCACCGGTAACAACTGGTACTATGGAACCATAGCAGTTAAAAACGGAAAGATCATTAAAATCGGCCGTGATGTAAAGTTGTCTGCCAAAAAAACCATTGATGCAAAAGGTTTGATCATTGCTCCCGGTTTTATTGATGTGCATACCCACCTGGAAGGTGATGAAGATAAAGACCCAAAGGCTACCAGTTTTATTTTAGATGGTGTTACCACCTGCATTACCGGCAACTGTGGTTCTTCCAATGTTGATATTGGAAAATACCTGCGTTGGGTTGATTCATTAAAACTTTCTATCAATGTCGCTGCACTCATTGGTCATAATGATGTTCGTAAAGCAGTGATGGGCCGTGCCAACCGGGATGCAACGGCTGATGAAATGAAACAGATGGAAAACATTGTTGATAAAGCTATGAGAGATGGAGCCGTTGGTTTATCAACCGGGCTTATTTATATACCCGGCACTTATACTAAAACACCGGAGATAGTAACACTGGCAAAAGTGGCTGCAAAATATAATGGAGTATATGCAAGCCATATGCGGGATGAAGGCGATAGTGTAACACAGGCTATTGAAGAAGCATTAACCATTGGAAGAGAAGCAAAACTACCGGTACAGATTTCGCATTTCAAATTAAGCGGACAACATAACTGGGGACGAAGCAAAGAAACAGTCCCGATGATAGAAGCAGCAAGACGGGAAGGAATAGATGTTACTATTGACCAGTATCCTTACACCGCCAGCAGTACTTCTATCAGTACCTTATTACCTGATGATGTGTTGGCAGACGGACAAGATTCTATTAAAGCAAGATTGCAACGGCCGGCAATAAGAAAACAGGTTACCGACCACATTATAGCAAGATTGAAAAAAAGAAAATTAAAACATCTCAGCTATGCCGTGGTGGCTTATTTCGCCCCGGATACTTTGTATAATGGAAAAAGCATTGAGCAGATAAACCTGATGAAAGGCAGAAAGCACAAAGTAAAATCGGAAGCAGAAACGGTAATGGATATTATGATGCAGGGAGGAGCCAGTGCTGTTTTTCATGGCATGAGTGAAGATGATATTAAACGCATTATGCAATATCCTTTCAACATGTTTGCCAGCGATGCCACTATCAGGATATTGAATTTTGGTATGCCTCATCCAAGAGGATATGGAACCAATGCAAGAGTGCTATCGAAATATGTACGGGAAGAAAAAGTACTTTCCTTAGAAGAAGCTATCCGCAGAATGACCTCCTTACCTGCACAAAAATTTCAATTAAAAGACCGGGGCTTATTAAGAGAAGGCTATGCAGCCGACATCGTCATCTTTGATGAAAAAGAAGTGAAAGACGTTTCTACTTTTGAAAAGCCCCATGCTTATTCCAAAGGTTTTCATTATGTAATAGTAAATGGTGTGCTGACGGTGGACAATGAAAAACATTTGGGAGTAAGGGCCGGGCAAGCATTGTTTGGGCAGGGTTTTATTAAATGATAATTAGAATTATGCAGGTACATGCCTACACTTATACCTCCCTGCATATTGTGGGCAGGCGGGGGGCATTATTATAGTGAAGTTTGTCATATATACAGTTTATACATGAGACCTGTCTCATGTATAAATTTTAAGCTTATATTTATATGATAAACTATTGAGATGGGAACTACTAAAGCAACTACTGCTGAATTACCATTTAATGACCTTCCGTTTCTTCCCCCGGAAAAGAAGCTGATTGAAACCATGTCTGTTCTCCGGCAATTAGTAAAATCTTCTGTAGTGCTGGCAGAGTTGAAAGGAATTGCCAACACATTGCCCAATCCTCAGATACTTTTAAACGCTGTAATACTTAAAGAAGCGAGGGCCAGTTCTGAAATAGAGAATGTAATTACCACCCAGGATAAACTATATGAAGCTTTGTCTGCAAAAGCAGCACAGACAGATGCCGCCACCAAAGAAGTACTTCGATACCGGGAGGCGATGCTGAAAGGCTTTTCCATCTTGCAAAAAAAGAGGTTCATTAATACCAATGCCATTATTGAAATACAAAAAACACTGGAACACAATAATGCGGGCATTCGCAAACTGCCGGGTACAGCATTAAAAAATGCTGCTACCGGAAAAGTTATTTACACCCCGCCGGATGACCATTCCACCATTCTTCAATTATTAAAAAACTATGAAGATTATCTGAATGAGGCAGGCGAAATTCCGCCATTGATTACATTAGCCGTACAGCATTACCAGTTTGAAAGCATCCATCCCTTTTATGATGGCAATGGAAGAACCGGCCGGATAATTAATATACTTCATTTAGTACTGCATGGCTTGCTGGAAAGCCCATTGCTATATTTAAGTGACTATATTATTGAAAATAAAAGGGATTACTATCGCCTGCTGCAGGAAGTGCGGACAAAAAATAATTGGGAAAGCTGGATATTGTACATGCTGACCGGCATAGAGCAAACAGCCACAAAAACAATCGGGCAAATAAAAGACATCAATCAGTTATTTACAAAAACACAGGAAAAAATAAAAAAGGGATTGCAAAAAACGTACAACAAAGAGCTATTAGAAGTATTGTTTGAACACCCATATTGCAAAACAGAATACATTACTAAAAGGCTGGGCATTTCCCGGATTACAGCAACAAAATATTTAAAAGAATTGGAAACACTTGGCGTTTTACAATCAAAAAAAATATGGAAAGAAACGCTTTATATTAATACCGGATTATATAACCTTTTAAAGAAATAACCACTAAAACCAACCTATGGAAGTACATGCCCACACCCACACCGCCAGAAAAAAATGGACCCACTATTTCTGGGAGTTTTTAATGCTGTTCCTCGCTGTGTTCTGCGGCTTTTTAGCAGAGTATCAACTGGAGCATAAGATTGAAAATAACAGAGTAAAGAGATTAGCATGAAAGGTATTGTTGAAAACCTGAAGTATGATATTATTCGTTGTGACAAAAATGCACAAAATAATATTGACTATTGCGCTAGGCTAGGATTCGCTGAGATACGTAACTGAATAAAAGCTATTAGCGGACAAATAAACAGCAATGCATTGTATTATTATGCTATTAAATATACTGAAGTTGGTCAAGCTGCATTTAATACCTCTACTATTACGGAATTTAAAGAATTCTGGTTCGCTTACGATTAATACACAATAAAAAAATAGTGGGAACAGCATGGCGGATTATTATGAAAGAAAAGTGTATGCCGCCAATGACTATCACCCTTCAAAAGATCAACGAGATGCTTTGCAAAAAACAAAAAATCAATTTTTTAGCCTGTACTTTGTTAGACGACTATATACGACATCCTTCTAATACTATTAATGAAACAAGTAATCCCTGGCAACTGATACATTACGGGAATATACTTAGAATCACACTCCGGCATTTACAGCTATTAACTAATATTATCCCAAAGAGTTGGAAATATTTTACACCCAAATCAGTCATGTTTCAAATTCAGGTAAAGCAATACAATTCCTGGTTAGCTAATATGTAAATGGCAGCCGAAAAATTAATTGCAGATATTCAACAAGACTATCATTTAAAATAAAATATTATGGAAGTACATGCCCACACCCACACCGCCCGAAAAAAATGGACCGATTATTTCTGGGAGTTTCTAATGTTATTCCTTGCTGTGTTCTGCGGATTTTTAGCCGAGTATCAATTGGAGCATAAAATTGAAAGAGCATCAAGGGCAAAAGAATTATGCCAAAAGCCTCTACACCGAAATCTAATGCTGACTCAATAGTTATGAAGGAAGTAATAGCTGAAAGGCTTATTAAAGAACAAGCCTGTATTGATTTCGCCAGCTACGTTAGAGACAGCAGTTTAACCAACCCCAGCATTTCATTCTACCGAAATTTTTTGATGGTTGTTGTTTACCACCGCTCTATGACTTTTGAAGCAAACGATGGGGTATTAAATCAATTGATTAATTCAGGTTCATTGCGATATTTCAAAAGCAGGCAATTGCAAACTGATATAGGTAAATTGAATGTGGTTATTGGAAAAATACGGAGTCGCATTTTAAGAGAATACACCATGTTAGATTTTACATTGAGGCCTTTCCAGTTGAAACATATTGATAATCGATGGGTACAGGAATTAACTGAAAATGGAAAAATTCCCTTAAAAGATGCGTTACTTCAAAAAGATTCTCAACAGCTTTCAGTTCCCAGGGTGTTGCACATAGAACAATTTGACAGGGAAGAGGCGGCTAATATTGCCTTGGGAGTATTTATTACATCTTCAGTGCACCCGCAATACTCAATTAAAAGAATATGTTGTGGCAAACCATCATTTATTAATGACATTAAGAAAAGAATATCACCTTAAATAAACTATTTATGGAAGTACATGCTCACACCCACACCGCCCGAAAAAAATGGACTCATTATTTCTGGGAGTTTTTAATGTTGTTTCTCGCTGTGTTCTGCGGGTTTTTAGCAGAGTACCAGTTGGAGCATAAGATTGAAAAAGACAGGGAGAAACAATATATATATTCACTGTATTCAAGATCTGAAACAGGATACGGCAAGATTAAATGCGATTATTAAACTGAGAAGCCCACGAGATGAAAAAATAGATTCATTTGTTAGAGCATGCTAAGTAAACCTGATGCCGCTGCTTATGGCAGTGATATTTACTATTTAACCCGGTTTTTAACAAGAGAGCTGAATGTCAGGTTTCATTCCAATGACGGTACAATTGAACAGCTGAAAAATTCAGGAGGTCTCCGGCTAATCTTATCAGAATATTGCAGACAGCATCATTGGATATGATGTTGCTATCATGAACCTTGCTCACCCAATCACAGGCAGAGATCAAATCCTTGATGAATTCAGAACAGAAGTATCAAAAAATTTTGATGGGCGGGTTTTTGACACTATGATGGACGAAGAGAGCAATTTATCTAAGCCGCATGGAAATCCCGTATTTGAAATGCGCGAAAGAAAACGTTTTTCCCTTTTGATACCAGGTTGCATTATGTCAGAGGAATTAACAAAATCAATAGAAATGAAAATATCCGTATTCTCAATAAGGCTGTTAACCTTTTGAAGATGTTAAGTAATAAATATCACATTGTATAATGGAAGCAGGTTATAGCTTTTAAAACAAAAAATATCACCTGAAATAAATTATTTATGGAAGTACATGCCCACACCCACACTGCCCGAAAAAAATGGACCCACTATTTCTGGGAATTTTTAATGTTGTTCCTCGCTGTGACACTTGGGTTTTTTGTAGAAAACCAACGGGAGCATTATATTGAAGGCATGCGTGAAAAAAAATATTTACACTCTTTAGTTTCAGATTTGATGTCCGACACCGCAAGTTTTAGTTATAAACTGAAAAGAAACAGAAGAGCCATCCGGGCTTTTGATTCAGTTATCCATTTGCTGAAAAATTATACCAGCAATGAGAAAACCAACCAAAAATTATATTCCCTGGTGCGATTAAACAACCCGTTAATTGGGGCTGTTAAAATTAATTATACAGCTTTTGATCAGATGCGGAATTCCGGTAACCTAAGACTGATACACGACCAGGGTATTATTGACAGTATTAATAATTATTATTTCCAAGCAAGAAGTATTGAACGGAATAACGATTTACTGGAAGAACGATTCAGGGCAAAGGTGGAATTTGAAGGAAAAATATTTGACGGTGGGGTTTTTCAAAACATGATGGATATAGAAGATTTCAAATTGAAACCGCCATCAGGAAATCCATTGTTGGTTACTTCAGATAAAGCGGTACTGAATGAATTTGCTGTAAGAAATCATTACCTTACTTCCATTTTGCTTTTTGCAGAAGAAGATGTAAAAGGACAGCAACAGAGAGCTATCGGGCTAATTAATTTTTTAGTGAAAAAATATAATATCAAATTAAATTAATTATGGAAGTACATCACCATGCACATACCGCCCGAAAAAATGCCCGCCTGACCGGACGGGCAGGGACACATTATTTCTGGGAGTTTCTCATGTTGTTTCTTGCTGTGTTCTGTGGATGCAAGAGGCGTAGCCTCGGTTCAATATTCTAACAACGGGTTTCAACCCGTTGTTAGAGAAGTAAAGTAAAACAGAGAGCCGTAGGCTCGGTACATTTGATGATGAGCCGTGCCGATGGCACTCATCCCCTATCACAGTTCTTTCCACCCCGATTAAAATCGGGGTGTTATAAAATATAACCGAGCCTCCGGCTCTTCCAATATTGACTAATTGAAATAAACTGTTATGGAAGTACATGCACACACCCACACCGCACGAAAAAAATGGACTCATTATTTCTGGGAGTTTTTAATGTTGTTCCTCGCTGTGTTCTGCGGGTTTTTGGCAGAGTACCAGTTGGAGCATAAGATAGAAAGAGACCGGGGTAAACAATATATCCGGTCCTTTTATGAAGACCTGATAACCGATTCATCTCATTTCAACGACCTTATCACCAAGTTCGAGGTAAAACGCTCCGTTTTGAAAAACATGTCTTCCTGTTACGACTCCCTGCTGATTGACCGCCCCCAAAAAAACTGTTTAACAACCATTGTCCGAAATTCCTTGGACTTCCCGGACATGGTCTATACAGACCGTACCTTACAGCAACTGAAAAATGCGGGAGGGCTTCGCTTATTAAAAGCAGCAGATGCAGACAGTATTCTGTTGTATGATAACCTGCTCCGGAAATATAAAGCTGCAGAGACAAGTGGGTTCCAGGAAGTTCAATCGGAAGTCCGGAATACATTTTACTCTCTGGTCAATTATGAAAGTTGGAAAGATACTCTCAACACTTCCACAGTTTTTGCTTTATATGGTAACAACAAGGAATTATTAAACCGGTATTTCAATCAGTTGAGAATGTATTCGGGGTGGTGTAGGGCAAGACTGGGAGACCTGCAAAAGCTTAAAAAAAGAAATACAGAACTTATTGATTTTTTTAAAAAGAAAAATCACTTTCAGTGAAAGAAGAGTTGAGCTATTTTATGAGCTGAGACTAAAAGTAACAAACTAAAAACCGATTATGGAAGTACATGCACACACCCACACCGCCCGAAAAAAATGGACTCATTATTTCTGGGAGTTTTTAATGTTATTCCTCGCTGTATTCTGCGGATTTTTGGCAGAGTACCAATTGGAGCATAAGATAGAAAGAGACCGGGAGAAAAAATTTATACAAACATATATTGAAGATTTAAAAGTTGATACGGCTGCTATTAACCGGGTACTGATTTTTCTTCCTAAAAAAATGGAAAAAATGGACTCCTTAATGCTTTTGATGAGCAGCGGGCAAATTAAAGGGCATGAAAATGAGCTTTACTATTTTGGAAGAATTTTAATCAGAACTATTGGATTCCGGAGTAATGACAGAACAATTACACAATTAAAAAATTCGGGTTCATTAAGGTTAATAAGAAAAGAACAAGCGGCAGACAGTATGATGGCTTATCAAAGATTAGTAGAAACTATAATGGGCAATCAGCAAGATGATTTAACTGAAAGATATGCCGCCTTCCCTACTTTATCCCGTATGTTTAACCCCTTTGTTTTTGATAAAATGGTAGATATTAATGGAGTTAATAGAGTTACAGATAATCCACCACTAAGGTCGTACGACCCGGCAATTCAACAAGACCTTGCTTTTTATATCCATCAGCTTAAAGGCAGCAATTTCATCCATCAGCTAAGGCTGGGTTCGCTACATGAAAAAGCTACTAACTTAATAGCATTTTTAAAAAAAGAATATCACCTGAAATAAAATATTTATGATACGGTATTGCTTACTTCTCCTTTTCTTTCCATTGTATTCTTTAGCACAAGAAAAACAATTGGATGAGATTTTTACATCACAAAAAGATTTTAGCGGCGTATTGCTGGTTGCTGAAAAAGGCAAACCCCTTTATCACAACGCCGTTGGCTACCGGGAGTTTGCCAATCAATCTGTTTTACAAAAGACCGACATCTTTGAACTGGCTTCTGTATCCAAGCAGTTTACGGCGATGATAATAATGATGCTAAAAGAAAAGAACTTGCTTCAATATGACGATTTGCTGGAAAAATATATCAGCCTTCCTTACAAAGGCATCACCATCCGCCACCTGCTCACCCATACCAGTGGCCTTCCGGATTACCAGGGTATTATGGATAAATACTGGGATAAAACCAAGGTAGCAGGCAATGCCGATTGTATTGCCTACTTAAATAAATATGCACCGCCGAAAAATTTTGAACCCGGAACAAAATATGAATACAGTAATACCGGCTATCTATTATTAGCTAGTGTAGCAGAAAAAGCAATTGGTAAAGATTTTATTGAACTCTGCCGCAACTGGATCTTCCGCCCATTAAAAATGAAGAGCACCAATATCCGGACAGGGGAAGAAAAGAAAGCGACCAGCAACTTTGCCATCGGGCATCTTTTAATAAAAGAAAGGAATCAATATGTGCGGGCCGATTCTTTTCCTTCTTCTGATTATACCATCTGGTTGGGTAACCGCAAGGGACCCGGCCGTATCAGTTCTACCGCTGCCGATCTGTTAAAATGGGACCAGGCTTTATACACCAGTAAGCTGGTACAGCAAACAACTTTGCAAGAAGCTTTTACACCGATGAAGCTGAACAATGGAAGTTTTTCCAATTATGGTTTTGGCTGGAGCATCAGCCGTGACTCTGTAATGGGAAAAGTTGTTTCGCATACGGGAGATAATCCCGGATATAAAACGCAGATCATACGGTATATTGATAAGAACAAAACGATCATACTTTTAAACAATAATGCACATGCCGGTTTCACAACCATAATAAAAAATATTTCTGCTTTTCTTAAAGCCCGGTAATACTAACTTTATACCATTCTAAAACTTCGTTTATGAGAAAATATTTTATCCTTCTTGTTTTTGCAGCCCTTCCCATCAGCTTTGTAGCAGCACAAAAAATAATGCCGCTAACCACTCCTGAAGCAGCTGGTTTTTCTTCTGACCGGTTAAAACGCCTTGACAGGGAAATGAACGACTGGGCACAAAAAGAATGGATGAATGGTGGGGCAGCCCTTGTGATCCGCAATGGGAAGGTAGCGTACTATAAAGCTGTTGGCTATAATGACCTCAGCACAAAGTCTGCCATGCAAAAAGAAGATATTTTCCGGATTGCTTCACAAACAAAAGCCATCACCAGTGTTGCCATGATGATACTGTTTGAAGAAGGAAAATTTTTATTGGACGATGCGGTATCTAAATACATCCCTGCTTTTAAAAAACAACAGGTGCTGGATAAATTTAATGCGGCAGACACCACTTATACTACGGTGCCTGCCAAAAGTGAAATCACCATCCGTCAATTATTTACGCATACTTCAGGATTGGGCTATGCACAAATTGGTTCTAAAGAAGCGAATGCCATTTATGCAAAAAGCAACCTGACTGCCGGTATCGGCATACAAGATGATAAACTATTGGATGCGATGAACCGGCTGGGCAAACTACCATTGATGCACCAGCCAGGGGAGAGGTGGACGTATGGATTAAACAGCGATTTGCTGGGTTGTTTGGTAGAAGTTATTTCAGGCATGACATTGAATGATTTTTTCCGCACCCGTATTTTTGAACCGCTTGGTATGAAGGATACTTATTTTCATATTCCATCCGAAAAAGCAAGCCGGCTGGTAAATTTATACCGGGAAGATTCAACCGGAAAATTATTAAAAGCAGAAAGCAGAATGCTGAACGGCCCTGTAGGTGCTGATTATCCATTAAATAATTCTACTTACTATTCCGGCGGTGCCGGCTTATCTTCCACTATTTATGACTATGCTGTTTTTTTACAAATGTTGCTGAACAATGGTGCGTACAATGGTAAAAGATTGCTGAGCAGAAATTCTGTGCGGTTAATGACGATGAACCAGATTGGTGATTTGTCCCGCGGCGATGATAAATTTGGATTGGGCTTTCAAATAATTTCTGAAAAAGGCAGCGGACGTACACCGGCACAGGCGGGAACCTATAGCTGGGGTGGTGCCTTTGCCACTTCGTATTGGGTGGATCCAAAAGAAAAAATGGTGATGTTGTTTTATCGCCAGTTGCAAGGCAGCACACATGGTGATGTGGTAGAAAAATTCAGGGCATTGGTGTACCAGGCTATTAATGATTAATATTTTATCCAGTTTTAATTTAAAAATTCTATTATGGGAATAGTGGAAGGTGCGATAATCGGCGGGGTTATTGGCTTGATAGTTTATTTTGTAATGTACGCTGCAAAAGAACAGAAGTATAAAAAACTATTAAAAACGATTACTGGATCGGTAGATTATTCTGGCTTATACCATTATGCTTCGTATAAAAGATATAAAAACTCATTGAAATTTTTTGACTCCATTGGAATTTTATACCTGGTTGGCAAAACTGTTTATTATAAATCAAACGAAACCGATCCTCCGCTTACGTTTGACCTGTCTGTTTGCACAGTGCAACAGGAGCCAGACTGGCGAATGTTAAAATGGTTTTCCATAACCACAGTTGTTGGAGAAAAATTCTATTTCGACTCACATAAAATGGGAGCTTTTAAAAATAATAGCGATGAAACACTGAAAGGTTTGGCAGCCATTGCAGGCAAGAAAAGCTTTGTAAAATCATCGAAGCAGTTTCTATTTGCCGTTTTATGGTGATTGTTTTTTTTCTTTTAGCAACTCCCTGATATCATATTCCTGTATCAGTGGCGGGTTTTCCGGTGAAAGTGTAAAATAAATTTCAATATTGGTTTTTTCGCCTTCCAAAATAAACGATCCCCGCAACTGGTTTTCCGGTTTTACTTCTTTTACTGAAATTATTTTTCCTGCTTTGGCATATAAATCCTTTGCATATTTTTTCAATGTATCAATCGGGTAATCAGGAAAAAAATTCTCAGCGAAAATTCCGCTTTTATCTGCATTATTCCAGTCGGGTAATATTTTTACCAACTCGTTTTTACGTTGCTCCAGAATTTTTGATGCTGGTAATTCCATCGGTTTTAATCCGGCCATTTTAATAATTGTATCCAGCACTCTTAAATTAACCATACCAAATGGCGAGTAGGTACGATTAGCAAACGCCACCACACCAATTCCGTACTCCGGCATGATGCGCCACTGGCTGCCAAAACCTGGCAGTCCGCCACTATGCGAAATATAGGTTTTGCCATCACAATCTTTTGTCCACCCCAAACCATAACAATAAGCTGATGTAACAGCGCAGCTTCTTCCATCGGGAAATTTAAAAGTTGGATTAAATCCATTCCATCTCCACGGGTGATGCATTTCTCTTACAGAACTTCTTTTGATAGGTCCATCATCTTTTGCATTATTCGGCGGCCATGCAGAAAGATGAAATGACATATAGTTAGCAAATTCGTCAATAGAAGAAATCATACTGCCCATGGCGCCCCAGCTACCATCGGGTGTATCATGCAGTAGTGTTTCTTCATTCCATGTTTCATTGAGCCAGCGATAACCATGTGCTAATTTATCAGCCGCTACATTTCCAAACTCCCATTCTGATGTTTTCATTCCCAGTGGTTGCCAGATATTTTCTTTTATATAATCCTGGTACCGCTTGCCGGAAACGTTGGTTATTATTTTACCCAGTAAAGCAAACCCAAGATTACTATACTCAAATGCAATACCGGGTGGATTAGAAAAAGAAATTTGTTTACCGATAAACTCCATCAGGTCTTTATCATTATCAGCCAACTGACGATCGCCCCATGGATTGTCTTCCGGAAAACCGGCACCGTGTGTCAACAGATGGCGAATAGTAATATGCGGTGCGTCAGCTGTTGGGTATCTTACATTTCTTAATTCAGAGATATACAAATAAGCCGGGTCATCCAAATTCAATTTTCCTTCATCTCTTAATTTTAAAATGGCCATTGCTGTAAAACTCTTGCTCATAGATGCTATGCGAAATAAGGAGGAGGATGTAACCGGTATCTTCTTATCTATATCGGTATAGCCATGGTTGCCACTATAAATAAGTTTGCCATCTACTACTATTCCAAAAGCTATACCGGGAAAATGATTTTCCTCTGCATATTTCCGATAAATACTGTCAATAACAGGCATTACTGCTTTTATTTTTTCCATTCTTGCTGCATCAGTAAATACAGCCGGCTGATACAGGGAATCATATTGTACAGCGGTAACTTTTTCAATCTGCTTATTTTGTTTGCAGGAAAAAAGAAAACCAGGTTACTAATAAAGAAAGCAGGAAATATTTCATTTATCTAAGTTGTATTATTACAGTTATCATTAAAACCCTTTCTTCTCCCCGATGTATTTGTCAAACCATTCCAGATTTGTCTGCATGGTTTTCAACACCATTCTTGGTTCTGTGGGGCCATGCGGTTGCCGTGGCAATGCCAGTAAACGAACCGGCACATCTCTACGGCGCAATGCATTATAAAACATGACTGAGTTAGTAAAAGGAACTCTCAGATCCGCTTCACCATGCTGCAACATCACCGGCGTTTTTACATTTTGTACAAAACGCAATGGAGAATGTGCATCATACTTACTCCAGTCATCCCATGGATTTGATTTGAAATAAGAAGGAAGAAATCCTTCAATATCATCCGTAAGATTTTGATGTGACAGATCAACCACCGGAGCACCGATTGATGCTACTTTAAACCGGTTTGTGTGTCCTACAATCCAGCTACTCATAAATCCACCATAGCTCCAGCCCATTACTCCCATTTTACTTTCATCTGCCACTCCCATTTTTATTACATAATCTACCCCCGCCATCAGATCCTGAAAATCTTTTCCGCCCCAATCTTCCCGGTTAGCCATTCTGAATTCTGTTCCATAACCAGTAGATCCCCTTGGGTTGGGACGCAGCACTGCATAGCCTGCTTCTGAAAATGCTGCAATAGGATAAGTGCCCTGGTTACCCGCCACACATGTTTGTGTAAACACACCAGCCGGTCCGCCATGTACATTTAAAATGAAAGGTACTTTTTGCCCCGCCTGATAATTGATTGGATAAGTAAGCAGCCCTTCTATTTCTTTTCCATCAGCACCTTTCCATTTTACCACCTCCGTTTTTGGCAACACTTTGCCCGCATGTGCGGCATTAATGCTTGTAATTTTTACCGGTGAAAAATTATTGAGGGAACTGATATAGGCTTCGGGTAATTGTGATGGATTTTGTAAGGTAAATGCAAGATGCGTTCCTGTTGTATTGATTGTAACAGCACCGATAAAATCTTTTGAACCCTTTACTCCATTCAGCTATTGATTTTCCATCAACACTTAGCTGGTAAATACTGTTCAATGTTTTATTTGCCTCTGCCCATAAAATGTTTTTTCCATCAGGTGTCCAGCCGATGATACCGCCATTCTCATCGGGAGTTGCTTTTAACCGCCAGCTTTTACCATCCGATAAAGAATAAATTTTTGCATGTTTAGCACCGGGCCAATCCACCGGGTCGGTAGTACAATAATATAGCAATCAGTTTTCCATCGGGGCTAAACTGCGGGTTGGTTTCTCCGGCACCTGTATTTGCTATTGGCTTTATGTTTCCGCTTTCAATATCAACAAGTGAGATATCGCTGTAGATATTATCATTTACCTCTGGTGATTTTCCATGACTGTAGGCAATCGTTTTTCCATCAGGGCTCCAGTCAAAAGCATTTATATTATAATTCTCTTTGGTAATTTTTTTCTGTACATATTTTCCGGCTGTATCTTTTTGATTAAGCCACAATACAAAAAGCCGGTTTTGTTTTACCTCTTCATCCATAAAGTAAGCATCGTCCTTCGCTTTTTTATTTTTTTCTTCCTTGCTGTCTGCTGCATCTATCATGGTAAATGCAATCATACTGCCATCATGGCTCCATTCATAATTACCTACGCTGCTTTTAACATCAGTTAGTTTTTCTGATTCTCCCCCGCCTACAGGCAGCATGTACAGATTAGTTTTGCTATCTCTTGATGAAGTAAAAGCGATCCATTTGCCATCGGGGCTCCATTTGGGATTAGAAGAGTTTTTATCGCCTTTTGTTAGCTGAAGTGAGTTACTACCGTCGCTATTACATAACCATACCTGGTTTACATATTCGCTGCGATCATCCGTCATTACCGCTTCCCGAACAGTGTATAAGCACTTTACCTGCATCCGGCGATGGAACAACAGCCGTAATATTTTTTATTTTAAGCGATTGTTCCGGGCTCCAGTTTTTTTGAGCTGTTATGAATAATGGCAAAAAGAAAATAATTGTAAACAACAATTTTGATTTCATAAAATAAATTTTACAATAAATGATTGAAAATAGCATAAACATTCAAGGGGGAGAGATCAGTGGTGTGCCTCAGTACAAGTTAACTCTAAAAAATAAACTGGCTGGAAATTATTAATAGCCAATCAGCTTCTGTACCATTTCATCCAATCTTGCTTTTGCCATAAAATTCTGCTCCAGTTCTATACTAAATGGTATCGGCGTATCCAACGATGCGCAACGCATTACCGGTGCATCTAATAAGCCAAAACAGTTTTCCGCAATCCATGCAGCTATCTCTCCGCCAATACCGCCGGTAAGAGTGTCTTCGTGCAATAATAAAACTCTGCCGGTTCTTTGTACCGCTTCTCGAATTGCCAAATAATCTAATGGCAATAATGTTCGCAAGTCAAGAATATCAATAGAAATTTCAGGATGCTCTGCTGCATAGTCTTCTGCCCAAAGTACACCAGCACCATAGGTGATGATGGAAATTTCATCGCCTTCTCTTATATGTCTTGCTTTACCAATTTCAATTTCATAATAATCCGAAGGCACCGGCGCCGCTTACAGAACGATACAACGCTTTATGTTCAAAAAATAAAACGGGGTTCGGGTCGTTGATAGCTGCTATCAATAATCCTTTTGCATCAATTGGCGATGATGGATAAACAACTTTCAATCCGGGTGTTTTTACAAACCATGCTTCGTTGCTTTGGCTATGAAAAGGTCCGGCACCCACACCACCACCTGTTGGCATTCTTATTACTACATCTGCATTTTGCCCCCAGCGGTAATGAATTTTTGCAAGGTTGTTTATTATTTGATTGAACCCGACCGTAACAAAATCTGCAAACTGCATTTCCATCATACTCTTATATCCTTCCAATGATAAACCGAGAGCCGCACCAACAATTGCACTTTCACAAAGCGGTGTGTTTCTTACTCTTTCCTTTCCAAACTGTTCTACAAATCCTTCGGTTATTTTGAATGCTCCGCCATACTCAGCAATGTCCTGCCCCATGAGAATAAGATTGGGGTGCTGTTGCATACTTTGGTGAAGGGCTTCTTTGATTGCGTCGATGAGTCTTTTTTCAGTTGTCGGTTGTGAGTTGTCGGTTGTCAGTCTGGAGTTATCGAGAACCCTCGCACCCGACACCTGGCTGCTGGCACCTGATTTTGCGTACACATCTTCCAGTTCTTCTTCCGTATCTGCCACTACTGGTTTTGTATTTGACCCAATAGCTAATTCACTTTCAATCTTTTCTTTAAATTCATTTCTTATGTCTGCAATTTGTATTTCTTTCAATACACCGCTCTCAATCAAAAATTTTTCATAGTTTTTGATTGGGTCTTTCATTTCCCAAAGCTTAAACAAATCCTGCGGTACATATTTTGTTCCGCTTGCTTCTTCATGCCCCCTCATCCTGAAAGTAAGGCACTCAATCAAGTATGGTTTTTGATTTTTAATACAATACTCCCTTACTCCTTTTATCGTATCATACACCTGTAATAAATTATTACCATCTATCTGCACGCCTTCCATACCATAGCCTTTGGCTTTGTCCACTAAACTGATGCAGCGGTATTGCTCATTCACCGGAGTACTTAATCCGTAACCGTTGTTTTCAATAATAAAAATGACAGGTAAATCCCACACAGCAGCAGTATTCAATGCTTCATGAAAATCTCCTTCACTCGTACCACCATCTCCTGTAAATGCTAAGGAAATTTTCTTCTCTTTACGAAGTTTGTGTGCCAATGCCACGCCGTCTGCTATGGCCAGTTGCGGCCCGAGATGTGAAATCATTCCACATATATGATGTTCCTTGTTACCGAAGTGGAAACTTCTTTCCCTTCCTTTGCTATATCCTTCCTGCGCACCCTGCCATTGCATAAATAATTTACTCAGTGGCATATTACGGGTTGTAAAAACACCAAGGTTTCGGTGCAATGGCATTATCCATTCATCTTGCTGCAAAGCTAATGTTGCACCCACAGCAATTGCTTCCTGGCCAATGCCACTAAACCATTTGGAAATTTTTCCCTGCCGCAGCAGCACCAGCATTTTTTCTTCAATCATGCGGGGCCAAAGGATGCTTCTGTAAAAATGAACAAGCTGTTCGTTGGATAATTCTTTGCGATCGAAAATCATGTTGCGAAGTTCTGTCTTTTTTCAACACAGACATAAAGAGAAACTGAGCTACACAGAGCCTTTACCCGACGCTGCTCCTCAACTTATAACCTCTGTGTTGATAATTTTTATACCACCACCAATTCATAAAAATCTTCCGGCTGTAAATACTTTTGTGCCAATTGCTGTATTTCCTCAGCAGAAATAGTTTTAATAGTATTTATAGAATCATAAAAATATTGTCCGGTAAGATTGTTCAGAATAATGTTTTTCCAGCGGGCAATTATTTGAAAAGGGCCATCAAGGTCGCCGAGTATGCCGCCCATCATGTAGTTTCTTACTAATAATAGTTCTTCTTCATCCACCAGTTCTTCCCGCAGACTTTTCATTTCTTTATATACTTCTGCAATGGTGGCTTCGCAAACATCCTTTCCGGCTTCGGTACTAACCAGCCAGGCAGTATTATACACATGGTTTTGCAGGTAACTATGTATGCCGTAGGTATAACCTTTGTCTTCCCGGATATTACTCATAAGCCGTGAACCAAAAAAACCGCCAAACAATGTGTTTAGCACCTGTACTTTCATAAAATCAGGATGGTGCCTGTTGGGAAAAGGCCTTGCTATTCTTATAGAGCCCTGTACCCCTTCTGCATCATTGGTTACCCTGAATTTTTTTTCTGCTGAAGGCACAAATGAAATGTTTGTTGCCGGAATATTACTGGTTGGCAAATCACCGAAGTATTGATTAAGCAATGAGCCGATATTGGCTGGCAATTTACCTGCAACAAAAATGATTAGTTTTCCCTGCTGATAATATTTTTTATAGTAGTCAACCAACTGCTCCCTTTTCAACGCATCAAATGCTTCGGCACTGCTGTATTTTCCGTAAGGGTGTTCTTCGCCATATAAATAAGTATCAATTAACCGGCCTGCTATAAAATCACTTTTCTTTAAACTCACTTTCAGCCGCTGCTTCATGTTCTGTTTATAAATGTCTAATTCACCCTGCGGCATTACGGAATCTGTAATTAATTCTTTTACGGCGGGTAATACTGCGTTTACATGTTTTGTTAAACAGTGCAGTGTTATAGTGGCAGTTTCATTATAGCAAGCCCTGTTTAAGTAAGCACCATAGTATTCAAAATGTTCGTTTATCTGAAAAGCATTTTTAGCTGATGTGCCGTTTCGCAATAAAAAGTTGGTGGTAGCCGCTACGAGGTTTTGCTCTTCAAACCAGTTGCCCGCAAAAAAAACCCATTCAAAAGAAAGCACTTCTTCTGCGCCTGCATTTACGGCATATACTTCCACACCGTTATTCAGTGTAAACTTGTCGGCGGGTTTTAGCTTCAGGTTAAAATTTACCGCATCTACTATTTCGGGGGCAATACTTCTGTCTGTCATTATTAGTTCTTTCTTTTAATTATTACTTAAGTAATGAATGGTGTTACAATTGCTATCCCTGAAAATATTTTTAGCCTGTTCTTGTATATCTGCTGCCGTTACTGCCGCATATTTATCCAGTTCTTCATTCATCCACTCAGCATTACCCAATGTTTCATAATAAGCCAAACTGTTGGCCCGGCTCATTACACTCATATCTTCAAAAGCTATCATGCTTTCTGTTTTGTTTTTTACTTTTTGCAGTTCTGCTTCAGTTACCAATTCTTTTTTTATTTTTTCTAATTCAATCGCTACTGCATTTTCAGCCTCTTCTATTTTTATTCCTTTCACTAATTTTCCTTCCACCACTACCAGCCCTGCATCCGTACTTCCAAAATGATGGCATTCTATATTGCTGAAAAATTGTTTTTCTTTTACTAACGACTGATACAACCTTGATGAGCCACCGCCGCTTAATATATCCGTAAGTAAATCAGTGGCATGATACGTTGCATCGAGCCTGTTGCCCATATGCCAGCATTTATACAACGCATCTAACGGTACATTGGCCTTTATCACTTGACGCCGTTCTTCTTTTTGTACTGGTTCTTGTGGCAGGTTTCTAACATATTTTTCTCCTGCGGGAATATCGCCAAACCATTTTTCCGCCAGTGCTTTTACTTTTTCTGTGGTTACATTTCCGGCCACCACCATCACTGCGTTTACCGGGCGGTAATGTTTAAAGAAAAAACTCTTTACATCATCCAGTTGTGCATTTTCAATATGCGACAATTCTTTTCCAATCGTCATCCACCGATACGGATGCGTTGTATAAGCCAGTTCCCGCATTTTGTGCCACACATCGCCGTAGGGTTTGGTGAGATAGTGTTCTTTGAATTCCTCACAAACCACTTTACGTTGTGTTTCCAGGCTCTTATCACCAAACGCCAATGATAACATCCTGTCGCTTTCTAACCAGAAGGCCGTTTCTAAATTATCAGCGGGCAATTGTATATAATAATTTGTAAGATCATTTGTAGTGTACGCATTGTTTTCACCGCCTGCCATTTGCAGTGGTTCATCGTATTCTGGAATGTTGACGGAGCCGCCAAACATCAAATGTTCAAACAAATGGGCAAACCCCGTTTGATTGGGATTTTCATCCCTTGCACCAACATCATACAAAATATTCATTACGGCCATCGGTGTGCTTGTATCCTGATGAACAATGACACGGAGGCCGTTGGCCAATGTAAATTTTTCGAATTGAATCATGGCTCAAAGATAAGTGTAATAAAAAACCCGTCCCGCTTAAGGCGGAATGGGTTTTTCTATTACATTTTTATTTCTGTTTACCTTAACAGGGCATCTATCATTTTGGCTAATTGATGGTCTTTATCTGTTACCACATCTCCCGCATCATGGGTGCTTAGCCAAATCTCCACGGTGTTCCATACGTTTGTCCATAGCGGATGATGATTGGCTTTTTCTGCTTCTATTGCCACCCTTGTCATAAAAGCAAAAGCTTCGCTGAAATTAGCGAACTGAAATTTTTTATAGAGTTTATTGTTTGTGTGTTGCCACATGGCGATTTGTTTAATTAAAGGTAGTCATCAATTTGTTTTTTCAAATAAATTATCGCACCCATCAACAACGCTGTTATTAAAAAGTAGTTGGTTGTCGCAAAAAAGAATAAGGCCATATAAATAAGTGCTTGCAGAGCTGAGATTAAGCCCCCAGCTATTATTATTATCAATTCTCTTTATACCCCAATTTCCCTGGGTTATAATTGATGAATTTTCTGTAACAGTAAAACTGCCATTAGGGTTAAACGTTGCTTTAGTATCCTTATCGGCTTTTGTGGTTTTACTTGTCCAAAAGCAATCTTGCTTTGTCCATTTCCATGAGCCGGCTATTTTGACAATAATAGCTGCCGAGTCTAATTGCTGCACATTATTACATTGCCAGATTTCAGCAACATCCAGCTCATTCTTTTTACAGGAAAAGAATAATAAAGCGGATATTGATATGAAAAAAAAGTATCTCATTGCTTCGTTTTTACAAACGACAACTAAAAGTATAAGAGTGTTGCTTTGGTGTTTTTTTAAACCCGTTTGTTGGTGTTTCTGCTATCTCACAAATCTGTACACAACACTCAACAATGGCTGTTTAAAGTTTGCAATACCCGCAACGATGAAAAAGATTTATATCCGTACAAGCGGTATCAATCTTTTACACAGCGAACGGCCAAGCCGCCTTTGTTTGTTATAGATCAAAACATTAAATGCTTCAATATCGTATCGGACTCTTCTCCCGTATGCCTGTGTTGCATCGAAACTGGTGGAAGTCCAGTACAATGCAATCCACCCGGGATTGAAAATGTTCCCATGTTAGTACGAAAGCCACTTGGTAAACTTGTAAAGCCACTACTATTTGTTGCGCCTGTATTCGGGCTAAGCCAATGCAAAGTTCCTGTTTCTTTAAGAGGCCCTCCTGAAACTGTCAAGCCCCCCAAAAATTACTTAATGTTGCGAATTCATTTAGCGTTGGAATATGCCAGCCAAGCGGTGCCAGGCCTCTTGGGTCAGTTACAGCATACCAGTTATACAGCTTGCCATAGGTTGTTCCATTAGCAGAATTATTTTGATTATAACACCATGCTCCAGTATTTAAATTGGCCCATGCCGATGGGTCAGTTACCTGTGGTATATCATCTCCGTTTCTGTACTTACTAACATCAAGGTTATTCAGCATCCATGTCTGGTTGAAATGGTAACACCGGGGATGCAATTTTCATCTACCTGCCCGTTGCAGTTTTCATCAATATTGTTGCTGCATATTTCAGTGGCTGCGGGGTTAACGGCGGCGTTGTTATCATTGCAATCGCCAATGGTGGCTGTTAAATTAGCCGCCAGTTTGTAACCAGCAGGCTGTGCACACTGTGTCAATGAAGTTCCATTACTGTATCCATCGTTGTCGCTGTCTTTATACCTACTGTGGCCGGATTAAGTGCAGCATTATTATATCACATCACCGAGACAGTTTGTCCGGAGCCACAATCATTATTTAGCAAATGCCATCACAATGAGGTCCGCGCTTATTTTTCCATGTGCTGTTCGGCTCATTGTTCTAAAGTCGTATGGATATGAAAGGTATCATTCCCCACATCAAGCCCTGGACACAAGAAGCACTTTCACAAAATCTGTCCGTCCGGGCAAGCCAACAAGGGGAATTTTCGATTAAATCAATTTCTATTTGATAATAAAAAAAATAAATATAGGACGCAATACAGAATATTATTACCAAAGAAACCAATTGAACCAATAATTATATATACAATGATACGAGCCAATATTCCATAAACTATTTTTTGCCAATTAGTCTTAACTGTTATCTATTTTTTTATGTTCTGTCTAATATGTTGGCAAATTTTTTATTATAATAACCGTTAGTGTATGTATTTGCGTAATCCCTTTTATACCTTTATTTACTAGCATTAATAAAGGTATATTAGGTTATTTATATAAATTTAGTAAAAAACTACAACCCAGCCTTCGCACTAATTTCCAACATCCTGTCCATCGGTTTTTTAGCAGCCAACCTTAATTCTTCATCCATGGTTATCTCAGGTGTTTCATATTCCATGCAGAGGTATAGTTTCTCCAGGCTGTTCAGCTTCATGTGCGGGCAGTCGTTGCAGGCGCAACTATTATTGGGTGGGGCTGGTATAAATGTCTTACCGGGGCTGGCCTTCATCATCTGGTGCAGTATGCCAGTTTCTGTAGCCACTATATATTCGGTGGCACTGTCTGTTTGTGTGTATTTTAATAAGCCAGTGGTGCTGCCAATATAATCTGCTATGCACAGCAGCGGCTCTTCACACTCAGGGTGGGCTATCATTTTTGCATTAGGGTGGCGCACTTTTAGTTTAGTAATTTTTTCTAAACTAAATATTTCATGCACCATACAGGCACCATTCCACAGCAGCATATTGCGGCCCGTTACTTTGTTTATGTAAGCCCCAAGGTTTTTATCCGGTGCAAAAATTATTTTCTGATCCTTCGGAAAACTTTCTACAATTACCCTGGCATTACTGCTGGTAACAATCACATCACTCAGGGCTTTTATTCCGGCACTGCAGTTTATATAGCTTACCACCACATGGTCGGGGTGCTGCTCTTTAAATTTTTTAAACAAAGCAGGTGGGCAGCTATCACTCAATGAGCATCCGGCTTTTAAATCAGGTATCACCACTTTTTTAGCGGGGTTTAAAATTTTGGCTGTTTCCGCCATAAAATGCACCCCGGCAAACACAATCATGTCCGCATTTGTTTTTTCTGCCTGCTGCGCCAAACCCAAACTGTCGCCAATGTAATCAGCCACATCCTGTATGTCAGGTTCCTGGTAGTAGTGCGCCAGCAACACGGCGTTTTTTTCTTTCTTCAGCCGTTCAATGGCGGCAAACAAATCCAGTGAAGGATCAAGATTTATGTCCAGAAAACCTTTTTTTTCTACGTTGTCAAAAGCGGCATCAAGTGTTGGGTTGTTCATCACATTTTTTTTTCGGTTTGGCAATATTCCAACAGCCAAAGCAATTTTTCAAAACAATTTTTTTTCGCTACTGCGTTAATACAATAATAGTAATAATATATTTTTATAAAAAAGAGTATATTATTATTACAGCTGTGGATTGGTGGATAAACTGTTTTATAAAGTTACAGTTCTTAGTATAATTAACATTCAGCAGGGTGTAATCCACAATACTATTTACGGGCTGGCCTTGGTTTCAGCAGTATATCCACATAGTTGTTAATTAAAGGAGTTAGTAGTTTACAGTATTTTCTTTTATATGTATTGTGTTAATAGCATCGGGATAATTGGTTCTTTATTTATCTTTCGTATCCCCGGAATGGGTTATTCACTTTTTCGTTTCCAATCATCCCGTTTCATATTAACGTTTCACATGGCATTATCCACAGAGAAATTGGTTAATTAACAGTGTACTGTGGAAAGATTGTTTTATTTAGCCACAGATGAACACAGAAAAACACAGATAATACCAAGGTTGGTTCTTTTAAGAAAGGGTATACTACCATTTATACCATATCTGTGTGCATTTGTGTTCATCTGTGGCTAAAACAATTATTTTTACTTCAAATTTTTATCAATGAAATATTGTAAACATATTCTTGCCGGATTTTTCTTTTCTGTTCTTGCCATCATGGCCAAGGCAGACGAAGGTATGTGGCTCCCCCTTTTCCTTCAACAAATGAATGAAAAAGAAATGAAGGCAATGGGTATGAAGATTAGTGCAAAAGATATTTATGATATTAATAAAGGAAGCCTGAAGGATGCGATCGTAAGTTTTGGCGGCTTCTGTACCGGCGAAGTGGTTTCATCTAAAGGGTTGGTGCTTACTAATCATCACTGCGGGTTTGATGCAATTCAGAATAACTCAACCCTTGAACATAACTATATAAAGGATGGCTTTTGGGCTATGAATTATGGCCAGGAAATACCCGTTCCCGGTTTATTTGTAACATTTATTGTGCGGATTGATGATGTAAGTAAGCAAGCACTGGCAGGTGTTGCTTCTACTATGGGTGAAACTGAACGGCAGTCAACCCTTGATAAAAATATTGCAGAGCTGCGTAAAAATGTAAAAAGAGAAAATAACCAGGAAAGTTTTGTCCGCTCTTTTTTTGAAGGCAATCAGTATTATTTATTTGTTACAGAAACATACAGGGATATCCGCTTAGTTGGCGCACCACCATCTGCCATTGGTAATTTTGGTAAGGATACTGATAACTGGATGTGGCCAAGGCACACTGGTGATTTTTCTATGTTCCGCATTTATGCAGGGAAGGATAATAAACCGACCACATACTCGGCAGACAATATTCCGTACACACCGAAGAAATCTTTAAGCATTTCATTAGATGGTGTAAAGGAAGATGATTTTACAATGGTGTTTGGTTTTCCTGGCCGCACCAACCAATATTTATATTCAGCAGCGGTAGAACAAATAATGAAGGTGAACGATCCGGCTAAAATCAGCATCCGTGAAAAAGCATTATCAGTTATTGATGGTTTTATGAGGAAGGATGAGCAGATAAAAATCCAGTATGCGGCCAAGTATGCCGGCATTCAAAATTCTTATAAAAAATGGCAGGGTGAAGTGCTGGGGCTCAGCAGTACCAATGCGGTGGGTAAAAAGAAAGAATATGAAAGGGAATTTCAAAAAAGGGTGGATGCAAACCAGGGTTTCAAAACTAAATACGGAACTATTTTAAGTGAGCTGGAACTGGCCTATAAAGAATTTGAAAAATACAGCCTTGCCAGGGATTATTATAATGAAACGATGAGCCGCATAGATGCGTTTGTCATATTGGCCCAGCTAAATAATCTGCGGGGGGTAATGGATAATAACGGCGGTGATGCAGCACTGGCAAAAGCACTTCCAAAAGCAAAAGCTACTTTGGAAGAAGTATATAAAGAATATAACTCTTCGGTTGATAAGCGGTTGTTTACAGAGTTGATGAAGAATTTTAAACAAACACAATCAGCGGAATTTGTAGCGCAGTACCTTATTGATAAGCTGGCGGAAAAGAACAATGACTTCTCATTATTGGCAGATGAGTTATATAACTGTGAGGCAATCAGCAGCGGAGAAAAAACATTGATGGGCCTTGATAAATCACCTGCAGGGGTTTTAGAAGCCGCAAAAAACTCAGCGGCAAACATGTTGCTAATGGAAATGAATAACGATTATTCTAAAACGGTTACGAAAAACCTGAGTGGCCTTCAGAATAAAATAACCCGGCTTAACCGTACCTATATGCAGGCGCAGATGGAAGTAATGAAGGAAAGAAAATTTTATCCCGATGCCAACAGCACCCTGCGGGTTACTTATGGCAAGGTAAAAGGATATAACCCCCGTGATGCGGTTCAATTTGATTACTATACATATATGGACGGCATAATGGATAAATACAAACCAGGTGATTATGAATTCGATGTGCCGGAAAAACTCCGTTCATTGTATACCAGCAAGGATTTTGGGCAATACAAGGCCAAAAATGGAAAAATGCCTGTTTGTTTTATTGCCCGCAACCATACCACCGGGGGCAACAGCGGCAGCCCCGCATTAGATGCCTATGGAAATCTGGTTGGCCTCAACTTCGACAGGGTTTGGGAAGGTACTATGAGTGATATAAACTATGACCCTTCCATTTGCCGGAATATTATGGTGGATATCCGGTATGTACTCTTTGTTATAGACAAATATGCCGGAGCCGGGCATTTGGTTAAGGAAATGAAGCTGGTACACCCAAAACGGGGGAAGTAGGGAATTGGGTATTGAGTTAATTGGGTGTTTGTCCTTAATTCCCGCCCCCAATAAACAAATAACTAATTAACCCCACTTACTCACACCATATCCCCAAAAACACTATTTTTGCCTCCCGAAAAATCGGGACTTAAAAATCAGTTTTACTATGTCAATTATTCAAGATATCAGGGATAAGTATGCAAAAGTTACTGTGGTACTTATTGCCCTTGCGTTGTTAGGATTTGTGTTAACGGATTACTTTCAAAGCAAAGGCCGCAGCGGTGGCGGCAGTGTTTCAAATTCATTAGGCTCGGTAAATGGCAGATCCATAAATAAAGATGAGTTTGAAGTAAAAGTAAAACAGACCGAGGCGCAAATGCAGCAACAGGGTTATCCTGCAGAAATGGCTGCCAGCCAGGCAAGGCAGCAGGCATGGGAGCAGCAGATTACAAGTGTTTTGTATGATGGTGAAATTAACAAGCTCGGTATTAAAGTAAATAAAAAAGAAATAGGCGATATTATGTATGGACAAAACAGTCCTTACAAAACAGTACCGCAGTTTGCTGACGAAAAAACAAATGAGTTTAGCCCCGCCAAAGCAAAAGAAATGATTGAGCAAACGCTTAAAAAAGGTACAGCAGAGCAAAAGGCGGGGATGAAAGCGGATATAGCAAATTTTGTAGAGTACAGGATGCAGGAAAAATACCGGTCTTTCTTTAATAAAACAGTGAATGTACCAAAGTGGTTTGTAGAAAAACAAAATGCAGACAACAGCCAGCTTGCAAAACTTTCTTATGTAAAAGAAACCTACGCCAGCATTGCAGACAGCACTATTAAAATAGAAGACAAAGAAATTGCTGACTATATCAGCAAACATAAAGATGAATACAAGCAGGAAGAAAGCCGCAGCATAAACTATGTTAGCTTTAGTGCAGCCCCCTCTGCTAAAGACACCGCAGCAGCACTAACCAAAGTTTCTAATCTTAAAGCGGCTTTTGATAGTACAAAAGACATGGAAAGGTTTCTTGCCAAAGAAGGCGTTACAAACTTTTACAACGGTTATGTAAGCGGTAAAGAAATTAAGATAGCACAAAAGGACTCTATCTTCCGTACACCGGTAGGCAGTGTGTTTGGTCCTTATTTAGATGGAAACAAGTACACCCTTGCAAGGTTGGAAGGGGTAAGAACAATGGCCGATACTGTAAAAGTTCGTCATATACTTATAAGTACACAGCAAAGGGATTCGGCAACGGCGAAAAACCTTATTGACAGTATCCAAAATGCAATTGCAAAAGGCTCAAACTTCGATTCGCTTTGTATCAGATTCTCCGATGATAGCAAAGAAGACCAGCAAACAAAACAATACAATGGCGGTATATATGACAATGTAACTACAGGCAGAATGGTTCCCGAATTCAACGACTATATTTTTAGTAACCCAACAGGAAGCAAGAATGTTGTAAAAACAGAATTTGGATATCATTATATAGAAATACTATCCCAAAAAGGAAGCAGTGCAGCGTATAAAATTGCTTACCTGCCAAAAGAAATAACAGTAAGTTCAGAAACACTGAACAATGCTGTGAATGATGCCAACCAGTTTTTTGGCGAAGTAAAAGACCAGAAAAGTTTTGATGAGAATTATGAAAAGAAACTGAAAGCGAAAGGGATATTAAAAAATGTAGCCACCAACATTATCCGTTCTTCTGAAATGGTAATGGGAGTGGGTAATTCTGCTGAGTTTGTAAAAAGCGTATATGATGCAAGAAGGGCAGAGGTAATTAAGCCGATAAGGATTGGCGAAAACTATATTGTGGCAGCAGTAACAGAAACCCTTAACGAGGGAACAATGCCGGTGGGCAGGGCAAGGGCATCTGCAGAAGCACCGCTCCGCAATAAAAAGAAAGCAGAAATACTGAAAAAGAAAATAGGAACAATAAGCACATTAGAAGCGGCAGCAACTGCATTGGGCGGCAAAACAGTTGAAACAGCAGACAGCATCCGGCTGGATTTAAGAATGGCATCCAAGCTTGGGTATGAACCCAAAGTAATTGGTGCAGCATTTAATGCAGCGAATAAAGGAAAAGTAATTGCCGAAGCAATAGAAGGCCAGAGCGGTGTGTATGTAGTAAGGATTGATGAGGTTACTACCACCCCGGTTACAGCTGGTGATGTAGCAGAACAAAGAACAATGATGGCACAGCAAAAAAGCAGCACACTGGGCGACCCAACAAGCGGACTAAGAAAAGCAGCTAACGTAAAAGATAAAAGGGGTAGATAAAATTTAGTAAACCACAACCAACATAAGTCCCATCCCGTTTAAAACGGGATGGGACTTTTCTTTTACGGTTATCGGAAGTAATACGATTTTGTATTTACTAACTTTACTACTCAAAGAAATAAACTTTTTCATTTGGCAGGCCTTCATCCCCTCCCCGGAGGGGCAGGAAAACACAATTCTAAAACGTTTTTAAGAGGGTGGGTAAAACATGAGCGAACCATTTATAAATAAAGTAGCAGAAAGCGGTTTAATTACAATTGACCTGGAAAAATATTATCCAACGGAAGAAACAGCTGTTTTTGATTTAAAGGATTATCTTTTTATGGGTATGATATTGAAAGAAAAAGATTTCCGGGAGGCATTAAAAAATATTAACTGGGCCCTTTATCAAAATAAAGCCGTTGCACTTACCTGCTCCGCAGATGCCATCATACCCGTATGGGCATGGATGCTGGCGGCCACTTACCTGCAACCCGTTGCTAAAGAAATTGTAATGGGCGATGAAAAGGAATTGCATAAGTCCCTTTACCTGCACAATCTTTCAGCAATAGATACAAAAGAATTTGAAGACAAAAGAGTGGTGATTAAAGGCTGCGGCGAAACACCGATAGCAGATTATGTTTATATGGAAATTACCAAACTGCTGCGCCCTGTTGCCAAAAGCATTATGTACGGCGAGCCATGCAGTACGGTGCCGGTCTATAAAAAGAAACCTTAGTGGCCTCTTGTGGGGGACACACAATCACTTAAACAACTGGTAAACTATCCAGCTCATCAAATAAGCCAGCCCCGTCATATATATTAGTTGTATCACCGGCCATTTCCAGCTTTTTGTTTCTCTTTTTACCACGGCCAGTGTACTCATGCACTGCATGGCGAACACATAAAATATCAACAACGACAAACCAGATGCTAAATTAAAAACAGGTGTACCGTCTGGCCGTACAGCCGCTTTCATTTTTTCTTTTAAGAACAAGTCGCCTTTATCTTTATCGCCAACGCTATATAAAGTTGCCATGGTTCCTACAAACACTTCTCTTGCGGCAAAAGAAGTAATAAGGGCAATACCAATTTTCCAATCATAACCAAGCGGTGCAATTATTGGTTCAATGCTTTTACCCATAATACCCGCATAAGAGCTTTCTAATTTAGCAGTATGATATTCTTTATCAATTTGTGCTGTATCTGCACCGGGTTGTGTTTTTAATTGTTCATATTGCAGCGAAACCCTTTTCATTGTATTGCCCGGCCCAAAGGATGATAAAGCCCACAACACAAGACTTATTATCATAATTATTTTCCCCGCATCAAATACAAATATCCTTGCCTTGTTTATCATGGTGGAAACTACATTTCCCCATCTTGGCGAACGGTAGGTTGGCAACTCCAGTATAAAAAAACTTTTCTCTTTAATATTAATAAACCACTTGGCTACATAAGAAACAATCAGTGCCATTACTAAACCAAGCAAGTATAGCCCCATCATCACCAATCCCTGCACACCGAGAAAGCCCAGCAAATATGTTTTAGGAATTACCAAACCAATAAGAATGGTGTAAACGGGCAATCTTGCAGAGCAACTCATCAATGGGGTAATCAATATTGTCAGCAACCTTTCTTTCCTGTTCTCAATATTTCTTGCACTCATAATGGCGGGTACTGCACAGGCAAAGCCGCTTATCATGGGCATTACACTTTTGCCGTTCAGGCCAACACTACGCATTAATTTATCAGATAGAAAACTTATGCGGGCCATATAGCCGGTGTCCTCTAAAAGGGTAATCAACCCAAACAAAATCATTATCTGTGGTACAAAAACTAATATGCCGCCAAGCCCTGCTATCACCCCATTAATTAATAAATCTGTCCATCTGTTATCGGGTAACGATGTGGAAAGCCATCCGCTTAATTTAGCAAAAGCCAGTTCAATCCAATCCATGGGGAACTGTGCAATAAAAAAAACACTTTGAAAAAGCAAAAACAGCACACCAATTAAAATAGCATAACCCCAAACCCGGTGCAGCAGTAAATCATCCAACCGTTCTGTAAATATCGATTTCTGTAATGGGTCTGGTTCATTTACTGCCTGCTGCATTATGTGCCGTATGCGGCTGTAGCGTTGCAATATTTCTTCGGCCTGCGTTTTTGTTGGGTTGAATTTATTAGCGGCTTCAATTTGCTCAATCCTTTTTTGCATTGCAGTATCCAATGCAAACGATTCATGATTGATGAGATAGTGGATACATTTATAATCGCTGAACTGCGGAAAAATATTCTTTACATCATTAATAGATGCGGATGCTAACGAGTTGTTATCTATAATATCCCTTACCGGAATTTTATAAGCATGTTGGGCTGTTAAGGAAATAGCCTTCTTCAGTTCAACTATTCCTTTACCGGTTCTTGGATTAATGGCAACAACGGGTACACCCAATTCTCTTTCTAATGTAGGGATATCAATTTTAATCCCTTTTCTTTTTGCCAGATCCATCATGGTAAGGGCAATTACCACCGGCACTTTTAAATCTATAATCTGGGTACAGAACAAAAGATTCCGTTTCAGGTTGCTGGCATCGGCTACCACCACCACTACATCTGCTTTTACATCTTCATCCTGCTCCAACAAAACTTTATAGCTCACCCATTCATCCATCCGCTTTGGGTACAGGCTATAGCTGCCCGGCAGGTCAATTACTTCTGCCGCTTCAGTAAGTAAAGTTGTGCTTCCAGATTTTTTATCAACCGTTACCCCCGGAAAATTCCCCACCTGCTGCTTAAGCCCGGTAAGGCAGTTAAACAAGGAGCTTTTTCCGCTATTCGGGTTCCCCACAAGGGCAATATGAATTTTATCTTTTCCCAATCAAAAAAAATATAAGCAAATGTAAAAGTGAAACAAATAACCACCTTACGAATTGCGGTGTTTGGGTTATGGTATAGGGAATGATTATTGGGCTACCGTCCCGTCCTTTGGGCATCGTCTGTTGTGTCACACTCTTGTACGTCCCGTTCATTGGGCATCATCATTGTTGAGCGAAGCGAAATCCCGCAGCATTGCAAGAGGTATCTTTTTCCCTCTTTGCGGCGTTGCGCCTTTGCGGGAGAAAATCCCTTTGTATTCTCTGCGTCTTCGTGGAAAACAAATCTTTTTACAAAATTCTTATCAAACAGATATACCTGCACATAGGTACAGCACATACCTTTGTTGCACAATAACCGGCTTATGTTGCTCCGCTATTCTTTTATTCTATCAACCCTATTAGTATTTATATCTTGTTCTGCCCCTAAAAAGGCTGCAAAAAATCCCCCGGCAGACAATTCAATTGAAGACAGCATCAAGGCACATATTTCTTTTCTGGCCGATGATAAACTCGAAGGCCGCCGCACCGGAACTATCGGGGAGATAAAAGCGGCTGGGTATATTAAAAGACAATTCAACTCAATCGGCCTTTTACCAAAAGGCAACATTGAATTTCTACAGGCATTTGAAGTAGACGAAGGCCGCATGATTAGTCCGGCTACAAAACTTGTAATCAATGGCGATTCATTATTAGCAGGCAAAGAATTTTTTCCTTTTCCCTATAGCGCCAATGTAAAAATGGAGGCCCTGCCCTCTGTCGGCATCCAGGAAATGGATATGCCCTGGTTTATAGATTTAAAAGAGATATTAAGCGAAAACGAAAAGAACCCCCATTTCGATTTGCCTGATTACATCCGCAACAACGCAAAAAAAGCAAAGGACAAAGGCGCATCTGCTATTATTTTATACAACACATCCGCAACAGACGATAAACTTTCTTTTGATAGTAAAGACAGAACAGAAACCCTCAGCATCCCCCTTGTATATATAAGTAAAGAAGTGGCTGCAAAATATTTTAAAGATCCATCGGCATCCTTAAACATTCAGCTTAATACATCTGTTGTTAAGAAAATAAGAACTGGTACCAATGTTGTTGGATATATTGATAACGGCGCAGCTACAACAGTAATTCTCGGTGCCCATTTCGACCATTTGGGCTATGGTGAAGACGGGAACTCAAGACATACCGCACATGAAGCGGCTATACATAATGGAGCAGATGATAATGCAAGCGGCACCGCAGCATTAATTGAACTGGCAAGAAAACTAAAAGCAGCAACAGCCAAAGCAAACAATTATCTCTTTATTGCTTTCTCCGGAGAAGAATTAGGTTTGTATGGTTCAAAATATTTTACCGAACACCCTACTATTGATTTAAAAACCGCCAACTATATGATTAATATGGATATGGTGGGAAGGTTGAATGATAGTACCCATGTGTTGACAATCGGCGGTTATGGCACTTCACCTTCTTGGGCAGAATCATTAAATTCTATAGCTAAAGTTGACTCTAATTATATTGTTATCAAAATAGACAGCAGCGGTACCGGCCCCAGCGACCACACTTCTTTTTACAGAAAAGATATTCCTGTCCTTTTCTACTTTACCGGGCTGCATACTGATTATCATAAGCCAACAGATGATGCAGACAAAATAAACTATGCCGGAGAGCAAAGTATCATCAACCATATTTTAATGGTGGTAAACTACCTAGATATAAAACCCAAACTTTCTTTTCTAAAAACAAGAGAAACACAAACCACCACCTTGGCCCGGTTTAGTGTAACCATGGGTATTATGCCCGACTATACTTATGCAGGTGCAGGTGTAAGGGCCGATGGGGTAAGCGAAGGCAAGCCGGCACAAAAAGCCGGGTTGTTGGCAGGCGATATTATTCTGCAGATTGGCGATTACTCCGTTTCCTCCATGGAAACCTATATGCAAACACTGGGCAAGTTTAAAAAAGGGGATAAAGCAAAAGTAAAATATAAGAGGGGGAAAGATGTGTTGGAGGTGATGGTTGAATTTTAAACTTCTTTTTTATTAACGGGGTTTTACATCCCCTCCCTGGAGGGGGCGAAGTGTTTTGCAAAATGAAGTTTTCTAAAGGGGGTGGGTCTACGACAGTTTCTTAATTTGTAATTTTATCTATGGCCGAACGCAGCAGCAATAAATTAGTATTAGACAACAAAGAACTCACCGATTGTTTTTTTGAAGACACCCATCTGCTTGGCATAATGGCCCCGGTAAAAGATTACCAGTTTTGCTGGCACCTTAACTCAAGTATCGGTCTCGACTTTCGCCTCAACAACGATATTGAAATAAAACTCATCAAGAAAAAAAGGGCCTACTTTTTTTCGGTGTATGAATACTGCGAACCAAACCGCTTTCTCTCCCACTATGTTTATAATAACCAGTTTGAAGGGGAATACCTGCTGCCAGAATTTAAGCACCTCGATTTTCTCTGGCTCATGAAGGGCGATGAAGTAAGCGATGCCGCCCTGCATGAAACCATACAAACCATAAAAGCCATTAACAGTGTGCAGTTGGTTTTAGAACTTACCAATGAGAAAATAAAAAATAAGGAGCATTTGGTGTTTTGATACGACGGACACGGCTTGGCGATGTGGCGGTATTTGAAAATCGTCAGCCGTAACCGCAGCTAAATGTATAAACAAAAGTTCATTGTTAATTTATTGCTCGGTGTTATTCGTCGGCTGGAACTGAAGCCAATTGGTGAACAAAAAGTTGAGAATATATACGTCGCCCCGCCATATTGTCAAACCGTTGTTATGGGCTGTGCTTTTCAAATGTGCTCTGTTTTTCAAAGTTTTGCGGTTATTATATCTTGAATTTTATTCATCATAGGTATAGCAATTCTATCATAATTACACAATACAATAACTGTATAGCTTTGCTCTGGGTAAATATCCAATTGTCCTTCTATTCCAGGTGCACCGCCATTATGCCCAATAATTCTAAAACCATTTTTATACAATTCGCCAAAACCAAAACCATATTTCATTTCTGGCAATGGTTTTGAATTAGGGGGCATCATCGGTGCCGGCATTGTTATTTTACCTTTTGTAATTTTAGCAAGACTTTCTCGTGTTATTAGTTTGCCTGCTATCAATGCAATTGAAAATTTGTGTAAATCTATAGCTGTAGAATAGCCACCACCTGCAGAAGTTCCTTTTACTTCTATAATTTTTGTATTCGGTTCTCTAACAATTTTTTCACCTTTGGCTGGCGGTGCTTGCTCTGGCATAGGTGGCGGCATAGCATAACCTATAGCCATATTGGTATTAGACTTATCCGTTTCATAAAAACCTGTATTTTTCATACCTGCTTTATCAAAAATATTTTTTTGAACATAATCAAAATAGCTCATATTTGATAGTCTTTCAACTATTGCACCCAATAGAATATAACCGTAATTGCTATATTCAAACCTTGCTCCAGGTTCAAATAGTAAAGGCTCGTTGATACCTAAACCTACATAAGCAGCAATAGTTTTTGCAGTATCTTTAATGTCCATAAATTTAGGTATTCTGAGAAAGTCGCAAGTGCCAGCAGTGTGTGTAAGTAACTGCTCAATGGTAATATTCCCAAATACACTTTCAGGAAGGGTTGGTAAATGCTTGATAGCTCTATCGCTGTATGATAATTTTCCTTTCTCTAACAATTGAGCAATGGCTATACTGGTAAACATTTTGTTCATAGAAGCTAGATTAAACTTCGTTTCTATGTTATTCAAAATTTTGCTCTCCAAATTTGCAAACCCTGTCGCTTTTTGATAAAGTATTTTATCCCCATTAGCTATCAGCACTGTGCCTGAAAACCGATCTTCATTTGATAATTTTTCTACCATCTGATTGATTTCGGCAATTTGATTTTCGCTTACTTGATTGTCTTGTGCAAAGATTTTTGTGCTAAGCAATAATGTCAAGAATAACGTAATGTTTAAGATTGTTTTGTTCATATAGTTTTTATTTACAGCGTTAATTTAACTCTTATTTCAGTTGTTTTTTCTTTGATTGATTTAGGTCGTTAGCGTCTCGTTAGTATAGTAACGTTAAGGGCTTGCCGCAGGGCTGGCATTTATAACTGTCAGCCCCGAACAAAAGCTGTTAATATATTTTGAAGATGAAGGTAAGATACTAAAGCCAGATAGAATTACGTCTGCCGGATATGAAGCTGATAGCAAAAAAAAGTTGAAAATATATTCGTCGCCCCGCCATATTGCCAAACCGCCTGTTGTGTGTAGTGCCTTTACTTGCACTCTGCGTTCAGTCTATCTTGTGCATAAGGCGAACCCAATGATTTTGCTTTTGTCCAATCTTCACAAGCACCTTTTTTGTCGCCTAAACTAAATTTTGTATTACCTCTATTGAAGTAAGCCAAATCATTTTTAGGTTCAAGTTGAATTACTTTGTCATAATCTTTTAATGCTTCCTTATGTTCTCCTGCATCGTCTTTGTTTGTCGCCCTGATTAATAAAGCGTCAACATAATTTGGGTCAATCTCCAAAGCTTTGTCATAATCTTTTCTTGCTGCCTTCCAGGTATGAATTTCATCTTTGCAATATCCTCTTGCTTGTAAAGTTGTTTTGTTTTTAGGGTCTAACTTTAATGCTGTTGTAAAATAAATTATTGCAGCACCGAAATTTCTTTTATTTAGTGCGTCAATTCCCTTTTTGTGAAAACTGTCTGCTTTTTGATTTTCTAAATTTAGATAGGTTAAATTTTTAGGGTCTGTCAAAGCACCATAACCATTTAGTCTGCAATCAAATTCATAGCCTTTGCAGTAAAGGTCAAGAGCCCAAAACATTAAATTGTCCTCGGTATAAGGAAGTTCTATTGCATCGCCTTGTACAATCCAATGGTCTTCTTCTTTTTTAGGGCTTTTAAGTTTGAAGTCATAGTTGTCCGTTAAAAACTTTGCTAATGAGTCAAGCTTTTCTTTTGTGTCAGAAGTGAAATCAAAGTCAAAAGTTGCTAAAGCATTTTCTTTAAAACCACTTTTGGTCATTTGCTCATAGACGGTAATTGCTGAAACCATTTCTTTCCCATACTTATCATTGAAGTCTTCCTCTGTAAAATACCGAATATTCATTGTCGCAACTTTTTGCTTGTCCGATGTTTGGCTTGAACAAGATGAAAATAAAAAGGTCAGTAAAAATATGTTGAAAAGTCTTGTCATAATTGTAGGGTGTCCAATGGCATTACACACAACGTCAGGGCTTGGCGATATTCCGTGTTACGTAAGCCCGGACTGATGCTGAGTAAAGATATGAAGATGAATATATATTCTAAAGCTGGGATTTATTCGGAAGCTTGATATGTCGCTGAGTAGCGATGTGAAGTTGAGAACATATTCGGAAGCCGCCATAACGCCAAACCGCCTGTTAGGCGCAGTAGTTAATTGGACTACTTTGTAATTAGTAATTTTTTTTGGCTTTGATACCATGGATCAGTAAGAAGAATTGCTTTTTCAAGAAAATCTTTAATTGCCTTTGGGAGATCATTCATTGCTCCGTTAACACAGTATTCTATTTCGCAAACAGAGTCATTATTCCCCAAAGCTATCTTTACTTTAAAAGTTTGTTTCAACGTATCACACTTAAGAGAGAGTGTATTGCAATATGTTAAAAGATCATTTGGAATTCCATTCATTAAGCTATCAAAAGGATTGTCTTTTACCAAGCCCATAAAAAAGTTCTTATCTAAGGTATCGAGTACACCACTTCCTTTTCTATTTATTGTGCCATCTTTGGCGAGTAATATGGCAAGGCAGTTTACATTTGAAATATCGACATCAATCGTCACTCCGTCATATTTTGGTATACTGTCATTAGGTTGTTTGGCCTTGTTTTCAGAACAAGAAATAAATAAAAGAGTCTGGATGAAGAACCAGAATAATAATTTGATAGCTAAAATGTAATCTGATTTTTTAGTTGTCATGCGAATATAATTAAGCTTTTGAATACTATTGCGCCTAACGGGCAGGGCTTGCTTGCAGGGCTGGAATTAGTTGCTCTGTCCGCCCGGAACCGCTGCTGATTAAAGATATAAAAGTACAAGTTAACAAACAAAAGCCCAAGATTGTACGTCCAGCCCAGATGAAGCACAACAGCGATAAAATGACCATTGCTCCAATGTCCAGCCAGCCTTGCAGCAAACCCAATGTTGTGCGTTCGCCCTTTTCGCTTGCCCAAACTTAGCGGTTGATTAAAGGCAAAGCTTCATTGATATTTTGTAAATGTTTTTTGAACTAGGGTAGTTGTCTACCGAATTCGCTACGATCTTTATTGTGCGATAGCAAATGTGTCCTGATTTGCAATACTTGTCGTTTGAACGAACCTTAATCTTTTTTGAATGATACCAAATGCGTCCTGATTGATTTTAATTGTCGTTTGAATGAACTTATTTATCATTGAATGACACGAAAATTTCATTGAACGAGGTTAAAATTTCATTGAACGTCCGAAATAATTATTGAACGACCTGAAATATTCATTGAACGTCCGAAATAGTGATTGAATGAGATGATTTTGTCATTGAACGACATGAAATATTCATTGAACGCTAAAAATATCAATTGAATGAGTATAAAATCTCGTTGAATGGCCTCGTCCAACTATAGTTTGCTGATTTTCAATGATTATTTTTTATTTAAAAGCTGTCTTGTCTTGCCAAATTTAAGTAGGATGCTGTTTAGGCTGACGCACAACAGTTGAATTTGCGTAATAACGGGCATAACATCTACTTGATACTTAAAGCTTTTTTGTACCCAGAACGCTAAGTTAGTTTATAGTAATATAGAAAAATTTGGTATTTCAGGCCATCCCAAAAAGAATATTTTTATCGCCCCATAAACACCATTAAAATCTGCACATCACTTGGGTTAATGCCAGATATACGGCTGGCCTGTCCAAGAGTGCGGGGCTTTATACGGGTTAGTTTTTCCCGGGCTTCGTTGCCGAGAGAAACAATTTTTTTGTAATCAAAGGTTGCGGGTATTTCTAATTCTTCTAACTGGCTCATCCGCTGCACCAGTTCTTTTTCCTTTTGTATATAGGTGTCGTATTTTATTTGTATAGCGGCTTGTTCAATAGCATCTTTTGAAAAATCTTTTAAAACTTCTTTTAACCTTGGCAAAGCACTGGCAAATTCATCCAGCTCCACATCTGGCCGCAATAATATTTTTTGCGCCTTTTGTTTTTCTGTAATGGCAGATGAGTTTACAGAAGCGAAATAGGTATTTATTTCATCCGGCTCTACCACAAAGTTTTTTAGAATGGCTTTTATTTCTTCCACACCGTTTCTTTTTTCAATCACCTTGTCCATTCTTTCTTGTGAGGCAAGCCCAAGTCGGTAGCTTAATTCTGTCAATCGCAAATCGGCATTGTCCTGCCGCAGCAATGTCCTGAATTCTGCCCTTGATGTAAACATCCGGTAAGGTTCTTGTGTTCCCTTGCTTATCAGGTCATCAATCAGCACACCAATATAAGCATCGCTTCTTTTTAAAATTACCGGAGCTAGTTCTTTTGCTTTTTGGTGTGCATTAATCCCGGCCATCAACCCCTGGCAGGCAGCTTCCTCATAACCGGTGGTGCCGTTTATCTGCCCTGCAAAAAACAGGTTTTGTATCAGCTTTGTTTCTAACGTATAAGTAAGCTGTGTTGGCGGAAAAAAATCATATTCTATCGCATACCCCGGGCGGAACATCTTCACCTTTTCAAACCCCCCAATATTACGAAGAGCTTCGTATTGTGTTTCTTCTGGCAGAGATGTTGAAAAGCCATTTACATATATCTCAACGGTGTTCCATCCTTCAGGCTCTATAAAAAGCTGGTGCCTGTCCCGTTCTGCAAAGCGGTTAATCTTATCTTCTATACTTGGGCAATATCTTGGCCCCACCCCGTCTATCCTTCCGGCAAACATGGGGCTGCGGCCAAACCCGGTCTTCAGCACATCATGCACAGTTTGGTTAGTATAGGTAATCCAGCAGCTTCGTTGTTTTGTTGGTTTCTCGGTATCTAAATAGGAGAAGCCCACAATCTCATCATCCCCTTTCTGCTCTTCCATTTTAGAATAATCTAAACTGCGGCCATCAACCCTTGGCGGTGTACCTGTTTTTAGCCTGTCGCTTTCAAACCCCAGGGAAACTAATTGTTCTGTTATACCGGTAGCTGCTTTTTCGGCCATTCTTCCGCCGCCGAAATTCTTTTCTCCAATATGTACTATACCATTCAGAAAGGTGCCATTGGTAAGCACCACCGATTTTGCTTTTATTTCATGCCCCAGCCCGGTAATTACTCCATAGCAATGGCCATCTTTTACCAGCAGGCCATTTACCATATCCTGGTAAAAATCAAGGTTGAGGGTATTCTCCAGCATCTCTCTCCACTTCAGGTGAAAAAGCATCCGGTCGTTCTGTGCCCTTGGACTCCACATTGCCGGCCCCTTGCTCCGGTTTAACATCCGGAACTGAATAGTGCTCAAATCAGTAACAATGCCAGAATACCCCCCCAGGGCATCTATTTCCCTAACAATCTGCCCTTTGGCAATACCGCCCATGGCGGGATTACAGCTCATTTGGGCAATTGTCTGCATATTCATGGTCACCAACAAGGTCTTTGAACCTAAATTGGCCGCCGCCGCCGCCGCTTCACAGCCTGCATGGCCAGCACCTACTACTATTACATCGTATTGAGGAAACATGGGGTGCAAAGATAGACCACCGATGGCTGTGATTTGAGTGATTGAGGGGATTTTTAGGGATGGAAAGACATAGTGTTTCCCGTGAAACTCACCAACGGAGACCTATAAACTGTTTCCCGTGAAACTATTATACCTATTTGCGAAAGTATTGTGTTAGATAAAACTCCTCTCTTTCCCTCATTTCCTCCTTTTCCATCTTAGTCTTATCTCCAAACCCACATAAATGTAATGCCCCATGAAAAATAACCCGGTGAAGCTCACTTTTCAGAGAAACATCCAATGTTTTGGCATTATCCCTTATTCTATCAATGCTGATATAGATTTCAGCCTGAATGGAATTGCCTTCAGAAAGGTCGAAAGTGATGATGTCTGTGTAATAGTCGTGGTTCAGAAATTGCCTGTTAATTTCCAACAACCTTTTATCTGAGCAGAAGATATAATTGATGGAACCAAGATCCTTCTTTTCTTTTTTAAAAATGGACTCCACAAAAGCTTTCAGCCCCGACCGGTTTTGCAGGGAGAAACCCCCCTTCTCAAAAAAGAAACAAACTTTTGATAATGAAGACATAGTACCAATGTTAAATATAAAATAGTCCAAAAGGTTTTGGTATAATACCGAGAGCCAAATAGTTAGAGTTTTACTATTGGATTATTTATTCTGGCGATTCGGTATAATTTCAAAATTCGTAAAGAAAAACCAACCAACAAGGGTAGTTTTGTCTCATTATTAAAAACAGCGAATGATTGCCAGGCTTTCAGACTTAAAACCCGGACAGGAAGGAGTTATTAAAGAGTTTCAGAACCAAGACATCTTTTTGAAACTGATGGAAATGGGCTGCGTACCCGGAGAAAGAATATTGCTGGAACAGGTGGCTCCGCTTGGGGACCCCATTTCGGTAAATGTGGCTGGCTACCACCTCAGCCTTCGTCTAAACGAAGCAGAACATATACTTGTCGAATTAAACTATTGATAATCAATTATTTATGAAAGTAGGGCTTTATTTTGGCTCCTTCAACCCTGTTCATGTTGCCCACCTTATTATTGCCAATCATATTCTGAACGAAACAGGTATTGAAAAAATATGGTTTGTTGTATCTCCTCAAAATCCATTTAAGGAGGAAAAAACATTATTGAACGAATACCACCGCCTGCACCTGGTGCAAACAGCCGTACAGGATGATAACCGTATTAAATCCTCTGATATAGAATTTAACTTACCTAAGCCTTCATATACTACCTCAACTCTTGCTTATTTAAAAGAAAAAAATCCGGAACATGAGTTTTGCATCATCATGGGCAGTGATAGTTTTCAAAACTTACACAAATGGAAAAACTATGAGCAGATAGTAAAGGACTATGAAGTGTATGTGTATTTGCGCCCCGGCTTTGATGTAACTAATCATGTAAATGCAAAGCTGCACATTGTTGATGCACCATTATTACAGTTATCTGCCACACAAATACGGCAGTATATTAAAGAAGGAAAATCGGTTCGTTATTTAGTTCCGGAGAATGTGAGAGAGGAAATAGAGAGAGGGGGGTACTATAAAAAATAACCCAACCCCAAACACCCCAACACAATCAGCGGCGGCGGAAGTTTTGTAAAACTCAACAATAAAAAAGTTCCCAGCATTACACCAATATTTACAAAGCTGATGGTTTTTAAATCCACCATTGAAATATCTTTCATTATATAACAAGTAGAGGCAATCATAATACCGACTACTGCCGCATTAATTCCTTCCAGAGAACGATAAACTGCTGCATACTTTTTTAAGTTATTCCAGATAGGAAAAAAGAAAAGTACCAGCAATGCACTCGGCAGAAAAATAGCCACCATGCCAATAAAACAACCCAGTAGTTGTATCTTCTTTCCTTCATCTTTCATTGACATTCCCCCTGTAAAAGAAGCAATAGAAAAAACAGGGCCGGGCATTGCCCTTACAATTCCCATTCCAGTATATAAATCATCTCTGTCAATAGCAATGGCATTGGGATTTTTTTCTTTTACCTTTTTTTCTTCTGGCCGCACACCCCACTGCTCCAGCATCATTGGCAATAACACCTGCCCGCCGCCAAATACCAAACTGCCCATACGGTAAGTATTTTCAAAGAGGTTAATAGGCTTTCTGTTTGCCCATTCATTTATCCTTGCCCTTTCACTAAGAACAGCGGCGGCAATAAATATTATTCCGAAGAGCCAGAAATTCCACCACCTTATTTTACGGGGTTTTAGTTCTGTTTGTGGAATACGTTTAAGGCTGAAGTTGGTAACAATGCCCGCCGAAATAATTAATACCGGCACCACCCATGTTCTTCCAAAAAGGAAATAAGTAACAAGGGTGGCAAAAATCATTATCACCCAGGTAATGGTATTTTTTATTGCCACAGGAAAAACCATATAAGCGGCATAAGCCAGGAAGCCTGCAGCCATTGGGGCAATGAATTTAAAGAAATCGGTTCCGGTTTGTCTTTTATCAATGTATTCTAATAAAAAAGATAAAGCCCCCATTAAAATACAAGCCGGTAAAATCCAGATTAACAAAGTAAGAATAGCCAACGGAACACCCCCTCGTTTATAACCAATCAGTGTAAGTGTTTGTGTGGATGATGCACCAGGAAGTAATTGGCAAAACGAATTATACTCCATCAATTCTTCTTTGGTAACATAGGGTTTTTGATGAACAAAATTTTTCATCATCAACCCAATATGTGCCTGAGGGCCGCCAAAGGCAGTAAGGCTGTGGATAAACACAGTCCGCAAAAATGGTATATGGCGGAGTAGCATGGAGGCTTAAATATAAATAAAATAAGGAACTAACGATTCTGGGCTTGCAAAAACGGCGTAGCGGTAATTTATCCTAACTTTCATCAAAATTCTATTATGAAAAAAATACTGCTGCCGTCTCTCCTTTTTTTTTCGATACAATGTCTGGGACAAACAGACATCGTCAAGCTAAAACAAAAAGCATACGCCGCCGCAGATAAAATAGAATCAAAATGTATTAGCTGGCGCCATGATTTTCACCAAAACCCGGAACTGGGCAACCGGGAAACCCGAACAGCAAAAATAATTGTTGAACATTTAAAAGACCTGGGACTTGAAGTAAAAGAAGGTATTGCAAAAACAGGAGTGGTAGCAATATTAAAGGGCGCAAAACCCGGCCCCTGTATTGCCCTTCGGGCAGATATTGATGGATTGCCGGTAACAGAAAGAGTAAACATTCCCTATGCATCAAAACAAAAAACAACTTACAACGGGCAACAGGTAGGGGTTATGCATGCCTGCGGACATGATACACATACATCAATATTAATGAGTGTAGCAGAGATATTAACAGGAATGAAAAGTGATTTGAAGGGTACTATAAAATTTATTTTTCAACCGGCTGAAGAAGGTGCACCAGATGGAGAAGAGGGCGGCGCCGAACTAATGGTAAAAGAAGGGGTGATGGAGAGCCCAAAAGTAGATGCCATATTTGGTTTACACATCGAATCGGATATTGAAGTGGGAACAATTGAATACAAGTCCGGCGCATTTATGGCTGCTGCCGATTGGTTTTCAATTAAAGTAAAAGGAAAGGGAAGCCATGGTTCGCAACCCTGGAAAGGCGTTGACCCAATACAAGTATCGGCACAAATTATTGAAGGCTTACAAAACATTGTTAGCCGCCAAATGGAATTAACAAAAGCCCCGGTTGTGATTACTGTTGGTAAAATACATGGCGGGGTTCGGCAAAATATTATTCCCGAAGATTGCCAACTGGATGGAACGATAAGAACACTGGATAGTAAAATGCAAACAGATGTCCATCAAAGAATAAAATGGACTGCTCAAAAAATTGCAGAAGCAAACGGGGCAACTGCCGATGTAACTATTGACACAAAAACATTAGTTACTTATAATACACCGGAATTAGTTAAGAAAACAATTCCTTCATTGGAATCTGCTGCCGGTGCAGGCAATGTAAAAGAAAGGGAATGGGTAACAGGTGCCGAAGATTTTTCTTACTATGGAACAAAGGCCCCCGCTTTCTTTTTTTACCTGGGCGGTATGCCAAAAGGAAACGATAAAGCAAAAGCCCCACCCCACCATACTGCCGATTTTTATGTGGATGATAGCGGTATGAAAACAGGCATCAGGGCTTTTTGTGATTTGGTGATTGATTATATGAATATGAAATAAGATTAGCCACAGAGGAACACAAATAAACACAGATAAATTCAATTTTTTGTTAGTGCAGGGCTTGGTTATTTTATAAAAAAATCTGTGTCATTCTGTGTTCATCTGTGGCAAAAAACTACGCCGAATGAAAAAGATAATTATTGCCATTTTATTTTGCCTACCCCTTTTTGCAAAAGCACAAAAGCAGGATAAAAAGCTACAGGTAAAAATTGAGCAAGCCATTAGTGAATATAATGGTGATATTGGTGTTTATGTAAAAAACCTGCGTACCGGAAAAACAGTTTCTATTAATGCAGACACTATTTTTCCAACAGCAAGTATTGTAAAAGTGCCGATACTGCTGGGTATAATGGACAAAATAAATAAAGGGGAACTGAAGTACGATTCAACCTTTACCTACAAAGATTCATTACTGTACGAAGGCTCGGATATTCTTGGGTCGTTTAAAAATAACGAAACAATAGTATTAAAGAAGCTAATAATGTTGATGCTTACCACCAGCGACAATACTGCAAGCCTCTGGTTGCAAAGTATTGCTGGAACCGGAACAAGGATAAACGAAAATTTAGAAACTATCGGGTTAAAAAGTACAAGGATTAATTCCAGGACACCCGGCAGAGAAAACAACCGCACCCAATACGGCTGGGGACAAACCACACCTGCCGAAATGGGAACCATCTTTGAAAAAATTTATCGCAACGAAATATTTTCTGCCGCTGCCTGTGAGAGAATGCTGCGATGCTTAGGCCGCAATTTTTGGGATGAAGAAGAAGCTATTTCTATGATACCACCAACCATTGAAGTGTTTAGTAAAAATGGCTGTGTAAATGCAAGCCGCAGTGAAGCCATGATTGTAAATGCACCAACGAATCCTTATGTGTTTTGTATCTTTACTAAGAATAATAAAGACCAACGCTGGACTTATGATAATGAAGCATGGGCAATGGCAAGAAAAGTATCTAAGTTGTTGTGGGAGTATTATAAGTAATCGCCGTAATCAATAAATCCGTGATTAAAACCAGCCTCTCTTTCTAAAGGCCCATAACATCACCAACGGGATAATCAGCATCAGGCTTACTGCGGTATAAAAACCCCATTGCTGGTGAAAGAAGTTTACATTCTCATCAAAGTTCATCCCGAATATGCCGCCAATAACTGTGGCGGGTGCAAGTAAACAAGTAACAATCGCCATCACTTTCATCACCTCATTCATCTTTAGGTTTACGTTGTTGATGTGCAGATCCTGCAAACTCACTGCAACATCACGGTAGTTTTCTATTAAATCAATGGCCTGTACAATATGGTCGTACACATCTTTATAATATTTGGTGTGCCTGTCCTCCAGCAATTCGCTTTCGCTGCGCAGAAAACCATTTACCAATTCTCTTACAGGAGAAAAATTTCTTTTCAATACAATCAGTTCTTTGCGCATCTGTGTAATATGTGCAAGGGCCCTTGGGTTATTGCCCCTTGTTACTTCTTCTTCCACCTCTTCAATATGATTGCCTAATTTTTCCATAACTACAAAATAGTTGTCAACTATCATATCGAGCAGGGCATAACATAAAAAATCAGCAGGCCGCTGCCTTAGTTTGGTGCTTGCCATTTTTAATTTATCCCGCAGGGGGTTAAAAACATCCCGGTGTGCATCTTCCTGAAAACTGATGACAACGTCTTTTGCCAATATGATTGTTATCTGCTCTTGCTCTACGGCATTATTTTTTTCATCATAATAAAGCATATTAAGCAGGCAGAAAATATTATTATTAGCTTCATCCATTTTTGGCCGCTGGTTTATGCTTAGTATATCTTCAATTACCAATGGGTGGATGTCATAATAATTGCAAACGGCCTCTACATCTGCCTTACGAAGGCCATCAATATTTATCCAGGTGGTGCGGCCGCTGGTTTTATATCTTAAACAATCGCCTACGGCGGCCAGTTTTTTTTCTTCCAAATGGGTGGCATCATAATCGTACACCGATACTTCAACACTGGCAGCTTCTTCTCTGTGCGGTTCAATGGTGGGGTTGGCCGAAAGTATTTCCTTTGTCCGCTTTAAAGCAAAGAGGTTTTGCGGGTTTAGGTATTTAAAATATTTATCCGGCCGAAGCTTTTCAAGATTCATTGGGGGAAGTTAGGAAAAAGGATTTGTAATCGCTAAAGGCGATAGAATAAAACCGGGAGACAATCAGTCTCGCAGAGCTGGGTTTATTATTGTTAAAGATAACCGTATTTTCTATTACCAGACAATCAGCTTTGAGTTTATGTTCTGCTTTTCTGTGGCTATTAATAAATTTTGAGGATCTGTTACCCAGGTATCTTCAACAATGAACTTGTATTGGTGTTCACCTTTTGGAATTTCAACAGAACAAAACCACACACCATTTTCTTTCTTCATTTTTAAGGCGTTGTTTTTCCAGTTAGTAAAATCACCTGCCAGCAAGACTGTTTTTGCATCTTCAAAATTATTGAGGTAGAAAGTAACAGTTGAGTTTTTTTGATTTCCAAATAAATTGAACAAATAGTTTTTGGGATGTTTTTTTAAAAGATGCTTATAAATTTTAGAGCTGGCTTTTTCATTGTTTTCTAAATTCAGGCAAACGGCAAGCCACAGCTTAGTATATAAGTTGCCGGGCTGAAAGCCGGATGTAAGTTTTAAAAACTCTTTTGCCTCTGTTATTTTACCCTGCCCGATTAACCAGATAGAAAAATTAGTAACCTCGTTATTTTGAAAATTGTATTTTTTTGAAGCAGTATCCCAAAGTGACTTATATTGTTCAACACTTTTAGCAAGGCCACTTTTGTTCAGCGTCTTTTCCAACTCAACTCCTGCGTTTAATAGAAACAGGGTTTTCATATCCTCACTTCTTTCACCTTTAAGCAATTCTTCTTTAACAGATAAAACTTTACTTCTTCCAAAATCCCTTTTCTGAAAAAGGTGGATTCTTCCGTTTTTCAGGTCGGCTACTATTGAATAATTTGTTTTGTTGTAATAGTCGGTTTGAGCAGACTTTTCCAATATTTCGGTAATGTCATTTAGCCGGAACTGTTTTTTTTCTTTTAGCATATCTTCCACAATGCTTCTTCTCCAGCACAGATGTTGTTTATCATCTTTCAGGCAGTAGTTTGTTAAAGCAAAATTATTACTGCTTTTCCTTATTGTATAATTTGCATGAACTATTGCATAATCCCCCGATGCATCAGCCAGAAAAATTTGTGCTTTCTCCTGCTCAACTAAATTATACTGGCCCAATAATACCAATGCATCCTGAACGGTTTTACAGGTTTTAAGCACCTCTTTTATAACATAACCATTCCAGTCTTTTTTTGAAGGGTCTTTCTTTATAAACAGCTTCTCAGGCAGAGCCGCCGCATCAATAAATAATCCACTTTCATTAATTCCCCCTTCGGGAAATTTAAAGGAGTTTTTTTCCATAAATCCGGTTAATACCCCACCCCAGGTTATACAACCGTTTTCGCCTTGGCTTGTTGAAGGGTAGAACCACAGGCGATAGTTTTTATTGGGGTTATCATCCTCATTGTTTCCAATCCATACATTTTTATTGTCGTTAGCAATAAAAATAGTACAGGCATAAGTATCTATTGGAAACAAAAGATAAACAGTAAAAAGTATATAAAAAGCCTTTATAACCTTATCTATAAAGTTGGTTTTGAAATTGGTTGCCATTGACGAAAAATGTTTTGTGATTATCAATAATCTAACAAATTACGAATTTTAATTTCATTCAGGAAGAGACGGGGGTGTTAAGAAAGATGAATAGGAAACAACTAAAGAACTAATCAGCCGGTTTATAACAGACCGCCTTTGGCAACAACAATAAAAAGAATGTACCATGTTTATTTTTTTCAGCGATTCATAATAATCTATTTCGGTGTTTAAACTGTTATAATAAACCTGCCACTTCTTTTTTATTGGTACGGTTTTGTTTGCTGGTGAAAAAACTGTTTAGGTTTAATGTGCTGCCCTCTATTTGCGAAGAAGCCACTGCCCGGCCAGCATATAGTGTTTAAAACCCTGAACAGTAAATTCTTTTTCAGTTAGTTGCTGAAAACATTTTTTTACAGATGGCTTTACCTGTTTTGTAAAACGGGGGAATTGATTGTTTGATATTAGCTCGAGTTCTTTCATCTAAAAAATAAAGATGAAGTTAATGACAAATTATTTGTTTAAAAACAGATGACTAATCGCCAGAGGCGATAAAATAATGCTGCGAGACTAAAAGTCTCGCAGAGTTGGGCTGTGGCTGAGAATCGTCGGAAGAGAAGAACTATTTTTCATAATAGTGAAACATATCGCATTTCTCACCTGGCCGCACCTCACTTGTAGCAATATTTTTGAAAATAAACACCAATTTTTTTTCGCTTATCTCATTAATAAGAAGCGTTTCCCTTGTGACCCCACCAACTATAAGCTGTATTGTGTCACCTATAGTATTAAACCGACCCTGCAAATTATCATCCGATGACCAATAGCCTTTTCGTTCTTCTGTTGTTTTCTTAAAACTACTGTCGGGGACAAACACATAGGTTATCCTTGGCATTTCCGCATCAGACACAGGGTCACCAAAATAGCTTTGCATAATGGCAGAGTTGCAGGTCTTCTTTATATCCATTAACCGCCACGTACCAATTACAGAAGCTTTTTTTGGTGGTGTACAAGAAAAAAGTAAAACGAGAATTGCAGTGTAGAAAAATTTATAATACATAAATTGCTTTTTCTTTTTTGGTAATTAATTTTCCAACAGGTTGAGCAAACAATCCGTTACCAGATTCTGTTAGCAGTGCTGTTACTTTGTCAATGACATTCTCCTTTACACTCACCAGCAATCCCCCATTCGTTTGCGGGTCGGGTAATAGTGTAAACGCTTCCATCACATTCACATCTTTTTCAAATTTTACTTTATCGCTGTAGCCATTCCAGTTTCTGGTAGTAGCATCAGGAAAAATGCGTTGAGCAATATATTCTTTCACTCCAGCGGCAATCGGTAGTTTAGCGTAATAAATTTCTGCACTCAGCCCACTGCCTTCAGCCAATTCTATTAAGTGGCCAAGCAAACCAAAACCGGTTACATCTGTCATGGCGGTTACACCCGGTATCTTTCCCAACTTTTCACCCAATTTATTTAAAGCAGCCATTTGTTCAATAAGCATGGGCAAATGCTCTGCTTTCAGCAAACCTCTTTTTTGTGCGGTGGATAAAATGCCCACACCTAATGGTTTGGTCAAAAACAATATATCACCTTCCTGTGCGGTATTGTTCTTCTTTAAATTTTCTATTGGCACAATGCCGGTTACAGCCAAACCAAATATCGGCTCCTGCGAATCAATGCTGTGTCCGCCAGCTAATGGAATACCAGCTTCGGCACAAACAGTTCTGCCACCTTCGATAACTTTTTGCGCCAGCTCAACAGGTAGCTTTTCAACAGGCCATCCCAAAATTGCAATTGCTAAAAGTGGTTGGCCACCCATTGCATACACATCACTAATGGAATTGGCTGCTGCTATTCTGCCAAAGTCAAACGCATCATCCACAACTGGCATAAAAAAATCGGTAGTGGAAATTAAGGCCATACCATTTCCTAAATCGTACACTGCTGCATCATCTTTACTGCTGTTGCCCACCAGCAAGTTTTTATTATCGGGCAAAGCAATACTGCTTTTCAAAATTTCATTCAACACTTTTGGGGCAATCTTGCAGCCGCAACCTGCGCCGTGTGAGTATTGGGTGAGCTTAATTATCTCGGTTGTCATTATTGTTTTTTTATTTGTCTGTATTTTTCAGTCACTTTTTCCAGCATCTCAAACCGGGTGTCATAATCATAAATTCTAAGTAGTTCAAATAACTCTCCTTTTAATAAGTCCATATTGTCAAGAATTTCCTCTACTGATTTTCCTTGCCGGATATAAATAGCATACAAACATCTTTTGGCACTATTGCGAACATACACACTTTTGCTCTTTGCATACTTTTTTAAGATTGGTAATGAAGCCCCTTGTGCATAACCAATTAATATTTGAATGATTTCATCCTGCTCATCTGGTTTTTTTGCAGCCTCAAGCAAATCCACAAACAAAGTTTCTTTGTCAGGATAAGAACTATTATCAACCATTCGATATGCATCCAATCTTATAGACTTTATACTGTGGGTAAGAAATTTCAGCAATGGCTCTAATGAGTAATTATTGCCAAGAGAATAGCAGTTGGAATAGAAACTAAGACAAGGGGAAATGAAATCACGGTTCTTTGCTGTTGTTGCAGTTTTATAAATCAGGTCCAGGGCTTTTTTGCTCTGTGTTTTTTCAGCAACGATCCCGATAAACCAAAATATATTCAGGATGTCTTCATGTTTGGGGTTATTATAAAAAAAATCTAATAAAAATGAAAGATGTTCTTCTCCTATTGTTTTCAAAGCTTCTTCTCGGGCAGCCCAGCTAATAGTTTTATCACTTTCCCAAAGGTTTTCTATTTCAATCTCACCCGGCCTATACGAATCATCTTTAATTCTTTTTAGCAAATCAAAAATATAGTTTTCCATAAATTTAATCTTTCAGCGAACCAAATATCCTGTCCACCGCAGGTTTTCTTATACTGAAATGATTGGCATTGCCAATTTCATCTTTCACCATGGTAAGACCTCTATATTTTCTACCGGTAACAGTGTTATAAAAACTTCTTGTAGAATACAATACTTTGTTTAAGAATTCTAACCCACCAACATAAATGGTAACATTGGCATTGAGTTGCTTGTTCTTTTTGAAGTAAGCTTCTTCTATTTTGTCCAGCTCATTATTATTAGCCCAGCAGGAAGGGCTGATGGCAAAATGCCGGTTGAACAATTTATCTTCTTTAAATAAAGCATATAAGCAAAACAACCCTCCAAATGAATGGCCGAAGAATACCCTTGATTTTTTGTTGCCCATCTTTTTTTCAATACGGGGGATTAATTCATTTTTCATAAACAGGTAAAACTTATCGGCTTTACCAAAATTTTCTTCCACATTTTTACTAATGTCTGAAGGGATTAAATCCCTTGACCGTTTATCATGCCAGTCGCCAATATGCGAAATGGCGATGACAACACAACTGTTGGGGATGGTGGCGGCCCATGATTTGCTTTTACCAAATACATAATCGCCAATGCCAATGCCGCCATCCGTCATATAAACATGATGGTATTTTTTTGCAGCAGAATAACCAGCAGGTTTGCGAACGGTAATTACAAACTTATCTTTTACATTGGAGGAATAAACCGTATCAACTTCTGTTGTTTGCGAAAAGAAGCTAATAGTGCCGACAAGCAAAGAAAAAAGAGTTATGTATTTCTTCATTTGCCAAAGTTAGGGAGAGCTTGAGGAGAATATAACCGCATAGTCGGGGAGATGGGGAGGTATAGATTTTATTATTATGCAAACCTTTGCGCCTTTGCGTCTCTGTGGTTAAAACTATTTCTTTTTCCGAAAAACTATTCCAGCATTTTTTTGATAGTCGGAACTAAAACGGAGGTTGTAGGTATCGTCACCATCATACACTACTAATAAACCAGTATTGGGCGGATACTTGCCAAGATTGTCTGCAAACAGCACCAAAGAAAAATCTTCATTACCCGGGGTGATATAAATTGTTTTTTTGATAGCACTTGCTTTTAATCCCTGATGGCTCATTATTATTTCGCCGTTCATAAATACACTTACGGTATCGCCGTCAATTTCACCATTATCATACAAGGAAATTACCAAACTGTCTGATTTAAAATTTACTCCCTGGCTGAACTCAGATTTTCTTCCAGCAATAACTGCGGCATTAAGTGTTACATCCACTTCTGGTTTTTTTATTTCCGGCTTCGCCGGAGAAGGGCTTGTTATTGCTGCAACTGTTTTTTCTGGCATGGCAGCAACTTCAATTTTCTTGATGGCGGTATTGTTTGCAACAACGGTTTCATCCTGCTTGGTGGTTGTTGAAGCAGCAACTGTAATATTATTTTTAACCGGCGCATTATTAAACACTTGTTGCTGAACAGGGGTATTTGTTTTTGCAAAAACAGGCTCGGTTTCTTTTGGTAACTCAGTAATTACAACATCATCTTTAACTTCAGTCTTTGCTAACTGAACTTGCGGTTGCTTAATAACTGGTTTTGAAACAGGGAGGTCATTCGCAGCAATAGCAACACTTGTATTTGTCTGCATTTTTTCTGGTGCCTCTATTGGCTTAGTGTAGTCTGGTTCTGCTCTTTGTAAATCCGGCTTTGCCGGAATAACAGATACAGCAGCAACATCAATAGGGCCGGTATTTAAACCGGAAGTATTTTTTTCCGGTTTCGCAATTTTTACAACAGGAATGGTTTCGGTTCTTTCTTTATAAAATGCAATATCGTTAGCCAGGTTCAGCTCTTCTAAATGCGGAAATATTTTTGAGGCTGTTAAATCTTTTTCTTCTGCCAAACCAACCTTACCGGTTACCGCATAATATTTTTTAGTGGCATTTGTTTTCCATTTTCCTTCGAGGTGCCAGGTACTATCGCTTTCACTTCTTCTAAAGATGCTGGTTACTTTTATTCCTTTATCTAATTTACCCCGGAAGTTGTACGAAACAATTTCATCATCGGTTACTTCGCATACATCACTCTCTACTGTACCTTTTACCCTTTTCATAATGTAATACAACGTATCGTTTACAATAAACTCACTGCGGGAGTAACCATATACTTTTCCTTTGTATTCTGTTAATGCAATTTCAAAAGACTGATCTTTTCTGGTGGTGCTGCTATCGTTGCTTAGCGAACCAATCCAAAGGCCGGTTAATGTTTGTGCATAAAAAAATAAAGGGGCAAAAATAAAAAGTATAAGAAGGCTATACTGTTTCTTTTTGAGAACGGCTTTTTTTAATAAGGATATCGGCATTTTCTACTGTTACGGATTTACATTCAACCGAATGTAATAACGAATTTATTGCCTCCCGATTGTGCAGGCCTTTTAAATAAAACTTATCGTAGTATTTCAAAAGAATACGGAAACTTTCTAAGGTGTTTCCCTCTTCAAGTAACTGTATGGCAGTTTTTGCATTTAATCCGCCAAGTCTTTCTTTTATTCTGCCGATGGCATCAATCATTTGTTGTATGTCTAAACATCCGTATTCTTCGGTAATGCGTTTTAATCTTTCCTCAAACGGAATGTCTAAAAAATAAACAGCGGAGCTGCGCATTGTTTTCCATAAACTACCGGGAATATTTACTAGGCCAATGCGTTGGCTTTCGTCTTCGAGCCAGATAGGGAAGTGGGGAGTGGGGAATGGGGAGTGGGATAAATTTGAGAGGGTTGGGTTTGGCTCGGAACTCATAACTCTTAACTCACAACTCAACAAGTTTTCAAACATCTCCTGCGTTGGCTGCTCGGGCATTCCTATTTTACCAAAAGCAGAACCTTTGTGATTGGCTAACCCCTCGAGATCAATAATTGTTTCACCTTTTTCTTTTAGTGATTTTAGTAATTCTGTTTTACCAGATCCGGTGTAACCGCCAACAATGTTGATGTGATAAGGCTGCATAAAAGTATCCAGCACATAATTCCGGAATTTTTTATAACCACCGGCTAATGTATAAACCTTAAATCCATACATATCCAACAACCATGACACCGCCCCGCTGCGCATACCGCCCCGCCAGCAGTAAACGAGTATGAGTTTGCAGTCGGAAGTCCGGAGTTCGGAGGCCCGGCTCCCGACTATTGACTCTACACTCCTGACTATTTCACTCATCTTTGGTCCAAAATAATCAAGACCGATTTTTATAGCTGCTTCACGGCTTTGTTGTTTGTAGGCAGTGCCCACTACTTTTCGTTCTTCATCGGTAAACAAGGGCATGGAATGTGCGCCGGGTATATGTGCATGGTTGTACTCGCCGGGGCTGCGTACATCAATTACAGGATGTTGCTTTGCCAGTTCTAAAAACTGTTCGATATGTATTCTCTCTGCTGCCATGAAAAAGGGACGATGAAGTGAGTGACACAACAGGCGATGCCATGAAATACTGTAGCTGAAAACAAAAATAAAAAAGGCTGAAGTTTTACCACAGCCTTTTCCCAATAATCTTTTTATATCTTAAAAATCCTGGTTCTATCTGTTCATACTTGCCAAAAACTCTTCGTTGCTCTTTGTTCCTTTCATACGGTTTTGTAATTCTCTCATAGCTTCCTCAGGGTTCATGTCAGTAAGGAAAACACGGAGAAGGTTCATTCTTTGCAATACATCCCTGTCTAACAACAAGTCATCTCTGCGGGTAGAAGAGGAAACAAGGTCAATAGCAGGATAGATACGTTTGTTGGATAGTTTTCTTTCCAACTGCAATTCCATATTACCTGTTCCTTTAAATTCTTCAAAGATTACCTCATCCATTTTGCTACCAGTATCAACCAATGCAGTAGCGATGATAGTCAATGAGCCTCCAAATTCAATTTTCCTGGCTGCGCCAAAAAACTGTTTTGGTTTTTGCATAGCATTTGCTTCTACACCACCGGATAATACTTTACCGCTTGATGGGGCAACTGTATTATGTGCTCTTGCCAAACGGGTAATAGAATCTAACAATATAACAACATCATGTCCGCACTCAACCAACCGTTTTGCTTTTTGTAAAGCCATGGTAGAAACCTTTACATGTTTTTCTGCCGGTTCATCAAAAGTAGAAGCAATTACTTCGCCTTTAATGCTGCGTTCCATATCGGTTACCTCTTCCGGACGTTCATCAACAAGAACCACCATCAGGTAACATTCAGGATGGTTAGCAGCAATAGCATTAGCCACCGCTTTCAGCAACATTGTTTTACCTGTTTTTGGTTGTGCAACAATCAACCCCCTTTGGCCTTTACCTATTGGGGTAAACAAATCCATTATTCTTGTTGAGTAATCTGACGGAGTTGTAAATAAATTTAATTTTTCAAATGGAAATAATGGAGTCAGGTAATCAAACGGCACCCTGTCCCTAACCTCATCTGGTTTTTTACCATTGATGGTATCTACTTTTAATAAAGCAAAATATTTTTCGCCTTCCTTCGGCGGACGAACAGATCCATAAACAGTATCACCTGTTTTTAACCCGAATAATTTTATTTGTGATGGGGATACATATACATCGTCCGGAGATGATAAATAGTTATAATCGGATGAGCGAAGGAAACCATAACCATCCGGCATCATTTCCAATACACCTTCACCTTGTATTACCCCATCAAACTCAACATTAAATTGTTGCTCCCTTCTTTGCGGATAAGGCCTGTTTTGCCCGCCGCCGTTTTCATTGCTTTGTTGTGGTTGCTGTTGTTGCTGCTGCTCAGTAGCCTCGGCAGCGGCAAGCATTGCCTCTGCAAGTTGCTCTGTATTTGGCACCGACACTTCATTTACAACAGGGGTTTCTTCTTGTGTTTCTTCCGCTTTCTTGCGGCTTTTTTTAATGGGAGCCTCTTTTTTTACAGGCATATTGGATTTTTTTACGGGTTTATCATCATCACCACTTTCCACCACAGCTTCTTCGCTGCCACCGGTGCTGGTGTTTGTTTTTATAATGCGTTTACGTTTGCCATCTTCCGCCGGTTTGGCACCCTTGGCTCCGGCAATAGCCTGGCTGTCCAGTATTTTATACACCAGGTCTTGTTTGCTTAATTTTTTTGCGTTGGGAATTTTTAGCTGCTCGGCAATATCCAGCAGTTCTGGAACGAACATTTCGTTCAATTGAAGGATGTCGTACATAAAAAAGTGTTGATATTAGTCACAACGAATGAGTGAAGAATCTTGAAATCAGAAAAAAGTTTGAATTTATGTTGAATGAAAAAGGCGGGTAAAATGAGAAAATCTGTCTGGGAGAACTATGTTTATCAGCCTCTTTCCAGTGCAAGTATAGGCTAAAATCGGGAAAATCAAAAATTTCGATGTTTTTGTGGGTTTTTTGGTTGCCAGCTTCGGTTTCCTGATTGAGCTGATGTTGCGACGCTCCGTTCAGGGGTTCGGTTCGCTATTGATCCAGCCGTGGCGGCATAGAAATATAAATATTTGCACCTTTTTTACACTTCTTTTTTGTAATGAGTAATAAAATTGAGATTTGTCAAACAGAACATCAATCCTTATGTATAAAATCATATTCGATAATTCAGCAGAAAAAGACTTTGATAACCTTTCTAAAGAGGTTGTTAGAAGAATTGTGAAGGTTATTGACAAACTTGCAAAAGACCCCAAGCCAGCAGGAGTTAAAAAACTAAAAGCTTCTGATGAAAATTTGTACAGGGTAAGAAGCGGAGATTACAGAATTGTATATGCTATTGCAGAAGAAATTAAAATCGTAAATATTCGGAGGATAAGGCACAGAAAAGATGTGTACAGAAATTTATAATTTCCCTTTTTTCTTTAAACCCTGTTTTACTTCCTCCCAGGATTTTTTAGGTTCATTCCTACGGCTTTCTGCCACCAGCACATCCACCAGATCCTCAAACTCATCCGGATGCTTTGCAACTTCCTTGATATCTACTTGAAGAATTTTGCGTTTTTTTCTGTCGTCGGTTAAAATAGTTACACCCTTCATTGCTGTCTGTTTCAACAAATATATAAAAAATGCTTTGGACTTGTTTGGTGGTTCTGGCGGATTGCTTGTTGGTGCAATGAAAATCCCCCAAATCCTTTAAATCAGCACAATCAGTGGTTATCTTTGCACCTCTCAAAAAACAATCATGTTCAACAAACGCATAAAAATAAAAGACCTGCTGGCACAAGAGCCACAGGGGCAGCAAGTAACGGTAATGGGTTGGGTTCGCACCTTTCGCAACAACCAGTTTATAGCATTGAATGATGGTAGCACCAATAATAATATACAGGTAGTCGTAACCCTCGGTAGTCAGGATGATGAATTGTTGAAACGCATAACCACTTCTGCTTCGCTGAAAGTAACCGGCACCATCGTTCCATCATTAGGCAAGGGGCAGAAAATGGATTTGAATGCATCTGCTATTGAAATACTCGGCGACAGTGATGCAGAAAAATATCCCTTGCAACCAAAGAAACATTCGCTGGAGTTTTTAAGGGAGAAAGCACATCTGCGTTTTCGTACCAGCACTTTTGGTTCGGTGTTCAGGGTTCGCCATGCACTGGCATTTGCCGTACACAAATTCTTTAATGAAAAAGGCTTTGTGTATATGCACACACCCATCATTACCGCCAGCGATGCAGAAGGCGCAGGAGAAATGTTTAAAGTAACCACCTTGCCAATAGATGGTACTGCACCAAAGAATGATGATGGCAGTATCAACTTCAAAGAAGATTTTTTTGGAAGAAGCACCAACCTTACCGTTAGCGGACAATTAGAAGGGGAGCTTGGTGCAACAGCCTTCGGCGATATTTATACATTCGGCCCCACCTTTAGGGCAGAGAATAGTAACACTACAAGGCACCTGGCAGAATTCTGGATGATAGAACCGGAAATGGCTTTTTGTGATATAGAAGATAACATGAACCTTGCCGAAGAATTTATCCGTTACATTATTAAATATGCAATGGAGAAGAATAAAGAAGATTTGGAATTTTTGGCGCAGCGGCTGGCAGAAGAAGAAAAACAATTGCCGCAGGATAAGCGAAGCGAAATGGGCTTGCTGGAAAAATTAGAATTTATACTCAATAATAGTTTTGAAAGATTGACTTACACCGATGCGATTGATATATTGAAAGAAAGCAACCACAACAAGAAAAAGAAATTTCAATATGAAATAACAGGCTGGGGTATGGATTTGCAAAGTGAGCATGAAAGATATTTAGTAGAGAAACATTTTAAAAAACCTGTTATACTTTATAATTATCCTGCTGCTATTAAAGCTTTTTATATGCGGCAGAATGACGGCTGCGAACCCGGCAAACAAACCGTAGCGGCCATGGATATTTTAGCCCCCGGCATTGGAGAAATTGTTGGCGGCAGCCAACGAGAAGAACGGTTAGATAAATTAGAAACGAGAATGACGGAAATGCATATTCCATTAGAGGAGCTATGGTGGTATTTAGATACCCGCCGCTTTGGCACCGTACCTCATGCAGGGTTTGGTTTAGGTTTTGAAAGAATGGTACAGTTTGTAACCGGCATGACAAATATAAGAGACGTAATTGCTTTTCCAAGAACGCCGGGCAGTGCAGAGTTTTAGGCTAAGAGATTAAAAGTGTTGAAATAGATTAGGAGGTTGCGAAGGCAGCCTTTTTTTATACCCGGCACAGGGTAGTATTAAGCATACAATTTCGCCTATATTCGGGTTGTATAAAATAAATAAAGTGAAGGATATTTTAGTTTTTACTTTTCTGCTTGTATTTGCCATCAATGGAAAAGCACAGGCAATAAATCAACTGAAAGACAGCCTTACTTATTATTATAATGCTGAAGAATATAAAAAAGGAGCCGCAGTAGGTGAAAAGATAATGCTGATTCTGAAAAAAGAAGCAGGGGAAAAACATCCTGATTACTTACAAAGTATAAATAATCTCGCCTTTCTTCTTTTTAAATCGGGCAACAATAAAGAAGCTGAAAAAAGATATCTTGAATCTGTTGAACTTGCAAAAAACACATATGGTGCCGGTAGTTTTTTAATTATACCGTACTACAAATCGCTGGCCTTTTTTTATACCAGCCTGCGGCAATATCAAAAAGCAGAAGAACTGTACCTGCAATCGGCAGTTTTACAAAAAGAATATAGTGGCGAAAACAGCCTAGATTATGTTTCAGTAATAAGTATGCTAGGTGATGTATACTTGGCGCAAGAAAAATTTACAGAAAGCGAAAAAACATATAAACAAGCCACCTCAATCGTTGCTTCCATCAGCGGAGAAAAAGGCGAAGATTATGTTTACTGCTTAAATAAACTGTCTAATTTATACGTAAGTATGAAAGAATATGAAAAGGCAGAAGAAGTATTAAATAAAACATTTACTGCTGTTCAGGATTTTTCGATTGGCCACCCCGAATACAACAACACCCTATTAAAAATGGGTCAGGTATATACACTTCAAAAAAAAAATGATAAAGCCATCAAAACTTTTGAAGAACTGTTAAGCTGGGTTGGTTTAAGAAAAGGATATGATAGCGAAGACTATATTACTGTTGCCACCGAACTATGTAAAGTATTTGAGGAAACAAAAGAGTATAAAAAAGCAGAACCATTACGTAAAGAGCTACTTATTGCTTTAAAAAAGAATTACGGCTCCAACAGTTTAAAATATTCGGCGGGCCTTAACAATTTGGCTTTATTATATAAAAATATGCGGCAGTTTGATAAGGCTGAAGAATACTTTATAAATGCAATAGAAATTGATAAAAAAATAATAGGCGAAAACCATCCAGACTATGCTACACTGCTAAGCAACTTGGCCAGCATGTATGTAAGCAATGAAAAGTATGTAAAAGCAGAGCTGCTTTTTGTTACAGCAAAAAATATTATTCAAAAAACGCTGGGAACTGCCGACCCGTTATATCCATCTTGTTTAAATAAGTTAGCACAACTGTACGAAACAACCGGGCAGTTTGCAAAAGCCGAATTATTTTTTATACAGGCAATGGAGGCACGGCAAAAAATTACAGGCATCAATCATCCTGAATACGCAGAAAGTATTTCCAATCTGGCACACCTCTACACATACACAGGCGAGTTTTTAAAAGCGGAAAATTTATTTAAGCAGGCAATACAAATAGATAAAATAGCACTCTCGCCCAACCATCCTAACTATGCAACAGATTTAAACAATCTGGGTTTATTGTATGAAAAGATGGGACAGTTTGCAAAAGCAGAAAATTGCTTAAAACAAGCAAACGATATATTAAATAAACTGCAAGAAGCAGAAATGTATGCTTCCAGTCTTAATAATCTGGGTGGCATATATCAACACCTTGGCCAGTATACAAAAGCAGAAAACTATTATCAACAAGCCCTAGAAATCACAAAAAAAATAGTTGGAGAAAACAGTTCCGATTATGCCAGCAGCCTCAACAACCTTGCAACAATATACTTTATGCAAAAGGAGTATCAAAAATCTATTCCGATAACCGAAAAGGCAGTTGAAATCCTAAAAAAAACTTTGGGCGAAAACCATCCTAAATATTTAACAAGCTTAAATAACCTTGGTTTTTTAAATTATAATGGAAAGAGGTTACAGCAGGCAGAAACAATATTTAAAACAGTACTGGAAAAAAGAAAACAGCTGCTGGGTGAAAAGCATATTGATGTGGCAGAGTCATTAAACAATCTGGGGCTTTTATATTCTGATATCGAAAAATATAAAGAAGCCGAAGAATGCTTTAAGGGGGAAAAAAACATTTACGCAACAGTAAGCGGTAAGCAGCACCCGGATTATATTCTTTCGCTAAACAACCTGGGCTATTTGAACCTGGAAACAAAAAATTATAGCCAATCTGCCTCATACTTTCTGGAAGCAAATGCACTATCCCGGCAGGGGTGGTTAAAGATATATAATGTACTATCAGAAAAAGAAAAACAAAACTACATCAACAACAACCTGGGTTTAAATACCAGTAATAATAATTTACTTTATCAGTCATCTGTAAAACTGCCTTCCGTTTCGGCTGATGGGTTTGACTTGCAGTTGCTATTAAAATCCTTATCACTTAGTTCTACCAAAAACATGATAGATGCTATTAGAAAAAGCAATGATAAAAAAATTCAGCAACAATTTTCACAATGGCAAACAAACAAAGCTACCCTGGCTAAACAATACTCGCAGCCTGTTGATAAACGCATTCAAAATTTACAATTAATTGAAGCCGAGGCCGAATTACTTGAAAAGGAATTGAACAACAAATCATCCCAATTTAAAAATCAACAGCAAGCATTAGATATTAATGTAAATAAAGTTTGGAAAAAATTACTTCAAAATGAGGCGGCTGTTGAGTTTGTTAGCTTCAGGGTTTTGCATAAATGGCTTACCGATAGTATAATCTACGCAGCATATATTCTCAGTAAAAAAGATTCGGTACCAGTATTTGTTCCTTTATTTGAAGAAAAACAACTGCAAAAACTAATTGACAGTGCCAAGAAAGTATCTCCAGAAATGGCCAATGTATTTTACCGAGGCTTAACACCCGATGAAGAAACAGCCACAACAGCCGGACTTGGCAAAGATTTATATAAATTAATCTGGCAACCACTGGAACCATACCTTAAAGACGTAAAAAAAATAAATTACTCACCAGCCGGTAAATTATATGGCATTGCATTCGATGCTTTGCTTGCTGATAGTAATAAAGTATTGGCCGATAAATATAAACTGCAGCAATACACCAGTACAAGGCAGGTAGCATTAAGAGAAACTGAGAAACAAAATAGCAAACCCTCAAGCATTGTACTATTTGGCGATGCTAATTTTACCATGGACAGTCTGCAACTGGTAAAACAGAAAAAGGGGAATGAAAATTATTCTACATCAATTTATATACCACAAAACCGAAGTGCAAGAGGCGGTGTATGGAACGAATTACCCGGCACAGCAGAAGAAGTAAAAAAAATAAATGATTTATTTGCCAAAAACAAAATCACTTCAAAATCATTTACCCAAATAACGGCAACAGAAGAAAACCTGAAGGCGTTAAGCGGCAACTCGCCACAAATTTTACATATAGCCACTCATGGTTTCTTTTTATCAGAACCCGATAAAAAAAGAAAAGAATACCATTTCAACAATGAAAATACTTACACATTGGCAGATGACCCCTTGCTCAGAAGCGGATTAATTTTATCGGGTGGCAATTATGCCTGGAGTGGTAAAACACCTATTGATGGGGTAGAAGACGGTATTGCTACAGCTTATGAAATATCTCAACTAAATTTAAGTAACACCGAACTGGTTGTACTAAGTGCCTGCGAAACGGCATTGGGCGATGTAAAAGGAAGTGAAGGGGTATTTGGCTTGCAAAGGGCATTTAAAATGGCGGGGGTTAAAAAAATGATAGTAAGCTTATGGCAGGTACCTGATAAAGAAACAGCAGAGTTGATGACCACTTTCTACACTTATTGGATGAAGGGGCAGACAATTAATGAGGCCTTTGCACAGGCACAGGCAGATATGCGAAAAAAATATTCACCTTTTTATTGGGCGGCTTTTGTGCTGATTGAGTAGATAAATTTATTTATGGATTTTTCCAGCCGCAGTGTCATAGTATAAATTAAAACAAATGGCACAACTAAATGAAGCAGCCGAAAATACTACCGGCCGCAAAAGAGCCGGTGTAAAAAGAATGCATAAAAACAATATGCGGATTGATATGACACCCATGGTGGATTTAGGTTTCCTGCTTATCACTTTCTTTGTAATTACAACTGAATTAAGCAGACCAACTGCCATGGATATTACTATGCCAAAAGAAAGTGATGTGAATCCAACAGAATTGGGCGACTCTTATGCACTCACGGTAATCCCGAATGGGGAAAAAATATTTTACTATGAAGGTGCTTTTGACAAGGCAAAGAAAGAAAACAAAATAATTGAAACAACTACTGAAGGCCTGCGTAAAATTATTGTTCAAAAGCAATTAAGGCTTGATGATAAAACAAAATATAAAGAAGGCCGGGAGGGGTTAATGTTGTTACTAAAGCCATCTGCTGTTGCAAACTATAGGTCTATTATTGATATTTTAGATGAATGCACCATTACCCAAACAAAGAAATATGCATTGGTAAAAATTTCTGAAGAAGAGAAAGAATGGCTGGATGAATAATTTTTTTTATCTCTGTGGTCTCTGCGTGAAACTCATCCTTTCCAAAACAACCCAATCCTTCTCTTTATATCCTCTTGTATGTTTACATAAAACAAATTAATATCTGCAATGTGATAGTTTTTTGAGCGATAAAGAAAACCACCGGGGAACTTTGGCTTCTTTACATACAACAAACCCTTACTTATTTGTGCATCGGTAACATGTTTATATACTTTGTTGAAATTAGTTAACACACTCCCTTTGTTTATTTGTTTAGGCACATAACTGTTGCTGGTTGTCCAACTAAGTGGATTGGTAACCAATACCGTTTCTTTTTCATTTTTAAGATAGGGCGGCACATAACCGTTTCTAAATGTTCTCCAACTGCAGGCACAACCAGTTTGTAAAGAGTCTGCACAAATTTTAATAGACGAAAAATAGTTTTCAGGCAACGGCCACCCAATAATATAAGCAGTAACTAATTTGTTTTGAAGCTGCTTACCATCAAAAAATTCTTTTAATAATCTTTCTCCTAAAAAACTTCCCTGGCTATGGCCGGCAATAATAATTGGCCTACCACTATTCCAATGTTGCAGGTAATATTCAAAAGCAGTTTTTAAATCCTGGTAAGCCAGTTCAAAAGCCAGTGCAGCTTTTTCTTTATCTGTGCTATAAAAATTATTTATATGTGCTTGCCGGTATCGTGGTGCAAACACCCTGCACTGCTGATTAAATACACTGGCCTGAAAAAATATAGTAGAATAATCTGTTTTTCCATTTATATAATTATCGTCAATAGCAGCGTTGCTTATTTCTTTTTGTTTTTTGCTTGTTAAAGTGGTGGGATGAAGAAAGAAAACATCAACCAATGAATCCCTTTCCTGATTTCTTAACGGCTTGGGGATACTGTCCGATGGATCCCATTTCCATGGATGTGCAGCCCAATAATCGAACTGGTTATAGTCTGGTTTGCTATCAGGGCTTTTAAAAGTATAGTTGCTTTTGTAGGATAAGTATTTGTCTGCACAGGAACTAAAAAGGAAAACAATCAGAATAGAAAAGAAGAATCGGTTCATAGTGGATAAATGTCGGTAAAAGCATCCAAACCCAGTAATTCATCCTAGGTATTTGCCTTTTGTATAATGTGCAAAATAGATGTAAAATATTTTTTTGCCACTCAATTAGTTGAATAGCAATGTTTAATGCAAAAACTATCATTCATTACTCTAAAAAATATGGTACTTTGTGTTACATAGTACCAAACATCACCCTATCTTTGTGTTATCAATTTAAAAAGCTATGAATATTGATAATACACAAAGCCAAATGCGGAAAGGCATTTTTGAATTTTGCATCCTGTCTGTTATTCGCAGAGGAGAGGCTTACCCAAGTGATATTGTGGAAGAGATGCGGGCAGCGAACCTGCAAATTTTAGAAGGCACACTCTATCCCCTGCTCACAAGATTAAAAAATGCCGAGATGCTTACTTATCGTTGGGTGGAAAGCAATTCCGGCCCGCCCCGAAAATATTTTTCGCTTACAGAAAAAGGGGAAGCTTTTTATAAAGAACTGCAACAAACCTGGAATGAATTAGCTAACGGTGTAAATGCACTAACCAGTAAAAAACAAGACGAACCTTTAAACAATCAATAAAACCTAATACACCAAAATATTTATAAGATGAAAAAAATAATCAACATAAACCTGAGTGGCCGGGTGTTACCGATTGAAGATTCGGCGTACGAAAAATTACAGGCATATATAGAAAGCCTGCGCCGCTACTTTGCCAACGAGGAAAGCCGGGATGAAATAATTAACGATATTGAAAGCCGTATTGCAGAATTACTGCACGATAAAATTCGCAAGGGCGCAACTGCTGTTACCGATGCAGATGTGGACGAAGTAATTGCATCCATGGGCCGGGTAGAAGATTTTGAAGCAGCAGATAAAGAAGCCACAGATGAAAAAACAACAACCCAGCAACAAACAAGCGGTAATTATTCTTATAGCAATACAAAAGAAAGCAAACGTTTATACCGGGACAGCAGCGATAAAATGATTGCCGGTGTGTGTAGCGGTATTGCAACATACCTGGGTATTGACCCTGCTATTGTGCGGATATTATTTGCCATCATTAGTTTTGGTGGTTTCGGTTTAGGTTTTCTTGCTTACATTATTTTGTGGATTGTGTTGCCACCAAGAGATCTGGACGGTTTTTCTGGCAGAAGGCTTTATCGCAATCCCGATGATAAAGTAATAAGCGGTGTGGCTGGCGGATTGGCTGCTTATTTTGATAAACGCCCCTCTACCGTACGTCTAATATTTGCTGCACCATTTATTTTAAATGTGGTGTTTGGTATACTTAGCTGGCCTTTCTTTCATGAAGGTTCGTTTGTCCCTAATATTGTTTTTGGTTCATTAACGGGTACATTCATTTTAGCATATGTAATACTGTGGATAGTATTGCCCGAAGCAAACAGCGAATACCAGAAAATGGAAATGCGGGGGGAGAAGGTGGATGCAAACCGCATCCGCCAGAATGTAAGGGAAGGAGTGGATACGATGAAAGAAAAAATGAAAGGCTGGACAGAGGAAGTAAAATCATCTGCACAAAATTTTTCTGCCAAAGCAAAAGAATTCTCCAACACAAGGGGCAAAGCATTTGCATCGGAGTTTGGCAGGGAGGCAGGTAATGCAGGCCGCGGCATTGGCCATATAATTGGTGTAATAATAAAAGCTTTCTTTTTGTTTATTGCTGGTTCTATAGCAGTAGCATTGTTTTTTGGTTTGCTGGGAATATTAATTGGTGGTGTAAGTGTGTGGCCGTTAAAGAATTTTATTATTGATGGCTTCTGGCAAAATTTATATGGTTGGGGTACGTTGGTATTATTTCTCGGTGTGCCGCTAGTTGGTTTTATTGTTTGGGGCTTGCGCCGCATTATGAAAGTCCGGTCACAAAACAATTATCTCGGCTGGATATTTGGTGGCCTGTGGGCAATAGGCTGGGTATGTATTACACTGTTTGTGGCAAGTTTAGTAAATGATTTCAGGATGAGCAACAGAAAAAGACCGGGTGCGGAAATGGCAATAACACAACCTGTAAATGGCAAGATTATTATAAAAGTTACAGAACCGGAAGTGGAATACAGCGGCACATTACCCTGGATAGATATTGACGGCGAAGGGTTGGATATAACAAAAGACACTTTACGAATTGCCAATGTAAGAATTGATGATGTGCTGTTGAGTGCCGACGGAAATTATCATGTAGAAATAAAAAAATACAGCCGTGGCAGATCTGTAACTGATGCAGAAAATAAGGCACAAAAAATACAGTTTAATGCAAACTATAAAGACAGTGTGCTTGATTTGGGCAGTGGGATAGCAATTGACAAATCCGCTAAATTCAGGGGGCAGCAGGTAGTGGTGGTTATTAGTGTTCCCGCAGGTAAAAAAATACGGTTTGATGAGACGATTGAGAAACTGCACTCATTTAATATAACGGTAAATGAAAAATGGCGCAAGAATAAAATTAAAAACAGGAGATGGAAGGAAGACTGGGATTGGGATAACGATGCATTCGGCTACCAGGTAAACACAGATTATGTAATGGGTGCAGACGGGCAGCTTAAAGACGGCAACGGAACAGCGGTGCCAACTAACGCATCTAACAGTAATGATTATCGCTACCCAGCAAACGACAGTGCCGCAAAAAACAACAACAATGCTGAACTGCAAAAACAAATTGATGAGGAGAAAAGAAAATTAGAGCAACGCAACAGGGATAATGAAGAAAGCCAGCGGAAATTAAAAGAGCTGGAAGACAAAATAAAAGCAGCAAAACCCAACGGTTTTAAAAAAGTAAAAAGTGTAAAGGACAAAGAAAAAGTGGCGGTAAACAACAACCCCGTTACTACATTAATGGAGTGGTTGTAATAATACCTGATTGTTAATATAAAAATGGCTTCCTTTAAAAGAAGCCATTTTTAGTTGAAGAATATAATAATATACACAGACCCTCAAACCTAAGTTCTCCGCCAGCTGGCGGGACAGGGTTTCTAATTCGGCACTTCCACAACCGTCCAGTTTTTTGTACGGCGGTTATATAAAATGCTGTAATCTTTTCCGTGTAACAGTTTATAGGTTCTGTACCCATTAAAGTAAGGCAACCTCAACCAGCCGTGCTGGTATATTTCAAAACGAAAAACAAAAGCTTCCCCTGCTTTTATTGGCGCAGGCTGATATGTTTTTCCATCATCGCTCAATTGTACTTGTTCATCTTTTGTGCTTTGTATGGTAAGGCTTATCCAGCTTGGGTCATCAAGCGGTGGGGTATTGTTTGTTCCCTGGTTGCCACCGGTATTGCCGCCAGTGTTTCCCCCGCCGGTATTACCTCCTGAGCCGCCAGTGTTGGTGCCGCCACCAACTGGTGTTCCCGCATTACCACCAGCTTCTGTTTTTGCAGTATTCCATCCCCTTGTTATTGCAGCCACCCTGTCTTTTTTTGCAGGGTGTGTGGCACTTGCTTTGTCTGATGAAATAGTGCTGATGGCCGCAACAGATTCATTAAGCGTAGCCCCCATTTTTTGCATTACATAACCGGATAAAGCATCGGCTTCAATTTCTTTTGGCGGGGTGCTCCCTGTTCCGCTTACGGTATGGTTATAATAGTGGTGGCCCATTTCATGTGCCAGTACACTTACAGATGCCCACTTGGTAGCGGCATAAGCATCAATATCTTCTAAAAAATTATTATCATAAATAATCCAGCGGACTTTATTGATAATAGTAGCATACGCATTGCGGATGCCGTTTTGTTCTTTTACACTAAAATTTTCTTTCCATTTAATGGTATCCAACATATTCTGCAAAATCTGTTTTGCTTCATACACCGATTGAAAGTTATTACGAAGTAAAGAACGGGGCGGTACTTTAAAGCCGCAGCCATTTACTTTAAGTTGCGCATCGGCAATAATTGCAGAAGCAAAAAGGAGAATAATTAAAAAACAACGTTTCATTTTTTATATAATTTATTTTATAAATGTAATAAATCATAGCAGGAACAATTATTTTTTTTTACCAGCTTTAGTTCCCTGGGCATCGTCCCTTGTGTCACTCACTTATACGTCCCTTAATTCTACTCAGCATATATCAAAACGAAAAACTTTGCAGAGCCACAGTTTAAGCCACTCTCCCTCGCAGATGTAGCATTTCTCCCAACCTTTTAACATATAACCATCTTTTTTGTGAAGCAAAAAAATCTATGTTTATCCATCAAGTCTGTGTCATCCGTGTTCCTATCTTTAAACCACTAAAAACTATTTAGCTACATTTGCACTCAATTTTGCTATTATGAAGAACACCCCCTTTACGCATAAACACATAGCCCTTGGTGCTAAAATGGCCGAATTTGCCGGATACAATATGCCCATCTCTTATACTGGTATTAATGATGAACATGCTGCCGTAAGAAAAAATGCCGGGGTGTTTGATGTAAGCCACATGGGTGAATTTATTTTAAAAGGCGATCATGCCCTCGATTTAATACAAAGGGTAACCAGCAACGATGCATCAAAACTAAAAGATGGCAAGGCGCAATACAGTTGCTTACCAAATAATGATGGCGGTATTGTAGATGACTTGCTGGTGTATTGTATGGAAGAAAACAAGGTATATATGCTAGTGGTAAATGCAAGCAATATCGATAAAGACTGGAACTGGATACAAAAGCATAACACTAACAATGCAGAGATGCATAACATTTCTGAAAAAACCTGTTTGCTTGCCATACAAGGCCCCAACGCCACAAAAATTTTGCAGCCGCTTACCGAAATGGATATTTTGAATTTGAAGTATTACACATTTACCAAAGGTAAATTTGCCGGGATGGATAATGTAGTAGTAAGTGCAACTGGCTACACCGGAGCTGGTGGAGTAGAAATTTATTTTGAAGATAAAGAGGTGCAGCCGAACAAATTTGGGATGCAATATTTGCAGCAGGTACGCCACATGGAATGAAACCAATTGGCCTAGGCGCAAGGGATACACTGCGGTTGGAAATGGGGTTTTGTTTATATGGAAATGATATTGATGACACCACATCACCCATGGAAGCAGGCCTGGGCTGGATAACAAAATTTACCAAAGACTTTACTTCAAAAGAAATATTTGCAAAGCAAAAAGCAGAAGGTGTTGAAAAAAAATTAGTGGGTTTTGAAATGATAGAGAAAGGGATACCCCGCCATGGCTATGAAATAAAGAATAATGAAGGCGCACATATTGGTCATGTAACATCGGGTACACAATCACCAACTTTGGGCAAAGCAATTGGTATGGGTTATGTGGCCCCGCAATATGCAGCAATAGATGCTGAAATATTTATTAAAGTAAGGGATAAGCTGCTGCAGGCAAAAGTTTCAAAAATTCCATTCTCTTAACTGAGGACGGAAGTCTGAAAGGTTCTTACTGGTAAGAGACTTTCAACTGTAATAACTGCTTTCTGACTTCCTCCTTCCGACCTCATACCTCACTCTCTATGCCAACAATACATCTTACCACATTCATTGCCGCACCTGACAAACGGGTCTTTGATCTTAGCCGCCATATTGGTTTGCACAAAGAATCTATGGCTGTATATAAAGAAGAAGCCATAGCCGGAACAACATCCGGTTTAATAGAAAAAGAGGAGACTGTAACCTGGAAGGCAAAACATTTGTTTAAAACCCGGGTACTTAAATCGAAGATTACACAATTGGAAAAATACTATTTATTTACCGATGAGCAGGCCGAAGGAGATTTTAAAAGCATGCGGCATGAGCACCATTTTAAACCCTGCGATAACGGAACAATTGTAATTGATTTATTTTCTTTTGAATCTCCTTATGGCATATTCGGCCGCTGGTTCAACAGTATTTATTTAACCAAATACATAAAGCGGCTGCTGGAGCAACGTAATAAACTAATTAGAGAAGTGGCCGAGGGGGAAAGATGGAAGGTGGTGTTGGGGGAGTGATATCAACAACACTTTATACAAAAGATTTTTTACGGGAACTGCCTGCTCTCGGTTTTCTTGTAGCACTAGCTTTCTTTTTAGGGTTCTTTAATTTGTAGTTTTTAATATACTCACTAATAGCAATCCGCTCTTTATCCGTCAACGGCTCACTCTTAATAATGAAATCAACTCCTTTAGGTTCTTTAATATGTCCCATTGTTTAGTTTTTAAAATATTTTTCAACCAGTTTTCCTGCGGAAGGGGTGGGGATTATCATTCTATGACCGCCGAAATGATAAGCCCCTAATGTTTTTTCATAATGTTCAATCAATCTCGTTTTGGCGGTAAATGCAACAAACCCATCGAAGCCATACTGAAAAGATAATTTGCAGGCATAAGCCACAAGGTTACCTGCAACCCCTTCATATATCTTGTTTTTACCAATGTTGAAGGGGGCACTTTCAACCAAATTCATCAAAATATGGTCGGGCTCAATAGTTAAACTTAACAACCCTAAATAATCCCCGGATTATTTATAATGGTAAGCTGTAAACCTCTTTTTTATAATCTGCTGATTCAATTTTCCAGTTAAATTGCCAGCCAGCCTTTTTTGTAATTTGTTTTACATCTGCAATGGTTAATAAAGAAACCTCTGTCTGAAAACTATCTCTTGATATTGTGTTTTGAATAGAATTAATAAGTCGGTCAATAATAAAATCAAGTGCTATTTTCTTCGTTTTTTTCACTCCACAATTTACAAAAAATAAACTAATTAAAGAAGTGGCCGAGGGGGAGAGATGGAAGGTGTTGTTTGGGGAGTGAGTGGCTTTTTAGTAGCTGCTTTTTTATTCTTCGAATACAGATGGATATACCTCCATACTGTCTATCATAAATTTATATAAATTATAGTCTTCAACAGATAACTTATCCTCGGAATTTGCCGATATTAGTATTATTTGATTTTCTTCTGATAGCCCCCACCATACCCAATTGATACAATTTCTTTTAAATCTTCGCTCAAGAAAAAGCCTTTTACCTGTGGTTTCTTTACTTAATTCAGATTCTGGAATGTAGTCTTCGGTAAATTCTTGAAAGAAATCAGTAAGTACTTTTTCGTCTACCTCTAAACTAGCCGGATAGCCCGTTAAAGTAAGATTTGAATAAGTTTCGGAAGATGTTATAGTAACGATTCCTTCTTCGGTTTCATTAAGATAAAAATGTTTCGGATAGAAAATTTTATATCTGCCAGTTCCTGGTACATAAGAAATTAGTTCAATTTCTCCCATTATGTTCCGATGGAGATTTAGGGGATATAAAATCTGTTACTAACGGTAAATGTATATACTTTTTGTAAAAATCTCTTAATATCAAAGTAAACCATCACAAAAACCACCTCCACTCCCATTAATTTCCCTTCCTCTATTTTTGCCAGATATCATGAGTAACAAACCATCTCTCCATACCTGCATTTCACCGGCATTATTAAACCTGTACGATTTAAGCAACAGCGTTGTTGTTATTATAGATGTGTTCAGGGCTACTTCTACTATTGCATCTGCATTATATAACGGTGCCAAATGTGTAATCCCGGTTGACTCTGTGCCCAAGGCCATTGAGATAAGTAAAAGCATTGGTGGTATTGCCGCAGGAGAAAGGGACGGCATGATTGCCGAAGGCCTGCAACACGGCAACTCACCCTTAGAATACAACAGGGAATTTATAGAAAACAAAACCCTGGTGCTTACCACCACCAACGGCACAAGGCTTTTACAAATGGCATTGGATAAAAATGCAGATACCATTATTGCCGGCTCCTTCCCAAACCTTTCAGCCGTATGCGATTTTTTAGTAAAAGAAAAAAAGAATGTGGTACTCGGCTGCGCCGGATGGAAAGACAGGTTTAATTTAGAAGACACACTATTTGCAGGGGCTGTTATAAATAGAATTGCCAACGAGTTTATTATCCATTGTGATAGTTCACTAATGGCCGAAACAATGTACCTGAAACAGAAAAACAAAATCGTTGACTTTGCACCAAAGCTCACCCACTACCACCGCCTGGTAGAAAGGTTTGGATTGATAGAGGATATAAAATTTTGCTTAACCCCTGATATAGCTAATGTATTACCTGTATATGTTGATGGAAAATTAATTGCTCAATAACTCTTTCTGATAAGTATCATTTTGAACCACATAGGACATAAGACACAATAGATAACACATAGCTATGTGTGGCCTATGTTACTATCTGCCTATGTGGTTAAAATAGAAGTAGCAAAAAGTAAGAATAAACAAACGAATTATCACTTTATCTAAAAAGAGCCCCGGCCGCAAAAAAATCTTCTAAGATACTTCAATTTTTTTACACTTTCCCGGCTCAAAATTTATTTATTATTTATCCCTTTTTACAAGGAAATCCGCTTCACATTCTTTTACTTTTGCCGATTAACCTTTTTTCATTCAGTTGACGGCAAAGTCTGTCAATCTGAAATCTAAGAATCTAAAATTTCAAAAAACTTTGGCCCTACCGCACCTTATCAAATACGTTTATACCCATGGCACCGATGAAGTAATCCGCCGGGGAAAAAAAATACATGCTGTCAGTTTGGTAGAACTAATCGAGTACGACGACCTCTTCGGCTCAGCCGTATTCCGTGTAAAGGATGACAGCTATTCTACTTTTTACAAAGTGTATATCCAGAAGTTTAAAGAGCCCAATAGTACTTCTCTTCGTTGCTCCTGCCCGTATAACCTCGGTGATATATGCAGGCATGAAGCGGCTGCTATGTTTCAGTTGCAGGAAATGATTGACCGGGGCCACCTGCAATCAGAAGATATTAAATACGATCAGCGGCATACCGTTGCCAAGATGAAGACGATTGAAATGAAAGCACTAAGGCTGTTATCATCGCAGGAAACAATGGCCGATGCAGAAACATTTCTCCGCACCAATAAAGCAACAATTGATTTTGCAGAAAACGAAATGGTGAAAGCCACCGTAAAATTAAACGGGCAGGAGTACAAAGTAATCATCCGGAAAAATGAAGAACGGAACTTTGATACCAGTTGCGATTTTGAATATGAAGAGCATCCGCTTTGCCTGCCGAAAATAATTGTGTTCCTGCAATTGCTGCATACCTATGGGGCTAATTACTTTGATACCATCCGCAACCTTGATAAAGAAAAAAACAAGCTGCTGGAAGCCTATGGTTATTCGATGGATGATGATTTAAAAGGCAAGTTTGAATTTGCTTACAAAGAAGGCAAGCCTTTTTTAAGGGTGTTGGATCCTTCTATAAAAAGAGTGGCTCCCGTTCCGGCAACAACAAGGCTGGTGTTGCTGCCCATGAAAGAAAAAACACCCGAAACAGAAACGATAACAGCCCCTGAAGAAGAAAAAATCCAAACACCATCGCAACGGCTGGGTATTGTTTTCAATTTTAATAAAAAAAATTATCCGCAGTTTACGGTTGATGTGGTAATGGGTGAACCGGGAGAGGATAGCAAAGACTTTGCAGGCAAAGTAGAAAAGTTAGATATAAGCAGGTATGTAGAAACAGATAACCTGCCGGAAGTGGATAAGGATCTGCTTTCTGCATTAAGGAAATTACAGGAGAGTGAAGTAAACAAATATGTAAGCCGCAATTCGCCTTTCTCAGGCATCTGGGAAAACATTATTCATCATGAAGATGATGATTTACCGGGAGAAACAAAAGACCTGGTGGCAGAGTATATGCTGCCCAAGCTTAAAAAATTGTTTAATAACCCCGAAGGCAACCCTTATATTTTCATGTTGCCGAAGGGCAAGCCCTTTAAAACAAATAACCTGGAAGCTGTGCAATTGCAGGCAGAAGAAATAAAGCCGCACTTTATTGTAAAAAAGAACGGCGGCTATACAATTGAGTGCAAAGTAAAAGCCGGGCCGTTGGAGTTTGATCTGGCAGATAATGAAACAGAATGCCCTTTGTTGTTTTTGTATAACAGCCAGTTGCATTTATGGCAGAATAAAGATGTAATACAGCTTACGGATAAATTTTTACCGGATGGGGCAATGAGCATCAGCAATGATGACTGGGGTAAAACATTGAACAGTTTTATAATGCCATTGGCAAAAGAATACAAAGTAGATTTTGATAAAACATTAGTACAGGAAATAAAAGATGGCAGCCCCGAGGTAAAACTCTTTTTAATGGAGAAGGGCGACTTCCTTGTTTTTCAACCGGTGTTTTCTTATAAAGGGTACGAAACAAAAATGAAGGACAGGGATGAAGTGATTGTACCGCAGGGCGATAAAGTATTAGTGGTTTACCGCAACCGGGAAAAAGAAAATGAGTTTATTCAAAAGTTGCAAAACCTGCACAGTAGTTTTGCATATAATGAAGACTCCGGCACATTGGTATTAAAAGGGGCAGATGTATTAAAAAATAACTGGTTCTTTTTGTTTGTAGATGCGATGAAAGACATGAAGACACCTGTGTTTGGTTTTGAAGCATTAAAAAATTTCCGTTTTAATACGGCGAAGCCGCAAACAAAAATCTTCATCAGCAGCAATACAGATTGGTTTGATGCAAAAGTGGATATTCTTTTTGGCGACCAGAAAGTAACAGTGGCAGAAGTAAAAAGGGCATTGGCCAATAAGCAGCAGTTTGTGCAATTGAATGACGGCACACTTGGTATACTTCCGGAAGAATGGTTGAAAAAATATTCATTATTGTTCCGTGTGGGTGAGGGGAAAACAGATTCGCTGAAACTGTCCCGCTACCATTTAAGTGTGGTGGATGAGTTGTATGAAGAAAGAAACGAAGAAGAACTGGTAGTGCAGTTAGAAGAAAAATATGATAACCTCCGCAAGTTTGATGATATAAAAAAGATTGAACCTTCTGATTATCTGCATGATATTTTACGGCCTTACCAGGTGGCAGGCTATCAATGGCTCAACTATTTAAAAGATATTAAATGGGGCGGTATACTGGCCGATGATATGGGTTTGGGTAAAACAGTACAGGCACTTTCCTTTATGGAATATTTTAAAAAGACCGAAGGAAAATTAAAAGCATTGGTTGTTTGCCCAACCACACTTATTTATAACTGGGAGAATGAAATAAAAAAATTCACCCCTTCGCTTACACACAAAATTCATCATGGTGCTATCCGTACAAGGGCAATAGAAGAACTAATGGATCATGATGTTACCATTACCACTTATGGCACATTGCGGAGCGATATAAAATTGCTGCTGGGTGTTGATTTTGATTATGTGGTATTGGATGAAAGCCAGGCTATAAAAAACCCCTCAAGCAAAGTAACCAAAGCCGCTTGTTTACTGAATGCAAAAAACCGCCTGTGCATGAGTGGTACACCATTGCAAAATAATACGTTTGATATTTTTGCGCAGATGCACTTTTTAAATCCCGGCATGCTGGGTACCATGGAGTTTTTCCGGCAGGAGTTTGCCATACCTATTGACAAGTTTGGGGAGAAGGACAGGAAGGAGCATTTAAAAAAACTACTCTATCCATTTATATTAAGGAGAACAAAGGAACAGGTGGCAAAAGACCTTCCGGATAAACAGGAGATGATACTTTTCTGCGAAATGGAAGATGAGCAACGAAATATTTACGATGCATACAGAAATGATTTCCGTAACCAGATACTTGGAACAATTGAAGCGCAGGGCATCCAAAAATCGCAGCTAACTATTTTGCAGGGGTTGATGAAGCTGCGGCAGATTTGCGATTCACCTGCTATATTAAATGAGCAGGAAAAGTTTGAAAACCATTCCATCAAGTTAGATGAGCTGGCAAGGGAGATAACAGAAAACATTGGTGACCATAAGGCATTGATCTTTTCACAGTTTCTCGGTATGCTTGCACTAATAAAAGCAAAGCTGGATGAGCTGGGGGTGAAGTATGAATACTTTGATGGAAGCACTTCTGCACCCGACAGGGAAAAAGCTATTCAGAGTTTTCAGAATAATGATGAGGTAAGGGTGTTCCTTATTTCATTAAAAGCTGGTGGTGTGGGGTTAAATTTAACAGCAGCAGATTATGTGTACATCGTTGACCCCTGGTGGAACCCGGCTGTGGAGCAACAGGCCATTGACCGAACACACCGTATAGGGCAAACAAAAAATATTTTTGCCTACCGTATGATTTGTAAAGACACTATTGAAGATAAAATTTTGCTGCTGCAGGAAAAGAAAAAAGCACTTGCAAAAGATATTATTTCTGATGATAGTTCGTTTGTAAAGGCATTAACAAGGGAAGATGTGGAGTATTTGTTTAGCTAAGTATTTAAACGTAATTTGTAAAAATAGTATTGAATATTCTTGCTGCATATTATATAAATGAAGTAGATTGTTTTTCAAAGCATTTTTATTAATCAATTAAAACCTTCAATTATGCAAAAATTATTTTCTTTCGGGGGGGGGGGGGGTATTAATCCTTTCTTTCCTAACTCTTTCTCTTAATGCTAAAAGCATCCATTTTTCCACACCCACAGTTACTTCTACCAATGACTTGTCCGACCGACTTGCGGCGGATAAAGATTTCCAGCAATTTGCCTTTTTGACCTATGAACTTATTGGAAAAGTTCAAGAATCGAAGTCCGAAAAACTCCTTCAGGCTGTTTTGGAAAATCGTAATAGTGAACAAGAAGCCCAAACTTTATTAGCCAACCTGGGATTTTCAACTATTGTTGAGTTTAAAAATTATTGGCAAAATGTCTATCAGCTTCGCTATAATTTTAGAACTAAATTCTCCGAAGATTTTAATAATGTAGATGTAAAAGCAACGATAGAACAGGCTGTCAAAAAAATCAGCCCAAATCAGCTTTTCCTGAAAGCTAAAAAACTACCAGCTTATGTTTGTTGGGGTGTTTTTACTGCTACACTTGCTGGGTGTCAAATAATATGGTGTAATGGGTCAGAAGATTGGTATTCATGTATGAGTTCATGTGCTGCACTTGCAACCTCAGAAATGAGCCTTTGTTATTTATTTGCCGATTAATCAATATTTTTTACAGAAATATAGAAGAGGTATTGGAGATACATCTTCTATTAAAACGATTTTATGAAAGGGGTCTTTATCATATTAATAATCTGTATTTCTTGTGGGTCTCCAAAGACTTTTACTAATAGTCCTATTCAAAAAGGGGAAAAAATAATAAAAAGCACAATGCCTATTTGGATAGATTACTCCAAGAACACTCCTGACAGCATTAAGGCTTTTGTAAATGCTTATTTTAAAACAAAGGGCAAACAGATAATTACTATGAAGGAAGCATTAGACATGTTCTTTGAGCAAGAAAGGGCTTCGCTGCAAACTACTGCTTCTTCTGGAGAGTTCTCAGAGGATCAATTTATTCGAAAAATAGACAACCTTCGAAAACCGCTGTGTAATTTTTTAGCAGTGCAACTTAATAATAGTAATGACAATATAGATACATTATCTCGACACACAATTCAATGGTTGCTTTTCCAAAAACCAGGTAAAGGAGATGATATACCTAAAAAAAAGTTCAACTTTATTAATAATATTGATGATATCTATATGCAATGGAAAGCATTTGCAGATACAATCCTAATCTCAGGTCTTTTAAAATAATTGGATATGCCACATAAGAAAATTTTCCTATTGTTTTTTTTCTCAGGATTTATTCTAAACAGCTATTCTCAGGTTTTCGATTCTCTAAAAAGTAAATACAATAACCAGACAATCTATCGATACGGCAGTAGCTTTTTAAAAGGAAGCGAAAAGTTAACTTTTAAAGAATTAAGCAAGGAATTTTTGATGTCCGACCTGGGTATCGCATCTTATACCAAAGCAAAAAGATACCGCACAACAAGTAGAATATTCAGCCTTACATCATTGGCTTCGGGTCTTGTAGCGGTTGCTATGTTTGGCAATGGAAGAAACCAGAATCTGGCAGCAGGTTTTCTAGCAGGGCAAATTGTACTTTCTTTTGGTAGCATGAGATATATTAATCTTAGTAACCAAAGCCTCGATAGGGCTTTGTGGCAACGAAATAAAGATCTGCTCTTTCCTCCCTCACAATAAATTAACTTCGCCGGAAATATTTAATTCCGGATAATGAGTAACCGTACAGAAATAGCACAACTAGGCGAATTCGGCCTTATTGACCATCTTACTAAAAATATTGAACTGCAAAACGCCTCGTCTGTATTGGGTGTGGGTGATGATGCGGCGGTAATAAACCATTTTGGCAGGCAAACCGTTATTACAACTGATTTGTTAGTGGAAGGTGTCCATTTCGATTTATCATACACACCCTTACGGCACTTAGGTTATAAAAGTGTGGTGGTAAACCTGAGTGATGTGTATGCTATGAATGCTATACCAACACAAATTACGTTGGCCCTCGGCATCAGCAACCGCTTTAGTGTAGAATCGTTAGATGAGTTTTATGAAGGGGTGTATGCGGCCTGTAAAAAATATGATGTTGATTTGATAGGTGGTGATACAACATCATCACAAAAAGGGTTTATTATTTCTGTTACCGCTATTGGCGAAGTAGCCCCTGATAAATTTGTAAAAAGAAGCACAGCACAAAAAGGCGATTTAATTTGCGTAAGTGGTGATTTGGGCGCAGCTTATGTAGGGTTGCTGTTTTTAGAAAGAGAAAAAAAGATTTTTATAGAAAGCCCCGGTGTGCAACCCGATTTAGAAAACGAAACGTATGTAATAGGCCGGCTGCTAAAACCAGAAGCCAGGAAAGATATTGTTGAGTTTTTTGCGAAGCAGGAAATTATGCCTACGGCGATGATGGATATAAGCGATGGCCTTAGTTCGGAGATATTGCATATCTGCAAAGACAGCAACCTCGGCTGTGTGCTGTATGAAGATAAATTGCCTATACATGAGGATATGAAAAAAGCGGCATTCAAATTTGAAATAGACCCGACCGCCTGTGCATTAAGTGGCGGCGAAGATTATGAATTGTTATTTACTATTCCGCAAAGCGAATATGATAAATTGGTATTGAATGAACAGATAAGTGTGGTGGGGTATATGACTGAAGCCGAGGAGGGAAGCCATATTATTACAAAAGGTGGTGGCAAACATGCTATAACTGCCCAGGGATGGAATCATTTAAAAGGATAAAACCATTTATTATTTTGATGACCCGTTACTCTATATACTTTATTTATCTTTTAACTCTTTACAGTTGCGGTGTAAACAAATCCATCTTCTCTCCAACAAAAAAATATTCTTCCGGGCAACTGCAACATGATTATACCGTATATCAAACACTGTTAGAAGCAAATCATCCAAGCCTGTATTGGTATACACCCAAAGACAGTATGGATTATTATTTTGCCAAAGGCAAAGAGCAGTTAAACGATTCACTAACGGAACCACAGTTTAGAAAAACACTGGCCTGGGTTACAGCAAAAATAAATTGCGGCCATACCACCGTCCGCTCTTCAAAAAAATGGAACAAGTACAGCGATACTGCGAGGCTTGGCAAAATGTTTCCACTTAGTATGAAAGTATGGGATGGCGCAATGGTGTTAACTACCAACCTTAACAGAAGGGATAGTCTTTTAAAAAGAGGAACAGAAATTACAGCCATCAACGGAATGAGTAAACAGTTTTTGGTTGATACTATGTTTCAGTATATTTCAACAGACGGATATAATGGCACACACAAATATCAGTCGCTTAGCAACAGGGGTCTGTTTGGTTCTGTTTACACCATGCTGTTTGGCATTGCTGATAAATACAAAATAGATTATAAAGGAGATGATGGTGTAAGCAAAACAACAATAATCCCGGTATATAACCCCGCAGCAGATACTGCTTTTCGCAGAGGAACAAGAACATTCCGCACTACTGCGCCACAGCCATCAAAAAAAGAAATAAGGGATCTGCGGCTAAATGCCACACGGCTATTAAAAATAGATTCTGCCAATAAAACTGCCATGATGGATCTTGCTTCTTTTGCAAAAGGCTATGGGCTGAAGAAGTTTTTTAATAATTCTTTCAAGGCATTAAAGCAAAATAATATTGGTCACCTCATTATTGATATACGCAGCAATGGTGGCGGCAGTGTAAATAATTCCACCTTAATAACAAAGTATATAGCTAATAATAAATTCAAACTTGCAGATTCGTTGTATGCCGTTAAAAACAAAAGCCCCTATCAGCGGTATATAAAAGACAATTTCTGGACGAAACTTTTTTTCTGCTTCTTCACCAAAAAGAAAAAAGGCGGCCTCCGGCATTTTGGTTATTACGAAAGGCATTATTTCAACCCTAAAAAGAGAAATCATTTTAATGGTAAAGTATATATTCTAACCGGGGGCAATTCATTTTCCGCATCCACACTATTTGCATCAGCATTAATAAAGCAGGATAATGTAACAGTAATTGGTGAAGAAACCGGAGGTGGTGCTTATGGCAATTCTGCCTGGCTTATACCAGATGTTACATTGCCGGAAACAGGTGTCCGTTTCAGGCTGCCATTATTTCGGTTGGTAATTGCCGATACTGTTCCCAAAAATGGCCGTGGTGTACAAGCGGAAGTACCGTCATTACCAACCGTTGAACTGATAAAAAAGAACATCGACTTTAAAGCAGAGAAAGCAATGGAGCTGATAAAAAAAGATAAACAGGGCTTTTAATAAGTTATTGTATAAGCATGAAGGAGCTGGATAATTTTTATCTGCAACAACAAGAACCCATTAAAGGATGCTTACTTGCCCTGCGGGAAATTATACTTTCACAAGACAAAGAGATAACAGCGGCCTGGAAATACAGAATGCCTTTTTTCTGCTACAAGGGAAAAATGGTTTGCTATTTATGGGTGCATAAAAAACATAAGCAGCCCTATATCGGCATTGTAGAAGGGAAACGGTTTAACCACCCCGGGCTGATAATGGAGAAACGTTCAAGAATGAAGATTATGTTGTTTGATACCGATAAAGACCTTCCGGTAAAAATAATAAACAGCCTTTTACAACAGGCATTGCATTTGTATAAATCAGGGCTGGTAAAAATTTAATAAATACTCTTTACCTTAAACTCTTTTTCTATTAAAATATCATTGCGACGCAGGATCAGCTTTATTTTTTCATTAGGAACCTGCATTGCCAGTTTATACTGGTTCAGGTTTTGCGTAAAATTTTTATTAACGGCTACTACCTGGTCCCCTTCAAATATACCAGCCGCTTCTGCGGGGGAGCCAACAGCCACATCACCCACTATAATTATACCATTAATAAGATATAGTTCCAGCCCCACATAAGAATAATCGAATAAATCATTATAATGTTTATTCGGTATAATATGGATATCCCCAGCACCATAGTTAAGAATTACATTAAACCGCCGCATTATATCATTTCCTAAAATACCACCCATGTACGGGTAGCTTGTAATATTGTTTTCATCATCGAAAATAAAAACAGGTACTTTACGGAATTTGTAAGGGCCAATTTTTACTTCTTTTAATACAGAAAGTTCCATATCTACTTTTCCGCCGATGCCTTCGGCCTGTTTAATCCACACTTTCTTTTTCCTGTCGAATAAAGAACTGTCTTGTATAAATTCTTTTGAAAAAATCATACAAAGCCCGGCACCAATATCAAAAAGCTGTTTGGTATAAATAGTGCGGTTGTCTTTTACCCGTATATCCTGTGCCACCAATCTATTTATAGAGGGTTTAAGTAAGTAACCACCCCGGGGGTACCGCAACGGCCCTTTGGTGCAAACAGAAAGGTTCAGGCTGTCGTAGTCTATTTTTAAAATATACCGGCTGATAAATGAATAACCGATAATACCATCAATCTGTTCGCCATATACAGAAGTAAGTAACCCGTAATCATTAATATGAAAGTTGAGGCTGTCAACAAAAAGGCCGGGCAACCTCAGTTTTTGGTTATATAAAAAACTTACCTGCTTAATACCCGCAATGCCACGGATTGTTTTATCGGTGGGTATTGGCTTTAGCTTCAGGTATTCGGCAGTGCCGGAATCGAGTGAGATGCCACTGCTGCCGGTATCTAAAATAAAATTAAGCGAGTCGGGAAAGTCATTCAGCATTGCTTTAATGATAATAACCCCGCCGGTAAGTTGTATAAAAGGCACTTTGGTTATTAACCGGGAAGGCGGATCAATAAACTCCTCCTGCGTAGATGCTTTTTGGGCAAACAGGCAAATAAATATAAAGCTGATATAACAGGCAGGTTTTTTCATTAAGCAATCTTCTGATGCGGGGCAGGCTTTTTGTACATAACGGGCAATCTGTTTGATAAGGCCATCACAAAAGACAAGCATAAAAGTAAGAATGATGCAGCAGCATTTACCGTTTGTATAAACTTATTTACGTAAAAGGTAAAACTAAAAACAAGGAGGCTTCAGTATATTATCTCTTTCAGGTAAGTACCTTTGCCCTTATGCAATTACAGGATTTATATAAAAAAGCTTCTGATTTTGGTTTTTTGTCAGTTGAAGAAGGTGTGCATCTTTACCACCGGGCGCCACTGGCCGATTTAATGTTTGTGGCCGATGAGCTTAGAAAAAAACAAGTGCCGCATGGCAAAGTAACCTGGCAGATAGACCGCAATGTAAACACTACCAATGTATGTATTGCCAACTGCAAGTTTTGCAACTTCTACCGCATACCCGGCCACGCAGAAGCATATATAACAGATATGCCAACGTACAGGAAAAAGATAGAAGAAACTATAAAATGGGGGGGAGACCAATTACTATTACAAGGCGGCCACCACCCAGAGCTGGGTTTGCAATTTTATACAGATACATTTAAAGCCATAAAAGCAGAATACCCCAATATAAAACTGCATACACTTGGCCCGCCGGAAGTGGCGCATATAACCAAGCTGGAAAAAAGCACACACAAAGAAGTGCTGATGGCATTAAAAGAAGCAGGCATGGATTCGTTACCCGGTGCCGGCGCAGAAATTTTGATTGACCGTGTAAGAAGATTAATTAGCAAAGGCAAATGCGGCGCACAGGAGTGGTTGGATATAATGCATGAAGCACATAAACTAAACATTACCACCAGTGCCACCATGATGTTTGGCCATGTGGAAACAATAGAAGAACGGTTTGAGCATTTAATAAAAATAAGGGAGGTGCAAAGCCGCAAGCCGGAAGAGGCAAAAGGTTTCCTTGCATTTATACCGTGGACGTTTCAGGATGTGGATACGTTACTGGCTAAAATAAGGGGGGTACATAATTTAACTACTGCCGAAGAATATATACGGATGATTGCCCTTAGCCGTATTATGCTGCCCAATGTAAAAAACATACAGGCAAGCTGGTTAACGGTGGGTAAAGAAACAGCATCCATTTGTTTGCATAGTGGCGCCAACGATTTTGGTTCTATTATGCTGGAAGAAAATGTGGTAAGTGCTGCCGGGGCACCGCACCGCTTTACATATAAATCTATACAGGATGCCATCCGCACCGCAGGCTTTGAACCGCAACTGCGCAACCAGCAATATGAGTGGCGGCAGTTGCCGGAGATGATAGAGGAACAGGTGATTGATTATTAAAGACCCATAAGGTTTGCAGCAAAGGTTGGGCTCAGCAAAACCTTATGGGTTTATATATAAAAGAAAATGAAAAAAACATTCAGTTGGTTTAGAAAAATTGCCATAGCAGAAGGCATTTCCTTTTTAGTGTTATTATTTATAGCCATGCCACTAAAACATTTTGCAGGCATGCCTTTAGCGGTTACAATTGTTGGCGGACTGCATGGTGTTTTGTTTGTTGCTTTTGTAGTAATGGCGAGAAGTGTGCAAGATGAATTGAAAAAAAGTTGGGGCTGGTTTGGAAAAGCAATGCTTGCTTCTGTAATTCCGTTTGGAACTATTTATATGGATAGAGAGTGGAGAAAGGAAGAGGCTACGATGAATATTTAATGAATTTTAAAACAGTTTCTTTCGATAGAATTCATTAAAGAACCTGTTGGAATTGCGTATATTTTTTTCTTATATGCTATTATATGAACTTTATTATAACTAAAACCTATAAGGCTACTAAGAATATTCACCCCGTCTTCTCTTGGCTTATTTTTCTTGTTGTATTACCAGTCCTTATTCTGATGATATTAGGAGGACTTATTTGGCTGATAGTATTATTTTTAAAACAACTCTTTGCAAAAAAATCAGAATTAGACTTTTCAGGAGTTCCCAAATTAGAAAAAGATACCTGTTTAATAATGAACGACAAAGTCAAAATTCATTTAGTTGAAGATGAGAACGACAATGAGTACAGCAAAATTGTTGACCTGTGGTGTGACCAAGTCTATGATGATGAGAATTTTATTTATAGGGCAGCGACCAATCCACATATACAAGGTGTAACAAATAAATTCATTACTTCGTTTATAAAAGAAACAGACGAAGGCTTTTTTGTACAAATTTTGAATCAAGACAATCTAGAAAAAACCCAATTGATAGACACAAACTTATTTTTTCTTAAATACTCAGACTTGACAATTAGCTATGTTGAAAATATTGGACCTCACCTTTTATATATCGACAAAAGAAAGCCTGACTTAATTTGTGGCTTTAATAGGAAGGGTAATATTGAGCTAAGGCTGATTCAAAAAGACGAAGCTTAACCTTTTTTACTACTCTCCTCGAACCCCTCTTCCAGCCATTGCAAGACACAGTCTTGCCGTCAAGGGGATAATTTTTCTTTCCTTCCCGGGTTCCCATTACAATCAGTTTCCAAGGCGATGTCTCGGCGTATAGCCTTTGCATAGCCGCCGAACTCGCCGCCAATTTAATAATGCCCTCTCTTTTCAAGGCTATTTAAAAAATCTGGCAACAACAGTCCCCTTAAAATTTATATCTTTCTCCCTCATTCCTAAACCATGCAACGCAAACCCCTCGGCATTTTTTCATTACCGGTACTCGTAGGCTCATTGGGCTTTTTTGTTGACGTCTATGATTTGTTATCATTCAGTATCGTCCGCAAAGCAAGTTTTAAAAGCCTGGGTGTGGCAGAAGAGGCTATGAAAAGTTATGGCGAAAGCATTATCAGCTGGCAAATGATTGGCCTTGTAATCGGCGGGATTTTTTGGGGTATTATGGGCGATAAAAAAGGAAGGAGAAATGTATTGTTTGGTTCTATACTGCTTTATTCATTGGCTACAATTGCCAATGGCTTTGTTACAGATGTGGAGCAATACAAATGGCTCCGCTTTATTGCCGGGCTTGGTTTGGCAGGTGAGCTCGGTGCCAGCATTACACTTACCAGCGAATTATTATCAAAAGAAAAAAGGGGGATAGCCTCAGCCATTATTGCCACCAGTGGGGTAATGGGCACTATTGCTGCTTATTTTATTTTTCAACTAAGCGGCGAAAACTGGCGGCTCTGTTATTTTATAGGTGGTGCAATGGGGTTTGCTATTTTATTTCTGCGTATGGGTGTGCTTGAAAGTGGGATGTATGATGCAGCAAAGCAAACAAAAGCACCAATGGGGAATTTTTTAATGCTGCTCAATAAACGGGAACGGTTCTTCCGTTATCTCCGTTCCATTGTAATTGGCTTACCAGTTTGGTTTGTTATTGGTGTATTAATAAGTTTCTCCGATGAGTTTGCAAAGCGTTGGGGCATTGCCGGGTTCGACCAGCCCAAATCATTAATGTTGCAATATGTGGCGCTGGCATTTGGAGATATGGCCGCAGGTTTTTTAGCCAACTATTTAAAGAGCCGCAAAAAAACATTGTTGATTTATTATGGTATCCTATCACTCTTTATCTTTTTATTTTTTGCATTAAAAGGTGGCGGCAACGCCACAAATATGTACCTGCTTTGCATGGGGCTTGGTTTTGGTTCGGGCATTTCGGTTTTATATATTACCATGAGTGCCGAACAGTTTGGTACCAACCTGCGGGCAACGGCTGCTATATCTATTCCAAATTTGGTAAGGGGCTTTCTTCCGTTAATATTAATAGTGTTTCAATTGCTGCGCAACTATGTTTTTCCCGGCGATTATATAACAGGTGCATGGGTAACCGGGCTTATTGTAATTGTCTGCGGATTTATAGCAGTGCTTTACACTAAAGAAACATTTGGTAAGGAACTTGATTTTGTAGAGGAGTAAAAGAGGGTGTCACACAGAGGCCGCAGGGTTCGCAAAGAAGAAATGTAAATGAATTTCGGCAACCTTGTATTCCCTGAGTGCAAAAAATTAAACTCATAAAAGAAAGCAAACGATTTTAAACATAGTTTCTTTCAAAAAAGTCTCTGCGGTTAATTCTCCCCTCATTATTTATGCAATCCCTCTTTTTACTGCATCAGTAAAAAACCAACACCAGTTTTTCACAAAACAAATGCACAATGAGAAAATTATGGCTCATAGCTATTCTATTGCCCTTACATGCCACATCACAAGAGGTAAAACCGATACTCTCTGCTGATTATCTCGCATTAATTAAAAGGGATACAAATTCAACTAATAAAAAATGGATTGATAGCAGCAACAGCTTGCGCAATGCAGATCTTCGGTTTAAAGGATATAATTCTGCAACAAGCCTTTTTAAACTATCAAATACAAACAAAAACCCCGGCAGGGATGTAAAAATAAAAACAGCGTATACAAAAACCATCAGTTTTAGCGGTAGTATTTCACTTACTGCCGAAATACAAAAAGCAAACCGGCAAACAGCTTTACAAAATGAGTATGTACAAGGACGAAATAACAACGGCTCACTTACCTGGCAGGGACCGGAAACAAATGAATTATTTAGCTATGGCCCGCATATCAATACACTGGGATATGACGGAAGCAATTATTTGTATGATGTAAATGGCAGAATTGTACAAGCAGGTTTGGGAAACGGAAAGAAAATCTCACCCTACTATAATTCCATTCTGCGCACAGGTTCATCCATCGGCCAGCATTTTACATTCAATACTAAATACAAAAAAAATTACCAGCCCATATTCACCCACTACCTGAAAGCAGGGCACAGCAGCGACCGTACATTTATTAAAACCAATAATAATGAATCTTATTATTTTACCACATCAGCCGAAACAATAGTTAAGCGGTTTGGTTTTTCGGGTTCATATAATTTCAAGCAGGAAAAATTTGTACACAGCAACCGCAATGGTTTTTTAAACAGGGCTTATCAAAATTCTTTACTTACACCAGTAAGTTTTTCTAATAGTCAGGGTAACACAATTGGAAATGTTCAGCGCAGCTTTTCTGCCAATGCAGACAATGCTTTGTTTTTATTAAGCAACCCGGCCCATTCATTTAAGCAACAACAATATAATACCGGCTTCTCTGCGGAGTATAGAATCAATAAACTTAAAATAAAACTCTCTCAGGCATGGGAAAATGTAAAACAGAAAAATAATGAAGGCTTTCTACCCGGAACAGCTTTTTTTCCAGCAGGTATAAATATTATAAGAAACCAGTTTGATAAAAACTATTTGCTGAATACAACAGTAAATTACAATATCAATGCTTATCATTTCAGGGGGCAGCTAACAGGCACTTATAATTTTAACGATAACAATACCTCTGTTTTTTATTTACAGCAAAACAAACAGTATAATTATCAAAGATCATCTAACGACCTCAGCCTTGCATTTTATCCCCAGTTTTATTTTGATAACAATGAATCCGGAATGTTGCTTTCTTCAAAAGTTTATACATCCAACACCAGTAATAGCGACCAATATTTTTTACCATCCTTGTCAGTTTACACAAGGTTTCAGGATTTATTTAATGCCGACAGGTTGTCACTTAAAATATTTACTTCCTATAATCGGTTCAACAGCGAATTGCCAATTGATAAATCTTTTTCGGCTTCATCACTCTTGCAATACAACGTTGCTGATGCTGGTGAGTACCTGCCAATGGTAGAAGTAAATGGTTTCAATAACCTTAGTCCAATAAAACATAAAGAATATACAGCCGGAGTAGAAATAGAGTATAACTACAAAATAAGGTTATCAGCAAGTTGGTTTAATAAAAAAACCACTGACGATGTTTTTCCAATACTAAATTCAGGGCAACTGCAATTACAAAACATAGCCAGTCATAAAAACAGCGGAGCAGAACTGGAACTTTACATAAGCCCTAATATCTGGAACAATAAAAAATTTACAGCAGGCGGTACTATAAGTTTTGTTTCGTACAGGAGCAAAGTAACCAATGTAAAAAATGGTTTTAATAATACACCTGTTGCAGGGTTTGCCAATGTTCGCAAAGCGATTATGACTGGGCAATCGTTGGGGGTTATTGTGGGTAATACATGGCAACGGGATGCAAGCAACAATATTTTAATCGGAAGTGATGGTTTTCCATTGGTGAATAATAATCTCTCTGTAATAGGCAACCCTGTTCCAGATTTTATAATGAAGCTGAATAACAACGCTTCTTATAAACGCTGGGGCCTTAATCTTGATTGGGAGTGGAAGAAGGGGGGCGATATATGGAATGGCACACAAGCAATACTTGATTACTATGGCCGCTCAAAAAACAGCGGCTTGCTCCGCAATACGACTGACTATGTTTTTAATGGTGTGCAGGCAAATGGGACCCATAATACTGTTCCTGTAAACTTTTATGATGCAGCACAACCTCTTGCACAAAACCGCTGGGTACGGTATGGTAACAGTGGTGTGGCAGAAGAATATATTCAAAGGGCAGATTATATACGACTGAATACTGTCGGGGTATATTTTAAACCGAACATAAAAAAAAATATACAACAACTAACTGTAACGGTATATGCCAACAATATTTTGTTATGGTCGCCATACAAAGGGGCTGATGTAAACCAGTTACTCCTTGAACAACCGGGAACAACCGGACTTGACTTTTTTAACCTTCCATCACTTCATTCATTTGGTTTTAACATAGCCATTCAATTTTAATACTATGCGAAAATTATTACTACTGCAATTATTAACCCTGTCTCTTTTTTCAAAAGCACAGGATTATGCATCATCCAAAGAAAAAATTTATATACAAACCAACCATGTGTTTTACTCACCGGGTGATGTGGTGTATATGAAACTCTATGTGGTAAAAGCTGCCGATAATACACCGACTGCGGTAAGCAACGTAGTATATGTTGAGTTAATAACCCCTGCGGGAACGGTGGCGCAAAAAGCAAACTTCCGGGTGCAGGATGGCTATGCAGAAGGCAGTTTCGATTTTTTAACCCTTGCACCGGGGGGCATTTATAAAATAAGGGCTTACACCACCTGGATGCAGAATGAAAACGAATCAACTTTTTTTGTAAAAGAAATTACTTTACAAAAAGTATTGGCGCCAAGAATATTGCTGAAGCTGGACTTTCCCGAAAAAGGCTATGGTGCTGGCAGCGAAGTAAAAGCTGATTTTTCTATGCGCAACCTAGCAAACGAACCGATTAGGAATTACGAAGGAAAATATACAGTATCCATTGGTGGCGAATCCATTAATACCGCATCCTTTAAAACAGACGGCGAGGGCAAGGCGGTAATAAAATTTCTGCTGCCACAAAACTTATCAGTCAATGATGGTTTATTGAATATAACAGTGGTGTATGATGCATATACTGAGTCAATTTCCCGCAGCATACCAATCGTTCTTAATAAAATTGATTTACAGTTTATGCCCGAAGGCGGCACATTGGTAAACGGCATCACCAGCAATATTGCTTTTAAAGCATTAAATGAGTTTGGCAAAGCAGCCGATATAAAAGGCGATGTGATAGACAATACAGGGAAAAAAATTCTTTCGTTTGAAAGCTATCATTTCGGCATGGGAAAGTTTTTATTTACACCACAAGCCGGCGTTACCTATAAAGCCATCATTACTTTGCCATCCAATATTAAACAGCAGTTTGATTTACCTTTTGCATCAGCCAATGGTGTGGTAATGATAGTTGAAAAAAAAAAAGAAAAAGAAGAATCGAGGTGACATTGGACGCTGCAATGGCAATGGATATAAAACTAATTGGTGCAAGCAAAGGCACTGCTTATTATTCAGAAGAAATTTCGATAGATAAAGGTGAAAATATAATTGCCATTGATGAAGCAATTTTCCCCGCAGGTATTGCACAGTTCAGTTTGTTTGCACAAAACGGTATGCCGCTGGCAGAAAGGTTGGTGTTTATGAATGAAGACAGGCAACTGAACATAAAAATCACACAAGACAAGAAAAGATATTTACCAAGGGAAAAAGTAGCGTTGAAAATTATTACAACAGATGAAAAAGGAAAAGCTGTTCCTTCCAACCTTTCATTATCTGTAATTGATGATAAGTTGTGGACAATGGCCGATGATAAACAAGATCATATCCTTTCCTGGTTATTGCTCGGCAGCGAACTGAAGGGAAAAGTTGAGGATCCGCAATTTTATTTTAAAAAGGATGAACCGAAAGCAGTTCCTGCACTGGATTTATTAATGCTTACACAAGGCTACCGCTATTTTGATTATATAGAATATGTGGTAAAAGAAAATACACTCCGTTATTTACCCGACCAGGATAATATACTCAGCGGCATGGTGGTAAATGCAGAAGGCAAACCAGTAAAAGCAAATATGTTTTGTGTAAACGATGTAAATGGTGGCAATGCATTGCAGATAACAACAAATGCGGATGGTAGTTTCTTTTTTTCTGGTTTAGAACCACGGAAAAACTATTACCTGTTTGCACAATCGCTTAATAAAAAAGAAAAAGTAAGTATTAAAGTACTGCAAAATGGTTTGGGCTATAACCCTGTTGCAGCTATGCAGTATAAAACCCTGTTATCAAAACCGGTGAATTTTAATTTGCAGCCTTTTATTGTAAATGACCAAACTGTTGTAACAGCAATAGGAACAAAAAATGAGAGAAAGGATTTGGACGATTTGGGTATGATGCCGGGCCTAGGAAAGCCCAACGCATTGAGTGAAGTAACTGTGGTAACAGCCCTTGGCCTTAAAAGAAAGGCAAAGGAATTAGGATTTTCTGTTAGTGAAATTCAAAATAAAGACATATTAAATGCACCCAACCTTCAGCAATCGCTGGCTGGCCGTGTGGCTGGTTTAAATGTGTCAACCGGGGCAAACTTTTTCGCAGACACAAGAATTACACTTCGGGGTAACAGATCTATAACAGGAAATAACGAACCGCTGCTTGTTGTAAACGGCATACCAATGGAACGGTACAGCCTCAACACCATGAACCCGAATGATATTGAATCGGTAAACGTATTGAAAGATGCATCTGCAACAGCTTTGTATGGCAGCCGTGCCGCAAATGGCGCATTGATTATAGAAACAAAAAAACAACGGCAGGAAAAAATAAATATCAAACTCGGTAATGTATATTATTATGCCCTGCAAAATATTTATACACCGGGGGCTAGTTATTCAGCTGTAAAAAGATTTTATGTGCCAAAGTATATCAGCACCGTTATAGAAGAAAGGACAGACTTCCGGGAAACTATTTACTGGAACCCTGTTGTGCAAACAGATAAAAACGGCGAAGCAGCAGTTGAGTTTTATAATTCAGATGCTTCCACTACTTTCCGTGCCGTTGCAGAAGGTATAGGCTACAATGGAAAATTGGGAAGGGCAGAACAAACCTATGCAGTGGAGAACGGTTTGCAGGTTGATGTAAAAATCCCACCATACTTAACAGTTGGCGATAAAGCCATGCTTCCATTAGTTATAAAAAATAATACTCTCGGTAAACGCATCATATAATATAAATATTATAGCACCTGCTGATTTTAAAACCGGAGACTATATAAATCAAATTGAAATACCTGCGGATAGTTCCGCACAAGTACTAATTCCGGTAGAAGCGGTAGCGGCAGCCACAGGAAATATTAAACTGACTGTAAGTAATGCTAATGAAAAAGAAACAATATCGTTGCCAATATCTGCCACAGATAAAGGCTTTCCGGTAAAATTAAATTTCTCCGGCAACCAATCCACCGGCCATTCTTTTACCATTAGTAAAATGATACCGGGTACGTTAGACGCAAAGCTGAAATTGTTTAAAAATCTTGGAAGGCCAGTTACTCGATGGTATTGAAAGTATGCTACGGGAACCATATGGTTGTTTTGAACAAACATCATCAACAACTTACCCCAATGTTTTTATTTTAAAATATTTAAAAGAATCTGGCAAGGCCAATAAAGAAATTGAAAAGAAAGCAATGGATTATATAGAAAGAGGATATAAACGCTTAATTGGTTTCGAAACAGCACAAAACGGTTTTGAGTGGTTTGGTAAAACACCACCGCATGAAGCACTTACTGCTTATGGATTATTAGAATTTACAGACATGCAGGAATTTGTTGAGGTTGATAAAAAAATGCTGGGGCGGACAAAAAAATTTTTATTGGCAAGAAGGGACGGTAAAGGTGGTTTTGAAATCCAGAATAAAGGCTACGACCAGTTTGCATCTGTACCAAACAAAATTGCAAACTCATATATTGTATATGCACTTACACAGGCTGGTGTGGGTAAAGAAATAAAAAAGGAATATGATGCAGCTGTGGAAAAAGCATTGGAAAGTAAAGACGCTTATCAGGTAGCAATGATGGCAATAGCTGCAAGCAATATGAAAGATGCAGCATCATATAATCAGTTGATGGAAGCCTTAGATAAACAAAAAGAAAATGTTAGTGCAGAAACAAGTGTGGTAAATTCAAGGGATGCATCGTTAAGGGTAGAAACAAATGCTTTGTATGCACTGGCATTGTTAAAAGCACCATCACCCAATTTAGGAAAAGTATCAGAATTGATATCTAAAATACTGGGGGAGAAAAGTTATTACGGTTATGGCTCCACACAGGGAACGGTATTGGCTTTAAATGCTATTACTGCTTTTTCAAAATTGGCAGGCAAAATATCAGAAGATGCGCCTGTATATTTTACTATGAATGATAAAGGGGTTACCAACAACAGCACCGTAACAAAACAACTGGTTGAAGCCGGTAATACTTTTGTTGTAAATTATGCGGATAAGAAAAAAGCCATTCCTTATAACCTTGAAATTTCGTACCAGACATTTACGCCGCCCAATAGTATAAAAGCCGAACTGAATATTAATACTGTATTAAAATCAAAAGAAGCAAAAGTTGGGGAAACGGTGAGGATGGATATAGAAGTAATTAATTTAAAAAACATATTACAACCAATGGCAATTGCCAAGGTTGGCATACCTGCCGGCCTTTCAACACAACCCTGGCAGTTAAAAGAAATAATGGAAAAGAACCAGGTGGCCTATTATGAAATATTTGATAACTACTTAGTGTTTTACTGGATGGGCTTTGCACCTTATGAAACAAAAACAATTCACCTGGATTTAAAAGCAGAAGTACCGGGGGAGTATAAAGCTAAAGCAAGCAATGTGTATTTGTATTATACACCGGAGTATAAAAACTGGAACGAAGGGACAGAAGTAAAAGTAAAGCAATAAGAAAATTTCACACAGGGTTCGCTGAGATTTAATTTTATTTTCTTCTCTGCGTACTCAGCGATCTCTGTATGAAATTAATAAAACAAAAAGGGCTGATGAAAACCCATCAACCCTTTTTAACTTTTATTGCAAATGCAATGATTTAGCTAAGGTGTTTGCTCAGGTGCTTAGCCATGTCAAACATAGATACTTGGGCTTTACCACCAAATACTACTTTCAGTTTGTCATCAGCATTAATGTTGCGCCTGTTTTTGCTGTCCTGTAATTTGTTTTTCTTAATGTACTCCCATATTTTTTTAACAGCTTCAGTACGGGGAAGGCCTTTGCTTCCTACTACTGCTGCAAGAGCTGCACTTGGTGTAAGCGGCCTCATAAATGCTGCATTAGGCTTACGCTTCTTTGCAGGTTTTTTAGCTGCTTTCTTTTTTGGCGCTGCTTTTTTTACTGCCTTCTTTGGTGCTGCTTTCTTAGCGGCTTTTTTTGGTGCTGCTTTTTTAGCAGGCTTTTTTGCTTTTTTAGTTGCCATTTTTTTTGATTTAGAATTTTAATGGATCGTTAGTAACAGGGTTTTCCCCTCTCACAATCAGTGTCAAATATAGTTTATTTCATTATCCTGCAAAATGAGAAATAAAATTTTTTGACCCTGTTGGGGATATTGTTTCCCCAATGAAAGTATATTAAATGGTGGTATTAGCCACCGATATTAACAATTTTGCGAAAGTCTGGAAAACTATTCTTACTGAAAAAAAGTACAGAAAACCAAAAAAACAAATAACTTGTAACCGGAAGTATTAGATACTTTCACCATCATTTACCACTAAACTCTGTTTATGAGAAAAATTTGTCATGAATTTTCGTACCGAAAATTTGCCCCAACTGTTTTTTTTACAAAACCCTACTCACTCATCAATTTGTTTTTAATCATTCTCATTGCTTCGCCAATGAGGTCTTTTTCCCAGCAAGGTGCGGGAACTAATAGTGTAATGATTGAAATGCAAAGGGAAACAATGAAGAAACAAGCTTTAGACCGGGGTGTGGCATTTCCCTCTAATATTCCTGTGAATACGAATAGAACAGGTTTCAGCAATGGTGCAGCAAGGGGCAACACTCCTTCTAATAACCCGAACTTAATATCAAATTTTCCGGGAACATTAACTCTGGCAGATCCCACTTTCAACCGCACTTTGTCAATAGCTCAAGGTGGTGTTTGTGGCCTTTCCGGGGTTGGTACTGCGGTACATTATAGAACACATACATTTACAACAACTACATCAGGTAATGTTACAGTAAGTTTAGATCCAGCAGATGGGGCTTCAATTACACCAGCCGGCGCAGATACTTTTTTGGAACTTTATGGCCCTGGTGGGTTTGTTCCTGCTTCTGCTTGTACAAACTTTATTGCAGCAGATGATGATGGAGGGGCTGGGTCGTTGTCAAGAATAGTTACAACCACACCTCTTGCACCAGGTACTTATACAGTGGTAGTTACATCTTTTGATAATACTCCTCCAGATTTTCCCTGGACATATTCATTAGTGGTTATTACCGCCGATCCTACACCACCTACCGTTACAATTGAACAGGCAGGTGCACAGGCAGATCCAACATCTGCTTCTCCAATAAACTTTACTGTAGTATTCAGCGAAGCGATGACTGGTTTTGCCACAGGTGATGTAACTCTTGGCGGAACAGCTGGAGCAACTACGGCAACAGTAACAGGTGGCCCAACAACATATAATGTAGCTGTAAGCGGAATGACAGGCAGCGGAACAGTTATAGCTTCTATTGCAAGTGGTGTGGCTACAGGCACTGTAAATGTAACAGGCAATGCAGCTTCTACCAGTACAGATAATACAGTAACATTTAATGCTGTACCACCTACCGTTACAATTGAACAGGCAGGTGCACAGGCAGATCCAACATCTGCTTCTCCAATAAACTTTACTGTAGTATTCAGCGAAGCGATGACTGGTTTTGCCACAGGTGATGTAACTCTTAGCGGAACAGCTGGAGCAACTACGGCAACAGTAACAGGTGGCCCAACAACGTATAATGTAGCTGTAAGCGGAATGACAGTCAGTGGAACAGTTATAGCTTCTATTGCAAGTGGTGTGGCTACAGGAACAGTTAATGTTTTTGGCAATGCAGCTTCTACCAGTACAGATAATACAGTAACATATAATTTACCAGTTTGTGCAGCTACAGTAAACCCTGTTCCTAATCAGGCAGTATGTAATGGAGCACCAACTACTGCTATAAACTTTACAGGAGGACCTGCAGGTGTGGTTTATAATTGGATTAATAATACCCCAAGTATAGGTTTAGCAGCAAGTGGTACGGGTGATATTGCCTCTTTCAATGGGGTAAATGCTGGTACTGCACCCGTAACGGCTACAGTTACTGTTACACCAACTCTTACAACTCTTACACCTACAACAACAACGTTTAATTTCACAGGAGGGATGCAGACGTTTACTGTACCTGCGGGAGTAACATCGATTAATATAACAACCTTAGGAGCCGAAGGCAGTGTAGGGGCTGTAGGTGGCAACAATTCAACAGGTGGTGCCGGTGGAAGAGGAAGCAGGTCAACGGGAACATTAGCAGTAACACCGGGTCAGGTATTAAACATATTTGTAGGCGGAGCAGGCGCAATCGGTACAGGCGGATTTAATGGTGGAGGAAATGGAGGAAATACAAGTGCAGGCGGCGGCGGCGGTGCCAGTGATGTACGTTTCCCTGGAGCAACAGCAGCAGATAGGATTATAGTAGCAGGCGGCGGCGGTGGTGGTGGAAGAGGTGGTTGTGAACCGACCTCAGTAAGTGGTGGTGCTGGTGGCAATGGAGATGGCAATGGGGTAAATGGAGTAACCTCACCTAACGGCGGCGGTGGATTTGGGGCTATAGGGGTAGTCTCCGGAACAAAAGGCATAGGATGTGCAGGCTTTTTAGGAGGTGATGGATTAGCAGGATTAGCATCCGGAGTTGGTGGTAATGGTGGCGACGGGCAAACATGTTGCTGCTTTAATGCAGGTAGTGTACCTGGCGGCGGCGGCGGCGGCGGCGGCTTTTTAGGCGGCGGCGGTGGCGGTGGCGGTTCAGCCGGTACAGTAGCATGTGCAGGTAATGATAAAGGCGGCGGCGGCGGTGGAGCCGGTGGTAGCTCTTATACAGGCGGTGTAACAGCTGGTGTGGTTACCACAAATATCCAAACAGGTAACGGGCAGGTCGTTTTAAATTATAATGTCACTACAACCTGTGATGGTGTACCAGTAAATTTTACCATTACAGTTAATTCAACACCCACTGTAAATGCGGTTGCCAATCAAACGGTATGTAATGGTGCGCCAACAGCGGCTGTAAATTTTGTGGGTACACCTGCTGGTGTGATTTACAACTGGACAAACAACACACCAAGTATAGGTTTAGCAGCAAGTGGTACGGGTAATATTGCCTCTTTTAATGGAGTAAATGCAGGTACTGCACCAGTAACAGCAACTGTTACAGTAACACCAACTTCTAGTATTGTAGGTTTAGTTCCTACAACAACAACGTTTAATTATACCGGTTCGATGCAGACATTTACTGTACCAGCCGGAGTAACATCGATTAATATAACAACCTTAGGTGCGGAGGGTGCAGCAGGAACTGGCCTTCATGGTGGTGCAGCAGGCGGATTAGGTGGTAGGGCTACGGGTACATTAGCCGTAGTGCCTGGTCAGGTTTTAAACATATTTGTGGGCGGCACTGGAACAGGGCAAATAGCTGGTTTCAATGGCGGTGGTGATGGAGGAACTTTAGTAGGTACACCCCAGAATAATCCAACAGGAGTTGGCGGCGGTGGCGGCGGTGCGTCAGATATTCGAGTAGGAGGAACAGCATTAACCGATAGAATTATTGTAGCCGGTGGTGGCGGCGGTGGTGGTGTTGCAGGATGTGAGTTAGCCCATGCAGGCGGCGTTGGTGGTGTTGGTGGTGGTGGAAGTGGTGGAGATGGAACAACCAGCCCTAATGGTGGTGGTGGATTTGGAGGAACAGTGGGTGCTGGAGGTAATGCGGGTATAGGATGTGCTGGTTTCGTTGGAACAGCAGGCACACTACCCAATGGTGGTCATGGACAAGCATGTTGTTGTTTTGGCCCAGGCGGTAGTTCAGTACCCGCTGGCGGCGGTGGTGGTGGCGGCTTTGTACAAGGCGGCGGTGGTGGTGGTGGTTCAGCTGGTACTGTAGGCTGCTCAGGTAATGATAAAGGTGGCGGCGGTGGTGGAGCCGGTGGCACATCATATACAGGCGGTGTAAGTGCCGGTGCGGTTACTACCAATATCCAAACAGGTAACGGACAGGTTGTTTTAAATTATAATGCACCAGGATTGGTAACCTGTACAGGTACACCAATAACATTTACAATAGCCGTTAATCCAACAGCAACTGTTAATGCAGTCGCAAACCAAATTGTATGTAACGGTGCGCCAACAGCAGCAGTAGCATTTACCAGCCCAACAACAGGCGGGACAATAACCTACAACTGGGCAAATAATATACCAAGTATAGGTTTGGCAGCAAGTGGTACAGGTAACATAGCATCATTCAACGGAGTAAATGCTGGTACCGCACCCGTTGTGGCTACAGTAACAGTAACACCAAGTATAACAACTACAACGGTAATCCCCACCACAACAACGTTTAATTTCACAGGAGGGATGCAGACATTTACTGTACCTGCGGGAGTAACCTCGATTAATATAACAACCTTAGGAGCCGAAGGCAGTGTAGGGGCTGTAGGTGGCAACAATTCAACAGGTGGTGCCGGTGGAAGAGGAAGCAGGTCAACGGGAACATTAGCAGTAACACCGGGTCAGGTATTAAACATATTTGTAGGCGGAGCAGGCGCAATCGGTACAGGCGGATTTAATGGTGGAGGAAATGGAGGAAATACAAGTGCAGGCGGCGGCGGCGGTGCCAGTGATGTACGTTTCCCTGGAGCAACAGCAGCAGATAGGATTATAGTAGCAGGCGGCGGCGGTGGTGGCGGAAGAGGTGGTTGTGAACCGACCTCAGTAAGTGGTGGTGCTGGTGGCAATGGAGATGGCAATGGGGTAAATGGAGTAACCTCACCTAACGGCGGCGGTGGATTTGGGGCTATAGGGGTAGTCTCCGGAACAAAAGGCATAGGATGTGCAGGCTTTTTAGGAGGTGATGGATTAGCAGGATTAGCATCCGGAGTTGGTGGTAATGGTGGCGACGGGCAAACATGTTGCTGCTTTAATGCAGGTAGTGTACCTGGCGGCGGCGGCGGCGGCGGCGGCTTTTTAGGCGGCGGCGGTGGCGGTGGCGGTTCAGCCGGTACAGTAGGTTGTTCAGGCAATGATAAAGGCGGCGGCGGCGGCGGAGCTGGTGGTAGCTCTTATACAGGAGGTGTAAGTGCCGGTGCGGTTACTACCAATATCCAAACAGGTAACGGTCAGGTCGTTTTAAATTATAATGTCACTGCGGTAACAGCAACTTGTGTCGGTACACCAACAACATTCACTATAACGGTCAACCCAACCGCCACGGTAAATGTGGTAGCCAACCAGACCTTGTGCAATGGAGCAAGCACAGCGGCGGTAACGTTCACCAGTCCTACAACGGGCGGAACGATAGTGTACAACTGGACAAACAATACACCAAGTATAGGCTTAGCAGCAAGTGGTACAGGCAACATAGCCAGCTTTGTAGCCACCAATGCAACACCGGCACCGGTAACGGCAACGATAACGGTAACACCATCGTATACCAATGGGGTAACCTGTGTGGGTACACCAAGAACATTTACGATAACGGTAAACCCGACCCCAATAGCAGTAGCTACCCCATCAACACAAACCATTTGCTCTGGAGTTACGATAGCACCAATAGTGCTGACAAGCACCACAGCAGGCACCACCTTTGCCTGGACAAGGAACAACACGGCAACGGTAACAGGCATAGCAGCAAGCGGTAGTGGAAACATAACAGGCACACTGGTAAATACAACAACAGCAGCTGTAACAGTAACCTTTACAATAACCCCAACGGCCAATGGTTGCCCTGGCGCACCAATAACGGCAACAGTAATAGTACAGGCACCGTTAATAGTAACCTGCCCTGCCAACATCAGTGCAACAACACCTGTTGGTTCTTGTACCGCAACAGTAAACTATACACCAACAATAACCGGCACACCTGCACCAACAGTAACCTATAGTTTCAGTGGTGCAACAACCGGGGCAGGCAGCGGAACCGGAAGTGGTTCAGTCTTTAATATTGGTGCAACAACCGTAACGGTAACAGCAACCAATATTTGTGCAACCGTAAGTTGTATGTTTACCATAACGGTATTAGACGGTCAGTTGCCGGTAATCAATACACAACCGGCCAACCGTACAGTATGTGCGGGACAGAATGCCACGTTTAGTGTAGTTGCAGTAACCAGCCCGAATGCCGGTGGTCCGTTAAGTTATCAGTGGCAGCAGTGGAATGGCAGTGCCTGGGTAAATGTAAGTGGCGCAACAGCATCAAGCTTTACAGTAAATGCTGCAACAGTAGCAATGAATACCAACACCTTCCGTTGTGTGGTAACAGGTCTTTGTACCATCGTAAACTCCGGTGCAGCCACATTGTTTGTAAATCCATTACCAACAATCAGCATTGCAGCGATTACATTAAATGCCCTGCAACCAACACAGAGTACCAATGTAGTAGCAACGGTAAACCCTCCGGGAGGTAGTTTTGTATGGACAAGAAATGGTACCAACATTGGGGTAAGTGGTCCTACTGTAGGCCCATTAACGGTAGATAATCTGGGTACTTACTTAGCAGTATATACAGATCCAAACGGATGCCAGGTAACATCATCGAGCCTTGTTATCAGTGCACTGGCTTCAGATAATATCTGGATATATCCTAACCCGAACAGCGGACAGTTCTCAGTAAGGTATTATAACCAGAGCGGCGAGTCAGTTACGATAAATGTGTTCAATGCCCTTGGTCAGTTAGTGTACCAGAAAGCAACGGGTACGGGTACACCGTACAGCCTTACCACAGTAACTCTACCTGCCACAGCAGCAAACGGTGTGTACATTGTGAAAGTGCTTGGCGCAAGCGGTAAGGAACTGGCTGCGAAGAAGATTATTGTAGAGAAGAATTAAGAGGATTTGTTTTAATATTTTTAACCCCCTGCCATATCGGGCAGGGGGTTTTTTATGAAATTAGGTATTGCTATAGTTACTTTATTTTTGGCACTTTATGTCTTTATCAATCGCATCCTTAAACTCCGGCAGCAATGCAAATTGCTACTACATTGCCAACAAAAACGAGGCGGTGCTTATTGATGCTGGCCTTAGCCTGAGAGAAACAGAAAAGAGAATGGCACAACTGGGACTAGCTATGGAAAAAGTAAAAGCCATTTTTATTTCGCATGAGCATAGCGACCATATAACAGGGTTGCCTGCTATTTCAAAAAAATATCAAATACCAGTTTACATAACAGAAGCTACTTATAAAAACTGCAACCTGCCTGTTCAAGAACATCTGCTAACTGATTTTGAAGGTGCGACACCCATTGCTATAGATGGATTAACAGTAACTCCCTTTCGCAAACACCATGATGCTGCCGACCCGTATAGTTTTATAATAAGCAGCAATGGGGTGAATGCAGGAGTGATAACAGATATTGGCTTTGCCTGCAAGCAGGTATTAAAATATTTTTCGCAATGCGATGCTGTTTTTCTCGAAGCTAATTATTGCGATGATATGCTAGGGAATGGAAACTATCCTTATTATTTAAAGCAACGCATTAGTGGCGATAACGGGCATCTTTCCAATACACAAGCACTGGAGTTATTTCTTAACTATAAATCGCCGGATTTGCAGTTGCTTATTTTATCGCACCTGTCAAAAAATAACAACAGCCCTGAAACAGCCGCACAATTATTTGTACCCCATGCTGGTAATACAAAAATAGTGGTGGCATCGAGGTACGAAGCCTCAGCTGTTTTTTATGTGGAGGGAAAATCGATTGTACCACCAATGAAAAAGAAGCAGTTTAGAAGGCATGAGAACCAGCTTTCGTTGTTTTAAGAAATATTTTATCACAAAGACCCGCAGAGGGTTTACACAGAAATGCACAGAGACTTTGTATTCTCTGCGGCTAATAATTTTGTTGCATTTTCTCCTATCTTCGCTTTCTTCATTTTAAGTTTATGAAAATCTGTTAAGGTTCTTCCGCATCACCCCGGAAAACCAAAATTCTTATCGGCCTTCATTTAGCAACAACCATTGGTTGTACTGCTATACATTATTTAATTTACTTTAAGTACATTCAACCATGTCTCAAACAATACACACCAGTAAACTGGAAAGATTTTATTCATTACTAAAACAATCATTAAAGGGTGGCGAACATGATTATACACAGGGCAGCATCCGGGGGGCTATTGTATTACTGGCCATACCCATGATTTTAGAACTAAGCCTTGAATCTGTTTTTGCCGTAGTGGATATGTATTTTGTAAGTCACCTGCCTGCCCCGCAAAATAAAGCGGCTATGGCGACAGTGGGACTAACAGAATCGGTAATAGCACTTATCTATACTATTGCTATAGGCCTCAGCACAGCAGCCACTGCGGTTGTTGCAAGAAGAACAGGGGAAAAAAATCCGGAAGCCGCATCACATGCCGGGGCTCAGGCTATATTACTTTCTTTAGTATCATCGGTAGTATTAAGTATAGCAGGGATAATTTTTGCACCTGATATTTTAAAACTGATGGGCGCACAACCAGAAGTAATAAAAGAAGGAACAGTGTTTGCCCGCATCATGCTGGGCGGCAGTGTAATTATTATTTTATTATTTCTTATCAATGGTATATTCCGTGGCGCAGGGGATGCTGCTATTGCCATGAAAAGTTTATGGATTGCCAGCATTATTAATATTGTTCTTTGTCCCGCACTAATTAATGGATGGGGCCCGTTGCCTGCATTAGGGTTAAAAGGCGCAGCCATTGCCACTACCATTGGCCGTGGTATAGGTGTGTTGTATCAATGCTATCATTTATTCTGGAAAAAAGAAAGCAGTATAAAAATGCGTAGCAGCTATTTTAAATGGGAGAACACACTAATAAAACATTTATTTGAAGTGGCTTGGCCGGCTACTTTCCAGTTTTTTATACAAAGTGGAAGCTGGATACTAATGGCATGGATTGTAAGTAGTACCGGGGGTACCGATGCAACGGCGGGTTACCAGGTGGCTATAAGATGTGTAGTGTTCTTTATTTTGCCCGCATGGGGATTGAGCAATGCAGCAGCAGCATTGGTAGGACAAAACCTTGGTGCCAAACGGCCCGACAGGGCTGAACAAAGTGTGCTGCTTACCACAAAATACAACGCTATTTTTATGGGGATGGTAATGCTGTTGTTTTTGTTTTTTTCTTCACCCATCATCAGCATATTTACCAACGAGCCGGAGGTGCATAAGTTTGGTGTGTTGTCATTGCAGATTATCGGCAGCGGATATATTTTTTATGGCATTGGTATGGTAATGGTGCAGGCACTAAATGGTGCCGGGGATACCAAAACACCTACCTGGATCAATATCGTTGGCTTCTGGCTGTTTCAAATCCCCTTTGCATTTTTATTGGCCAAGGGATTTAATATGGGGCCAACAGGTGCCTTTATAGCAGTGCCAGTGGCAGAAGTATTAATAGCAATAGCAGCGTTTTATTATTTTAAAAAAGGAAAGTGGAAGGAAGTGAAGGTTTAGATAAAGGATAATAACGGACAGGTGATAGTGGCTTTAAATTAAAAAAACCTCCCTTTAGTAAGGGCCTGAATGTAAAGTATTCTCATCTTTCAGTTATCCACTGTCATCTGATTGGGTTTTATTAATTTTAGTATCTCATCTTTTTATTATGAACAACGATATTATTAACCAGAACAGGTTGCGGCAAATACTTTTTATAGTAATAATTTTTTTGCTGGGCATACTGCTTTTCTTAGAACTGTATTCTTTTTTACCGGCATTGCTTGGGGCCATTACTATATATATATTGCTGCACAAGTGGATGTTTTTTTTAACAGAAAAGAAAAAATGGCGAAAGGGATGGGCTGCATTTTTGCTGATGCTTTTTTCGTTTATTGTTATACTGATGCCGGTTGGCTTGCTGGTTAATATGCTTTCTTCAAAAATTACTTATGTAATACAGCACTCCAACGAACTGGTGCAATCATTAAAAACAGTAGTCGCTAACCTTGAAAACAAATTTGATGTTACCATTGCAAGCCCCGAAAACATAAACAAGGTTGGTGGTGCCATTACCCAAAGTGTACCACAAATATTGGGGGCTACTTTTAATACACTATCTACTATCTTATTCATGTACTTTATCCTTTACTTTATGCTGGTAAACGGCAGAAAGATGGAAAATGCGTTGTATGAACATGTGCCACTGCATGATAAAAACGTAAGCCGGCTGGGAAAAGAAATACAGACGATGGTAATGTCCAACGCAATCGGTATCCCGTTAATTGCTTTTGTGCAGGGGGTTATAGCCTTAATCGGATATTTAATTATCGGGGTAAAGGAGCCGTTCTTCTGGTTTGGTGTTACCTGTATTGCAGCCATGTTGCCAGTTGTAGGTGCTGCTTTGGCTTATGTGCCATTAGCCATTATGTTTTTTGCTGCCGACCAAACAGGCAAGGGGGTTTTTATGCTGATATACGGCTTTGGTGTTATTGGCACGGTTGATAATGTACTTCGTTTTACATTATTAAAAAGATTGGGAAATGTGCATCCGCTTACAACAGTGTTTGGGGTAATAATCGGGTTGAAGTTGTTTGGTTTTATCGGGTTGATATTCGGGCCGCTGCTTATCTCTTTATTTATCCTGCTGCTGAAAATTTACGGCAGTGAGTTTATACATAAGCAAAGGGATGTAAGTAAGATAATGGAGAATTGATTTTACCCAAGCACCTCCCTTAGCACCTGTAATGTTTTCATTGTGCCAAAATCGGTTATATGCAAGGTATAAAAAGTTTCTATGCGGTGCAATAACTGCCTGCGAAAATCATGGTGCAGTTTTATTTCACCCAACTCTTCCGGCTGCATTACTTTTAATAATTGTGAAGTAACGGCGGCCAGTTTATCATCCAGAAAGTGTGGGTGGTCCGGATGTTCGGCTACAAAACTTCCTTCCTGCAAATCAAGAAAAGAATTTTTATCGCTGTAATTATCAGTAATACGAAAACCAAAATGTAAAGGAAGATGTAAGGCAAAAAACAAAGGCAGGTTGGCCATCATAGCACCACTGCTTTTATCTAAGTGTAAAAAGCAATCTTCAACAAAAAAGAAAAGCTCGGGGTTGCCTTCCGGTTGCTTTAAGCATTTGGTAAGTAGCTCTACCATAAACAATGCCACGGCATTCTTCGGCACATCAGAAAAAATACTTTGATAGATAACCGCCCACTTAAATTCTTTAATGCGGTTAAGGTGTTTTAGTTCGTTATGATAAACCACTAAATCCAATATCGCCGAAGGCTGAAATAAATTGGCCTTGCCACTTCCTTTTTTAGTAGAGGTTCTAACTCCGTTAATTAAATAAGATTGAACCCCAAACAGTTCTGTAAATACAGTTACAATAAGGCTTGTTTCCCCATACTTTACCGTACGGAGAACAATGCCTTTTGTTTTATGTGTGGGATGTGCCAAATGAAAATTATTTACCCGGTAGTGCGGCCATTGCCAAAGATGGTTCAAATCCTTTGCCAATTAAATAATCCAGAACTTTTTTCTTCCGGATGAGGTATTGTTCACTTTTAAGGGAAGCATATTTTTCTTTTGCCAGCTTTTCTAATACTTTCAAATAGTCTTCTTCATCAATCTGTTTCATTGCTTTTTTTATACAGTATTCGCTTACCTGTTTTTGCTTCAGTTCATATTTTATTTTTACCCGGCCCCATTGCTTTACCCGCCATTTGCCACCTGCAAAGGCAATTGCAAACCGCTCTTCGTTCAGGTAGTTCCCTTCAATCAGCGAAGCAATGATTTCGTCATGCTCGTTTTTCCATACACCGAGACTGTACAGCTTTTCTTTTACCTCACTGTGGCACCGCTCCTGGTAGGCACAGTAATGCTTTAGCTTTTGCAATGCCTGTTCTTTAGTAAGGTATTTTTTGTACAACATTTTGGTAAAAATAAAAAAGAGAGAATTAATCTCTCTTTTTTTTGCTCAGGGTATGGTTGATGGCTTATTTTTTTTACTCAGTTGGGTTACTTCTTTCCCACATTAAAAATGATTGGCTCACTTACACCATCCTTATTAATATTTCCATCACCCAATGGCTGCCCCAAATTATCAAGGCATTGTATAGTCCATATAAATGTTTTTGCCCTCAGGTTGCTCCTTGATGTACTGATGCCAGCTTTTTGTGAATACGCTGAATCAGCAGCAGGTTCCGTATCAGGACAACAATCAATCATTCCTAATTGTGGTTGCCAGATATATTGTGTGGTACCGATTACATCTTTATTAAGCAATGGCTGGTTGCTGCGCATGGCTTGCAGAGGTTGCTGATGAGATAAAACTTCAAACACCAAAATACGATAGGTTACAGGTGTGGCTGGTCTTGGTGATACCGATGTCCAGCGGAATGTAATTGCTGTTTGCGCAACCTTTGCATCCAGCACAGATTCGTTAAGTGGCATTACAGGTATTGCTAATTGCAGCGAGGCGAGATTAAAAAACCGGCAACGTTCTTCGCTAACAGGTGCAAAAATTACCGGCTCTACTAACTGTACACAAAGCTGGTAGTTATCGGCAGGCAGCTTCCCCGATCTGTCAAGGGCAACTTTATACTTACCGCTAAACTGCATTATATCAAGTGGTATTACATCTGCGGCAGAAAATATATTATTACCATCGGCAAGAGTAATGGTGCGGGCACGGCTAAGATCGGTAGTGCCAATAACAGTACCATCACTCAATTTAAACGTTGCTTTTATTTTTACCCTTGGTGCGGTGCCCGCACCCTGCCGGAATAATACAAGGTAAGTAAGTGTTTCCTTCCTATCCGTCCATTGCATAAGCGAAGATGGTGGGTTGGTGCTTATCTGCAGGTTTACCGTTAGCTGTGCTGTTGCCTTTTGATTAGTAAAAGCAACAAGCACAGTTAATAGTGTATAGAGGAGGTAAACGGCTGCGTTTTTTTTATTTGTGTTCATAAGAATAATTTATTTTCCAAACCGGTATAAAAAACCGGTGCGGATGTTACTTTCAAGATAAGAAGCATTGTTGGGAGTTATTTCATTGCCATATTTAAACTGATTGGTGCTCAGGTAAGTTGTCCATGTAAGTTTTTCTGATACTTTCCAGTCGTTATTAAACGAAGCAATGATATTATTGTTATTGATAAAACTATTTGTTTTTGAATAGTTGTACTGCAACTGTGCCCGCATATTCATTTTTTTCTTTGCTGCCGGCCAGCTCATCCCGGTACTGAATGTTATCAGTTTTAATTTAAAGCCGGGCATTGAGTTACGGAAATACATCAGGCTGAAATCTGGCGATAAATTCTTTTTAAGAAAAGTTGGTACATAAGTCAGTAAGGCAGTATGGGTATTATTGGAAGTGATAAGGCCGGTAAAAACATCCCTTTCATCATACTTGCTGTAATTATAATTTAACCCAAGCAGATGGATTATTTTATCATTTCCCCAGGTGTAAGTTGGGTTTACCCCAAAATCATTACTTACATTTTTTATTCCATAAGGGTTTATGCCACCCGGTGCCTGAAAGCCAAAGTTGTTGAAGCTGATATTTAAATTAAAATGATCATCAAATTGTGTAAACCAGTTAAGGTTGCCAATAAACTGTTTTGCTTTTAAGGTGGTGCTGCTTACATTATTTACCCGTTGCCCTGCACTTGCCACCACATTCATTTTATAACCACCTGTTTTATTCTTCCAGGCATTAAATCTTGTATTGAGTGTATAATCAAACCTGTCGGGTAGCATAAAAGGATAACCTGGTGTTTGAAAACCTGCGCCGATGTATTTTAATTTTACACCGATGTCTAAGTTTTTTGATTTTCTTCCCACAGAGGCATCGCCTGCAAAATCCCTTACAGTTGAGGCATGCCCTTTTATAAATGGCTGAAACGAAGACTTGGTGGTATCTAAGGGCAGAAATAAATCTTTTGTATAAATTGATTGCGCCACTTCTGTTCCTGCATACCAGCCATCTTTTAAAAAAACTTTGCTCAGTACACTTATTGTAAACCCTTCCTGTGGTTTTATAAGCAACGGTTTTGGTAATGCAGAACTGCTATCGTCTTTTGCTTTTACAAAATTCATAGCTACCTGGTACTTGCCTTCTTTTTCCCTGCCGAGGGAAAACATCCAGTTTTTTCTCTTGTATGCACCGTTGGTAGCAGGCGGCCCGGTAAAAAAGTTTACACCCTGTTGCGAAAGTCCGGTAAAAAACCGAAATACATATCCGTTATCGGGTCTTAAATCAAACCCGGCACCAAACACACCAATATCACCGGTACTTAAATCAGAATAGTTGAGATACTGTGTGCCAAATTTAAACTCTGCCCATTTGTATTTCGGGTTCAATCCAAAACTATTCATCGGATTGGTAATAAACTGACCGAAACTTTGCTTACCAATATTTGCATATGGCCCCAAAAAATTGGTGGGTGTTGTGGCAAAATTAAAATTCAACGGCAAACTGAAGTTTTTGCTGAACTGTATTTCAGGATTAAAAATAAACCGCACCTGGTTCCAGGGTTTTCTTGGTGTAAAACCCGTCCATCCGGTTGGTTTGCGGCTTAGCCCATAACTTTCATAGCTAACACCAGCCGTTCCGCTGATGGATACCGGTGGTTTTTTATTTTCACTGCTCTGTGCTATGATGCTTGTACAAAACATCATGGCTAAACTTGTTATTAATATTTGTTTGCTTCTCATTATGCAGTTCTTTTAATGGTCAGGAATAATCACAGTTATTTTACATTCACATTTTTTACCACCACAACTTCCCGACAGGTTATAGGTATATGTTCCGGCAGTCAAAAATGTATGGCTGTAGTTGGGTCCTGTTAAATTTACAGATGCACCTGTTGCATTGTTTACCAACTGCACTGTTAATCCGGATGGCTGGCAATTAGCACCAGCAGGCACACATTGAAAACCGGGGTTGAATGTAACAGGTATATTGCCTTTAAACAATGTAATGCTTCCACCACAGGCTACTGGTTTACCACCTTGCGGGGCACCCTCATAATTAAATTTAGGGTTCCACTGGCAATTACATTGCGGGTCACCATGTCCGCCGCCATCATCGTTGCCTTTACAGTCTTTTCCATTATATGCTTTGTAACAAATAACAGTATCGCAGGTAATGCAATTTATATCGGTGAAAGAATATTTCAAACAGTATAAAATAGTATCGCAGCAGCAACTAATGGGGCTTTTAGGTGGTAAAGGGATTTGAAAATTTAATGGAACACCATTTGACCAGCTTGCACCTAAGCTGTCCTTCCATTCTACCAGGTGGCTCCATGGAACATTTGCAGGCAGGTTACCCCATGTAAATGAACCGCCTGAGGCATTGGTAATGTTGCCCATGTTCTTCGGATCTTTTAAACAGATGTCGCAATCTTTTGCATGAAGGATATGAAAATCAACCAATGAAACAGACGCTTTTTTAATTGGGGCAGGGCCAACCGTCATCGTTGTGTTTACGGTAAGTATATTATTAGAAACAGATTGCTGTGCAGTTATTTTTTTCAGAAAATCTTTACAACAACCTGATGGTGGCGGGCCATCTTTTTCCACAACTGTTAAACAAACATTGTTACTCTCAACCGGGTTCATCTGCGAAGCATTGTTGGCATTATCAATCAAATCGCAAATCATACCAATAGTATTGCAGGCATGATCACCAACAGTTGCATTTAGCGGAACAAGAACAGGAATAGTGAATGTAACGTTGTTGCCCGGAGGGATATTAGCCGTCAATGAAATTTTTGCATTGTTGGGCGAGAAACTATTGCTCCATGTATTTGCAGGTAAATTACAAATAGCTGCTGTAGTAGGCCAGCCAGTTTTATGATTGGGTGTTGGCGAATATTGCAACGTAGCACCGGGAATTGTTAATGCACCGGATGGAAATAATTGAAACTGACTGTTGCGGGGCGAACAGGTCATAATAGTCTGGTCGCCTACGAATGGGAAACGGTCAATCAAAACAACATTACCTATTGTTGTGTTGCCAGTATTCTTAACCGTAATTTGATAAGTAGCAGTAGAACCCGGAGTAGCGTTACCAGTTGTGCCAAATACATTGTCTTTATCACCCTTAACCAATTTCTCCACCTCTGCTTTTGGCAATGCACAAATGTTTACCGTGTGCGGGCAATACAATTGTTGCGAATAACTGTTGCCTGTTACAGAAAAGTTCATCGGGTAGCTACCATATGGCGCATTATTGTTTACCACTACTTTAAAACAAATAGTATAGTTAGTGGCTCCAACAGGTATGGTTGGTATATTCCATTTTATAGCTGTAGCAGGTTGATAGGTTGGATTAGGACTAAAGCCTGTGTAAGTATCATTGCCCGGCAGATAAGTTAAAAAGTTTTGCAGCGCAAAATTTACAACACCACCAGTAAGCGGTGCAGAACCATCATTACGGAATGATAAACAAAGAGTAGCGGTATCACCCGGCTTTAAACAAGCTTGTGGTGAGTTTTGCCAATTACAATTTATTAATGGCTGCTGCACATATACGGCAGTATCATTTACATTTCCTGTTCCTGGGCCGCAGTTGTAACAGATTTGGCTAAGGCCTGCAGTGGTACAACTGTATGTCATACTACTCGTTAACTGATAACTGGTTTGGTTAGGCACACCCACACAAGAGTTGGTGAGATTGTAATAGTAATAATGGCTTACAGAATGTCCCGGCAGCAGGTTGGTGATGTTGGCAACAGCTTTTTTAAGATAAGTAAGAGTAATTGCTGGTCCGGCCATCGTTCCGGTTAATGTACCTGATGACCCGGCTGGTGAAAGGCTGCAATCAAAATAATTAATAACAGAAGTAAGAGAGGGCTGACTGGTACTTTGGTAAGTACCCGTTGTTTTAATGTTTGGGATATTATTAGTAAGAATAAGGTTTAAAGGAGTATTACCATTATTGGTAACATCTGTTCTGAAATATGAAGCTGTTGCAACTACGTTTAATGTTGCTGAAGGGGCTGATGGTATAACCGCAGGCAATGTGTATGATGCTGCCGGATAAGTAATAATTGTTTGATTAGGGTTGCCGCAGTTTGTTCCTTTTAAAACAATGTTGGATGTAACTGTTCCTGTATAGTTGCAGGGGAGCCTGATGGTATAATAATACTGGTAATAATTCCAAGGATTGAAATTAACTGTATTCGTAGGGGTGAAAGTGCTGCCGCTTACTAATCCGTTGGTAACATTTACTAATGTACCAATAGATGGAGTAACAGTAAATACAGGATTGGTGATGGTAAAGCAGTTACCGCCCTGCACAGTGACTAAGAAAGTAACTTCATAAGCACTCTGAACAAAACTGGAGAATGCATGCATACCGCTCCAGTTGTTAATTACTTTGCCTGTAATAGTTACCGGTGCAGCGGATGAGCTTAATACCGGTGCAGTGGAATTAATAGTTCCGCTTAATACAGAGGGAATATTATTTCCAAAACAAGTGGAGGGACATAAATAAGAAAAGCATAACATAATTACACCTGTCTGATTATTTCCACCAACAGCAGGAAAAGTATAAGTAATAGTGGTGGTAGAGCCGGATGTTGTTGTTACTGGTGAAGTTGGAAATGCAGGGCTACCACAAAATGAAACTAGTGTATTGTTAAAAGATATTGCCACAACAACATTACCGGTAATGTTACTGTAGTTATAATTGGCATACACCTGAAAACTTGTTCCGGCAGTATATGGTTGTGTGCCCTGTGGCAACAATGTTAACCCTACCTGCGCCTGGCTTTTGGCTGCTGATGCAGAGAACACCAGTATTGAGGCGATAAGTATATGTTGAAGAAATTTTTTCATAAATGAGGTTTTAACTTTTTTACAATTTTTTGCTTTGGTTTACTTCTCCCTTTTTATTTCATAACACTTTATCACTTCGCAGGCATGGCAGCAAAAATCATAGAAGGTATACCTGATACATATTTTTATAACATCGCCACAGCAACTAAGGCTGTTCATTTCGGGCACAGCTATTGGTAAAATAAAAGTGGGCTGCTGTGGCACAGGTAACGGGTTGCCAATTATTGGTACAGCCATTTTTTCACCAAAATCCCGTTTGGGTGTTTGCCTGTCAATACTTAGGGCTTTAACATCAGCCGGGTTTCCATTATCAACCCCGCCACCATTATCATGCGGCTGGCCACCACAATCTTTTATAATGGTGCTGTTCCATGTTATTAGCCGGGTATAGTCTGGCTTATTAAATACAGGCCCGGTATAGCCGGGCAATGCAGAGGCAGGTGGATAGAAGTTGCCATAATACTTACTGTCAAAAACACATTTGGCACAGTTGGTGTCTTTTGTTTGTGTAATGTTGAAGTAAATAATTTCAGCCGTAACTTTTTTAACCTGGTTAGGGTTTAATCCGCTGAATAAACCAGTAAGGTTTACCTGCATCGGGTTGCCATTCTTTGGCAGCGTAAGCGAATCTTTTGTAACAACAACCGTCATATACCTGCATGGTTCGCAGGGGCAATCCAATGTATCTGTTTCTACTTCTGTTTCTGTAATGGCATTGTCCAAAGCATCTTCTGCCCTTACAAAAAAGCGGATTGTTTTTGCTGTATCGATACATTTTATAGTTCCGGTAAATACCTGTGAGCCGAGGCCGGTAATATTTACAGGCAATACAGGGGCAAGCCCTGTGATGGATATAACATTGGTAACACCATTTACTTTATCAATATTCAGTTGTGTTATTTTAACTGTGCTGGCAAGGTTATTTTTTATTTTGATATAAACATTTTGTGTGCCGTTGGTATTGCAGCAGCTTACATACACACTGTCAATCTGTATATCAATATCATTACCGGCAATTTTAAATGTGCTTGGTTCGCTGCTTCCTTTGGTACGGCCATCTTTTGTAATAGCTTCCACATTCCATATAAAATCGCATAGGTATGGTGGCTTGCATGGGCCTGTATAGATGTTGCTTACAGTTGCTTCGGTAATATCGGCTACATCTTTTGTAACAATTGGTTTGTTGGTTCGCATAGCCTGTGTACTATTTTGCCCCTGCATCAGTTGCCAAACTTTTAAGCGATAGGTAATGGATTCTTGTGGTTTTGGCACCAATGGTGTCCAGCGGAATGTTACTGACTGTTTTGCTTCTTCGGCTTTCAATTTACTTTTGTCTTCCGGGAATGTATTGTTTGGACCTTTACTGTTTTCTTCTGTTACACTGAATGTTGTTGGCTCACCAACACAACCAGTGCTGCCATCTTTTGATACGGCTTCCACCACCCAGATATAATCACAGAGATATGGTGGCCTGCATGGGCCGGTGTAGATGCCGCTTACTGTGGCTTCAGTTATGTCTGCTACATCTTTTGTTACAATCGGTTTGTTGGTTCGCATAGCCTGGGTACTATTTTGCCCCTCCATCAGTTGCCAAACTTTTAAGCGATAAGTAACAGCCACCTGGGGTTTAGGTATAACAGGTGTCCACCTGAATAACATTTCCTTTTTTGCTTCTTCGGAAGTGAATTGCTTCTTGTCTTCCGGAAATGAATTAGCAGGGCATTTACCTGTTTCTTCTGCTACGCTGAATATTGTTGGCTCACTTGTTCCAATAATTTTTGGTGCTGCTCCGGCTTGTTGGCTACTGGCTTCCACCATCCATATATAATCGCAGAGATATGGAGGCCTGCATGGCCCTGTGTATATGCCGCTTACTGTTGCTTCGGTTATATTGTCTACATCTTTTGTAACAATCGGTTGATTGCTGCGCATAGTCTGTGAACCATTCTGCCCTTGCATAAGTTGCCATACTTTTAAACGATAGGTAACCGGTTCTTGCGGTTTTGGTACTATTGGTGTCCACCGGAATACCATTCCTTTTGTTCCTTCCGGTTGAAATTTCTTTTCGTTTTCGGGGAAAACATTTTCAGGTCCTTTGCTTTTTTCTTCAGCAGCACTGAATGTATAAGGTTCACTGGTGCCATTGTTATTACCCATTGGTTTACCACTGCGGTTGAGTGCCTGCACATTCCATATAAAATCGCAGAGGTAAGGTGGTTTGCAGGGGCCGGTTAATATGCTGTTAACCGCAGCCTGTGTTATATTGTCTACATCTTTAGTTACAATGGGTTGGTTGCTTCGCATAGCCTGTGTACTATTTTGCCCCTGCATCAGTTGCCAGACTTTTAAACGATAGGTGACAGGCTCTTTTGGTTTAGGTACCAGCGGTGTCCAGCGGAACATAACCACACCCTGCAATTCTTTGGCAGTAAATTTTTTCTCGTTATCCGGTGTTATCAGTGTTGGTGGTGCATACTCCACATTTGTTTCTTCCACTTTAAATTCCTTGCACACTTCGCGGCTGACGGGTACTTTATCTATATTAAAAAACTGAACGCAGATGGTATAGCTGCCTGCTTTCAGTTCTTTACAATTGCCCAGCAGGGCAGTAAGTTCTGATGTGTTGAACACCCTTACATCAAAAGGATCAACCCGTTTTGCAGTAGCCATGTTGTTGCCGCATACTATAGCACCGCCGCTGCGTATCTGCAATAGCATCATGGGTTCTTTTACCTGTGCACTGGGTACCCGTTGTGCGGTAAGCACCAATGCGCCGGGTGTGGATAGCCAGCTATCAACCGTGCTGGGCAGTGTGTTTTTAACGGTAAAATTTACAATGTTGATTTGATTGAGCTGCCCGGCCTGGCTGCTTGCAATAAGAGTAACAAACAAACCGACCAGTAAGAGTTTCAGTTTCTTCATATTGAAGTTGTTTTGAATAAAGCCAGTAAAAACATTATTGGCAACGTAAAAGTGGAAACTATAAACCGGGTTTTTGGCGGGATTGTATATGTGCGGGGGCGGGTTGTATATGCGAGAGGGCCGGAATAATATATCAGGCCTTCCTCTTTATCCATTTCTCAAACCTCGCCAGAAAATCTTCTTTACGTCTTGTGGCCACGGGTATTTCTTTTCCGTTTTCCAGCACCACTTCCCCGCCACTGCCTTTTATGTATTCTTTAATGTAGCTGAGATTGATGATGTACTTATCATGTATCCGGGTAAAATTATTTTCGGGCAATAGCTTTTCATATTCGCCCAGCTGGCGGCTTACCACAATCTTTTTATCATCACACAAATAAAAATGGGTGTAGTTGCCGCTGCTTTCGCAATACATAATATCGGCAATTTTTACAAACACCAACCCGTTGGTGGTTGACAGGGGAATTTTATCCGGCGTTGCTTGCTTATTACTTTGCTCCAATAAAGAAAAAAGATTTTTGCTGATGCCTTTTTCTTCAATCCGTTTAATAGCTGCATTTACAGCCGCTACTAATTTTTCTGTATTCACCGGTTTGGTTACATAGCCTGCGGCATGGTGTTCAAATGCTTCCACCGCATATTTGCCATAGGCAGTTACAAATATTACTTCAAAATTTACCGGTTCTAATTGTTTCAATGTTTCAAAACCGTTGAGGTGGGGCATTTCCACATCTAAAAATAAAAGCTGCGGTTGCAGTTCGTTTATAAGGGTGATGCCTTTTTTTGCATTTGTTTCTGTAGCTAATATGTTTACCTGCGGACAGTGCATACCAAGCATATTAGTAAGCAACTGCACATTCATTGCCTCATCATCTAATATTATACAGTTGATGGTGGTCATTGTTATGGTTTCAGTACTGACGGTATTTTTAAAATGATAGTTGTACCTGTAGCCATCCCTGTTTCATTTTTTTTATCAAGTACTTCCTGCTGAATTGAATAAAGCTCTGCCCTTCTTTTTGATAACTGCATACCCCGGCTCTGGTATTCAATATGTTTTTCACTTTTCAGTTGCTGTGCTTTTTCACGGCCAATACCATTGTCATCAATGGCGCAAATTAAAACATCCCCTTCCCTGTTTGCTGTAATAGTTATAATGCCTTTTTTGTTCTCTAAATACCGTACACCATGCCTTATTGCATTTTCAACATAAGGTTGCAGAAGCATTGCGGGAACGAAAGAATTTAATTTATCAACCGAAGGGTCTGTTTGTATATGGTATTCAAACTTATCACCGAACCGCAGTTTCTCCAACTGAAGATAGGTGTCTAAGTATTTTATTTCTTCTTCCAATGAAATTACAGAAGCATCTGCATTATCCATGGTGCTGCGAAGCAACTCAGAAAATTTATCTAAATATTTATCTGCCTGCATATAATCCCTTTCATAAATAAACCCTTTAATAGAGTTAAGGCAGTTAAAAACAAAATGGGGGTTTATCTGTGCCTTTAATGCCTGCATTTCCAACTCAGCTAACTTTTTTTCTGTAGTAATTTTTTCAATAGCTTTTTTCTGTTTTATACGGTTTCTTCTTTGTGTTACTAACAGAGTGGCAACAAAGCCAGCAACAGCCAGCAACCCCCAGAACAAACTGCTTTTCCAGAAAGGCGTTTTTATTTTAAAATTAATTGTGGCAACCTGAGAGGAAGGTGTACCATCCCTTTTTATGCTTCTTATTTTAATAGTATAATTATCAGGTGGCTGATTTTGAAGGGAGAGTAAATTGTTTTCTGCCCTTATCCAATCATTATTATTAATACTGTATTCAAAAAAAGGGTTGAAGCCGGTAAGGTCTACCGCAGAAAATTCTATGCGGATATTGTTTTGTGAGTAGGGTAATGTATATGAAGACTGGATGGCTGTATCAATATTGTTTATTGAAACCCTGGTAATAAAGGTGGCAATATCTGCCAATGGCAATTGCAGGCTGGCTGGCAAATAACTAATACCACTTGTGGTAGCAACATACACCGTGTCACTTTTAACCGTTATATCATTTACCTGTTCGCCAATCAATCCGTCTGCAGTACCGAAGTATATATTTTTATAAGACAATTTATCATTAATAAACTCATAGCTCAGTTTGTTTAAACCTTTATCTGTTCCTATCCATATTTCCCCGGGTTTGCTGCTGTACATTACTTTACATACAGTGCCGGGTATTGTTGTGCCTAAGGGAATGCCAGCAACAGGGTTATCATCCTTCAGTACCAATAAAGAATCGGAGCTCCGGCCAACCCACATTAAACCATCTTTTGTATTTACAATAGAAACAATCCGGTAGGTAAGTGCTTTATAGCTGTTACCAAAATAAAAAAGCGAATCCTTATCCCTGCGGTAAAGCCCATCAATAGAGCCAAGATAGATATGTTGTTTATCATCTGCACCAATGGCGGTAGTTCTTTTAAGTACACTGTCGGTAAATTCGTCGGTATTTGTATTGTAAACAAATAGTTGGGCATGGCCACCCAGCAGCAAGGTGGAGTCATTTAGTTTATATGCAGCTTTGGTGGATTTATTTCCCGCCTCAAGAAATGTTTTCTTAATAGCAAACGATTTTTTGTCTATTAAAAAAGAACCGGTTTGTGTGGCTACATAAATATCCTGCTGCAGCTCCAGTATATTTCTTACCCAGGTGTCTGAACTGTTTTCCGGGGTGTTTAAAATTATTTTTTTTAATCCATACAAACCGTCATAAATATATAACTCCCCTTTATTGTTACCTGCTATCAACTTACCTGTTTTAAGTAAGGCGTTAAAATTTTTCTCCAGGTCTTTGTTGCCTGTGTATGAAGAAATTCTTTTTTGCTGGATTTTTATTAACCCTTCATCTTTAGTGGCAAGCCAGTAGTTACCGTTACGGTCTTCCATTACGCTGCGCACAATAAACTGGCTGAATATATTTTCCTTTAATGCAAGGGTGGAAGCATCAACAATATAAGTATTGCCGTTGTAAGAAGTAACTGCTAAATCTTTTCCGGCCTGGCACATTACTTTTGGTTTAAAAGGATATTGTTGCCGCTGGGTACCTGTTATCTCTCCTTTACCATTAATTGTAAACTTTATTATGCCATCCGGCTGAAGTATGTAGAGGGTGTTATTAAAATATTCTGACCAGGTATATTGATGTCCAAAATATGCGGACCGGATTATTTTCCCTTCCTCCATATACCGCAGTGAGTCGTTGCATACAAGAAGATATTTATCCGGCTGATAGTCTATTATTTTATCAGGCCTCGGCCTTAGTTTTTCACTTAAAATTTTAAAGTGCTTACTGGTTTTGTTGTTCTTGTAAATACAAAGTGTCCGTTCATTATTACAAAAAGCTATTCCACCGTACTGCAATACACTGGTGGAACTGGTGTTGCCCATTTCAATTTTATTCAGCTCTGGGTCAGTATCACTGTTTTCAAACCGGTCTGTCTTGTCATTATAATAAGATGGTTTTTTGCGAAAAGGTAATGCCCATAACCGACCACTGCTGTCAACAATAAGCTCTGTTACTTCATTATCCGGCAGGCCCTGTGTAGTAAAATAATTTTTGAACATCCTTCCATCATAACGGCTTACCCCTGTTTCACCGGCAATCCATAGAAAACCTTTTTTATCAATTACTGTTCTGTAAATAGAGTTGGAAGGCAGCCCTTCTTTTGTTGTATAGCGTATGATTTGTGTGGTTTGCGGATACAGCCATTGTGTGCAGCAGCAGCAAATAAAAAAAACAATATGCTTAAGGCATAGCTTCATGTAGTTATTCCTCCAGCCTGTTTGTGCAGTTATATTCTTTTTTCAGAAAATCATCATAGTAATCTGCCTTTTGAAAAAGGTTACGGAATACACCTGCACCGCCTTCTTTAGTTAAATCCAAATCATAAATAATTGAACTGAGAACAATATTTTGTTTTACACAACTAAGCACTAACCCGTTTGTGCGGTAGTTTTCTTCTAATAAAAATTGATAGAGCGGTTTAATCTTTGCAGCATCAGCAGGCATCTGGCAGAGGTAAGCATCACCGGCGATAAAAAAATTTTCAGGGTTATAGGTTATTTTAATTTTAGCAGAGCCTTCTTTTACACTCCAGTTGTTAACCCCTTCCCTTGCAAGCCTTACATCTTTACCCAATTCCCTTAACACATCTTCAATAGTTTTTGCGGTGCCGGTTAACTCTGTTTCTTTTTCCGGGATCTCGGGCAGTTTTAATTCGGTGCCGCAGCTTGGGCAGTATTTTTTAGAATCAATATTACCCGCTGTCACTAAGTAGCCGCAACTGAAACAACGGGCAGAGGCCTGCCCCTTATTGGGTAAATACATTTGCAGGGCATCCCGCAGGTAGTTTACTGGTAATGCAAAGCCAAGGTTATCGCCGCCACGAATGATAAAAGAATTTACACCGATAATTTCACCACTCATATTTACCAATGGGCCGCCGCTGTTGCCGGGGTTAATGGCCGCATCAATTTGTATAAACTTTAAACCATCCCTTATCCTGTCCACCTTTGAAATTACACCTTGTGTGGCGGTATAATTTAGTCCATACGGGTGGCCGATGGCAACCACAGCATCGCCATCTTTCATTTGTTCGTATTGCCCTAAACGTACTTCGGGCAACTCAATACCAGTTGGTGCCTGCAAAAAAGCAAGGTCATGTTTTCTGTCGGTGTACCAAACCCTTGATAAGGCTTTATCAAAAGCCTTACCTGCAATAGTTACTTCAGCATCGTCTGCCACCACATGGGCATTGGTAACTATGAGGTCAAATTCTTTTACATAAAAACCGGTGCCGGTACCCCCGGCAGTTGCAATTTGAATTATTGCTTTTTGGTATTGCTCTATTATTTGTTGCGGATCCATTACCGTTGATTAAATTGATTTAATACTGCTTGTTGATAATACTATTTCGGTTCAAGGTTTAAAAACTCAATTTCATTTGTAAATGTCCAGTCAAAATTTACCAAACTGTCAAACCGAAGATTGACTGTTTTAAAATCCATCAGTGGATATTTATCCCGCCATTTACCCTGTATTATAATTATTTTATCAATGATGGCCTGCTGTGCAAATACATTTGTTTGCGGGTTGTAGTAAGCAGGTTTATATCCCAATGCAGCAAAATAATCAGCATGGTTTACCATCATACACAAATGAAACAGTTCGGTAATTACTTTCGGTAAACTATAAGAGTACTGGCAAAAGGCGATACCATACTCTATAATTGATATGGCAAATGCAGAATGGTTATTGTCTTTATACCAAACCATATTTTGATTTGCACCATGTATTGACTCTGCAATTGTTTTATAGACCTGCGGGGCAACAATGGCAAATGTATAGTTTGATTTAATAAGCGATTTAAAAAACTCTTCTTTAGATAAGGTCTGTAATTTTTTAAATTCAGCAATCATATCCCTGCTTTTTTCTACGGCAGGCCGCTCATCCTTTTTAAAATAGATGCCTGTAATTTTTTCCAGGTCGTTCAGTAATTTTCCCTCGGGGGTAATTAAATAATCAATGCGGTAAACAAGCGAAAGCAACATATATGCAATGCCGCCGGAAAATTTATCTGCATCAACTGCATTAATAATTTCTAAAACCTGCTGTATCCATTTTTGCAGGTATTCATATTTAATTTCTTTCTCTGCAAGGGGTATTTCTGCAAGGTGTTCACTATCCGATACCTCTAATGCGGCAAAATCCTGTACCAATAAATCATCCTGCTTATCTGCCTTGGTTGCCAGTTCTTTTAAACCATAGTATAACTTACTGGGTCCTGCGGTTTCTGTATCGCTATCAAACCGCATACAAAGTCTGTCGTTATCTAATGCAAAGCGGCTATAGTATAAATTAAAATTCATTTCGAGTAGGCGGCGCATTACCGGTATGGAGGGTTGCGGCATTTTGACAAGAATAACTTCTGCTTTCAACCCTTCGGCAGTAAACTGCCCCCGCACAATTTTAGAACCCTGGTATAAATGAAACCGGCCTTCTGCCCCGTTTCGTTCATACACAACATTGGCGGCAGCATCATCCCGCAGGTAATCAAAAAAAGCATCGAGGCTTTCGCCGTATTTTTTTTCTTTAAACAGATTATCGGCATCTGTCCACCGGTTTACTTTTGTAAGCGGCTTGTTATTGTCAGAATAGCGGCCAAAAAAAATGGCTGGCTCTTCTGTAGCAGCAGCCTTTTTCTTTCCCCAGCCAAATAGTTTATCGAGCATGGATTTTATTTTAAGAAACAGCAAGATACTAAAGCAGTTGGAACATACCTATCCAAAACACCTCAATAAGACCCTCTTTTTCCCTTTCTTCCCCTGGCGACAAAAAGCTTTTAGATTTGCTAACAAGTATTATTCCACACCCGGTGCAAAGTGTTGGCAGTAAACTAAAAATCAGTAGTTTCGCCACAAACGATTTATACGATGAAGTTTATAGCATCCTCTTCTTCTTTACTGAAGCAACTGCAGCATATTTCCGGTGTTATTAATTCTAATACCGTACTGCCGATATTGGAAGATTTTTTGTTTGAAGTGGAAAAAAACAAACTGACCGTAGTGGCTACCGATTTGGAAACGGTAATGCGGGTACAATTGGATATAGAAGCAAAAGACAGCGGTAAAGTATGCATCCCTGCAAAAATCCTGATGGATACATTAAAAAACATTCCCGACCAGCCTCTTACTTTTAATATTGATAAAAATTTTGGTATTGAAATTACCAGCGACAATGGTAAGTATAAAGTAATGGGTGAAAACCCCGACAATTTTCCAAAAGAACCAACAGCGGATGATACCACTTCATTTACAATGACAGCTTCTGCACTGGTTACTGCTATCAACAAAACCATTTTTGCCACCAGCAGCGACGACCTTCGTCCTGCAATGACAGGTGTGTTTTTTGAATTGGATAAAAAAGGCCTTCAATGTGTGGCCACTGATGCACACCGCCTGGTTCGTTATAAAAGAACAGATGTAAAATGCCCTAAGGCAGATTCTTTTATTGCACCCCGCAAACCGTTAACATTGTTGAAATCGGCTATACCGTCAACAGACGAAGAAATAACAGTAAGCTATAACAGCAATCACCTGTTTGTAAAACAGGGTACCACACAAATGAGTTGCCGGTTAATTGATGCAAGGTTTCCCGATTATAAAGTGGTAATACCAACAGACAATCCCTATAAACTCACTGTTAATAAAAACGATTTTCAAAGTGCATTGCGCCGGGTAAGTGTATTTAGCAATAAAAGTACCAACCAGGTGGCGTTAAGCATTACCGGCAGCGAACTGCAACTTGCTGCGCAGGATGTGGATTTCAGTTTTGAAGGAAATGAAAGGATGAAATGCCAGTACAATGGCGAAGATTTAATGATTGCCTTCAATGCAAGGTTTTTAATAGAAATGCTGAATGCAGCAGATAGTGATGAAGTAACCATTGAACTCTCTACCCCTACTAAAGCCGGTATATTAAAACCAACAGAGAAAGATGAGAATGAAGAGTTGCTGATGCTGGTAATGCCGTTGATGCTGAACCAGTAAAACCGCTGATTGAATTGATGAGAATGATTTGAATGATAGATATTAAGGGGCTCACAATATTTGTGGGCTTCTTTTTTTATAAGAATGTTTGATATTGTAACGATAAATAAGGTACTCGGCTACCGCAAGGTTTCCAGCCCAGCCCAGCCATGCCACCACCCGGTACACATCCATCGGTGGTAAGTGCATTGTATTAGTAATACCATATTTCCATGCCCTTAGCGTTAATGCAGATAAAGTAAGAGCATAGCTTCGTATCATAAAATTTCTATGCGCCTTGAAATCTTTTTGCTTTGCCTTAATTAATGCCATGGCCGTAAAAAATATCCAGAGAACAGCTAGTGCCACAAAACCAATTCTCGATACGAGGCCACCATTGGCATACAAGCCCATAATAAAACCAGCCGGGCCGGTTATCAGCAATACATTCACTACATAGATATAACCGAGGGTGCGGTGCAGCCGGCGATTTTTTTTAAGCAGTGTTTTTGAAAACTGGGTAAACCCGGCAAACAATACCCACATACTGGCATACACATGTATAAAGAAAGCAATGCGCCAATGGTTAATGCCAATATAATCCTGTTTTATACGGAGAAAGCCCACATCGGTATTGTACGGTATGTATTCAATGGTTATTGCCGCCATCAGCCAGCAGAAAAAAGCCAGCAGGGCAAGCAATGAAATATTCCAAATATTTGTGCGGGTTAAAATTTTAGGTAATTTTAAAGAGTAATCAATTTCTGCCTGAACGATTTAACCATTCAAATTTAAACCTTTCGCCATGCAAAAGTTTTTTGTTCTGCTGTTAGCCGCTTCTTTTATTATTTCCTGTAAAGACAAGAAAGAACCTGCCGAAAAAGAGAAAGAACCACAGGGTACTACCGAAGTGGGCAAAGAAGATAAGCCACCTGTAGTAATTAATCTCCTGGAGAAACTATTAGGGTCTTATGTTGGCGCCTTTGGAGATAATAAAATAACATTACTGATAACAAAAGCAGCAGGTGATTCTGTAATTGGCCGTTCAATTGTTGGTGGTAACGACAGGCCGTTTGCCGGAACAGTTGTTGAGAAAGAGGGTATCTACAATGTTTCTGCAAAAGAACCCGGCGACCATCCTGATGACGGGGTGTTTACTTTTAGTATAAAAGCAGATAGTACCAGCGGTATTACCGGTTCGTGGCAACCCAATAACCTTAAGAAACCTGCAAAAGAATATACATTGAAAAGAAAACTGTTTGCTTACAACCCTGCTGTTGGTGATTATCCGCAGGCATCTCAACGTTTATTGAAAACAAAAGATGTGGAGAATATGTATAAGGAAGACCTGATGTTTATGCGCAACGAAATATTTGCCCGCCATGGTTATTGCTTTAAGAAAAAAGATTTACGGCAGGAGTTTGAAATGCAGAACTGGTATGTACCCAATACCGTTGATATAAAAGGTTTTTTAACTGATGTGGAGAAGAAAAATATTGAACTGATTAAGCGGTATGAAAAATATGCAGAAGAATATGGGGATGAGTATGGGAGGTAAGAGGATAGTAAATACATTAAGATAACTGATAGTTTATGGAGATATTTGTTTTATTTAATGACGTACAACAATTATATTAGAATTTGCACATATTAGCCAAATGGTGTTTTAGAAGAGCAGGAAATTAATTGCTGGCTGAAAGATGCACAACTTACAGTGTTGACTAATTGACCCGATTATGCTCTACCAATGCTGTTGGTGGAATAAAACTAATGGTAGATAAAAATGAAGCGCAAGGGCATGGGAGATATTAGATAGTTTAAAGAAAGAATAAAAAGATAGTGTTTGCCCCCAATGCGGATCGCATAATATTGAATTTGTAAGCACTCCCCGAAAAGCACAAATGGCTGAGTGCCATAACCCTACTTTTTTTCTTGATGATTATGCAATGGTTGTTGATAAAGTAAATCATTGTTTCGATTGCGGAATGAATTTCCGGAGGATAATAGAAACAGAGTAATAATATTTCTATGTGGGAAAACATCATAAATCATTTTCAAACCCTTGAACAACGGCCGCTAGAACGGATGGCTATATTAGTTGGCGGTATGCTTCTGTTCTGGATATTAGAAGGAGCCATCCCCTTTTTCCACTTCGGTTTAAAAAAACAAGAACCGGCCATGCCGCAGTAAATTTTGGGTTAACCGTTATACACCTTATCATTCATACTTTCCTTGCAATCATCATTATTAAAATAAGCGATTGGTGCATAGCCAACCAGTTTGGTGTAATACAATGGCTAAAAGCCGGAACCTTAGCTACTATATTACTTACTATATTAATCGTTGATTTTTTTGGCGGCTGGCTGGTGCATATTGTGGAGCATAAGGTTAAACTGTTGTGGCGGTTCCATGTTATACACCATGCCGATAATAATGTAGATGTAACAACCGGTTTGCGCCACCACCCGGTTGAAAGTGTAATAAGGGGCATTTTCTTTTTTATGGGTATTGTAGCCTGCGGCGCCCCTATGTATGCGGTAATGATTTATCAAACCATTTTGGTTTTCTTTACGGCGTTTGAACATGCAAATATCAGCCTACCCAAATGGTTAGATAATGCAATGAGCTATATTTTTATTTCCCCCAATATGCACAAAGTACACCACCATTGGAAGCAGCCCTATACAGATAGCAATTATGGTGCTATTATTTCAATATGGGACAGGCTCTTCGGTACTTATAAATATTTAGACAAACAGCACCTTCGTTATGGTATTGATAAAGACTACCCCAATGAAAAAGATGAAGATTTTTTATTGCTACTGAAAAAACCATTTCAAAAAAAAGATAATTAATTCATATACCATTAAACCAAACACCATGAGGATTATTTTAGTAGCAATTTTTATAGCAACTTCCTTTGCCGCATTTGCACAAGCTGATGGTACTTATTATGTAGCAGCTAAAACCGGGCTTAGTATGCGGGAAAAGCAGGATGTATCAGCCAAAGTGCTGGAAAAAATCCCATACGGAACAAAAGTTACCACTATACCAGAAGACGGCGACTGGAAGGAAATTGTAACCGAAGGCCTTACCGGCTATTGGAAAAAAGTAAAGTATAATAACAAAACCGGCTATATAGTCGACAGCTATTTGCTGCCCTGGCCACCACCAAAGCTGGCTACCGTAAAAACATTTAAACAATACCTGGCACAAGTAGCGGCACCGTTTGGACAAAAACTGGTTACCAAATCTGGTACGATGCAGGAGATGACTGAAAGCGGCTGGGAACTGAGCAAGCAGCTATATAAAAATGGCGGCGAGTGGCACCAGTTTTATGCGTATGAGTATAATTCTGACACATATTTTTTACCCGGCTTTAGTTTGCAGCAGGGTTTTTTGCTCTGTCGTCTGCTGCCAGAGTTTAAAGAAGTGTTTAGTGAAAAAGACGAATTTCCAACAGCCAATAAAAAGTATAAAAAAGATGAAAGGGAGTATGAGTTGAAACTTATTAAAACAACCGACGAGGTGGAATATACCGGCCCGTTTACGATTGAAAAAATAATAATGAGTTATGAAGAAGGGGCAATTTACCAGTTCGAAATGTATATGCATGATAACCAGCTGGTGATTTTTTTCAGCGGCGGTGTTTAATGCAATACGGGTATAACAATGGATACCATTGTACCCTCGTTCTTTTTACTTTCAATAATAAGGCGGGCCTCCATTGTTTTTATAAGGTCTTTAATAATAAGGTAACCAAGGCCATGACCTTTTTTATTATCTACATTGGCAGATGTTATTACTACTTCATCCGCATTATTCTTTGTATTTGCTCCGGCGTCATACCCATCCCGTCATCAGCTACAGAAAGGATAATACCATCTTCTTCTGGTTACAGCGGATACTGCTATTTTACCCTTCTCTGTAAAATGAATGGCATTTGTAAGTAAATTATAAACCAAAATTTTTAAGGGTTCATAAAACTGGTATATTTCTGTATTGGCGATCAACCTTGTTTTCAATTACCAGTTTTTTTTGTTTGGCAAGCGACTGTAATATCCCCAGCACCTGGTTCACCATTTCATGCAGGTTAAACAGCTCCTTTTGCCTGCCGCCTGTTTTCATTCTGGTATTTTATCCAGTTTAATATATTGGTGGAAAGCAACTGCAACTCCTGTGAGGTATTCGTCATTTCCTCATATGGTTTCCTGTTGCAACTCTTCCGGCATCTGTTCTCTTTTCTCTATGCAGGTTTTTTCCGGCAACGGTAACAAATTTTAGCGGCGTAATAATATCATGGCTGATGATGGAAATTAATCTTGTTTTAATGCTGTTGTTTTTTTCCAATACTTCATTTTTTTCCAGCAATTCTTTTGTTTTTACTAATACCTGTAATTCAAGTTTCTGTTGCCGTAGCTTATATTGCCGGGTACGAAACTTTAAGTAAAGTGTAATAAGAGATAATAATGTTATTACGCAAAGTAAATAAAACCAACCCCGCTGATACCACCGGGTGTTAATGGTAAAGCTAATTTGTTTGTAACTGTAGGTAGTACTGCCAAAGCCATTTAGCTTTCTTATTCTCAGGGTATACTTACCTGCGGGCAGGTTATTAAATTGAATGGTTGCTTTATCATCTTCCTTTAACTGTTTCCAATTAAGGGTGTCATTTAATTGATACTCTATGTAAATATTTTCTTTATTGCACCAGGCAGAATAACCTAATTTAATAATAATTTCCTGTACGGTAGCAGCAAGGGTGCTATTGCGTAAAGAATCCGGGGTTGTTTCTTTATTATCAATCAACACCTCATCTATATAAATATCTCCAATAGGTAAAACAGGATTTGCGATAGCAGGGTTTGCCCAAAGTAAGCCATCCATTGTAGGAAAAGAAATGGTGCCATCATTTAATGTAAGGGCACAGGGAGAGCAACCTCCGTTTAATTCGGTCATTTCAATACCATCCCTTTTTCCAAAATAATGATAATAAACAGGGTTGCTGCTGTTTTCAAAATGTGCAATAATTTCATCGATTTTTACTTTAAATAAACCTCTATTGGTACTTATCCAGCAAAACCCAAAAGCATCTGGCACAAAACAATGGCAATATAAAAGATACTCGTTTTTATCAACGGGCATTTCTTTAACCACTCCATTTTTATATACATAGTACCCATAGCCATAGCTACCCCAAAAAATATAATCCTTATATTTCCAAATACTACCAAAGCAAGCATTTGCTTTAGCATAAATAGTATCTAACTTCTTAGTATGAATATTAAATTGAAGTAACCCACTGCAACCAGCAATAGCAAAAACGCCAGGTGTAATTTCTTTAAAATCGTACATGCTAAGGCTGCCTTTGGTTTGATCATATTTATGCAAGTAAAAAATACTGTCATCCTGTAAAATGCCAATGCCCTTATCATTAGAAAAATAGGGTTGTCCGTTAGATTCTTCTACTATCGTATAGTTTTTTATTTTGCCAAACGCTTTTGTTTGCCCGGTTGCTTTGTTAAATTGATGGAGGCAGTTATACCCCAGCCCGGTATTATTAGCATTGTACCAAATTAAGTTTCCATTGCTGGTAGTGGAGATTCTGGTTGCAAACTTTCCAGTTATGGGTAGCTTACCGACAGGGGCGGTGCTATTTCCTATAACGTCTCCCTCATTTGTAAGAATGTTACCATTATCTAATAAAATTTGAGAAAAGTAGGCGTTTTTATTTTTAGGGTTTGCATTTTTTCTTCTTTTAGCCTGTAATAAATTCTCCCGGATAATAATTACGCCTTTAGATTCGGTACCTACAAAAAGTGTTTTGTTTTTCTCAGCATATTCAACACAGGAGATATTGGCGTCGTCGGGTAATGCACTTGTAATTAAGCCGGCACTTATAACATTGTTATCATACTGTAATGCCCATGCTTTATTATCGGAAATAATTATTGGCTTCATCATGCCGGGTTGCCAGAATAATTGACTGGCTCCTGTTGTAAAATTTAGTAACCCCCTGTCTTTTGCCATAAAACTTACAGCGGTACTTGTCATGGTATTGGTATTTAAAAAAAATACCTGATTGTAGTTGTCAATAAAAAAGCAACTGTTATTTATTTTAAAAATAGCCGTAACTTTTTTTTGGTTTAAAAAAAGGGCACTAGGTTTCTTTGCACTTAGCTTAAAATGATAAACAGTATTTTTAAAAAGGATTAAACAGGAAGTATCGGTAAGGGGAACAATTTTTTCAAATGCAGGAGTAAATACCGGAGGCATTTTTATTTTAGCAGTAAAAAAAATATCTGATACGGATATAAAATGATAGTTAATAAATGGTTTGCCCGGTACGGCTTGCTTTGCTAAAGCGGCTTTGTTTTTTTTAACTTCAAATATTTTGCCACTACCATCGGATAAAAAAATAGTACCGGCCATATTTTTTACAGCAAACAAATCTTTTTCAGGAGCTAATGGCGATATTTTCTCTTTGTTGTTAGATTTAAAATCCGCACCGTTTAATCTCACAACGCCACCCTCTGTCATCAGCCATAAAAACCCTGTATTTTCATCCCACTGCATGCCTCTTATTAAGTTAGAAGGCAAGCCATTTTCCGTAGTGTACTCCAGTAAATTAAATGTAGCAGCATCTTGCTGTGCAGCGGTAGCTGTAAAGGAAAATATAAAAAAAATGAGAGGTAGTTTTTGGAGCATACAATATCCGGTTGATTTATCTATAAGCCAAATAAAGTTACCCTTTTTTAAAGGACTTGTATCCCATAGCTCAGGAAAAAGAACCAGGCAATATATTATCTCTAAAAGGTACAAAGCCCATGGTGGTTTTGTATGCCAGCCATTTGTTTAACACACTTGTGAAAACTGTTTTAATAGTTTACACTGTACAAAGTTGCCAGCTCCATTAACTCTTTAATATTGCCCGCAGTTGTTTTTTCGTAGATGCGGTTTTTCATGGTAGAAATGGTACTCATCTTCAGGTTTAGTGTTTCAGATATTTCTTTGGTACCTATTCCTTTTAGTACATAGTGAAGGATTTCAAGTTCACGGGGAGCCAATGCAGAAAAGGGGTTTTCATGCTGGCGGCGGCCATTTTCTTTTATTACAGGGTTTTCATTATAAATAAACCGGCGTATTACCAGGTTTATTTCTTCTTCGCCTGATGATTTGGAGAGGTAATGTGTAATGCCATACTGCTTTAATGCTTCACCATATATTTCCGCAGGCTGCATGGAGAATATCATTATTTTAAGATGGGGGTACACTTTGGTAATGTTGGGGATTACTTCTAATGTACTGCCATCGGAAAGTATAATGTCTAATATAAGGTGGGTGTAACTATTCTTTACCAGTTCTTTCATCAGTTCATTACATGAAGATGCTTCTCCTATATTAGTATAGCCAAGGTCGAGCTGCAGGTAAAGTTTAAGCCCTTTCCTTATCATGCTGTGATCGTCTGCCAGTAATATCTGCGGTTGTATCATTTCCTTGCTGTAAAAAATTATTGCACTATGGTAACAGTACCTTTCAACACTTGTTTTTGAGTATCATTTAACTGAATTAAATAAACATAAGAACCAATAGGCTGCTTCTGCCCTTTGTAATAACCTGTCCACGGATTGTTTATATAATTTTTTGTTTCAAATATTTTTTCGCCCCAGCGGTTATATATTGTTACAACTGCCTCCGGATATAATGCCATACCAAGTATTACCCACTTATCATTCTTGCTATCATTGTTTGGCGTAAAGGCAGTGGGAATATATAATTTGGCAACCGGGGTAATAATTACTTTATCAGTTCCTGTACAAAGCGAAGTTTTATCAACAGCAACCAATGTATAGGTAATGGGGTTTTGGTCTGGTGTGGAAACCGGGTTAAGTATGGTTGCTGAGTTAAGGAATGTCGAAGGTGTCCATAATAAGTTATAGTTAACTGCATTAGCAAGGGTGGCATCTAATGTAGTACTAGTGTTTACTGAAATATATTTATCGGGCCCTGCATTTACAACAGGGTTTGGCGCAATGGTAATTGTGTTGGTTGATGCCAGTGAGCCGCAACCATTAATATCTGTAACGGTAAGTTTTGTATTATAGGTATTGGCTGTAGTGTAAGAATAATTGAAAGGCGGTGTTTGTGAGCCGGTACCATTTCCAAAATCCCAGTTCCATTTGTTTACACCTGTTGCAGTAGCAGCAAATTGCAATGGTTTATTAATGCAAAGCGTATCACCTGTAATAGTAAAAGGAACCGTTGCCGGGTTTGTATAAATGTTTGCAATGGTTTGCTGAACAGTATCAGGACTGCAACCACCTGCTATAAATGCAGAATGCCTTACCACCCTGTTAACGGCGGCAGTTGTATAAGCATGGGTAACGGTGCTGGTGGGCCCTGTTGCTGTTTGGTTATCGCCAAAATCCCAATAGTAAGTGGTGTTGGCAGAAGGGGGTATGGCAGATGTAAAAGTAACCGTACTGTCTACACAGGTTTTGCCGGCTATTGTAAAGGAAATTTGCGGCCCTGTGCCATTAATGATGTTTATTGTTTTAGTAGTATCACCAATACATCCGTTGTCTGCATACACCCTGTAGCGGATATCATGATTGCCGGATGTGGCAAATCTTTTCTTTGAATTGATTGTATTTTGCGTAGTGGCATCATCAAAATTCCAGAGGTAGCTGGTATAATTAAACAAACCGTTTTGTGTGGAGGTGTTCCGGTAAAACGGACGGTATCGCTTAGGCATTGCTGGGCAGAAATAGAAAAATCGGCAAGCGGCGCTGGCTTTACTAATACATTAAGAGTGGCATATTCTGTTTGATTACAATTTTCAATAACCGTTGCTGAATAAGAAATAGGGATACTGTATTTACCCGGTGCGGCAAATTGAAAATCCTGTTGAAGTGTATATAAATAATAAGTTCGGCCATTAATAATTTCAGTTCCTATTGGAACCGGGTTGCGATAATTGAATCTGCATTAGGTGTAATTCCACTTACCTGGCTCAGTTTCCAATGAATAGAAGTGGCAGGGAAAGCCAATTTTGCAGTTAAACGGAAAGGTGTTTTAGGGCAAGTAAATGTATCTGTTTTTCCATTGGTGTTTAATGTGTTTTGTATTTGGGTATAGTTATTAAGGTTGTTGATGAAAGTGCCTACGTTATAGCCGTAGCTTTCAAAAAGGCCTAACCCATTACATAGCGGTAAAAGTCGAATCGCAAGTAATACTATGTTGCGCCTGATTAGTAATTCCCTAATCGCAACAGAATAATTTGGATTATTTGGATGTGTTACGATATTGGCAGCAGCCACAGGGCTACCATTAACCCTTAATGAAGCTAAAGCAGTTGTTGGGAAAATTATATTCACATATACCCAATCAATTGCAGATTTATTGCTGGTGTAAAATATAACAGATTTTTTTCCCTGCTCTATCGGGCTTAAATAAAACATTTCAGGGTCTCCATACGGGAAGGGCGGTTGTGGTGGCATCCCGGTTGGTGGACGCCAGCACTGGTTTCTGTTTGGTGTATACTGCGCAACAATAACAGGTTTATCAGATTCAATATAATCACCTCCGGTAGAGTCCATCAATTCATAGTAAAAATTTTTGACTAAGCCTGTCAATATGACTCCGTTTCTTCTTACAACGGCAGTTGGATCAGAAACACAACCCGGTAATAGTTTCTATTGGTTTCGTTAATATCAGTATTCATTATTGACGGTATGATAGGTAAGATATCGTGTACCCCATGCCTGTGTTGGAAAATTCTGTTGCTCATTGCTTCTCCGCCATCGGCATTGCACATTCTTACGCCGCCCGAACCAGAAAAAAAAGTAAAGGGATGGCAATTACCATCGGAGCCTGGTACAGAAATAACCTTACTGCCCGTTATATCTTTACTTGAATTCACATGTCTGAGAATCGCTAACGTAGTTATCTTTTCCAAATAAATTGTATATCTCTCCTTTGTTTAGGTTTACTGTATATGTTTGGCCGGGTAGCCATCCGTTTTTTGTAGTATCTGATGGGGTTATTTGTAGCCGGGTATTATCTTCAGACGCAACTACATAAAAATAACAAAGCCAGTAGCGGTAATTCCATGAGCCTGCTTCCTGTGTCGGCAGTTTAGGAGTTCCCTCTTGTTTGAGGCCAATTAATTGAATAATAAGAATAACCATAAGTTTCAACAGGCATCAGCATTGTAGCTGAGGAAAACAAAGTATCATATATGTGTGGGCATATACTGCAACGGGTACATCGCTTACAATATGTATAGCTCTTGTATGATAACCCATCGATAAAATCGGGCATCTCTGCGCCAGTTTTAGGAATAACAATGCTTGCATCTACAGTATTAGCAGGAATATTTAAGGGTTGTACTCCACCCGGTGTTGTTTACAGATACTGTAACAGTGGCAGCCTGTTCTGTACTTATATAAAGTGCCTAGTTTGGCTATTTAAAGACCATATTATCATTCGGTGCCAAAAAATCCTATTAAAGCCATATCCAAGCCAAAACTCCTTACCTCGGTTAGATTTATCCTGCGCATTTGCCACAAAAGATAAAAGGCTAAAACCTAATATAATATATATCCTGAAGTGCATATTTCTTTCAAAGTTCAATATTCTATTCTTTATTAGCAAAACTGTGTAGAATTAATTCTACAAACCGTTAAAGCAAAGGGGTTCCAATTTTTTTTGCATAAAAAAATTAAACGGGGTTAGCAAACATCAATACCAAAAAAGCCTAAATTACCTAATCATAATTTTAAAAACCATGAAACATATCCTTTTACTCTCAGCAATTGTTTTTCTTGCTAATGTTTCGTACACTCAAAAAGGGGAAACATTCCGTTTGTGCTATGTAGGAAACTCCTACCCCCCTGAATGGAGAACAAACACAACAAATTCCCAGGCATCAATAGCAAATAACCTTTTTTCAACAAGTTTAATAAGCCCGACAGGCCTTATTAAAATACCAGTTGTATTCCACATTTTACACCATCCGGACGTTCCGGGAACAAGCCCATCTGTACTAACAGAAGCAAAGATTGACGAGCAACTGGCAAGGTTAAATGCAGATATGCGAATGGAAAACTTTGCAGAGCTTGCAAATTTACCTTTGCAATGGCAGTCTCTTGCGGCAATAACATTAAACTTTGAATTTGTACGGGCATGTATAGACCCACAGGGCAATACAACAAATGGGATTGTAATAAAGCAAACCAACATAAGGCATTTTCCTGCGGGGCAGCTTGAAAATTTATTTAGGGCAAAGGTTGATGCTTTTGGGGGTTCTGCGGCATGGCCTACTGACAGCTATCTTAATATCTGGATTTGTGAAATTGATGTTGCTAGCGGTGCTGCTACCTTTCCCTGGCAACGTAATGAACCGCCGTTTCCAATACCGGGTGGTGGTAGCATTGACCGAAAACTATTGGATGGAATTGTGTTATACTACAATGTAGTTGGCAACCCTTCAAGTTCCCCAACTTATAATAAGGGAAGGGTATTGACACATGAGGTTGGGCATTGGATGGGGCTTTTTCATACATATGAATCTGACCACCCAAACCCAATACCTTGCACACCCGGCGATTTTGTAGCTGATACACCACCACAGGAAACAAGTACATTATCTTGCCCTTCTGTTCCTGAGATAACCGATGGTTGTAGCAATGCTTCACCGGGTATTATGTTTATGAATTACATGGATATAGCACCGGATGATTGTAAATACCTGTTTACCGCTGGGCAAAGAACAAGGCTAAGGGGTTATTTTACCCAAAACGGCCCTTCTGGCACCAGGTACCCTTTTATAGAGAATTATTTTGGGTTTAAGCCTTTTGCCGTTAACCCTGTGCAAGTCTCAAATAATAGGATAGTAGTGAGTTTTAAAAACCCCATGTGCCTGCCGGTATTGTTTGAATGCCAGGGTGCTACTTTACTGCGTTCAACCATTCACCAGGCTACCTTATCTGTGCCTTGCAACAGCAGCGGCGAAATTACTTTAACAGCCACCTCTGGCAACTATTTTGCTACCTATACTTTTAATTATGTGAATAACAACCCTTGCACCTCCTGGCAAAAAAAATACTTCTGGTTTGATTTTGAACTATTCCCTGATTCTAATAGCGGCCACTCTTTAGTTACAAAAGGTAAAAATGGGAATTTGTTTTATTCTATAGCCTCTGTCAGCTTCAACCATAACTTCAATCATATAGGTGCCATACCAGCCAGCAACAGCAGCAAATTTTTAGTGCATTATAATAGCAATGGTACCACCAATTGGGTAAAAGATAATTTAACAGATTTGGGAGATGTATTTGTTATGGGGAACGGTAATGTAAGAACCAAAATCACAACCCTATCGCCTGACTATATATATATTGATGAAGCTACTGGAAACATTACAACTGGGCCAAATTATGTACCGGGTGATGAAAAAATATTGGCAGAAACAGTAGCCGGGGTATACATAACTTACAAAAACGGGCAACTATTTGTACGAAGCCCAACTGCAACAACATCAGTGTCTCAAAATGTAGAGTATGTTATTTTTAATAAAAACACAAACCGATTGTTCGTTCAAGAATCAATAACAGATGAATACCCGGCTTCAGGGGTTATAAAAATATATTCTTTAATAAACGGGAGCCTTATGCCTGCAAATAGCAATATACCGTCTATACAGGGTCACCTACTTTATCATGTAGATAATAACGACAATGTTTATACATTAGATATGCGATGCGGGGGGCAACCATTATATAAATTTGAGTATTCAACAAATACATATGCTCCGTTGATAATCCCCGACTTTACCAATATCAATGTTTTGACATTTAAAACACCAAATCATTTAGATGAACCTTACACATCGGACGTTTTTGCTGTTATTACTAGTAACCCAAATGGAAATGGCAGGATAACCAACGTTATACATATTGCTGATAATACTTGTAAACAGATTGCGGGAACAAGCAATGCCAACTGGAGTTGTACGGCTGCTTTAGGCTGGGGGTTTAATAATTATATAATAGATGGCGACAATATATATATGGCAGGAAATATTATGGTACATGGTGATTTTACTGTTGTGATTGGTCCACAGATAATAACAAATCTTCCACCAATAAGTTTTTTTAGAACAACTAATTACTTAGCAAAATTCAGTATCCAGGGAGATTTTAATAGAACAAGCCAAACGGGCATAGCAGAAAAAGTTGTAACCATTTCCAGTAAAAGTTTTGAGGTTAAATTATTCCCGAACCCAGCAACTAATATTTTGTCTGTTAGTATTAATCAAACACAACTGGGAAAAACGGCAAACGGAACTTTTAGGGTTAGTATAACAGACAAATTTGGTGTTGAATTATTGCAAAAAACAAGTTCGCAGCCTTTAGTTAACCAGCAAATATCAAGCCTGCCCTTGGGGGTTTATTTTGTTATAGTAACAAATGAAAGGGGAGAAAAAGTGTCAAAAAGTTTTATTAAGCAGTAACTATTTGAGATGAGATTTAAAAAAAACCAGGCAAGCCCTGGTTTTTTTTAAATCCTGGGTTTATACAATTCTAATAAAGCTTCAATCCAGGGTGTAGAATTAATTCTACAAACCGTATTTGAATGTTGGCCTATCATTGTTTCTCTGATTTTTCCAAAACTTAAACGACAATTAAAATGAACAAGCACTGCTGTGGGAAATTGCCGGGCCACTTTCTGGCATTTCTATTTTTTCTACTAACATCAACAGCTATTGGCCAGGGGTTTTACAACACCACCAACTGGCGATTTAGCAACCCTAAACAATTTGGATTTGGCCTGATAGATTTAGACTTTGCCGATAACAACAGAGGGATTGCTGTTGGTGCTAATGGCGGTATTGCCTACACTACCGATGGCGGTGCCAAATGGAGTTATGGCGCATTTACTTATATTACCCCTGCCGGAATTATAGGTTCTACCGCTTTTCAAGATGTACAGTTTATAAACACTACCACAGCTCATGCAGTTGGTACTAATGGCTGTATGGCTAAAACAACTGACGGAGGTGCTACATGGACATTTATCAGAACACCACTTTATAATAATGCAAAGAGCATTAATACCGTATGGTTTTTAGATGCCAACAAAGGATATATAGCCGGTCAACATAATAATACACCGGACTTAACACCGAAACTATATGTTACCAATAATGGTGGTGCCACCTGGGATTCTATGGCTGCACCAATTGGTGGTAAAACAAGGGTAGGCTATGCGAATAATACAAACCTTGCTCCATTGGTTTGGGACATTACGGCTAAGGAAAAAGAAATATGGCGAATAATTTTTGTAAACGCAAATCTCGGCTATATCAGCGGTTCTGGCTTAGGTACTTTTGAATCATTTCCTGCTGCTGCGGCTACGGGTACTTGTTTGCCTACGGGTGGAACTACCACTACCGGCTCTCATCATGCCAGTTTGCTTTGGAAATTTTCGAATGGCACTTTAACCGATTATTCTATAAGCAAAGAACGGTTGGGTTTTAATGGTGTTTATACCAATTTACCTGCCGCCTGTAATTATAGAATAGCTTCCAATGGTGTACATACACAACAATATAAAGCTATGCATGTAGTTGATGATACAACCGTATTAATGGTATCATCCAACAATAATGTTGTAATTAAAGTAAGTACAGGGCCTAATTCTTTTACACCAAATATTGGAGTACCCGGCGTAACCGAAATTGGTAAATATCAAATACTAAATACATCTAACCCAACACCTATAAATAACTCGGCTACTTTGGGTGCTTCAATACCCGCAGTTAACCCGGTATTTTCTTTTTTAAACCCAACCAATATTGTAAAAGCTACAAACGGTAAATTATTTACACCGGTATTGTCGGCTAATTTTGGCCCTATCAACCAAATGATGACATCAATTGATACTGGCAAAAACTGGGTTGCTGAAAGATTTTTACCAACAGGACAGAACTATAGCAACTTTGGTGGTCAGGCAGTTGATATTCTGCCATCTGGCAAAATGGTATTTGGTGGCACAAATGGTGTTACCTCAGAAATTCTTCCAGGTGGTAGCCCAACCAGTACTTATATCCAATATGCGTTAGGTTCATTCAACAAAATGGATTGGGCGGATTGTAATAATGGTATTGCCGCAGGTGGTGGTTTTATTGCTACTACAAATGATGGCGGTAAAACCTGGAATGAAATAGTAAGAGCAGACTTTAATGCTTTGGGAATACAAATCAATTCTGCTGCTTATGCTACTAACAACCCTGCTAAGGCATATTTTGCTACAAGTATTGGAACCATATATAAATCGGATAACATTAATGCAGCTTCCCCGGTATTAACACCCGTTTCCCCAAACCCAACAGAGCAAATTGTTGATATCGCAACTGCTGGTAATGACAGTATATGGGCTTGCGGACAAAGCGGCTTTTCAGTAGCTGCTGCCAGCAGGTCGCCAAAAGTTTTCCGTTCAACAAATGGCGGTACCACCTGGACAACTTTTAACGGGTTTAATGTAGGTACTTTATCACAAACCTTTAGAAATATTGAATTCCCAACAAGATTAGTTGGTTATGTATCCGGCTCAAGAGATACTGTTTGGAAAACAACCGATGGAGGCGTAACCTGGAATAAATTACCACTACCAACTCCCGGTGTTACTCCACAAATTACTTATACCGATATGTTTGCATTGGATGCTAATACTGTCTTTTTGGTAGGTAATGGTTTTCCCCGGAAAGTTGTTTTCAGAACAACCAACGGTGGTGCCAGCTGGCAGGAAATAACCGGAAATATTTTAGCTATTATGCCGGTGAGTAATTTAAACTCAGTTGTATTTCATGATGCTAATAATGGATATGTAGGTGCTAATGGTGCCATATTAGTAACCAATAATGGTGGTGCATCATGGCGGTTAGATGTGCAACCAAGCGGTACAAATAATGTAAGTCTGGCTTATTCGCCTAAAGCCGTACCTGCCGGAACTGCTTTTGCCAACAGAAGGCTATTTACTGTTGGAGTCTTCGGTAATCATATTATGGAGTATGGCGATACTACACAACTGAACGTATCATCAGGTGAGGCTATAACTACATCTTGTACAAATACTGCTAATGGCGGTATTGCGGTAAATGCAACAGGCGGTATTGCTCCATACACTTATAGTTTAGATGGAGGCGCATTCCAAACATCTAATACATTTAATAATGTTGGTGGCGGCAACCATACCCTTACAATCAGGGATGCTGCATGTGGCATTATAAATAAAACAATAACAGTTGGCACAAGACCGGTACCATTGGTAAATGCAGGACCCGACAAAACAATTGTGGAAGGGGATGATGTGTGGTTGGAAGGCGGAACCCTTAGCACTAATCCATCATCATGGGCATGGACACCGGCTAATACATTAGCTAATGCAGGAAGCTTTTTAACGAAAGCCAAGCCAACGGCCACTACTACTTATTTATTAACGGTTGTAGATGCTAATGGTTGTGTGGGTACTGATAATGCAGTAGTAACCGTATTGCCCTATTGCTTAAAAGTAATGGATGCCTTTACACCAAATGGTGATGGACAGAACGACAGATGGATTGTTACAAATAACGGTGGTAATTGTGTAGAGCAGGTTTATGCCAATGTATATAACCGCTATGGCAATCTTGTTTATAACAACGATAACTATTTAAATAACTGGGATGGCACCTATAAAGGAAAGCCTGTGCCGGATGGTACATATTACTATGCCATTAAATATCGCCTGGTAAATGGCGGCATTGTCTTGCTGAAAGGTGATGTAACAATTTTGAGATAATTATTTAAAACTTAATAATAATGAAACGTTATATAATTCTTTTATTAGCTGTTGCCTGTTTTAAAAACGCAGATGCACAGCAGTTGCAAACATCATCGCTGTATAATATGCAGGGGGTGTTTCATAACCCATCGGTAGCCGGGGTGCAAAACAGTATGGTTGGCGCATCGTATCGTACACAATGGAGCGGAATAAGCGGCAGCCCCAAAACAGCTACAGTATTTGGCTCTTTTGCATTGCCGGAACAAAAAATTGGTTTGGGTGGTTATATCTATTCTGATAAAACAGGACCAACTTCAAGAACTGGGATTTCATTGGCATTTGCAAAACATATACCTGTTGCCAACGACGGTAAATTTTCATTGGGGATAGAAGCGAAAGGGCAGCAGTATTCGTTAGACAGGGCAAAGCTTAGTGCCACCCTTGGATCGGACCCTGCTCTGGGTACAGCCGAAAACAAATTTATGTTTGATGCAGGCTTTGGTATTTCGTACACAGGTAAAAAATTGCAAGTTGGCGCAGCCGTATCCCAGTTAGTACAATCGAAACTTAATTTTTATACAGGCAACCTTAGGTAGCGGGGAAACCGCCCGCCTTTACCGCCACTATATTTTTCATGGTTCATATAAATGGGATGTGGGAGGGGCTACAAAAGTTGTTCCCCATGCAATGGTTATTTATCTGCCCAATGCACCAACAGAAATTAATGCAGGGGTAACTGTAGAGCATAATGAAGTTTTTTGGTGGGGGCTTGGCCTAAGGGCAAAGCAAAGCTTTATGCTTAATGCCGGGGTAAATGTAAATAAGAAACTTACTATTGGTTATGCATTTGATATTTATCAAACACCATTGAGTGTATATGATGCAGGGGCAAATGCACATGAAGTGTTGCTGCGATATAATTTCATTAAATAAAAGCAGGTTAATGGTTGTAAATAAAGAGGCTGTCCTTATGGATGGCCTCTTGCTTTTAAGCGGATAAAATAAATTTCTTATTTAAGTATAGCTGCTAATTTTTCTTCCAGCATTTCTCCCCGCAAACTCTCTGCAATTATTTTTCCATTGGGATCTATTAATACATTGTAAGGAATACCATCAATTTTATAAAGAGGTACAACGGGGCTGTTCCAATTCATTAAGTCGCTTACTTGTGTCCAGGCTAAGCCGTCTTGCATTACAGCTTTCATCCATTCATCTTTTTGCCCGGGTCTGTCGAGTGAAACACCAAGTATAGTAAAATTTTTATCTTTAAACTTATTATATGCTTTTACCACATTTGGGTTTTCCTTACGGCAGGGGCCGCACCAACTTGCCCAAAAATCAACCAGCACATACTTGCCTTTAAATGAACTGAGTGAAATATTTTTTCCACTGGCATCAGGCAATGTAAAATCAGGTGCTTGTTTGCCAACGGCGCCTTGTAACGATTCCTTTATTGCAGCTAAACCTGTATGGGCAGGAAACTTTTTTACCGCTTCTTCTACTATGGCAGTCACTTCTTCTTTATCCATTGCTTGCAGCATATAGCCGGGGTTATTGGCCATGCTCTGGTAATAACCAAGGATGAACATACTTAAAGCAGGGTTGTTGCTTTTTTTCAACGAAGTACCGGTAAGGCTTTTTACTTCTATACTATTTTGCTGCAATGCCATATCAATGCTTTGTAACAAACTATCATTGCCCCCCTGTTTACTAAGGCTGTCGGCCTTTTGGGTATTCGTAACAACAAACAGCAGCTTATTATTGAATGCAGAAATAAACTCCTTTAACTGAGTACTGGCAGGAGATTTTTTTACATCATAACTTTCTGCAAACTGGCCGTTTTCTTTACTAAAGTTTGCATTGAGTGTAAGTGATGACACATCATTTATAATAGCGGCCAAAGGGTACTGGTCTAATACAAGGTTGTAAATTTTTGCGTCGCCAGCAGCTGTTTTCAGTTTGTACTTCCCATCTTTACTTATAACAGCAGAATCAACCACCATACGCTGCATGGTTGTCATTGGCATTTCTTCTAAATAAATCATTTTAGCGGTGTTGTTTGTAATAGTACCGCTTACTTCAAAATTTTTACCGGATGAATTGCTTTTACAAGAGGCAATACCTGCAACAACTACCAATGCAACAAATACATTTCTTACATTCATATTTATGATTTTAATTTCTCTAACAATAGTTCATTAACCACTTTGGGGTCTGCCTTTCCTTTTGTCTGCTTCATTACATCCCCCACAAACAATGCCAGCAACCCCTTTTTCCCTTTTTTATACTCCGCTACTTTAGTTGCTTGCTTTTCAAGCACACTGTTAATGATTGGCTCAATAGCAAATACGTTTGATTCCTGTAAGAGGTTTAGTCTTGTTGCTAATTCTTCTGCACTGGCAGTGGGTTCATTTAGCAACTGCGGAAACAGGTTTGATGAAGCTGCTGAAAAACTCAGTTTACCCTCATCAATCATTGTAATTACACTGGCTATTTGCACAGGTGCTAATGGAAAATCAGTTACCTCCTTTCCTTTATCATTCAGCCAGGTTTTTATCGGGCCAAGCATCCAGTTAGCAGCAGCTTTGTAGTTTTTTGTATGCTGGATGATTGTTTCAAAGTATTCCGCAAAAACTTTTTCATCTGTTAACACTGCCGCATCATACTCAGAAAGCTGAAAGGCTTCTCTATATTTCTTTATTCTTTCTTCCGGCAAGGCCGGGATCGATTTTTTTATTTTATCAATAAACTCATCCAGCAAATGAAAAGGGGTTAAGTCCGGCTCGGCAAAATAGCGGTAGTCATCTGCATCTTCTTTATCCCGGATAGAAAAAGTTGTATTGTTGCCGGCGTCAAAACTTCTTGTTTGTTGTGTAACAGTGCCACCACCTTCTATAATATCAATTAACCTTTTTTCTTCAATCTCTATTGCCCTTTTTACATTGCGGATCGAGTTAAGGTTTTTTACTTCTACTCTTGTACCCAGTTTTGTTTCGCCTTTTAACCGTACAGAAATATTTGCATCGCATCGAAGACTGCCTTCTTCCATATTACCATCACATATTTCTAAATAACGAACCAGTTTTCTTACTTCTGTTACATAAGCAAATGCTTCATCTGCACTTCTTAAGTCCGGCTCGGTTACAATTTCAATTAACGGAGTACCTGCCCGGTTATAATCAATACAGGTATTTGTCTCATCCAAATCATGTATGCTTTTGCCCGCATCTTCTTCCATATGTATGCGGTTAAGCCGGATGTTTTTTTCTTTACCATGAGCCTTAATTGGTACATATCCATTTTTGCAAATGGGGGTTGTATGCTGAGATACCTGGTAGCCTTTCGGCAAATCAGGATAAAAATAATTTTTGCGGGCAAAGTAATTATGCTTTTCAATTTTGCAGTGGCAGGCCAATCCCATTTTTATGGCAAACTCAATTGCTTTTTTATTCATCTTCGGCAATGTGCCGGGATGGCCGAGTGTAATAGGGCTTACATGGGTATTTGGTTCGGCACCAAAAGCAATACTATCACCACAAAATAATTTGCTTACAGTTTGTAATTGGGCATGCACCTCCAAACCTATAACCGTTTCGTATTTGTTGTAATCAATCATAAAATGAGTTGCAAAAATAAACGATTTGAGGGAGGGGGAGGATAGAATTTCGGCTGCTGGAGTTAGGAGAAAGAGAATACTCCTGTCATTTATTTATCGGCTCCTTACCTCTTTCTCTCTTTTTCCTCTGGACGGGGCATTCAAATACAAAACCCCGCCCCTTTTAAAACGGGACGGGGTTTTATACAAATGTGTGAATTGTAAACTCCTTCTTACAAATCAGCAGTTTTTATTTTTCTTGGCATTTTTACTTCTATGTTTTGCGATTTGCCATTGCGGGTTAACTGAAAACGAACAGTCGGGTTTTCTTTCTTCTCTTTCAAAAGTTTAGCAATTTCATCTACACCATTTACGGCTTTATCATCAATCTGGGTAATGATGTCTTCTTCTTTTATTCCTGCTTTTGCTGCATTACTTTCCTTATCTACTTCAATAACTTTTACACCCTTGCCATCATCCGTATCCTGTACAGAAATACCCAGCTTTGGGCCATTGCCAGACCAGCTAAATCCCTGACCGTTGAATGCACGGGGCATAACCGGCATTTTCAAATCGTCGAAGCCAAAATCCATATTAAAATTTTGCAAAGGCATTCCGGCAATAGCACCACCTTTCCATTTACCAAGCTCTGCGGTGGCTTTTTGTTCCTTGCCATCTCTTGTGTATTTAATATCCACTTTTTCACCCGGCTTATGTTTTTGCACTGCTTCAGATAAATCATCAGGGGTTTCAATTTTATCATCACCAATTTTTGTAATGATATCGCCTTTCTTTAAACCAATTTTTTCTGCAGCACTTTCTTTGGTTACATCTTTTATTTCTACCCCGCCTTTGGCAGATGTTTCGGCAGTAACACCGAGCATAGGTTTGTTTTCATTAACACCATTCCCCATTCCCCGCATGATAATTTTTTTACCATCATCGCCAAAAAAAGTAAGGCCACCTGGCATACCTTCAGCGGTAAGGGCCTCCAAATCTTTTACTTTTCTGATTTTTACATCTACCCCCCCCTCTTTTTTATCCATTTCTTCTATAGGCTTACCATTAACGGTAACCTTATCCCCAATTACTTCTATTACCATTTTTTCTTTTTTATCGCCATGGTTGGTAATTATCACCTGGCGCATTTCTTTTTTCATTGGCTTGCCTTCTACCACCACTACTTTTTCTTCAGTAATTTGTGCATTAGCTGAGATGGTTGTAAATAATGTGGCTGTTAGAAAAAGCCTAACCGAAATTTTTTTCATACGTTCAGTTTTTTTGAATAAATAAATCTACGGAATGTTTCGTAGTCAAATATAGAAACATTTTCTGAAATACGAAACATTTCGGAAATGTTAAAAATTTTTGTTTTTTGAAAGGCTTTTTTAGCGGATAAAAGGATTTAGGGCTTCATATGTTTTGGCGGGATGTTCGTCCACTATCTCCTGATATAAATACTGCATCCCGCACTTTTCCAATACTTTAAGGGAGGCGGTATTATCAGGCATGGCCCGGCCTACAATGCGGGGCAGGTGCAGTTTTTTAAACCCATATTTAATACAGGCGGCGGCAGCTTCTGTGGCATAGCCTTTTCCCCAGGATGATTTAATAAAGCGGTAACCAAGGTCAACCTCATTTCTTTCGGGTCGGTTTTTTAAACCACACCAACCAATAAAACCCAGTGTGTTTTTTATATGCACCGCCCAGCGGCCATGGTTATACATTGTGTATTGCGGAATAATTACCTGCTCAAGCACCAGCACCGCATGGGCGGTATCTTTTACAGGGTCGCCGGTGTACCGGGTAACATCGGGGTCTTTGTTTAATTCGTAAATAAGTTGCCCGTCACTCATTGTGAATGTGCGGAGCAGCAACCTTTCAGTTTCTATTATAATATTCATGAGGAGACTGGCCGAGTACTTTTACTAATAGGAAATGGGTATTGGTTCATATTAGTAAAAAAAAGATTTTTGGACTGGTTAAAAAATAAAACTAAAAACTGGTTATGGGCTCTGCACTACTGATTATCCTTATGGTTATCTGCTTTGGCGTAATAATTTTTGTAATTGCGCTGATACAGGAAAACCGCCGCACCATTGCAAAACAAAAGAAAAAAATCAGGGAAAATACTTTTAACGAAGAAGATATTTATAAGCCCTGATTAAAGCACTTTCCTGTTTTTATAATAACGGTATAGATATTTAATTGCCTGGCAAGTTATCTTAAAGCACCTTTCTTTTGTTTAGTTTAAAATATTCAGGCTGGGTTTTCTTTACATAAAGAAACAGTACAACCCATACTATTATAAACCAAAGCCAGGAAGATTTTCTTATGAATACTGCCCGTTTATATTCTGCTTCGTTTATATAATAAGTATTTCCATGTTCAATGAACTCTCTTTTCTTTGTTTCAGTTTCCTGACGGGAGTATGTTTTTGTAAATCTATGATTCCAGTATAATCCAAAGCTGCCATAAAATATTGCAGTAAACATTAAAAACTTATAAAATAATGGCAGCTTCATTTACTGGTATCACTTTATAACAATGATTTTACCTTTTCAATAACCTGTTTCAAATTACCGGCATCCTGTCCGCCGGCAGTAGCCAATGTTTTTTGCCCGCCGCCGCCGCCTTTTATTAATGGTGCAATATGCTCCTTAATTATTTTGCCAGCATCTAATCCTTTCGCTGCAACCACAGTTTCTGAAATACCAACAGCTACAAATGGTTTGCCGCCAATATTTACACAAAGCACTGCAACATGATCCCTTAAATGATTTTTTAAATCGAAACAAAGTTTCTTTAACGCATCTGCATTGCTTACTTCAATAATATCGCCGATGAAGTTTACACCGTTGATGATTTCATCTTTTTGCAAAAGTTCATTTCTTATGCCTACGAGTTGCCTTGCTTCTAATGAGTCAACATGCTTTTTTAATTCTGCATTTTCGGTTTGTAAATTTTCAACTGCTTTCAAAACATCTTTTGGGGTTTTCAATATTTCTTTCAAATTACTAAGCAAGCCGAATTGTTCATTTACATAATCTTCTGCCTGCTTGCCGCAAACAGCTTCTACCCTTCTGACACCAGCCGCTACAGCCGATTCACTGGTGAGTTTGAACAAACCTAATTCACCCGTTGCACCAACATGGGTACCACCGCATAATTCCACCGAATAGTTTGGGTCTATAATAACAACCCTTACCACATCGCCATATTTTTCGCCGAACAAAGCCATAGCACCGAGTGCCACCGCTTCGTCTTTTTTCATTTCTTTAATTACCACCGGTACATTCTCCCTTATTTTTTCATTTACGATGGCTTCCACCTGTGCAATTTCTTCATCTGTTACCTTGGCAAAATGCGAAAAGTCGAAACGAAGGGCTTCTTCATTTACCAATGAACCTTTTTGTGCTACATGGTTACCCAATACTTTTCTTAAGGCTGCATGGAGTAAGTGTGTGGCGGAGTGGTGCAGTTCTGTATTCTTTCTTTTAGAAGCATCAACTGTTGCAACTACTTCGCCGGATAAATCAGCAGGAATACTTTCTGCGAAATGAATGATTAAATCATTATCCTTTTTGGTATCAATGATGGTGAATAGTGAATTGTCAATAGTGAATATGCCACGATCACCAATTTGTCCGCCGCTTTCAGCATAGAATGGAGTGGTGTCCAATACTATTTGATAAAGCTCTTTGCCTTTTGCTTTTACTTTTCTGTATTTTAAAACCGATGCTTTTGCTTCTAATGAATCATAACCAACGAATTTGTTGGAGCCTTCTTTTAAAATAATCCAATCACCAGCATCAATTGTTCCTGCGGAACGGGAACGATCTTTTTGTTGTTGTAAACATTTCTCAAAACCGATTACATCTACTCCCATGCCATTTTCTAATGCTATAAGTTTAGTTAAATCCAAAGGGAATCCAAACGTATCAAACAATTCAAATGCATCTTCCCCTTTTATATTTTTTTGCTTCCCACTTTCAGTAAATAGAGTATCGATTATAGTTCCAATTTTTTTCAATCCGTTCTCTAAAGTCCTTAAAAAACTTTCTTCTTCTTCTTTCACAACTTTTGAAACAAAATCAAGTTGCTTTTCCAATTCTGGAAAAACATTCGCAAATTGCTTTGCTAACAAAGGAACTAATTGAAATAAAAGGGGTTGCTTGTAATCAAGGCTAGTATAATAATATCGAACAGCCCTTCGAAGAATTCTTCTTATAACATATCCTGCACCAGTATTAGAAGGTAGTTGTCCATCCGCAATTGTAAATGATATTGCTCTTATATGGTCTGCTATAACTCGAACCGCAGTACTTTGTTTGCTTGTGGATTGCAGAAAAACTAAATCACTTTGACTAGTAATTCTCTTTATTTCATTAATTGTTCCGGTAAAAATATCAGTATCATAATTCGATTGTTTTCCCTGAATTACTCTTACCAATCTTTCCAATCCCATTCCTGTATCTACATGTTTGGCAGGTAATGGCTCAAGGCTGCCATCTTTTTTTCTGTTAAACTGGATAAATACATTGTTCCAGATTTCCATCACCATTCCGGTATCGTCATTGTTCACTAAGGAATGTGCATCATTATTAGCTTCGGGCCGGGTATCAAAATGTATTTCTGTACAAGGGCCACAAGGGCCAGTGTCGCCCATTTCCCAGAAATTATCTTTTTTATTGCCCAATAATATCCTGTTTTCCGCTACATATTTCTTCCATTCGTTGTATGCTTCCTCATCTTTTGGTAAGCCCTCTTTTTCATCGCCTTCAAAAATGGTAACGTAGAATTTGTTTTTATCCAGCTTGTACACTTCTGTCAATAATTCCCAGCTATATTGAATAGCTTCTTTTTTAAAATAATCGCCAAAGCTCCAGTTCCCCAACATTTCAAACATGGTATGGTGATAAGTATCAACTCCCACTTCTTCCAAATCGTTGTGCTTGCCGCTAACACGCAGGCATTTTTGTGTATCGGCTACTCTTGTATTTGCCGCCTTTTTATTACCCAGGAAATAGTCTTTAAACTGGTTCATCCCGGCATTGGTAAACATGAGGGTAGGGTCGTTCTTAACCACAATAGGTGCCGATGGTACAATTTCATGCCCCTTACTACGGAAGAAATCCATAAAAGCTTTTCGTATTTGTTCGCTTGTCATTAGTGGGTTTGGGGTTTTGAGCCTGCCTGTGCGGTAGGTAGGTTTTGAGTTACGAGACTGATACTACAAAAAGTATTTAGCTGAGCCATCCTTTTGCTGAGTAGCGAACAGAACCCTGAACGGTGCGACGCAACAGAAGTTGATAGTAGTACTACAGTTGGTAACATAAAAATTTCTTATCTCTTGTTTAGAATCAACAGAATATGGGTTGATTTTTGCTGAATATCGGACTATATTTGTTAGTCTTGCCTCAAGCGAGAGCAAAGGTAAATTATTCAGCTTGCCCAATGAAGAAAATAAAGTACTACTATAATACCAATACACTTCGTTACGAAAAATTAGAGACGCCGCTGCGGGTAAGGCTACTGCGCATCTTTGGTTTTATGGCTGCAGCATTGGTTACGGCGGCACTTATTTCTTATGTGGCTTTTCAATTTATCGGCTCGCCAAAAGAAAAATTATTGGAAAGGCAAAGCAAGGCAATGAGGGATAATTATAAAGGCCTTGAAGATGATCTGGCTTCTGTACAAAACCAGATGAAAGAACTGGAAAACAGGGACAATAATGTGTACCGCACTATTTTTGAAGCTACCCCCATACCCGACAGTGCAAGGGCAAAAGAACTGGAGGCAAAACAGGAGATTGCCAAAGTGGAAAACATAAAAGATTACCAGTTAGTGTCTGAAATAAAAAAGACATTGGATAATTTGAACAACCGGATTGCTGCACAAAAAAAATCATATGATGAAGTGGAGGAGCTGGTGAAAAATAAAGAAGCATTGCTATCCCACACACCGGCTATACAACCAGTGAGCAATAAAGACCTGAGCCGCATTGCATCTGGCTTTGGCAGCAGGATAGACCCGGTTTACAAAACGGTGAAGTTTCACTACGGACTTGATTTTGCTGCGCCACAGGGCACACCCATTTATGCTACTGCCGATGGAAAAGCCACCACGGCAGGTAATACCGGAAATGGCTATGGCAACCATGTAATACTTGACCACGGCTATGGTTATGAAACACTGTACGGCCATATGGTAAGGGTGAAAGTAAATAATGGCCAGGTTGTAAAAAGGGGCGAAGTAATTGGCTGGGTGGGCAGCACCGGAAAAAGTACAGGGCCGCATTGCCATTATGAAGTACATAAGAATGCTGACAAAATAGATCCGATATATTTTTTCTATAACGACCTTACCCCGGAGCAGTTTGATATGCTGCTGAAAAAAGCGGCAGTGAGCAACCAGAGTTTGGATTAGTGCAGTTTCAGGTTTGGGGTTAAGAGTTTCGGGTGCTTATTATTTTTCCACAGCAGTGTTATTGAGATTGTTTCAAGGCCGGGAAATGTACCTTTGCAAAAGATGAAAAAAGCCTTGTCACAAATAACATTTGATTTTGCTGCAACCGAAGAAGTGCAGGATGTTTTGCCAATGGTAGAAGAACCTGTTGAGGTAATCAATAACACACCGGAAGAGCCAAAACTATCGGCTAAAAAAATAAAATCAGGGACGGCACAGCCAATAATTGCTGTAAAAGGTAAAAGAGGCCGTAAATCCTTAAAAGATATTTCGGTTAGCACAGCGGTAATTGATATACCTGCCGACGAAGAACTTTTTAAAAAGCAATATTACTCTATCGGTGATGTGTCTGCCATGTTCCGGGAAAAGCAATCGCTTATCCGATACTGGGAAATTGAATTTGATATTCTGCAGCCTAAGAAAAATAAGAAAGGCGACCGCTTCTTTCGCCCTGTTGATGTAAAGAACCTGGAAATGATTTACGATCTGCTGCGCCGCCGCAAATTCACAATAGAAGGGGCAAAGGATTATTTGAAAAAGAATAAAAGGGTAGAAGAAAAGTATGCATTAATACAATCCTTAGAAAAAATAAAAGGCTTTATGCTGGAGTTGAAGGCGAGTTTGTAGAGAGTCAATGGTCGACAATCCATAGACCACAGTAGCTTTACCAAAGGCATAGAATATTATGATTTAAAACGACTTACCGTGAACCATTCACTGTCGACAGCGGACTGCTTGCAACTTTAACACCTCTTCTTTCATCTTTTGCCTGTTCCCTTTTACATTTGCCCCAATAACTGAAGAACATAGAAGAAACTTTTGCCCGTTTTTATTCTATCCCTTTTAATTGGCAATATCCTTCTGGCACAAACCACCTATACTGTGCTGGCAGAAAGGCCAAATGAAAAATCGTACAAAGGAATTATTTCAAAAGAGGTGTTGCTGGCCGATACTACTTTTAAGTGGTATGCCAGCAACTTAACTGGTTACAAACCCAACACATCGGCAGTGGAGGGGTTGCAGAAAAATAAAGACTCTGTACAGTTGCTGGTGTTTATGGGTACCTGGTGCGAGGATTCGCAAAACATTATTCCCAAAATGTTTTCTTTAACTGATGCCGCTGGTTTTTCAAACGAACGGGTTACACTTATTGGTGTTGACAGGGCAAAAAAAACCTACAGTCATTTATGCGAAGCCTTAAACATTATTAACGTACCTACTATTATGGTAATGAAAAATGGAAAAGAACTTGGCCGTGTGGTGGAGTATGGTAAATATGGAATGTTTGATAAAGAACTGGGGGAGATACTTTCTACGATTAAATAACACTACACTATTTTTTCTTTCATAGTTTTATGTACCAGCTCGGTGAGTGATGCAACATGCAGTTTCTCATAAATATTTTTGATATGCGTTCTTACTGTTTCGTAACTGATGAAAAGTGCATCGGCCACCATTTTGTAACTAAGGCCATTTACCACACAGGCCAATACTTCTTTTTCTCTTGGGGTAAGGTGATAATCTGGTGCTTCAGCAGGTCTTATCTGTTCCGCTACCTGCTGCATTTTGATCATTACTTTTCTTGCAATAGAAGGACTCATCGGGCTGCCGCCAAATTGTAACTCTTTAATTGAATCAATCAACCTTGTATTTAGAAAATTTTTCAGAATATAACCTGATGCGCCTCCACAAATAGAATCAAACACCCGGTCATCATCTTCAAACACAGTTTGCATCATTATCAGTATTTCAGGAAATTCTTTCTTTATTTTTTTTACAGCTTCAATACCAGTCATGCCGGGCATTTCAATATCCATCAGTATTACATCGGGTTTGCAGTCTTTTACATCATTTAAGCAATCAAGTACATGGGCAAAAGAACCCACTATTATAAAATCCTTTTCGGTTTTTAACAACAGGGTAATACTATCCCGGATATTGCTGTTATCATCAAATATGGCGATGCGGAGGGGCATGGTTATAATTAATTTCAAAGGTCAGTAAAATAAAAGTGCCAAACAATCACCGAAAATGGGGATGTAGAAATCAGGAAAGCGGCAGGCTGAGATTAACAATTGTACCCTTCCCCGCTTCGCTGGTTATTTCTAATTGCCCTTTTAGCCCGGCAGCCCTTGACTGCATATTCTTTAAACCATTTCCGGCAAGAGAGGCTGACTGGCCAGTCACTTCTTTTTCAGCATTAAACCCAACGCCATTATCTTTAACTGTAAGAGTAAGATGATGGCTGCCTAGCTTGATAAACGCCTTTAATTCACTTGCCCCTGAATACTTAATTGCATTATTTACCGCTTCTTTAAATATCAGGTAGAAGTTCTTTCTTGTGTCCATATCTAATTGTAATGAATGGACAGGGTTGTCGTACTTTAAATCAAAGTGTATATTTCTTGCCGCCGCCATTGGTTTTGCAAATGATTCCATCCGCTGGATTATTTTCTCCATACTGTCATTACGGGGGTTGATAGCCCAGACAATATCATTCATCTCTGTTACCATTTCGTTGGAAGTAGTTCCAATTTTTTCGAGTACCTCATTCAACCCCCTTTTTTCATTTTTTTCTCCGTGTATTTTTGCTACCTCTGAGTACACAGAAATACTGCTGAGGGTGGAGCCCACACTGTCATGCAGGTCTTGTGCAATTTTGTTCCGCATGGTTTGCCGCTTCAGCAATTCATTTATCCGATAGCGGTAAAAAGCATAAAGGATACCTGAAATAAATAATACACACAACAAATAAAACCACCACCGTTTCCAAAAAGGGGGTACTACTTCTATAGTAAGGGATGAAACAGCTTCTGTCCATTTCCCGTTACCAACCGCTGCCCTTACTTTAAAAACAAAATTGCCATTACCAGCATTGGGGTAGCTGGCAAAATTTCTTGTACCTGCATCCACCCAATTTTTATCTACTCCTTCCAGCATATAATTGTAGTGAATTTTTTCGGTACCATCATAATGAGGAGATGCAAATTCGATGGTAAAAAAATTCTGATTATAATTTAATTTTATTTTTTTTTGAAAAAGTAAATGGCTATATGAATTATCAAATATTTTAAAGTCGGTAAATAATACCTGCGGGGTTTGTATGTTCTCTTTTACCTCATCTGTTTTAAAGCTGATAAAATAATTAGTACCCGCAGCATACATTTTACCTTCGTCATCTTTATACAGATAGCCTTTTATGCCGCCGGATTTTTCAATGTCGGGCAGTTCAAACGAACTGTAACCTCCGGTGGCCGGGTTGTAGCGGTGAAGGTTGCCGCCGCCCACCATCCATACATTTCTATTGGCATCGGTTTGCACACCTTCCAGCAGGTTGGCAGATGCAGTGATATGTTTAAATTTATTGGTTGTAACATTAAAGTAAGATAAACCACCACCATTTGTTGTTATCCATAAATTCCCTGTTGCATCACCCGTTACATCAAATACATTGTTATTGGTAATTGATGCTGCATCAGCAGGGTTGTTTTTAAAATATTTTATCCTTGGCTGTGGCTTTTTTTCCCAGAGGCCCAACCCGTCTTTTGCATTTGAGAGCCAAATACGGCCATCCGGGCTGCGATAAATTTTTCGGATGAGGTTGTCTGTAAGGCCAAATAAAGACACAATATTCATACTGCTGTCTAAACGGCTTATCCATTTTCTTTCCTTCAAATCATAATACGTAAGAAAGTGGCCATAGGGGGATGTAAGCAATACAGGGTTATTGTTAATAGTATCCCTGACAACAGAAACAACCCTCGATGAAATAATGCGGCCCATTACTTTGTCCTGTGCTGCATCTGGCAATGGCTCAATACTTCGCTTTGCAGAATTATACCGGAACAAGGAATAGTTTGTGCCAAAATACATTGTGCCATTATCATCTTTATAAAATTTAGTAACAGCTAATTTTTCTCCTGCATAACTTACAGGCATATGTTCTATGAGGCCACTATTAATTTTTTTAGAATAAATCCCATTGCCGGTTCCAATCCACAGCGTTTTATTATTGTCACTGTAGAAATCGTAAATAGTAATCGCTAATCCGTTGCCGGGTGTACCGGGTAAAAACTGCTGAATAAATTGCTGGTGCAGGCTGCTTACACTAATACCCTTATTAGTGCCCACCCAAAGATTATTGTTTTTATCAATGAACAAACAATTAACCGTGTTATCTGCAATCGTTCCGTCTAATGCAGCGTTGAAGCGATAGTTATAAAATTTGTTTAATTTTTTATCAAATACATGCAGACCACTGTTGCGGCCAGCCATCCATAGGCGGCCATAATTGTCTTCTGCAAAACCATACACTTCGTCATTACTAAAAGAAAACGGGGAGGGTGATTGCTGAAAGGCTTCTTCTTTTTGTAAACTGGTATTGAATTTATACAGCATTTTATCCCAGGAGCCATACCACATATTTTTTTCGCTGTCCATGAACAGTGATGTAACCACTGCATGGGGGAGTTTTGCATACAGGTTGGAGTATCGTTCATCAAATTCATACTTCAGCGATTGTGTATTTATTTTAAGTAAGCCACCACCCTGCCTGCCTGCCCAAAGGGTTTTTTTATTATCAATGCAGAGGGCTATTGCGGTTGCAGTTCCTTTATCAATGGGTTCGTCAAATTTTTCTGTTTGTTTGTTAAACCGTATAACTCTTTTACCACTGGTGGCAAGCCATAGAAAATTATCATCATCCTGCACAATGGCATTTATAATATTTACAGGGATTGATGACGGATTACCTGGTTTGTTCTTAAATTGTTTAAATTGCTTATCGGCAGGCAGACGATAATTATATCTGTTTAATCCCCCATCTGAGGTTGCAATCCAGATAGTTTCATTTTCATCTTCAAAAAGTCCGATAATTATATTTCCTGAAATGCCAACAGAAGAACCGGGTTTATTGCGAAATATTAAAAAGTTGTTGCCATCGTATCGGTTAAGCCCATCGTCCGTCCCTATCCAGGTAAATCCTCTTTTATCCTGAAGGATGCAGTTTACTTTATTATTGGAAAGGCCGTTGCTGTTGTTTATTTTTTTAAAATACAAAACAGGTTGCTGTGCAACAATGCGGATACATGCCGAAGATAATAATAGTATGAGTAAGCCCTTTTTCAAAAACTATGATTTTTATAAATATAAAATATTCCTTTCTTAAAAGCAAAATATCCCTCCCTTTGTTATAGCTTAAAAATCTATTTTTGCCCATGCTCCTTTTCTCACAGCAAATAACACCCCGCCTGCAATACAGTGCCGGCTTTGCCGGGAAGCAAATTATTGGTCGCACAATGACTGTTACCAATAACCAGCAGGAGTTTATTAATTACAAAGGGGTAAAAATTAATTACAGTAATGAAAGGATTGGTGAAAATGAAATTTGGATAAAACCACATTCGTTGCTTTTTGAATGCGGAATTAAACAGCAGCAAATAAACTGTTTTGAAACTAATGGATATAAAGCATTTTTAAAAACCGAAGGAGATTTTGGGTTTGACATTTTTGCTATTTCTTTTTATTTATTAAGCCGCTACGAAGAATACCTGCCATATGAAAAAGATGAGTACGGAAGATATGGTTACAAAAGCTCACTATCATACAGAGAAGGCTTTCTCAATCTTCCTTTAATTAATATCTGGATTGAGGACTTTAAAAGTTTAGTACAACTAAGGTTTCCTGACTACAAACCACAAACCACAAACTTCAAATTTCTTCCAACTTACGATATTGATGAAGCCTTCGCCTACAAACACAAACAATGGTGGCGCAGTGCTGGTGCAGCAATAAAAAATTTTCTGAATGGAAACTTTAAAGAAATATCCCTTCGGAAAAAAATACTAAGTGGTGAACATAAAGACCCGTATGATACGTATGAGTGGATGGATGAACTGCATAAAAAATACCAGCTAAATCCGAATTACTTTTTCTTAGTGGCCGAAAAAAATAAAGGTGTTGACAAAAACATTCTGCCAACCACCCCTGCTTTGCAGCAATTAATAAAACAACATGCAGAAAAATATAAAACAGGGGTGCATCCAAGCTGGCAAAGTGGTGATGATGTTTTATTGCTAAAAAAAGAAAAGAAAATAGTAGAAAATATTTCTGGCAAAGCGGTTTCTATTTCCCGCCAGCATTATATACGACTTACATTGCCAGATACATTCAAGCAATTAATTAATGTGGGTATTACCGAAGATTACTCCATGGGTTATGGAAGTATTAACGGCTTCAGGGCATCGGTGGCTTCACCATTTTATTGGTATGATTTTGCAAGGGAAGAACAAACAACGCTGCTGCTTTATCCGTTTTGCTGCATGGATGCCAATTTGTTTTATGAGCAAAAACTTACACCGCAACAGGCATTGGATGAAATGCTTTACTACTATCAGCAGGTGAAAAATGTAAATGGGATACTAATCACCATCTGGCATAATAATTTTTTTGGTACGGACGAGCGGTTTAAAGGATGGAAAGAAATGTATGAACAGTTTGTAAAGGAAGTTGCTGAATGATGGAAACAAAGGTTTTTCTGCTTTGCAGAAACTTTTTACCGCAGAGGTGCAGAGACGGGGAGAAAAAAAATAAGTTTGTTTGAGATATTTGCGGCTCCCCACCTCTGCGGTTATAATTGTATTTGTTGCTGAGTATTGAACAGGAAGATGAAGTGTGCGACGCAAGGGACGATGCTCAGGGAACTGAAGCTGGTAACAAAAGATTACATCCCTTCCGTTTCCGGCTGCTCTGGTGGGGATACTGCTTTAAATGCTTTGTTTACTAAATAAACACCAAGCAGTGTAACCAATCCGCCAACTATAATAAAGGGTGATACTCTTTCATGAAAAATTACCCAGCCACATAGTACAGCAACCATGGGGTTTATATAGGCATAAATGGAAACCTGCTCCGTTGGCAAATTTTGCAAAGCATACAAGTAACAGATAAATGCAATTAAAGAACCGAAAACAACTAAGTAACCAATAGATGCCCATGCTTGCCACTGAATGGCAGATAGAGGAACGGCTTTGCCGGAAGCGGCTGAGAAACTATATAACACAATACCACTGATGAGCATTTGCAAACCAAGACCGAAGTAAGGATTAAAATGTAAAGCTTGTTTTTTTGTATAAAGTGAAGAGATAGCCCAGGTAAATGTTGCTATAACGGAAAATAAAATACCCAATTGAAACTGCGGGTTTAAAAATTCATGCAGGTGGTCGTAAAAAATAACACATACGCCGCCAAAGCCAAGTAGCAAACCGATGATAGCAAGGGCAGGCATTTTTTCTTTGGAAATAAAAAGTCCTATCACCACTATCCATAACGGAAAGATAGCCCCGATGATGGCGCCAAGCCCGGCTGAAATTTGATATTGCAGTGCCAAAGTGCTTAACCCGTTACTGACCATAAAATTTAAAAAACTTAAAATCAGAATTGGTATCCACTCTTTGCCCTTGGGCAGCGCAGTTTTTTTGTAAAGAAAAAAAGCAACATAACAAGAGCCGCCGATTAACTGCCGGATGGCCGCCATTTGCAGCGCATCGGGAATATGTTTTACTCCTTCCTTGGAAGCAATCCATGTGGTACCCCATAAAAAGCAAACCAATGCCAGGCAAAACAAAGCTTTGGCTCTAGTTCCTTTTTTATTTATTGTAAGCGGATTGAATACTGATAGTTTTTTTAAATAATCAGCAGAAGAGGAGAGAATGGTTTTATGAAAGTCGAAAATGTTCATGCCTCTACCCCTACTTGTCCCGATAAATTCGGGAAAGGGGGACTTAAAAATGTTTAATGTTTGAAGTGCCTCATGTTTGTAATCACCATCGCCAAATTATTTGCTTTACAATATTCAATGGAATCATTATCCCTTATAGAGCCGCCGGGTTGAATAAATGCAGTGATACCTGCCTCATGCCCCATTTGAACACAATCATTAAAAGGAAAGAAGGCATCACTTGCCATTACTGCGCCGTTTAAATCGAACTTAAACTGCTTTGCTTTTTCTACTGACTGGCGCAGCGAATCAATACGACTGGTTTGGCCACAGCCTTTGCCAATAAGTTGTTTATTTTTTATTAATGCTATGGCATTGCTTTTTAAATGCTTGCAGATTAGATTGGCAAAAATCAAATCTTCTTTTTCAGCAGCGGTTGTTTCCCTGCCGCCTGCTTCTTTCCATTCAGTATAATTTCCTTCGTCTGTTTGCTGAATGAGTACACCATTTAATAATGAACGGTGCATTTCAGACTTCAGGCTTCCTGCATCCGGCTTCATTCTCAACAAAATCCTGTTCTTTTTTGATTTCAACACTGTCAATGCCTCTTCATCAAAAGCCGGGGCTATTAATACTTCAAAGAAAATTTCGTTAATAGCATCAGCGGTTGCTTTATCAATTGTGCCGTTGCAAACAAGCACCCCACCAAATGCACTTTCAGGATCGCCGGCCAATGCAGCATCCCAACTTTGTTTTACTGTTGGCCGTTGCGCCACACCACAAACATTAGTGTGTTTGATGATGGCGAATGTATTAACGGTGAGTTCTTTTATTATTTGCACCGCTGCATCCACATCCACCAAATTATTGTAAGAAAGCTCTTTGCCGTTCAGTTGTTCAAACAATTCAGAAAGGTTGCCAAAGAAAGCAGCCTTTTGATGCGGATTCTCCCCATACCGCATTGTTTTTTCTTCTTTGTTATAAGGGGTAAGCACATTTAACTGGTGAAAATAATTGGAGATGGCTGTATCATACGCCGTACAAACATCAAATGCTTTGATGGCAAACATGCGCCGCTGCTCCAGTGTTGTTTCGCCGTTTTGTTCTTTCAGTATTGTTTCTAATAAACGATAATCTGCTTTGTTGGCAATTACTGCCACATCTTTATGGTTTTTGGCTGCACCACGAATCATGGATGGACCACCGATATCTATTTTTTCTATAATTGCTTTTTCGTCGGTAGTAGAAGCCACTGTTTCTTCAAACGGGTATAAATCCACAATCACCAAATCAATTTCGGGTATATTGTATTGCTTCATTTCCTGCACATGCTGTGCATCATCCCTTTTGCCGAGTATGCCGCCAAATACAGAGGGGTGCAATGTTTTTACCCGGCCGCCGAGTATGGAAGGATAAGTGGTGAGGTCTTCCACCGGAACAACTTTTACACCCAGTTGTTCAATAAAGGTTTGTGTACCGCCGGTGGAGTAAATAGTTACACCGATTTTTGAAAGTTGCGTTACAATATTTTCTAATCCGTCTTTATAGAAAACAGAGATAAGTGCCGATTGAATTTTTTTGTTCATAAAATTTTGAAATTGTTCGGGCAGGCCATCGTTGGGAGTGGCAAAGGTAAGTGTCTGCCATTTCATTGCAAAAGGGGTGTTTTCCTGAAAGATAAAATTATTTACCAAGCTATAGTACTACTATCAGCTTTTGTTGCGTCGCACTCTTGTACGTTCTGTAATTCTATTCAGCATTCTCATTCCACCCTCATTACAAAAGCCCCTTTAGTTGAAACATCATGCCATGGGATGTGCAGACTGTCGCAATCTTTTTTCCAATAGGTGGTTTTCCAGACAGGTACAGAGCCATCAAACACTACCTGTTTTATATCTATCGCTTTTGATAGTTCCTGTATATACAATTTTGGGTTTTTAGATATAACGAGCAGGTCTATTTCCGGTTTTGTGCCTTGCATTTCAAAACGGATAGCAGTAGAAGCCAGCAATATTTTTTTATTGTGATAATTTATATAATTGTTATTTACCACAAGGCTGGCTGGTTTTTCCTTATCATCAATCCTGAATAAAACCCTTGAGGGCTTCAGGTGAAAGTTGCGGGCAAAATCATTTTCTAATAAATCACTATCGCCGATAAACTGATAATTCCTTCCATCAATAAAATCAATAGCAGATTTTTGTGGTACATTATACACTACAATTTTCTGTTGCCGGTTGCTTTGTAGAAATGAAAAGGAACGGAGTGCTGCAAAGGCCAATAAAGAAAATAAACCCCATCGTAATCCTTTTGCCGATTTTTCCATCAACCAGTAGCTGATGCCAACTGCAAACAGTGTAAAAAATATTGCCTGCGGAATGGAGATTTGCAGCCCATCCCAAAGTGAGAATCGGATTGACTCGATTTTTTCAATATAATTATTCATCAGCCAGATCATTCCCCATAGGAGTTTGCCAACCAATGCCGCAACGGCGGGGATAAAAGAAATAATACACAGTAATATTTCTCCCAGCAAAATTAAACTAGATAACGGTACGGCTACAAAGTTCGTCAGTAAAAACAAATTAGGAAACTGGTGAAAATGATAAATACCCAATGGCACAGTTAATATTTGTGCGGCTAATGTTACTGCATTCATCTTCCATAAAAAATCGAGAGCTTTGTTTTTTATATAAAACCAATTGTAAATAGGCCGCATAAATATTATAATGCTGAGTACAGCGGCATATGATAACTGAAAGCCAACATCCCATAACCAATAAGGATTAATACATAAAAGAATAAATGCCGACAATGCAATGGTGTTATAGATAGAAGTTTTTCTGGAAAACGAATCGCCCAAAATAATACAGGTAAACATTAATGCAGAACGCAGTATGGAGGGTTGCGCACCAGCCAGGAAACTAAATAGCCACAACCCGGTAATAATAAATACAGGCCTTATCCACTGCAGTTTCTTTTTTTTCTTTAATGGTTTTACAATAAGACCAAGTAACCAGTAAACCAATCCAAGGTGTAAGCCAGAAATGGCAATGATGTGTACTACACCGGTGTTTGTATATGATTGTACCAGCGACTGTTCCAAATCGTTTTTATAACCAATCAGCAATGCTTCTGCCAACCCCAGTTCTTTATCGCCAGGGATATGCTTTCTTAAAATACCTAATACATTTTGCCTTGAGGAATAAATAAACTGCCGAAAACTATTTATGTTTTTATCGTCGAGTACAACATAGTCTTCAGGCTTTAAATAAACTTGGTGGGTAATACCCTGGAAAAGGCTGTAACGTTTATAATCGAACCCGCCGGGGTTGCCGGAGTTTTTTATTTCCTGTAACGGTTTTTTCAAAAGAATTTTATCGCCGTAACTAAGATTAACAGTGCTGTCTTTTTTTATGTAGAGTATAATCCTGCCTTTAACAGGCAGTGCATTTTCATTTGCTATTAAGTAATTGGCTTGCCCGATGGTTTTAAAAGATTTTGTTTTTTCTGTAAGTGGTTCATCAATAGTAGCAATAATACCATCACCCGCAGAATAGTGGTTGCCTACCCATTCGTTATTGTTTCGTATATCTTTTTTCCATGCCAGTAAGCCACCAATGCTTACAAATAAAACGATTACAAGTATGCCGTTGAAAACGGCATAACGATATTTTTCAAAAAAAGGAATAAAGAAAAAACAGGCAAATAAAAAAACACCTGCTGCAAAAATCCACCACCAGCTGCCCGCGGGCAACTGAATATTCCACTGCAAAACTATACCAGCTGCCACGGCCAATAGTATTTTTACAAACGGGGCTTGTTTCCAGAAATTATTTTTATAAGCAGCCATGAAAAAATGGTGGGTGAAATTTTTACATATCCGGCAGCTTGTTCATTAATGCTATTTGTCCGGCATGATAAATATTATGTTCCATTAACCCGTTTATCAAAAACCGGAAATTGTATTTACGGTAGTCAACCATTTCCAGCAGAAAGTCATCGTCTTTTGCTTTTAATACAGCTATAATTTTTTTATGGGTGGCTTTATATTCTGTAAGGGCTTTTTTCCAAGTGTGTGACTTAGTATCAATTTTCCTCCAATCTAATGCTTCGGCGAATGCTAAATCATAGTTTTTATCTTTTTCAATTCTTTTAAGGGTAAAATCTGCCCAGGTGTTCATGTGGTATAAAATTTCCAGTACGGAATGGGAGGCACCGCCAGCATGAGCTGCTGCTTTTTTCACATCCACTTCTTCAAGTATTGATAATATTGATCTGCCATACCATGGCTCGCCATTGAGGGTATTGTCTATACGGTGTATGAGTGCTTCAATTTCATTTTTCATAAAAGTAAGTTACGAAACAAGAGTCATATTTTCTGCCTTTACTTTGTTTTCTACAAATTTCTGATACGAAATGCGTTGTACTTTGCTTTGTAACCACCCGGAATAATTGAATATGGCAAATGCCATTTGTTGTATCCGGTCATTTTTATTTTCTTCAAAAATGGTAAGTGTTTTTTGATATTCTTTTAACCGCACTTTATTTTCTGGCTGATAAAAATTTCTGTGCAGGCATTGTATAAAAGCCGTTTCAAAAGCTTTTTTATTCTTTTTTTTATAGAAGTAAGCGTAGGTATTGCGATATTGTGCATCAAACAAGCGGTTATTATTAATGTTGTAAGTAATAAGCAATAATAATATTTGAGCAGCGGCCAAATGTTCTTCCCTTGCACCGTCCCTGAAAATAGTAATGGCCCTTTTAGTAAAGTAAAGGGCATTATCAAAGTCTTCAAGAACGAAGCTGGCAATTCCTGCCGAAAGATTAATGGTACGATTTATATCATTGTTGAGCATTGGCTCCCATTGCTGATAATTTTCTTTTAAATAAGAGAGTAGCGGAACAACTTTGTCGTACCGGGCAGTTCTGTTATATATTCTATTTTGAGCAATAAATTTAATAGCCTCAAAATTGGCTTTTTGTACCCGGTCTTCTATTAGCAAGTTAATAGGGTCTTCGAAAGAATCAAAAAGGTACTGATAAGCACCAGAAAGGATACCGGAATAATTTATCATATAAAGTAACTCCAGATAATGCTCCCCATTTGAAAGAATGAATAACTTATTATTCTTCCAGTCGTTATGTACAATTTTAAAAATATCAAATGAATCCTGAATTTTATTGAGTAAGTATAACAAAGTGCCTTTGCTCATATAATAGTAATGCCGGAATAGAAATGATTTATTGCCTGTGTATTTATCGAACCCGTTTACCCTTTCTAATAGATTTTCAATGATTTCCCGCTGCTTCTCGTCAATATCAAAATGCACTTTTCGTTTTATCAAAACAATTTCTGCATAAATATCCCTTAGGGTATTCATGTCAGCATATTCAGGGTAGGTCATTGCAGTTTGATTGAATACAGAGTATAGCTCATCGTAGCTGATATGGGAGCTGCTGAAGAGAATCATTTTTTCAAACTCTGATTTCAATAAACTGCTCATCGCAAATGACTCCGTTTTTCGGGCTTGGTTCATTGTTTTTTTCCAAAGAATATGGGCTTCGTCTAAAAGCCCCTTTTTTCTATATACCCGTATTAATTGTATTTGCTTATAAATTTCCTGGTACACATTATTACGGCTATAGTATTCCACAAGGGCATTGTTTATTTCTTTCTGCAAATAGTTTTTTTGAAAAGAAATGTTCCGTTTGTTTATTTCCGGAGAAAAACGATTGATGATTTTTTCTTCGTCGTAATTTTTTTGTGCGGCAATGGCATCAAACAGTGTTAAGTAAAGTTTTTGTCCTCTTTGGTTGGTAGCAGAAAAATTTCTTCTGAAAAAAGTCTTTTCAGCATTTGTAAGTGAATGCACAAACTGCCAGATAAAAGAAGAGGGGGTTTTCAAAACGACTGAATTTATAAATGAGATATACTAAAATATGAATATAATATATTCATAGATAACACAAAAATAAACGAATAAAATAAATTAATTAATTAATTGATAATCAATAGATTAACAATAGTATTATTATTAATTTATTATTATATAAGCCAAATTAAAGATAAAAATTTGACCAACAACGGCATTTTCTCAATGTATCTTTATTTCAGAAAGAAAAAAGATTTGCCACCATTAAACATACCGGAGCAAGCAAACCGGGGGCTTTAATCAAAACGCCATTAACCATTAAACCTGCACCTGCTGTCAACGTTTTAACGAACTGAGATGGCAGTTGTTGTTTTAACCAACGCCAAAAAAACCGGACATTGCTGCCCGGTTTTTTATTCTTATCAATAAAAATATCTACTTACTCAAATACATACTCCTATCCTTATATAACTGACGGAAGTAAGGGTCTCTCAGATCTTTTATAAAACGGATTGCTTCTCCGGTTGATTTCATTTCAGGGCCAAGCTCTTTATTTACACCCGGAAACTTATTGAAAGAGAAAACCGGTTCTTTAATAGCAAAGCCGTTTAATTTTTTCTCAAACGTAAAGTCTTTCAGCTTATGTGTGCCCATCATTATTTTAGTAGCCACATTCAGGTAAGGTATCTGGTAAGCTTTTGCAATAAATGGAGTAGTTCTTGATGCTCTTGGATTGGCCTCAATCACAAATACTTTATCATTCTTAATAGCAAACTGGATATTGATTAATCCCTGAATCTTTAAATCCCTTGCAATCTTCTCCGCATATTCTTCCATGGTGTGTACAATCAACGGCGTAAGATTGAAAGCAGGTAACACCGCATTACTATCACCTGAGTGAATACCGGCTGGTTCAATATGCTCCATCACACCCATTACATGAAAATCATCTCCGTCGAAAATGCCATCTATCTCTGCTTCCTGGCAACGGTCGAGAAAATGATCAATCAAAATCTTATTACCGGGTAAATGTTTTAATAAACTCACTACTGCATTTTCTACTTCGTCGTCATTCAGTACAATCCGCATTCTTTGTCCACCCAATACATACGAAGGACGAACCAAAACAGGATAACCTACTTTGTTTGCCACTTTCACAGCTTCATCCACATCTTCTGCTGTTCCATAATCAGGATAAGGAATGTCCAATACTTTTAAGCGGTCGCTGAAACGGCCACGGTCTTCGGCAATATCCAGGCTATCGTAAGAAGTGCCAATAATTTTTATTCCTTTCTGGTGTAATTTTTCTGCCAGTTTCAATGCTGTTTGTCCACCCAACTGCACAATCACCCCTTCTGGTTTTTCATGTTCAATTATTTCCCAGAGATGTTCCCAATATACCGGCTCGAAATATAATTTATCGGCCATGTCAAAATCAGTACTTACTGTTTCGGGATTACAATTCACCATGATGGCTTCATATCCACATTCTTTTATCGCCAGCAAACCATGCACACAGCAATAGTCAAATTCAATACCCTGCCCGATACGATTAGGCCCGGAGCCAAGTACGATGATTTTTTTCTTATCTGTTACTTTACTTTCATTGCTGTTGCCACTCTTCAAAAGTAGAATAGAAGTAAGGAGTCTTTGCTTCAAACTCAGCAGCACAGGTGTCTACCATTTTGTACACCCTTGTTATACCGGCTGCTTTTCTTTTCTGATACACATCTTCCTCATCACCATGTTCGGTAATGCGGCTTATCTGTTCATCACTAAAGCCATGCACTTTGGCTTCTCTTAATAATTCTAATGGCAAATCTGCTAAATCATATTTCACCATTTCTTTTTCAAGATTGCAGATTTTCTGAATCTCGTAGAGGAACCAACGGTCAATACCATTCGTCGCTTTTGAAATGGTACCGACGGAGATACCTGCCATCAGCGCATCTTTGATTCGGAAGATGCGATCCCATTTCGGTGTCTTTATATATTCCAGTAGTTCATCAGCATGCATCAGGCTTTTACCATAATAGCCAAGTCCTACGGCATTGTTCTCCAAACTCTGACAAGCTTTTTGAATGGCTTCTGTAAAACTTCTTCCAATCGCCATCACTTCACCCACACTTTTCATCTGTAGTCCCAATGTATCATCCGCACCTTTGAATTTGTCAAAGTTCCACCGGGGTATTTTTACAATTACATAATCCAGTGCAGGTTCGAAATAAGCAGAGGTTGTTTTAGTAATTTGATTTTCCAATTCATCCAGGTTATAACCAATCGCCAGTTTCGCAGCAATCTTTGCAATAGGATAACCAGTGGCTTTACTTGCCAAAGCAGAGGAACGGCTTACACGGGGATTAATTTCTATCGCAATAATTTCTTCATTCTCCGGGTTAAGAGCAAACTGTACATTACAACCACCAGCAAAATTTCCCAAATCTCTCATCATCATTATCGCAGTGTTGCGCATCAGTTGCATGGCTGTATCGCTGAGTGTCATCGCAGGTGCTACAGTGATGGAGTCACCAGTATGCACACCCATCGGGTCAAAATTTTCTACCGTGCAAATAATACAAACATTATCTGCAGAATCTCTCAGCAATTCCAACTCAAATTCTTTCCAACCCAGCACTGCTTTTTCTACCAGCACTTCATGTATCGGCGATGCCTGTAAACCACGGTTCAATGCCTCATCCAAATCATCTTTATCATGTACAAAACCACCACCGGTACCGCCCAATGTAAACGATGGACGGATTACCAGAGGGAAACCAATTTCCTGTGCAAATTCTTTTCCTTCCAAAAAGGAGTTGGCCGTTTTTGCCTGCGCCACACTTACGCCAAGTTTTATCATCCACTGGCGGAATTGCTCACGGTCCTCTGCTTTGTCAATTGCTTTAATATCCACACCGATCAATCGAACATTGTATTGTTTCCAGATGCCAAGGTCTTCCGCTTCTTTGGCAAGGTTGAGTGCTGTTTGGCCGCCCATGGTGGGTAGCACAGCATCAATTTCATTTTCCTGTAATATTTGTTCAATACTTTCAACAGTAAGCGGTAACAAATAAACCCGATCAGCCATCATCGGGTCAGTCATAATAGTAGCAGGGTTGCTATTGATAAGAATGACTCTTACTCCTTCTTCCCTCAGGCTACGGGCAGCTTGTGTACCCGAATAATCAAATTCGCAGGCCTGGCCGATAATGATGGGGCCGGAGCCGATAATAAGTACCGAAGTAATCGAATTGTCTTTTGGCATTTTTTTATCCCCTCCTGGGAGGGGCGGGGGTGGGTGAACAAATTGCGCAAAAGTAAGGGAATGGAAGGGTTATATATAAAAAAGGGCAGCAAATTTTTGCTGCCCTTTTTTATCTCAAATACCTTTTCTAATGTTGAATAAGTATCTTTTTTGATTGCCATTCTTTACCATCAAATATTCTTACTGTATATATATCATTTTTAAACTGCCTGATTGGTATAGTAATACTGGCAGCAACCGATTTGTTATATTCCTTTCTGTAAAAGACTACACCCATTTTATTGATTAACTCTACTGCTTTTATATTTGATTGAGTTGTTATTTTGTTCGTTTCCGCATCAATTTCTTCGATTGTGATAAAATCATTTGCCGGGTTAGGAGAAACCCTAAAATAAATTGGTGGGCCATTGTAATAAAAAACCAATGGAGTGTTTGTAATACCGCAGGCATTTGTGGTTTTAACATTAAACGAAATAAAACTACTGCTGGTTACAGGCTTATTAAAAGTTATACCTACATTTCCGTTTGCCCAGTTTATCCATGTAGCATTGCTTGAACTCTGGTTTTTTGTGAAAGTATACTGGTTATTATATGGAAAAGCCATCGAAATTGCAGTTGTTGTACCATTGGTAAAGTGCACAGTATTAACGATTGGGGTATACCAGCTTATATTTGAAGCATAAGCCCCGTTGTTAGCAATGGGAGAAACACCAAATGTTACTTCTTTATTAGCTGATTGTACAATTCCACCACAATATGTAATTGTTGCAACTAACCTTACATTGCCATTTGAAATTTTGGTAAGCGTTGCCTGATTACCGTTAGTAACCATGCTACATACATTTTGTGCAGGTAATTGATAACCGCTGCCAACGATGGGAGGTAATAGCTGCCAGTTTATTGTTGCTCCCACACTAAAACCTCTAATTGTATAAGTCTGTGTAGTGGCACATACAACACTATTACCAGTCATAGGTAAAAAAGCCCCTGGATTAGCCGCTTGTATTAAACTTACAATATTTGTTGTATTAGTGGTGATTGCGCCAGAGTTTGAGGGATCGAGCCAGTTGCTTAGTCTAGTTTCATTAGTTCCTTCACCTATCCATGAAAGGTCAAATCTCCCAAATTCTGCTACTGAAGGTCTTTGAATTACACACCAGCAATTATTGTCGAAATCTGTACAGACATTTTCTACACTACCATGTAATTGCCCTACTATTTGATGTGCCTGATTAAATAATGCACAACCAGATGAACCTCTTTGAACTATGCCAACATCAAAACTTGCTCTCCAGTGGTCATTAGCACTCCCAGTGTATGGGGCTGCAACCGGTGCCTGAAAATCATGGCTAATTTTCATCAAATCACCCATTGGGTGGTGTATTGCTGTAGTAGAAGTGGCAGGTACGGAACTTCTATTCCAACCTGCATATGTAAGTCCAGAATTAGATAATGGTGTTTGATATAATTCAATTAAAGCAAAATCTGTAACTCCGCTTTTTGCCCTTATTTCTCCACCATTGAATTGAACATTTTCTATAAAAGCCCCATTGGGAGTACAGGTACTGCTCCAAGTTTGAAATTGAAATACCCAGTTACTAACATTTCCATTATTTACCACCATATGGTTAGCAGTGAGAAAATATGGTCTATTATAATTACAGGTATTCATTATTAATGTACCAGTACCAACTTCATCACTGTTTGCAACAACTAACGCCACTGAATTTCTTTCGTTTTGCCATCCATTTCCAGAGGGGCAAAGTATATTAATATTACATGATGCAGACGTTCCTGGATTCCCAAAAAAATCTGGGCCAATCTTTTTAAAGCCTAAACCAGCCTGTGTAATTCTTAATATAGAAACCTCTTCTTCAATCTTTGGCAATACGACTACGATATTCAAATTATCACCTTGATATACCCTTGTAGCCCAAAGAAACCGTTCATTATTTTCGTTTGAAGTTATACTATCAGTAATTTCATGTGCAGTATATATAGTCATTATTGCATTTTTCGATAGCAAAAACTCGCCAAATTGAAGTGAAAGATTAAGGGATTTTTCTGCTTTTAACTGTAATGAATAAAAAATTTTGTCTTTCAACACTGTCTTTTGCGCTATTTGAAAAAAATCAAGATTTGTTTTTGAAACAAGAGCAAATTTATTTTTATAATCAGTCGAAGTTTCCATACTCCCGGCTCTTGAAAGGAGTTTCTCAAATGCTTCTGGTACTGGAATATTAAACATTTTGTTGCCTAAAGGCGAATTAATAATCTTTGATTGGGGTATTTCATTAAAATAAGTTCTTGTTTTTACTTGAGCAGATAAGTATGTACAGATGTTTAGAAAAAACAAAATGCAGGCGATATTAGAAACTATATCTTTTTTCATAATTTACTTTTTTGTGTTAGGAAAAAATTACATGAAATGCCAAAACCAAAACCTTTAAACCATTTACTTCTGCTTGTGCTTCCGTCTTCGTTCGGGAAAGCCTTGTCAGTTTTCCATTTGCTAAGAAATGGGATTTGAATCTTAGGACCGATAGTCATTTTTCTTTTTATTTTCAATAGACCCAACTCCAATCCAATTGCAGTAGCAAAATTGTTACTTTTTTTTATTAGGTATTTTTGACTACCATCAGGATTAGCTGTAAGGTGGTATTGTTGAGAGAAAGAAAAATAATTACCGAAGTTTATCCCGATTGGGAGACTAAAATTATTTTTTAACGTTAAAATTTTTTCTACCCCAAGTTTTAATGAAACTGTATTGTACCAATACTTGTCTGTATAAAACAAAATAAACAATGGGCTTGGAAAGCTAATTAACCTTGTATTACCTGTACCAAGGTTATTGTGAGTAGCAATTTTTGTAAAGGAATATCTAAAATACCCTAGCCCTAAAACAAAACTATAATTATCACCCAATCTTTTTTTCAGTCTCGTATCAAGCCCATAAGATATTCCGCTTGGTGTTACAAAATGCTTTCCACCTATGCCAGTCTCCCATCCCAAAAACTCCTTATACTTATCATATTTGACATATGGTAAAATCTCAATTTCTATTTTTTTTGTCTGTGTGAAACTTTTAGTAACAACTGTAAGAAGAATAAAAAAGATGAATCTATGCTTCATAATAAATGATTTATAATTGAATGGATTTTTCGAATTTTATTTATGGAGGGCTGTGATTCTTTAATAAATCATCGAGGTTCAACCCTGTTGACAATATAACAATTTGCAGTGGCATTTTTTTTCAGATTAACATTGTTAGTTCAAGGTACTGCTTATAATATGATATCGGGTATCTCAGTCCCTCTCGAAGCTGTGAGGAATCTGGATAACCCTGGGGAAACGAAAATGTTCTCTGAACAGGGGAAACAGGCACCTATCCCCAATCCACAGGACCTATTACTACTTCTAGTTTGAAATAACGACCAATGATCACGCGGGGCCGGCGAGCTCCCTCTACTGATGGAAGGAAAGGAACGGACGTGAAGTTCCGTTGCGAACGAGATGTTCTTGCAGAAGCTCTAGGTACCGCTGGCCGTGCGGCCACCGGACGGACCGGCGTGCTGCCGGTGCTGTCAGGTGTGCGCATGGAACTGGCCGGTGACCGCATGACGGTGACCGGAACAGACTTGGAGCTGACCATCGAGGTCACCCTCGTCGTTTCTGGCGAAACCGATGGTGCTTGCGTGGTTCCAGCCCGACTGTCCGGCGACATTGTGCGCTCGCTGCCGGCAGGGGCGGTCAGCTTTGAGACCACATCCGACGAGGCCCGGATCTAGCCGGCCGGCTCCTGTTCAGCGTCCGGACGATGGCGGTTGAGGACTATCCCCGGCTCGCCGCTCCGTCTGCGGTTGCGGTCGAACTGCCGGCAGCAACCTTGGCCGAATCGGTGAAAGGAAGTCGTCCGGGCCGCCAGCAAGGACGAGCTCTGGCTGTTGCTGACCGGCGTCCTGCTCGCCGCAGAAAACGATGGCTCCCTGCTCGTGGCCACGGATTCCTACCGGCTCGCTGTGCGTGATCTACCCACACCGCGGCGCTTGGCGACGATTAAAGGTGCTTGTGCCGTCTCGGGCGTTGCAGGAATTCGCCCTGCATGATCGGCAGCGCCGCAGAGCGTCTTCCTGCGACTCGGCGAGCGTGATGCCACCTTCGAAGCGGGCGATACGCGCCTTACGACCCGGCTGATCGAGGGTGATTTCCCGAACTATCGCCAGCTCATCCCGAACAATCTACTAGAACAAGCTGACGGTGAACCGTGAGGCGCTCCTGCTGCCGTCAAGCGTGTGAAGTTGCTGGCCCGCGATGCCACTCCGATCCGTTCGACCCGTCGGCCGACCGTCTCGATCTTGCCGCGACCACCCAGGACATTGGTCAAGCGACCGAGAGCCTCGACGCCGTCCTACACCGGCAACGACATGACCGTGGCGTTCAACCCCGACTACCTGTCCGACGGTGTGGATGCCGTTGGCGGCGAGGACATCGTGCTGGAGACCCTCGATGCGTTGAAACCGGCCGTCGTGAAGGGCACCGACCAGAGCGCCTACCTGTACCTGTTGATGCCGGTCCTGCGTCCGTAAGCGGAACTCGAACCGCTCGTCTCGATCGTGCAGGTCATGCAGCCTTTCCCTCACCGATTTCCGGAACTACACCCACGCGGGGACGTCGTGTTGGGGGAGGGCTGCACCGCCATCATCGGCGCCAACGGGCAGGGAAAAACCAATATCGCGGAGGCGTTGGCCTACCTCGCGAGCCTTCGGTCCTTCCCGCCGGGTCCCGACCGAGGCGCTGGTTCGCACCGGGGCGACCGAGGCCATCTTGGGGCCGAGGTGGTGCATGACGACGGCCGCGAGTTGCTGATCGAAGCACAGATCGCCGTCAATGGACGCAGCCGAGCACAGGTCAATCGGCAACGACTGGCCCTGCAGCCGGGACCTGCTCGGCATTTTGCGGGTAAGCGTGTTCAGCCCCGATGACCTGGTGCTCAGAAAGGAGCGCCGACAGAACGGCGCTACTTCATGGACGACACCTTGGTTGCGTTACTCTCCGGCATGAACGCTTACGCAGCGACATTGACCGGGTGTTGAAGCAGCGTGCTGCGTTGTTGAAGCAGGCGGGCGGGCGGTTGACCGGGGATCTGGCGATTAGCCTTGATATCTGGGATATGAAGCTTGCCGAACTCGGCGATGGTCTCGGACGGGCCCCACGGGCGCTCACCACCAGACTCGCCCCCCTTGGTGCCGAGTCTATGTCGTGCTTGCCGGTCAACCCCACGAAGTGACGTTGGGCTATGCGCCGATGTGGCTACCTGGCGGCATGGCGGCCGCGGTTGTGGCGTCACGCACCGAAGACGTGCGCCGACAATCAACCTCGGTTGGTCCGCACCGCGATGACCTTGAGCTTCATTTGAACACCAGCCTGCTGCTCGGACCGATGCCAGCCAAGGCGAGCAGCGGACGTTCGCGGTCGGCCCTTCGACTGGCGGCGCACCGGCTGGTTACCGAGCATCATCGTGAAGCCCCTGTCTTGGTGCTCGATGATGTGTTTCCGGCAACCTCCACCCCCAACGCAGCCGCGCCCTGCTGGAAAATCTGCCGGCCGGCCAGGTCGTATTGACCACGGCATCGGTCCTGCCCGCCGGTGCCTCGCCACAGCGGATTCTCCGCATTCACAACGGGACGTTGGTCGAATGAGGGATGAACCGACGCCGATCGGCCTCAGTTTGGATGCCGTTGTGCGCTCGCTTCGTGGTGACGGTGCAGCAGCAGTGGCCGGGGTTTTGGCTACTGGACGTAGTGGTGGGGCCCACCATCGCCGCGGGCACGTGAAGCCGGTTTTGGCTTGAATCAGGCCGCCTCGTCGTTGAGGTCGACCAGCCCTAATGGGGCTACCGCAGCTGCGATATCTGGAAAAAGACTTGATCGAGCGTCTGAGGCCACACGTTGGCGGGGCGAATTGCGCTCCATTGAGCTTCGTGTGGCCCGTCGTTGAGCGAAAAGTCCGTTTCCCGAGGGGGGTAGCGCAGGGCGGTAAAACAAACCTTGTAACACCCCTCATGGAAGGATGGCAACGCCTCACATCTCCGCAGACGCACCCGGCCTAGCCATCCGGCGCATGCGGTCGCCGCTCCCCCTGCAGTACGAACGAGACGGAGACGCTCGTCGACGGCGACCGACAACACCAGCGGAAGCGCTGATTACAGCGCCAAGGACATCCAGGTCCTGGAAGGTTTGGCCCACGTACGTAAGCGACCGGGTATGTACATCGGCTCGACTGGTCTGAACGGGTTGCATCACCTGATCTGGGAAGTCGTCGACAACTCGGTGGACGAAGCAATGGCCGGCTTCTGCGACAAGATCATCATCCGCTGCTGCCAGACGGTGCCTGCCGGGTCGAAGACAGCGGTCGCGGTATCCCGGTTGACCCGTACCCGTCCGGCCAGCACAAGGCAAAGCGCAGCCGAGGTTGTGCTTACCGTGCTCGGTGCCGGAGGCAAGTTCGGCGGCGGCGAGGGCTACAAGGTCTCTGGCGGCCTCCATGGTGTCGGCGTATCGGTCGTGAACGCCCTCTCGGCCCGACTTGTCCTGGAGATCGACAAGAACGGCAATCACTACCGCCAGGAATATGCCGACGGCGGGTTGCCACAGTCAGCCCTCGCGGTGGTCGGCAAGGCGCCGGACGGTCGCACCGGTACCACCGTCACGTTTTGGCCCGATCCCACTATCTTCTTGGCCGAAGGTACGGTCTTCGTTGCTCGCACGGTCATCGAGAGGCTGCAGATCATGGCCTTTCTGAACAAGGGTCTCGAGATCAGTTCTTCGACCAACGGCCGGGACACGCTCATGAGCGTGACGTTCCGGTATCCGGGCGGCATCGCCGACTACGTGCGCCATCTCAACGTCTCGAAGGAATCACTCTTCAAAAAGGTGGCCCAGTTCGAAGGTGAAGACACCGATGAAGAGATGACGGTCGAGATCGCCATGCAGTGGAACACCGGCTACTACGAAGGAATCTTCGGGTACGCCAACGGTATCTCCACCACCGAAGGTGGCATGCATATCGAAGGCTTCAAGTCCGCCCTCACCTCGGTCGTGAACAAGTACGGCAGCAGCCGAGACATCATCAAGGAAAAGGATGAGAACCTCCTGGGCGAAGACGTACGTGAAGGCCTCACAGCGATCGTGTCGGTGAAGATGAGGGACCCGCAGTTCGAAGGTCAGACCAAGGGCAAGCTCGGTAACGTTCCGGCCCGGTCCATGGTGCAGCGTGTTACCAACGACAAGTTGGCCGAGTGGTTCGAAGAGAACCCGGCCGAAGCGAGCGCAATGCTGAAGAAGGCGTCGGCGGCACTCGGTCGCTCGTAAAGCCGCCAAGGATGCCCGCAACGCCATCCGCCGCAAGTCAGCGCTTGAAGGCGCGGGAATGCCCGACAAGCTGAAGGACTGCAACTCTCGCGATCCGAAGGAGTGCGAACTGTTCATCGTGGAGGGCGACTCGGCCGGCGGCTCGGCCGTGGCCGCTCGTAGTCCGCTCACCCAGGCCATCTTGCCGATCCGCGGCAAGATCTTGAACGTCGAACGCTCCCGTTTCGACAAGATGCTGAAGAACACCGAAGTGCTGGCGCTGATCGCGGCCATCGGTGGGGGAGTGGGCGAGGAGTTCGACGCATCGAAGGCCAGGTACCACAAGGTCATAGCGTTGTGCGACGCCGACGTGGATGGCAGTCACATTCGCACGCTGCTTCTCACCTTCTTTTCCGTCAGATGCGTGGGCTGGTCGAGCAGGGCTTTTGTACATCGCTCAGCCGCCGCTGTACTCGACCGAGATCGGCAAGGAGAAGACGTATCTGAAGGACGATCTCGCCAAGGCCCGGTTCCTGAACGATCATCCGAATCACAAGAAAGAGTTCCAGCGCCTTAAAGGACTTGGCGAAATGGACTGGCAGGAACTCAAGGAAACAACGATGGACCCGACCAAGCGCACCCTGCTGCAGGTCACCGTCGAGCAAGCGGCGCTCGCCGATGAGGTCACGTCAATCCTCATGGGTGACGACGTGGAACTCGCAAAAACTTCATCGTGACCAACGCCAAAGACGTTCGCTTCCTCGACATCTAGGAAGATCTCATGAGCAATATCACGACACCGCCGACACCTCCGGATGAACCCAATCGGGGGTCGATTGAGCCGATTGAGATTCAGGATGAAATGGAGCGCTCCTTTGGAGTACTCGATGTCGGTCATCATTTCTCGGGCGTTACCCTATGTGCCAGATGGGCTGAAGCCGGTCCATCGGCGCATTTTGTGGGACATGGAGCAGCAGAACTTCCGGCCGGACCGGCCGTTCGTGAAATGTGCTCGTGTTTCTCGGTGACACCGTTGCCAAGTACCCACCCACACGGTGACTCCTCGGTGTACGACGCCATGGTGCGTATGGCGCAGCCGTTCTCGTTGCGGCATCCGCTGATCTCGTTCCACGGCAACTACGGCTCGCCGGACTTCGGTGCCGCCGCCAGTCGATACACCGAATGCCGACTGGTACACAGTTCTTGCTGGCCAGCAACTGCTCGACGGTATCGATGAGAACACCGTTGACATGACCCCGAACTATGACGGCACGCTCGAAGAACCGACCGTGCTGCCCGCTCGATTCCCCAACTTGCTCGTCAACGGGTCGCAAGGCATTGCGGTCGGCATGGCGACCAACATTCCGCCGCACAACCTGGGCCAGGTGTGCGACGCCACCCTGTATCTGATCGCCAATCCGGATGCCACGGTCGATGACCTAATGCAGTTCGTGAAGGGCCCGGACTTTCCGACCGGCGGCTACATCCTTGGCCGCGCCGGCATTCAGGATGCGTATCGGACCGGCAAGGGCTCCATCAAGATGCGGGCCGAAGCGGTGATCGAGGAGACCAAGAAGGGCGGTCTGCAGATCGTCGTGAAGGAACTCCCGTACCAAAAGCGTCGTGCTCGTCGATCGCCAGCCGTATCAAGGAACTCGCGGACTCCAAGGAACTCGACGGCATCCGCGACATCAACGACGAATCGGCCGAAGACTTCACCCGTCTCGTCATCTCGCTCAAGCGCGATGCCAACGCCTACGTGATTCTCAACAACCTCTACAAGTACACCCCGATGCAGACGTCGTTCTCCTGCAACATGGTGGCCTTGGTGGACCGGGTGCCGCGCCTGCTGAACCTGCGCGTATCGCCTGCACTATTACGTTGAGCACCAGATCGAAGTGATCACCCGTCGCAGCCAGTTCCGCCGGGACAAGGCCGCGCATCGGGCTCACATCGTGGAAGGCCTTACCCGGGCCCTCAACGTCATCGACGAAGTCATCGCCTTGATCCGGGCATCTGAGGACAAGGCCGCCGCCCGCACCGGGTTGATGAACACGTTCGGGTTCTCCGAACTGTTGTCGCCGTTTAGATCCTCGACATGACGCTGGCTCTGCCTCACCCGCCTGGAGCCGTATCGATCTCGACACCGAACTCGCGGAACCTCCGCGCCGCCATCGAAGAGCTCGACGCCATCCTCACCTCCGATGTCCGCAAGCGCGAGGTCATCACCGCAGAACTCACCGCTATCCGGGACAAGTTCGCCGAGCCCCGCAAGGCCAAGCTCACCCACGACCCGGGCGACATCAC
>CAWJAG010000014.1:0-16821 GCA_963840755.1 uncultured Chitinophagaceae bacterium | reverse complement strand
AGTCGGTCCTCAAATTCTCAATAACGCTTGATTTTATTCACACTGTTGAAAAAATAGGTGATAAAAATCTGCCAAAAATGGAAGAAATAGCTTCAAAAAGCGGCAAATTTGTTCATGCTAGCAAAACAAAAAAACAGTTCACAAATGGGTTTTTACAGCACATTTGAAGAACAACTAAATCACAATCATCCCCTTTATCGATTAGCCCAATCCATTACCTGGCAAGTATTTGACGAGGCTTTTTCAAAATACTACAGTGCTACTCAAGGCAAGCCAGCGAAGCCTATTCGCCTAATGGTTGCGTTGTTAATTTTAAAACAACTTCGCAATTTAAGTGATGAGAGTGTTGTTGAACAATGGGCTGAGAATATCTATTATCAATACTTTAGTGGCGAAAACTATTTTAGTTCCAATCCTCCTTGTGTTCCAACTGAACTTGTAGAATTTAGAAAACGGATTGGGACCGATGGCGTAGAATTAATTTTCAAAGAGAGCATCAAGGTAAATGGAGGTGATGCCAATGACGCTAATTTGAGTGGAGATACAACGATTCAGGAAAAAAACATAACCTATCCAACAGATGATAAATTGTATAAAAAAATCATCAAAGAATGCAGATCCATTGCCGAGAGCGAGCAAGTTGAATTAAGACAAAGTTATTCTCAAACAGTAAAGAAGCTTAGCACGATTCAACGCTTCAAAAAAAATAAACATGGAGCAAAGAGTGCGAAAAAGGCGAGCAAAAAAATAAAAACCATAGCTGGAGTTTTAGTAAGAGAACTGCACAGAAAGCTTCCGGCAGATAGATTAAACAAGCACAGCAGCGCATTAGCTCTTTATGAAAAAGTATTAGCACAAAAACGTAGTGATAGTAATAAAACATACAGCTTACATGAACCGCAAGTAAAATGCTACACCAAAGGCAAAGAGCATAAACGCTATGAGTTTGGGAGCAAAGTGTCATTATTAATCACACAAACAAAGGGTGTAATTGTAGGAGCGTTGAACTTTAACAGCACCGAGCACGACAGCAAAACATTAACAAAGGCACTTGAGCAATACGAGAGATTAACAAGCCTAAAAGCTCAAAATGTATTTGTTGACAGAGGTTATCGAGGACCAAAAACAATTAATCAAACCAACATCTGTGTACCTAAACCGGATAAAAACATTACTAAAATAAAGCGAAAACGACATGGACGAAGAGCAGCAATAGAGCCAGTAATCGGACATTTAAAAAGTGACTACAGAATGGGAAGAAATTTTTTAAAGGGAGTTGTCGGTGATGAAATGAATGTTCTACTTGCAGCAGCAGCAATGAATTTTAAGCGAGTCATGAACCTCTGGCGTACAGAGGCAAATAATTTTTGGAAACTCATTCATAATTTTATCCTGATTGTTTACTGGAATTGCTTTGCTCAAAAACTAAAAATGACTTTTTGAGGGACGACTAATTAAACTCCCTCTCTTTAAAACTTAAGGCTACAAGGTTTTTAGATTAAGAATTATTTACGATTCATTTTTAGGTACAATTGCGGATATGCATAACAAAAAAAGCCGAAAGGAAATTTTCCAATCGGCTTTTATAATTTATTTTTGGTCTTAGCGCTTCGATGAGAAGCATTAAAAATTTAACTTATGAGCTCCAATCTCTTTGATTTTGAAACCAAGCTGCAGCAGCTTGTTAGGGAAATTCTAATGCCCTTCTTCCCCATGTTCAAGCGGAATGTGTTGCATCACAAAATCCTCTGGTTTTCCGGGTTTGCTGTAATCATAAGGCCAACGGTGAACTTCCGGAATAGCGCCAGGCCAGTTGCCATGTAAATGCTCAACAGGTGCTGTCCATTCCAAGGTGTTTGAACGCCAAGGATTTTGCGAAGCAACTTTTCCGCGGTACATGCTGTAAAAGAAGTTAAACAAGAAAGCTACCTGACCCAATGCACCAATTATTGCAAAAGCAGTAATTAAGATATTCACGTCAGTAAAATTCTTAAACAATTCAAAAGCTTCATTTGAATAATAGCGTCGAGGAACACCAGCCATACCAATAAAGTGCATTGGGAAGAATACGCCATACACTGCAGCAAAAGTTACCCAAAAATGCACATAACCGAGTTTGTTGTTCATCATACGACCGAACATTCTTGGAAACCAATGATAAACTCCGGCAAACATTCCGAAGATAGCAGAAGCCCCCATTACGATGTGAAAGTGTGCAACTACAAAGTAGGTATCATGAACGTTGATGTCTAATGCTGAATCTGCCAAGATAATACCAGTAACACCACCTGTTACGAAAGTTGAAACCAAGCCAATCGCGAAAAGCATAGCTGGCGACATAACTAAATTTCCTTTCCAAAGAGTAGTGATATAGTTAAAGGCCTTTACTGCAGATGGTATAGCAATAAGTAATGTGGTAAATACGAATACAGACCCAAGGAATGGATTCATACCTGTTAAGAACATGTGGTGTCCCCAAACGATAAATGAAAGGAATGCAATTGCTAAAATAGAACCAATCATGGCACGGTAACCAAAAATTGGCTTACGGCTCATGGTAGCTATTATTTCTGATGTTATACCTAAAGCAGGAAGTAATACAATGTATACCTCAGGGTGTCCAAGAAACCAAAATAAGTGTTGGTATAAAATTGGACTTCCTCCTGTTGACTCTAAAGCTTGTCCGCTGATAAAGATATCAGATAAATAAAAGCTAGTACCAAAAGTACGGTCAAAAATTAATAACAATACTGCTGCAAATAGAACAGGAAAGGAAAGAACACCCAAAATGGCTGTTAAGAAAAACGCCCAAATTGTTAGTGGCATTCGTGACATTGTCATTCCTTTGGTGCGAAGGTTAATTACGGTAACGATGTAGTTCAAACTTCCTAATAAGGAACCAACAACAAATAAAGTCATACTGATTAACCAAAGAGTCATACCCAATCCGGAACCTGGTATGGACTGTGGCAACGCACTAAGAGGAGGGTAAACTGTCCATCCGGCAGAAGCAGGCCCTGTTTCAATAAATAGGGAATAGAACATTACCAAAGTTGCTGCAAAGAAAAACCAAAAAGAGAGCATGTTTAAAAAACCGGATGCCATATCTCGTGCACCAAGCTGCAGAGGAATCAAGAGATTACTAAAGGTTCCACTTAATCCGCCGGTAAGTACAAAAAACACCATGATGGTACCATGGATAGTAACTAATGCCAGATACATATCCGGACTCATAACTCCACCCGGAGCCCATTTATCGCCAAGAAGTATGTTTAAAATAGGAAAGGAATGACCCGGCCAAGCCAATTGCAATCGAAAACAAAGGGACATAACCATTGCCAATACACCCATGAAAACAGCAGTTATCAAAAACTGCTTAGAGATCATTTTATGATCTTGACTGAATATATATTTTGTCCAAAAATTAGGTTCTTCGTGCTCATGTTCGTGTGCATGTGCATCTTGGTGTGCATGTGCATCGTGAGGAAGTGTTGCATGTGTATCCATATCGTTCTTATTTTTCTCTAAGCGTTAAATATTATTTAGCAGCAGTTGCTGCTGTTACCGTTTTTGTTGTATCCATAGCAGGTGCAGCAGGTGCTGTTGGTGCAGGAGCTGGCATTCTGCTTTGGGCAAAAGTTTGTTGTCCTGCAATCCATTTGTTGTAATCCGCTTCACTTTCAACTACAATTTTCATTTGCATGTTGTAATGTCCCGCTCCACAAATCTTATTGCACAATAAAACATAATCAAAGGTAGGATTGTTTACTTTTTTGCGCATTTCTTCTGTTGTGATGGTTGGCAAAAAATGAAATTGTGTTTCCATTCCTGGAACGCAATTCATTTGAGCTCTAAAGTGTGGCATATAGGCACTGTGAATTACATCACGTGAACGAAATTTAAAGAGCACTTCTTTATTCACCGGAATGTGAAATTCGTTTTTAACTAATTTGTCGTCCATATTGGCTACATCAGTAGTGTCAAGTGCTAAATCATTACCTTCTCCTATCAATTTGTAATTTGTTACACCCAATACATTATCGGCGCCAGCATACCTTGCGGTCCAATCAAATTGTTTTGCGTACAACTCAATTAAAACAGTTCCTTTCGGGTCAATTTCGCTTGTTATTGCTGTCCATGTTTTTAATCCATAAGAAATAATAACCGCCAAAACAATAGCAGGAATAATGGTCCAAACTAATTCCAATTTTGTGCTGTGTGCAAAAAAGGTTGCTTTGTTTCCTTTTCTGTAATAATATTTCCAAGCAAAAACAAAGAGAACAGTATTGGTTATAATGAATACGAAAGTGATGATGTAAATATTGAAATCCCACAATTGATCTATATCAACACCATGTTTTGAAGCAGACTCAGGAAGTAAAAAAGGAGTGTATTCTTTTACTTGCCAATAAATAAAAGCATAAAATGCAATCATAAAAATAACCATCAAGCTGGCATTTACTCTGTTGTCATTGTCTGTTACTTTTTCTTCTTGATTGCCTTTTAATTCAGCAGTTAGCTCAAATACTTTAATTAAGCGAGCAAATGCGATTACTCCTAAAATTATTACTGCGTATACTAAATAATGTTCCATTTCTTATTTTTCGCTTAGTTTGTTAAACAAATATCTTTAAATAGATTAAATGTGATGGTAATAGCTTTCTTTAAGCATTGGGTGATTCTTTGGAATTAAAGGCGCTGCAGCCAGTTTGTGAAAAAATACCCACATAAATAAACCAGCAAAGAAACAAGGCGTTCCTATTTCTTGAATACCGATAGAACCATGTTCTCCAACCGTTCCAGGCATCACCATCATGTAAACATCTAACCAATGTCCTGCAACGATCACACATCCAACAAAGGTTAATAATCCGTTCATTCTTTTCGCATCTCGAGTCATTAATACAATAAAAGGTACAGCAAAATTCACAACCAAATTGGTAATAAATAATGGTTTGTAGTGACCTTGACGCTGTATAAAATATACAACTTCTTCAGGCAAGTTAGCATACCAAATAAGCATAAATTGAGAAAACCAAAGGTAAGTCCAGAAAATACTGAATGCAAACATAAACTTACCCAAGTCATGGATATGGTTGTCGTTAACATTTGGCAAATAACCTTTACGTTTAAGATATAGAACTATCATGGTTGTTACAGTCATGGTAGTAACAAATAAACCCGCAAAGGTATACCATCCAAAGAGCGTACTGAACCAGTGTGCATCAACGGACATTAAAATATCCCAAGCGGAAGTAGAAGATGTAACTGCAAAAAGCACTAAAAATATTGCTGATAAACGCGATGCCTTGTGGTAATGTGTATACCCTCCAACTTCATCTTCTTTTAAAGATTCTTTTCGCAACAAATAAGCGAATCCAGCCCAAATCACAGCATATAATACCAATCGAATAAAATAAAAAGTCATGTTCAAATAGCTACTTTTTCCATCCAAAATTTTATCGTAATGCTCTGATGTTTTGTCATAATTTTCAGCATGTGTCCAGGAATACAAATCGTGGTGGCCAAAAGCGAAAATCAAAATCATGAATAAACCTGCAAATGGCAAGTATTGACCCATTGCCATCCATACACGTTTTATTTGTACTGACCAACCTACTTCAGCAACAAATTGTACTGCCAAGAAAAAGGTAGCCCCTAAGCCGATTGCCATGAAATAAAAATTGCTAATGAGCAAATTTGCCCAAGAGCGCGTTGTATCGCCGGTTGAAAATCCGTAAGCAATAGACAAGATGCCAATTACCATAAGACCGATGGCAACCATTTTGTTATTTTTTGTAACTGTATAATTTATCATAAAGCCAATAGTTTTTTCTGTGATACTTATTTTTTAACCGCTTGAGCTGTACTTGTTGAATCTGCTGCAGGTGCTGCTGCAACTGCACTTCCTAAAGCTTGTCGCTGCAATTCTTGCACCCACAAAACACATTTCCAACGTTCTTCTTTGCTTAGCTGCGAAGAATGTGAACCCATCAATCCTTTTCCAAAATTTAAAGTATGAAACATTTTTCCTTCGGAGAGGCTTTTATGTGCATCATCCATATAAGAAGGAACAGGAAACTTTTCGCCTGCTACTTTTATTGTTCCAGCCCCATCACCTTTAGCACCATGACAATGCACACACATTTTTGTATAAATGGTTTTACCTTGTTCCAATGTTGTGGCATTTGTCGCAATTGGGTTTTTCAAATTTAACCCAGCTGCTTCATATCCTTCCGGCGTATTTGGGTATGGATAAATCAATTGATTTATGCTCATTGCTGAATTTGGCATTGCTCCTTGCGAAATTGTACCCGGAACCGGCTTTCTTGCAGAAAGGCTATCCATATAAACTGGATTTGCAGTATAGGGTTTATAGGCTTCAGAGCGATACATATCGGGCATGTATTCTAAACCCGGACTTAATGGATTTGCTTCGTCACATGAAGTAATCACAAGCACAGTGCCGGCAAGTGCCAGAAGCGAAAGTGATTTAAAGTTTTTGAAAATAAGGTTCACGTTATCTAAGTTTAAATCGTTTCGAAATTATTTGCCATATTCTTTCACTTGTTCAGCACCAGACTTCATTAACAAAGCAGTAATGTTTGCTTCATTTGCTTCATCTTTTACTTCAACTTGCATTACAATTTTATCGTCCGTCATGCGCACATCGGGAACAAATGCGGTTACTCCGGGAATTAACTTACTTCTTAAATAAAAGGTAATTACCATACCGTGTGCGGCACAAAGAACTGTAGATTCAAAAAGAACCGGTACAAATGCGGGCACATTTTTATAGAAAAAGAAATTTGGTTTTCCTCCAATGTTCATTGGCCAATCACTTATATTCATATACCATATCATCAATATGGCAAGGCTCAAACCTGTCATTCCGTAAAGGAAAGAGCAAATAGAAATTCTTGTGCGCTTTAAGCCAAGAGCTTTGTCCAAACCATGGATTGGAAAAGGGCTAAACACATCTTTAATTTTTATTCCCTGTGCTTTTAATGATGGAATTTGGTGCAAAACCACTTCCTCGTCACTAAAAATTGCAAAAATCATTTTACTCATATACTATTCTGTTTTTGAATATGTAAACTTGTTATCTATATCACTAATCAATGGTGAGCTGCATCTGAATGTGCATGCGCTTCATCCATATCTTTGTATTCTTTTCTAATTTTTGTTCCTGATACTTTTGTAATTGTTTTTAATTCACTCATGGCGATAACCGGGAAGAAACGCACAAAAAGTAAAAAACAAGTGAAAAATAATCCCAGTGAACCAATAAAAATACCAACTTCAACCCATGTAGGATGATACATTCCCCACTCTGAAGGAAAATAATCACGGTGCAATGATGTAACGATAATTACAAATCGCTCGAACCACATACCGATATTCACAAATATCGACATGATAAATGTAAGCCATTACACTGGTTCTGAATTTTTTAAACCAGAATAATTGCGGCGATAACACGTTACAAGTCATCATGCTCCAATATGCCCACCAGTATGGACCGGTAGCTCGGTTGATAAATGCATACTGTTCATATTCAACACCTGAATACCATGCAATAAAAAATTCTGTTATATAAGCAACACCAACGATAGAACCTGTAATGATAATAATTTTATTCATCATTCAATGTGTTCTATAGTAATGTAATCTTCAAGATTCAATACTTTTCGTGCAATAATCAATAAGGTTTGTACCATTGCAAATCCTGAGAAAATCGCACCTGCAACGAAATAAGGCGGGAAAATTGTTGTATGCCATCCCGGAACTATCGAAGTAGCAAAGTCCATGGATACAATAGTGTGAACCGAAAGTACCAGTGGTGTAGATAATACCTGCAAGAACTAATGAAACTTCTTCAAATCGTTGCCAGTGTTTTGCAGTTCCTGTCCATCCAAAACTTAATAAGCTATAAAATCTTTTGTAGCCTTGTGTTTTAGCACGATCACGAACCGTTGCAAAATCAGGAATCAAACCCAGTATACCAAAATACAAACGAAACAGAGAAATAAGTTGAAACCGCAAATACGTCCCAAATTAATGGTGAATTAAAATTTACCCATAATGAACCAAATTGATTCGGTAAGGGGAACAACCAATAATCTAACCAAGGACGACCTGTGTGAAACAATAGGAAAAATGCTGCACAGATTACCGCGAAAATTGTCATTGCTTCTGCTGAACGGTTAATAGACATTCTCCATTTTTGACGGAACAATAAAAGATTGCAGAAATCAAGTTCCTGCGTGACCAATACCAATCCACCAAACGAAATTGGTGATGTCCCATGCCCAACCTACAGTTTTATTTAATCCCCATACACCAATACCTTTGCCTACTGTGTATACGCAAGCACAAATCACCCACCATAAGAACATAGCAACAGAAATTATAAAGGCAACCACCAATACTTGTTGGCTTTTCCTTCAATCGGACGACACATATCCTCTGTAATCTGGTGATATGTTTTATCACCTAGAATCAGCGGTTCTCTTATCGGTGCTTCGTACATCATAGTATTCTGAATTTTTACAAAAATTTTAAATTATTGCGGTTTTAATTAAGCTTCCGCTTCTTCTGAGTTTCTAACTTTTAGTTAGGTAAAAAACGGAAGGTTGAACATCTATTTCTTCCAACATGTGATACATTCGTTCATCCTTGCTGTGTTTCGCTACTTGACTATTTTCGTCAAAGATGTTCCCGAAAGTGATTGCATTTGTTGGGCAAGACTGTGAACAAGCAGTTTCAATTTCGCCATCATTTATTCTTCGTCCTTCCTTTTTCGCATTCAATTTACCTTCCTGGATACGTTGCACACACATGCTGCATTTTTCCATTACCCCTCTGGAACGAACCGAAACATCCGGATTCAAAACCATTCTTCCCAAATCGTTATTCATGTTAAAATCAAACTGTGAATCGTGTGTGTATCGATACCAATTAAATCGACGTACTTTATAAGGACAGTTGTTCGCACAATATTTCGTTCCTAAACAACGGTTATAAGTCATTTGATTTAAACCTTCGCTGCTGTGTGTTGTCGCTAATACAGGACAAACTGTTTCGCATGGAGCGTGATTGCAATGTTGACACATCACAGGTTGAAATACCACCTTTGGGTTTTCCGATGGAACTTCCATTTCGCGGTACATGTCGATTTTGCCTTTACCATCTTTTTCTCGGCAACAGCTTTCGTCATTTCGCTACTGTAATATCGATCAATACGCATCCAATGCATTTCGCGTGTTCTGCTTACTTGATCTTTTCCAACAACAGGAACATTGTTTTCGGCAGTACAGCTTACAATACAGTTTCCACAACCGATGCAGGAGTTAAGATCGATGCTCATACTCCATTTTAAATCAGTAGTTGGCTGTGCAGGAAAATCTTTAGTAGCCCATAAATCCAATTCTTTTGCAGTCTTTTCAACATGTTCATGGCCTTCCTTTACTTTGAACATTTCTTGTTCATTGCCTGCTTTTGAATCCTTTTTATATTCTGCTAAAGACGCTTCTTTCACCATATTTCGTCCCATCAGGGTATGGTGTGTTTGCGTTGATGCCAAACTATATTTTTCAATAGCAGAACCTACTTTAACATCAAAATTGCTGTAGTTAAGCGTTCCATTGCTATTGGTTAGGAATGCATAGGCATTGCTACCTACATTACCACATTTGCCAGCTTTGGTTCTACCATATCCTAAGGCCAAACCAAGTGTTCCATAAACTTGACCCGGCTGAGGCAATACAGGAGCTTTAACAGCAACACCATTTACAGTAAGTTCAACTACATCAGCCATAGACTTTTGGGCAAGATACGTTTCCAAGCCCATTTCTTTCATTTGTTTTGGTGACATTGTAATGTAATTGTCCCAAACAACTTTAGAAACAGGATCCGGAACTTCTTGTAACCAAGGATTGTTGGCTTGATTTCCGTTTCCTATTGCCGTTTTTTCGTAGAAGGTAATTTCAAATGCACCTGTTTTTGATACTGCTTGCATACTACTTGTGGCAGCAGCATTTACATCTCCTGCAAATGCAGGAGCAGCCTCAGCGGTAAGTTTAAATTCAGCACCGCCACTATGCAAACATTGCATCCAATAATTTTCAAACAACACTTCTGTAGTTTGTATTGGAAAAACATTTTTTTCCCAATTTGCTTTAACATAAGCTTGGTAATCACCGGCAATACCGGTCCAAGTCATCAAGCTTTCTTGTGCAGAACGTGTATTAAAAATTGGGAAAATAGTTGGCTGTATTAAACTATAGTGTCCACTTCGAGGCATAGCATCGCCCCAGGATTCTAAATAATTGTGGTCAGGCAATAAGAAGGTACACAAACTTGCTGTTTCGTCTTCTCTATCGCTGAAAGAAATGCTAAGGCCTGTTTTCTTTAATCCATCTTCAAAACCAAGCATAGTTGGAAGAGAATAAACCGGATTCACATTATACATAATTAAGGCTCCAACTTTGCCGGATTTCATATCGCCACACAATGCTGCAACCTCAGCATCATTACCTTGGTGCACTAGATTTGCGGTTGAAATATCAATGGTTGAACCATAATTAGATAGTGCTGCATTAATTGCGTTTACAATAACTTGATGTGCGGGATCGTTAGAGCCACATACAACTAGTGATTTTCCTTTTGCTGCAACCAATTCTTTTGCAGCTGCTGTAATGTGTGAATCAAATTCCAATTGTTTGCCGGATAAAGAAGCTCCGGCAACCTTATTGTAAAGACTGATTAGAGCAGCTCCTATCTGAGAAGGCTTCATACCAACTCGAACATCAGCATTACTACCGGTAAGAGAAAGGTTGCTTTCAAATTGATAGTGTTTGCTCATCTCTTTATTCGAATTGCTCACTTTTCGCTTTGCAGCATATTGGCGAGAAATTCTCGATTGGAGAAACCCAGTTGGTTAAAAAGTCACAGGCAAAACTTACAATTACATTGGCATTCTCAAAATTATAAACCGGAACAATTGCCTTACCAAAACTTTGTTCATTGGCCTTACTAATACCTGAGTAAGAAATTGCATCGTAACTGATGTGTTTTACATTCTTATATTTTGTTATAAAATCAGCAATAATTTGTTTAGTACTTGGGCTGATAATAGAAGACGTTAATAAGGCAATAGCGCCTCCGCTTGTTGCGATTGCATCTAATTGTGTTCCAATTTTTTTATCTGCTTCCTGCCAAGTTGTTGGTGAACCTTTTTCTTTAGGACCTGAAGCTCTTTCAGTATCATATAATGACAATACCGATGCTTGAACTCTTGAGTTTGTTCCTCCTTTAGTTATAGACGAAAGTTTGTTTCCTTCAATCTTTATTGGACGTCCCTCACGTGTTTTTACTAATACATTACAAAAGTCACGACCATCATAATATGCAGAAGCGTACCAGTTGCTCACGCCTACTGTAATTTCTTCCGGTTTAATAACGTAAGGAATTACTCGGCTAACAGGTGTTTGGCAGGCAGCTAAAGATGCAGCTGTAACGGAAAAACCAAGAAATTTCAAAAAATCTCTTCTTGGAGTTGAAGTTTCTTCAAGTGATTCATTGGCAAGAAACTTATCCATTGGGATTTCTTCCGCAAATTCACTTTGTGCAGATTTAATAAACGAAGGGTCGTTGTTTAAATCCTCTAATCCTTTCCAGTATTTTTTTGTTGTACCCATATTTTTTTAATTGGTGTCCCGCTCTAATTTCGGGCTAGTAAATCAAAATTATTTCTGCTTGTGTGATTAATATTGATGCTTTTAGTAATGGCATTTACCACATTCAATTCCACCCATTTTATCCACTGTAATTTTTTCGCCCTTATGCTCTGCAGCAAGTTTGGCATGTAGCTTTTCGTAATAAGGATTACCAGCCATTTGCACTTCTGTTTTGCGGTGGCAATCAACACACCATCCCATTGTTAAAGGAGAGAACTGACGAACCGTATCCATTTCAGCAATAGGGCCGTGGCAAGTTGCACATTCAACTTTTCCAACTACAACGTGTTGAGAGTGATTAAAATAAACTAAATCAGGCAGTGTGTGCACTCTTACCCATTTGATTGGTTTTTGATTTGGTCCATAAACCTGTGTTTCAGGATTGTAATCCAAAGCAGCATAAATTTTTGCAATTTCATCCTTACCGGTAGTTGGTCCGCTCTGGATATATTTGTGGCAATTCATACAAACGTTTGCAGAAGGCACATTGGCAACCTTACTTTTTTCGACACCAGAGTGACAGTAAACACAATTAATTGCATTTTGACCGGCGTGAATTTTATGAGAAAACTTAATTGGTTGTTCCGGTTTATATCCTGTATAAACACCTAATCCCATCATTCCATTCCAAGCAGCTCTTGCGCCCCAACAAGTTAGCACCAATAAAATAACTGCAACGTGTTTCTTGTGTGTTTTTAGCCAATGTTTGGCAGCAGGAACGGAAGCTAATTCTATTGGTTCAGGCAAACCATCTTTTTCGCGAACCAATTTTGCCAATGTTCTTTTAATACCACCTAAAACCACAATTAGTATTAAAAACAAAGCCGCTAAACCAAACAGCACATAGTTCCACATGCTGTCGTTATTTGCTGCTGCGGATCCACTTGACGCTGTTGCACCTGCTGCTACATCAACTTTTGGTGCTGGAGGATTCTTAATGTATTCAACCAATGAGGCAACTTCGTCGTCTTTCAAATTTGTAAAAACCGTCATTGCCGCCTTGTTGTTCTCTTCGTAGATTTTTTTGGCATACGGATCGCCTGCCTTAATCATGGCTACGTTGTTTTTTATCCAACTTTTTAGCCAATCTTCGCTAGGAACACGGCTCATTACTCCTTTCATTCCTGGTCCAACCACTTTGGTAGCACCTATGTTATGGCAGGAAGTACAATTTTGTTTAAAGATTTTTTCGCCTTGCTCCACGCTGGCTTGTGCAAAAACACTTGAAAAATTTAGAATAAATGTGGAACAGAGAAGGAGAAGGGAGAAACGGACTGATTTTAATTTTATCATAAAAACAATATTAGCGTTCTAATCTGAAATATTATTATTTCCTGTCAATCAATATTATCAAGACTTTCAAGAAACCCAAACTGAATAAAAAGTTTACCATTTTTTAACACGACCTACTTTTTATCGGGCGCAAATTTACAAGAATTGATATTTTATACTCAAATAAAATGCTTAAAAAATAGGTGTTTTTGTAATTTATAATGATTCTAAATAAGCCTTGCTTTGTTTCAAAAACTGCACTTTTGAGAATATCAAAAAAGTCTAATTCTCTTTTATTCAGAGAGATGAATAAAAAGACTTCTTCTGAATAAAAGAAGAAGAGTGTTTGTCCACAATTTTGAAAGCATTCTTCTAATTTTTTTTCAGCAGAAGAAAGTTAAAAACTTTGAAAAAAAGATCACATCAGAGATTTGCTCTTAATCGTGGAAATAAATTATTGTGTGCTGGGCTAAAGATTAGGATTTGAAATATTGAAAAATCACCAATATCCCTCAAGGAGCGTATTTAAAAACATCTGATGACGAAAAGTTGCAACAACTCTTATTTGGCTATCTCAGCTAAATCAAATTAGAATCCAAGCAAAATTTCCTGAGGCTCTTTGCCTGAAAAAATAATTTTAATAGGATTTTCCAGCATTTCCTTTACCTTTACTAAAAATCCTACAGATTCTTTACCATCAATTATTCTGTGATCATAACTTAATGCTACATACATCATTGGACGAATTACTACCTGTCCGTTAACAGCCATTGGTCTATCAACCACATTGTGCATTCCTAAAATAGCACTTTGTGGTGGGTTAATAATAGGAGTACTCATCATACTACCAAATACACCTCCATTAGTAATGGTAAATGTGCCACCGTCATATCTTCAATGGTTAATTTTCCATCCCGTGCTTTAATTGGCCAAATCTTTTATGCCATTTTCAATTTCAGCCATACTCATTAATTCTGCATTTCGTAACACAGGCACCATTAAACCTTTTGGCGCACTTACCGCAATGCCAATGTCACGATATTTATTGTACACTATCTCTTCTCCATCAATTCATGCCTTTACAGCCGGAAAATGAAATAAGGCTTCAGTTACAGCCTTTGTAAAAAACTGACATGAAACCCAACATTCGCACCATAAACCTCTTTGAGATTTATCTCTTGTATCTGGCTCGAATTGCCATAATGCTGCTCATGTCAATTTCGTTGAAAGGTAGTTAACATCGCTGTTTCATTTTTTACAGCTACTAGACGTTTAGCAACTTTTTTACGTAAGGGGCTCATTTTTTGTCTGATCCTCTATCTCGGCTTCCACTCTTCACAACTATTGAATTTAAGCGTTTTGAGCCGGAGGTTGGTAAAAGCCTTTCGCTAATGCCGTCAAAACATCGGCCTTTGTTATTCTTCCATCCTTGCCTGAAGAATTAATTTGTGTTGCTTGTATATTGCCTTCCTTCCATCATTTTTTTAGCGGCAGGTGAAGGAACATCCTTTGCGTAGCTTGTCGATTTTGGATTGCCAGCCTCAACTTTGGCGGAACTTGATGCTTCCTGCTTGCTTGTGATTCCTTTTCAACACTAGCTTTCAAATTATTGGCAGCAGGAACAGCAACCGAAGTATCAATAGTACAAATTGTGGCTCCCACTTTTACAGTCTCCCCTTCTTTCGCTAACAATTTAACAGCACCAGATTCCTCTGCATTTATAGTAAGTGTAGCTTTATCACTATCAATTTCACACAATTCCTCATCCTTGCGAACAACATCTCCTTCTTTTTTAAGCCATCGAGCAATAACTACTTCTGTTATGGATTCGCCTGGACTTGGTACTTTGATTTCTATATTCATTTCAATACTGTTTACTTTTGGGATTAAATAATTTTTAAATAAAAGAATGCCCGAATTTAGTTCATGAAAACTTTATCCAAAATTGCCTTCTGCTGAGCTTCATGAGATTTACTGAATCCGGTTGCAGGGGTAGCACTTTCCATTCTTGATACCAATTTCAGATTCACTTCCCTTAAAAACACGATGCAAAAAACTCCAAGCGCCCATATTTTCAGGCTCTTCTTGTGCCCAAATATATTCCTTGACGGATTTATTTCTCAATTATTTCATTGAGTTGCATCAATGGCAAAGGATAAATTTGCTCTAAGCGAACAACCGCAATGTTATCTGCTTTGTCTTTTTCTTTTCTTTCGATTAAATCGTAATAAATTTTACCGGTGCAAAAAATCAATTTGGTAATTTTATCTGCAGCTGCCGTGCTGTCGTCGATTACTTCCTTAAAGCCACCATTTGTAAAATCTTCAATGGAAGATACACAAGTTGGATAACGTAATAATTTTTTCGGCGTAAACACAACTAATGGTTTTCGAAAATCGCGAATTATTTGCCGTCTTAATATGTGAAACATGTTTGCCGGTGTTGTGCAATTTGCAATTTGAATGTTGTTATCGGCACACATTTGTAAAAAGCGTTCCATGCGTGCACTCGAATGTTCCGGTCCCATACCTTCATAACCATGTGGAAGCAACATAACCAAACCAGTCATTTTGCGCCATTTATTTTCAGAACAAGTTATGAATTGGTCAATCACGATTTGAGCGCCATTAAAAAAATCACCAAACTGGGCTTCCCAAATTGTAAGCGAGTCAGGCGTTGCCATGCTGTATCCGTATTCAAATCCTAAAACACCATACTCTGACAAATGTGAATTGTAAATATTAAAAGCTGCTTGCTTTTCACTAAGGTGCTCTAGTGGAATATATTCTTCCTCGGAGTCTTCAATTTTAAGCACAGCGTGGCGATGACTAAAAGTTCCGCGTTCAACATCTTGTCCACTAAAACGAACTTGAGTTCCACTGTTCAACAAGGATGCATACGCCATTAATTCGGCCATTCCCCAATCGAAGGCGTCACTGGAAATCATGTTCTCCCGGTCTTTGAATAATTTAACGGTTTTGGTAAACCATTTTTTTTCTTTCGGAAGAGTTGTGATATTTTTTTGCGAGGTCTAAAAAAACATCCTTATTTATTGAAGTATCTGGTGAGCTGTAAAAATCTTCTGCTTTAGCCATTCTTTTGCCGGCCCATGAACCTTCAAGAAAGGAAGTAATTTTTGCTTTTTCAGCTTGTTTTCCTTCTTCCAGTTTTTCCTGCAAATGATCCTTAAATTTTTCTTCGATTGCATTCAAATAGCCTTCGTTTACAACTGCTTGGCTTTTCAATTTTTCAAAATAGATTTCCCGTGGATTGGGATGGTCAGCAATCAGTTTGTAAAGCATCGGTTGTGTGAAACGTGGCTCGTCACCTTCATTGTGGCCATATTTGCGATAACACAGCACATCAATAAATACATCCTTGTGAAATTTTTGGCGAAATTCCATCGCCATTTTGCATGTAAAAACAAGTGCTTCTACGTCATCTCCATTCACATGAAACACCGGTGAAAGGACTACTTTAGCCACATCAGTGCAATAAATGCTGGAACGAGCATCTATATAATTCGTAGTAAATCCAACCTGATTGTTGATTACCAAATGTATGGTTCCTCCTGTTTTGTAGCCATCCAACTGACTCATTTGAATCACCTCATAAACAATGCCTTGTCCAGCAATAGCTGCATCACCGTGAATTAAAATTGGTGCAACTTTATTGTTATCTCCTTTGTGAAGGTTGTCTATTTTTGCTCGCGCAATGCCTTCCACTACAGGGTCAACTGCTTCAAGGTGCGACGGGTTTGGGGTTAAACTAAGGTGAACATATTTTCCACTTTGGGTGAGCGTATTGT
>CAWJAG010000013.1:0-380674 GCA_963840755.1 uncultured Chitinophagaceae bacterium | reverse complement strand
AAGCTGGTAACAAAAAAATAAAACAACATGAGTCAAAAACTTCGCAGCCACGGCTGGTTTGGCAAAAAAGACAAAGACGGAATCATTTACCGAAGCTGGATGAAAAATCAGGGTATGCCTACCGATATGTTTGATGGCAGGCCGGTGATTGGCATTTGCAATACGTTTAGCGAACTAACGCCGTGCAATGCACATTTCCGTGACCATGCAGAAGCCGTGAAGAAAGGTGTACTGGAAGCTGGTGGTTTTCCGGTGGAGTTTCCTATTATGAGTTTGGGTGAAACATTGCTGAAACCAACAGCTATGTTGTTTAGAAACTTAGCAAGCATGGATGCGGAAGAAAGTATTCGTGGTAATCCTATTGATGGAGTGGTGCTGCTAACGGGTTGTGATAAAACAACTCCGAGTACAGTGATGGGTGCAGCAAGTGTGGGTTTGCCAACTATTGTTGTTCCCGGCGGGCCAATGCTAAATGGAAGATATAAAGGACAGACCATTGGCAGCGGCACTCATGTGTGGAAGTTTGATGAAGACATGAAGACGGGTAAAATGACGCAGGAAGATTGTGAGTTTGCCGAAAGTTGTATGAGCCGCAGCATTGGCCATTGCATGACGATGGGCACTGCATCTACAATGGCAGTAATGGTAGAAAGTTTAGGATTAACATTAAGCGGTGCCTCTGCTATACCTGCTGCGGATAGCCGAAAAAAACAAATGGCACAATTAAGTGGAAGAAGAATTGTAGAAATGGTAAAAGAAAATTTAACCATTGATAAAGTATTAACAAAGGAAGCATTTGAAAATGCCATCATCACCAATGCAGCCGTAGGTGGTTCTTCTAATTTTATTATTCACCTTACAGCCATTGCCGGCAGAATTGGTGTTGATTTAAAATTGGAAGACTTTGATACCATCGGCAGTAAAATTCCTTTGCTATTAAACTTAATGCCGAGTGGAAAATATTTAATGGAAGATTTTTATTACGCCGGTGGCCTGCCAGTTATTTTAAATGAATTAAAAGACAAGCTGCATAAAAATGTAATTACCGTTACCGGAAAAAACCATGCAGAAAATATTTTTGGAAATACTGATTGCTACAATGAAGAAGTGATTGCAAAATACAATACACCCATACAAACCGAAGCCGGTTGTGTGGTGGTAAAAGGAAATTTAGCATTGAATGGTGCGGTGATAAAACCAAGTGCCGCCACACCTGCATTACTTAAACATAAAGGCCGTGCTGTGGTGTTTGAAAGTATAGAAGATTATAACAAAAGAATTGACGACCCCAATTTAGATATTGATGAAAACTGTGTGATGGTGTTAAAATATGTTGGCCCCGTTGGTTACCCCGGTATGCCCGAAGTGGGAAATATGGCGCTGCCAAAAAAAATATTACAGAAAGGAATAAAAGATATGGTACGCATAAGTGATGGAAGAATGAGTGGCACAGCGTATGGTACTGCGGTATTGCATGTAAGTCCCGAAAGTGCTATTGGTGGCAACCTGGCTTTGGTACAAAATGGCGATATGATTGAACTGGATGTAGAGAAACGTTTATTGCAGTTGCATGTAAGCGACGAAGAGTTGGCTAAACGCAAAGCTGCATGGATCGCTCCTGCGCCTGCGGCAACCAGAGGTTATGTAAGCATGTATATTAAGCATGTAATGGGCAGTGATAAAGGGGCTGATTTAGATTTTTTACAAGGCAGCAGTGGCAGTGAGGTAACGAGGGATTCGCATTAGAAGCCCCTGTCCCCTAAAGGGGAACTTAGGTCTAAGGGTTTTTCATATTTGAAGCAGTTGTGGATAGAAAGAATTTTTATGTACCCGGCTTTATTACTACTATCAGCTTCAGTGGCGTCGCACTCTTGAACAATATTAATTCTATTCAGCAATAGGTCAAAGTTTGTTTAGTGTTAGTAAAATTCAAAAGTTACGAAGGTTAAAAATCTAAAAGTTGTCAGCCTGAGCTTGTCGAAAGCGGGCTGTCGTAAGAAATAATAAACTTATAAAAACATGAAACAAACACTTGCTGCATTTTTAATCCTCACAGTATTATCTTGCAATAATAACAGCAACACCAAACCAGCCATGTACAAAACCACCGGCACAATCATTCAATACGACGAAGCATTGTCTTCCATTATTGATACAAGCACCAAAGCAGAAATTATTGCCGAAGGCTACGAATGGAGTGAAGGCCCGTTGTGGATTGAAAAACAAAACATGTTGTTGTTTAGTGATGTGCCCATGAACACCGTTTACAAATGGACAGAAGAAAAAGGCGCAGAAGTGTATTTAAAACCCAGCGGCTACACCGGTACCACACCCAGTAAATGCAAAGAACCCGGGAGTAATGGATTGACGATTGATACGGATGGGCATTTGGTGCTTTGCCAGCATGGCGACAGAGCAGTATCATTAATGGATGCACCATTTGATAAACCAGCAGCAAAATATATTACACTCGTTAATAAGTATGAAGGTAAAAAACTCAATAGCCCTAACGATTTAGTGTTTAACAAAGCCGGTGAATTATTTTTTACCGACCCACCTTATGGATTGTTTACACAAGACGACAGTGATTCAGCCAAAGAATTAAAACACAATGGCGTTTATAAAGTAAAGAAAGAGGGAACTGTAATTTTGTTGGTTGACTCTATTACCCGGCCAAACGGTTTGGCATTCTTTCCTGACGAAAAAAAATTACTCATAGCCAACAGCGACCCAGCAAAACCAGTTTGGTATATATATGATGTAGTTGGCGATTCATTAATTAACGGTAAATTATTTTACAGTGCCACAGAAGAAAGAAAAACGATGCAACATGGTTTGCCAGACGGTTTTAAAATAAACAAACAAGGCATTGTATTTGCCACCGGCCCCGGCGGTGTATATATTTTTAACAGCAGCGGCAAAAAACTAGGCTTTATAAAATTAGATAATGCCACCAGTAATTGTGCATTGAGTACTGATGAAAAAATTTTGTATGTAACGAATGATATGTATGTACTAAGAATAAAACTTAAATAAAACCTCCCACAAAGGCACTAAGCTCACAAAGTATTTTCCTTAGTGTTCTTTGTGTCTTAGTGGGAAACAAATAAATATGAAACTATACAACACCACCAACGGAATTGTAATTGAACAAAACGAAAAATTCTACTTGGTAAAAGAAGACTGGAATACTTTTATTAATGATGATGCAGTACTGCAAAAAGCAACAGCAGCTATTGCAACCGCCACAGCAATTGATAAATCAGCCATTGAAAATGTATTACCCACCATTGGCAGTAATCAGGAACTATGGGCCTGCGGTGTAACTTATTACCGCAGCATGGTAGGCCGGCAGGAAGAAAGCAAAGCCGCAGGTGGTGCTGATTTTTATGGCAAAGTATATGAAGCCGAAAGACCGGAATGTTTTTTTAAAAGCACCCCACACAGAGTTGTTGGTAATAAAGGATTGGTACGTATAAGAAAAGACAGTACCTGGGATGTGCCGGAGCCAGAGTTAACTTTAGTGGTTACTTCATCAGGCAAAATAATTGGCTACACCGTTGGTAACGATATGAGCAGCCGCAGCATTGAAGGCGAAAATCCTTTATATCTGCCGCAGGCAAAAACCTATGATGGTTGTGCGGCATTGGGTCCCTGTGTGTATTTAACCAATGAACCATTATCGCCAGATACAAATATTCATCTTGATATAAAAAGAAACAGTGCTGTTGTATTTGAAGGCAATATTGCATTAAGCCAAATGAAACGTACACCGCAGGAGCTGGTTGTCATTTATTTACCGGGAAAGCAGTTTTCCGCATGGCTGTTTAATTATGACCGGCACCGGCATTGTACCCGGCAGCGATTTTACTTTGCAAAGCGGAGATGAAATAACTATTTCAATTGATAACATCGGTACATTGATAAATATTGTAAGCTAAACAATGACCTTCCTTATTATTATATTAGCTATCGCAGTGCAGGTTTTCCTGACTGTAAAAAAGGTCAGCCCCTTTTTATCATTATTAATCGTTGCTATCCTTGCAGGGCTGTGCCTTGGTATGCAGTCGGAAGAACTATTAAAATCGGTTGAAAAAGGTGTGGGCAGCACACTGGGTGGGCTGGCTTTAATAATATGTCTTGGCGCTATTTTAGGGAAAATCCTTGAAATCAGCGGTGCGGCAGAACAAATCGCTTTGACATTGATTAAAAGTTTCGGTGAAAAAAATATTCAATGGGCGGTGTTATTAACCGGTTTCCTCATTGGTATTCCGCTTTATTACAATGCAGGTTTTGTTATACTGGTACCCTTAGTATTCACCATTGCCAGAAAAGCCAAGTTGCCCATACTGTATATCGCCATACCAATGGCTGCTGCCTTATCCACGACACATTGTTTTTTACCGCCGCACCCCGGGCCAGTCGTACTCATCAATTCATTTAAAGACAGCATGGGAAATAAAGCCAGCATGGGAAAAGTATTAATGTATGGAATTATCATAGCTATACCTGTCGTAATACTGGCAGGGCCTGTGCTTGGAAGGTTATTGCAACGAATAAAAGTGGACATCAGTAATTTTTTAATCCCTGGCGAAGGAGTAACAGAAAAAAAACTGCCATCCGTATTTCCAAGTTTTCTTATCGCCTTACTACCCGTGTTGCTTATTACACTGGCGGTGATTGCAAATATTTATTTACCGGATGGGAGCTTGCTGAAAAAAATAGTATTGTTTACCGGGGACTCAACCATTGCTTTATTACTGGCAGTACTGATAGCCATCTGGTTTTTTGGCTTGCGGTCGGGTCATTCAATAGAAACAGTAATGAAATGGCTGAACGAAGCAGTATCAGGAATTGCTATGATACTGCTGATCATCACAGCCGGTGGAGTTTTTAAACAGGTACTTGTGGACAGTGGCACGGGAGCTTATATCGCTTCTTTCAGCAGTAAATGGAATATGCCACCGTTAATATTTGGCTGGGTAGTTACTGCTTTATTACGGGTAATGATTGGTTCGGCAACGGTAGCAGGCATTACTGCGGCGGGAGTTGTATCACCATTAGTAGCTACCGGGGTCGTATCACCCGAATTGATGGTGCTGGCCGTGGGAACAGGAAGTGTTTTTGGCTCTCATATTAACGATTCGGGCTTCTGGATGTTTAAAGAATTTTTTAAGCTGAGTTTAAAGCAAACCTTTTTATCGTGGACGGTAATGGAAACAGCAATATCTATAGTTGGGCTGACTGGTGTGCTGGTGTTAAATGCTATTCTTTAAATCTTACTTTAACCACTCAACAAAAAGTACGAAGTGTAGTGCTGAAATTTTAATTGCTGTATAATATGAAAAAAACAGCATTACTTAAATACATTCTTATTGCATGGCTTATTGCGGGAACACTTGATATTGAGGTTCGATTATTATCCTCTCTAAGGGAAATATAACAGGCAAGGTAGGAATCAGCTTATGCAGGCATGATATAAAATGACAAAAGCGGAAACAATGTTTCCGCTTTTGTGGTGTGGGCCGGGGTTGAACCGGCGACACATGGATTTTCAGTCCATTGCTCTACCAACTGAGCTACCGCACCTTTACCAACCGTAGCGTAAGCGAAGGTTGGATTCCTGAAACACATTAACCTGGTAAGTGGAAGCCTATCCTTGTTTTTGTGCATCGGGGCTGCAAATATAGCCGGAATTTGCAAAAAATCCTCAATAAATGTAATTTATGTTTGAGCCTACATCCCGTATTCGCTCAAAAACTTAATCCTCATCATTTTCAATTGCTCCCAGTTAAAATTAAACTCAGAAAGCTCTTCCTGTGCTACTTGCAGGGATGATGTTTCGCAACTTTTAAAGTATTCCATTATTTCATCCTGGTCGTCTTCGTCGAGCATTTCATCAATGGCATAATCGAGGTTTAGCTTGGTGCCGCTGGCGGCAATAGTTTCCATTTCTTCCAGCATTTCATCCATCCGCCAGCCTTTATTTTTTGCAATAGTCTCCAGCGATACTTTTTTATCGGTATTTTGAATAATGTAAACCTTACTACCGCTCTTATTTACCACACTCTTCATTACAAAATCATCAGGCCTTTCTATATTATTTTCTTCTACGTACTGTTTTATTAATTCTACGAACGGTTTGCCAAATTTTATTGCCTTTCCCTTACTTACCCCCTGGCATTTTTCTAATCCCTCCATTGTAATGGGATAAAATGTAGCCATATCCTGCAACGATGATTCTAAGAAAATAACAAAGGGTGGCAGAGTTTTCTTTTTAGCTTCTTTCTGTCGAAGCTCCATCAGCATTTCTATAAGCTTTTCATCTAATGCAGCACCAACTGTGGTTTCGGTTGTTTCTTCATCATCTGCATTAGCATCATCATATAATTTATTTAAAACTATCTGGAACGATTTAGGTTTCTTTAAGAAAGCTTCCGCATTTTTGGTAAACTTAAGTACCCCATATTCTTCAATATCTTTTGTAAGCAACCCTTCCAATATCATTTGTCTTATCAATGAGTTCCAGAAGTGGGCATCCTTATCGTTGCCGCTTGCAAAAGCATCCAGCACATCATGCCTGAACATTTGTATCTGCGGTGTAAGCCTGCCGCTGATAATCTGTACTACATAATCTGTAGCAAATCTTTCTTCGAGGGCTTTAATTGCTTTTAATGCCAGCACTACCTCTTCTTTGGCTTCTAATCTTTCCTTCGGATGTTTACAGTTATCGCATTGCCCACAATTTTCATTTTCATAATCTTCACCAAAATAACTCATTAATATTTTGCGGCGGCAAACACCTGTTTCTGCAAAGGCAACTGTTTCATTAATAAGCTGTGCCCCTACTTCCCTTTCACTAAGTGGCTTATCCCGCATCAAGTGTTCCAGCTTACTTACATCTTTGTGTGAATAATAAAGCACACATTTCCCTTCTAAGCCATCCCGGCCTGCACGGCCTGTTTCCTGATAATAATTCTCTATTGATTTTGGAATGTTATAATGAATAACAAAACGGATGTCGGGCTTATCTATACCCATTCCAAATGCAATAGTTGCGCAAATCACCTGCATATCTTCGTTTAAAAACTGATCCTGCCTTTCAGATCTTATCTTACCGTCAAGTCCTGCATGGTAAGCCACTGCTTTTATTCCGTTAGCCATTAATATGCTGGCCAGTTCTTCTGTTGTTTTTCTGTTGAGGGTATAAATAATGCCGCTTTTATTTTTCATTGATTTAATGAAGCGGACAATATTTTCATCGGTTGGCCCTTTTTTAATTTTCGGCAATACTTCATAATAAAGATTAGCCCTGTTAAAAGAGGAAATAAATATATTGGGTTCCCTTAAGTCAAGGTTCTTTACAATATCACTCTGTACTTTAGGTGTGGCAGTTGCCGTTAATGCAATTACAGGTGCATCAGGGTTTATCTGTATCATCATTTCCCGCAGCCTTCTGTACTCTGGTCGAAAATCATGCCCCCATTCGGATATACAATGCGCCTCATCTACTGCAAAGAAGGATACTTTTAAATCGGAGAAAAATTCGAGGTTATCATGCTTGGTTAATGTTTCCGGAGCCACATATAGCATTTTTGTTTTGCCAGCAAGCAAATCATCATGCACTTCTTTAATTTCTTTTTTATTTAAGGTTGAGTTAAGAAAGTGTGCCACTTCATCATTACTGCTGTATCCCCGCACTAGGTCTACCTGGTTTTTCATTAATGCAATTAGTGGGGAAACGATAATGGCAACCCCTTCGCTTATCATAGCAGGCAACTGGTAACACAAACTCTTACCACCGCCTGTTGGCATTATCACAAAAGTATCATGCCCGGCCAGTAAAGATTCTATGGCCTTTTCCTGTGTGCCTTTGAATTTTTTAAACCCAAAATATTCCTGCAAAGATTTATGCAGGTCAACTTTTATTGCAGGTGTTTTTTTAACCTCCTTAGCCTTTGCTGCTTTTGTTGCAGCCGGTTTTGTTTGTTTACCTGCCGTTTTTTTTACTGTTGTTGTTCCCATTACTCAATTATTACATACCACTGCTACTAATACAATAGTTTTTTAAGGTACTGATTTTTTTGCTACCATATTAACAGTTGGCAAATATTTTTTGCACAAAAATTATTGTGACGTTATTCTTGTTTATGGTTTTTGGCTAACCTGAAAGCAACGGTATTTATACCGGGCAGGCAATCGTAAGCACAATTTTCATTGCTTATAAAGGACGGCAAATTTACGGGGGATTTGCCTGCTTTCAGATATAAATTCCTTAAAACACATTATCCTATTCACCCCCGGATGTTCATATTAAAACTCTAAATTTGCCCCGCCACTATATTGCAAACGGTTGCATATAGCCGGTTTTTATAATGCCTGATTCAATAAAACAAATTGCACTCAAAACAATTGGCCTGGAGGCCGGTTCTATAACCGGGCTGGCAAATTATATTGATGCATGATTTTGAAAATATCATTACTGTACTAGCCTACTGCAAAGGCAGAATTGTTGTTAGCGGCATTGGCAAAAGTGCCGTTATTGCTCAAAAAATTGTCGCCACTTTTAATTCCACCGGAGCCCCTTCCATTTTTTTACATGCTGCAGATGCCATACATGGCGACCTTGGAATGGTGCAACAGGATGATGTGGTGATAATCATCAGCAAGAGTGGCGAAAGCCCGGAGATAAAAGTGCTGATCCCCCTCATTAAAAATCTTGGCAACACCATTATTGCAATGGCAGGCAACACGGCATCATTTATGGCGAAAAATGCAGCTTATGTTTTAAATACAACGGTAGAGCAGGAAGCCTGTCCCAACAACCTGGCCCCCACCACCAGCACTACTGCACAATTGGTAATGGGTGATGTACTGGCAGTATGCCTTATGGAATTAAAGGGTTTTAAAACGGAAGATTTTGCCAAGTTTCATCCCGGTGGCACATTAGGAAAAAAATTATACCTGCGGGTAGCGGATTTATATATAAACAATGAAAAACCCAAAGTACTCCCCTCTCAATCATTGAAAGAAGTAATTGTGGAAATGACGGCTAAGCGGCTTGGTGCAACAGCCGTTGTGGATGAAGCCAATACCCTGCTTGGAATTATTACTGACGGTGACCTTAGAAGGATGCTTGAAAAAGCAACAACATTTGATTCAATAAAAGCAAAAGATATAATGACAGTAAACCCGGCAACTATCGGTGCGGATGAGCTGGCTGTTTCTGCATTGGATATTTTAAGGAAGAAAGAAATATCGCAACTGGCAGTAGTAGAAACCGGTAAGTACATTGGTATTATTCATTTGCATGATTTAATAAGGGAGGGATTAATATAGCTGACAGGTTAAAATATTTCTGTTTGTCAACAAATTTAGCTTTCAGTTTTTCAATAGAATAACATGAACAAACATCATTACGTTGCAATAATGGCCGGTGGCATCGGCAGTCGTTTCTGGCCAATGAGCCGCACCAGCTTCCCCAAACAGTTTCTGGATATTCTTGGTACAGGTAAAACACTTATACAACAAACTTTTGAAAGGTACAGCCGCTTTATCCCTATAGAAAATATTTATATCGTAACCGCAAAGGAATATGTTGACATTGTAAAAAAACAGATACCGGATATAGCCGAAGAAAATATACTGGCAGAGCCATCAAGAAAAAATACAGCCCCCTGTATTGCCTATATTGCTTTTAAGCTGATTAAAAAAGACCCCAAGGCAGTAATGATTGCAGCCCCGGCTGATAACCTGATATTAGAAACTGATGAGTTTATTAAAACCGCAAAAAAAGCATTGGGTTTTGTTGACAATATTAATGCCCTTGTTACAATCGGCGTTAAACCCACTTATCCCAATACTGGATATGGATATATACAACATGATACTATTGAAGCGGCGCCAGATGTATTTAAAGTAAAAACATTTACCGAAAAACCAAATGCAGACCTTGCTAAAACATTTATGGCCAGTGGTGATTTTTTATGGAACGCCGGCATTTTTACCTGGAAGGTTAAAAATATTATTACCGCTCTGGAAAAACATGAGCCGGAACTTTATGAAGTATTTGCTGCTGAAAAAGATAAGTTTAACACCAAACAGGAAAAAAAAGCAGTGGAAGAAATTTATCCGCAATGCACAAATATTTCTATTGATTTTGCCATTATGGAAAAAGCCGATAATGTGTACCTTATCCCTGCTACATTTGGCTGGAGCGACCTCGGCACCTGGAACAGTGCCTGGGAAAATAAAGACAAAGATTATTTTGGCAATGCAGTGGTGGGTAAAAATGTAACCGTGGTGGATGCCAGCAATTGTATAGTGCATGTGCCGGACAATAAATTAGTGTTGCTGCAGGGGCTTAAAGATTATATTATTGTGGACTCAAAAGATGTGTTGCTTATTTGTAAAAAAGATAAGGAACAGGAAATAAAAGAGTATGTGGCGGAGATAAGAAGGAGTAAAGGCGATAAATATCTGTAAGAATAAAAGAAATACAATCCCGCATTTGGCGGGATTTTTTATATTTAGGAAAGTTTTAGTTTATGCCTGCAGTGCCTTTTAATAATATTATGTTTCTTGATATAGAAACAGTACCCCAGTTTGAGGCATACCAGCATTTACCCGATGACTGGCGGCACCTGTGGGACACCAAATCAAACACCCTTATAAAATATCATGAAGGGGAAACGAATGAAACGTTGTATCCCCGTGCAGGCATTTATGCAGAGTTTGGAAAAATTGTTTGTATTAGTTGTGGTGTTTTGCAGGGTAACGGGGAGCAAAGAAAATTATTACTCAAAAGTTTTTCCGGCGATGATGAGAAAAAATTGGTGACAAACTTTTGCGAAATGCTGAATAAATGGCCTGCTGGTGAACAAAAATTTCTTTGTGCCCATAACGGAAAAGAATTTGACTTCCCCTATCTCTGCCGCAGAATGATAATTAATAACATTGCTATTCCTTCTATAATAAATATCTCGGGCAAAAAGCCCTGGGAGGTAAACCACTTTGATACACTGGAGCTTTGGAAGTTTGGCGACTTTAAAAGTTTCACCTCCTTAAACCTGCTGGCACACACACTGGGCATACAAACACCTAAAGATGATATTGATGGCAGCATGGTATGGAAAGTTTATTGGGAAGAAAAAAACCTGCAACGTATAGTTACCTACTGCCAGAAGGATGTGGTAACCGTTGCCCAAATATTATTGCGGATGAATGGAGAACCTTTACTAAAAGAAGAAAACATTGAAATAAAATGACTGATAAAAAAAGATGCGGCTGGTGCCTGAAGGATGAGTTATATAAGAAGTATCATGATGAAGAATGGGGTGTGCCGGTGCAAGATGATACAAAGCTCTTTGAAATGCTAAACCTTGAAGGTGCACAGGCCGGGCTTAGTTGGTACACCGTATTAGTTAAAAGAGAAAATTACAGAAAAGCATTTGACAACTGGGATGCAAAGAAAATAGCCCGGTACACCCCTGCAAAAGTTGAAAAACTTTTACAAAATGAAGGTATCATCCGTAACAGGCTAAAGGTGGAAGGCACTGTAAAAAATGCAAAAGCATTTCTTGCCATACAAAAGGAGTTTGGAAATTTCTCCACATACATCTGGCAGTTTGTAAACCACAAAACAAAAATTAATAACTGGAAAGTATTGGGTGATTGTCCTGCTAAAACAACTGAGAGTGATGCCATGAGCAAAGACCTGCTGAAAAGGGGATTTAAATTTGTTGGCTCCACTATCTGTTATGCGTATATGCAGGCAACAGGAATGGTAAACGATCATTTAGCAGATTGCTGGAAAAAAAAGAACTAATATGGAACGTATAAATTATTCGTCCGGAGCCAAATGGGAAGATATTGTTGGGTATAGCCGTGCAGTAAAAGTGGGTAATATTGTTGAAGTAACTGGCACCGTAGCGGTAGATGACAACAGCAACCTTGTGGGTGGCAACAGTGCTTATGAACAAACAAAATTCATTTTGCAAAAAATAGATAAAGTATTGCAACAAGCTGGTGCATCTTTAACAGATGTGGTACGGACAAGAATGTTTGTTACCGACATCAGCTGTTGGGAAGAATATGGAAAGGCACACGGTGAATTTTTTTCCGACATTAAGCCCTGTACTTCCATGATTGAAGTAAAAGGATTGATTTCCCCGGAATACTTAATAGAAATAGAAGCAACTGCCATTATTAATATAATCAACTAAAAAATGAAAAAGATCTTATTCGCTTTATTTGCGGCTACATTTATTATTTCCTGTAAGGAAAAAGATAAAAAACAAACAGTTGATGAAAAGATTATACCTGAAATAAAAATTGATTCCCTGCTTATAACAGATTCATCATGGGGATTAATTACCAAAACAACAAACTTTGAAGCCCTTCAAAAACTATACGGAATCAAAAACATAAAAGATGAAAGAATATGCGGGCCAGAGTGTATTGATTCAATTGAAGTAACAATACTTTATCCCGATGCAAAAAATGAAGCAATTATTTACTGGAGAGACAGTGCCTATCATAAAGAAATTGGAATGATAAGATGTTATTCAGACAGTGCCGGTTATCATACTTCAACAGGAATACAAATTGGTTCGGGCATTACGGATCTACTTAAACTAAACGGACAAAAAATAAATTTCTATGGCTTTGGGTGGGATTATGGTGGCGGTATCATCTCGTATAACAATGGAAAATTAGAAAAATCGCCGATTGGGTTTGAATTAGATGCCCAAACTGAAATAGATAATAACTTATATGGTGATACCGAGCTTAGTACCGATATGCCGTTAGTAAAAAAAGCGATAGACAAAATTAAAGTCCGCCTCATTTACTTATCATTTTTTAAAAGAGATGAATATTGAAGCCATAAGAGAATACTGTTTATCAAAACCGGAGGCAGAAGAAACATTTCCCTTTGGCCCGGACACCCTGGTATATAAAGTAAATGGAAAAGCTTTTCTTTTAACAGGACTTGATAGTGAACAATTTCGTTTTAATGTAAAATGCGACCCCGACAAGGCATTAGAGCTAAGAGAAGAGTTTCCCTGTGTACTTCCCGGCTGGCATATGAACAAGAAGCACTGGAACACTATTGTAGTTGATGGCTCTGTTTCTTTTAAGCAATTAAAAGAATGGATTGATGATTCTTATAACCTCATTAGCAAAAAGAAAAAAAAATGAATGTAAAATATCTACAGATTTTATAAAAGGAAAAGCCCCTGCCAATTGGCGGGGCATGTTCTCCATTGGTACCCTAGTGTATGAAAAATTTACAAAAGATATACCCCTCAATATTTTTTATTCCGCACTGGTTGTAAAACCAGTGAAGGTTTGTTTTGTTTCTTTCCGTTTGTAGTAAGTTGTTCTATTACCTGTTTTAATTTTTCAAAACCTTCCTTCAATATTTTTTTAAATGGCTTACTCATTTTTTTATGCTTTAGGCGCCACTTCAACTGCAGATGAGTATTCGGTCTGCTGATCCTTGTTTATAATCTTAATGCGATAAGTTACTTTCTTTTTATCTGCTTTTTCATAAAAGCGGTAGTTATCTGTTGCAGGTTTATCAGAACCAAATACCAATGCTGCCATGGTGAAATTTTTACCATCAGTGCTTTTTTCAATTTCAAACTGGTAAACGGTTTCGTTTTCTCCAACTGTCCAGTCAAGAAACACTTTATTGTTTTCTATACTGGCACTTACATTAATAAGTTTGGCAATGGTGGTGGTTGGGCTTGCAAAAGGAGCACTCATTTGCTGCGACAATGCCGGTTGATAACCGATACGCAGTGCGATGATGATTGTAAAAAGGGTGTACTTTGTCATTTCTTAGGGTTTTTGAATAATTAATTCAATTGGCCCACAGAAATATTGGATGTTAGCTTTGAAAACTAAACCATTGCTTACTTTAAATGTATTGTACTGAAGGTGAAGTTCAGGTACGGATATTTATCGTAGTTTTACCAAGGTATATGTTGTTTTCCGAATGGTAAACAAACGTAGTAACTGTCTTTAATAACTGCAAGCATTTTTCAATATTTTTTTAAAACTTCTTTAAAAAAAATCATTTCAAACCTTCAGTAACTTTACCTGTTATTACTATTAATTGATGGATAACATTATACAAGTAAGAAATCTTTCTAAGACTTTCGGCGATTTAAAAGCAGTGGATAATTTGTCTTTCTCTGTAAAGAAGGGGGGGTATATGGCTTTCTCGGACAAAACGGGGCAGGTAAATCTACTACTATCCGCATGTTGCTTACTTTAATAAAACCTGATGAAGGCGATATTGAAATATTCGGGTTAAACTTATATAAGCACCGAAAAGAAGTTTTGCGGCAAGTTGGTGCTGTAATAGAAAGGCCTGATTTATATAAATACCTTACTGCAAAAGAAAACATCAGCATATTCGCCAGGCTAAGTGGCGTTAAAGTCCCTGATAAGAATATAGATGCTCAATTAGAAATAGTTGGCCTTGCAGGCAGGGAAAAAGATAAAGTAAAAACTTACTCGCAAGGGATGAAGCAGCGGCTGGGGCTTGCTTGTGCATTAGTACATAACCCTTCTTTAATTATACTGGATGAGCCGGTTAACGGATTAGACCCGCAGGGCATTGCCGATATGCGGAATATGATAATACATTTAAGTAAAGAAGAGGGCAAAACATTACTTATATCCTCCCACTTACTCAGCGAAATGGAAATGATTGCCGACAGTATGCTCATTATTAATAAAGGGAAAAAAATTATAGAAGGAAAAGTAACCGAACTACTTAATCCATCTAAGCAACTTATTGAATTGGTAGTGGCAGATATTGCTATTGCCCTCCACTTTATAAAGCAATCAACATGGAATGATTATTATAAAGAACATACTGACAATATAATTAAGCTTGAATTTGAAAAATCAAGGATAGCAGAATTTAACAGGCAGTTGGTGCAACAGGGAATTGATGTACATAGCCTGCGGCCTGTTCATTCATTAGAAGAATATTTTTTATCGCAAACAAAAGAATAAATGTTTTTTAAGCTGCTGCAAATAGAACTGTTTAAAATTTTTAAAAGGCCCCGTACTTTTATTTCATTTATTGCTATTACCCTTATTGTAATACTTGTACAGTTTGCATTAAAAGTAAATGGAAAAGATTTTGTGCAGCTATATACCGACAGCCAGGCCGATACATTTGAAATACCTTATGAAAAAATAACCAATGGTTATTTTGTATGTGTGGCTGTGCTGCATATGATATTGATACATGTGCCTTTGTTGGTGGCATTAATTGCAGGGGATATGGTTTCTGGTGAGGCAGGCATGGGTACACTGCGGCTCGTTGCCGGAAAACCGATAACAAGGTCGCAATTAATTCTGGCTAAATTTTCTGCAAGCACTATTTATGTTTGCCTGCTGTTATTATGTATGGCACTGTTCGCCCTGCTGGGCAGCATATTACTTTTTGGGAAGGGGGATCTGGTGGTGTTTAAAGAAACAGACGTCCACATCATTAAAAGCTATGATGTGCTTTGGCGTTTTTTTGCAGCCTTTATTTTTGCAGCACTGGCACTTACTACTATTGCGGCTATGGCATTAATGTTTTCTTCATTTTCCGAAAACTCATTAGGGCCGATAGTTGCTACGGTATGTGTGGTGGTGGTGTTTACCATAATACAGCAATTGAAAGTACCAGTGTTTGAAGAAACAGTAAACCCCTGGTCCTTTACCACCCATATGCTGGGCTGGAAGGGGTTCTTTTATGTAAACAAATACCCGGAAGGAACTATTATTAACGGTGCAGATATGGAAGGTGTTACCATTAATGGCTCAATAGAAAATCCAGCTTCGTTGGTAAAAAGCGGATTGGTATTGCTTGGGTATATTGTTTTGTTCCTTGGTATAAGTATGTGGCATTTCAGAAGAAAAGATATTTTAAGCTAAAGCAGATAATTTATGAAAAAGTTTTATTTACCCCTGTTGGCTATTATTACGGCAACGGTTATTAATGCACAGGATGTAAAGCCGCTTTTGCAAAAGGTAAAAGCCAAATATGATTTGGTAAATGACTATACCGCTACTGGCAAAATGAAAACGAATGTGGTTTTTATAAAAGCCCCTGTAGCCACTGTAAAAATATATTATAAAAAGCCTGACAGGCTGAAGATAAAAAATGAAAGCGGTGTTTCTTTTATCCCAAAAGGGTCAGTAAATATTAATATGAACAATGTATTGGGGCTTAACAATTTTACTGCTGTGGCAGATGGAATGGAAAAAATAAATGGCATTGACTGTAAAGTGATAAAAATTTTTCCGCTGAGTGATGATGAAAGTATTACAAGAGCCACTTTATATATTGATGAAAAGCAAATGCTGGTGATGAAGTCAGTAATAAGCACCAAAGAAAATGGCACTTATGAACTGGTAATGACTTTTAAAAAATTTGCCGCTTTTGGTTTGCCCGATAAGGTAGAACTGTCTTTCAACACTAAAGATTACAAACTGCCCAAAGGCATTACCATTGATTATGATAATGGTTCGGATAAACAGAAAGACGATAAAGCAAAAGACAAAAAAGGGAAAGTAGAAATTTACTATTCAGATTACATCATTAACAAAGGTGTGCCAGACGCTGTTTTTAATAACTGATGCACAACATTACACTTCTTCAATAGCCTCATCTTTAGCATTGGCAAATAATGCAGCCGTCATTTTTCTCATTGGGTTTTTTCTGTTATCTGCATAGCCGTTTCGCTGGTTTATTATGTCTGCACATTCAAAAATAGCAGCAAGGAAAGAGGAGTGATCTGCCTTCGCTTTGCCAGCTATATCAAAGGCCACTCCATGGTCAGGTGATGTTCTTACGGCGGGCAACCCGGCTGTATAATTTATCCCTTCAGCCAGTGCCAGCGATTTAAACGGTATCAATCCCTGGTCGTGGTACATAGCCAATACCGCATCAAAATTTTCAAAACTCCGGCGGGCAAAAAAAGCATCTGAGCTATATGGGCCTACTACAAGTATATTATTGTTCTTTGCTTCTTTGATGGCGGGTTTAATAATAGTTTCTTCTTCATTACCAATTAAACCCTCATCACCTGCATGGGGATTAAGACCCAATACTGCAATCCTTGGTTTATCAATACCAAAATCTTTCTGCAAACTCTTTTGTATTATCTGCAGTTTACTAAGTATTTTTTCTTTGGTAATGTGTTTGGCCACTTCTCCTACTGGTATATGCTCAGTTACCAATGCGACCCGAAAGCTGCCTGCACACATCATCATCACCACATCATTTACTTCAAATATTTTTTGCAGGTAGGGGGTGTGCCCTGGAAAACTAAACTCAGCAGACTGTATATTTTTTTTATGTATGGGGGCTGTTACCAACCCATCAATTTGCTTTTGCTTTAGTGCTGCCACAGCGGTTTGTAACGAGAGTAGGGCATACTTACCCCCTTCATTAGTAAGTTGGCCGGGGGTTATCGGCACCTCTTCTTCCCAGCAGGTATAAAGGTTTACCTGCTTATGGTTTATGCGGCTAAAATCTTTTATTATCTGGTAATTGAAATTTGCTTCCGGCACCGTTTTACGATAGAAGTTTACTGCTTTATTAGAAGCAAAAATTATCGGGGTGCAATGATCTAATATCCGGCTGTCGGTAAAAGTTTTTAGTATCAGTTCAATTCCGATCCCGTTTAAATCGCCGCAGGAAATACCGATAACTGGTTTAGGTTGGTTCATAATAATCTGATATGTTGGTAAAATTAATGGTTTCTCACAGAGAAAGGGAAGGATAGCTATAAGAACGAATAATCCGATGAAGTGTAAATTTCTAGTCTTCCGGCTTTTGAACAGAAAGGGTATCGGTCAAAGCCTTCATAAAAGCAATTAAATCTTTCTTCTCTTTGCCAGTAAGATTTAATTTTTCAAATGGCAATGTTTGGTTTGTAGGTGCTATGCCTAATCCCCGCCCCCCGCCATTATTATAGAAATCAACAACATCTTTCAAAGTATTAAAAACACCGTTGTGCATATAAGGTGCAGTTAAAGCCACATTCCTTAATGAGGGTGTTTTGAAAGAAGATAAATGTACAGGTGATTGTGTAATCAGATACCTGCCTGAGTCCGCATCTAACTTTGCCTTTCTCTTATTGGCAGTAGCAGGCACCCCCAATACCTCGCTTTCTATATAATAATATCTTGGTGGCTTGGCCCCGCTAAATAAGGGCATAAAATGGCAGCTACCGCATTTTGCCTTACCCATAAACAGGTTAAACCCATTTATCTCATTTCTATTTAGCAAAGGCGTACCATTCATATGCTTGTCAAACTTGCTGTTCATGGCAATCAATGTCCGTTCATAGCTGGCAATGGCGTTGCATATATTTTTAACAGCATCATCATCCAACGCAGCAGGATAGGCATCCCGGTACATTTGTTTATATTTTTCAATACCCAGAATTTTGTTTGCAACAATTTTTGCTGACACATTCATCTCTTTTGAATTACTCAACACTTGTAATACCTGGTCTTCCATGCTGCGGCTGCGGCTGTCATAAAATAAATTTCGTTGCAAAGCCGCATTCCATATAGTTGGTGCATTTCTGCTTAAAGAACTATGGCCATCCAATGCCTCACTGGTTTTCAATCCATCAGTAAAAGCTTTGCCAGGTTGATGGCAGCCACCACAACTTTGCTTATTGTTAGAAGAAAGAATTGGGTCAAAAAATAATTGCCGTCCAAACTCGGCCTTTTGCGGTGTGGCAGTAAAATCACCCAGAAAACGGTTTGGATTAAATGCACCCGGTGAGAACAATGTATTTGTTTTTTTAATAGCCGTGTAATAAACACCGGAAGGGTTATCGGCCAGGTTGTTTATTATTTTATACTCTCCTATAATTTTTGTAACCGGGTTCAGGTAATTGGTAATAAATGAAAGCCTGTCAAATTTGTTAAACGAATTTTCTTTACTGATGAACAGAATGGCCTGTTCAAATAGTTTTTCTAATTGCTGATATTTACCCGGCATCTTTTCGTCAAACACTGGTTTATAAAAGGAAATAAAACCCTTGCAACCCTTTCAAGTGCCGCAGCACTTTCCTGTAATGAATATTGTGCTGTTTGAGAATCGAAACCAGTTAACCCCAACGCAGCTATCCGATAGGCTTCTTCTACAAATGCATCAAAAATATTAGCATCATTAAATTCAAAAGGCTCATTCATAACAGCCAGGTATTTTAATTGCTCCCGCATGTCATCAACTATCCTGAGCAGTTCCTTTTTATCCGACGTATTATATGCAGGAAATATCAACCCTTCAATAACCTGCATACCGTATGGGTCATTAACAAGTATGTAGGGTTCACTTTCTTCAAAATAAGGGATAGGCGGGCCATTCAACCTTTGTGCAAAGGCTTTATAAAAATATTCTAGTTATCGTTTCTGTTTCTTTATATGCATTCCCGGAGGTTAAAAAAATGGTTTTGAAGGCTTTTGTATTTATCAGTGTTTACAGCATCCCGTAAATACTCCTACTTGCCGGATAAATGTATCAAGTTTCTGCAAGTAATTTTTTTTAACCTCCTGCGCCGTTGTTGGCCTGTTCACCAGTTGAAAAGCTTAGGTTAAACAGGATTATGAAGGATGTAAAAAGCAGCAAAATATATCTGGTCATGATTGAGGACGGGTTTAATGAATTTTTGATTTTACGTAGCCGGGCCAATTTTATTTGAGGAATTACACTGGTTTTTTATTAAAAACTCAAATTACTATAATAAAATATATTTTGGGTATAGCCTACCCAATACGTATTAGAACTAAGATTTACTCGTAAATATACTTATAAAAAAAGGTTGTTTTTGCTATTGTGTTGCTATCGATTTTTATGTTTTTTTGCTATACGTAAAATTAACGTTTTACTGCCAATCATCCTGTTAAACCAATATCTCCTTAGTATGAAAACCATCTTTACTGCGTTAGCATTCTCCATTGCTTTTTTATTTTCTGTTGAAGGCCATGCCAACGATACCCTTTTTAAATTAGCACAGCCTCTTGCAACAGCCCATAACTGGAGTTATAAAGGTGGTGGCACAAACCTTGATGCTTCGCCAACCTGGAAATCATCTTTAACGTTTCTGGAAACTGGCTGGCTTACTAACCGACCTGCTCCGTTTCGTTTTGGTACCACGCCTCCGGTAAGCAACACAACTATACCCGGTGATAATACAGCAGGTGGTGCTGGGCCAGCAGGAGGAAGATACCCAACTTTATATTTTAGAAAAGTAGTGAATATAGTTAACCCTTCTGCTTACATCAACTTTAAAATAAGGGCAAAATTTGATGATGCTGTGGTAATATGGGTAAACGGCCAGGAAGCATTTAGAAATAATATTGCAGCAAACCCACCTTACAATACATTCGTTGCCACTATGGCTGGCGATGGGGCTACCATTTTCACCGGTACTGTTGCCACTTCATTGTTTAATGCCGGAAATAATATTATAGCTGCTGAAGTTCACCAAACCTCTGTTACCAGCGGCGATTTGTTTTTTGATATGGAATTAATTGGAGTAAATGATGTGGCTGTTTCAAGAGGGCCTTATTTACAAATGGGCGGCCAAACTGGCATAACCATCAGGTGGAGAACGGATGTGGCTACCAACTCAAGGGTAACCTACGGTACTACTTTAGGTACATATACAAATACAACAGATGATGCGGCTGTAACCACTGAGCATATTGTTAACCTAAGCGGGTTGTCTGCCGACACAAAATATTTTTACACTGTTGGAAGCAGCAGTGCAGTTTTACAATCCGGTGCACCTAATTATTTTGTTACAGTACCGCCCGCCACAACCAATAGAAAAGTACGAATAGCTGCTTTTGGTGATTGTGGCTTCTTATCGACTAACCAAACTTTTACCAAACAAGCCTACATGAATTTTCTAGCCGCAAGAGGTATTACTGAAATAGATGGTTTGATTATGATGGGCGATAATGTATATGATGTAGGCACAGATGCCGAATGGCAAACAGAATTTTTTCAACCCTACCAGGATGTGTTTCTGAAAAACTGGAAATTGTATCCTGCACCCGGTAACCATGATTATGGCAATACCAACTCACAGGCGGAAACCAACAACAGAAACAATAATTATTATCAGAATTTCACCCTGCCTACAGGTGGTGAGTTAGGAGGTCAACCTTCTGGCACGGAAGCATTTTATTCATTTGATATTGGTGACATACATTTTCTTTCTTTAGATTCTTATGGCAGGGAAACTGCTTCAGCCAATTCAAAAATGTATGATACACTAACAGCACAAGCCGTGTGGGTAAAAAATGATTTGGCAGCTAATACTAAAAAATGGGTAGTAGCTTACTGGCACCATGCACCCTATACCAAAATAGGGTTGAATTCTGATGCTGCCGGTGAGTTAACAAACGTAAGAGAAAACTTCATCCGTATTTTAGAAAGATATGGTGTTGACTTGGTTATCTGTGGCCACAGCCATGGATATGAAAGAAGTTACTTATTAAAAAATTATTATAAGGCTAACCCAGGCGATCCTGCTTTGCTGGATGCTAACTTCCGAAAAAACTTACATACTGCTGATAGCTCAAGTGCATTGTATGACGGCACATCAACGCTTACCTGTGCATACTCATACAATTCAGGCAAGTACAACCATGGAACAGTGTATGCTGTATCTGGGTCTTCTGGTAAAAATGATCAGTTAGCACTAACCGGTTCCGGTTATCCGCATGATGCGATGTATTTTTCCCAGGCACAAAAGGGCGGAGCCATGTATTTTGAAGTAGACAGTAACCGGCTTGATGTAAAATATATCTGGCAAAATGGAAATACAACACCATTAGTTGGGGATTCATTTACTGTATTTAAAGATGTAAAGAAATTTACCACTTATACCGTTGCTAAAAATCCATGTTAAATATCCAATCAAGCTGGAAAGGCGCATACAATTGGTTTGTTGGCGGCACCACTACTAATTTATCATCTGCAAGAACTTTTACTGTACCAACAAATACAGCAGGAACTTATAGGTATGTAGTTAAAGACTTCTCCGCCAATACTTGTTTAAAAGACTCGTTTGAGGTTGTTGTATCACTTACATTGCCGGTAGCCCTTAATTCATTTACGGCTAACCTGCAAAATAAAAAAGTGGTGCTGGATTGGGCAACTTCTATAGAAGAAAACAATAAATATTTTACGTTAGAAAAATCAATTGATGGTATCAATTTCAGTTTTCTTTCAAAAGTAGACGGGGCGGGCAACTCAAGTACAATTAAAAATTACAAAGCATTTGACCTTGCTCCTGTTAATGGGAATAATTATTACCGCTTGTCTCAGACAAATGCCGATGGCAAGGTTAGTTATTTTGAAGTTAAAAAAATAAGCTACAAGAGCAATACTCATTTCAACGCTTCTGTATCAAACACTGCAAATGGCTTTGTTGTTAATATCCATTCTATAAGAAATGACAATATCAAAGTGAATGTATATGATGCGGGGGGCAGGGAAATACTGAAAGATGCAATAGCAGTGACCGCCGGGCTAAACAATAAACCCTTTGTACTAAGGCAAGGGGTGTATATAGTACGGCTTTCTAACAGCACAAATGAAATTATTACGAATAAGGTTATTATACAATAAGGTTCCGGCAATACCCGGGTTTATCTTATCAATAAAACCCAGACCTATGAAAAGAAAATTATTACTAACAGTTTTTATTATAACACTTGCTAACGGGCTAAATGCCCAGGTAACCAGGGCAATGGCTACCAGATACAACAATGCTTCTGTAAAAGGCAACATTGTTTTTGTAGCCAATAATATTGTAACAACCCCGGCTGGTATTACAACTGAAATGCCACCAGGGGGGTTGTCTTCAAACAATGGTAACCCCTGTGTAAATATTGATGTAGATACTGATGTGCCGGCACATACTGTTAAAATACCTTTTGGAAGCGTCTGGAATTACCATAGCAATGGTGCAGCACCAGTTAATGATGGGGGAGGCAACACATGGAAACAACCAGCTTATGTAATGCCGGCTGCATGGAATGTTGGTGGTTCGGCTGGTGTGGGCCCGGGAAAATATGGATTTAGCAACCCGGGCAATCTTACTATACTCAATTGTTTGCCCAGTGGCGGGGGTGGAACTGTTTGTGTGCCGACTGGAAATAAATATTCTGCCTATTATTTTAGAAAGACGGTAAACTTTACAGCACCGGAACTTGCCGCTTTGAGTACTGTACTTATCAGTATGAAAAGATTAGACGGTATTGTTGTTTATATAAATGGAGTGGAAAGGATAAGGGACAATATGCCCGCAGGGGCAATAGGTTATGGAACCGTTGCAAGAAACGACATTGGTTTTGCACAGGAGAATACCGTTTTTTATGCTGACCCTTCCCTTTTTGTTGCAGGTGTTAATACGATAGCTGTAGAAGTGCATACGAATGTTGCGGGTGCCACCAATATGGCTTTTGATATGCAAATACTGGGTATTAACGCTGCTTCTACATTTAATTCTTCGTCTGCCACACTGAACCTGAACCTTTGCTCACAGGTATTATTTGCCGGTTTATATTGGGGGGGCAACCATCAGCAAAACGGCAATTCAGATACATCCTGGATCGCACAGGAAACGAAAATAAAATTTAAGGTTCCCGGCTCATCTTCTTACCAGTTAATAACATCCACACAAACGGATTATCATAATGGCATCCGGTTGGCCGGCCCGCCGGCATTGGTACATGCCGGATATGCCAGCTTTGCAGATGTTACTTCTTTAATAAATACAACAAACCCCAATGGCGTATATACCGCGGGGGATATAACCGCCCCGGTAGGCTGGTATTCCGGTGGCGCCGGGTGGACATTGGTTATTGCTTATTCAAACCAGACAGAAATTCAGCGAAACCTTACGGTATTTGACGGGTCTGCAATTGTAAAAATTGCACAACCGGCCCTGCTTGTTCCGATATCCGGGTTCTTAACCCCGCCAAGCGGCCCCGTTTCTTGTGAACTGGGTGTAGTTGTTTATGATGGGGACAGGGGTACTGGAGGCGGAGCTCCCACAGCATTATTGGACAGCTTTTTATTTAAACAAAACTCAAACCCTTTGGTGGGTGTTTACACTAACCTTACACCTAATGCAACATCCACTCTTAATAATATGTTTAACAGCACCGTTTCTACTAAAGGTGTGCTGAATCCAGGACGAACCCCTTCACATAACAATACACTGGGCTTTGATGCAGATATTATTGAAGTGCCGAATGCCGCCAATGCAGTATTGGGAAATAGCCAAACATCAGCCAGTATGAGATTGGCATCGCCCCAGGAAGATTATATGCTACAGGTACTCACCACTTCCATTTCTATTTATAACCCCTCATTTGCCTTTGACAAAGATGCAATTGATTTAAGCGGGGGTTCATTAGTTCCCGGCGATAGTTTACGTTATAAAATGAGTTATGATAATGTGGGTAATGATGCAAGTACAAATAGCAGGATTATTGATAATCTGCCCACCGGTACTTCTTATAAACCCGGTACAATAAGAATAGGTACTGTTTATAAAACAGATGCTGCCGGGGACGATGAGGCAGAATATGACTTTGCCAATAACAGGATTGTCTACCGTCTTGGCACCGGCGCCACAGCTCTTATAGGTGGGGAAATAGCGGCGGGGGCAAAAGATTCTGTATTTTTTGATGTGTATATGCCAACCTCCTGTGTCGTACTTTCCTGTAGCGGTACTATGCGCAACAGGGCCAGGATGAGTTATGATGGAAAACTCTCATTGCAACCTTTACAGGATTCATCCGGTGTTTATAATCTTGCAGGATGTATTGAACCCGTTGATAAAATAGATATTGTTACCGGTACCTGTTCGGCCATGTTGGATACTATATTAACCAATACCTGTCCTTCTTTAACGGTAATGCTGCCTGTAAGAAGGTATGCAGGTTATAGATTTCATACCGGCATACCCTTTACACCTTTTAACAGGTATAACCCGGCCACCCCGGTAACCTTTACCAGGGTTATGTATGCTTACTATGATGCACCGGGTGTTTGTCTCGATGATACTGCCCGCATAAATATTTATATAACCGGTTGCCCCGATATTGATGATGATAATGATGGCCTGCCCGATTACCTGGAACTCAATAACTCTTTTGCAATTGGTGATGCCGATGGCGATGGCCAGCCAAACTGGTTCGATCCCGATTATACATACCTGTTTATTTTTGTGCGCCGGGATTATAACTCAGATGGCTACAACGATCTGTTTGACCCTGCGGCAGATTATGACAATGACGGTATCCTTAATTTTTATGACACCAACTATCCTTTATTCTTTTTTGTTGACAGTAATGGCGACGGGGTAAATGATAATATGGACAAGGACCTCGATGGTATCCCCAATAATTTTGATTTAGACAGTGATAATGATGGCATACCCGATACCGTGGAAAGTTTTGGGGTGGATGCCAACGGCGATGGAAGGATTGATGGCTATGCAGACATTGATAATGATGGGTTCTCCGATAATGTAGATGGCAATGAAGATGTACCAGGTGGTACATGGCTCCGCTCATCTGGTCTTGGCCTTGGTGCAGTAAATACAGATGGTGATGCAGATGGATTGGGTAACCCATACCCAAACTATCTTGATTTAGATAGTGACAACGATGGCATCCCCGATATTACTGAAGCCTTTGGTACCGATGCAGCCAATAGTGCAAAAGTAAATGTGTATGCCGATGCGGATGGCGATGGTTATACCGATGGGCTTGATGCCGATGTGGGTAATGATTTAGTAGTTGATAACTCCGGCGGGCCTTTATTAAAAACAAGTGCTGATGGTAATGGCGATGGCCGTACCGACTCCTGGCCCAATAAAAATATTGATGCCGATACAAAACCCAACCCTTACGACCTCGACAGTGATGGCGATGGTATTTTAGATGTAACCGAAGCACAGTTTACTGATGCCAACAGGGATGCAAGGGTGGATGGTGCTATTAATACCAATGGCAGAAATACTGCCCTTGCTGCCCTTGGCTCACTTACCATACCCAATACTGATGGCACAGGAAGGAGCAACCCTTTTGATATTGACAGTGATGATGACGGCATTCCCGACAACGTAGAAGGTATGAGTACCGCCGGTTATCTTTTACCTGCCGCTGCTGATGCGGATGGTGATGGTATTAATGACAGTTATGATGGTTACAACGGTTTTGGTGGCAATGGGGTTATTTTAGTAGGCATCACCCCGGAAAATACCGATGCCGATAGTTTTCCAACCCCTGATTATTTAGATACCGATACCGACAACGATGGACTTATTGACCGCATTGAAGGAAACGATTTTAACTTCAATAATGTACAGGACGATAATGTTACTTTAATAGGTACCGATACTGATGGTGATGGCCTTGATGACCGCTTTGATGCTAACAACTCTTCTGCCGAAGCTACTTCTGCCCGTATGGGTAATGGCGGTACTATTACAGGTGACCCTACACCTGGCTCCACCACCGTGGTGCAGCGGACTGCTATGGCATGGGGATGCCCTTTTGAAAGGGACTGGAGGTGCCTGCCTTTTATTCTCAGTTGCGAGTTCTTAAACGTTAAAGCTTCCCTTACTGGCAATACCACTAAACTTAACTGGGAGGTTTTGTGCAAGCAGCCAATTGATTATTTTATAATTGAAAGAAGTACCGACAGGCAACACTTTACTAATGCAACATCTGTTCAGGCAAGATCTATTATTAACGAAGTGGAACCTTACAACACTGTTGATGATGTAACCCCTGTTACTACAGATATTATTTATTACCGCATTAAGGCAGTGGCTAAAGATGGCCAGGTCAATTACAGCACCATTGTGGCTGTTAGAAAACAGGGGGCCAATATCAAACTCCTGCAAATATTACCTAACCCCGTTACCGAACAGTTGCAAATACTTATTTCCAGTAAACTCAATGCCGAGGTAACCATCCTCATCCTTGATGCCAGCGGTAAAACACTTTACAAAAACAAAGAAACACTGCAGGCCGGCAGCAATACTGTTACTAACCGTTACGTTGCTTCCCTGGCCTCAGGTACATACTACCTCAAAGTCCTTAATGAACATATTAACCTATCCGCTAAATTTAATGTACTAAAATAAAATTATAAACCAGGCAAGTAATTTGAATACCCCTTCTGCTAACAGGAGGGGTATTTTGCGGATATGAATATTGATTTTAATAACCCTTTGAATTATCAGTGAGGGCTTTCATAAATGCCACCAGTTCTTTTTTTTCAATAAGGGTCAGTGAAAGTTTATCAAGAGGCAATGTTTGGTTTTGTGGGGCAATACCAAGGCCCTTACCACCACCGTTATTATAGAACTCAACAACTTCTTCCAATGTTTTATAAACCCCGTTGTGCATATAAGGCGCAGTTAATTCAATATTCCGGAGAGTGGGTGTTTTAAATGCGTACTTATGAATTTTGGCCCCCGTAAAACCAAACCGCCCCAAATCCTTATCAAGCCTTGCTTTATTTTTTGTGGCAGTTGATGGTACACCAATTACTTCAGATTCTGTTTCATTAAATACTGGTGGCACCAACCCATTAAATAAAGGAATAAAATGACAAGTGGCACATTTGGCTTTGCCGGTAAAAAGATTAAAACCTTTTTTTTCTGAAGATGATAATTTACTTTCATCGCCTCTCATATATTTATCAAACCGGGAGTTTAAAGAAATAAGTGTACGTATATAAGATGATAAGGCATTGATAATGGTATAGGTCGTTACCGGCTCAGCTTCCGTTGGATAAGCCTTTTGGAACAATAGCCCATATTCATCTATCTTTTTTAACTCAATTACACTTTGCACAAGAGAGCCATTCATTTCTTCTTTGCTGTGTACCACTTCATTTAGCTGGCCTTCTAATAAAGATACCCGGTTGTCATAAAAAAATCTGGTTTGAAAGGCCGCATTAACTAAAGTAGGACTGTTTCGTAGTAAAGGGGTTTTATTATCAATAGCCAAAGGCTGCTTTAATCCATCGGTAAACGCCAATTCTGGTTTATGGCAACTGCCACAGTTCCTGTTTTTTGTAATAGAAAGTACATTGTCAAAAAAAAGTTTTTTTCCCAGGCTGGCTCTTTCCGGCGTTACCCAATACTCCTGCCCCGGAGAGAAAAAATTAATATTAAAAGCGTTTTCATCAAAGATGGAAGACGATGAAAAATTAATAGGGTTACTACCCCCGGGTGGTTCAATATTGTCTTGTATCCTTATTTTACACAGCTGCTTATAAACAGGGTCGGCATATTTTTTAATAAATGTAAGCCGGTCAAACGAATCAAAATTATTATTACCATCCAGGTATTTTATAGCATTTTTTATCAATGCTGACAATTTAGTGTACTCAGCTTCGCTGCTGTTATTTCCTCTTAGAAACGAGAGTAATATTTTTATTTCTTCAAAACCAGCTTTTGCTTCAGCGATAGAAAGTTTTGCTGAAGGAGAATCAAACCCTGTAATTCCGAGGGTAATGATGCTCAAATTGGCTGATCTCAATGCATCCCATAATAATGACTTGTTATTTCGATAATTTTTGTCTGGTTCGTTCTCAAGCTTTGTAAGAATTATTTTTATTTTATCAAGATATTGATTCAATTTTTTTGAAGAGGATGGAACCCAGTTATTGTTATACAACAAATCTTCTATCGCCTGAAAACCTTCAGGTGCCACTATATCATCCGGAGCTTCAGATATTGACCGTTCCAATGCCGGACTATTGAGGCTTTTTGTTTCCAGCGGGTTAAAATATTCTGTAAATATCGCTAACCTTTTATAAGCTAATCCTGCATTGTAAAAATTTAGTTTTAAGTGCAGTTAGTGGTTTTTGCTGTTTGTTTGCTAACTGAAAGGCGGATACCAATTCCTTAAGTTCTATAATTCTTTTTACATAATGTTTCTCTATCAATTTAGATTCGGGCGGCCTCATAAATGAAAATTGAGTACAAATACCTACTATAATTACGCAAAAAAGTACAGTGTATTTTCTATGTTTTTTTACCATTGTGAAATAGTTATTTTTTTGCACTTTACATGCTAACTAAGTGTTTTATCCTACGTATGAATTAGTGTTACTGTTATTAAATTAATTGAAACGATTTATTAAATCTTTATAAAAATACGTAACAATTAATAACTGAAATTGTAACAGTACAAAAAGATAAAAGACTTAGTTGATAAAATATATCCTAAAATCCAAATCATGAAACCGAACCAGTCACTACTACTGCGTGCCGCATTTTTCTTGTTGATAGCCAGCAGTTTTACTTCCAGTCTTTTTGCACAAGTAACAAGAGGCGCCTATTTGCAAATGGGCAACCAAACAAGTATTACAATAAGGTGGACAACCACTGTCGCCAGTAACTCAAGGGTATTAATAAGTTTACCAGATAGCCCTTACATTTCAGGCGGACTTTATCCTACAATTGTTAATGATGCCACTTCTACCACAAACCATATAGTAACAGTAACCGGCCTTACACCAGATACCAAATACTTTTACAGTATCGGTACAAGTGCTGCTGTGCAACAGGAAAGTGTCAATAATTTTTTTAGGACAGCACCACCAGCTAACACTACAAGAAAAATAAGAATAGCCGCCTTTGGTGATTGTGGAAGAGAAAGTGGAGTTGCTACCAACCAGACCAATAGTTATAACGGGTATCAAACATTCTTAACTAATAATAGTATTGATGCAGCCGATGCCTGGCTGCTTTTAGGCGATAATGCTTATAATGTTGGCAACACAACAGAATACACCAATGCATTCTTTACGCCTTATGGTGGCAACACAAGACAAATTCTGAGAAACCATAAATTATATCCAAGCCCTGGCAATCATGATTATAATAATGCCGGGTTTACTGGTGCAACGAATCTTGCGAATCGCAGATTAAGAACATGGCATTATTTTTCATGCTTTACAACACCACAAAATGCAGAATGCGGTGGTGTAGCTTCTAATAAGCCTAATTACTATTCTTTTGATATTGGTAATATCCACTTTCTTTCATTAGACTCATGGGGATTAGAGCAAACCGATGGTGATTCATGGATGGGCTCTGTCAGTGCAACTACCGTAATGAAAAACTGGATAACCGCCGACTTATTAGCCAACACCAAAAAATGGGTTGTTGCTTACTGGCACCACCCCCCTTATACCAAAGGCTCTCATAACTCAGATTCAGAACCTGATTTAGTACAAATAAGGGCCAGTATTAATGTTTTCCTGGAAACTAAAGGGGTTGATTTGGTAATATCCGGTCACTCACATGCTTATGAAAGAAGCTACCTGCTGAGAAACTTTACTACTGGTTGGACTTCATTTGTTGCCGCCACCCATGCAGCAAACTCAAGTAGCGCAAAGTGGAACGGTACTGCGAATTCAGGTCCCTATAAATATAATTCTACTAATGTAGCAAATCCCGTTACTCCATTAAATCATGGAACTGTGTATGTGGTTGCGGGAAATTCAGGGGCCAATAACGGCTCAACAACAAATTTCGGCGCATTTGCCATGCCTAATGCAACAACCAATGCCGGGGTTTTTTATTTAGAAGTAGAAGATAATCGGCTCGATGGCAGTATGATTAACCATACCACAGGCACTACGTTTGAAAAGTTTACCATTATAAAAGATGGTGGAAATAAAAATACCACCTACAATATAGTATTAGGACAATCACAAGTACTAAATGCCTCCTGGCCCAATAGTAATGGCACTTATGTGTGGACAGGGCCTGGCGCCAGTGGAACAAACAGAGGAGTTTCTGTTATGCCTGCCACCACCGGAACTTTTCTTTATACTGTAGGTGATAGTACCGCTAACAGCGGGTTGCTTGATAATATTACAGTAAATGTTTCGGGTACATTGCCGGTAACATTTACCAACTTTTCTGTTCAAAAACAAAGGGCTGGTGTAGCTATCAATTGGTCGGTGTCTGAAGTTTCTAACCATGACTACTTCAGTATTGAAAGGTCAACCGACGGTATCCGCTTTACAGAAATTAACAGAAACAGTGATAATATCAATGGATTGGGCAGCCGTTCATTCGGTTTCAACGACGTAAACCTGCCTTCTGCTGATGTGTTATACTACCGCATTAAACAATGCGATATTAATGGCACTTGTAAATACACCGATATAAAAACGGTGAGGTTTGATGTGAAAAACAAGATTGTACTTTATCCGGTACCTGCTGATAGTAAGGTAAATATTATTTACACCAACACCGGTGGCAACACTGTTGAAATAAGTATTAACGACCAGTCGGGCAGAATGGTGATGAAAGAAACCAGAACGGTAACACCCGGCCGCAATAATATGCAGTTTAATATTGAGAAACTAAAAACAGGAAATTATATAGTAGTAATAAATGATGGCAAAGAAAAGTGGACAGAGAAATTAATTAAACTATAAAGAATAAAAATTACCGGGTGGCTTATCAATCAGCCCCCGGTAATTAATTCAGTTATTTAGTGTGTATTCAGAGTAAATAAAGATGAAACCAATCCCATGAAAAGAATTTATACCTTATTAATTATTACCTTTTTAACAGGCGTTGCTTCCGAATCTTACGGGCAATACATATTACGACCGCCAACCGTAAGGTATAGCCGCCCATCACAAAGGGGTAATATCTTATACGTAGCCAATAGCATCATTAATACAGGTGCTGCAGCACAAACAACAGAGATTCCTCCAGCCGGTACCGGTAAGAATAATACGTTTTTAGCCAATTACATTGATATTGATGGAGACGCTACTACATTCAGCTCATCATCTGCTGATTTGAATCTTGCCTCTTGCACACAAGTTTTATTTGCCGGCCTTTATTGGGGTGCAGGACGAGGAGGAATAGGTGGTGCTGCGCCAGCTAACACTACAAACGATACAGCATGGATAACAGCCGCGGCAAATACTATAAGATTTAAACTGCCAGGTGGGTGGTTATACAAACATTACCGCCACCACTTTTGATAAGTTTAATCAGGCAAGAGTACGGAGCTACTACAAGCCATTCGGGTTATATGTGTTTTGCTGATGTTACAGCAATGGTAACTGGGCTTGCCAACTCTAATGGCACTTATACCTTAGCCAATATGGTAGGCCCGGTTGCTGCCGGTAAAAATGCAGGATATGGCGGATGGACAATGGTGATAGTATATGCCGACCCCACTTTGCAGGTAAGAAACCTTACCGTATTTGATGGGTGTGTAGTGGTTGCTCCGGCTGCGGGCAATGTAGATGTAACTGTATCTGGTTTTTTAACACCCCCTGCCGGGCGAAGTAAGTTGTGAATTAGGAGCTAGTGGTTATTGATGGGGATAGACAAGACGGAGTAGATGCATATCTCTTCAGGGAACAAGGTGCCGCTTCCTCTTTTTGATTTAACGCCAACCTACTGCACCGAAAAATGCCACCAGCAGAACGGATGATATGTGGAACAGTACCATATCATACAAAGGCGTAGTAGTTCCTACCCGAAACCCTGCTTTTGTAAATACATATGGGCTATGATGCAGATATATTTGAGTTGCCAAATACCAATAATGATACATTAGGTAATAATAAAACATCTGCCACCGTAACGATTTACTACAGGGGCTGAAACTTATTCATTACAGGTAATTACTACCAGTATAACTAATTTTAATCCTTCATTTTCATTTGCCAAATCATCAACCGATTTAAGCGGTGGTTTCTTAACCCCCGGTGACAGCCTTCGATACCAGATGAACTATGATAACCGGGGCAATGATGCCAGTACCAATAGCAGGATCATTGATAATATCCCCACAGGTACATCCTATAAACCGGGTAGTATCCGTATTAATGGTACATTAATAACAGATGCAATTGATGCTGATGAGGCAAACTATGATTTGCTCAATAACAGGATTACTTTCAATTTGGGTACCGGGGCTACTGGTGTTGTTGGGTGGAGAAATTCCCCCTTCACCTGCTGCAGGCAGCAGCGGCAACGTAACTTTTGATGTATACATGCCCAGCTTCCTGTGCCGTACTTTCCTGCTCAGGCACTATGCGCAACAGGGCAAGGATGCTATACAATGGAAAAATTTCTTTATCCGCACTCGAAGATTCTTCAGGTGTATTAGATGCTGTCCCTTGTCTGCAGCCGGAAGATAAAATAGATATTGTTACCGGCACCTGTTCGGCCATGTTGGATACTATATTAACCAACACCTGCCCTTCTTTAACCGTACAGCTACCTGTAAGAAGATATGCAGGTTATACTTTTTATTCCGGCATACCCTTTACTGCTTTTAACAGGTATAACGGTGCAACGCCTGTTACCTTTACCAGGGTTATGTATGCCTATTACGATGCACCCGGTGCCTGTTTAGATGATACGGTCCGCATAAATATTTATATAACCGGCTGCCCCGATATTGATGATGATAATGATGGCCTGCCCGATTACCTGGAACTCAATAACTCTTTTGCAATTGGTGATGCCGATGGCGATGGCCAGCCAAACTGGTTCGATCCCGATTATACATACCTGTTTATTTTTGTGCACCGGGATTATAACTCAGATGGCTACAATGATCTGTTTGACCCTGCGGCAGATTATGACAATGACGGTATCCTTAATTTTTATGATACCAACTATCCTTTATTCTTTTTTGTTGACAGTAATGGCGACGGGGTAAATGATAATATGGATAAAGACCTCGATGGTATCCCCAATAATTTTGATTTAGACAGTGATAACGATGGCATACCCGATACCGTGGAAAGTTTTGGGGTGGATGCCAACGGCGATGGAAGGATTGATGGCTATGCAGACATTGATAATGATGGGTTCTCCGATAATGTAGATGGTCACACTGAAGATTTACCAGGTGGTACATGGCTCCGCTCATCGGGCCTTGGCCTTGGTGCAGTAAATACAGATGGTGATGCAGATGGATTGGGTAACCCATACCCAAACTATCTTGATTTAGATAGTGACAACGATGGCATCCCCGATATTACTGAAGTATTCGGTACCGATGCAAGCAATAGTGCAAAAGTAAATGTGTATGCCGATGCGGATGGCGATGGTTATACAGATGGGCTCGATGCCGATGTGGGTAATGATTTAGTAGTTGATAACTCCGGCGGGCCTTTATTAAAAACAAGTGCTGATGGTAATGGCGATGGCCGTACCGACTCCTGGCCCAATAAAAATATTGATGCCGATACAAAGCCCAACCCTTACGACCTCGACAGTGATGGCGATGGTATTTTAGATGTAACCGAAGCACAGTTTACTGATGCCAACAGGGATGCAAGGGTGGATGGTGCTATTAATACCAATGGCAGAAATACTGCCCTTGCTGCCCTTGGCTCACTTACCATACCCAATACTGATGGCACAGGAAGGAGCAACCCTTTTGATATTGACAGTGATGATGACGGCATTCCCGACAACGTAGAAGGTATGAGTACCGCCGGTTATCTTTTACCTGCCGCTGCTGATGCGGATGGTGATGGTATTAATGACAGTTATGATGGTTACAACGGTTTTGGTGGCAATGGGGTTATTTTAGTAGGCATCACCCCGGAAAATACCGATGCCGATGGTTTTCCAACCCCTGATTATTTAGATACCGATACCGACAACGATGGCCTTATTGACCGCATTGAAGGGAACGATTTTAACTTCAATAATATACAGGACGATAATGTTACTTTAATGGGTACCGACTTTGATAGTGATGGCCTTGATGACCGCTTTGATGCTAACAACTCTTCTGCCGAAGCCACTTCTGCCCGCATGGGTAATGGCGGTACTATTACAGGTGACCCTACACCTGGTTCTATCACCGTGGTGCAGCGGACTGCCATGGCATGGGGATGCCCTTTTGAAAGGGACTGGAGGTGCCTGCCTTTTATTCTCAGTTGCGAGTTCTTAAACGTTAAAGCTTCCCTTACTGGCAATACCACTAAACTTAACTGGGAGGTTTTGTGCAAGCAGCCAATTGATTACTTTATAATTGAAAGAAGCACCGACAGGCAACACTTTACTAATGCAACATCTGTTCAGGCAAGATCTATTATTAACGAAGTGGAACCTTACAACACTGTTGATGATGTAACCCCTGTTACTACAGATATTATTTATTACCGCATTAAAGCAGTGGCTAAAGATGGTAAAACCGGGAATTACAGCACCATTGTGGCTGTTAGGAAACAGGGGGCCAATATCAAACTCCTGCAGATTTTACCCAACCCCGTTACAGACCAGTTGCAAATACTTATTTCCAGTAAACTCAATGCCGAGGTAACCATCCTCATCCTTGATGCCAGCGGTAAAACACTTTACAAAAACAAAGAAACACTGCAGGCCGGCAGCAATACTGTTACTAACCGTTACGTTGCTTCCCTGGCCTCAGGTACATACTACCTCAAAGTCCTTAATGAACATATTAACCTATCCGCTAAATTTAATGTACTGAAATAAAATTATAAACAGATAATGATCTTTTTACACCCCTCCTGCTAACAGGAGGGGTGTTTTTATCTGATATAAAATAGTTGCCCTTTTAGCACCCACTATCTAATCGGCATATACCTTGGGGAATTGTAATTAATACTATGCCTATTAAGGGGTTTTTCATTGCAAATAAAAACAATCCCGCCATATTCCTTCGTAGTATTTTTAAATATAAATGAGCCGCAATTTGTCTATTGGTTTTGAAAAAAAGTATCTATAATTTAGAGTTCAAAATCCGTAACTATGAAGAAAATATACTTATTCCTGTTACTGTTTTGTTTCCACTGTGGCTTTTCCTTTTCCCAGGAAGTTTTTTCGGTTGACTCAATCAATAGGACATTAACACCGTCAGGCAGCAGGTACTATCTTGCACATCCTTATGAAATAACTTATGGCCCGGATGATTCATTATACATTACTGAAAAAATTGGCCGGGTAAGAATTGTTTCATCTGTAACAGGGCAAAGCCGGATTATTCTCGACTACAGAGCAAATGTTTCGCTTGTTATAAGCCGTAATGGATCAGGTGCCGCCACCTCTATCGGGCAAAACGGAATGATGGGCTTGGCGTTACATAAGGATTTTAAAAAAGTTGTTTCGCCCCAAAATTATATTTACATAGCTTACTCCTATAATACAACTTCATTAAGGATTTCAAGGTTTACGTATAACACAGTAACGGGCCAGCTTGGTGCCGAAGTGCAGTTAATAAATGGCCTCTCCGCAGGTAATGACCACAGTTCCGGCAGGCTTGTATATGGCCCGGATGATAAACTTTATTATTCCTGCGGTGATCAGGGGGCTAATCAATTTGCCAGCCGTTGCAACCCAATACTTGCCCAAACGTTGCCTGATGCAGCGGAGATATCAGCAAACAATTATTCAAATTACAGTGGAAAAATACTAAGGATAAATTTAGATGGCAGTATCCCGTCTGACAATCCATTGCTGGATCCTGATGGGGCAGGCCCACTTGCGGCTATCAGGAGCCATATTTATACGTATGGCCATCGCAATCCGCAGGGGCTTTCTTTTGAAATGGATGCCAACAACGGTAGCTCTTTTCCTTCATTAAAACCAGGAGGGTTTTTCTACAGTAGCGAACACGGTATAAGAACTGATGATGAAATTAATCTCATAGCATCCGGCAGCAATTATGGTTGGCCATATTGGGCCGGCTTTCGGAACAACCCTGCAGAAAATTACAGGTATATAAATTGGAGTACTGCTTCCGGGGCTAATTGCAGTAATACTTCTTATAACGAAGTTACAATTCCCGGGGGAGCCGTTGTAACACAAGAAAATGCTTTCTCACCTGGTACATTTACAAACCCGATATTTTCAATGTATCCTGCATGTAACGGTGCAAACAATTGTGCTGTTACGTTAACAACCGGGACCAACTGGATGCAATATCCCACTATTGCACCCTCCGGCATCGAGCATTATGGATTCACTAATATTCCTGGCTGGTATCAATCCTTACTTGTTCCTACATTGCGCAGAGGAACATTATACAGGTATAAATTAAATGCTTCAAGAAATGGGATTGTAAACGATTCTATCCCTTATTTTTTCAGATCAGACAGATACAGGGATCTTGCCATAAAAAATGGAAATATTATATTCACAATTACTGATAGTATTGGGCAAACCTCTGGCCCGTCTGGTAGTGGTACTGCCGTATTAACGAGACCCGGTACCATTCTCAAATACACATTCTTAGGCTACCAAAATAATATAGCCAATAATAAAAGTACACTACCCGTTACTATAGATGTGTCTGATGGTGCTATTAATACATGCAACACTACATCAACTGTTACTATAGATGCAACTAATTATAACCTTTGGGTGCCATTAACCGGGCCCGATGGAAATATTGCTGCAGAGATATATGCAAACGGCAATGTATTAGGAACAGTTACCGGATCTTTTTATAAAAACAGCGGGGGTATACGAATACAAAATGGAAAGAGATACCTCGACAGAAATATTACTATTACACCACAAAACCCACCCAATCCCCTACAGCCGGTAAGGTTGCGGCTCTATTTTTCCAAAGTAGAATTTGATGTGCTGGATGCAGATGCCCTAAGCGGAATTTCCTCTATTAATGATATAAGAATCCTAAAAAATGACGACCCATGCGGGGGAGTGGTGTCAATGAACACAGCAGCAATTGTGCCTGATTATGCAGAAACACATGGAACTAACGGATATGTAGTTCAAACCAATAATATAACTGGTTTCTCTTCTTTTTATTTTGGAAGCTCAAATATTACATTACCAGTTGGCCTTATTACGTTTACCGGTTCACTTCAGCCAAACGGTTCATTATTACTAAACTGGAAAACAGCCAATGAACAAAACAGCTCCCACTTTATTGTAGAAAGAAGTGCCGATGGAAATAATTTCAATACCATTGGCAGGGTGGCTGCAAGCGGCACTACTACCGTTACCAACAATTATTCTTATACGGATAATGATGCGGCTGCACAACAACTGCCACAGCTTTATTACCGACTTAAAATAGTTGACAATAATGGGGAGTTCAGTTATTCAAACGTAGTGGTAATTTCATTCGCAAGCCTTACTAAAGTATCAGTGTACCCGGTTCCGGCACACAATAGTATAAATGTAAATATTGTATCTCCCGCCACTGGCAATGCACAATTGCAGATTATTGACAACAGCGGCCATATAGTGCTGCAGCGTACTGCCCAATTATTAAAAGGTGTAAATGATTTAAGTATTGACCTGCAAAAATTAGCTACCGGCTTCTATTACTTAAAAGTAAGAGGTAATGGTATTGATAAGAAAGTGAAGATTCAAAAATTATAAACAGTATAATTTAAATAAAAAATCGCAGCCAAATATTTAAACAAAAAATTATTATACAGAAAAATAACCCTGCTGCTTTAAATGTTTTTCAACCCTCATTAATACGGAGGGTTTTTTTATTTACTATATGCTGTCTGAAAATAATTTTATAAAATGTAACTTAGTCCTGCAAATAAACCTGCTTACCATGACCATCTTCTCAAAAATAATTGCCGGCCAAATACCTTCTTATAAAATAGCGGAGAATGAAAAATTCTTTGCCTTCCTTGACATTTTTCCTTTGAGGAAAGGACATGTGCTGGTAGTACCAAAAAATGAAACTGACAAGTTGTTTGATTTGCCTGATGATTATTTACAGGAGATACTTGTCTTTGCTAAGCCCATTGCCCATGCTATTGAAAAAGCATTTAACTGCAACCGTTGCGGCATAAGTGTAGTGGGGCTTGAAGTACCTCATGCACATTTGCATTTAATACCCATAAGCTCAGCCAACGATTTAAACTTTACACAACACAAACCGCAGGCACCTGCGGAAGAATTAAAAAAAGTACAGGAGAAAATTATGAGTTACCTATAAGCCACTGTTGATGCTATATATTCTACAGTACAAGTGTGCGACGCAACTAAAGCCCATCTGTGTTAATGAAGCTGGTAACATAAAAACTGCCTGTCACAAATTATAACAGTCAGTTGAAAATAATTTTCAACAAAATTTAAAAAATGTAGCCAACTGCTACACCGCCAAAAGCTTGTATATAACCTTTAGCAATTATTGGAGTAAACCCGATACGCCACATAAAGCCACCATCAAGCGGTTGTCGGCGATACATAAAAGATGCTGTACCAAATATTGAAGACTTTTTATCATCATAAAAATCAAATACTTCAATTTTTTTCCCGGTTACGGTTATACCTGCGCCTACTTCAAAAGTATGTGGCGAGTTGGGCTTGCCAAAAATGTGGTTGATTTGAACAGGTATTGTTACAACAGAAGATAGCCTATCGTTATAATAATACGGGCCGCCAGTTGTATCCGGTACAATATAGCCTGACACAAACCCTAGCCCTACCCTTCCACCCCAACCGAGGTTAGAATTTTTAAATCGCTTATCAATATTGGCAGAGAACAATATGCCGGGGCCACCTAATTCTGCATAAAATGTAGTGTGGCCAGTGGATGGCTTACCTGCTTTTTGATTTGTTTGTGAAAGCAACATTGTGCTGCTGCATAATGCAAGAAAGGCGATTAATAGTTTTTGCATACAGTAGGTTTTTTGTAAATAAAGACAACTCAATTGGTTAATTGCTGCAATAGGGCTTACAAAAAAATGTTAATACCGAATTGATATAAGAAGAAAAATTAAGCGATGTTTTCCAGCACAATTTTCTTTAAATCACTAATCAAGACCCTCTCCTGCTCCATCGAATCCCGGTGGCGGATGGTTACGGTATTATCTTCTTTTGTTTGATGATCAACAGTAACACAAAATGGTGTACCTAATGCGTCCATTCTTCTGTATCGTTTACCAATAGAATCTTTTTCTTCGTAGAAACAGCGGAAATGTTGTTTGCATTCACTCATTATCTGTTCCGCAATTTCTGGCAAGCCATCTTTTTTAGTTAATGGGAGTACCGCCAGTTTTATTGGAGCAAGTTTATTAGGAAGTTTTAAAACAACACGGCTGTCTTCCTTTTCCGCAGTGCTTAAATCCTGCTCTTCGTATGCATGGCTGATTACGGCGAGGAACATACGGTCTAAGCCGATAGAAGTTTCAATTACATAAGGAATGTAATTGCCAAAAGCTTTGCCGGTAGCCGGGTCAATATCATTATCAAAGTATTGTTGTTTCTTTTTGCTGAACTCCTGATGTTGTTTTAAATCAAAATCTGTTCTTGAATGTATGCCTTCTAATTCTTTAAAGCCAATAGGGAATTCAAATTCAATATCACAGGCGGCATCTGCATAGTGAGCCAGTTTTACATGGTCATGATACTTATATTTTTTTGCTGGCATTCCCAAACTTTTATGCCATTCTAATCTTGTGGCTTTCCATTTTTCATACCACTCCTTTTGTGTGCCGGGGCGGATGAAGAATTGCATTTCCATCTGTTCAAATTCCCGCATACGAAAAATGAATTGCCTTGCCACAATTTCATTACGGAAGGCTTTACCTATTTGTGCAATACCAAAAGGGATTTTCATCCTTCCGGTTTTTTGCACATTTAAAAAGTTTACAAAAATACCCTGTGCTGTTTCTGGTCGTAAATAAACTTTATTGTTTTCATCATCGGCTGAAACCGTAGAACCAAATTCAGTTGAAAACATAAGGTTGAATTGGCGGATGTCTGTCCAGTTACAAGTGCCACTGATGGCACACTTAATTTTATTCTCTTCAATCAATGTTTTCAATCCTGCAAAATCATCTTTAGCCAACAATGCTTCCATTGCTGCAATCAACTCATCTGCTTTTGTATCCTGGCTCGCAGCTCGCAACTCATCGCTAAAAGTTTCTATTAAATGGTCAACCCTGTATCTTTTATTACTATCCTTATTATCAATCATCGGGTCGTTAAAATTATCAACATGGCCCGATGCCTTCCATGTGGTGGGGTGCATAAAAATAGCGGCATCAATACCAACAATATTATCATGCAGCTGGGTCATGCTTTTCCACCAGTAGTCTTTTATGTTTTTCTTTAGTTCGCTACCCATCTGGCCGTAATCATATACTGCCTGCAAGCCATCATATATTTCGCTGCTGGGAAAAATAAAGCCGTACTCTTTACAATGAGAGATTATCGCCTGGAATTTGTTTGTATCGTTTGCCATATTACTTCGCCCTGTTTTATTCTGAAGCTTTAGGCTTCGTAATACAGGTAGGCGGCAAAGATAACAGAACTGGGATTTATTTTGATGAGAAGGCCATGCCTTAACTAATGCAGTTTCTCATTTTTTTGATGCCGGTTCTGCATCTCTTTTTGTCTTCTTCACAAAATTCTTCTCCAAAGCCTCCGTTAAATCAACACCCGTTTGGTTAGCAAGGCAAATTAATACCCAAAGCACATCAGCCATTTCATCGCCCATGTTTTTATCCTTATCGCTTTTTTTAAAACTCTGGTCGCCATATTTTCTTGCCATTATTCTTGCCAGCTCCCCCACTTCTTCTGTAAGAATGGCCATATTGGTTAGTTCACTAAAATAACGGACACCAACTGTTTTTATCCATTCATCCACCTGTTGCTGGGCTTGTTGTATCGTCATAACAAAACTTTTAGTTTCTTGCTGCAATTTAGCATGATTCTTGTCGTTTACCACATCCGTACTTTTTTATCCTGCCCTCTGGAGACGTAATACCAAATCCTTTTAAAAATTATTGTAGCATGAAAAAGCATTTTCGCAGCCTAATAGCTGCCGCATTGTTATCCGTTACCTTTTTATCAGTGCAGGCACAATCCGCAGCAAAAGAAATAAAGCCTTACAAAATTACCGGCAGTGGCAGACAGTTGTTTATTAAAAGCAGCAAATCAATTAAGCAAGTTATGGTATGGACGACTGATGGGAACAGGGCTGTAGAGCTAAAGAACATCAACAACAACAATATAACGATTGATATTCCTATCAGCCGCCGCACTTTTTTTCTGATGATTGGCTTTGCAGATGGGAAAATTTATACAGAGAAGAGAATGATGGAGTAATTAATCAAATCAAACTAAACACCCATGCTCCCAACAACCCACCAATTATTGGCCCTACCACAGGTATCCAGCTATAACCCCAATCACTATTTCTTTTATTTTTTATAGGTAAGATGAAATGGGCAATGCGGGGACCTAAATCCCTGGCAGGGTTTATGGCATAACCAGTAGGCCCACCGAGTGATAAACCAATTGCCAATACCAATAAACCCACAGGTAATGCACCCAATGTACCTGCATTGCTTTCTGGTTTTGATAATAAAGATGCGCCAAGTACCAACATAAATGTGCCGATTATTTCTGTAGCAAGGTTCCAACCAGTATTACGAATAGCAGGGCTGGTTGCAAATACAGCCAGCTTGGCATCAGCATCTGTTGTTTCATCAAAATGTTGTTTGTATGCAATCCATGTTACAACAGATGCAGCAATAGCACCTGCAAACTGCCCGCCAATAAAAGGTAAAATATTTTCTGCTGGAAAATCACCGAAAACAGCCAATGCAATAGTAACTGCCGGATTTAAGTGTCCGCTGCCACCAACTGCCAGCGATGCAGAGACACCCATATACACAGCCATTGCCCATGCTAAGGTTATAACTATCCATCCACTGTTGTTTCCCTTTGTTTTATTCAATACTACATTAGCCACCACACCGCAACCGAGTGTTATTAAAATAAATGTGCCGATGAATTCGCCCAAAAATGCATGCATAAGAAATAGTTAATAGTGAATAATATAATTGTCTGCAATTTTTTTAAAGTTATTGATTTGTTCGTTAACCCATTTCTCGTCCTTATTTAATTCTTCTGCCATCAACTTTGCTACTAATTGGGCTTTAGCTACTGCCTCTTTTGCATCTAATAATAATTGCCTTGTTCTTCTCGACAAAAAATCTTCAACAGTACGGCACATTTCTTCCTGCACCGCTTTATTTACAAATGATTTTATTTCTCCATCACTGGAAGTGCTGATGCCCGAGGGTAATAGTGCTGCATCATGTCCGGTAAGCTGCAACTCTTTGGTTACACATTTTGCCAAAGGCAAATTGTTTTTTTCCATGGCAAGGTTTACTGCATCTTCTGCCATACGGCGATAGGTAGTCCACTTACCGCCGGTTATAGTTATCATCCCCGAATCGCTAATGTTGATATAGTGCTCCCTTGATAAAGTTGCTGTTTTTTTTGTTTTGCCTTTTACCAATGGCCGCAGGCCGGCAAACATACTCCGCACATCTTGCGGTTTGGGGTCTTTACTCAGATAGCGGCCAATATGTTTTAATATAAAATCAATTTCCTCTTGCAAAGGGATTGGCTCCGCAGAAATATAATCAACAGGTGTATCTGTTGTTCCCAATACAATTTTATTATGCCAGGGCACTGCAAATAACACCCGGCCATCATCTGTTCGTGGAATCATAATCGCAGTATCACCCGGTAAAAATTCTTTGTCAACAACTAAGTGTATCCCCTGGCTCGGTGTAATGATACTTTCATGTTTTCCATCATCCATATTCATCACTGCATCTGTAAAAACTCCGGTTGCATTTATTACAACCTTACTTCTAATTTCATATTCGTTACCAGTTTCAGCATCTTTTGTCCATACCCCACAAATTTTATTTTCCATTTTCAACAAACCACTTACACCAAAATAGTTTAACACCACTGCGTTTTTTGCCGCTGCTGTTTGTGCCAAACTTATGGCAAGCCTTGCATCATCAAACTGCCCGTCATGGTATAGTATGCCGCCACTAAGCCCTTCTGTATCCAACCCGGGGCCAATTGCAGTATTTCTTCCTTCGATAAAAATTGTGATGCGCCAATACCCAAACTCCCGGCCATCCAATCATAAATTTTTAACCCGATGCCATAGAATGGTTTTTCCCACCACTTATAATTGGGTACTACAAATTTTTGATTGTGTACCAAATGTGGTGCATTTTTTAGCAATAACCCCCTTTCCTTTAATGCTTCCATTACTAACTTAATATTGCCCTGCTGCAAATAACGAACGCCGCCATGTACCAGCTTGGTGCTGCGGCTTGAGGTGCCTTTGGCAAAATCGGATTGCTCCAGCAATACTGTTTTATATCCCCTCGCTGCTGCATCTACAGCAATACCCAAACCAGTTGCTCCACCGCCGATGATGCAGATGTCGAATTGTGCTGTGGCTTCGAGTTGTTGTATGTTTTGGTTACGGTTCATTGCAAACATGAATTATTAATTAATCCTTAAATCAATTAATAATTGCTGCCGGCCCATGCAATACTTGCATTTACTGCCCGCTGCCACCCTTTCACTAATCCACTTCTTTCATCTTCATTCATAACAGGTGAAAATATTTTATCTATTTGCCATTGCTGTTGTATATCATCTGTATCCTTCCAATAACCAACGGCAAGCCCGGCTAAGTAGGCAGCACCTAATGCAGTTGTCTCGGTAACTTTTGGCCTTACTACTTTTGTATTTAAAATATCACATTGAAACTGCATCAGTGCATTATTAATAGTGGCACCACCATCCACCCTTAATTCAGCAATAGAAATTCCTGCATCGGCTTCCATTGCTTTTAATACATCATAGGTTTGATAGGCAATACTATCCAAAGCAGCCCTGGCAATATGTGCATTGGTGCTTCCTCTTGTTAATCCAAAAATACTTCCTCTTGCATGCTGGTTCCAGTGCGGCGTACCCAACCCTGCAAAGGCGGGAACAATATACACACCATCTGTACCTTTAACCTGCGCTGCCAATTTTTCTACTTCAGCTGATGATGAAATTATTTTCAATCCATCCCTTAACCACTGCACTACTGCACCGGCAATAAACACACTGCCTTCGAGTGCATATTCTGTTTTGCCATTTATCTGCCATGCAATAGTGGTGAGTAAATTATTTTTTGAAGCAATGGCTTTCTCCCCTGTATTCATCAGCATAAAACAACCGGTACCGTATGTATTTTTTACCATGCCCGGTTGTGTACACATTTGCCCAAATAATGCAGCTTGCTGATCACCAGCCATACCAGCAATAGGTGTTCCTTCTGCATCACCATACACAAAACTGCTTGGCTTTACTGCTGGTAAAAGGGAGGCAGGAATGTTGAGCAATTTTAACAACTCTTCATCCCATTGCAATGAGTGAATATTGAATAACACTGTACGGGAAGCATTCGATACATCTGTTACATGCACTTTACCATTGGTAAGTTTCCAAACTAACCAACTGTCTATCGTACCAAAAGCTAATTCACCTTTCGCAGCTTTCTCTCTTGCTCCTTGTACATTGTCCAGTATCCATCTTAATTTTGTTCCGCTGAAGTAGGCATCAATTATCAACCCTGTTTTTTGTTGTATGGTTTGTGCATGGCCTGCTGCTTTTAATTCATCACAATAAGCTGCAGTTCTCCTGTCCTGCCATACAATGGCATTATAAATTGGTTTGCCAGTGCTTCGTTCCCACACCACGGTTGTTTCCCGTTGGTTGGTAATGCCAATTGCAGCAATCTCTTTCATGGTAATATTTGCTTTCGCTATTGCCTCGGCCATAGTACCTTTTTGGGTGGCCCAAATTTCTTCCGCATCATGCTCTACCCAACCAGGTTGGGGAAATATTTGTGTAAACTCTTTTTGTGCCACACCAATACTGTTTCCCAGTTTATCAAAAACAATACTGCGGCTGCTGGTAGTACCCTGGTCAAGGGCAAGAATATAGTTTGACATACAATCGTTATTTTATAAAAAGGAAGATAGGGAAAACTTTAATGTTTATTTTAACAGATATAAAATAAAAAGGAGATAAATTTACGATTGGAAACAAACCACCATTACAAGCATTGAAAACACCTTTCAAATACGGTTACCTGATTTTGAGCTTTTTCCTGTTTACTTCCTGTAACAGTAAAGCCAAAAAAAATTCTGATAACATCGGAGCCTTAACAGAGCAAAAAAAACAACGGGCAAAGCCAGTGCTGGTTATTGATGCCGGGCATGGCGGAAGGGATCCCGGCGGTGTAAACGATTCATTAAAGTTGTATGAAAAAAATGTAACCCGTAATATTGTTGATGCATTGCTAAAGGATATTGATACGAATAAAGTAACGGTAATACAAACAAGAATTGGTGATGAGAACCCCCATCGCCATAAGAGGATTGAGTATGCCAGTACATTTGAACCGGATTTGCTGCTTACCATTCATACCAACAGCGAAAGCACTGATACAACGTACAATGGATTTGAAATAAGTTATAACGACAGCCTCATAGATAAAATAAACGGGTTAGATACTGTGAAATTTTTTAATCCCTATAAAGATAAACTGCACAGCTATTGCTCCATCATACAAAAGAAAGTCTCCAAGGTATTTCCAAAAATGCGCATCCGTGGCATTAAGCCAAGAAAAGATGATATATGGATGATTTATGCGGTTACCTATCCCAGCATACTTTTTGAGTTTGGCTATATAACCAATAAAAAAGATGCTTTGATAATGCGGGACAAAAAAGAAATACAAAAATTATCAGAAGCGTTGAAGAATAGTGTGTATGAGATATTGGGGGTAAAGGCATAATTTTAAAAAGCCACCCTAAAACTTCCAAACACTCCGAAAGTTTTATCACCAACTTTAGGTAACGTAGAAGGCAATACCCGCCACACAAAATCTATACGGAACAATCGGAAAATATTATCAACCCCGGTTCCAAGTTCCAAATAAGTGTTTCCATCTAATGATTGAAAGCTATGGCCTTGTTTAAAATTGTATGCCCTGTTGGCATCTGTTAAACTTCCCCATAATGCCTTAGCTGTCCAGAACTGCCGCAAGCGGAGTTTTGGGAAATACCGGAAGATGCCATTGCCGATATTATGCTCAATATTGATGCCTGCATATTTATCATGTATAAACTCCCAGCGGTTCATCATATTAAACGCATACTTGTTATAGTAATACATTTCATTACCCGGGGCAATGTCAAGCAAAGTATACGGCAGTGTGCCAAATGTTTTTCCACCATAAATAAGCCATGACATATTGCCTAATGGCGGTATTTTAAAATAATCAGAAATACCGGCAGATACTTTTGTATAATTATAACTGCTTTTAAATACCCCGGCAAAGCCCTTCGTTATATTTATTTCTCCAATGGGATAAGCACTGCCCAAGCTTGTCCGGTAGAAATAACTTTCTACAAATCTTTCTAACCATGCAAAGCGTAGGCGCACCGAAACTTCAAAACTTGTTAAAGGGTTGCCGGAAGAAGTAGTGCGGAATGAATCTATTGGCACAAGGTTGCGTAATGGCAATGATGATTTATGTGTAACGGTTAATTTATTCGACATCCACGGCAGGGTTTCCTTAAAAAACTCAAACCGTTTTTCATTTACTTTTATATTTTTTACAGCGATGCCTTTTTTGCGAACAGCCAGTGCAAATATGTTATCCTGCGATACTTCGCCGTAATAGTTCTGACCAAAATCCAAATCATTAGTAAATGAGGCATATAAAAAAGTTCTTGGGTCTTTATTCGGTAAGAAAAAGGCTTCTGCCATCCCTTTTAATTTTTTATCGCCAAAGCCATAAGCTAAATAAGTATGCAGTTTTATTTTTTTGTTGAAGTATTTATTGGTACCCAAATCAAACCGAATACGAAAACCTTCCCATCCGTTTTGTGTAACCCAGTTGTACCAGGGGCCTATTTGAAAATTACCAACATCTTTATATCCGGTACCAATAAAGGCCATAGTCTTGGTAAATTTTTGAAATACCGGGGCATTGGTTAAAGTGTCAATCATTTTAATAATGCCGCTTTCTGTTTTGCTTAAAGGCTCATGCCTTACACCAGCCCAGTATGCTTTATCTTTTTCATTTGCATTTGGCAGGGCAATTACTTCTTCCAGTATTTTATTCTTATTTAATTCAGTAATGACTGAACTGTCATTTACTATCACATCCCGGTAAGTAGTTGTTTTACGCCCAATAAACCCCGGGCTGCTTTTCCCCCCCGGTGATATATCAACGACAAATTTATCTTTTGCCAAGAACCAGATTGTATCATTTATTAACTGATACTCCTGGATAAGACTAAGATTATCTACAAAATTTACATTCGCTTCTTTCCCCAACCGCAGGTTCATTTTCTGAATAGCAAAGCTGCCAACATGCACCCAGCAATCACCTTCAAATGTATCGCCACCCTGTCTGCGGGGAGTAAATATTAAATGATAATACCGCCTGCCAGCCACCATTTGTGTATCAACCACTTTATAATTATAATAATAATCGCCATTATCACTTACGGGGCTTACAAACTGTTTATCAAAAATGGGAATAAAATTATTGTAAACATTCACCACCTGATCCATACCACCAAGCATTTTTATAATGCTTTCATTTTTTACACCGTTAGTATTGGCAGCTTTAATTACCTCCCTTCGCCGTTTCGGGTTTTTCTGATAATAGTAGTCCGACAAAGCCTCTGTAAGGTAAGCAGGTAAATAGGCTATCCCTTCTGATGTGTCAATATTCTGGTTTATTAAATCAGTTACCGGTTTTAGTGGTTTTAGCTTTCCAAATTTTTGAAAATTGATATTTTTTAAATCAAGTTCCAGTTTATTATATAACTCATAAGAAAAATTTTCAAACCGGTAGCGATCATTCTGAGGCTTATGCTGCACAATCTTTCTCCATACCAATAACCCCCGGTTAACCTTTGTTTTTACAGCAACCCCGGTATTAAAAGTTCCCCTTTCAAGTAATATATTTATTTGCTCCGCATCCTTTTTTTCTGATAATAAAAAAGCAAAAGGCTGATAGCCCACACAGGTAATTTCAATGGTATCTGATGGGAAGTTGTTAAGGTAAAAAACAAATCGGCCTGCGGAGTCGGTCAATTTTCCCATACTGCTGTTCTTAAACACCACCGATGCAAAAGGGATTGCTTCTTCGCTATGGGCATCTTTTACTGTGCCGCTTATCTTTTTTTGCTGGGCTTTGCCTGCAACAGAAATAAACGAAAGGCCAATGGCAATAAAAATTAGTTTGTACGGGTGCATTACATGCTAAAATTACGTTCATCTGCCCAAACCGGGAAATTGTTAAGCAAGTATTAATATAAAGAAAATGAACAAAAAAGAATTTGGAAATGGAAAAATTAATCATTTACTTTGCAATACAAAGTGCTTTTTATGGAAGATATAAAATCAACTGGCTCCCTGCAAGACATCAAAGACATCAGGCAGATTATGGAACGTTCAAGCCGTTTCATTTCCCTTAGCGGCCTTAGTGGCGTTGCCGCTGGTATTTGTGCATTAGCTGGTGTTTTCATTGCTGATAATGTAATGAGCAATTATTACGGTGCTTACAACAGCCGGGGTTTTTTTACCGGAGATGATTTTAGTAAATTAAAACTCAAGTTAGTTTTGCTGAGTGCTATAGTTTTCACCGTAGCCTTCGCTACTTCTTTTTATTTAACCTGGCGCAAAGCAAAAAAACAAAACTTGCCTGTATGGGATCATACTTCCAAAAGACTTGCCTGGAATATGATGGTACCATTGATTGCCGGTGGTTTTTTTATAATAGGGATGTTGCGGTATGATATATGGGCATTTGTTTCACCAGCCTGTCTTATTTTCTATGGCCTTGCATTGGTGAATGGGAGTAAGTACACATTGTCCGACATCCGCTACCTGGGTTATTGCGAAATACTACTGGGCTTTATCAGTATGTTTTTTATTGGCTCTGGCTTATGGTTCTGGGGTATTGGTTTTGGAGTGTTGCATATTATATACGGAATGCTGATGTGGTGGAAGTATGAAAAATAATTGTGTAGCCAGCAACAGTTTTTCATGGCATCTTCGTTGCAAGTTTATCCAGAGCTCGGCGAAGGACACACTTCATCTTCCTGTTCCTTATTCAACAATAAAAAAATGTATCCCTCTGGGGAATTGGGTATGAAAAATCCGATTACAGGTTTAAATAAAATTTTTGAAAGCCGCATACGTTTGGGGGTTATGAGTGTATTGATGGTAAACGAAGAAATAAACTTTAACGACCTGAAAGAAATGCTGCAGGTAACAGACGGCAATCTAGCCACCCACTTAGTAAACCTTGAAGAAAATGGTTTTATTAAAGTATATAAAGGCTTTATCGGAAAAAAAACAAACACTACTTATGTTATTACCAAAGCAGGTGAAAAAGCTTTTACCGAACACATTACTGCACTGGAAAATATGATTAAAGGGGTGAAGTAATTTTTTTATCCATTCACTTTGAAATACAAAGCACTTTTTAATTATGACTAAAATAGAAAATGAAATAAGGGGCTGGGTTATCTTCTTTATTGTTTCGCTTTTTTTAAGTGGCCTTACAGCCATACCGCTTGAAACTGAGCTCGGGTTTTTAACCAGGTTCTTCCCACTGGATACTCCTATCGGCAGTTGGTTAGACAAAGTTTATATGGCATTGCATCAAACCAATAAAGAATACCCTTTTCTGGCATATGGATATGACTGGCTGGCCTTTGCACATTTTGCTTTAGCCATTTTATTTATCGGGCCATTAAAAAACCCTGTGAAAAATAAATGGGTGATTGAGTTTGGGATGCTTGCCTGTGCCATGATCATTCCCTTTGCTTTACTAGCCGGGCATTACCGCTGCATACCAATCTGGTGGCGGCTGATTGATTGCTCCTTCGGCATAATTGGCACCATCCCCCTCTTTATTTGTATCAGAAAAATAAATCAGCTAGAAGAAAATAATAACACTACTAATAATTAAAAATGGAAACATCTTTAGAAAACACAGCAGCCACTGCATGGCAAAAAAGTAAATGGATTGTAAAAGGGTGCATCATCGGCTTTATGGCATTGCTGCTGATGGTGCCAATGCTCTATGTAAAAAACCTTATTTATGAAAGACAAGAACGACAACAAGAAGCTACCAAAGAAATAACCAGTAAATGGGCTACCAGGCAAAATATAATTGGCCCGGTAGTGGGTGTCCCTTTCTGGAAAACAGATGAAACAGACACTGGGAAAAAGCCTGTTTCAAAACATATTGCCTACTTTCTTCCGGATAACCTTGATATTAATGCAACTGTAAACCCGAAAGAAAAACACAGGGGCATATTTAAAGTAATGCTTTACGATAGTAAAACAACAATCTCCGGGTCTTTTACTGAATTAGCGGCAAACAAGCTCAACATCCCTGCTGATAAATTTATATGGAGTGAAGCATTTGTGCAAATGAGTGTTGCCGATAACAAAGGCTTAAACGACCAGTTAACCATTAAATGGAAAGACAGCACCATCGAACTTTCACCGCAGCCCGGCTCCGCCAATGATGGTATGATTGCATTGCTGAAAGCAACATCTGCCGAAGATTTTAAAAATGCTTCCTTCAGTACTTCTATTGAGTTAAATGGTTCTGAACAATTATTATTTACACCGGTTGGTAAATCAACCACAGTAAATATAAATTCTACATGGAAGCACCCCAGTTTTTCCGGAAGTATGCTGCCACAAACCACAGATGTAAGCGATAGCGGTTTTAAAGCCACCTGGAAAAGTATGGCGCATAAAAGAAATTTTCCGCAGCAGTGGATTGATGAAGCTTATAACTTCAGTCATTATTTTCCCAGCCCACCTGCAAGTGATGAACTAAGAAATGATGCAAGAAGCGAAACAACAAAAACAACTATTTCTTCTGGCTCTGTTGGCACTTCTGCCTTTGGTGTTGATTTATTTATTCCGGTAAATGGTTATCAGAAAACACTACGGACAATAAAGTATGCCCTGCTCTGCATCGTATTAACATTTGCTGCTTTCTTTTTAATTGAAACAGCAAACAAAAAATCGGCACACCCATTTCAATATGGATTAATTGGGCTTGCACTGATTCTCTTTTATACATTATTACTTTCTATTTCAGAATACACTGGGTTTAATACCGCCTACATTATTGCATCCGCAGCCACCATTGGATTGATAGCCTGGTTTGTAAAAAGTATCCTTGAATCCGGCAGGGCAACTACTATCTTATCTGTTGTACTGGTGCTGGTCTATTCTTATGTGTTTAGTTTATTACAGTTGCAGGATTATTCACTGCTGCTTGGCAGCATCGGTTTGTTCCTTACACTGGCTGTGGTAATGTATTTTTCTAAAAAATTGAAATGGTAATTTGCTATGAGAAAATATTTAATCAATCTAAGGTCAAAAATACTTGTACTGCTTACGCATAAAATTGCATTGCCTTTTTTGAAAACATTAAGAAAGCCGAACGATTTCCGGTACTCAGAACTGGAACTGTATATGCTACCTGAAGGAACATTGGGCAATGACCTTTATTTCTTCTTAGAAAAAAGAAACCTGCCCTTACTACGGCATTATGCCCGGCATGATATTAAACATGTATTGCTTGGGTACGATACAACCGACGAGGGTGAAGTATGTTTGCAAAGTTTTATGCTGGGCAATGGCCGGGTTTCTTTCCCCGTACTGGCTACAGTAGTATATGGGTTTATTACCATGCCAGAATATTGGAAGAAAATGAAAGCAGCGTATAAGAAAGGGAAAAAAAGTACTTCGTTTCATCATTGGAGGTGGAATGAACTGGTGGCAGCAGAAACTGCGGTATTAAGAAAAGATATTTTTGCCTCTAACTAAACAATTATTATGTACCTGTATATTTTTATAACCTGGCTGCTGGCTAACCTTATCCATCCTGTTACGTTTTATTTCTTCATGAGTAATGGAAGAAACCTGCTAGGCGGGAATTTTGCAGGCCTTTATTTCTTTATATTTTTATACTCTTTATTTATTTCTTCTATCGGTCTGCTTTTGAGTTTTTTAGCTATAAACATCATTTCAAAACTCCCGTTTTCCAATGAAGGCAAATTTATTTGCTGGCTAGTGACCGCCCCTTTACTTATTGTAGTAAACCTGTGGCTATTTTTTGTATTGATGGGTGAGGGAGGGTCAATAGAATTATCTAACTATGAATTAGCCGTTCCTGCAACAATTGCCTTAGCTGTAATTATATTAATACGGTATAAATATTTTTACAAAACAATGGAAGCATTAAAGACTGAAACCAAAAGCAATGAGTTATAAAAAGAAAGATAGCCGCTTTTCTATTGGCAGCAGGCTGCTTAGTTTTAAATATGCCCTGTCGGGGATAAAGAGTTTCTTTCAATCCGAGCATAATGCCATTATCCATTTGGTGGCAACATTGGTGGTTATTTCGCTTTCAATAATTTATAAGGTTGACAAATACGAAGCCATTGCCCTCCTATTTGCCGTAGCATTTGTTTGGGTGACCGAATTATTAAATACAGCCATAGAAAAATTGGCAGATTTTGTTTCCCCCAATTATCACCCAAAAATTAAATTTATTAAAGATGTGGCTGCTGCTGCGGTTTTAATAGCTGCAATGGTTGCTTTAATAGTTGGCGGCATCATATTCATCCCTAAAATATTTTATAAATGCAGATAAATAAGATTTTATCAAAACGTTTTGCTGATGCAGGTTTGCATGAATGGCTGCTGCTTTCATCAGGCTTTAGCTGCCTGCTTTTATTATCAAGAATGATTGTAACCGGCACCATAGAATATATTTTCCTGCCCTGGAATTTATTCCTTGCTTTTATACCTTATTGGATAACAAACGGGTTGAGAAATAACATTTCATGGATAGAGAATAAAGTAAAACTATCTGCTGCATTGCTTGTATGGCTGCTGTTTATCCCTAATTCATTTTATATTATTACAGACCTTTTTCATTTTACCCATGTACATACCGCACCCAAGTGGTTCGACTTATTATTGCTCTTTTCATTTGCCTGGAATGGTATTGTGACAGGTATTATATCCCTAAGAAGGGTGGAAACAATTCTTTCTTTTTCATTGGGGAAAAAAGCCCTGCTGCCTATCTTATTTATGGTGATATGGCTTTGTGCATTTGGCATTTATATCGGCAGGTTTCTCCGTTTCAACAGCTGGGATATTATTACCAACCCCCTTTCGCTGGCAGGTGAAATAGTATCAATGCTCATCCATCCTTTTACAAATGCCTATGCCTGGGGTATGACGGTTTGCTATGCTGCTTTTATCACACTGCTTTATTTTACTATCAAAAAAATGGGTGAGGCTTTCATGATTAGCAAATAACAAAAAAATCTCCCTTTGCCGGGAGATTTTGATTGATTAAATATCTCTGAAATCTGTATTAATCCATTAATCAGTGATTAGAAATCTAACCCCAACGCAACATAATATTTTGGTTTGCCTTTAAAGAAACTGTTCATCTGCCAGGCCGCATCAAACCGTACAAAGTAACCAAGCAGTGTGCTTCTTGCACCAAAACCATAACCACCTGCAAACGGCCCAATGCCACCTGCTTTTACATTTACAGCAATAGGGCCACCTGGCTGCGAGTAAGAAGTGTTGGGCCGTTCAATTTTATTATACGCCCCATCCCAGGCAGTACCTAAATCAATAAACTGCACCAATTGAAAGTTTCTTAAAAAAGCATTGTTAATCGGCTTATTAAAGAAGGAGGTAAATACAGGCACCCTTACTTCGCTGTTTATTACCACGGCATTATTACCATGGGCAATGTTTTGGATATAGCCCCGCATATTTACTGCTAAAGACTGATAGGTATAATTATTCAGCGGACGGTTTGCTTCGTTAAAATATTTATACTTAACGGCACCGGTAACAGGGTCAACTTTTTGGTTGCCGCCAAACATAAGCCAGTTATCTACACCACCGAGATAGTAAACTATTTTTTCATTACCCCAGGAAAAATCAGCCGCTGCCCTTACTGCCCAGATAATATTTCTGTAGATGGGCAGGTAATGCCTTGCATCCACCCCTGCATTAAAAATGGTAGGATGGTCGGAGTTCGGGGCAGAACTGTTTTTTATCCTCGCATTAAAATCCATATAAATTTTCCAGCGAAGGCCATTCCAGATATTCAGTGCCGGTGCTATAGCATCATCATGCACATATTCGATATGCGCCAAACCATACAGCATTTTATCATCAGGCAGTGTTAATGTAGGTGTGAAAAAATCACTACCCGCATAAACTCCTTTATCAGCCCTTACACCAATATTCATTCTTAAGCTTTTTATTTTGCTAAAAGGGTAGGTAATTGTACCCTGATAAAGATTTGAATATTGCTTGTAAAATAATTTAGCTATTGGCGGAGCCCCAGGTATTGAGCCATATAAATCTTGCTCATATTTCAGCGAATTTCGATAGTATGTTAAGCCATAATCAATTTTTTTCTTTAAATATTGTGCGGTAAACACATATTCATTATTCTGAAGGTTTGGGCTTAAACGGAATCCTGCAGCAAATTTCCAATCTTCAAACAAATCAGATGTACCGATTCTTATCAATCCATTCAAAGGATCATTATTACTTAATTGAATTGGACCAGAGCCTCCGGCATAAGGCTGATATTTTGTAACCAACACATTATTATTAAACCCTGTTACCAAATAGTCAGCAAAAAATTTCGGCGGCCTGTATTCATACAGTTTTGCTTTTTTTAATACAGGTTCTTTTACGGCCACATCACTTTCCACTACTTTACCCTGTTTGCTGCTGTCTGTTTTTTCATTACCAAATTCACTGTTAAAAAAGTCATCTTCTTTCTTTTTTGCGGAATCGCTTTTGGCTAGTTGTGTAGCTGCTTCTTTCCGCACTGCTTTCTTATCTTCCTCTATCAGCTTACGCATATACTCAGTAGGCTTTGCATTTACATTGCGGCGGCGTAGTTTACTTTCATCTACTTTTAAGCGATAAAGCAATTTACTCTCCCCCAATTTCACCACTTCACTTACCAGCTGGTTATCGCCTGCTGTTCTTGTTTCTAATAAACTGCTTTGATAGTTGGTGATGGGGAATACATAAGATGAATCTAATGTAACAGATACATAACCTACCGAATCGGGGCTTGATTTGCCCCATTCTTTCATTACACTGTCTATATCTTTTGCAATGGGGTTGCGGAGCATCTCATCACCAATAAATACCAATGTATCCAGCCCTGCCCTTTCGGTAGTAAAGAAACCGGCGTAGCGGTTGTTAATGCCATTCTCATCACTTACAAATGTAAAATGCGACATATTATACTGCGATGGATAACGGGCATTGCCAAATTTTAAATCTGACAGTTTTGAAATTTGTTTTGCTTCAGATTTGTTCCAGTTATCAACCAGGTAAATATTAAAATGCCTGCCGGGCAATGAATCATCAGAACTTACCGCTTGTGCCGATGGCCTGTTGCTTGAATAAAGGATACCGGTTTTATTCGGGAAGGCCACAAATGATGGATCCAGATCATCATACACATCATTGGTAATTTGTTCAAAACTTTGCTTATCTATTTTGTAAACATAAATATCGCTTTGTCCGCTGCGTACACCGCTAAACAAGAGTGTATTGTTATCCAGCATATACTTCATATCCTGTATCTGGTCAAATTTTTCAATCTCCTGTTTCCAGAGTTTGCTGCGGTTTATTACATCATACACAAAAAAATTGGTCTTGCCTTTGTCATTATATAAAACGGCCAGCCTTGTTCCCTTACCATCCCATGCAAGAATTGGATAGTTAGGATGAATTTGTTCCTCCCTGCTGCGTACACCCAACTTAAGCAATACTTTTCTTTCAGATAAATTATCAACCAATACCACCTGGTAGCGGCCTTGTTTAAATTCTACCAGGGCATACGTCATGCTGCGGGGTACCGGGTTTGCATTAAAGCGGATGAAATCTTTTTTACCAATATCCTCGCTTACACTTAATGAGCCACGGGGTGTGTTGCGCCTGGTTTTAATATCTTTAAAATACTGCTCCTGCTCATCCACCATAAAATCTGCAAGTAGTTTTTTAAATTTTTTCTTGGCTATTTTATTAGAAGCATTATTAAGGTTACGGTAAATGCGGGCCAGGTATAAAAAGTAAGTAGTTTTATTTTTACCATATTTATCTGCAATGTATTTCCAGAAAGAGTGGCCGGCCAGCAATGGTTTTTTGAAGGCGAACTGGTAAAAATTTCTGTACTCACCAGAAAGCATAGACGACCGCAGGTCATCATCTAAAGAAGTACTCCAGTTCTCTGCGGCATATTCTATATAGCCATCGGTAAGCCATTTTGGTAAATCAAGCAATGCCTGGTTAGCAGCAAACTCCCCCAAATCATCTCCAAACAATAAATTATCAACCAGCACTTTTGCAATGCCCTGTCTTATCTGCCTTCTTAAATTATCATGATTGCCATCGTAATAAACAATCATTTTATTATTTACCAGCTTTGTTACACCGCCGGTATTCTGCCAGTCAATCCCCAACCCAATGTTGGATTGTTGCATTTCATCATAATTATTATACACTACTAAGTTTATACGGCGCTGCAAACCATATTCCACAAATTCTTCAATAGATGGCAACTCCAGTTCTGCCACCTGCGCCACATATTTGCCCAGGCCCAACCCATCCTGACTGAAATATGTGTTAAAGTTTTCTGTTTGGTAATATTTCCACTTAAACTTCTGGTATTGCAAACGGTTTTTACCAAACTCTACCGTATTTACCTGTGCATTGGTTTCTATACTTATAAAAACCAGTGAGCAAATAATCATCAGTGCATTTAATTTCTTCATAGTCTCTTTTTCTGTTTCAGTATCTTATTAAACGGCCTTATTTAATATTTTGTTGCCAGCTGCGGTTTTTCATGGCATCGTCTGTTGCGTCGCACTCTTGTACTGCATATCGTTATTCAGCTTTTTGACCATCCCCGGTTTCTCTCAAAGCATTTTATTTTCTCAACTTCACCTCCCGAAAAAATCGGGACAGGCTCTCCAGAGATGGGATGGTTCAGAAGATGCAAATCGCCTAACTTTATCTGCATCTAAATCTACAAATAAAAGTACGAAATCAACGCCATGTTAGCTGTTAAGTCATTTACATTTAGTCCCGTTCAGGAGAATACCTATGTTTTATATAACGAAAAGGGGAGCTGCTGCATTATAGATCCGGGCTGTTATTTCCCGAAGGAAAGGGACGAATTAAAAACGGGTATTACTGAGACAGGCCTCACCCCTGTTCTGCTGCTTAACACACACTGCCATCTTGACCATGTATTTGGCAACAAATTCGTACATGATACATGGGGGCTGCCCCTGCACCTGCATGAAAAGGAAAAGCCGGTTCTCGACTTTGCCCCTCAATCAGGGCAAATGTGGCAACTGCCGTTTGACAACTACGATGGGCCTTTGGTTTATTTAAAAGAAGGAGAAAAAATAAAATTGGATGATGATGAACTGGAAATAAGGTTTGCACCCGGCCATTCTCCAGGAAGTGTGGCTTTTTATTATAAAGCTGGCGGTTTTATTATTGGCGGCGATGTGCTTTTTAAAGAAAGTATTGGCCGCACCGATTTGCCCGGCGGGGATTATGATACCCTGGTAAACAGCATCCAAACACAATTTTTTACCCTGCCAGATGAAACAAAGGTTTACAGTGGCCACGGCCCGGTTACAACTATTGGTTTTGAGAAAAGGAATAACCCGTTTGTGAAGATGGGTTAGAACTGGTACAACTTTTTAATTAGGTTATCAGAGAAAAAGTGATACTGCTCAACTTTTAATCAAAGCTTTTAATAACTTTTTTTAATGTGTTATATATAGATAATTTCATTAGTCCCATTAAAAACTTAATGAGTCCGGCAATAATGACCCCTATAGCAATAAACAATCTTGTTCCTTCTGTCAAACGGTATATCCAAAAAGCGATTGCGATTCCTGCAAGTGCAGCAACACCTCCATAAAAAAGGTCGCCCCAGATTGAATCAATGTTATTCTTAAATTTTCCTTCACATCCTCAAAAAGTAACCCCGAAATATCTGGATTCAACCCTTTCTCTTCAAGAACTTCTACAATTTCCTCATTGGTTCTGTTTCTTAATTTTTCGTAACAATAAAATCTTTCAGATCCTTTAGCTCCGTCTCGTTTTTTTCTGAAAGAAATTTTTCATATTTTTTTTTGAGTTCAGTTTTACTTTTATGAGCAATTTCAAGCTCTTTTAAATCAATGTTTCTTTTTGCCAATTCCTCTTTTGCAATTTCAAGAGCCTCAGTAGTAATAGCACTATTTTTATTAAGGACTTTATCGATTAACAGCGCATCTGACTCACCAGCATAAAGTTTTTTTAACAAGGCTGTATCTGCCATTATACTTAGTTATATAGAAAAGTTTTTACACATCCAGCTTCGCATACTTTGCATGGCTTTCAATAAATGCCCGTCTTGGTGCTACTTCATCACCCATCAGTGTGCTGAAAACAAGGTCGGCTGCCGTGGCACTTTCAATAGTTACCTGCTTTAATGTTCTTGTAGCAGGGTTCATAGTTGTATCCCATAATTGGTCGGCATTCATTTCGCCCAAACCTTTGTACCGCTGTATGTTTACAGAATCATCTTTACCGCCACCCAACCTTTCCACCAGCATTTTTCGCTGGTCTTCATTGTAGGCATAGGCCTGCTCTTTTCCTTTCTTAACCAGATACAACGGCGGTTGTGCAATAAAAACATAACCTTGCTCTACCAGCTCCGTCATATAACGATAAATGAAAGTAAGTATCAATGTGGCAATGTGTGAGCCATCCACATCCGCATCCGTCATAATGATGAGTTTGTGGTAGCGGAGTTTTGCAATATCCAATGCCTTCGGGTCTTCTGGTGTTCCCATTTTTACACCGAGTGCGGTAAACATATTCCGTATCTCCTCATTATCATAAATTTTATGCTCCATTGCTTTTTCTACGTTCAATATTTTACCTCTCAATGGAAGTATAGCCTGGAAACTTCTGTCCCTTCCCTGTTTGGCAGTACCGCCTGCTGAATCCCCCTCAACCAAATAAAGTTCACAACGTTCCGGGTCTTTATCAGAACAGTCGGCCAATTTACCCGGAAGCCCACCTCCTGATAATACTGATTTACGTTGTACAAGTTCCCTTGCTTTCCTGGCAGCAGCCCTTGCTTGTGCTGCTAAAATAACTTTGGCAACTATGTTCTTTGCTTCTTTGGGATTTTCTTCCAGGTAAGCTTCTAATACTCTTGATACCGTAGAATCCACCACCCCCATTACTTCGTTGTTACCAAGTTTTGTTTTTGTTTGCCCTTCAAACTGCGGCTCGGGAACTTTTACAGAAATAATAGCACTTAACCCTTCCCTAAAGTCATCGCCTTCAATTTCTACTTTGGCTTTTTCAAACAAACCATTTTTATCACCATAGCTTTTAAATACTCTTGTTAATGCCCGGCGAAAGCCGGATACATGGGTACCGCCTTCAATGGTGTTGATGTTGTTTACATAAGAGTAAATATGTTCGTTGTAACTATCGTTATAACTCAACGCCACTTCCACCATTACGTTGGTGTTGTCATCTTTACCTTCTACATAAATTACTTTTGGAATAAGTGTGTTGCGGCCTGCACTTGTATCAAGCATTTCAACAAACTCTACTATACCGCCTTCACTATAAAATATATTGATATAGTTGTCGCCATTTTCTTCCTTCTCCCTTGTATCGGTTAAGGTAATGCGTACACCCCGGTTGAGGTAGGACAACTCCCGGAGGCGACCTTCTAAAATGTCTTTATTATAAACGGATGTAATAAAAATAGAATCATCTGGCCAGAAATGAACTTTGGTTCCTGTTGTATCACTAACGCCAACTTCTTTTACCGCATACTGCGGGATGCCAATTTTATATTCTTGTTCAAATATTTTACCATCCCGGTTTACAGTAACTTTTAAATCTTTGCTCAGCGCATTTACACAGCTAACACCCACACCATGCAAACCACCTGATACTTTGTAAGAGCCTTTATCAAATTTACCCCCCGCATGCAGCACCGTCATTACCACTTCTAATGCACTGCGTTTTTCTTTACTGTGCATGGCTGTAGGGATACCACGGCCATCATCTTCTACCGAAATAGAATTATCCTCATGTATGGTTACGAAAATATTTTTGCAATAACCTGCTAATGCTTCATCAATAGAGTTATCCACTACTTCATAAACAAGATGGTGTAAACCCTTTACACCGATATCGCCTATATACATCGCCGGACGTTTACGAACGGCTTCCAAACCTTCTAAAACCTGTATACTATCCGCACTATATCCTGCTGAAATTGCGGCTGCTTTTTCCTTAGCTTCTGTAGTCATAAAAATGATAAAAATCTATTGTGAAATCGGTTGAAATTATAACTCACAAATGTACTGAAATGAACCCTGAGAATGGGCTTTATTTGAAGGAATTTTAGGGTATTTTTTACCGGTTGTGGATAAAAGAAAATGCCCGGAAACCGGGCATTTAAAACTATAAAAAGTGTGTTTTACCGCTTCACAATCTGCGCCACCAAATCAGCTTCTGCGCAAACCTTATTACCTACATAAGTAGTTCCTTTCATTTCGCAAATACCACGGCGGATCGGGGCTGACAGCTCCATTTTAAGGATTAATGTATCGCCGGGGCGAACCATGTTCTTGAATTTGCAATTATCTATTTTAAGAAAATAGGTATCATATTGCCCTTCGCCGCTAAGGTTAATGGCTAATATACCGCCGCATTGTGCCAGTGCCTCAATTTGTAATACCCCGGGCATTACCGGGTTGCCAGGAAAATGTCCTTGGAAAAACCATTCGTTAAATGTTACGTTTTTAATCCCTACTATATGCGTATCGCTGAGTTCAATTATTTTATCAACCAACGCAAAAGGATACCGGTGCGGTAATGTTTTTTCAATAAACTGCTGGTCGTATACCGGTGGCTGGTTAGGGTTATAAACCGGAACACCTTTAGTGTGTTTATTTTTTTTGATGTACTGCTTTATCTTCTTTGCAAACTCCACATTGGTGCTATGACCCGGCCTATTGGCAATAATGCGACCTTTAATAGGATAACCTATTAATGCTAAATCACCAATTACATCTAATAATTTATGCCTTGCAGGCTCATTAGGAAAACGCAGGTCAAGATTATTTAAATAACCCTCACTTTTAACTTCAATCTTATCCTTTTTGAAAATTTTCTTTAGCCTGTCCATTTCTTTTTCATCCACCGGCTTATCCACTATTACAATGGCATTGTTTAAATCGCCGCCTTTTATCAAATCATTATCCAGCAGCATTTCCAGTTCATGCAAAAAGCAAAAAGTACGGCAACTGGCTATCTCATTTCTAAAATCGCTGATATGTTTTAAACCTGCATGTTGTGTACCGAGATACAGGAGAATTAAAATCTATCAGCGTAGTTACCTGGTAATCCATTGAGGGCATTGCCACCATTTCCACTTTCTTCTTTTCATCGTAGTGATAAATATTTTCATCAATGCTATACCACACTTTAGCTGCATCCTGCTCTACCACACCGGCTTCATCTATTAATTCAACAAATGGCTGGGAGCTACCATCCATTATAGGCATTTCGGGGCCGTTAATTTCCAGCAGGCAATTATCAACACCCATACCTACCAATGCAGCCAGTACATGTTCTACGGTACTTACTTTGGCGCCGTTTGCTTCTAATGTAGTACCACGGCTTACATCTGTTACCAAATCACAATCTGCTTTTATTATTGGCTGATTGGGCATATCTATCCGCTGAAACTGAAAACCAAAGCCGGGTGCAGCCGGCTTCAATGTTAAATCGGCCATTATACCTGTATGCAAACCAGTACCTGAAATACTGACTGCAGATTTTAAAGTATGTTGTTTATCGGGATTGAAATTAGGAGCCATGTGGTTGATTTAAAAGTGCTGCAAATATAGTTATTGCTGCTTTGACCCACCCCTTTTAAAGGTTTCTTTACCGCAAATTTTCCTGCCCCTCCGAGGGGGGATGCAAGACTCTGAAAACTGGAAATTAGTTCTGCTAAATACGGATATAGTTTTTGTAATTAAACAACCGCATGCCTGTTAGTTTTTCAAACTTATAAAGCAATTTGTCTTTGAAAGAGAATTTTTTTTCCGTAGTATCTAAATCTATTTTCCAGTTTTTTTCTGCAATACGCTTTTGCATGGTTTGTGGATGGATGCCTGCATAAAGCGAAACCGAATCCACATCTTTAAAAAAATCAAACCTATCTTCTTTTTTTACTGTTGAATGGTCATACTGTTCCGCACCCCAATAAGTGGAAAATGTAACTAATTTTTCCATTTGTTTATCCGGGTGGCGCACCCAGCCATAATGGTATATGGAAGCATTGGCCGGTTTTACTTTTAGTTTTTGATTTTGTTTGGTACGAAAGCCCTGAGCATCCCTGTAAGAAACAATGTTTTTATTATTTCTGATTAATCGTATTTCATAATCGTACCAGCGGCGGCTGATCACCGATGTAATCGTAAGTACCATAAAAATGTTTGTAGCTGAAAAGCAAACCCTTCCACATTTTTATCGGCAAGATATTGTTCTGCCGCTTTTACAATGTTTTGCAAATCATTTTCATGTACCACTTCATCTGCCTGCAAATAAAAAGCCCAGTCGCTGTGGGGGCTTATGTGTGCTAACGTCTTATCTGTTTCAACTGCCAGTACTTTCCCACCTTCTTTTAATGTATCATCCCAAACAGAATGAACAATTTTTATTTTTGGGGAATTGATAGATTGAATTAATTCTAATGTGCCATCATCGCAATTACCCACACTTACAACAAATTCATCTACAATAGAGAGAATAGAAGTGATTGACTCCACAACCGGGTAATCAAATTTTACTGCATTGCGAACGAAGGTGAAGCCGGAAAGTTTCATTGGTTAACTTGTTAGCTGATAAATTTTTCATGCTGATTAGCGAACTGGAAGCCGAAGTGTGCGACCCCGCATAAGGCGGGACAGGCGCAAGGGACGATCATCTGTGTTACTGAAGCTGATTAAAAAATATTACACTTTCTCCCCCATCAACTGCTTCACCATCACCTCCAGCTCTTGTATTCTTTTTTCCAGTTCTGGTAAGTTGCGGGCCATTGACTGGCTGCGTATGGCTTTGCCATAATCATAAGCCGGGGAGCCGGTAACAGCAGTGCCGGGTATTTTTAATGACTTACCCAAACCTGACTGTGCATTTATTTTAGAACCATCGGCCACTTGTAAATGCCCGGCAAGTCCGGCCTGTCCACCAATCATTACCCCATTGCCAATTTTTGTGCTGCCGCTTATGCCTGCCTGTGCAGCAATAACAGTAAAGTTGCCTACTTCTACATTATGTGCAATCTGTATCAGGTTATCCAGCTTTGCACCTTTTCTTATTAAGGTAGAACCAATAGTGGCCCTGTCAATAGTTGCGTTGGCCCCTATCTCCACATTGTCTTCTATAATTACATTACCTATTTGTGGTACTTTTTGAAAGCTGCCATCGGTTTGCGGTGCAAAGCCAAAACCATCACTGCCAATTACAGTACCAGCATGTATGGTTACATTATTTGCAATTTTACAATCATGATAAATTTTTACTCCGGGATGTATAACGCAGTTTTCACCAACTGTTACATTATCGCCGAGATAGGTATTGGGATATATCTTGCTGCCATTACCTACTGTTACATTTTCGCCGAGGTAAGCGAATGCACCAATAAAAACATTATCGCCATGTGTGGCAGTTTTTGCTATATAGCTTGGTTGCTGGATGCCGGTTAACTGCTGCTGCATTATTTCTTGGTACTTGCTTAGAAGTGTTGCAAAAGCAGTATAAGCATCTGGCACACGGATAAGCGTAGCGGCAACAGGTTGCTTTAATTCATACGCCTCATTAATAATAATTAAAGATGCTTTGGTGCTGTATAAGTATTCTTCGTATTTAGGATTAGCCAAAAAAGAAAGTTGCCCTTCAATTGCTTCTTCAATTTTTCCGAAAGAAGAAACAGCAGCAGAAGCATCTCCCTCTACTTTGCCATTTACTATTATTGCTATTTGTGATGCGGGAAAAGTCATTCAACTAAGGTTTAGGGTTTAAGGTACTGGCTTATTAATCTTTCTACCTTACACCTTGTAGTAACAAATATAATGTTTCTTTACAGTACCCTTCAGGTTATGCTGAATAAGGGCATTGTCCACTTGTGAAATATCTTTTATTGTTCCGTCTTTAAATAAAATATTAATGCTTTCATCGGCAGGGTTGTAGGTGGTATTGCTTGCTTCGCCGGTAAAAACAAAATAGGCCGCCTCTTTTTCAGTAATGCTTAATGTGCTACAAGCTTCTTTTATTTTTTCTTTCACCAAACTTTCTTCAAAAGGATCTGCTTGTAACTTTACTTTAAGCAATTTTCGTTCCACTAAAAAACGGCAAAGTGTATTTAATATTTTATCAGGATGATTGCTCCAGTTTTTAATAGTTGCCATAATATCATGGTCATCAAGACGGCAAAACGGATCCAGGTGCTGTTCAATTGAATTTTCTTTGTTAAACTTCTGGAGAAAGAAATCAAAGTCAACAGAAACAGTATTTACAATTTCCCCGGCAGCTATTAATTCTTTTGCCCTGCGGATAATTTTTACCAGCATCATTTCTGCACTTAATACCGTTTTATGTAAATACACCTGCCAGTACATTAGCCTGCGGCTTACTAAAAATTTTTCTACAGAATAAACCGCTTTTTCTTCCACCATTAATTGCCCGTCTTCTACCGTAAGCATTTTAAGTATGCGGTCGTAACCGATTACCCCCTCTGCCACACCTGTAAAAAAACTATCCCGGTTCAGGTAATCGAGCCTGTCCACATCTACCTGTCCCGATACTAATTGGTAAAGGAATTTTTTAGGGTGTTGATTGGTAAAGATTTCAATAGCCATTTGCAGTTGGCCGTTTAATTCTTTATTCAGTTTCTGCATCAGCAAAATAGAAATAGCTTCATGGTGCACATTTTCCACCAGTTCATTTTCTAAAGCATGAGAGAATGGGCCGTGGCCAATATCATGTAATAAGATAGCCACTTTTGCACCCAGTTCTTCATCAGCAGATATTTCAATGCCCTTGCTTTTTAACTCGGCTAAAGCAATACACATTAAATGATAAGCTCCAAGGGAATGATGTAACCTTGAATGTACTGCACCGGGATAAACCAAATGGGCAAAAGCCATCTGGTGGATATTGCGCAGCCGCTGATAAACCGGGTGAGAAATTATTTCTAATATCAACGGGTGATCTATTGTAATAAAACCATATACCGGGTCGTTGATGATTTTGCGGACTGTGGGCATTGTTGTAACTGTGTTAAAAATACTTTTTATTGATGCCGATCGTAGAAGCTATCTCTATTTTTAATCCCCATGCAGAAGATTATTGCAAATATTGCATTTTTATTTTTATAAATATATTTGTAAAACGGTGGATGCACAAGATACTGCGGCTATAAACAGGAGCTCAATAAATCCTTTTGAAAAACAGAAATATGGCGGGTTGGCAGGGTAATTGGAAGAGATATGACAAGCACATTACGTTATGTTGAAATTGGCCTGGCTAAATCTTAAATGAGGAAAGTGAAAGTTGGTGTATGCATCAGAAGAAATGTATTTTGGTAAAGATGATTTTGTGCTTGGCAATAAGCTGGGTGCTTACATACATGGTATGCTTGCTGATTTTGGGCTGGCAGTAATTTATTATACTGACTTTAAAAGAGGTAACTTTAAAATTCGGCCGAGTTTGGTATGGGGTTAGGCGCATTTAGAATTACAGTAGGATACAATATACCAACAATAGATAACAAAGGTTTTGAGCTATTGCGGCGTAACAATGCACAAATAGCTATACAGTTTTTAATTCCTGTAAAAAAGAAAGAATATAAGCGAAGCGAAGAAAATATTTTCAAAGAATTATTTAAAAAAGATTAGAATGGCATTAGCAAAAATTCTTTGGGTTGATGATGAAATTGAAAGTCTGCAATCGCAGAAAATGTTTCTGGAAAATAAAGGGTATGAAGTACATACTCTTACCAATGGATTTGATGCCATTGATTATGTAAAAGAAAACCCGGTGGATGTGGTACTGATGGATGAAAGTATGCCCGGCATTACCGGTTTGGAAACACTGGCCAAGATTAAAGAAATAAACCAATCGCTACCAGTTGTACTGATTACTAAAAATGAAACAGAAAACCTGATGGATGATGCCATTGGTTCGCAGATAAGCGATTACCTAATTAAACCGGTAAATCCCAACCAGGTTTGGCTGAGCCTTAAAAAAATCATTGATAATAAAAGGCTGGTGGCTGAAAAAACAACTTCGGCTTATCAGCAGCAGTTCCGCCATTTGTTCATGGCATTGAACAGTAACCCTGATTATAATGAGTGGATGGAGATTTATAAAAAATTACTTATTGGGAACTGGAAATGGAAAAAAGCGACAGCCCTGAAATGCAGGAAGTTCTACAAAACCAAAAAAGCGAAGCCAATACAGAGTTTTTCAAATTTGTGTCAAGTCATTATGCCAACTGGGTGATCCCTAAAAGCACAGAAGGCCCTATTATGAGCCATAATCTTGATGAAGTTTAAAGTACTGCCCCATCTGGAAAAAGGTACCCCTTTGTTTTTTATACTGATTGATAACCTGCGGTTTGATCAATGGAAAGCCATTCAGCCCATTTTTTCTGAAACCTTTCGCATTCTGGAAGAAGATACTTTTTACAGCATTCTGCCAACTGCTACACAATATTGCCGCAATGCCATCTTTGCCGGCATTGATGCCCGCTGAATATTGAAAAACAATTTCCTGCACAATGGAAAAATGATGAAGAGGAAGGCGGAAAAAATTTGTATGAAGAAGAATTTTTCCGGGCACAGTTAAAACGAGCTGGGAAAAGCGATTTAAAAGTTTCCTATACCAAAGTTGTAAATAACCAGGCCGGGCATGATTTGGTAAACAATATCATAACCTGCTTAACAATGATCTGAATATTATTGTTTATAATTTTGTGGATATGCTCAGCCATGCCCGTACAGAAATGGAAGTGCTGAAAGAACTGGCCAGTGATGAAAAAAGCTACCGAAGCATTACCACCAGTTGGTTTGATCATTCGCCATTGTACCAGGCATTGAAAAAAATTGCCGATAAAAAAATTAATATCGTATTCAACCGATCATGGCAGTGTACGGGTAAAAACACCTTATAAAGTTGTGGGTGATAAACAAACCACCGCCAACCTCCGGTATAAACATGGCCGTAATCTAAATTATGAACCAAAAGATGTATTGGCTTTCCGTGATCCGAGAGAAGCAGGATTGCCGGTGCCTACTATTAATTCTTCTTTCATTTTTGCAAAAGAAGATGGTTTCTTTGTTATCCTAATAATTATAACTATTATGTAAATTATTACCGTAATACCTTTCAGCATGGTGGGGTAAGTTTGGAAGAAATGATTATACCGGTGATAAAGATGCAGAGTAAATAGAAGTGAATAGTGAATGGGTTGTGGAAAATAACAATTTTCTTTATGCTATTTAAGCCAGCAGGAAATTTTACATTTGCGTAAATAATTCACAATTGACTTTTCACCATTCACTATGAAATACACACAAACAACTCTCGATAAATTAGAAGCCATTCCCGAAGAAGCCGGTTATGTATTGCGTTATGAAAGAGGTTCTTTTCAAAGTGGCTATTGTATTTTGGAAGACAGAAGAGTAGTGGTGCTGAATAAATTTCTGCAAACAGAAGGCCGCATTAATACGCTGATAGATTTAATACCCCAGTTAGCATATTAATACCAGATGCCTTACTTCAGAATCGCAGAAACTTTACACAGATATTATTTCAAAACTGGAAACAGAAGAAAAATGAATTGATGAAAGTTGTATTGTAATACTTCTTATTTCTATTTCATTTTTACTTGTGAGCTATCCCCCGCTTAAAATAACATTTCTCGGCACAGGCACCAGCACCGGTGTTCCCATGATTGGCTGCAACTGCGAAGTATGCGCCTCAACCAATAAAAAAGATAACCGCCTCCGCTCAAGTATATTAGTACAATCTGCTAACACAACATTGGTGGTAGATACCGCCCCTGACTTTCGCTACCAGATGCTGCGGGAAAATGTAAAAAAAGTAGATGCGGTATTATTCACCCATCCGCATAAAGATCATATGGCCGGGCTGGATGATGTAAGGGCTTATAATTATTTTCTAAAAAAACCAATTGATATTTATGCTGATTCATTAACCGAAGAGGCTTTCGCAGGGATTTTTATTATGCCTTCACCGATACAAAATATCCCGGCATACCGGAATTAAATCTCAACACAATTACCCTTGAACCATTTGTTGTTGGCGACATACCCGTTACCCCAATTCTTGTCTGGCATTTAAAAATGCCGGTACTTGGTTTTCGCTTTGGAAAATTTACCTACATTACCGATGCCAATAAAATAGATAACTCCGAAAAAGAAAAAATAAAAGGCAGCGAAATATTGGTGCTTAATGCTCTCCGCAAACAAACACATATCTCTCATTTTACTTTACAAGAGGCCGTTGATTTAGTAAATGAATTGCAAATAGCTTCTGCTTATTTCACCCATATATCCCACCAGTTAGGGCTGCATACTGTTATTGAAGCCGAGTTGCCCGGTCATATCCATTTGGCTTATGATGGGTTGAAGCTGGAATTTTAATGGAGAAAAAATATTTTCTCCTAACACTTGTTAGTTTCAAAATATTTTCCCTATTCTTGCAATTCCATAAAGGGACGACCAAAACTAACTTCGATTGCTTGCTTATTTCAATGCACTGTGCCACTCCAAAAGGGTGGCATAGTATTTAAACAAACTTCCCTCAACTTTGCTATATGAATTTTCAAACTTCAGAACTTACACAACAGGTAGCCCAAACAGCCAGGGATTTTGCCCAACAGCACATAAAACCATTTGTAATGGAGTGGGATGAAAGCCAGGAGTTTCCCCTGCATATATTTAAAGAAATGGGAAAACTGGGAATGATGGGTGTATTTGTTCCCGAAGAATATGGCGGCGCAGGCCTTTCTTATTTTGAATACAAAACTATTATTGAAGAAACAGCAAAAGTTTGCGGCTCTATTGGCCTTAGTGTTGCCGCACATAATTCTTTATGCACCGGGCATATCTTAACTTTTGGTAATGATGAACAAAAGAAAAAATGGTTGCCAAAGCTTGCTACTGCAGAGTGGTTGGGTGCATGGGGACTTACTGAAGCCAACACCGGCAGCGATGCGGGTAATATGAAATGCACAGCAGTAAAAGATGGTAACGGTTGGATAATTAATGGAACTAAAAACTGGATTACCCATGGTAAAACTGGTGATGTGGCCGTAGTAGTTTGCAGAACCGGTGAACCAAGAACAAAAAATAACTCCACCACATTTGTTGTAGAAAGAGGTACAGCCGGATTTAGCGGTGGTAAAAAAGAAAACAAACTCGGTATGCGGGCAAGCGAAACTGCCGAAATGGTTTTTGATAATTGCCGCATACCCGATGCTAACCGTTTGGGTGAGGTGGGTGATGGTTTTAAACAAGCCATGAAAGTATTAGATGGCGGAAGAATTTCGATTGCATCGCTTTCTTTGGGCATTGCCAAAGGTGCTTACGAAGCAGCTTTGCAATATTCGCAGGAGCGGCACCAGTTCGATCAGCCTATTTGTAATTTTCAGGGCATCTCTTTTAAATTAGCTGATATGGCTACTGAAATTGCAGCAGCAGAACTACTTACCCTGCAAGCCTGCGATTTAAAAGAAAAAAAACTACCCATGACCAAACAAGCTGCTATGGCAAAATATTATGCCAGCGAGGTGGCAGTAAAGGTTGCTAATGATGCCGTACAAATATTTGGTGGCTATGGATACACCAAAGATTTTCCTGTGGAGAAATTTTACCGGGATGCTAAACTCTGCACCATTGGCGAAGGCACCAGTGAGATACAAAAAATTGTAATAAGCAGGGAGGTGTTGAAGTAATCTTAATAAATGGAATGCCGACATTTTCCGGTAAACGTCTACCTTTGCCCCCTCCATGAGTGATGAAATAAAACATGAATGCGGCCTTGCATTCATCCGGCTAAGAAAACCGTTTTCGTATTACCAGCAACAGTATGGCACAGTGCTGTGGGGGCTTAATAAGCTGTACCTTCTTATGGAAAAGCAGCACAACCGTGGGCAGGATGGGGCAGGCCTTGCTTCCGTAAAACTAAATGTAGAACCGGGCTACCCTTTCCTTAACCGCATACGCAGCAATGCACCGCAGGCCATTGCAGATATTTTTCAAAAAATAGGAAATGAAATTGCAGAATTAGAAAAATACCATCCTGATATACGGAACCATGCCGGGCTTATGAAGGGGCATGTAAATTTTTTGGGTGAACTGTTGCTCGGTCACCTTCGCTACGGCACACAGGGAAAAAACAAATTAGAATACTGCCACCCGTTTATAAACAGGGATACCATACCCAGCCGTAACCTTGCACTGGCGGGTAATTTCAATATCGTAAACTCCGATGAGCTGTTTGCATTAATTGGCAAAGAGCCAAATGAAAATGTCCGCTTTAGCGACCTGGCTGCAATGATTGAAATGATGCACACTTTTCTTTGTAAAGAAGATGAAGCATCGCCAGGTAAGATGGACATAAAAAAAGTATTGAAAAAAACATTGCCGTTGCTCGATGGTGGTTTTCATGTAGGCGGGGTAACTGGTAATGGTATCGGTTTTGTTTTTAGGGATGCACATGGCATCCGCCCATCTTATTATTATATTAATGATGAAGTGGTGGTTGCCGCATCAGAAAGGGCTGCAATAAGAACAACTTTTAATGTGGGTGAAAATGAAGTGCAGGAACTGATGCCCGGACAGGCATTAATAGTTAATGAGCTGGGCGAAATAGAAATAGCACAGATACTGGAACCGAAAGAAAGAAAGGCCTGCAGTTTTGAACGCATATATTTTTCCCGCGGCAGCGATGAAAAAATTTATAAAGAAAGAAAAGCCTTAGGTTATAATTTAAGCGAAAGGGTTTTAGATGCTATTAACCATGATTTAAAAAATACTATTTTCTCCTTTATCCCCAACACTGCCGAAACTGCTTTTTACGGCATGGTAAAAGGCATGGAAAAATACCTGAACCAGATAAAAGTAGAAAGGATACTTAGCTGGGGAAAAGACTATGATGATGAGAAGCTGATTGAAATGGTGAACCGCCGCATACGCATAGAAAAAATTGCTATAAAAGATGTGAAGATGCGGACTTTTATTTCTGAAGATGCGGGCCGCAACGAAATGGTGCAACATGTGTATGATATTACTTATGGAACTGTAAGACCGGGAGAAGATACATTAGTAGTAATTGACGACTCTATTGTAAGGGGCACTACGTTGAAAGAAAGCATCATCCGTATGCTTGGCAGATTGAAGCCTAAAAAAATAATTGTTGTCTCCTCTGCGCCGCAAATCCGCTACCCGGATTGTTATGGTATTGATATGAGCAAGATGGGCGACTTTATTGCCTTTAATGCAGTAGTTGAATTACTGAAAGAAAGAAACCAAACTTCATTTCTGGAGGAATTATTATACAAGTGCAATAACCTTAAACGCAATAACCTGCTGCATACAGAGAATGTAGTAAAGCAATTGTATAAGCAATTTACCAATGATGAAATTTCTGCAAAAATTGCACAGTTAGTAACACCAGCAGGGCTTACAATACCTGTTGAAGTTATTTTTCAAAGTATAGAAGACCTGCATAAAAGCTGCCCCAACAACCTTGGCGACTGGTACTTTACCGGCAACTACCCCACAGCCGGTGGAAATAAAGTAGTGAACAAGGCTTTTATAAATTATATGGAAGGAAAGAATGTGAGAGGGTATTAGTTGAAAAGAAGCAAATGACTGCTTATCTGCCCGTTTATTTCCTTTAACGAAATTTAATTTTTTCAATTTCCTATTTCCATACATTTGCATCCAAAAAAAAATATGTTTAAAAAAGTAATTCTTGCCCTATTATCAATTCCTATTTTAACAACAGCCCTGCAAGCCCAGGAAACAAACTATACAGCTGTATCATTCAGCCATAAATTGTTGCCCACCCTGCCTCAATACAGCGATTATAAAAGCTTTGACCTTACCGTAGTTACTACTAAAGAAACCCCTGATGCGCCAGGTACCGGCTTTAATATGGCTTTTCAGATTAAAGCCGGCGGTCTTACACAAGTAGCAGATGGCGGCGATTTTCATGTTGTTTCCCTTTTACAACGCTATGGTGGTAAAATGGTTAGCCAGGCTGCGGCGGATATAAGTGTTATTCTTTCGAGCAACATATATGATAAGTATGGCACCCTGGTAAAAACCGGAACTATAAACAACGAACATTTTGCAGTAAACTTTGGCCGAAACCTTACTAAAGAAGAAATGGGCAATGCCGACTTCATACGTAAATTTTGTATGGAGAATATTATTGAAGCAAGCATTAAACCGCTTGTTGATGGAGTAAGCGGTGCGATGTTAAAACCTGTTGCCCGCATTGCCACACTAGGCGGCATTAAAAAGAAACCAGCCTTAAGTGAATTTAATACACCCATTAAGGCTTTAACTTCTGCCTTAGAAAAAGAAGGCATTGCAGGTTTACAAAAAACAGCGGCGGCTAATGTACCGTTTTGGGAAAGCATGACCAACTATAACGCCGAAGGCGAAAAAGAAGAAGATAAAAACGAAGTAAAAAGAGCCGCCTATCATAACCTGGCTCTTTACCATATTGCTGCCGGCAATATTGACAAGGCCAGAGAATATATTACATTGTATAAACCAATTGACAAACAGATAAAAGAAATGCTGGGTTTAATAAAATATAGAAACAGCGAAGAGCTTGAAAAATTAATAGAAACATTAAACCCTGCAACACCCGAAGCCGCACCTGCAGCAACCACCGGAACGGTTATGACAAAAGCACAAATAGCAGATAATTTTCAATACATGATAATTGATGGCACAGCCACAATAAGCGGAAAGAAAATTGCCGGTACTTATGAAGGGATAATTAAAGTGTATAAAATACCAGCGAATTCATTTGGTAACATTGTAAACCTGGATCCCGAAAATATTGCTGTCAAAATTGAAACCAAAGATGCTTCAGGCACACCGAAAACTATCAATACCTATGTTTCAAATATTGAAGAGTTAAAAGATAAAAGCGGCGTTAGTTACACCACACAAAAGTTTGGAACAAAAATAATGGGCGACCAGAGTTTTAATTTTATGAAAAGCACCTTTACCTCTGCCAAAGTAACCGTGTACCGCAGCCTGATACCTGAAACCGGCGATTATGTAGTTAAAAAAGCAGGTGATGATAAAGGCGTAAAAAGCAGTTTAATGAATGCCCGTAAAAACCTGGAAGAATATTTGAATGATTGCCCTGCCCTTGTTGAAAAATTTAAAAGCGGCGCCATTGATAAAAAGGCTACCGCAGAAAAAATAGCTGAAGAATACAGCAACTGTAAATAAAAAGACACAATATATTTAAGAAGGAGCCGCATAAAACGGCTCCTTTTTTATGTAACAGATTATTTAGGAAATTTTAGTTGTAAAAATTAACTTTATGCGTATGGGTAAACAATTAATACTTATCCGCCATGCAAAAAGCGATTGGGGAAACCCCGGCCTTGCAGATTTTGACAGGCCATTGAATGAAAGAGGTAAAAAAGATGCCCCGGCAATAGCGCAAAGATTATTGGACAAAAAAATAAAGATTGATGCTTTTGTTGCAAGCCCTGCTAAACGGGCAGCAAAAACGGCTAAGTTTTTTGCAGAAGCATACCACATAGATAAAGATGCAATAATTTTTAAAGACGAATTGTATATGGCGGGTGCCGAAACTTTTTTTGAAGTTATCAGCAACCTGAAAGATAAGTATGATACTGTTGCTATTTTCTCTCACAATAACGGTATTACCGATTTTGCCAACCACCTTACCAATACCCGGATAGATAATATACCCACCTGTGGTGTGTTTGCTGTAAAAGCTGATTGTAATAGCTGGGCCGGTTTTAAAAAAGCGAAAAAAGAATTTTGGTTTTTTGATTATCCAAAATCTTCGGAGAATGATTGACACTTCAATATATTTGAACCACATAGGCAGATAGAAACATAGGTACACACATAGCCTATGTGTCATTCTATTGTGTTCTATATACTATGTGGTATACCAAACTATATACTATCAGGGAAAGATTGATGCAGGAATGATTTGATTGTTTGCTTCAGTTGATTGTTTTGCCCGGCTTCAAAAAAAGTATAATCAAATCCTTCAGCAGTTTTTAATGCATCTGATAAATTAAATTCATTTTGGCTTGTACATACAGCAAATTTTTTCTTCCTCAAATATTTTCTTAAGTACTCCTGTTCGGTTTGCCCCGGAGTGGGAATAAGAATGTTTTTCTTTTGTAAAGCGGCAATATCCATTACGGTACTGTATCCGCTTCGGCTTATAACATACTCTGCTTTTAGCATTTCATCATTCAACTCATCAGCAGGAAGGTGATTATAAAATTTTATCATCCCGGTTGAAGGAATTATTGTTTCACTACCCGGCAAGCCCCTTACAACAGTGGCAGTGCCATTATAATGGCTTATTTCATATACAATTTTTTCTTCCAGTATACTTCGTTGTGGTTCGGGGCCGGAAAGTAAAACCAGTAGATGTTTTTTAATTTCTGCAATATTCTTTTTTATAAATCTTGAAAGGCACCCGATATAATTAACAGGTATTGCAGGCATTTTTTCGGGATGCGACAATTCCCCCGAAAGGTTATTTTCCGTTGCTGAATCGGGCACCCAGCAAGCAGTAAATTTATTTATGTAGCTGTAGTTTCTTTTTTGCAAAAGCTGCACTGCCCATTTTCCAAAATCGGTTTTAATTTGTAACTGGTGTGTAATAAAAACCGAAGGCAGGTTACTATGCCACAAACCATACCTGTTATCGCTTATAACTGCTCCAATTTTATACTCATCAACTATTTTTTTAAGCCATCTATGCTCATACTGTATTGCCCTTTTCATTTTAGGGCCTTGTGCAATCATCTTCCAAACCATGCCCCATTTTGTTTTAGCATATTTTATTCTATAGCCGGGCAGTTTTAAAAAAAACAATGCTGGAAATTCTTTTTTTAATAGCTCTTCCTGCACCCCTTCTCCTGCCAGTAATACTTCGCAGCCCTGCGCCAGCAACTCCCCGATGATGGGGATGCAACGGGTGGCATGGCCAATCCCCCAATCAAGCGGAGCTACTAAAATGCGGGGTTTCCACAGTTTTTTACTGTGTAAAGGGCTATCCATGTTAAAAAAAGAAAGTTTTAGCCATGCTGCATACTAATTTATCCGTAAAATAGTTTTAATTTAGAATATTGAAATTAATATGAAGAATATCTCTAAAATAGCAGCTACACTTCTTATAATTATTCTGCTTGCATCCTGCAATAAAAATTACTATTCCGGCAGCGGCAAAGGCAGCAGGGGTGGTAAAGGTTGTGGCTGCCCTTCTGCAAAAGGGTAAATAATTTTATGCTACAAACCACTTTATTTTCCTAAATAAGATTTCAGGTTGTTCACATACCCCTCAAAAGCTTTTATTCCCTGTTTTGTTATTTTACAAATCGTTAACGGATAATTGTCTTTAAATTGTTTTATTACATCAATATATCCTGCATCTTTTAATTTTTGTATCTGCACACTTAAATTTCCGGCAGTGGCATTTGTTTTTTCTTTAATAAAAGTAAACTCCGCTTCCTTTACACTAATAAGGAGCGACATAACTGCCAGCCGCAGTTGAGAATGTAATATAGGATCCAGATCTTTAAACATTGGCGGCCTCTAATCCCTTCTTTGCTTTTTTATAATCTTTTTCCATAATGATGCCCGGTATAAGCCATGCAAATATGGCCGAAAAGGCAACTAATAATAAATCTGCTTTTGCCGGGGTGTATAACGATGCAACGCAACAAACCCAGCAAATAATACCGCCCCACAACATTGGTTTAAACTTCATGCTTACACCAGTAACAAAAGTGGGCAACCCATAAAGCATTAAAAAGAAAGCAGAAATATATTCATACATATTAAAGGCCGGGCTGGCCCCAGCTATTTCTTTATGCTTTTCTACAGCATCACCCCACCGATCGTACATTACCCCCGTACTATAACTGAGCAGGAAAATACAGATGCCGAATGCAAGCCATAAGTAATCAACAAAGGCATCGCCGTATGATTTTACCTTTCGTTCCCTTTTTTCTTTAATGCTAATATATACCTGCGGCACAATTGCCACCACGGTAAGCCAGTAAATATCCACAGGCAAGCGAAAACCAAAATGCAGTTCGGCCAGCCTCGTTAAAGAACAAATGGCTATTACTGCGCCCCACATAATAGCGGCAATGCCTGTATCATGACATGCATCTTTCGCCTTATTAATCATTTGTGCAATAAGGTCGAGGCTTTCCTTTTCGGTGAGTTGCTTTTCCTGTTCCATGAAAAAAAGTTTAAGACTGCAGAATACCGGGTTTATCCCGGCATCCTGTAAAAAATTATTACTTAATCTGCGAAAGAAAATAAGCTACCTGCCCCCTGCCCCACTGCGGCTCAATACTGCTGCCGGGTTTGCTAACCATAAAAATACCGTTTGCCTTTTCAAATAATATTTTTGCTTCTACTTTGCTGCCACCAAATTGCTCAGGTGTATAAAACTTATCCTGCCCTTCAAGAATGTAAACCCTTGGGTTGTTTTCATTCAATTTTTTCGCATTCTCCAACGCTTCAGTTGCTTTGGCTCCTTCTGTCATATATCTTGCCATTGGGTTACCCATCATCCGCAGGCTGTGTACCATTTTCTTTACGCAGAATATTTCAGAATTATCCTTTCCTATTTCGGCTGCCTTATTGATTAATGCTTCTGCCTTATCTGCATAAGGATCGGCGATTGAACTGTTGTCGCCAAAACTACCATCCTGCGGCATGGAGAAATTCCCTGCCATTACTGTAGCAAAGGCTGCATAATAAAAAGGCTCCCAGAGTGTTTTTTCTGCCTCTGCAATACGTTCAAACCCGTTGGCCAATTCCTTCCATCCCTCTGCTGTGTTATTAGAGTCGAGCATTGCTACTTTAGGTTCCATTGCCTTTACATATTTTTCGCTTTGTGCAAATGTTACTGTGGTTGCCAGCAAAACAGACAACATTAAAATTCCTTTTTTCATTTTTTTACATTTTTATTTTTAAAATTATAAGCTGTTATTAATTACTTCATCACTTCTATCCACACCAAAACTGATAAAGGCTCCAATAAATACAAACATCCGGGAAGTTGGTACTACCGCTTCTTTTCTTAACCCGTTATAAGAATACTGGTACCCATAGGTTTGTTTGATGTTGAAGATATTACTTACCTGGAAAACATATACAGCAAAAGATTTAGCATTTTTTTTGCCAATAGAAGGCAGGTAATTAACAGAAAAACTTATGTTGTGATAACTGGGTATCGTCCCCCTGTCATTAAATTTATAATTTGCGCCGTCATACTGAATATTGTAATAAGGGCGGCCGCTTGCATAATTATACGAAGCATTAAACTGTGTTTTCCAGGGGGTAACAAATTTTTTCGTTACTAATGATGCTGTGTGCTTTGCTGCAAAGTTTGGTGTAATAGCGAAGGGGAAATTTAAAAAATCCCTTTTTGTATCTAAGTAAGAATAAGAAATCCAGTAATCGAAGTCCTTAATTGTTTTCTTGTCCCGCCAGAAAAATTCAATGCCCTTTGCATCACCAAAACCATTGTTGCTTACAGCCGCTTCGGTAAAGCCGGTAAAACCTGTTTTAATTAAGTTATTATATTTTTTATAAAAAACCTCAGCCCTGAATGTTTGCTGATTAATTGATTTTTGATATTGTGCAATGTAATGTGTTGCTTTCATAAAGGTCAATGCATTGGGAGATGGCAGGTACCGTCTTTCGGGATTTTGATAAAATACACCATACGCCAATGATGCCTGTGTGCCTTTTCCTAGTTTGTAAGCAATTGAAAACCGGGGGGCGATATTTGTTTTATCCAGCAAGGCAGAATGCTCAAACCGTACACCACCTTTAACCGCTAAATCGTTAGTTGCATACACATCCCCTTCGGCAAAAAGTGACTTAATATGTTCTTTTAAACCACCGGGAAACTGCTGATTGTTGAAACTGGTATAAACCGTTTTATCGTTGCTGTAATTATATTCAGCACCAAAACGTATAGCATTAAGGCCTTTCATTTTTTTCTCCAGCACTGCTTTTGCGTTGAAATAATTGCCCCTTGAATCGATGGAGAAATTTTTTGTTTCTAAATTGGTCAGCACTACATCATTCTTATTTGCATCCTGCATACCGGAGTTAATATCATCTTTGTTATTAGTGTATGAAACACCCATGTTTATTTTCCACTTTTTGGGCAGGCTTTCCTTCCAGGCCAGGTTGTGGTAGTGATTGGTGTTACCAATGGCAAACTTATCTAAGTAACCAAGTGAATCGATACTGTTAGTTGTAAAACCTAATTTATTACTGCTGAAATAACCGTAGTACTTCAGCATACCCGTTTTGGATGTTTTAAAACGGAAGTTTGCATCTGCATTATGATAAGCCGGTGCTTTTGAATAATCCTGCTTTTGTTTAATAACGGCAAAAGCGAGGCCTAAATCTGTATAGCTGTAACTGGCACCGAAAGATGATTTTTTATTTTTTGATAAATGCTGATAACCCAGGCTGCCGCTTAATACACTGATGCCAAGGTTAGCTGATGATTGCTCCGGCAAATCAATTGACTCCAATATGAGTGCAGAAGAGAGTGCTTGACCATATAATGCTGAGTAACCACCAGTACTAAACACAGTTCCTTTAAAAATAAAAGGAGAGAAGCGGCCAAACTGTGCAATGTTGGGTACACTGCTAAAGAAAAAATTATTTACTAATGTGCCGTCAATAAATGTTTTTGTTTCTGCTGCAGTACCGCCCCTTACAAAAAGGCCTTCACTTTCACCCACCTGCTGCGCACCGGGCAAGGTTTTTAATGCCCCGGTAATATCGCCATTGGCACTAGCCGTAGTTACAATATCTATCGGATCAAGAACTGCCGCAGCCCTTTTTCTATCACTGGCTTCAAATGTACCGGCAGAAAGGACAACTGCAGAAAGTTCTGTTACCTCTTGTTTCAATATCGCATCGATAAGTACAGGTGCATTTTCCAGCTTTATTATTTGCTCAAAGGTTTTATAGCCAATATTGGTGATTGTTAATACCTGTTGGCCCTTTTCAGATGATTTAAAAGCAAAACTCCCTGTGGAGTCTGATGTAGCACCATCATAGCTGTCTTTTATCGCAATACTTGCCCCTGCAACCGGTTTGCCTTTATTATCTTTTATTGTTCCTTTTATAATAGCCTGGCCATATCCGGTTACAAAAAAATGGAACAGCAGTGTTGTTAGTATTATTTTAAAAAAAAATTGCATATACTTTAATTTTCAACACAAACATAAAGTAGTTTATAATATAAACCAAATTTGTTTTAAAAAAGCCCTCCTGAAGAATCAGGAAGGCCTTCGTCCGTCCAGAATTGAAATTAGTTAGTGGCTTATTGCTTTACTATTTTTTGAGTGGCTACCTGGCCATCGCATGTTACTTTAACCATATAGAAACCAGCTTGTAGCTTTGAAATCTCTGTTGTTTCAGTTTGCCCGGCAGCAGCCCTTGCAGTTTTACTTACCACCTGGCCTGTTAATGATACAATTTCATAAGTTACTGGCTTGTTCTGCCATACGGCAGGAATTGTAATACGCAGTTCACTTGATGCGGGGTTTGGATAAGTAAGGATGCTGATTTGCTTTTCAAAAGCATTTTCGATTTTTATTACAGGGGAGTATTTGTATTTACCATCAATATCTATCATCCGCAGTCGGTAATAATTTATCCCCTCTGCAGGGTTTTTATGTAAATAACCATAATTATTTACCAAACTACTATTGTTTCCTTTGGTTGCAATAGTTGCAATTACTGAATAAGTATTTCCGTTTATGCTATTCTCCACTTCAAACCGTTCGGTGTTGATTTCATTATCAGTTGACCATTTCAACTCATTGCCGCCTATTTCTTTTTTACCGGTAAAAGTTAAAAGATCAAGTGGCAATGCTATCCCCCTGAAACCAAAATCAAGTGTATGATTATTCTGCCCGGCAAGGCCAGCGGTAAATCTTATTTGAGGGGCTTTTATTGCCCCTGTTGTTAACACAGCATCACTATCAGCTATATCCGGAATACCGAAACTTGTAAGCATCTGCTGCTGTTAAATAAGTATTGATTAAATCACCTGCCCCTATCCCACTTGCTGCATTCCAATCAGCAGCACCCTATCCTTACAATATATCCTGCACCAAATTTTAACCCTGCCTGGTTACCGGCTGTTACCGGATCCCCATCTGTTATATTCGAATTGTTGAAATACCATTCCCCTGCTGTATTTGTTGTTACTGATGCCAGAAGAGCCCCATCAGGTATTCCATCATCATTAAAATCTGCATATAATTCTACTGATACATTTATCAACCCTGTTTCATTTGCTCCCTGCAGGCCATCCCTGTTTACATCATACCATATCCTGTTTCCTACTTCTATCGGTGCAGCAGCAGCAAGCAATTCAATTTCTCCTAATGCATTTGCTTTTGCAAACATATGCGAAGAAACTGCCAGCGCCAGAAGAGCGGCGGATTACTTCATAACTCCTATCCAGGCCACCATCTGAAAACCTTGTCCAGTCAAAACCACCTGATAAATTACTTTCAGGATCCATAGTTGTACTGATAATATGATCTGCCCCATGATATATGGCTAACCCACCCATAGATGTTTCTTCATGCATGTTATAATCGTCATTGCCAAAAAATTCAGTTCCATTGGTTGCTTCACTTGCTACAAAGTTCCAGCCTGTGCCGCCATTTACTACTGCCCGGATCAAATCACCGTTTCCATCTGCTTCCATAATTGTTGTACCTCCGGGGTCGTATACACCGTCACCCATCATATCACCAAAACGGTCACGGAGGCCAATAATCATATTGCCGGCATCATCAAAATCAAGGCCAGCAAAAATTGGTTGTGAATATCCCCCTTCTCTTCCATGCAGCATCATACCAGCTCCATTTAAACGTAGCAGCTGTTGTATAAACATCATTCCATGGCCTCCAGTTAGCTGCATTGGCATTGGTATACCCTGAGCCTGCAGGTACGCCATTGGGAAAAGGTGTGGCACTTGTATTGCCATTGCCCCTGTTATAGTTTAGTGGAAAATTTAATACTTCTGTAAAAATCAGGCTAACAGGATCAAAGGAAAAAACCCTTGCTGTTAAGTTGCTGAAAACTGCGGGGGTAGATTCTGCACTGCAAATAACCCCTATATATACTTTACCATGATAAGGTTTTATAGCAAATGGCCTTATATCAATATCAGTTGACAGATCCGATGAACCATCGTTATCTGCATCACATAGATTCCACAATGGATACCGGCTGATTGAAGCTGATGATGCAGGTGCTACTGGGTTATAGGGATTGCTTCCTAATGGTATTTTATACAGATATCTGTCTGCGAGATTGATAGTCCAAAGGTTTAACCCATCTTCACTTATATCCATATCCCCAAAACCAATTTTACCTACCAAACCATAACTCGCATCATCCCTTGTAAAATCTGTTGCCCCGTTTGGATGGGGATTGTTTCCGGCTATATCAGAACCATAAAGAACATTCAAATCGGTAAACAAGGAAACACCGCCTGTACTGTTATCTGTGGGGTTTACAATTTTGTAAATAGCCCCGGTACTATTGGCACTTCCGTAAGATGTGTGACGCTTTTGATAGCTGGCGGCAAATAAGGTATTTGATAAACGATGATAGGCCAACCCATAGGTTGCCCCTAATTGTGATTGTTCTGCTTCGTTTGAAATATTTGGAAAATTTTTGCTCCCGCCACTTGCAGTATAATCTACAGATACCACTACCGGTTCATTTGCAGGGGCACCCCCTTTTTTGTAAACACTTGTTACAAGCCTTGGGTTGGTTTGGGCATATTCATCGGGATAGCTAACGGCAAAATTAATATTTACAGCAGGTGCGGTTGCAAATTGCAGGCTCCCTTTATTATCTGTACCCACAGGGGCTGGAAAATCCCCTGACTTCAATCCTGAAAATTCAATTCTAACGGCAGTACCGTTTGATACACTGCCTGTATTGCTTCCAGGGGTTCCATTATAAACCGATCCACTTGCCGGAATAGTATAGTTGCCTGCAGCGTTTGTTTTATAGGATGCAATAGCTACACCGGCAACATTGTATGCTGTTGCAATAATACCTGATTCACCCTTATCATTAAAAGAGGCGGTATTGTTTTTTTGGCCGTTACTATTAAAATCCCTGAATACAAGACCGGAAACCTGCGCCTTTGAAGAGGCAGTTATGAAAATAACCAGTATTGCTAAAAGCAAGTTGGCATTTTTATTAAGTAAAAATATTTTCATCGTTTTCAATTTAGGGCCCAAGATTAGGATAGTACATGTCCTTTTAAACTTGTCCTTCAGATTGCAATGAAAACCGATAAATGAAAATTGAAACAGACCGGAGAGTAATTCTCCGTTTAATGAGTAGTTTGTTTCAGGGGGTCGGATTTCGTCGTTTTCTAAGGGATTGTCGATTCTGGGACAAACATAATACTAAGTTTTTTTACTTACAAATTTTATGAGGGTTTATTCGTAAAAAATACCGTATTTTATGTAGTGCTTTTACGATTTGGCTCCTATATTTTTCTTTATCAATCACTTAAAAAGAAAAAGGCTCAGTATGCTTACCAAGCCTTTTGAACATATATAGTTATCCTGATAATTCAGTAGTCCCCTTTTATTGTTTTACTATTTTTTGTGCAGCGGTTTGTCCATCACAACTAACCCTTATTGTATAAATACCAGATTTAAGCCTTGACACATCAGTTGTTTCCGTTTGTCCGGCATTTGCTTTTGCTGTTTTATTTACTGTCTGGCCATTTAATGCAATTACTTCATATACCACTGCCTTGTTCTGCCATGCAGTTGGTATGGTTATACGCAGTTCATTGGTAACCGGGTTAGGATAAGTAAGGATGCTTATGTTGTTTTGATTTTGCTTTGCTAATCTCAGCATACGGGTTTCTGATAATTGTGTTTTGCCATCATTATCAACTGAGCGAAGGCGATAATAAACCACAGGTAATGTAACACCTGCCAGGTTATCATTCATTGAATACTTTTTTTCTGTTGAAGCATTTCCAAAGGCAAATACCATACCCGCATCGCTGAAATTTATGCCATCAAAACTTTTTTCTACCATAAAATAATTTACATTTTCTTCTGTTGCTGTCTTCCAGCTTAATTCAGCTTTGTTATTATTTAAGGTGGCTGTAAAAGAGGTTAGTTTTACCGGCAGCACACTGGGTATATAGCTAAAGCTTTTAAAATAAAGGCTGAACTGCCTTGACCCTGAACTTGCATTACTGGTTTCAGTACCATACTTAACAGAGAAAGAAGAAATGTTTGTGTTAGTGACTGTAAACATATTTGCCATTGCGGCAGTATCTATATCGTTTCTTTCTATCCCCATCATATTTTTACCCATAAATGCTGAACCGCCCATAGATTGAACCAAAATATCAGCTGATGCTGCAAGATAATTAGCTGTGGCACCTGCGCCGATTCTTACTTCTGCAAATTCCTTTAATGAATTGCTGCCATCAATATCTATTGGGGTAACATTTACTAACGGCAAGGATACAGAAGTTGAAGTTCCATGCTGATAAAAAGAAATTGTAAAAACAGCATAAGAAGAACCTATTATACCACCGCTTTTAACAGCAGGCTGAAAAGCACTTTTAAAACCAGTGCCATTACTGTTATCATCAATCTTATTAACCGTAGCACCATTTATCAGGCTATCAATACGGATTATTGCATCTATATTATTACCTATGTTTGAAAAAAGATATTCAGAGCCAATCTCCAAATCGTTTTCAGTAAGAAGCTGGGGGTTATCAAAATTAAACCCATCGGATGAACTTACTGTTTGTGCTTTTAATACTGTTGTAAATAAGATTACAGCAAGAAAAAAAACATTTCTGAAAGCTGCTGCTGAAGATTGTAAAAAAGTTCTCATTGTTTTCGCTTTAGGGTACGATTATTTTGTTCTGGTTAGAACTACCCTTATGAAACATGAAACCTTAAGTATTCTTGAAACTAATCAGGAAATATCCTGAATAAGAGAGTATAGCTTCAAGGGTTTGGATTTCGTCGTTTTCTAAGGGATTGTTCGATTCTGATGTAAACATAATACGCAGTTTTTATACTTGCAAGTTTTACAAGTATTTTTTCGTAAAAAATACCGTATTTTGTGTAGTATTTTTACGACTATTTTTTATATTCTTCTTAATCAATATTTTAAAAATGAAAAATGCCTGGTAAAAATACCAGGCACTTCAAATTATTTATAGTTTGTTCTCTCTACTTTAATGCTTTACTATTTTTTGTGCAGTGGTTTGTCCATCGCAACTAACCCTTATTGTATAGATACCAGAATGCAGTTTTGAAACATCTGTTGTTTCTGTTTGCCCCGCATTTGCTTTTACTGTTTTGTTTACTGTCTGGCCATTTAATGCAATTACTTCATATACCACTGCCTTGTTCTGCCATGCAGTTGGTATGGTTATACGCAGTTCATTGGTAACCGGGTTAGGATAAGTAAGTATGCTGATGTTGTTTTGATTTTGCTTTATCAGTTTTATCATCCTGGTTTCAGAAAGCTGTGTTTTACCGTCATGATCAACCGGGCGGAGGCGGTAGTAAACTATAGGTGATGATACACTGGTAACATTATCTGTGAAAGAATATGTATTTTCTGAAGTTGTATTTCCACTTGCAAAAACCATGCTTACATCGCTGAAATTTATTCCATCCAAACTGCGTTCTACGGCAATATAATTTACGTTTACTTCAGATGTTGTTACCCATCGTAAATCAACTTTATTATTACCTGAAAGAGTAGCGTTAAACGATACCAGTTTTATTGGCAGAGCTACTGAGTTAGGAACAAAGCCTGCATCAAATGAATGATCCCACTTACCGGCTGGTACATTTGCACCGGTTATTACTCCGTTCAGCATATCACTATCTTTTTCATCATCTCCTCCCTTATTACAATGTGTAGGCTTATATCCCGCCGGTGGTATAAACTCCAGAACATAGTCAATAAACCCAAAGGCCATAGGATCATAAAAATAATAATCGCCATTAGCATCAGTAACAGTAGTGGCATATATTGCCCCCGAAGTGTTTTTTAATTTTACTGTTACGTTTGCCAGACCAGGTTCACCAGCATCTTGCATACCATTGGCATTATTATCTAACCACACATGATCACCAAGTCCATTTGATTTCCAGGAACCTATGTCAAGGGTGTTATTGTTGTTTGTATTAGTTGCGCCTGTACCATCTGCTTCTGTTCCTGTCGCTAACGTAATAGTTTGTGAAGTAATCCGAAAGGTGCTTAAATCTTGTGTGTAGCCATTGTTATCGTTATCTATATCATTATCCGGGTCGCCGCCAAGACGGGTACTAACATAATGAGACCAGCCAGCATCTACCTTTACAAAATAACTACCCGCAATAAGATTGATAAAATTATAAGCACCAGAGCCGTTTGTTGTTGTTACTAAAGGAGTAAACCCTGCATCTGGCACGCCGTCTTTATTATTATCCTGATATAATGTAACTGTAACAGAACTCATACCTGGTTCACCTGCATCTTTTTTACCATTGTCATTCAAATCCCACCAAACCCTGTTACCCAGGCTAAGTGTTTGTGAAATTCCGTTAAAAGATAATAATACTGTTGCAGCAATTAATGTAAAAAGTTTCATCGTTTTCATTTTAGGGTTGAAACCCGAACTTTCCTGGGGAACAATGAAAACCGATAAAATAAATGAAACAGACCGGGATTTAATTTCCCGTTTTTAAGAGGTTTGTTTCAGGGGGTCGGATTTCGTCGTTTTCTAAGGGTTGCTCGAATTGAAGACAAACATAATACGTAGTTTTTATACTTGCAAGCTTTACAAGGACTTTCTCGTATTAAATACCGTATTTTATGTAGTATAAACACCATTCAGTTGTATTATAATTTAATAATCAATCATTTAGATTTTATTTTTCTCCTACCTTATTTATACAAAATCACATATAATTTCCTTCATAAATAAAAAGCCGCTCTGCTATTTGCAGAACGGCTTACTTTCTTTTCACTCTATATTATTGTTTAATCAGTTTCTGCTTTGCTATTGAACCTTCGCAAATAACCTTTACCATGTATATACCAGGCGAGAGGCTTTGCAAATTAATTATCTCTGTCTGGCTGCTGTTTGTAGTTTCATGTCTTTTTGCAGTTTGTCCGTTCATTGCTATTACCTCATATACTATTTTTTTATTTTGCCAACTGGAAGGAATGGTAACCCGTAAATCATTTATAGCCGGGTTTGGATAGGCAACAATAGTAATATCGGGGTTATTTGATTTTGAAATACGGATTATCCTTGTTTCAGAATATTCTCTTTTACCATCAATATCTACAGAGCAAAGCCTGTAATAAATTAATGCTTGCTGGTCTGTATTTATATTATCCCACAGATTATAATTTGCTATATCGGAGCTATTCCCTTTGGCTGATACAATACCAATCTCTGAAAAATTTATACCATCTGTGCTTTTTTGAACTACAAAATGACTAACATTTATTTCAGAAGCCGTTACCCACTTAAGTTCAGTTTTATTATTGCCATTTAATTGTGCAGAAAACGAAACTAGTTTTACGGGCAAAGGGAAGCCTGTAAACCCAAAATCGAGATTATGGTTACTCTGCCCATATACCCCTGTAGTAAAAGATATTTGTGCTTTTCCGCTAACATTAGTAGCATCGTTATCACTTATCAATGGCAATCCATTTCCTGTCATATTTGAAAGGGCAATGCTAAACCCCTGCAAAGGTCCGCTTCCGGAAGATGCACTGAATTGAGCAGAGCTGATGCGTAAAATATAAGCGGTATTAGGTTGTAAGCCACCAGTAACATTTGAATTAGTAAAGTAATAATTTCCTGAAGCATCGGTAGTAGCTGAACCCAGCATGGTAGTTCCGGCAGCATTATACAATTGAACTATAACTCCGTTTATACCAGGTTCACCCGCATCTTGTATTCCATTTTGGTTTACATCTCTCCATACCCTATTACCTACTTCCATTGGTGCTATTGGCAGTATTAGTTCTACATCACCCAATGAGTTACCTTTCCCAAATGAACCGGGTTCGTAGCTGGCTGCAATTTCATATCTGCTGCTGCTGGCACCAGTTGTATTGCTAAATCTGCCGATACCATTTGTATGAATGTCTAAAGGATCCATCATACCTTCCATTACTTCCCCAGAACCGGGTAAAAAAGTAAGACTTCCCAATGAGTTTTCATTATGAGCCCAATAAGATCCGGAAGGCCAGTAATATCTTTCATCCCAATAAAATTCTCCATAATTAGCACCCCCTGCACCATATGCGCCAGATCCCAATCCCTGTCCCCCATTAGCCCCTGTAGTTGCTGCTTTAGAACTGGAAATTCCTTCCTTACCATTGCTTTCAAGCTGGTAAGCACAACCATTGTTATATGCTCTTAATAAATCGCCACCTACCTCTCCATAATAACTTCCGTTACCAGCTACATCGGGCATAGATAATCCTGATTGTATACCAAGCCTGTCCATAAAACCAATAATTAAAGTACCATCAACATCAAACTCAATATTTGATAATATCGGCTGTGGGTGTATAAGTGCACCGCTTGTAATAGAAGTATTGTATTTAATTGAATTGAAATTATTAGTCCAGTTATACCAGCGGGTAATATTGAAATCTTCATCTGCTGCATTTCCTCTGGGGTAGTTTAATGGAATAGTTAAAGCAGTTATCCATGAACCTGCTCCTGCGGGATTAAATTCCAGCATGTAGGCATTGCCTGAATTAAAACTACCTCCCGTAACACTTGTACCATTATAGTTTGTATTTACATTGGATGTACTATTTGTATTTACATCATTTTCACCTGTACAAACAACGCCTACATAAACTTTTCCCCTGTAATACTTCAACCCCCACGGCCTTAATATACTGCTGCATGTCAAAGAAGGTAAGCTCCAGCTTGTAACTAATGTAGATGCTGTAGCCGCTGTTGGCGCAACAGGAGCAGCGGCACTCGTTAAATCTATTCTATATAATTTCTGATTGTATAAATTGGTAAGCCACATATACCTTCCATCATCACTTAACTCCAAATCACCAATACCCACCTTACCAACCTGGTCAAAAATAGCAGCATCAGCAGACATACCACCGATATCTTTATTCAGACCTCTTGTAACATTATCCCTTACATTTAAAGTATTGCCTGCTGTATGGTCATGTGTATAATAAGCAGCCCCTAATGCATCCATACTAAAGAAAAATGTGCCGGAGTTACTTGTATTGGGATTAACTGCATATATGGAGCCGGGTGCATTTACAGGGCTTGGGCTTCCAGAAGGACCACCAGGACCTAAACCAGAATGTCTTTTTAACAATGCCGATGTATAAATCATGTCATTGTATTTATTATAAGCCACTCCCCAGCAAGAACCAATTTGTGAAGCAGTTGCTAAGCTTGTTCTTGCGTTATTACCTGTTGTTGTATTGCCAGAAACAGTATAATTAAAGGAATACATTGCGATTTGTGTAGCTGCTGTTCCGGCAGGTGATGCAACCGGGTTACCATTACTATGTCTTGGCACAAATACCTTCGGATTATTAATATTACCTCTGTATTGTTGGGGGTTACTAATTCCAAAATTTGCTGTAACCACAGAAGAAGCCTGCTTTTTAAATTGCACATTTGAACCATACACTGAAGCACCCTGTCCTGCAAAATCTAAAGCTGAGCTTGAAATACAATTTTGCGGCAATACATATTCCAGTCTTATATCTATTCCGTTAGGAATTTGATTAGCAGCTGAACCCACCGAAAAACTATAAAAGCCGCCGGCATTTGTTGTCTGGGAAGCAATTAATACATCTGATGAATTATATGCTTTAAGTATAACACCAGCTATCCCCGGCTCTGCATTAGCTGCAGTTGTACTGGTTGATGCAGTATTGTCTTGTGTACCATTACCATTAAAATCGAGGAAAACTGTACCACTTATTTGTGCATTTAGGGTGATACTTAAAAGCAACAGGAAAAATCCTGATAAAATTGTTTTCATAGACGGGTATTAGTTTTCTAAGGGATAACTTGAATCGGAGACAAACGTAATACTCAGTTTTTATACTTGCAAGTTTTGTGAGGAGTTTCTCGCTAAAAAAATAGTATTTTATGCAGTAAAAACACTATTGACTATTGATAATCAGCCAATTACAAAATTTTTTAAGTATGACTAAGAAAAATAATAAGGATATTCTGTAATGCGAGGTGGGGATTTTAGCAGGCCTGCAAAGGGAAGGGGTTTTGCAACCAGCCGTTAACCTTAAAAGATTAAGCCTTCCCATGCAGCCTGTTTACCTCAAAGCATAATAAAGAAACAACAGAATACAAGCTGCACATAAAAATTTCGCCGAAGCTGAATAAAAGGCTGTTGAATGGGCTAAAATATAGGAGTAATTAAAAGCCTGAGGCTATCCATTTAAAAAGATAAACTCTATACTATTATCAACAGAATATTTAGTTCTAATACCAGTGATTTTTTTAATCAGGCAATACAGCCCAATAACATAAAACAATTCTTCTTCGTTCATCATTTACCTGGTAATCCTTAATAGTTGGGAGGGGGAGACCTTCCCCTTTACCCTGGCCAAAGTAATTAATTTTTAAAGCCTGGGAGCCCCCTGCTACTGTTGATGATTTTTTTACGAACTGACCAGACAAGATACTTATTAGCTCTTCAGCCCTTAATTCAGAAAGTTGCTGATTCAGTTCTTCTTTAGTAGCTTCTGTCTTCCCAATTTTCCCGGCCAAAAAATCGTACAAAGGCCCCGGGCTAAAACCAGTACCATCCGCAAAGCCCAGTACAATCAAAGTTCCTGACCGTGGGATATCTTTATATTTATCAGAGAATGTAATTATAGAATCCACAATTGGAGAAAAAGATGCACTTGCGGATTCCCGTTTATCTTCCGGCACTGCATATTTTCCAGAGCCAAAAAATGCGGCTAAATCAAATAATTTGAAATCTGCAATATTGAGTCCGTCACCAATCATCATATAAAGCTTAAGCCTATCAGAATATTGGGAAATATTTTGTCTTATCGAATCAAGCATGGGAAGTATAAAAGATTTATATTTTCTCCTGAACTGCACTTTGTCGCTAAGCAGAGCTTCAATACTCATGATCTTATTTCCGGCAGTAGCTATATTACCTTCAAACTTTAACAGCCGTTGTGCTATTAATAGTAAAATAATACTGTCAATTTTTCCTTCAAGAATTTTGGAAAGGGATAGCCCGTTTATAGAACTTACATTACTATTATCTTTATCTATTATGGCTTTCCCTTCTGTAACAACTTTTTTTGCTTCTTCAATTTTTCCTTGGATGCAACAGGATGAAAAAAACAAAACAGAAAGAATGGCAATGAGGTAATTTTTCATTTTTTCAGTAATTAATTATTTTAAAAAATAACTTCTTTTAAACAACAGGCCTCTTATTATCGCAATAAAATCTTATTTAGGAACTGGTTTAATAGAAAAATCTCCCGATCCTTTGTTATTCGCTTTGTTTATTTGCCGTTTTAAAATTGTCCTGTACACTTCTTCCCTTTTTTCTTTTATATATTTATAGTTGGCTGTGGCTACCGGTTCGCCGGTTTTAAGATAAAGATTAATCAGCGAAGTTTTCTCTGCAATCGTTAATTCATTTGCCGACAACAGCAATTTGTTTATGTCTTCGCCTGTGCCGGAGTAAACTTCGGCAGATGATGATATTATACTTGCCTTATTGGCAACATCCTGTTTATAATCTATCAACAGCATAGCTGCTACAATTATTGCAGTGCCTGAAAAAAGAATAAAATATAAAGACCTCCCATTTCTTTTCCCCGAATTTTTCATTTCCTTATTTTTTTTGATGGTTAAGCTTTACCAACATCCTGTCCGTTTGTGAATGTAATGACTCCAGTTGGCAGATAAAATCTTTGACTTTTTCACTAATAGCCGGTTCTTCCTTTTTTTCAGCCTCTCTTAATTGCTCAATGCCTTTCATTACATCCGTATCGTTGCCGAGTGGCGAAAAAGTTGACACCATATGATGACATAATTCTTTAAGCCCCTCAAAATTACCTTTATCAACCAGTGCATTCAATTTAATTGATGTTGCCGGCAACTCCTGCTGTATCTGTAATAATATTTTTTCTGCAATTGCCGCATCACCGCCAGATAGTTGCAATATAAAGTTAATGTCATCTCCATTACCCAGGTGCTTGGTTTCTATTTTTTCTTTATAGGCAAGGTATTTTTTCAGCACCCCAAGCAACTGAGATAAATCTAAGGGCTTGGCAAGGTAGTCGTTCATTCCGGCAGCAATACACTTTTCCCTTTCCCCGGGGAGTGCAAAGGCCGTCATGGCCACTATTGGTGTTTCAATATTTAGTTTTTTACGCAACAGGTCAGTAGTATCATATCCATTCATTACCGGCATCTGGATATCCATAAGTATAAGATCGTATTTCATTTTCGTTACCATAGCAACAGCTTCTTCACCATTAGCAGCAACATCGATACTTAATTTAAGGCCACCAAGGATGTTTTTTATGAGCAACTGGTTTACTTTATTATCCTCAACAACCAACACAACTGAATGCTGAAAATCATTTTCAGTGTTGATTTTTTTACTTACCGCATCTTCTGAAAAAGAAAGGGTTTCTTTTTTACCAAAAGGCAACAAAACCCTGAAAGCAGATCCATTTCCGTATTTGCCTGACAGTGCTATCTCTCCACCCATAAGAGCTGCAAGGTTTCTTACAATACTTAATCCAAGGCCGGTTCCCTGTATTACAGATTCTTTACCGGTATGTAATTGCTCAAACCGCCTGAAAACAATTTCTTTTTTATCATCCGGTATCCCCATACCCGAATCTTCCACTAAAAACTCTAACCATACTTTGCTACTCCCGTCTTTCACAAATACAACATCTACCCTTACAAATCCTTTCTGTGTAAATTTTATACCGTTGCTGATGAGATTAATTAATATCTGCAACAACCGTTCCGGATCACCAATAAGATTAGCCGGAACATTTTCGTTTATTGTTTGTGAATATTCCAACCCCTTATCTGCAGCGGCACTGCTGAACATCTGGCCTGTTGTTTCCAGTATTTTCTCCAAATTAAACTCCCTGTTTATAATACGGAATTTACCTGCTTCAATTTTTGAAATATCCAGTATGTCATTTACAATATGAATAAGGCTGCCGCTTGCTTCATTTATAATTCCTGCATATTCTTTTTGATCTTTTGCTAATGAAGTTTGTGATAATAAATGAGAAAACCCTTTTATCGCATTAAGGGGTGTGCGGATTTCATGGCTCATGTTTGCCAGGAACTGATCTTTTATCAATGCAGATTCCCTGGCTGCTGCAGTTGCTTTTTCCAATTGGTCTATCAGTTGCCCTTGCCTGATATGGCGGTTGATGATAATAGTACACAATATAAATACAGCAGCTATGGCTATTATGGCCACTGTTTTATTATAAGCAGAAAGGGAAGAAGAAGTCTCAGTATTTTTATCTAATGTCTGCTGCAGGTTTTTTTCTAATTGTTTTTGAAGAAGTAATGCGGACGAATAAACACTATCTGCAATTTTCATTTTTTGTAATGAGTCCAGCTTACTTATGCTGCCCCCGCCACGCAGTATCGCCATACTATATCCCACCTGCAGGTCAATAAAATGGTTTAACCTTTCAAACTCACTTCTCGTATTATTACTGTGATTAATTTTTTCGAGAACCGAAGAATTGTAGCCAAGCATATTTAATGAATCTATCAATGCCTGGCTTTTGGTAATATTGTTTCCCTGGTTAATTACTTTTGTATTCAGTTCAAAACTCAGGTTTACCAGTTCCTGTAGGCGGTTATTAATGGTGAATGTTATTACTGCTTCCCTGTTACCAACTTTTAAACCGTTTATATTCCGTTTTGTGAGTACCTGTGCAGCCACAATAAGGAGCATAACACAGAAAGCAAACATCAGTATTAAAAAAAAATAACTTATGCGGAATTTTTTCATAATCACAGCAGCCTGAGTTTTTTCAGCAGTTCGTTCTTATAATTTTCTGATACCGGCAATGGTGTACCCTGTATAAAAACAGCACCGTCTTCTATATAATCAATTTTACTTGCAGGTATTATGTAGCCCCTGTGTATCCGTATAAATTCATTACCGGCAAGTTTCTCTTCTATACTGCGCAGCGTTGCATGAATGATATAGTTGTTTTTCTGTGTAATTATTTTTACATAATCCCCTTTTGCTTCCAGCCATAATATGGAATCAAGGGAAATATTACGGATAGTTTTTCCATCTTTTATAAAAATATAATCCTCCCGCACCATATTAACATTGGTGTTCTTCATCTTAAGAAGTTCAATAGCTTTCTCTACTGCAAGTATTACTCTCGAAATTGGAAAGGGTTTTACCAGGTAATCAACTACGTTCAGCTCAAATGCTTCCACGGCATAGGCAGGTTGTGCTGTTACTAAGATGGTTAATGGCCTTTCTGGCAATACTTTCAGCAATTCAATGCCCGACATACCTGGCATTTCCACATCTAAAAAAAGAATATCGGCTTCTTCCTTCTTAAGATAGCTTATTGCCAACGGTGCTTCTTCAAATTCTGCGGTTATTTCAATCTCTGGAATTTTACGCAGCATTTCTGAAAGCATTACCCTTGCCACTTTGTTATCATCAACTAAAATTGCTTTGTACATGAGGTTTGTGTTTAATCTTTGAGGTAAAAGCTAAACAACAGTTATAAAATTAAAAAATCCTGCCGGATAGCAGGATTTTATATTTAAGTAAGTTGTTCTCTAGTTTTTGTATGCAGGAATCAAATCATTTGCCAGTTCTACCATCTTCTTAATACCATCTTCCGGCAGGTTACCTTTTTTAAACTCGGTCAATACATCGGGCAGTTTGTTTTCCATTTCAATAAGGAAAGCTGCTTCAAACTCTTTCACTCTTTTAACCGCCACATTCTTCAATAAACCATTTGTACCAAGATAAATAATAGCCACCTGCTTTTCTACAGGGAATGGTGAATACTGTGGCTGCTTCAATACTTCCACATTTCTTGCACCTTTATCAATTACATTTTTTGTAGCTGCATCCAGATCGCCACCAAATTTTGAGAAGGCTTCCAACTCACGGTAAAGTGCCTGATCTAATTTCAATGTTCCAGCTACTTTCTTCATTGATTTAATCTGTGCATTACCACCCACACGGCTTACAGATATACCTACGTTAATTGCGGGACGGATACCTGAAAGGAACAAATTCGATTCCAAAAATATCTGCCCGTCTGTAATAGAAATTACGTTGGTAGGGATGTAAGCTGATACATCACCCGCCTGTGTTTCAATAATTGGAAGAGCTGTTAAAGAACCACCACCTTTTACCATGTGCCTGATAGAATCAGGAAGGTCATTCATGTTCTTAACTATCTCATCATTATTAATAACCTTGGCTGCTCTTTCTAATAAACGGCTGTGCAGATAGAATACATCACCAGGATATGCTTCACGACCCGGCGGACGGCGTAACAATAACGATACCTCACGGTAAGCTACTGCTTGCTTAGAAAGATCATCATAAATAATTAATGCTGGGCGGCCAGTATCACGGAAAAACTCACCAATAGCAGCACCGGCAAATGGTGCATAGAACTGCAATGGCGCAGGGTCGCTTGCAGAAGCTGCAACAATAACGGTATAATCCATTGCACCATTATCCTGCAATGTTTTCATTATACCTGCAATGGTTGATGCTTTTTGTCCGATAGCAACATATATACAATAAACAGGTTTGCCTGCTTTATAAAATTCTTTTTGGTTGATGATGGTATCAATACAAATTGCGGTCTTACCAGTTTGACGGTCACCAATTACCAACTCCCTTTGTCCACGGCCAATAGGAATCATTGCATCGATGGCTTTGATACCGGTTTGCAACGGTTCTTTTACCGGCTCACGGAAAATTACACCCGGTGCTTTTCTTTCCAGTGGCATTTCATATAATTCACCGCTGATTGGGCCTTTACCATCTATCGGCTGACCTAATGTATTTACCACACGGCCTACCATGCCTTCACCTACTTTAATAGAAGCAATTTGTCCGGTACGGCTAACTTTAGAACCTTCTTTAATACCATGGCTGCTACCCATTAATACCACACCCACATTATCTTCTTCAAGGTTCAGGGCAATAGCCCTTACACCACTTTCAAACTCCACCAATTCGCCATAGCGAACATTGCCTAATCCATATACCCGGGCAATACCATCACCCACTTGTAGTACGGTTCCCACTTCTTCCAAATCGGCGGAAGCATTAAAGTTGCTCAACTGCTGGCGCAGTATGGCACTTATTTCATCTGGTTTAATCTCTGCCATATATTCTTATTTGACGTTTTTTTATTTTGTTATCAGCTTCAGTTCCCTGGGCATCGTCTGTTGCGTCGCACTCTTTTACGTTCTGTAATTCTACCCGGCAAACATTGAACTCCTCCGGAGTTCTTATACATTTGTCACATTCATTCTCCCCGGATTTCATTCGGTGCTACCAACATTTTACCTCTGCGGGGTAAGCAACAAACTTGTTCTCTCAATCAACTATCATCTATTCGTTATCAACCCTGCTTACCTTACCTTATACACAAAATCATTATTATCAAACTGCCGTGCAATATGTTTCAAATCATAAGAGATGCTTGCATCCACCAATTTATCGCCTACTTGTAAAACAAATCCACCAATCAGGCTTTCATCTACTTTTTGTTCCAGTTCTACATTTTCAAAACCGCCTGTCCTTTTTATTTGCGCCACTATTTCGTTCTTCACACTATCGCTTACTTCAGATGCAGTGGTAAGCTTTACTGTTTGAATATTTTTATGCTCTTTATATGCTGAAATAAATGCTGAAATCACTTCGGGCAAATTTCCTTCACGGCCTTTTGTAATTAGTAAGTTATTAAAAGCAGTAGTCATTTCCCCAACTTTTCCCTGTGTAACAGCAGCAATAATTTTCTTTTTTGCATCTGGCTTAATAACAGGGCTGCGAAGTACATTCACAAAGTCCCTATTGCTTTTGCACACAGCCTGCAGCCATTGCATATCTGCAAATACATTTTCCAACTGGTCTTTTTCTATTGCCAGCCCTATCAGCGATTTTGCATACCTAGATGCTAAACGGGGATTTTGCATATTTCTTAGCTTCTAGCCTTGAGCCATTAGCTTAGAGCCGGCTTTTTTTGCTCACGGCTTGCGGCTAATTGCTCACAGCTGCTTTTAGTTCAATTTTACATCATCAACCATGCTCTTTATATGAGCTTCCTGCGCCTCTTTATTTCCCAACTCCCTTCTCAATACTTTTTCACTTACTTCTATTACTAATTTGCCAACCTGGTTTTTTACTTCTGTTAGTGCAGCCATTTTTTGCGCACCAATAGCTGCCTGTGCCTCTATTACAATTTTATTGGCCTCAGTTTTAGCCTGTTCTTTGGCTTCATTAATAATTTTATCTTTTATTTCCCTGGCTTCTTTTAACAGCAGTGCCCTTTCTTCCCTTGCCTGTGCAAGCAGGGTTTCGTTTTCACTTTTCATCAAAGCCATTTCTTCTTTTACCTTTTGTGCAGTAGCTAAAGATTCTGCAATACCGTTTTCACGGTCTCTTAACCCTTTAATAATAGCAGGCCATGCCATTTTCTTTAACAGAAAAAACACAATCAAGAAAGCTAACAGGGTCCATATAAGTAAACCAAGTTTGGGAAGAAGCAGTTCCATATTAAATAATTTAGCCCCCATCTCCGCCAATTGGCGGAGGTTTTAAAATCTTTATTGTACTGATAGCTTTTGGGGTATGGCTATTTCTGTAATACTATTCGCAAATGCTGAATAGAGAACCGAACGTACAAGAGTGCGACGCAACTAGGCTGATAGTAGTACCACAGCTGGTTACATAATACTCTTTAATTTTCTAAGAACTTTTTAAATACTGCATCCTCCGCCCTGTGCATTGGATGCAGTAAATTTTTGTGGCAACGATATTACAATACCATTGCAAGGAAGCCAACGATGATGGCAAACAATGCAGCACCTTCTACAAGGGCAGCTGTTAAGATCATGTTTGCACGGATGTCGTTAGACGCCTCTGGCTGACGGGCAATTGCTTCTACAGCTCCTTTACCAATCTGACCGATACCGATACCGGCACCGATAGCGGCAAGACCTGCACCAATTGCGCCACCCTGATTAGCGACACCTTCCAGCAGAATTACATTCAGTAAATCCATGTTTGTTGTTATTAATGATAATTAAAAAATAAAACTCTTATAATAAATCAATTTCAAAAATCAAGTTAGCACTTCATCAATCCAGCCTTTAAAGCCCTCCTGAGCTTATCAGGGATAGGGGTTTGGGGCTTAGTGATGAGTTGTATGCGCCTCATCATGATGCTCCCCTTCAAATGCCTGGCCTATGAATACTGCTGTCAGCATTGTAAAGATGAAGGCTTGTAAAAAAGCAACCAATACTTCAATCAGGTAAATAAATACAGTAAATGCAATTGACAATGGAGATGCTCCCCATCCGGCAATTGGATTTAATTCTCCGAAAATAAATATCAGTGAAATCAAACAAATGATAATAATGTGCCCTGCCACCATGTTGGCAAAGAGACGAATGATTAAAGCAAACGGCTTAATGAACACACTTAAAAATTCAACAGGTACCAGAATAAACTTAACACCTAATGGCACTCCCGGTGGATTGAAAATATGGCCCCAGTAATGCTTGTTGGTGCTGAACATGATTACTACAAAAGAAATTAAACCCAGTACAGCAGTAAAAGCAATATTACCTGTTACGTTGGCCGAGCCTGGAATTAAACCAAATATGTTATTTATAAGAATGAAAAAGAAAACGGTGAGCAAGTAAGGCAAATACTTTTCGTATTTGTGACCTAAGTTTGGCTTTGCCACTTCATCCCTTACAAAAGTAATAACCGGCTCCAGTAAACTTTGAGAACCTTTTGGAGCAGAAGTAACACCAACGCCACTCTTATATCTTTTAGCAATGCGGAGCATGATGAAAACAAAAAGAGAAAGAGCCAGTATCATCTGCACTACATTACGGGTAAGGGAGAAGTCGTACACTTTTACAGAAGGGTCAATATTACCAGCAGCATCAACAGCATAAATTTCTTCTGCTTTAAACTTTTTTGGGTCAAGACCCATTTCTGCAATATTGTGTTTTGTAAGAATTTTGTAGCCTTCATGTGCATGTTCGCCATGATGGAATGCCGAAGACATAAAAGAAGAAAACCCTTTTTGAGGAGAATAAATCAAAACAGGTAAGGGTATAGATTTGCCGAAAAAGTGGAACTCATGGCCATCCAGTATATGTTCAAAAATAACTTCGCCTACATTCAATTTACCCCCTTTATGGCTTGCAGTATCACCCTCTCCGCCACCAGCAAAGGCTGGTAATGAAAAAAGCACCAAAAAAAGGCTGAAAGCCGCTACAGTAAAGGATTTGAAACGCAGTACAAACATACCCATCCGAAATTTGGCGCAAAGATAAGGGTGCTGGGCTTAAATTGGGTGGAGATTGAAAGGAAATTGGGAGAAATTCAACCTTATTTCAGGTTCTTTTTTTGAGTCAGGTACTTTTGGATTTTTTCTAACTCCCTAAGGTCGTCTAAATCTTTTGGACGACCTACGGCTTTTTTATTGGCTATCAAATCATTGATGTGTAAAAATGGAACCAGTATACCGTCTAAATCTGCCACTTTTGCATGGTTATAACAATCGTCAAAAGACAGGTTTTCGAGTCCTTTCATTGATGTCATAATATCTAAAACTATATTTCCGGAGATATAGAATTGAATCCACCCGGGTACAAATTGTATGGTTTCAAAAGAAGGATAATCCCCATTACCAGATTCCACATAAGCCTTCCTGAAATTTTTCCTGTTTTCTACTGTATCCTTAAGCCAGAGGTCAATATCATCAGTAGCCCTGTTATAGCCGTTGAAGCGAACAGCAAACCCACCAACCATTATATAATCAACCTTATTTTGGTTAAGGCATTTCCAGAACAAAAGCAAGCCTTCATTTAATATATCCATGGCTATTACTTTATATCTTTCATGTCATAAATTTTTGCACGGCGGTAAACTTGTTGCAGCCGGAGCATGTTGCAGAAGTCATTGAATTTTTCCATATCAGGTTTTTCCACATTCTCAATCATATTAAATCTTTCTGCTTCTTCCTGAGATGAAAAAGTTTTCATATATGGACCAGGCGGTTCTTCTACTATTGATATTTTTTCATCCTTTTCTTTGTGCTGTTTCATATCGGAAGTTTAATATGAGGTTATATAGCTTATCAAAAAGCACTATTTTTCTCAAACTGCATCTCATGCAATTTACTGTAAAATCCGCCTTTTTGCAACAGTTCATCATGGGTGCCGGATTCTTTAACTTCTCCTTTGTCCAATACAATTATACGGCTGGCCTTGCGGATGGTGGAAAGCCGGTGGGCTATAACTATCGAAGTCCTGCCTTTTATTAATTTATCAATAGCCTGTTGTATCAATTGTTCGCTTTCTGTATCAACAGAAGAAGTAGCCTCATCTAATATTAATATAGATGGATTATAAAGCATAGCCCTGATAAACGAAAGTAATTGCCGCTGACCAAGCGACAGGGTAGCACCCCGTTCCATTACATTATAATCGTACCCGCCGGGAAGCCGCATAATAAAATCATGCATGTCAATCAGCTTTGCTGCTTCTACTACTTTTTCTCTTGTTATATCCGGGTTGCGAAGTGTTATGTTATCAATTACTGAGCCGGAGAAAAGAAATACATCCTGCAAAACCACACCAATGTTTTTTCGCAATGCCCCTAATTCGTAACCGTCGATGTTTACATCATCAATTTGTATTGTTCCTTTTTGGATATGATAAAGCCTATTTAATAAACTAATGATGGTTGTTTTTCCGCTGCCGGTATGGCCTACGATGGCTATTGTTTCGCCGGGCTTTGCTTCGAAGGATACATTTTTCAATACATAGTTTTCATCGATATAAGCAAATGAAACAGTATCAAAATTAATTTTACCTTTTATTACTGCCGGTGCATGGGTGCCACTATTATCTGCCGACATCAGGGTTATCCAACACTTTAAAAACCCTTTCACTGGCAATGATCCCCATTTGCAATACATTGAATTTATCAGCAATTACCCGAAGGGGACGGAACAGAAGATTAAGAAAATGAACAAATGCTATTATTGTTCCTTGCTGGCTTTCATGCAGGTTAAGAGCTTCTTTGGAAGTGTACCATACCAGCAAGTCCAATTGCCAGAGCCAGTACAATTTCCACTATCGGGAAAAAAACAGAATAGGCAAAAATGGATTTGATGTTTGCATTGCGGTGCTCTTTATTTATTTTTTTAAACTTTGCAAACTCCCTGTCTTCTGCAGCAAATGCCTGCACAATTTCCATTCCTGTTAAATGCTCCTGTACAAAAGCATTTAATGCCGCCACTGCATTTCTTACTTTATGAAATGATTTGTTGATGCTTTCTTTAAAATAATAAGTGGCAATCAGCATGATGGGGAAAGGTATCAATGCAATAAAAGCCAGTTGCCAGTCCATCCAAAACATAGCAAACAATACACAAACTATTGAAAGCAAATCGGCAATGATGGGTATCAGGCCATCAGAAAAAATATCGTTGATGGATTCAATATCGTTTATCGTTCTTGTTGTTAATGTACCAATCGGTGTTTTATCAAACTGTGAAAGGTTGAGGTTGAGTATTTTTTTAAACACATCCACCCGTAAATCTTTTACTACCGACTGACCAAGCAAAGCCGTAGTAAAAGAAAATACAAACCTCATGAGGGTTTCAATCATTATCAGCCCAATCTGAATGAGTGTGATATTAATAACCATTGCCGCCACCTGGTTGGTAATATATTTATCTACCGTAAGTTTTATAAGTAATGGACGAAGAGGAGTGAGCAAAGCCAATAGTATTGCCAGCACCACCGATAAATAAAATTTCTTTTTATACGGAGCAGCATATTTAAACACCCGGCGGAGCAGTGCAAAATCGAAAAAGCTTTTTTTAGGTGCTGACAAATTGAAGATGAATTAAGAAACGCAAAACTAAGAGATGACGACTACTTTATTTGTATAACTATTAAAACAATCCAGGTTGTTGAGGTATAAAAGCCGGCTTAATCAAATTTAATCCGCATTCCTTATTCATTTTATCAACCAGGTAAACCGTAAGCTCCGGCGAAGTAGCTTCATCATGCATGTGCATAAAGAAATAGAGTTCTTCTGCACCTTTATCCAACCAATACTTCATCCGTTGCACCCATATATCCGTTCTTGTATAATCAGAAGGGTGCAAACTGTTGCCAACATATCTTATAAAAACTTTGGGAATGGTTAAGTACATATGGGCACAATCCCTGCGGCCAGCAGTATCTGTTATTACAATGCCCAAGTTCATTTCCATGAGTTGTTCGAGCATTTCATTTAATACATCTGCTTTTGCAAACCAACCAGGATGCCGTACTTCTAAAAAAAATTGCAAATCTTTTGGAAGCGATTTAAGAAAATCAAACAATTCTTTTTTTCTGTTTGGAGAAAAGCTATCACTTACCTGTACGAAGATGGGGCCGAGGTGTTCTTTAAATGCCACAATACCACGGAAGAATTCGTTGGTTACAAAATCTTTTCCTGTTAAACTACCCCTGTGTGTAACACCCTGGTACATTTTCGGGCAGAATTTAAAATCCTTGTCTTTTGCTTTCTCTGCCCATTTAGCAATACCTGCTTCGCCCCAGATCCGGTAATGCGTTGCATTCAGCTCAATAGAATTGTAATGATTAACATAATGCTGCAAAAAATCTTTCTCTTTTGTTTTGGGAGGATAAATCTTTACCAACCCACTCTTGCCTTCCCCATTTGGCGCAGCCAAGGTATACTTTAGGATTTTTTGCAGGCTTGCCTTTTAAAACTGTTTTATTGAAAGCAGGTTCAATTGGTAAGCTGAAATCAACTTTATTTAATTCATCATCCGGCACTCTTCCAAACTCCATAAATTTTTTTATAAAAGTACAGAATGAGAAAGTTATTTAATTGTAATTCCGGTTTCAATTACCGAAAAATCATCTGGTTTAACTTACTTTAGTAAAAATATTTACGAATGCAGAAAGCACAGTTTGGAATGATAGGGTTGGGTACAATGGGCAAGAATCTTTTATTGAACATCGCCGATCATGGAATAGCGGCCAGTGGCTACGACAGAAATCCCGAACAACAAAAAAGATTGCTGGAAGAAGGTGCAGGTAAAGTAATTCAGGCATGCAGCAGTATGAAAGAATTTGCCAACAGCCTCGAATTACCAAGAAGGATTATGATGCTGGTACCTGCGGGAAAAATTACTGATGCAGTAATTGATGAAGTAACCCCATTTTTACAAGCTGGTGATATTTTAATTGATGGTGGCAACTCACACTTTACTGATACGGATAAGAGGATAGAAAAATTAATACCAACGGGCATACATTTTACCGGCATGGGGGTAAGCGGTGGCGAAGCTGGTGCAAGGCTTGGGCCAAGTATGATGCCGGGTGGTAATAAAGAAAGTTATGCTGAATTAAAACCGATATTGGAGAAAATTGCTGCTCAAACATCAGAAGGCCCCTGTGTAACATTTATCGGCAATGGAAGTGCAGGGCATTATACCAAAATGGTGCATAACGGAATTGAATATGCCATTATGCAGCTTATCAGTGAAGTATATGGTGTATTAAAAAATATTGGCGGTTTAACGAATGAAGAGCTACAACAGGTTTTTGCTGAATGGAACAAAACAGAACTGCAATCTTTTCTGATAGAAATTACTGCGGATATCTTTAATAAGAAGGATGATGAAACAGGGAAGGCATTAGTCGATGTTATCTTGGATAAGGCAAAACAAAAAGGAACCGGCATGTGGACATCTCAAAGTGGTATGGACTTAAATGTGCCGCTACCTTCTATTGATGCAGCAGTAAGTATGCGGTACCTTTCTGCTATCAAAGATGAAAGATTTGGTGCCGCTTCTAAATATCAATTACAAAAAAATATTTCGCCAATAGAAAAACAACAACTTATTACTCTTTGTAAAAACTCTTTTCGTTTTGCTTCTCTTATTTCTTATGCCCAGGGGTTGCAGTTGTTAAGTGTGGCATCTGCTAATTATAAGTATGAAATAAGTATTGCTGATGTAATACGGATATGGAAAGGTGGCTGCATCATCCGTTCAGTATTGCTGAATGATTTGCAAAAAGCTTATCAGCAGGAGGCGGGGTTAACAAATATTGTTCAATCACCCATTTTTCAAAAAACATTTGCTGAATTAAGAAAAGATATTGTTGCTTTAACTGGCATAGCAAATAACGCCTGTTTATCTGTGGCAGTTTTGTCAGCATCATTAAATTATTTTGATGCATATTGTTCGGCACAACTACCCGCCAACCTTATACAGGCACAACGGGATTTTTTTGGCGCCCATACTTATGAACGTATTGACAAACCGGGTTCATTTCATACAAACTGGAATTAATTATGTTGAATTTAAAATACCCTTCTTCTATAATAATTTTTGGCGCCAAAGGAGATTTAACAAGGCGAAAACTAATACCTGCACTGTACAATCTTTTTCTCTCCAATCACCTACCGGTTAATTATCAGATTATTTGCGTTGATTTTGTAACAGTGGTTGAGGAAGAATTTAAAAATGATTTGCTGGAAGGAATTAATGAATTTTCTAGAACCGGCAAACCCGATACCGCAGTATGGAACAAGTTTGCTGCAAATATTAAATACCTGCAAGGCGATTTTTTAAAAGCCGATACATTTAATAATTTGAAAAGCCTACTTGCTTCGTTTGAAAAAAATAACAGCCGTGGCATCCGTATGTTTTATTTTGCGGTAGCTCCCCGGTTTATTGAGATAATTGCCGATGCACTTTATACCCACACTCTTTGCAATCAGGATAGCCTGCACCGTATGGTGGTTGAAAAACCATTTGGCAATGATTTGCAAACAGCACAAAAACTAAATAAGTTTCTTCGTAAACGTTTCGCAGAGAAACAGATTTATCGCATTGACCATTACCTGGGAAAAGAAACGGTGCAAAATATAATGGCCTTTCGTTTTGCCAATTATATTTTTGAACCGCTTTGGAACAGAAATTATATTGACCATGTGCAGATAAGTGTGGCAGAGCAGGTAAGTATTGGCAAAAGAGGTGGTTATTATGATACCAGTGGCGCAATGAGGGATATGATACAAAATCATTTACTGCAATTATTATGCGTAACGGCTATGGAATGTCCGCCTACATATAATGCTGAAGCAATCCGTAATAGTAAGGTACGGGTGCTAAAAGATATAAGGCCGTTTCAATCACCGACCATTAATAGTAATATTACAAGGGCACAATATACAGCAGGAAAAAACGGAGATGCAGAACAGGTTGCTTATCGTAAAGAAGAAAATGTTTCATCAGCATCAATCACTGAAACATTTGTGGCTGCAAAAATTTTTATTGATAATAAGAAATGGAAAGGGGTGCCATTCTTTTTACGTACAGGCAAATGTTTATCAAAGCAATCATCTGTTATTGTAATACAATTCAAAAACTCGCCACATCCGATTTTTAAAAATGATATTGAAGCCAACCGGCTTGTAATAAGCATTCAGCCAGAGCAGGAAATAAGCCTGTTGGTTGAAAGTAAAATACCCGGGTTGGAAATGAAATTTAAAAACACTGAAATGGATTTTACCTATAAAGATTCATTTACTGAAGCTGTGCCAGAAGCTTACGAAGCATTACTATTGGATGTATTGCAGGGTGATGCCACCTTGTTTATGCGGGGCGACCAGGTAGAACAGGCATGGAAGATTGTAATGCCCATCATTAATTCATGGAAAAAAAATCCAAAGAAGCATTTGCATTTTTATAAAGCTGGCTCATGGGGACCAACGGCCTCTAAGCAATTGCTGAAAGGGTATGCTAAAGATTGGTATATGTTGCCATCTTAAGACAATTTAATTTGAAAAAGAAAAACCCGATAATAACTATCTGGCCTGATGCAACGGCAATGGCAATAGCTGCCGCAAACTTTATTGTACTAAAAAGTAATGAAGCAGTAAACGATAAAGGATACTTCACCATTGCATTAAGCGGTGGCAACACCCCGGCTATTTTATACAGTCTGCTAAGCCAATCGCCCTTTAAAGAAAATATACCCTGGAATAAAACAATTATTTTTTTAAGTGATGAGCGGTTTGTTCCGCATAATAATACAGATAGCAACTATAAAATGATTAGAGACACCCTGCTGTCAAAAATCCCTATACCAGCAAAAAATATAATTGCTGTAAAAACAGAAAACATTTCTCCCGAAAAAGCTGCAATAGCTTACGAAGCAAAGCTGAGAAAATATATTACCCCGCAACACCCTTTTGATTTAATACTGCTTGGTACTGGTGAAGATGGACACACGGCATCCATATTTCCAAAAAGTATTTTACTGAAAGAAAAAAAGAGCTGGATAAAAGAAGTTTTTGTTGCGGAAAAAAATATGCATCGCATCAGTTTTACATTGCCGCTGATAAATAAAGCAGCCAATGTGGCGTTTCTTGTAAGTGGTAAAAACAAAGCTGCTGTACTAAGAAAAATTATTAATCAGCAAAAAGAAACACTCCCTGCATCATTAGTTCATCCTTCAGAGAATTTATTTTTGTTTTTAGATAACGGTGCTGCCAGGCTAATTAAAAAATAAATTTAAAATCATTATATGCGTTTGCTTATTTTTTTCCTCTTCATTTCAACATCCTGCTTTACCCAGCAACGGCCAAACATTATTTACATAATGAGTGATGACCATGATGGAGATGCAATCAGTGCCTATAATAAGAAATTTATCAGCACACCCAATATTGACCGCCTTGCGAAAGAAGGGGTACTGTTTACCAAAAACTTTGTTAGCAATTCTATCTGCGGGCCGGTAAGGGCAACACTGATAACCGGGCAACACTCCCATAAAAACGGCATAAAAGATAACCGTACAAGGTTTGATTCTTCGAAACTTACCATGCCGAAAATATTTCAGCAAAATGGTTATCAAACGGCGATCGTTGGTAAATGGCATTTACATTCCTATCCAACTGGTTTTGATTATTGGAAAATATTGCCGGGCCAGGGCTTATATTTTGAACCAAGAATAATTTCCATGAAAGGTGATACTTCTACTTATCATGGTTATGCTACTGATGTAATAACTGATGAAGCTATCAAATGGTTGGATAACCGGGATATGAACAAGCCGTTTGTATTACATATTCATCATAAAGCACCACACAGAAATTTTCTTGCCCCATTGAAATTTATTGAACAATATCACAACAAGATATTTCCTGAGCCACCTACTCTTTATAACGATACGGTTGGTCGTGGTACTGCCTGGAACCTGCAAACCATGAGTATTTTGAATGATATGAAACTTTGCAGCGACTTGAAAGTAGACCCAATATATCTTGCAGAAATACCATGGCTAATCCCTAACGAAAGTGAAATAGCATATTATAATGCCACGATGAACAGAATACCTGAACCTGGCAGAAGCAGCATTAAAAAAATTTATGAAGAAAGGGGAGAATTGCTACAAAAGCTAAAACCAGAGGGAAAAGAATTATTGAAGTATAAATACCAGTGGTATATGCAGGATTATCTTGCTTGTGTAGCTTCTGTTGATGAAAATGTGGGAAGGGTTTTGGATTATATGGATAAAAACGATCTGACCAATAATACATTGGTAATTTATACCGGCGATCAGGGAATGTATCTAGGAGAAAATGGCTGGTTTGATAAACGATGGATGTATGATGTATCAATGAATGCACCTATGCTGATGAGGTGGCCCGGAAAAATAAAGCCTAGTTCGGTAAATACTAATATGACACAGACGATAGACTATGCGCCTACTATGTTGGATGCGGCGGGAATAAAAGTGCCTGAATTTATGCAGGGAATAAGTTTAGTGCCGGGCATAACAGGTAAGCAAAAAACTATACCGAAACACAATCTTTATTACCATTTTTATGAATACGGTGCCGACCATACTGTGCTTCAACACCTCGGTGTAAGGGGCGAACGATATAAATTGATTTATTTCTATACTGTAAATGAATGGGAACTATATGATTTAAAAAAAGACCCGCAGGAGCAAAAAAACATGATTAGGCTACCACAACACCAAAAAACATTTCTGCAAATGAAAGGTGAATTGCTGAAGCTGCGGGATAAATATGATGACCATGAAAGAGCAGGTGAGTTGAATTAACCTTTGGCTACATTGATTTTTCATCTCTTTCCCCATATTCGCTTATTAACTCTGCTACCAAGGCCGTCCACCCTGTTTGGTGGCTGGCACCGATGCCTTTACCTGTGTCGCCATTAAAATATTCATAGAATAAAACAAGTTGTTCGTTACCCGGTTGATTGTAGAACCAACTGTATTCACCATTAAACCTGCGGTTACCTTTTTCATCTTTTTCAAATAAGCTGATTACCCTTTTTGTTAATTCAAAAGCTACCTGTGTAAGATTTATTTTATTACCAGAGCCAGTTGGATATTCAATTTGCAAACTATCCCCATAAAATTCTCCGTAACTACGGATGGATTGAATAATCAAAAAATTAATCGGCATCCATACCGGACCCCGCCAGTTGGAGTTGCCACCAAACAAATCTGATGTAGAATCACCGGGATCATACTGTATCGTATGTGTTTCGCCATCCATTTGTACCGAGTAGGGGTTTTTTTCATGGTATTTAGATAATGCCCGGATACCCCCATCAGATAAAAACTCATCTTCATCCAGCAATCTTTCCAACAACGAAATCAACCTGTCTTTCTGCACCAGCGATAATAGTATTTCCCCATCTTTACTTCGTTCTTCGTTTGGCCAGAATTTTTTGTTCTTAATGCGGTAGTTTTCAAACCATGTAATACGTTTTTTAAAATCTGTCAGCTGGTCTAATTCTTTTTTACCAATAGTGGATACTGCATACAAAGGGGTAATACCCACAATAGATTGTATACGCAACGGGATGGGTGCAGCACCGCTTACACAAAGCACATCGTAGAAAAATTTATCCTCTTCATTCCAGAGGCCATGTTCATTTAAAGATTCGGCTATCAATACAAAATGTTCAAAAAATTTAGTGGCAGTATCTTCAAACGAATCGTCATGTATTGCAATCTCTACAGCAATATCCATCATACCCAGTGCATAGGTACCCATCCAACTGGTACCGTCGGCCTGTTCTAATTGAATTTCACCAGTAAAATGTTGGCTTCTATTGAATACTCCAATATTATCTAAGCCCAAAAATCCCCCTTCAAAAATATTATTCCCGTTTACGTCTTTGCGGTTTATCCACCAGGTAAAGTTGATGAGCAGCTTCTGAAATATTTTCTTCAGGAATTTAATATCGCCTGTTCCTGTCCTTCTTTTTTCTATTGCATATACCTGCATGGCTGCCCATGCCTGTACTGGCGGATTTACATCACTAAAATTCCATTCGTAAGAAGGTAGTTGCCCATCCGGTTTCATATACCATTCCCGCATCATTAATAATAATTGATGCTTGGCAAATGTTGGGTCAACTACTGCCATGGAGATACATTGAAAAGCAAGATCCCATGCCGCATACCAGGGATACTCCCATTTATCGGGCATTAATATAATATCCTGGTTTTTCAAATGTTTCCAATCATGATTGCGACCATTTCTTTTTCCATCATTGGCAGCAGTAATACCATCCCCTTTACTCAACCATCTTTCCACATCAAAATGATAAAACTGTTTGCTCCACAATACACCTGCTAATGCCTGCCGCTGTATGCGGGCCATATCATCACTCATTCCTTTTGGCAATATGGCTGCATAAAATTCATCTGCTTCTTGCTTACGCAAATCAAAAACATTCTTAACAATACTCCCAAATGGCGCATCCAGTAAATCCATGCTTAACCGGCAATAAATGGTTTTGGTAGCTCCCCCATTTATTTTCATATTATACACCGGTGCAAACTTTGTCCCTGTTTTTCTTGCAGCCAGTTCTTTTACATTCTTCTTATTGATCACCGCATCATGAAATGCATCTTTTACAAAAATGTCTGCATTGGGCTGGCCGAATAATTTTTCCTTATTGGTTTTATTATCTGTAAACAAACATTCATCAGCCGGTTGAAAATAAAAATAGTAATCGCCCAATCTTTCATGCTCCGCCTTTACTGTATTCTTATTTACATAATCAATGGAAGGCATTTTCTTAAATGACTGGTAACTTTGCCGGTTATAAAACCAAAGTGTTGGCAGTACCGTTATTTCAGCAGCTTTTGTGTACCGGTTAGTAATATCAATTTTAATAAAAATATCCTGGGCACTGTGCTTGGCATACGTTACTTTCACATCAAAATACTGGTTATTATCAAATACGCCTGTATCCAATATTTCATACTCCGGCTCCTGGCGGTTTCTTTTTTTATTTTCTGCTTTTAATTTCTCATAAGGGAATTCCTGCTGTGGATACTTGTATAAGTATTCCATGTAATAGTGGGTAGGTAAATTGTCAAGATAGTAGTACAACTCTTTTACATCTTCACCATGATTGCCTTGTGGATTGCTTAATCCAAATAACCGTTCCTTCAGTATCGGGTCTTTGCCATTCCATAAACCAATACCAAAACAAAGATTTCCAAAAAAGTCGGTGATGCCTGCCAGACCATCTTCACCCCACAAATAAGTGCGGCTATGTGCATGATCAAAAGGAAAATAATTCCAGGCATCGCCCCATGGGCCATAATCTTCCCTTACAGTGCCCCATTGCCGTTCACTTAAATAAGGGCCCCATTGCGCCAGTGGAATTTCTTTAGTAGCATTTACTGCCAGTCGTTGATGTTCTGCTGTCATCGTAAAACTTTATCGTCAATAACACCGAACCGCCACAATAAATAGTTTATTAGTAAAACTATAATTCTTTGGCTCTCGGTATTATACCAAAGGTCTGTTGGACTATTTATTATTTGAAATTGATATAACCAGCAAGAAATAATTTCGTTAGAATAGTGAAATTAAAAAATAACAATGAATAAATGAGGGGCCGTTATTGATATTTCTTACTTAATTGAAATAGTACTTTCAGTTGCTGCTCATTCAACCCTTTTGTTGTATCCTGCAACCAATGTCTTTTAAAACCGATGATAGCCGCATTAGTGTCTTTAATATCATAACCTATAATGCGTAAGGCTTGCAAAGGATTGAAATTTTCCGGCAACATTATATTCGTTGCATCATCGTACCAAAGACCAAACCCTTTTTCACTTAATAGCTTCCAGGGAAATCGCCAGTTGGGATCGTTTTTTCTTGTGGGTGCTATATCACCATGGCCAATAAAATTTGATACAGGAATACTGTATGCTTTCTTTAATCTATCGAGTAATGCTAATAAACTATTCATTTGTTGTTGCGGGAAAGTTTCAAAGCCGTTGTTGTCTAATTCAATACCGATGGATGAAGAATTAAGGTCGGTTGTATTTCCCCATTTGCTAACACCTGCATGGTGTGCCCGAAATAAATCGTTAAGCATATGATGTACAGTGCCGTCTTTGCAAATAACATAGTGGGCACTTACAGGATTTTTTGTTTGAGTAAATGTTTGTAGCGTTTGCTCACAACTGTTTTGGGCTGTATGGTGAATGATGACAAAGTTGGGGCGGCGCATCGAAAGATTGGTGGTACCAACAAAATCAGTTGAATAATTTAATCCTGTAGAATCTTTTATCGGGTATTCTGCTAATAATTTTGCATACTCTTTTATATGCCGCTTATATATTTTATTCGTAGCAGCATATTTGCTTTGGGTGCAACTATATATAAGCAAAGCAATAATAATAATGATTAAGCATTTCTTCATTCAACGGAATAATTGATGATGTGCTAAAATAAGAAAGTCAGAGGTAAAATAAGATACGTTTTTATGAGGCAGCTATTCAAGCTTGCGGTATAATGCATAGATAATTTTTCGAACAGCGGCACTCATATTCCCGCCAGAATTATCCTGCATATAGTGCCTTTTAAAGGCAGCAACTGCAGAGGCAGGCGAGGAAATATCATAACCAATTATGCGCAATGCCATCAGGTAATCGAAGTTTTGAGGCACTTGTGTATTTGTTGTATCCCTCCACCAAAGACCAAAGCCCTTTTCATTTAAATACTTCCACGGAAAGCGGTGGCTGGGGTCTACTTTACGGGTTGGTGCTATATCTCCATGGCCAATAAAGTTTGCATCAGGTATCTTGTAAGCAACTTTTATCCGGGCAAGTAACATTACCAGTGTGTTAATTTGCTCCTGGGTAAAAAGCTCTTTTCCATTATTCACTATTTCTATACCTATACTTGCCGAGTTTAAATCTGTAGTATTGCCCCACTTACCATCTCCGGCATGATGGCTACGCAACAGATCATTCAGCATATGATAGATAGTGCCGTCTTTATCTATTACGTAATGAGCAGCTGGCCTCCCTGCCTCCGGGTTTGGTAAACTCCTGCAATACTTCTCTTCAGGCCATTAGTAGCGGTATGGTGTATTACAACAAAATTAGGCCGGCGCATACCCATATTAGGTGTGCCTACCCAATTGGCAGCATAGGGTAACCCTGCAGAATCTTGTAATGGATATTCGCCAATCGCCTTCACCATCGAGTCTATCATTTCATAATACAAACGGTTGGCCTTGGCATATCTTCCGGCAGGTATGTATAGCTCTGCTTGAACTGTGTCTATATTTTCGCTGCCTTCAATTATTGTATCCCTTATTGCAGTTACCACATCTTTGCTGCTTGTGCCTGTTACAATTGTACCAGCATAGGAAACATTAAAGCCAATCAGTAATATGATTGCAAAAAAGAATTTTCTACAAATGGTTTTTAAAAACATTGAAATCTTTTATATTGGTTAATTTACCACTTTCTTCTGCCAAAACGGACTGGCGCATGATAATTAGTATAACCGGATAATTAAAATTAAGAATTTATTTTCTTCTTCTGTCCTGTTGTGGACGATGAAAATTACGTTGCGGTTTGCTGCCGCTGCTTCGCTGGCGGGGGTTATATGCAGGCACCGAACCTAACTCTTGTGGTACCAGTGCTTTCTCTACTTCTTTCTCCAATAATTTTTCTATCTCCGCAAATTTATTTTGCTCCTTTTCGCCTATTAAAGTATAAGCAATACCATCTGCCTCTGCCCTTGCAGTACGGCCAATGCGGTGTACATAATCTTCCCCATCACCCGGCACATCATAGTTTATTACCAAATCAATTGTATCAATATCAATACCACGGCTTAATATATCTGTTGCTACCATTATAGGTATGCGGCCGGCAGTAAAAGCACTCAATACACTTTCCCGTTGGGATTGCTCAAGGTCGCTGTGTATTTCTTCAATATTAAAACCACCCTGCTTCAACTCACGGCGTAGTTGTTTTACATTTTGTTTTTTACTGCAAAATACCAACGCATTTTTATACGGTGTTTCTTTCAGCAGCATTTTTACTAATGGTAATTTTTGCGGCTCGTACACCACAAAAGCTTTTTGTACAATTTTAGCCGGGGGCTTAGAAATGGCAATATTAACTTCAACAGGGTTTTTTAAAATCCTTCTTGCCAATTGGCGGATTTTATCCGGCATGGTGGCAGAAAATAACAATGTTTGCCGCTGCTCAGAAAGTACTTTAATGATTTTATTTATATCATCCTGAAAACCCATATCCAGCATACGGTCGGCTTCATCCAATATTAAAAACTGCAAGCCCTTCATATTTACATAACCCATATTTACATGGGCAATCATACGGCCGGGGGTGCAAACAATAATATCGGCACCCATTTGCAATGCCTTTTTTTCATTCACAAAATTCTGCCCATCGTTACCGCCATAAATAGCAATAGAACTAAGGTGGGTAAAATAAGAAAGCCCTTCTATATGCTGTGCAATCTGTATGGCTAGCTCCCTTGTTGGTACAATTATCAATGCACCCACTTTTCCATCCACATGGTTGTGCAGCAGTTTATTCATTACGGGTAATAAAAAAGCCGCTGTTTTTCCTGTACCTGTTTGTGCAGATGCAATTATATCCCGGCCTTCGAGTATGGGTGGAATAACCATTTCCTGCACCGGGGTGGCCGTTTCATAGTTAGATGCTTCAATTCCTTCAAGTACTTCGGGGAGAAAATTAAATTCTGTAAATCGCAAAATGGGTTGTTTTAAGAAAGAAGCGAAGGTAGTTGAAAATAAGTTGCCCGGCTGTTGTGCCTTGATTAGGCTGACGTTGCGACGCTCCGTTCAGGGTTCTGTTCACTAATCATCTTTATTATATAGCTTCTCTTATTCCTAATGCTCTCTCAAAGCGTCTTTTCATCCTTTTCATAGAAAATAGAATAGAACAAAGAATAAAAACTAATGAAGTAAAAAAAACTATCGGCTTAGCATAAATATCATCTTCTGATGAGTTTCTAAGGTTTATCATCTCAAAAATAAACAGTAGCAATAAAAAATATAGCAAGCACAATAAAGTATAGTTTGGCCTAACAATCACTCTGATAACTGTACGTTCATTTTCAGTCTCAAGTTTACCATCAATGAGTGACAAAATTTGAGCTATACCTAAAATATCAATAGAAAAAGAGAATTTTGGCTTAATCGTAAAAGTATTATCCTCTCGTATTACACCCATTAAATTTACAGAGAAATCAGTCCTCCGTTTACTTAGTAAGTTTTGCAGTTCAGCTTTCACATCCTTAAGTGGTTCCCCAATTTTATACTTGTATTTTTTTTGAAGCAAAAAGTTCATCCTCAAACTTACATATTCCTCCTGTACTGCCCACCCACCTCATACAATGCATGGGTTATCTGCCCCAGCGAACAATACTTAACTGTTTCCATCAACTGCTCAAATAAATTACCGTTATTAATCGCTACTTTTTTTAATTCAGTCAGTTCTTTTTCACTCTTCATTTCATTCCGTTTCCAGAAAGCTTTCAAGGTTGTTATTTGCTGTTCTTTTTCTTCGGTGGTGCTGCGTATTACTTCAGAAGGGATTATGGTTGGTGAGCCTTGTTTATTTAAAAATGTGTTTACCCCAACTATCGGGAATTCACCGGTATGTTTCTGGTGTTCATAAAATAAACTTTCTTCCTGTATTTTATTCCGCTGGTACATTCTTTCCATGGCACCGAGTACACCACCCCTTTCTGTTAATCTGTCAAATTCCATTAGCACTGCTTCTTCCACCAAATCAGTCAGTTCTTCAATAAGAAAAGAACCCTGGTTGGGGTTTTCATTTTTGGCAGTACCCAATTCCCGGTTTATGATTAATTGTATGGCCATTGCACGGCGAACACTTTCTTCTGTTGGTGTTGTTATTGCCTCATCATAGGCATTAGTGTGAAGTGAATTGCAATTGTCGTATATCGCATACAATGCCTGCAATGTTGTTCTTATATCGTTGAAATCAATTTCCTGTGCATGTAAACTTCTGCCCGATGTCTGAATATGATATTTCAGCATCTGGCTGCGTTTATTGGCTTTGTATTTATACTTCATGGCCTTTGCCCAGATTCTTCTTGCCACTCTTCCTATTACACTATACTCAGGATCCATACCATTGCTGAAGAAGAAAGAAAGATTGGCAGCAAAATCATCAATATTCATTCCACGGCTCAGGTAATATTCAACATAAGTAAACCCATTTGACAAGGTGAATGCTAATTGTGTAATCGGGTTAGCACCTGCTTCTGCAATATGATAACCGCTGATAGAAACAGAATAGAAATTTCTTACTTTTTCTTTAATAAAATACTCCTGCACATCACCCATCAGTTTTAAGGCAAACTCCGTTGAGAAGATGCAGGTATTCTGCGCCTGATCTTCTTTTAAAATATCTGCCTGCACTGTACCTCTTATTTGTGTTAGTGCTTCTGCTTTTATTTTTTCATACACTTCTTTGGGCAATACATCTGCACCGGACAAACCGAGTAATCGTAATCCCAATCCATTATTACCCATTGGTAAAGCCCCGTACAATTCTCCATTTTCAGGAATTACTGGTTTTTCATCGGTACCAATATATGTTGGCAGCTCCCCAGCTTTATATTTTGCTTCAATAATTTTATTTACTTCATCTTTTAAGTTATTCGCAATAATATATTTTTCACATTGCTGGTCAATAGCTGCATTCATGAAAAATGCAAGCAGCATGGGTGCGGGGCCATTGATGGTCATGGATACAGAAGTCTTCGGGTCGCACAAGTCAAAACCACTATACAATTTTTTTGCATCATCAACGGTTGCAATACTTACACCAGCATTACCCACCTTTCCATAAATATCCGGGCGGCTATCAGGGTCTTCGCCATAAAGTGTAACACTATCAAACGCAGTTGACAACCGTTTGGCTGGTTGCTCCACACTTACATAGTGAAATCTTCTGTTAGTTCTTTCTGGTCCGCCTTCGCCGGCAAACATCCTTGTAGGGTCTTCGCCTTCTCTTTTCAATGGAAATACCCCGGCGGTAAAAGGGAAGCTGCCTGGTACATTTTCCTGCGACTCCCATTTTAATATATCACCCCAGTCTTTGTATTTAGGTAATACAACTTTAGGGATTTTTGTACCGCTTAAACTTACCGATGTCATCGGTAGTTTAATTACTTTATCCCTTACGGTGTATTCATAAAAATCTTTTTTATATTCTGCTATTTTATTCGGCCAGTTGGTGATGAGTTTTTTAGCAACGGGGGTTAGCTGGTCTGTATAAAAAATAATTTGTTTTTCTATCTCTTCAACAACTACTGACGGGGCTTTAGCCGCCGTCAGGGTTTCTTTTACACCATTAAGTTGATACAATTTGCTTGCAATGGCTGCCTGCTCTTCCACCAACTTATCATAGCTGCGGTTGTTTTCTGTAATCTCACTCAGGTATCTTGTTCTGTTTGATGGTATGATGGCCGATGAGACTTTGGCAGTATCAGCAAAATGATACTCCCCAAATGTGGTTTTTGTTTTTTCTTCAATTTTTTTCAGCATCAATTCAAACAAATGGTTTACCCCATCATCATTAAACTTGCTGGCCATAGTGCCAATAATTGGCAGGTCTTCATCTTTAGCTGTAAATAACTGATGGTTTCTTTTGTATTGTTTCTTTACGTCGGTCAGCGAATCTAATGCACCAGCCTTATCAAACTTGTTTATGCAAATTAAATCTGCATAGTCAAGCATATTTATTTTTTCTAATTGCGAAGCTGCCCCATACTCTGGTGTCATTACATACATACTTACATCACAGTAATCCAAAATAGATGCATCGCTTTGCCCTACCCCTGCACTTTCCAGAATAATAAAATCAAATGCAGCCGCTTTACAAATATCAATGGCATCCTGCATAACACTGCTCAATGCAGTATTATCATCCCTTGTTGCCAGGCTTCTCATATAAGCTCTTTGGTGAGAGATTGCATTCATCCTTATCCTGTCGCCCAGTAATGCGCCGCCTGTTTTTTTCTTTGAGGGGTCAACGGATATAACAGCAATTGTTTTATCGGCAAAGTTGTTTAGAAACCTTCTTACTATTTCATCGGTTACAGACGATTTACCTGCGCCGCCGGTGCCGGTTATGCCTAATACTGGAGCCCCCCCTGCCCCCCGCTGGGGGATTCTGGCTTCTGAAAGTTTAATGAGCTCTTTTAATTGGGTAGAGTAATCATTTCCATTTTCGGCAAGTGAAATGATTCTTGCAATTCTTCGTACATCCTTCACTTCATCCAATGGAGGTTTTCCATTCCACGTCTCTGACTTCTGACTTCCGGCCTCCGACCTTCTTATAACATCTTCAATCATTCCTTCCAGTCCCATATGCCTGCCATCATCCGGACTATAAATTCGGGTGATGCCATATTGATGTAACTCTTCAATTTCTGTTGGCAAAATGGTGCCCCCGCCACCGCCGAATATTTTTATATGGCCGCAACCGTTTTCTTCAAGCAAATCTTTCATGTACTTAAAAAACTCCACATGGCCGCCCTGGTAACTGGTAATGGCGATGCCTTGCACATCTTCTTCAATAGCAGTCTCTACAATTTCTTTTACTGAACGGTTATGACCGAGATGTATAATTTCTGCGCCTTTGCTTTGCATAATGCGGCGCATAATGTTAATGGCCGCATCATGTCCATCAAAAAGGCTGGCAGCGGTAACGATTCTTACTTTATTGACAGGGGTGTAACTCATAATATTAGGGAATAAGCAAATTTAGCTTAAAAAGCTAATGGGTGTTAGCCGACCTCGCCCCCACAATGAATCTATTGTGCGGAGTCTCCGGCCCCCCTCTCCAATTGGAGAGGGGGTGAGGGGATCCTCAAAGTTTATGGTTGTTGTTGGGGTGAGGTTTTTGCTACATTTGCCCAATGCAACATCTTATTGAATCAATATCCTTTCTTTATAAAAAATGGAAAGGCACAGTACCTGTTTCTGTTGACCTGCTTCCGCAAAGCGGCAGCGAAAGGCGTTATTTCAGGCTTCATGGTAATGGCAGTTCGGTTATCGGCACTTATGGCGCCAATGTAAAAGAGAACGAAACCTTTATTTATTTCTCAAAACATTTTACAGGAAAGAAGCTGGCGGCACCAGAGATATTAGCCATAAGTGATGATAAACTATTTTACCTGCAACAGGATTTTGGAGATGTATCCTTATTAAACCATCTGGAAGAAAAAGGTTTTACAGATGAAGTATATACTCTTTTCAAAAAAAGTCTTGAAGCACTGGCGCAATTGCAGGTTAATGGTGATGACGGGTTGGATTACAGCCAATGCTTAACCAATGCAGAGTTTGGCAAGCAGGCCATCATGGCCGATCTGCTTTATTTCAAATATTATTTTCTGGATGCGTTGCGTAAACCTTATGACAAACAAAAACTGATTGACGACTTTGAAGCATTGAGCAATTACCTAACCCACACCGAGTATAAATATTTTATGTTCCGGGATTTTCAAAGCCGGAATATAATGGTGGTTAGTGAAGACACTAACCACAACGTACATTTTATAGATTACCAGGGTGGTATGAAGGGTGCACCGCAGTATGATGTGGCCTCCATCCTCTGGCAGGCAAGGGCCAACCTTCCGGATGAGTGGAAAGAAAAACTGCTGGAAGATTATATGAACAGTTTTGAAAACATTATTGGGCAAACTATTGACAGAAATATTTTTAAAAGCCAGTACAATGGTTATGTGCTGATACGTTTGCTGCAGGTGCTGGGTGCTTATGGTTTCCGTGGTTTGTTTGAACGCAAAGCACAATTCTTAACCAGCATTCCATTGGCATTGCGCAACCTGAGAGATTTTTTTCAAAACCAAAGTCTGGGTATTTCTGTACCTGAATTCAAAAAAGTGCTGGACATGTGTGTGGCAGATGAAGTCATTGAGCAATTTACTCCCACACAAGCTACTGAGCAAACTCCATTATTAATAAAAATTTGCAGCTTTTCATACCTCAAAAATGGCATTCCTGCTGATGAAACAGAAAACGGTGGCGGTTTTGTTTTTGATTGCCGTGGTATATTAAATCCGGGCAGGGTGGATAGTATGAAAACACAAACCGGAAGGGATAAAGACGTAAAAGATTTTTTAGAACAGCAAACAAAAATGCCGGAGTTTCTCAACAGTGTGTTTGATATAGTAGATACCACGGTTGAAGAATACATTAAGCGGGGCTTTGAAAGCCTGATGGTAAGTTTTGGTTGCACTGGCGGCCAGCACCGCAGTGTGTATGCAGCTGATGAAATGGCAAGGCATTTAAGAAATAAGTTTAAGGTAAAGGTGGAACTGTCGCATAAAGTACAGGATGAAAAAAATTGGCAGAACCTTTTACCGGAAAAGAAATAAAAAATTGAACCACATAGGCACATAGAAACATAGCTTTTCACATAGAATTCCATGTGTCTATTTCTATTGTGTGCTACTGAGCCTATGTGGTAAAAAAATATGCAAGCAATGATATTCAGTGCCGGCCTCGGCACAAGATTTAAACCCTGGACAGATAAACATCCAAAGGCATTAGCATTGGTGAATGGCAAATCTTTGCTGCAACGTAATATTGAATACCTGCAACAGCAAGGCATTAAAGATATCATCGTCAACACCCATCATTTTGCCGACCAGATAGATATGGCGATCGTAGAAAATGATGGCTGGGGCAGTAATGTATTAGTAAGTGATGAAAGAGATGTGGTGCTGGAAACCGGTGGCGGTTTATTAAAGGCAAAAGATTTATTCAATCCCGGTGAGGCATTTATAACCTGCAATGCAGATTTCTTAACTGACTTAGACATCAATCAACTCATCGCTTTTCATCAGCAGCATAAAGCATTGATCAGCTTTGGGGTTGCCAACCGGAAATCATCCCGCAATTTATTGTTCAATAAAGACTACAGATTGGTTGGCTGGAAAAACAACAGCCCCTGCGAAACGAGAATAGCCATGCCCAACGAAGAAGTGGTGCATGAACTGGCTTATAGTTGTGTGGTTATTTTTGATTACAAAGTATTTGAACTGATGGAGCAGTACGGCTTTAGCGGTAAGTTTTCGTTGATAGATGTTTATTTAAAATTAGCCCCTGACAACCTTATCATGGGCTATGAACATACCGGCGATAAACTGGTGGATGTAGGCAAACCAGAATCAGTGGCCATTGCCGAATCTCTTTTCCCATAATTTATCTCCCACTACCTGTCCCGGCTATTCGGGAAAGACACTAAGAACACAAAACTTTTTTATAAAATATTTCTCAGTCACCTTTGTGCCTTAGTGGGATATAATTTCCATAAAGTATTGCAAATACCCTTTAGATGGTAGTTTACTTGCACCCTTTTGTTTTATCTTACACTCCTTAAAATATAAAAATTGTATATGAAGAGAATTGCTGTTGCCCTAATCTGCCTGTTAATCACTGGCAATATATTTTCACAAGAGTCTAAATACAATCACAAAGAAGCTTTTAATCCGCAGTTTTATCCTTACCCCGGTAATGATTACCGCAGTGCCAGTGGTGAGCCGGGAGCAAAGTACTGGCAAAACCGGGCCGATTATAAAATTAACTGCACATTAGATACTGCAAAACATACCGTAAGTGGCGATGTGGAAATATCATACACCAACAACAGCCCCGATAATTTAAAATTCATCTGGCTGCAACTGGATCAGAACATTTATAAAAAAGACAGCCGCGGCTCTGCCACCACTACTGAAACTGGTGGCCGCTGGGCCAATGGTGGTTTTACAGATGGCTATGTAATAAAATCAATAACCGCAGATTACGATGGAAAAATTTTTACCCCAAAACAAACTACTACCGATACAAGGATGCAGATATGGTTACAGGAAGCATTAAAATCCTCCGGAGGAAAAATAAAACTCTCTGTGCAATTTGAGTTTACTGTTCCTGAATATGGCACCGACCGTATGGGAAGGTTAAAAACAAAAAATGGAATTGTGTATGAAGTGGCACAGTGGTTTCCACGATTAGCCGTGTATGATGATATACTGGGATGGAATACATTGCCGTATGTAGGTGCAGGGGAGTTTTATTTAGAATATGGCGATATAGATTTTACTGTAACTGCCCCATCTAATTTAATAGTAGTTGGTTCTGGTGAATTACAAAACCCGCAAGATTGTTATAATGCAGAACAATTAAAAAGATGGGAAGCTGCAAAGAACAGTGATAAAACAGTTGCTATCCGCAGTGCAGCAGAAGTAACCGATAAAAAAAGCAGGCCGCAAAATGGCAACACCACCTGGAAATTTAAAATAGAAAACACAAGGGATGTGGCATGGGCAGCAAGCAAAGCATTTGTGCAGGATGCCGCAAAAATTAATTTGCCAAGTGGTAAAAAATGTATGGCCATTAGTGCATACCCGGCGGAAAGTATAAGAAAAGATGGCTGGCAGCGGTCAACAGAATTTACAAAAGCAAGCATTGAGCATTATTCCAACAAATGGTTTGAGTTCCCTTATCCTGCTGCAACAAATGTGGCAGGCATTGTTGGCGGTATGGAATATCCGGGTATAGTATTCTGCGGCTCTGGTGCATCTGGTGGCGATTTGTGGGGTGTTACCGATCATGAGTTTGGCCATACCTGGTTCCCGATGATTGTAGGAAGCAATGAAAGAAAATATGCATGGATGGATGAGGGCTTCAATACATTTATCAATGAAGGCTCTACAGAAGCATTTAATAAAGGGGAATTTAAAGAAGCCGGTTTCCTTAGCGACCCTAATTCACCTTTTATGGTAAAATATACTTTTGGTGAGGAGATGGATGGCCTGTATAATATTCCCGAAGTAATACAGCAAGACAACCTTGGCATTGCTGCATATATGAAGCCGGCACAAATGCTAAACGCATTAAAAAATATAGTGTTGGGTGAAGAAAGATTTAATGCTGCTTTTAAAGAATATGTAACCCGCTGGTCATTCAAACACCCCACACCGTGGGATTTCTTTCATACCATGGAGAATGTAAGTGGTGAAGACCTTAGCTGGTTTTGGCGGGCATGGGTGCTTAATACCTGGAAGCTTGACCAAACAGTAAAGTCTGTAACCTATAAAGAAGAAAAACCTGCCAGCGGTGCGGAGATAACAGTGGAGAGTTTGGAAAAAATGCCAATGCCTGTTACTGTACTGGTAAAAGAAACAAATGGCAAAGAACATAAAATAAATTTACCGGTAGAAGTATGGCAGCGGGGAGCCGAGTGGAAATTTAGTGTACCCAGTACTTCTGAAATAAAAGAAGTAATACTTGACCCTGATAAACAACTGCCCGATTGGAACCGGGATAATAATAACTGGAAGAAAAAAGCATTTTAACCGAAAGCCCCTTGTGAAAATGAGGGGCTTTTTGATTTCCGTAAATTGTATGTAACAGATAATACTATTCAATTTTTATTTATAAATTGAGCAGCACTATTAATCATGAAAAAAAACTACACCACCCAACGGCTTACCCTTCAAAAATTATCTGAAGATGATGCAGGTTTTGTTAATGCACTGGTTAATACAGAAGGATGGATAAGATTCATTGGTGACAGAAATGTAAAATCCACTGATGATGCAAAGGCGTATATACAAAAGATACTAGCTAATCAAAATATCAATTACTGGGTTGTAAAATTGCAGGATAGCAATACCCCGATAGGCATAGTAACATTTATTAAAAGAGAATATTTAGACCACCCCGATATCGGTTTTGCCTTTCTTCCCGAATATGCTAAAAAAGGTTATGCCTTCGAAGCCGCTAAAGTGGTTTTAAATGACAGCATGGATGACCCTGCCCATACATACATTTTAGCAACCACTATAAAAGAAAATGAAAAGTCCATAAGCCTGTTAGAAAAATTAGGACTGCGGTACCTTAAAGAAATTGAAAACGAGGATGAGAAACTGTTAGTCTATTCAATCAATATAAAATGATGTGCCGTTAGTATCCATCAACTCTTCCAGTAACATTTTTTCCAGCTCAATAGGCTCCCTTCTTCCATTACAAGCCGACCATTTTATTAAGCGGATATATCCGTTGGCAATTTCAATGCCGGTAATATCACCATCATTAAAGCAGCAGCAGCCGCTGTTAAAGTAAGTAGGCTCCATACTCATATAATCAACCGATACGGAAGTAAAGTTTCTTTCTATTTTTCCAATTTCTGCTTTTATCATTTTTGCTTTCTCCCCGTCTTTTTTATAAATGGCCATTTGTTGTTCTTTGTATAGCCGTTCAAGGTGTGTTAACGAAGCAAATACCGGCTGGTGGGTGTGCCCTGTTATCAGCAGCAAATCTTTTTGTTCAACCGACCATTCATACATCATATTGTTGTGCAGTGTTTTCCTTTCTGCATCATAAGCCGGTGTGTTAGGGTTTATTTTCAATAACGATTGAAGTGGTGCCCAGATTTTTGCCACAAAAAATTTACTGAACCAGTTACCATCACTGCTTGCATCCCCCTGATGGCCGTGGGTGAGGAAGAGAGTAAGTTCGGAGTTATGAGTTTGGAGTTTCGGGTTGTATGCCTTAACTCCCGCCTCCAAACTCCCGGCTCTTAACTTTAGCACCACCCCTTCATATACTTTTACTTTTTGATCGTAAATATTTTTTAGTTGCCACCCTGCCAGCGGGTCGTTATCCCAAAATAAATCATGGTTGCCATATAGTTTAATATACCTGCCGCCATTTAAAAATTTCTTTTCTGCTTCAAAAGTTTCTTTGTTATGTTTTTTTACCTGCCACAGGTTGTTTTCCCAAAGCTCTTCACTATCACCAAGATTAATAAAAGTAAAGCCCTCCTGAAAATAGTATTCCAACGCCGCAAGGTAATTAGGTTCTGCATCTTTAAAATCATCTGCGCCATTCCTTCTTCCTTTATGCTGGTCAGAAAAAATAATAAACTTACCCGTATGCAAATCAAAAGGGATAACCAGCCCTTTCTTACCCGGATCATCTATTATATTTTTATACAGATTAGTAAGTGCCGCAAACACCCTCTCCTTCCCTGGCCTAGAAGAAAATTTTTTGGCCGCCCACATTACCGGCTTAAATAATAATATGCGAAGAAAACTTGCCATTCATTAAAAGTAAAGAAAGTAAAGAAAAACCCCGTCTCATTTATAACGAGACAGGGCTTTTATGCATTGATTAAAATATCCTTACCTCACATGTACTTTACCTTCAGCTAATCTTTTACCGGTGGCATCACCAACCACTACATAATAAATACCCCTGTTGGCCCTTTGCAGGTTTACCGGCAACAATGTATATGGCCCGGAGATATTAAATGCCTTATTAAATACCATTGAACCCTTTGAATCAAAAATGGCTAAAGTCCGCTGAGTGGCAGTACCCCCATTGTTATAATAAGAAACAGTAAAGTTTCCATCATTGGGTGATGGGAAGATGAACAGGTTATTACTTACACCAGCACTGATTGTTATTGCCTGTGATATGGCAGAACAAACTAAGCTACTTGGCCAGGTTTCTTGTAGTTGTACCTCATAAACACCTACATGCTCCACATCAACTACATAAGAGTTACCCGATACAGTTAGTGGGTTTGTGTTGTATGTCCATACATTGCTGAATGTACCTCCTGTTCCAGAAGAGGCAGTAGCTGTAAGTGTTGTTTTATTTCCAGGTATCAAAGTTGTTAATGGCGAAGCTGCTAAAGTAACAGTTGGTGTAGCCCTTACAGTTAATAAAGCACTGTTAGAGGTTGCCGGAACGGTACAAGTGGCATTTGAAAGTAAACAACGGTACCTGTTTCCGTTCATAATCGCCGTTACAGCATTAAGTGCTAATGATGCACTGTTACCACCAGATACATTTGACCAGGTAGCTCCACCATCTGTACTTACCTGCCATTGATAAATAATTGCTGGTACACTATTACCTGCTACGGTAAATGTAGTATTACCACCAGAACATAATTCTGCATTAACAGGTTGTGTACTGATTGTTACCGGTGCTATTACCGTAAGTATTGCAGGGGTTGATGTAGCCGCTGGCGGACAAGTACCACTTACCACACAACGGTAGCGGTTATTATTCATTCCTATGGTTATGGATGAAACAGCATAGGTTGATGTGGTTGCACCACCAATATTATTATATGTAGCACCACCATCGGTACTTAATTGCCATTGATAGGTAATAGCTGTGCCTGTTGCTGATACACTAAATGTATTACCAGCACCTACACAAAGTGTAACACTCTGTGGATTGGATGTAATAGCAGGCAACGTATTTACCGTTAATGTAGCGGCATTGGTAGTACCCGGTGTTGGGCATACACCGTTTGATACTATACAACGGTATTGATTGCCATTCATAGCAAATGCAGCGGCTCCTGTACTGTATGTTGCATTGGTAGCACCGCCTATATTTGTCCATGTGCCTCCGCTGTTGGTGCTAAGTTGCCATTGATAAGTTAACCCTGCTCCGCTGGCTGCTGCGGTAAAGCTGGCACCGCTTCCTTCACAAACTATCTGGTTAGCTGGCTGTGTGGTTATTGTTACTGATGAAACTACTGTAAGCAATGCACAGTTAGATGCTATTGTTCCTGCACAACCTCCTGTTGCAGTTACATTGCAACGATAAACTGTGGTAATTGCCCCGGTAACAGTAAGGCATGGGCTGGTACCACTCACCGCTACATTCGTCCATGGACCTGCGCAGGAAGTGGCCGATTGCCATTGGTAAGTAAGGTTACTTCCGGTAGCTGTTACACAAAAAGTATTTTGCTGACCTGCACAAACAGTAGCATCAGCAGGTTGCGCCGTTATAGACGGAGCCGTATTCACCGTTAGCAACGCCGCATTGGAATTAGTGCTTCCGCACTGGCCTGTTACTATACATCGGTATTGATTATTAGTCATGCCCGCTGTTACAGCCGTAAGTGTAAGGTTCGATGCAGTAGCACCACCTATATTTCCCCAGGTACCACCACCATCTGTACTTACCTGCCATTGGTAGGTGCCGGTGGCAGTAACAGAGAAGGTAGTATTGGAACCAACACATACTGTTTGTGGTGTGGGTTGGCCTGTAATAATTGGGCCTGTGCCGGGGTTTATGGTAAACAGAATGTTTTTTGTTTGTACTGCTGCACCTGCTGTTCCCGTTACCGTTACTGTATATGTACCTGCTGAAAGAGTAGCCGCATTTGTAACTGAAACAATGGTAGTGGTAGTAGTAGTTGTTAAAGGATTAACATTAAAACTTACTGATGGGCCAGAAGGGTTTACACTTGAAGTAAGTATGATTGGTGTTGAGAAACTTCCACTATAAGTAGCAGTTAGAGTTGCCTGCAATGTTGTAGCAGGACAAGCCGATACTACCGGCGCAGGGCTATTGAAAGTAAAGTCTGGTGGTACAGCGGTAGCAACGGGACTTTCCCATACACCCCTGCCATAGGTAGCTACCCTTATCTTACCGGCAATCTTTTGTATTTCTAATTCATTAATTGCAACAAGGGGCAAGTTGTCGGAGAAGTTTGTCCAGGTTGGGTCTGTTTCTGTTTTATAATACACCCCGATATTCATTCCAACATACAATCCCCTCGGTGTATTATCATCTACTGCTATTGTTCTCGCCGTAATAGATGGCAGATTTGCAGAAACGTTTGTGAAAGTTGCCCCCGCATCAGTAGAAACTAATATACGGTTTGTAGTGCTGTTACAAGCAAGCCATATTTTAGACGGGTTGATTGGGTCAATAGCAATATCATTGATTGTAGCAGGGGCGGATCTTGTTGCCCAGGTAGCTCCATCATCAGTAGTTACAAACAATACATTTCCATTTGATGCATATATGAAATTAGGATCTGATGGTGCCACGGCTATATCTGCCAGTGTGGTGGTAATAGTACCTCCTGAAATATTTGCCCAGTTAATACCACTGTTGGTTGATTTATAAACACCTGTCCAGCCGCCATATAAAATAGTTTCGTTGGTGGGGTGTATTGCTAATGGTGTTACCCATTGGCCGGATGATGGTTGCCCGAGCCCGTTGTAAGAGCTGCCGCCGTTAACAGATCTGTATAATGCACCATTTTGGCTGGTACCCCAAATTTTCAAATGGTCTGTTGGGCTAACTAAGCCTTCCATACCATCAGCTCCCAGCCAATCAACCCATGTGCCTGATGATTGACGGGCCACACTACCATTGTCTTGTGCGCCACCGGTAATTACATTGGCATTTGTTTGAGAGTTGGCTATTCTATAAAACTGCCTTATTCCAAGGCCGGCAGAAATATCTGTCCAGTTATCACCGGCATCAATGCTTTTATAAATACCACCGTCAGATATTGAATAAATAGTGCTGTTTACCCAAAAAAGCCCATGCACATCCGCATGGTTATACCCAATTCCGTTTGGTAACGACCATGCTGTAATTGCAGTAAAAGAGTTTGCTTCATTTATTGACTTCCAGCAAATAATACCAGCGATATATACTTCGGCAGCATTGGTTGGTGAAACATCTAATGCCATATCATACCCCGCTTGCCCGCCTGTTCCTGTTCCATTGGTTTCATAGCCAAAATAGTTGGTGCCGCTTGCAGCACTTCCTATAACGGTAGTAATAAATGTTAACCCGCCATCTGTTGATTTATACATTCTTCCAAAAATGCTGCCGCTTGCCTGCACTGCATATACATAATTTGGGTTAGCGGCAGATACTGCTACCAATGTACGTCCTGTATTGGTAATCCCTTCTGCCACCCCCACCTGCAGCCAGGATACACCGTTATCAACTGAACGATACACATCGCTACCAGATGCATACATTGTATTTACATCCCCGGGTTTAAACTCTATATCTTCTTTGCCTCCGCTATGCACCTGCACCCATGATGTACCGGCATTTACAGAACGCCATATACCATTTGTTGCAGCAGCAAAAACAATATTGCTATTGGAAGGGTGAATAAGTATTTTCCTAATTGTTCCTGATGGGCCTGCACCTGTAAGCGACCAGGCAGCACCTGCATTAGTTGATTTGATTAAGCCATTCGATCCGCTGGTGCCTGCATACACAATATTTTGGTTGACAGGGTCAATAGTTATTGCAAAGATGGACATCCATGTACTGTTATTATCTGTAAGGGGCAGCCAGTTAGCACCTGCATTTACAGATTTCCAAAGGCCGCCGCCGGGAGAGCCTACATAAATTATATTTTCATTTGCCGGATGAACGGCCATTGCAGAAATACGGCCAGTGCCGGGGTTCCAACTGGTGGTCCGGTTCCAGGAAAAAGGGCCAAGCTCTGTCCAACTGCCTGCTTCGGTACGTTGGGCTGGCATCGTTGCACGGAACTGCTGGTAATTATCCCAGTCTGTTTGTGCTGAAATTAAATACCCGTTTTCATCTGTATGGAATTTTCGTTCATATAGCCAACGTTGAAACTGTTTGTACCCGGTGCCCTTTCCAATCCCCCTCTCACTAAAAATAGTATTGGCCATTTCTTCTGCCTGCCGGATAGAGATATCCGTTCTTTCCATAATATCATAAACAGATTGCTGGGCAACTGCACTTAGACAAACTGAGAAAAACAAAAAGAAGGAGAGTAAAAATTTCATAGATTTTATGATTCGGGTGGAAAAGATATTTTATATGCTGACAAGATAAAAAGTCCGCATAATTTTTTATAGTTATGGCAATGGCTATTAAATATTTTAGCCCATTTTCCTGATTTTTACGTTTTTAAAATGGGTAATATACCCATCCGTTTTTGGGGCGGTAGTGTTGCCCGGCAAAAGTAATTTTTTTTTATATATTTTGAAGTAAATAAAAAACCCGTCCCGCTATAAACGGGACGGGGTTGATATTATAACGAAATCATATTTTATCTGACATGCACTTTCCCTTCGGCTAGTTTTTTACCATTGGCATCCCCAACCACCACATAATAAATACCTGTGTTTGCCCTTTGCAGGTTTACCGGCAACAATGTGTAAGGTCCTGAAATATTAAACGCCTTATTAAATACCATTGAACCTTTTGAATCAAATATTGCTAAGGTTCGTTGCGTAGCGGCACCGCCATTATTATAATAAGAAACAGAGAAATTTCCATTGTTAGGTGATGGGAAGACGAACAGGTTGCCGCTTACACCAGCGGTAATCGTTATTACCTGGCTGTTTGCAGAACAAACCAATGTACTTGGCCATGTTTCTTGCAACCTTACCTGATATGCACCTGTGTGCTCGATATCCACCACATAGCTGTTCCCCGAAACAGTTAACGGGCTGCTATTGTATGTCCACACATTACTGAATGTACCACCAGTACCCGAAGTTGCAGTAGCTGTAAGTGTGGTTGTTTGCCCGGGCAGCAATGTTGCTAGCACAGGTGATTGTGTTAAACCAACAGTTGGGTTTTGCCTTACAGTAAGTATAGCTGCGCCTGATGTTGCAGCTACAGTACAAGTAGCATTGGATAACAAACAGCGGTATCTATTATTGTTCATTGCTGTTGTTACACTATTTACAATAAGTGATGAACTGTTCGCCCCGGCTATATTATTATATGAAGTACCACCATCAGTGCTTACCTGCCATTGGTAAATAATTGCTGGCACACTAACACCTGCAACATTAAACGTTGCATTGTTGCCAGAACACAATTCAACATTAGTTGGGTTTGAACTTACAGTTACCGCTGCATTTACCGTTAATGTGGCAGCAGCAGATGTGGCAGCAGGTGGGCAAGTACCACTTACCATACAGCGGTAGCGGTTATTATTCATAGCAATAGTAACAGATGATACAGTATAGCTCGATGCAGTTGCACCGCCAATATTATTATATGATGCACCACCATCGGTGCTTAATTGCCACTGATAAGTAATACCCGTTCCTGTTGCTGTTACGCTGAATGTATTGCTACCTCCCACACAAATAGCTGCGTTTTGAGGATTAGTTGTTACAACAGGCAATGTATTTACTGTAAGTGTTGCGGCATTTGTTGTACCCGGCGTTGGGCAAACACCGTTTGATATAATGCAACGGTATTGGTTAGCATTCATAGCAAATGTAGTGGCACCTGTACTGTATGTTGAATTGGTAGCACCGCCTATATTTGTCCATGTACCACCACTGTTGGTGCTAAGCTGCCATTGATAAGTTAACCCTGCTCCGCTGGCTGCTGCGGTAAAGCCGGCATTGCTTCCTTCGCAAACTGTTTGGTTTGCCGGTTGTGCTGTTATTGTTACAGATGAAACTACCGTAAGCAATGCACAGTTGGATGTGGCAGCAGGGGTACATGTTCCGCTTACCACACAACGATAGCCTGTATTATTTTGCCCGACAGTTATGCCTGTAAGTGTGAAAGAAGAAGAGGTGGCACCCCCAATATTATTCCATGGCCCCGCACAGCCGTTGGTGCTTAATTGCCATTGATAAGTAATGGCGGTACCTGTTGCTGTTACACTAAATGTATTATTGCTGCCTGCACAAAGATTGGCATTCTGCGGTTGTGCAGTAATGACGGGCAGTGTATTTACAGTAAGTGTTACAATATTTGAGGTGGCATTACCACAAGGGCTGCTAACCTGGCAACGGAACTTGTTTCCATTCTGCGCAGCAACAACACCTGTAATAGTAAACGTTGCAGCAGCAGCCCCACCAATATTATTAAACGTAGCCCCACCATCGGTGCTTAGTTGCCATTGATAGGTTATCGTTGCACCGGAAGCTGCAACAGTAAAACTTACGGTTGCCCCTTCACAAGCAGTTACATCTGCCGGTTGTGAAGTAATAGATAAAGATGATACAACAGTAAGTATGCCGCCTGCTGATGTTACTGATGCAGGGGTACAAACACCACTGCTTGTAACTATACATCTGTACCTGTTATTATTCATGCCAACCGTAACAGCGGTTACGGTAAATGATGCTGATGTGGCACCGCCAATAGTATTATAATTAGCACCACCGTCTGTACTTAATTCCCATTGATAAGTAAGGCCTGTACCCGTTGCAGTAACAGTAAATGTTGCATTGCTTCCGCTACAAGCAGAAGTGTTTTGCGGTTGTGCTGTAATGGTAGCAGGTGTATTAACCGTTAATACTGCTGCATTGGAATTGGTACTTCCGCAGGTAGTGCTTGTTATACAGCGGTATTGGTTATTATTCATAACTACTGTTACGGCAACAAGTGTAAGGGTTGATGCAGTTGCGCCGCCAATGCTTGTCCATGTAGCACCGCCATCTGTGCTTACCTGCCATTGAAAGCCAGTGGCAGCAGCAGAAGTTACTGAGAAGCTGGCATTAGAACCGGCACAAACAGTTTGTGCAGTTGGTTGCCCGGTAATTGTTGGGCCGGTACCTGCACTGATTGTATAGGTAAGATTCACAGTTTGTGTAACAGCACCTGCTATACCTGTTATAGTTATTACATAGGTGCCTGCTGTTAATGTATTGGTGCCATTTAATGTTACCACTGTGCTGTTGCCCGGTGTTACAGGGTTTACAGAATAAGTAACATTGGTACCACCCGGCACACCTGCTGTTGCAGATAAATTAATGGGGGTGGTAAACCCACCAACCGAAGTTGTGTTTAATATAATTGCCATTGTAGCCGGTGCAGGGCAGGTTGCAACAGCAGGTGCTGGTGTAACAAATGTAAAGCCTGAAGGTGTGCTTACTGTAAGTGTAGCCTCTGATGATGTTGTTGCAGCACAACCCTGTGTAAGTATGCAACGGTATTTATTACCGTTCATTCCTGCTGTTACTGCATTTAATGTTAATGTAGTTGTGGTAACAGCAGGTGAAACATCTGCCCAGGTAGCACCACCATTTGTACTTACCTGCCAGTTATAATAAATAAACGCACCATTAATTGGTGGTGTGGCAGTAACAGTAAATGTTGCATTGGCCCCTGCCAATACACTTACATCTGCTGGCTGGCCTGTAACTGTTGGAGCCGGTGGTAAGTTTGTTGCTGCTGTGTGGTCGGTTGTACTAAAAGAGCTTCCCTGAGATGCACTGTAGCCCATTCCCCTTTTTGCAAATGCTGTCCATATAGCACATTGGTGGCGGCCGCCGTATAAATTACGGTCTGCCTGTAGTATAGCATTTCTTGCATCTAAATATCCGGGACTGCAAGGCTGAAGCCTCATACCTTCCATTACCAATTTAAGGGCAATGCTGTTTCCACCAGTTGTGCTTAATGAAAAATTATACAAGTTTGGGTTTATTGAATTCTCTTGTTGTATAATACCCCATGTCATTTCCCAAAGTGCACTGCACCATATTTCGCCAATGTTGTGTACCTGGTTACCATCATTAAAAAGCCATGGTGCCCCTGTTATACCCATGTGTGCATACGTAAGTGGGTTTGTTGCAAGACTTGTTGAATACCTGTAATTACGGATACCTGCACCAGTAGTAGGTTGTCCACTTACATAAGTACCTATACCCTTGCCAATAACCCCGTCTCCCATTGTGGCAGTTGCCCAGTTGGTGGTGTACATTAATCCAAGATAATCACCCCATCCTTCGCCACCCTGCTCTGCATTTTGCAAACAGCTTGAGTTGCCCGGGCCGCCTGTAAAACGGTTTGAAACACCGTGTCCAAATTCGTGGCTGATTATACCATTGTCCAAATCTCCATCAAATGGGTTATTGCTTAATGTTACATTAAGATTACTGGCTAACTGTGTAGCAAATATGGCTCCATCGCTTTGCGAAATCATTACTGCCGGTATAATAATACTATTGTCAGGCCCACCACCCATTACTATTGGGGCACCAGCTACATTGTTTACCACTATTACGGCAATTGCACCTGCAGTTTGTGCTGCCAAAACTTTTGCAGTAAAGTTGCAATTTCCCCTGTCTATCATGGCAATTTTACCTGTAACAGAATTAGTTGGTGCGCCAAGGCATGCCTGGTGTGTGGTACCTCCTGCATCATCATTAAAATAAACAACCTGGCCGGTTACAGGGCCAACATTTGATAATTGATTAGTTGTGCTAAATGCACTTTCAACAGAACCATAATTACCTGCAATTACCACAGGTGTATTTACAAGCAAAGTAGGTGTGCCTGTAAAAAGATACATCCTCATCCTTCCCCTGCCACCATCAACTGGTGTTAAGAAATTTGCATTGTTGCCAATATGTCCGGCAGCACCACTTTGCGCCAATGCCAATACATGGTCGTTTCCATTTCCGCCCCTGCCCTGGTTATTAGCCTGAAAATTCCCAGAAGGCTCATCAAACCCATATATATAAGACAGGTCATGTATTACATTGTTCCAATAAAAAAGATTGGTAATGCAAAACTGCTGCATGGCCGGGTTGCGGCTTGGCTCTACATTATAATTTGGCGGGGTAACAAAGTTTAACGGGTCGGGGCCGGTAGAAGATGTAGCAGGCAAGCCAGTATTTTGGTTAGTAGCAATTGTATCTTCTGTTGCCCATACATTGTTGCCGCGGCTTATTGTATAATCTGTTGCGCCATCATTGTGCCAGCCAAGTGATGAGGCATTTCCGGCTGCATTTGCCCAGGGGTTAGTCCGCATTGCTGCTGCACCAAACGAGGGTGCTTCTAATGGATATGGAATAACCATATAATTGGCAGTAGATACAAGGCTGGGGCTTTCAGTTTTATTAAAATTAAAGCCTGGGTTATATTTTGCATTGATATCAGTTGTTGCATTATCCCTTCTTTCTGTAACATACAGGGGTGTATTGTGGCCAAACTGTTCAGTAACAAGTATGTTGTACTTGCTTATAATTTTTCCGGTAACCGCATCTACCCTTACCTGCCATACATCATCAGTTTTTTCGGGTGATACCTGTACCTGCCACACTAATTTCACCCTTTCCAATTTTTCTTTTTCTATTGGAAACCACATCAGCTCTGCTGTTGTATTTTCTGAGCCCCCGGCCAGCTTTCCAAAATCATATACTTTGCCATTGGCTGATAATATTGCAGGGTTGCCTGTTACTGCTTTTTTTACTTTTTGTTCTGCAAATGCCAGCTCTACGGCACGGCTTACACTTAAAGAGGGTGTAGGGGCAGATGAAGCTGTTAGTTCATCCATCTTATCAATAAACTGCCCGGCTTTTGATACTAACTGCCCGTTGCGAAAAGCAAACACCAGCATTTTATTAAATACAGGTATGCTTTTATAGGTTTGCTGCAGGTAAACCATGGTAACCCCAGTGCTTTGTATAAAGTAGGTGGATGATACATCTGCATTTTTTAATCCTTCTGCAGATACGTCTATCTGTTGCTGGTTAGCGGCCACTAACTGCATAGCAGCGGCTTTATCAAAACTGTTACCTGTTTGTGCATGAGTGGATAAAACAAAACAGGTAGCAGCGAAAATAAAAAGTAAACTTTTTTTCATGTGCATGTTTTTAGTTGTTGGTTGTCTGAAAGCTTCGTTTTTCAGAGATACATAATTCCGCCCTTTGAGGTAAGAGGGTTAAAGTTATAGGAAATCCGCTGGGTAGGAAACAGCTTTTTTATAAGAGGGAATTTTATTTCACCGCCACCATACTTATTTCCACATTTACAAACTTGGGTAAAGCACCTGCCTGTACAGTTTCTCTGGCAGGAAAATCCCCTTCAAAGTATTTTCCATACACTTCGTTTACTTCAGAAAACTGGTGCATATCGGTTAAAAAGATGGTGGTTTTAACTACATGGCTAAAGTCCATACCCGCAGCTTGCAGTATGGCTTTCAGGTTGTGCATGGCCTGGTGGGTTTCTTCCTGTATATCTTTATTTTTAAGGTTGCCGGTTGCAGGGGCTATACATATCTGGCCGGATATATAAAGTGTGTTATCTGAAAGGATGGCCTGACTGTATGGGCCAATAGGTGCAGGCGCAGCGGATGTATTGATGATGGTCTTGCTCATGTGGTTTCTGTAATTAAGTAGGGCGAAATTAGCTTTATACATTTTCTTTGCAAAAAATAGTGTGTAATGATAACTGTAGTTTGTACTGATTTACAAAAAACTGAACTTCTTTCGCAGGGGGTTAACGGTGATGTGGCTATTGAATGGCTGGATGAACCAACTGATAGTACTGCAACTGTTTATATTGACCTGCTGTTTGATAACAGCCCGGAAAGAATTAATCTGCTGAAACAAAAAACAGCCTCACTGGTGCTTGTTAACCATGTGGCAGACACTGCAGAAGGTTTTCCCTCCCATTTTATACGTATAAACGGATGGCCGGGTTTTTTAAGCAGGTCTGTAATTGAATGTGCTTTATCAACTGAGGAAAATAAAACGGAGACGGAAAAATTATTTTCTTATTTCAATAAAAAAATAATGTGGGTGCCGGATGCGCCAGGTTTTGTAAGTGCAAGGGTTGTTGCCATGATTGTTAATGAGGCATATTTTGCACTTGGTGAAGGCGTAAGCACCAGAGAAGAAATTGATACAGCCATGAAGCTGGGTACTAATTATCCGCATGGCCCTTTTGAATGGGCAACGAAAATTGGTATAAAAAATATCTGCACCCTGCTTATGGCAATGGGAAAAATAAACCCCCGCTACCATCCCTGCGGAGAATTAATAAAAGAAGCAAGTCAACAATGAGTTTTATATTAAATATTGATACTGCACTTACTGTTGCTTCTGTTTGCCTTGCAAACAATGATAAGGTATTGCAGTATGCAGAGAATAATATCCAGAAAGATCATAGTACATGGCTGCACCCAGCCATTCGGCAATTAATGAATGCAGAAAAAATGGAACTCCGGCAGTTAAATGCAATTGCTGTTACTATCGGCCCCGGCTCCTATACAGGTTTAAGGGTTGGTTTATCAGCAGCAAAAGGTATATGCTATGCTCTCAATATTCCTCTTATCACTATTAATAACCTTGAGTTAACCGCATCATCTATTAATGGTGATGATGCAGATTTAATTTGCCCCTGTATTGATGCAAGAAGGATGGAAGTTTATACTGCCGTATATAATAGCAAATCATTGAAAGAAATAATACCGCCTAATGCCCTTGTGCTTATCAGCAGCAGCTTTGCAGATATGCTTGTTGATAAAAAAATTATGTTTTGCGGTAATGCCAATGAAAAGGTGAAAACGGTTATTGACAGCCCCAATGCAGTTTTCTCATCAATTATTGCAACAACAAACAACATGGCAGCTCTCTCTGCTGATATGTATTTTAAAAAACAATATTCAGACATTGCCGCAACTGAGCCTTTATACCTAAAGCCCTTTTACACCACCTGAGGGCAGAACATATAGAAAAGTTTTTTCATGGCTCAAATCAATAAACAAATAGTTTTCTCCTGATTATTTTGTTTTAATCGTTTTGCAGAATTAATTTTACTCCTAACCTCAAAAGCCTCTTCCATGAATAATTACTTCTTGACCTTACAGGGACAATCCCCTGGTGCCGCCCCGTTAGAAATCAGTTTGCTTGATATTAAAAAAAGTGCACTGATACTAAGGGCCGTTAACCATAAGCTGCGGCAGCAGATATTAAAGATGATTGACGAAAAAGGAAAGGTTACTGTAACAGAAATTTACATTAACCTGCGCCTTGAGCAATCGGTAGCATCGCAACACCTCGCCATTTTACGCAAAGCAGGTTTTGTAGATACCATCAGGGATGGTAAGTTTATTTACTATTCAGTAAACAAATCCAGGTTTACCGACCTTTCCAGGTTTACCTCCCAGTTGCTTAACTAAGCGCTAAAGCTTTTTACAAAAGCCATGAACTGACCGGTGTCAGCTCATGGCTTTTTAATTTAATACTACCTTTGCAGGAATAATTTTTTAAGCAATGTATATAAAACAACTTTACACCGGCTGCCTTAGCGAAGCTGCCTATTATATAGAGCATAATGGCGAAGCTGCCGTTATTGATCCCCTAAGGGATACCGACCCTTACCTGCAACTGGCTGCGGAAAGAAAAACCAGCATCAAATATATTTTTGAAACCCATTTTCATGCAGATTTTGTAAGCGGCCATATTGACCTGGGCAATACAACCGGCGCACCAATAATATATGGCCCGGACACTGTTACAAAATTCCCGGTACATGTTGCAAAAGACGGAGAAAAATTTTCTATCGGCGGGTTAACAATCGAAGTGCTGCACACCCCCGGCCATACATTAGAATCATCCTGTTATTTATTAAAAGACGAACTGGGAAAAGATTACTGTGTATTTACAGGTGATACACTTTTTGTGGGTGATGTGGGCAGACCCGACCTTGCACAAAAAGGAAATGAAATAACGATGAATGATCTGGCGGGTATGATGTACGACAGCCTGCATTCAAAATTATTTCCATTGGCAGATGATGTAATTGTATATCCTGCACATGGCCCCGGTAGCAGTTGCGGAAAAAACCTTGGACCCAATACACACAGTACTATTGGCGAAGAAAAGAAGTCTAACTATGCACTAAAGGCTGCCTCTAAACAGGAATTTATAAAAGTAGTAACGGATGGCATAGGTGCACCACCTTCTTACTTCCCCATTAATGCACAAATAAACAAGGAAGGATATGACAGCCTTAATGCAGTAATGCAGCGGGGGCTTACACCATTAACGGTAAGTAATGTAAAAAAACTATTGGGTGAAGATGTGATTTTATTAGATACAAGAAATGCGGCTGAATTTACAAAGGGCTTTATCCCCGGTTCCATTTTTATTGGCCTCGAAGGCCGTTTTGCAGAATGGGCAGGCAGCCTTTTACCTTTTCATGCACCCATGATTTTGGTAACAGAACCGGGACAGGAAAAAGAAACCATTATACGATTGGCAAGGGTGGGCTTTGATAAAGTGAACGGATACTTAGATGGCGGGTTTGATATATGGAAAAATGCAGGAGAGAAAATTGACCTGTTGGTAGATGTGGAAGCCGATGAACTTATAATGGATATACCGCATGATAATAAATTAGTAGTGTTGGATGTGCGCCGCACAACAGAATATGCCGACGGCCATTTGAAAGATGCCGTAAACATCCCGTTGAATGATATGACAGACCCTGCCATGCTTGCCAACCTTGAAGATGACCAGAATATTTATGTGCATTGTGCCGGTGGCTACCGCAGTGTAATTGCTGCATCATTAATTAAAAGACAAGGCATACACAACATCCGCAATGTACTTGGCGGCTGGGGCAAAATAAAGGAACAGGAAAAAGCTGAGATAGTTAAAGAAACAAGTGTGTTGAACTAAATAAGTAAGTATATTTAGTAAATAGGGTATATAAAGTTTATTATAGAAACTTTATATACCCTATTTAATTTAAACCAAAAACTGTAATTACATCTTACCCTTTATCCATGCATCCAGCTCTGGTGAACTCTCAGTACTAATAATAGCCGCATACCTTGATTTGGTACCGTTGTGCACACCCACATGCCACAATCGCTGGCTATCCACTACAAAATGTGCCCCCTTTGGCATTGCCACCCTTGCTTCTGATTCTTTTATAGGTAAATTATTTTCATCGCTATCATACAACAACATATAACTGTCCGGGTTATCTGTTAACTCAATCCACATCCTTACCACCCAACCTTCATCTTCGGGGTTTAATCTGTTATTATCATCTCTATGTACAGAACGAATGGCCTGATCGTGGGTTTGCGGTTCTAACCGTATAATCCTAACCCTTCCAAAATTGGCAGGAATAGATTTTATATAAGCCATTAGTGTTGGGCATAATTCAGAATTAGGAGTAAAAATGGCATCTTTGTCTGTTTTACCATTTTCCCAAAAGCCCTTGCACTCATTCGTTCCATCGCAGGAAGCCAAAGGAGCAAAATTGGTATCGCCACCGCTTTTCCAATCCATATAAACAAGGTTCTCCCATTCGGCAGATGGTATGTGTGACAGGTCTAAGGCTTTCATAATCACATAGCCTTTATCTTTCATAACCGGCATACGATAGTGCGGTGATTTAGCAGGGATTTTTACAGACCAGTGTTCGCTGTGGGGCCAAAAAATTGCAGGCGCAGGTGATGACATAAAAAATAGTTGAATTAAGGTTTAGACAAACGATTTCGCTGCAAATTAATAAATAATGGTATACCGCAAACTGGTGTATTTGTTTACTGGCGATAAAATGGCAGGTAGAAAGTGATAAATGGCGGCATTTTCAGGAACAAAATCCCTTACTTTGGTGTTCTTCAAAAACACATTCTTTATGAAACAACGATTATTTTTCCTGTTTGTCTTTACCATTACTGTTTCTTCAATAGTAAACAGCCAGACAAGGCTGGTAGAAAAAGTTACCAAACAAGGTAACGAAATTGTAATCCCCTACGAAAAATATGCATTGCCTAATGGGCTTACATTGGTTATACATGAAGACCACAGCGACCCTGTGGTGCATGTAGATGTTACTTACCATGTAGGTTCTGCACGGGAAGAAATAGGTAAATCTGGGTTTGCCCACTTCTTTGAACACATGATGTTTCAGGGAAGTGATAATGTTGGCGATGACCAGCATTTTAAAATTGTATCTAATGCCGGCGGTACATTGAATGGCAGTACCAACCGTGACCGTACTAATTATTATGAAACAGTACCCAGCAACCAATTAGAAAAAATGCTTTGGTTAGAAGCTGACCGTATGGGGTTTTTGTTAGATGCAGTATCGCAAAAGAAATTTGAAAATCAGCGTTCCACTGTAAAAAATGAAAGGGGGCAGAATTACGATAACCGTCCGTATGGGTTGATGTTTGAAACAGCCTCAAGGAATTTATATAATTATGGGCACCCTTACTCATGGCTTACCATTGGCTATGTAGAAGATTTAAACAGGGTGGATGTAAATGACTTAAAAAATTTCTTTCTGCGCTGGTATGGACCAAACAATGCAACATTAACTATTGGTGGTGACGTAACCCCCGCAACAGCTATTAAGTTAGTAGAAAAATATTTCGGTGTAATACCAAAAGGTCCCGAAGTAAACCCTGTTGTTGTACCATCTGCTGTTCTTACAACAGACCGCTATGTTTCTTATACCGATAACTATGCAAAACTGCCGTTATTGTTTGTTGTTTATCCCACCGTACCTAATTACAATAAAGATATGGGTGCATTGGCCTGCCTTGCACAGGTGTTGGGGCAAGGCAAAAATTCTATGCTATATCAGCAATTGGTAAAAAAACAACTGGCATTGCAGTCTAATGCTTTCAGCCAATTATCAGAACTATCTGGTGAGTTTGGCTTTCAGCTTATCCCTTCTCCGGGAAAAACGCTGGCGCAGATGGATACACTCTTCCGACACTCATTAGATTCATTTGAAGCAAGGGGTGTAACGGATGATGATGTTGCAAAGTTTAAAGGCGGAATAGAATCACAACTGATAAATGGGTTACAAAGTGTATCCGGGAAAGTATCGCAGCTGGCCGCTTTTCAAACATTTACCGGTAACCCTAATAAAATTTCAGACCTGATAAAAATGTACCAGGCTGTAACCAAAGAAGATGTAATGCGGGTTTATAATCAATATATAAAAGGCAAGGGCGGTGTGTTTTTAAGTGTATTGCCAAAAGGCCAGGACAAAATGATAGCTGCTGTTGATAATTATAAAATTGATTCATCAAGCTATACAGCTCCAGATTATGGTTATGCCGGTTTGAAATATGTAAAAGCAAAAGATAATTTTGACAGGAGCAAAACTCCCGGCAATGGAGCAAACCCGATTGTAAAAGTTCCAAAGTTCTGGAGAAAAGATATGCCGAATGGTGTAAAGATGATTGGTACCGAAACAACAGAAATACCAACAGTAACAGTAACAATAACCATACCCGGCGGGCATTTATTGCAAGCAGCAGATACTTCTAAAATTGGCCTTGCAGGTATGTTTGGTGCCATGATGAATGAAGACACTAAAAATTATACTGCAGAACAAATAGCAGTTGAGCTTCAAAAATTAGGAAGCTCTGTAAATGTGGGCAGTAAAGTAAATGGTATTGTGTTCACCATTCAGTCGTTAAAAAAGAATTTAGATAAAACACTGGCCCTTGTAGAAGAAAGGATGCTGAACCCCAAGTTTACTGATGCGGCATTTACCCGTATTCAAAAGCAGGAGCTGGAAGGTTTTAAACAGGCAAAAGCAGACCCTGCTGCCGTGGCCGATTTGGTTTTTGCCAAAGTAAACTATGGCCCCAACAATATACTTGGTATGAGTGAAGACGGAACAGAGTACACAATCAAGAATATGAAACTGGCCGATATAGAGAATTATTTCACCAACTACATGACATCACAGGGAGCTAAAGTAGTGGTAGTGGGTGATGTAAAGCAGGCCGAAGTTTTACCATTGCTTGCATTCCTGAATAAATTGCCAAATAAAAAAATCACCCTGCCAAACCCGAATGCCACTGCATCAGTTGTTGATAAAACAAAAGTTTATATGGTGGATATACCAAAGGCTGCACAATCGCAGTTCCGGGTGGGGTATGCCACCGGTTTGAAATATGATGCAACCGGAGATTACTACAAATCAAGATTAATGAACTATACCCTGGGGGGTGATTTTAGCAGCCGCCTTAATTTGAACCTCCGTGAAGATAAAGGCTGGACATACGGTGCAAGAAGTTCCTTTACTGCTGATGAATACACCGGTGATTTTGAATTCAGTTCGGGCATCCGTGCAGATGCTACTGACAGTGCCTTGGTAGAAGTAATGAAAGAAATAAATAATTACCGTGCCAATGGCATTACTGAGGCCGAATTGAAATTTATGAAAAACTCACTCGGACAGAGAGATGCGTTGCTTTATGAAACAGGTTTTCAAAAAGCAGGATTTATTGGCCGCATATTAGATTATAATTTGCCAGCTAACTATGTTGACCAGCAAAATAAAATATTGGCTAAACTTACCAAACAGCAAGTGGATGGTACCGCTAAAAAAATGCTGAACCCGGAAAAAATAAATATTCTGCTTGTGGGCGATAAAGCAAAAATTTATGACGGGGTTAAAAAATTAGGTTATGAAATTATAGAGCTGGATGCTGATGGAAAGAAAGTAGAGAAGAAAGGTTTCTAAGTATTGCTCAAATAATAAAAAAAACCATCCTGATAATAACAGGGTGGTTTTTATACCAAATTAGACATTAAAATAAACGACCGAAGGTCTGCTAATTACGTTCATTACTTGATTAATAGTACAGACCTGTACTGAGCAAGATAAAATTCTTTACTTTACACAAAACTTACCTTTATGACTAATAAACTAATCTTTACATTTTTTCTAAGTATTATTTCATTTGCGGCGTATGGCACAGGAAATTGATCCAAAACTTACCGAAGTATATGCCCCTGTTCCAAAAGTTGTAACTCCGGGTACTACAAATAATGATGCCCCTTCAGATGCTGTTATTTTATTTAACGGCAAAAACCTGGATGCATGGAAATCTACCAAAGACACAAATGCCGCTGCCGGATGGACAGTGTCGAAAGGTATGATAACCGTAAAAAAAGGCACGGGTAATATTCAAACCAAACAATTATTTACCGACTACCAGTTGCATATTGAATGGCGCATACCAAAGAACATTACCGGCAGCGGACAGGCCCGCGGCAACAGTGGTGTATTTCTTGCAAGCACCGGCCCTGGTGATGAAGGCTATGAAATACAGGTATTGGATTGCTATAACAATACTACATACGTTAATGGACAAACAGGAAGTGTTTATAAGCAGCATGTACCATTAGCAAATGCCTGCAAAAAACCAGGTGAGTGGCAAACTTATGATATCATCTGGACGGCCCCCAGCTTTAACAGTGACGGTACGTTAAAGTCGGCAGCAAGGATAACTGCCATACATAACGGGGTTCTCTTACAAAACAACGCAGAGGTAAAAGGGATAACGGTTTATAGAGGTGCCCCTTTCTATAAACCACATGGTGCTGCTGCAATTAAATTACAAGATCATGGCGACCCGAGTGAAGCTATCAGCTATCGAAATATCTGGATAAGGGAGTTATAGCAATACGTTTCAGGATGAGATATTTGCTTATATAAAGCCGCCCCAAAAGGCGGTTTCCTTTTTTTAACATTTCCAGGGCAGCGGCTATGCAAAAAAAGTTGTTACTTACTATTCCAAAACTTTACAACCATGAAATACATTTACACCCTTCTGCTTACTGTAATAACAGTTACTGCATCAGCACAATTTAATATTAACGTTGGCTACTCTATGGGTATCCCACTAAAGGAAATGAATAAAAACATTAACCTGTTGAACAGCCTCGGTGCCGGTGCCAGTTATCAATTACCCGGTGCATTAAGCCGTATAGAAATAGGTGCCGATTTTGCCTGGGGCACTTATGCCAATACATATAAAGAACAAACCTTTACTTTCAGGGATGGCAGCAGCACCCAAACAATGGTAGATTACAGCAGCAATGTGCTGCAGGGTGCTATTAATGCAAAAATTAAATTATTACAAAACAAATCTGTAGTACCTTATTTAAGCGGCAAAATAGGCTATGCCAGCTACTACAGTAATATATTTATTGAAGACCCCCATGATGCTGGTGGGTGCAAAGCCCTCGACCAGAGCAATATTATTAAAGACGGGACATTTACAACCGGCTATGGTGGTGGTATGCTGCTGGACTGGTCATTATTCAGTAAAAATTGCCGCAGTGGAAAGCAATGGATTGATATAAGCATCAACAGCATCCATGGTGGAAGCATTGATTACATCAATACAAAAAAATTATATGATGCTGCCAACCCTCCAACTGCAAGCGACGGCAAAGCACTTAATGTAAAATTTATTAACGCCACTACCAATGAAATACATGAACACCAGATAGCAGAAGTGTTTAATACTCCTTTAAGAATGATGGAGATAAAAGTGGCAGCGGTTTTTGCGTTGAGGTAAGCGAGAAGACACCTTTTTGAAAGGTGTCTTCTCTTGAACTCTCCTAAAATTTACTACTTTTGAAAATGCCCATTGCTGCTAAATATCTCGCAGATTTAACAGAAGACAAAATCTATCACATTTTCAACAGGACAAATAATCAGGAATTATTATTCAGAAACGATGAAAACCGTCGTTATTTTTTACAAAGGTTTTCCTTTTATCTTGCCCCATACCTTGATACATTTTGTTGGTGCCTGTTGCCTAACCATTTTCATTTTTTAGTTCGGATAAAATCTTCAAAAGACATAAGGTATTATCTTCAGCAACAAAGAACATTAAAGAAACCAGAGAAGGAATATCTTGAAGGAAGTGAAGGTTCAGATATCATTATTGAAAAAGCTTTTCAACAATTCTTTACATCTTACTCAATGGCATTTAATAAAATGTATAAAAGGGCTGGAAACTTATTCAACAGGCCGTTTAAAAGGATAGAAGTAAATAAAGAATCTCATTTCACCCAAGCCATTGTATATATCCATGCAAATCCACTAAAACATAAGCTTACAAAAGATTTCACCACTTATCAATGGTCATCCTGGAAGTCAATACTATCTGAAGCACCAACGCAAATAATGAGAAATGAATTGTTGAATTGGTTTGGGAACAAAGAGCAGCTTATTAATGCTCACAGGAATTTGACACAGTTCTACTACGAAAGTGATATAGCTATCGAAGATTAGAAAAAGAGAAGACACCTTTTAGAAAGATGTCTTCTCTTAAAAACCACCACCAACTACTTTCAAATTATAGTAACGTAAATCAGGGTTTGGGGGTTGCCGGTTTTAATTTCCCCATCCAGACTTTTTTACCCTGTATCTTTCTTACTAAAAACATTATGCCAACAAATATGAAAAAGAATGGTCCTAAAACTATCCCGGTAAGTGAAATCCATTTTCCAAGGGGCGAATAGAATTTTTCCATTGGCCGCTTCAACCTTTCTGCAATCAGGTACATGCTTGGTACCATTATAAGTGTAAGGAAGAAAGAAAATATCAAACCAAAAATAATAGTCCAGCTAAGCGGCCCCCAGAACACTACACTATCCCCACCAAAGAAAATATTTGGCTTTAGATGGGAAAACAATCCTGCAAAGTCAATATTAAAACCAACAGCCAGCGGCAATAAACCAAGTATGGTAGCCACCGCAGTAAGCAATACAGGTATAATCCTGATCCTACCTGCTTGTATGGTTGCCTCTCTTGTTCGCATACCTCTGCCACGGAGTTCATCAGTAAATTCAATAATCAATATCCCATTCTTAATTACAATACCGGCGAGGCCAACTATACCTACCAGTAACATTATGGTTGCAATGGTCATCCCGGTAAGTGCATAGCCCAATAACACACCTATTACGGAAAAGAATATTTCTGTAATTACGATAAGTGGTTTGCTTAAACTATTAAACTGCAACACCAGTATTAAAAAGATTAAACCTATAGCAATAGCAAAGGCTGTTCCTAAAAATGCCTGTGTTTCTTTTTCCTGCTCACTTTGTCCACTTAGTTTAATAGTTACATCAGCGGGTATTTTTACTTTCTCTTTAAAGTCAGCAATTTTTGTTTCAAGCTCTGCATTAATTGGCCCTACCATTGTTGGATCCAGTACATTACTTTGTAATTGTATGGTACGTTTTACATTTTTTCTTTTTACACCGCCGGTGGTATTGGTATACTCTTCCTTAGCAATAGAACTTAATGGAATAGACTTCACCTGCATAGTATTCATATCCATAAAAGTGATACGCATATTCATGAGGTCGGTAATATTATTGCGCATCAAATCAGAATAACGCAACTGTATCTTATACTCATCCTCCCCATCCTTCAACTTACTTACTTCTTTACCAAAAACAGCAGTCCTTATTTCCATGCCAGCCTGTGCCGTGCTAATGCCCTCCATGGTAGCCTTTGCCCTATCCACCGTTATAGTTATCTCGGGGCTGTTCAGATCCACATCCGGCTGCAGGTTTTCAATACCATTCACCTTATTTGTATCTAAAAAATTATACAGTTGTTTGGCAACAGTTGCCAGTGTTTCAAAATTATCTCCAGTTACTTCAATGTTTACAGGCGGGTCTGTTGGCGGGCCACCATCTTCCTGTGCCACTTCTATACTGGCACCGGGTATGCCTTTTACTGCTTCACGGATGGAATCTTTAAGCGGCATTGTTCTCTTGCCATGTCTCTTTTCAAACTCCACAAATGAAACCTGGATACGACCGAGATGTGGCTGTACACTCCGGTTGTTATCCCTCGGATTATTGGCACTTACCGCCACATTAGCAATTATACTTTCTACAATGCTGCCTGGCACACCGGGTTTTTCCTTTTCCAATACTTTCTCTACTCTTTTTTCCAATACATGAGTAATGCTATCGGTATATTTTACATCAGTACCCACCGGCAGTTTTAAATACACATATACAAAGTTGGGATCCCCACTGGGGAAGAAGGTTGACTTAGTCCTTCCTGCTTTTATACTAAGCATCAACAAGCCGAATGAGAGGGCAAAAATTCCAAACAATGATACAAATGCCCACACCGGCCTTTTGCCAACTAATATCCACCTCAACAATTTTTCGTACCGATCCATAATTTTGGGTAATACCCTTTTTTGAAAACGATGGATAACACCGTTCAGTACATAGGCATTAAACACCATCAGCACTGCCATCAGCAACGAGAAGTTGGCAACACCATGCATACCACCAAGGTGCATCAGCACACCAGCTGCAATAAAAGCAATAAACCATTTGCTTTTAAATATTGCTTTCTTTGGTTTTTCATATTCTTTGCCTTCCGGTTTCATAAAGCTTACCGCAAATACCGGGTTAAAAATGAAGGCCACTATTAATGATGCTGCCAGTGTAAGAATTAAAATAGTTGGCAGGTAAATCATAAATTTACCAATTAACCCCTTCCAGAATAACAATGGAAAGAACGGTGCCAGTGTAGTTGCAGTACCAGCCAGCACAGGAATAAATACCTCACCAGCCGCTTCCTTTGCACTTTTTACAATCGGCACTTTCCCATTATTATAAATACGGTGGGTGTTTTCAATTACCACAATGGCATCATCCACAATTATTCCCAACCCAAACAGCAATGCAAAGAGTACAATAAAGTTTAAGGTTACAGTACCGCCAATAATACTATCTGCTATCGGTAAAAATAGAAATGCTACAAACACACTCAGCGGCACACTCAATGCTACAAAGAAGGCATTGGTAACACCCATAAAAAACATGAGTATCAGCAACACCAGTATAAAACCAATGATGATGGTGTTGATTAATTCATTAAAAGAAGTTTTTGTTTGCTTGCTCTGGTCGCCGGTAAACTCAACCCTTAAATCTTTTGGCAGTTCTTCGTTGTCCTGCATTTGCTGCACTGCACCCTTTATCTTATCCGCACAGTTAATCAGGTTTTCACCAGCCCTTTTTACAATGTTGAGTGTAACAACATTTTTACCATCAAGCCGGGCATAGCTGTCTTTCTCCTTAATAGTATCTTTTAATTCCGCAATATCCCGCAGGTAAACAGATGCACCTTGTGCACTACTTCGTACAATTATATTTTGCAAATCGGCCACCCCTTTAAACTGGCCTTTTACCATCAGTGTCCGCTTCATGTTTCCAACTTCAATCAACCCGCCGGTTATATCATGGTTCTCCCGGCTAATAGCATTTTCAATATCCATAAAACTCACCCTTGCTGCCGTCATTTTATACGGATCCACATTTACCTGTATTTCCCTTTCCGGTGCACCAACTATTTCTGCCCTTGTTACTTCTGTCAGTTCTTCAAACTTATCCTGCATTTTATCAGCATACTGCTTCAGCTTCATTCCATCATAATCACCACTGATATTGACAAATAAAATCGGCATTTCACTAAAAGCAAATTCCTGCGCATTGGGCTGGCTTGTTAAATCATTCGGTAAATCTGATTTTGCTTTATCAATTGCATCTTTTACTTTTTGCTTTGCTAAATCTGTTTTTACATCTGTATCAAACTCCACAATAATCAAACTGTAATCTGCCTGCGATGTGCTTTGTATCTTATTTACTTTGGCACCACTGATACCTTTCAGTTGTTTTTCAATTGGCCTGGTTACCAGGTTCTCTATATCTTTTGGCGAGTTACCTGCATACACAGTAGTAACAGAAATAGTAGGCACCACTATATCCGGAAACTGCTCCTTAGGCATACTGTTGAACTTTATAAGCCCATACAGTGTAATAAGGATGGCAATAATGTAGATTGCTGTTTTGTTATCTACAGCCCATTCTGTTGGTCGGAACCGTTTCTTAATACTATCGTATCCTTTGGATACGGCACTGATTATTTCTGTAACCATAAATTATTTTTTTGTCGGCTTTTGTACTACTATCATCGTCCCTTGCGTCGCACTCTTCATCTTCCGGTAATTCTATTCAGCATATTTCGAAAACCATACTATTTTACCGCAATCTTTCCTATTCAAAAAAAAATGTCGCCCCTCCGGGACTCACCTGCTCTTCGCTTTTATTCCCCGGATTAACATCCGGGGCTACTAACATATTACCCCTGTGGGGTAACAAGGCAAGTGAAACACTTTTATATAAAGCTTATCAAACTAAAGAGTTGAATCTTCAACCTAAGTCTTCCGCCAGTCGGCGGAGACAGGGGTCTACTTTCCCGTTGTCACCGTCTGCCCATCATACACAGTCTGATATCCTTCGGTAATAATTAATTCTCCTCCCGTTAATCCGCTTTTTACTTCCATCAATCCATTATAAGCTTCGCCGGTAATTATTATTTTTTTTCTTGCTACCCATTTATCAGCAGCCTTCTCCATTATATATAAATATTTACCTTTTTCATCTGCCTGTACTACGTTTACAGGTACTGCTACTGTTGCCTTTGCTTCATAGTCAAGTATTTTCAAAGTAGCAGTTTGGTTAGGTTTCAGCAAGGGATCTGTTTTTAATTTTGCTTCGGTAGTAAACGATCTCGTTGTTGGGTTAATAGAAGCACCTACGGTGGTTATTGTTGATTCAATAGCAGCTAATCCTGTTTCCGGCACTTCAATCATCACCTTATCACCCTTCTTTACCCTTGCCACATAATTATCCGGCACTTCTGTTACTACTTTCAGGCTTGCATTGTTTACTATGCGTATGCCCATGCCTGGTTGTGCAGCTGTTTGCGGCGAAAAGAATTCACCCGGCTCTACATTCATTTCATCTATCACACCACTCATTTGTGCATACACATTACTCATGTTGGTCTGCTCTTGTGCCATACGAACTTGTGCCTGTGCCGTACCTACTTGTGCTTGTGCTGCCCTTAGTTGTGCAGCAAGTGCATCCACATCAGCCTTTGCATTTATTACTTGTATTTCTGCACCTATTCCCTGCTTCCATAAGTTTTGATATTTTGTATAAATAGTTTGTGCCTGCTCCAGCCTCGCTTTTACCTGTCCGGTTTGCTGCTGTGCCCCAATAACCATTTGTTGTGCCCCAACTACTCCCTGCCTTGCCATCGCATCATCTAACTTCAACATCAATTGCCCTTTACCCACTCTTTGCCCCAGTTTTACAAATACAGATTTTACCTGACCCCCTTGACCAGTAGGAGCCACATAAGCAATACCATCCGCATCAATCTTTCCCTGCAACTCTATGTAATGTGCAAAATCCTGCACTCGCAACGTATCTATGCCAACCAGCTTTGCTGTTTGTTTTGCAGCAGATGGGTCGGCCTTTAGCAGTTTATCTTCCAGCTTTTTTATCTCAGCATCAAGGCTGCCTTTCTGCTTCTTCAGTTTCTCTATTTCCGTTTTTATACTGCTTATATCGCCTTTTACATCTTTTGCGCCTGAGCCACCGCAAGAAGCAAGAAAAAAAGTTGCAGTAAGAAAGAATCCAGTTAACATTAAAGTCCTTTTCATATTAATTGTATTAATCAGTGTAAATCGTTTTTAAAAATCTATTAATCAGCGTTACAGCTTTCCCGTTGCCTTTAAAAAATCAACTTTAGCAATTACTGCGTCATACAAGGCAGATACATAATTGGTTTGTGCCGACTTCATTTCTGTTTGTGCCGCCACTATTTCTATTTGTGTGCCGGTACCCACTTCGTATTTCTTTTTTGTTTGCTGGTAAATTTTTTCTGCCAGTTCCATATTCTTTTTTTGAAACCCCATTGTGGCAATAGCATTGCGGTAATTATTTTTTGCCGCTTCCACATCGTTATCAATCCAGAGCTTCATACCTTCAATCTGGTTGTTTACCTTATCCACCTGCAGTTTTGCTTCCTGTATTTTTGATTTGGTAAGAAACCCGTTGAAAATCGGTATTGAAACATTCAGGTTAATATTGGAAATGGTAAACCAATCGCCTTTACCAATAAAATTCCATTTATCCCTTTGTGCATTTTTTGCATACAATGCGGATAAGGATATGGTTGGTATTTGTGAAAGTTTGTACCGCCTTACATTATACTCAAGCAATTGTTTTGAAATTTGTGCCTGTTGAAATTCTTTTCTGTCTTCATGCTTATATGCAGCAGTTTCAAGCATACCGTCTTTTACCTGCTCATCCGTTACTTTATCGGTAAGCACCAGTTCATCTGTAATAGGCATCCCCATTAAAAGTTTCAGTGCATAGTAACCGTTTGATACCTGGTTAAATATTTTTTGCTTTTCTGTTTGCAGGTTGGCCAACCTCACTGTCTCTTTATCCACATCCAGTTTTTCCCGGAAACCATTTTCATAAATTATCCTTGTATCCCGCAGGTTTTTTTCTGTAAGTGCAATTACTGCATCGAGCAATTCCACCTGTATTTTACTTACCACTAATTGATAATACACTTTATGGATACTTGCTTTAATGTTTTCGCTGGTTACTTCTGCGCTTTTTTCATACAATTTAATAGCAGCCGCCCTTGCCATCAAGCCTACAAATACCTGGCCATCGAATAAAATCTGGTTTAAGCTAATGCCTGCACTGGTATTAAACTTTGTGCCAAACTGCGCAGCAATAAAACCAAAATCATTCGGCATTGTTATCGGGTTGCCGCTTCCATCTCTTACACCTTTATCAATAAGTACCTGGTAAGTAGCAGGAGAAATAAAATTGGGAAGCACCTGTGTGGCAATAGCCGGATTATAAGTTGTTCCCAGGCTTGCATTAATATGCGGATAGGCGGCAGACGTAAATTGCCTGTTTACCTGCTCCTGCGCTTTTACATCAATCAGGGCATTCTTAACTGTTGCATTGTTTTTTAATGCAAAGTCCACCGCCTGTTGCAATGAGAACTCATGCTTAACCGGCACAGCTTTCTCCTGCGAAAAAGAAATTACCGGAATAATAAGAATAACAAATAAAGTGTACTTATTTTTTAACCACATCATACGAAAGGTTTTTTTTACGTTGGTCATTATATTTCTGTATAAGTTTATGGCCCTTTATAGTGGCAAGGCCATAAGTAAAGTTTTCAATAATTATTTCTGAAGTAACAGCCAGGTTATATTTTCCCGGGGGGTACAGCATTACATTAAATGGTATCATCATAGATTCTATCCTGTACTTCGACAGCACATCCACATTAATATCGCTGCGGTACAACCCGTCTTTAATACCCCACTCCATATTTTCTTTAATAACCTGCAATAAAAATTTGTCTTTATACTCCCTGAACCGCTGGTAAGCTTTAAAATGAAATTTTTCCAGGTCAAACAACAGCATGGGGTTCATATTTCTCATCTCCTCCATAATATGCTCCATGGTCAAAAATATTTCATGCACCGCATCTTTGGCATCGTTGCGGCAGCCGGTGCATTCACATTCCACTTCGTTAATATGCACATTTACCACCGCTTCCACCAGTTCGTCTTTATCTGCAAAATATTGATACAATGTTTTTTTACTCATCCCCAGCGCATTTGCAATATCATCCATAGAAACAGAGCGGATGCCAAACTGCATAAACATTTCTTCGGCCTTTACTAATATTCTCTCTTTTGGTTCCATACTGTTGTAAATCGAGGCACAAAACTATGGAAACTTTTTATGTAACCAAAGTTTCCTATATCTTTTTTTCATCCTTCCATCTTCCCTTTCATGTATTTTTGAGTTATGGAGCCAAAGTTTTCGCTACGAAATTATTTTCCTAAAGAGCCTTTCAGGTTTAAAAAGGTTATCCAGTACCTGCTGCAGGGGTTGCTTATTATTGCGCCACTTGCCATTACCGCTTACTCCATTTACTGGATTGTATCCACCGTGGATAATTGGGTGCCTATTTTCCGGGAGCCGGTAAGGGATATTGATGGAAAAATTATCCGGTACGAAGTAAAAAATTATGGGCTTGGTTTCCTGGCAATTATTTCAGCCATTATTGCTATTGGTTATTTGAGTTCGTTTTTTATACAAACAAAGTTGTTCCATTTGTTCGACCATTGGTTAGAGAAAACACCTGGTATCAAATTTATTTACACCAGCACCCGGGATTTTTTTGAAGCCTTTGCAGGTGATAAAAAGAAATTCAACAAGGCAGTACTTGCCAGTGTATTTTCTGATGATGTGTGGATAGTGGGTTTTTTAACGGATGAAGAAATGGGAAAGTTTAATATAGGTGCCGAACATGTGGCAGTGTATGTGCCACAGGCTTATAATTTTGCCGGGCAATTATATGTATTACCAAGAAGTAAAGTGAGAATGATAGAAAAAATAAGTTCTGGCGAAGCAATGAAGTATGCAGTAACAGGCGGTGTGGTGGATTTGGATGATGATAGGAAAAAAGGACCTGAGGCTGATACTAATAAACCTATATCCTTTCCTGCCGATTAAACAGTAAATGAAGAAGCTGCTCCCTATACTAATATTAATAACAGTAAGCATTAAAAGTTTTTGCTGGGGCTTCTACGGTCATCGCAAAATAAACCAGCATGCAGTTTATTTATTACCGCCGGAGATGATGGTTTTATACAAACCGCAAATTGAATTTCTTTCTGAACATTCCGTTGATCCTGATAAAAGAAGATATGCCATTCCCGAAGAAGGCCCGAGGCATTATATTGATATTGACAAGTACGGTAAATACCCGTATGATTCTTTGCCCCGGAGATGGAATGATGCCGTTATTAAATTTTCTGAAGACACATTAAATGCCCATGGCATTGTACCCTGGTGGGTGCAAACAATGCTTCTGCGGCTTACCGATGCCTTTAAGGAAAAAAACCAGGCAAAGATTTTAAAACTCTCTGCTGAAATTGGTCATTATATTGCCGATGCCCATGTACCACTTCATGCAAGCAGCAACCATAACGGACAATACACCGACCAAAAAGGCATACATGGTTTTTGGGAAAGCCGCATACCAGAATTGCTGGCAGATAAGGAATGGGATTTTTTTATCGGCAAAGCCGAATATATTAAAAACCCCGGCGATTTTATATGGAAAAGGGTTTTAGAAAGTGCTGCTGCCGCAGATACTGTTTTAAAATTTGAAAAAGAGCTCACTAAAAAATTTCCCGGCGACCAAAAGTTTTCATTTGAAGAAAGAAACGGAATAACCATTCGCCAGTATTCATCGGCCTTTACTGTTGCCTATGATAAAATGATGAAGGGAATGGTGGAAAGAAGGATGCGTCAATCCATTTATGCCATTGCCTCATTCTGGTACACAGCATGGGTAAATGCCGGGCAACCCGATTTAAAAAAACTCACCGATAAACAATTTTCTGCCGCAGACCTGAAAGAGTTTGAAGCCCTGAACAGCTCCTGGAAAAGTGGGCAAATGAAAAGCCGGGAACATGAAGCCCCCAGCCCATAAAGAGGTAATACAAACCCCCTGTCATCTAAGCTTTTCTTACATTTGCACCCACAATGAAAGAAAAGGAAACAGCCGCAATCATTCACAACTTTAACGCCGGCCCATCTATACTACCCAAAGAAGTATTTGATCAGGCAAGTCAGGCCGTTCTTAATTTCAACAACACTGGTTTATCAATTTTAGAAATAGGGCACCGCACCTCATTATTTCAGCCGGTAATGGACGAGGCAAGAGCATTGGTAAAAGAACTGATGGGGTTAGATGATAATCATGAAATATTGTTTTTACATGGCGGCGCCACCACACAGTTTATGCAGGTGCCAATGAATTTGCTGAATGAAAATGAAATTGCCTCCTACACCGAAACCGGCACATGGGCAAGCAAAGCCATTAAAGAAGCAAAACTCTTTGGACATGTTGAAATAGCTGGTTCATCAAAAGAAACAAATTTTACATCCATCCCCGAAGAACTTTCAGTCTCCCCCACATCTGCGTACCTGCACATTACCACCAACGAAACTATTGCCGGTACACAATGGCATGCTATACCTTATAATTGTGGCGTTCCGCTTATTGCAGATATGAGCAGCGACATACTCAGCCGCCAGCTTGACTTTAATAAGTTTGATTTAATATATGCCGGGGCACAAAAAAACATGGGTGCCGCAGGGGTAAACCTTGTTATCGTTAATAAAAATATACTGGGGAAAGTAAACAGGGCTATTCCAACAATACTTGATTACCGCAATCATATAAAAGAAGGCAGTATGCTGAATACTCCTCCTGTGTTTGCTGTTTATGTTGTACTGCTAACCCTTCGCTGGTTAAAAGCACAGGGTGGTGTAGCGGCTATAGAAAAATCAAATAATGTCAAGGCAAAATTATTTTACGATACATTAGACAGCTTGCCAATTTTTAAAGGCCCGGTAGCTAAACAAGACCGCAGCAAAATGAATGCTGTGTTTATTATGAATAGCCCTGAACATGAAAAAGAATTTGCAGACCTGTGCAAAGCAGAAGGTATGATTGGCATTAAAGGCCACCGTAGCGTAGGCGGCTTCCGTGTATCTATGTATAATGCTTTAACCATTGATAGTGTAAAAGCACTGACTGATTTAATGAAAGAATTTGCACAAACCCACTAACAAACTATTCACTTAGCAATATTAATTACCCAATGGCAACCATCAAACCATTTTCCGCCCTTCGTCCACAACAGCAAATGGCCGCACAAGTAGCTTCAAGGCCATACGATGTATTAAACAGTGAAGAAGCAAGAACCGAAGCGAAGGGCAACCCTTTTTCGTTTTTACATGTTACCAAATCTGAGATTGATTTACCGCCGGGGGTTGATATCCACAGCCAGGAAGTATATGACACAGCAAAAGAAAACCTACAGCAGTTTATCAATAAAGGTATTTTGTTTAAAGAAGATAAACCCTGCTATTATATTTATAAACTGGTGATGAAGTGGCAGAAGCCAAACTGGTTTTGTTTGTGTTTCATCAGTACAAGATTATTTTAATGATGTAATAAAGAAGCATGAATTTACCCGGCCCGAAAAAGAAAAAGACCGGATAGACCATATGCGGACTATTAAAGCACAAACCGGAAATGTATTTTTAGCTTACCGGGATGTGGAGGATGTAAATACTATCATCAATGATTGGCAAAAGGCGAACCAACCTGTTTATAATTTTACTGCTGCTGATGGCATACAACATGCTGTTTGGGCAGTAACAGACGATGCTGTTGTAAATTCGATTAGTAATGCCTTTACACAAAATGTTCCCTGCACTTATATTGCAGACGGCCACCATCGCTGTGCCTCTGCTGCCAAAGTAAGCAAGGAGTTGCCTGATAGTGTTGATGCGAAGTATTTTCTCACCACTATTTTTCCTGCAAGCCAGTTAGCCATTTTAGATTATAACAGGGTGGTAAAAGATTTAAATGGATTAACCGCAGAAAAATTTCTTGGTTTGCTGCAGGATGATTTTTATGTAACGCTTAGTGAGGAGCCTGTAAAGCCAGCCCAACTACATGAGTTTGGACTTTACCTTGATGGGCAGTGGTACATACTTACTTCCCGCAAAGGTACCTGGACGGATGACCCCATTGGCATTTTAGATATAACCATTCTATCAAATAACATATTGGATAAAATACTTGATATTAAAGACCAGCGAACCGATAAACGAATTGATTTTGTAGGCGGTATCCGTGGTATTGGCGAATTGGAAAAAAGGGTAAACAGTGGCGAAATGAAACTGGCTTTCAGCATTTACCCTGTTACTATCGAACAGTTATTCAACATTGCTGACAGTGGCAATGTAATGCCACCAAAAAGCACCTGGTTTGAACCGAAATTAAGAGATGGGCTGCTTACACATCTCATTTAACAAATTCATCAGATTATTTATCTTTACTTTGTGAGAGATAGTATACCGTATCTCTTTTTTTAATTCTGTAAAATGAAGAAACTTCTTTCTGCTTTATTCCTTATAGGATTTGCATCGGCAGTTACTGCCCAGCCTGCTGACCCAAAAGCATTGCATGAAACAGCCCAGGCATTTATGCGTACAGGTGATTTTGATAATGCCATTATTGTTTTAACAAGGGCATTACAGGCAGACAGCAAAAACCTTGAGCTGAACAAAGACCTTGTAATGAGTTATTACCTGAAAAGGGATTTTGTTAAAGCATTAGATGGGGCTAAAGTATTAATTGACCGGGATGATGCAGATGTTCCCTGCTTTCAGATAGCTGGCAATGTGTATAAGGCACTTGAGGAGGCAAAGGATTGTGATAAGATGTATAAAAAGGCGTTGAAGAAGTTTCCTAAAAGCGGCCCGTTGTTGAGTGAGTACGGTGAGTTGTTATGGGCAATTAAAGATTTTTCTGCAATCAATTACTGGGAGCAGGGTATAAAAGACGACCCGGCATATGGTGGTAATTATTACAATGCTGCCATGTTTTATTTTTATTCAAAAGATAAAGTGTGGGGGCTTATTTACGGAGAAGTTTTTGTGAATATGGAAAGCCTTAGTGAAAGAGGTGCGGCAATGAAGGAGCTTTTGTTGCAGGGATATAAAGAAAAGCTTTTTGCTTCTGCCGATTTAATGAGTGGCGAGGAAAAAAATAAAAGTGAATTTGCCAAAGCATTTCTAATGGGGATGAACAAACAATCTTCGCTGGCGTCAGGCGGCCTTAGCATTGATGCATTAACGATGATCCGCACCAGGTTTATTTTAGACTGGTATGCTAATAATTCAATTAAATTTCCCTACCGTTTATTTGACTATCATCGCCAGCTTTTAACAGAAGGCATGTTTGATGCGTATAACCAGTGGCTTTTTGGCCCCAATGATAATTTAGCGGCTTATGATAACTGGACAAAAACCCATTCAGAAGAATACAATGGGTTTGCTACTTTTCAAAGAAGCAGGGTATTCAAGATGCCCTATGGGCAATACTACCAGGTAAATTAATTGCAGTTATACAAATAAGTCATTATACAAATTAGCCCCCGGCACTACTGAATATTTTTCTAAATCAGTTATTCCTTCTTTGGCTAAAACTTGTTCATCAATAAACAGGTTACCAGTACAAGTTACTGATGGTTGCCTTAAAATATAATAAGCAGCATCAGCAAGTATATCAACAGTGCGGCTCATGTTTGCAAGCATTTGCCCTCCCAATAAATTTCTTACAGCGGCCGTATCAATTGTTGTTCTTGGCCATAAGGAGTTAGCGGCTATGCGATCTTTTGCAAATTCTTTTGCCCATCCAATCGTCATCATACTCATGCCATACTTGGTAAGAGTGTAGGCCACATGTTTATCAAACCACTTTGGATCAAGGTTAACCGGTGGTGATAAAGTAAGTATATGGGGATTTTCTGCTTTTTTTAATAGGGGAATACAGGCCTTTGTTACCATAAATGTACCCCGCACATTAATACTATGCATCAAATCAAACCGTTTGGCTTCTGTTTGTTCTGTACCAGTCAATGCAATAGCTGAAGCGTTGTTTACTAAAACATCTATACCACCAAATGTTGAAACGGCTTTATCTACTACGTTTTGTATCTGTTCTTCAAACCGGATATCACATTGCACAGCCAGTGCTTTACCACCGGCTTCTTGTATTTCTGCCGCCGCAGAAAAAATAGTACCTCCCAGCTTGGGGTTTTCTTCCACACTTTTAGCTGCTATTACAATGTTGGCACCTTCCTTAGCTAAACGAAGTGCAATGGCTTTACCAATGCCACGTGTAGCACCGGTAATGAGAACTGTTTTGTTGGCAAATGACATAAAATTATGTTTCTGGTTTTTGCTGCTGGTTAAAATTCCGGCAGCACTGGTTTTGTTTGTACAATATCTTCAATACGTTTCATTACTGCATCATCTAACTTAGATAACACATCCAATGCTTTTAAGTTTTCTGTTAGCTGCTCTTTTTTTGTTGCCCCTAAAATGGCCGTAGTAACATTCGGATTTTTTATACACCAGGCAATGCTTAATGCAGCCATTGAAACGCCTATTTCTTTTGCAAGCAAGGCTAGGTTTCTTACTTTGTTTAGTAAATCCTCTTGCATCCATCTGTCCTTTAACCAGTCAAAGCCCTGCAGGCCAAACCGGCTGTCTTCAGGGATGCCGTCATTATATTTTCCGCTTAATAAACCGCTGGCTAATGGGCTCCAGATGGTGGTACCCAGTCCCACAGTTTTAAAAATAGTGAGGTATTCGTTTTCAATTTTATTTCTTTCAAGCAAACTGTATTGCGGTTGCTCCATTGAAGGGCCAATTAATCCATACTGATGCGCCACCCGGTGTGCTTCCATTATTTCAACCCCACTCCACTCACTGGTACCCCAGTATAAAATTTTTCCTTGTTGAATAAGATTGTGCATTGTCCATACTACTTCCTCTATCGGCACATTTTTATCTGGCCGGTGGCAGAAATATAAATCGAGGTAATCTGTTTGTAAACGTTGCAATGCTTCATTGCATGCTTCCATTAAATGTTTGCGGCTAAGGCCGGATTGATTGGGTTTATTTTCCTTTCCCCTCCAGCCCCAGAATGCTTTGGATGAAATGGTATAAGAAGTTCTGTCCCAGCTTTTCTTTTTTAACACCCTGCCCATCATCTTTTCACTTTCGCCAAGGGCATATACTTCGGCATTATCAAAAAAATTAACGCCATTGTCATAAGCGATGCCCATCAGTTCATCAGCAGTGCTGTCATCAATTTGCTTATGAAAACTTACCCAACTGCCAAATGAAAGTACACTCAGTTGCAGCCCTGTTTTTCCCATGTAACGATACTCCATAAAACTATCCTGTTAAGTTAAAATGACAATTATAGCAGGCTACAATTTACTTCATAAAAATTAATGAAAAAGAATTTAAACCTGCTTGGATTGGTTGAGGCGGTTTACTGCTTCTATGCGGTTATTTACATGCAGTTTATTGTAAATGTTCTTCAGGTGTTTGGTAATGGTATGCGGACTCAGGTTCAGTTTATCCCCCACTTCTTTTATACCAAGCCCTGTGGCTATTAGTTGCAATACTTCATTCTCCCTGTCTGTTAATTCAGATAAGCTCGGCAATGTTTTTTTCTGCTGAAAAGCAGTTATCACTTTCTTGGCAATGTATCTGCTCATTGGTGCCCCGCCCTGGTGCAGGTCTTTTAATGTATCAATCATATCTCCCGGCATCGAGTCTTTAAGAATGTAACCGCTGGCCCCGTTTTGCAGTGCATTATAGATATATTCATTATCATCATAAAAAGAACAAACCATGCAAAGCACATCGGGTAATTGTTGTTTAATTACGGCAATAGCATCCACACCACTTTTGCCAGGGAGTTTTATATCTACAACTACTATTTCCGGGGGATTGTGTATGATATGTGGCAGGGCTATTTCTGCTGAAGGGTAGCTATGCAATACTTTAAAGTAATCGGAATTGCCAATTACCATTTCAAGCCCCTCACGGTAGCTTTTATCGTCTTCTATGATTGATACTGTAACCAAAGCCATAAACTATGCACAAGATACAGATTAAAATAAAAGCGGTATACTGATATTTTAAATTTGTTATGGCACAGGGTCATACCCGCTGCCACCCCAGGGATGACAACGGCTGATTCTTTTTATCGCAAGCCACATGCCTTTTATTACGCCATGTTTTTTTAATGCTTCTGCTGCGTAATGTGAACAGGTAGGTGTGTATCGGCACTTAGGCCCAAGCCAGGGTGATATTACCCACTGGTAAATTTTTATCAATGCAATAAATGGCAGGCTAAGTACCTGCAGAATTGTTTTCATTTACCTGTTTGAAAAGCTTTTCAATAATTTTTTTAACTGCATCGTACACTTGTTTGTATGGCAGTATTTCTTTTGCTGTGTAAATAAAAAAAATATTCAGTCCTGTATTCTTTTGAGCCAGTTTATCTTTCAGCTCCATTTTTTGGAGGCGATAGGCTTCTCTTACAATTCTTTTAACCCGGTTCCGGTCTGTTGCATTTTTAAAATTTTTACTGCTAACGCCTACTGCAAATTTCAATCCTTCCCCTGCTTTTATATAAAGCACACGGAATGGCAGGATAGAAAAACCCTTCCCCGCCTGAAAAATTTCATCCAGTGTCTTCCGGCTTTTTATCCGTTCCTCCTTCCCTAATGTGTATTGCTTTGGCATAAGCTGCTACAGAATTACAAACAATACCGAATCGGCATATTAAATTGTCTTAAAAAATTTGCTTCGATATGGCTCTCGATATTATACCGGAATCATTTGGTCAAATTTATACATCTAATTGGTATAAGTTCTGATAAAACAAACAGTCCCGCATTTGGGCGGGACTGTTAAGTAATATAACAAAACTGAAAACCAGCTTTAGTTTATTTTAATTTTCTTTCGTCAGAAACGGTAAGTTTATGACGGCCTTTTGCCCTTCTGCTTGCCAATACTTTACGGCCATTAGCAGATTGCATACGTTTACGAAAACCATGTACTGATTTGCGACGCTTATTATGTGGTTGAAATGTACGTTTCATTGTTTTTCTTTATCTGATTATTATGAAATTTGGATTGGGAGAACAACCCGGTTTTCAAGCTCCTTTACAGCAGGTCACCACACCTTCTGTTTGTGAAAGGACGGCAAAGGTAAGGGTTTGAAGGTTAAAAGCTTGGGGTTTGAGGTTTGAAGTTTCTGGAAAGGAGGAAGTTTTTCTATTAAAAAACCCAATTGAAAATAATTAGCAATATTGTTTATATGAAAAAAGCTGATAAGTTATTGATATTTAAATTTTTATGGAGATATTTTATGTTTAAGGTTAGAAAAAAACCGTTGAATCAATCGTCTGTCATCAGTAATTATTTCGGCGACTCCCTTTGTTTCAAATCGAATATTAAGAGAAGACCCAAAATTCGTTTTAAGGCCTTCTGGTAGCTTTACCGATACTAAATAAGCATGTAGCTTGTTCTCCCTTAAAACCTGTTCATTGGTTACCTGCGATATGCTTTGCACTTCTCCGGTAATAGAGCCATATTGAGTAAATGGATAATCATCCAGCTTAATGACAACTTTTTGTCCAATTTTTAATTTTCCTGCCCCTTGGGATGGCAAAAATACCTGGCCAATCATTTCATTCTTTTCGGGCAGAATGGAGAATAATTCCTGTCCCTGTATTAAATAGTCATTGTCTTTTAAAAAGCTCAAAAACTCAACTTTCCCATTGACAGGTGGCTTAAAAACATATTTGTTTTCCCATTGTTTTATACTTTCCTGCAACTCATAGTATGTGTTAACAAGCATTATTTCTAATTCCCTCTCCTTATCCAAATGCTGAATATTTACCAATTGTATCTTATTGCTTGCATCTTCAATTTGATACTGTCCTGCAATTATATCCTTATTTCTCACCTTAAACTCTTGTTCACTTGTTAAAAGAGATATTCTTGACCTTTCATGCTCAGTTTCCGAAATAAGCCCTTCCACAAAAAGTGTTGAGTCTTTACTATACAGGCTTTTTGCTAGTTGATACTTTGCTTTAAGCCGGGTAAATTCATCAAGAGATTGCTGTAATGTCTTTTGCTGGCTTGAAGAAAGATTCAGAAGTATGTCTTTTTGTTTGAGGTAAGGCTTTTGTTCAAAATAATCTAAGTATTGATACAAAGAATTTAGCAAGGAAAAATATTTAGTACTTAGCTCCCCAAGTGACACTGATTCAGGAAAAAAATGTCTATGTAATTTATAATTCACATTTTGAATATCAAATTTTTTAAGCAGGCTATCTACTAACTGAACATCTTTTGTTATGGCGGCATTCTTTATAATGGCTATGTATTCGTTTTCCTTAACACTTTCTCCTGAATTTTTATAAACAAGTTGAAGTATGCCTGTCGAGTTTGCCACTAATTTTACAGGGGCTTGTCTCGTACTGATAGTAACTGAACCCCTGAGTACATCCGGATATTTAATTATCCATCCAAAAAACAATAGTGATAGCAAAAGAAATAAAGCAATACCGGTAACAGAAAAACCAAACCGGGTGGGCATTTTCTCAATAATGTCCACAACCTCGTCCGTTCTTTGGCTTGTATTATTACTTGGTAATGATTGCAGGGGCATGAATATTTTCTCCCATTTGTGTTTTTATTAATTGGTAATAATGTCCTTTTTCATTTTGCATCAACGAGTGATGGTTTCCAATTTCGACAACTACGCCGCCTTTTAGCACAACAATTTGGTCAGCCTTCCTGATAGTACTTAATCTATGAGCCACCACAATCACCGTTTTATTTTTAAATACCAAATCCAGTGCTTCAATAATTTTAAGCTCATTAATTGAATCTAAAGCATTAGTGGCCTCGTCAAAAAATAAGTAATCTGGATCTTTGTATAATGCACGGGCAATCAACAATCTTTGCTTTTGCCCGCCGCTAAGCCCTCTTCCCATTTCACCCATAAGGGTTTGGTATCCCTGAGGCAATGCCTCGATTTCACTGGTAATATTCGCAGTTGTAACTGCATTTTGCAATTTTGTGTAATCAATATTCTCATCATCTAATACAATATTGTTAAGGATTGTATCATTAAAAATCTTACCGTCCTGCATCACAGCACCGCACTGGTTGCGCCATTGCCGCAAGTCAATGTTTTGAATATTCAAATTGCCTATCGAAACTTCCCCCACAGTAGGCTTATAGAGCCTGAGTAATAATTTAAGCAATGTTGTTTTCCCGCTGCCACTGTCACCCACAATTGCAGTTACCCTTCCTTCCGGAATTATCAGGTTTATATTTCTGAGAACTGGTTGATTATTTGGATTGTATTGAAACCCAACATTCTTTACCACAAGGCTCTTGTGCTTTGGTAACTCAATGCTATTAGCAGCACCCTGCTCATTTTCCTCCTGAAGCTGATGTATTTCATTAAGGCGTAAAAAACTAATCTGTGCATACTGAAAAGATTGAATGAACTGGATAAACTGCATCACTGGCCCATTCAACATTCCAATAATAAATTGAGTTGAAATCATTATGCCAAAAGTAATTTCCCCCTTTAATACAGCTTTTGCACAAAAAAAAGTAATTAATAAATTAGTAAGTTGATTGATGAACTGGGCCCCAAGGTTCTGTGCATTATTAATACGAAGCATTTTCTGGTTTATTTTATACAACCGGGCTTGTATAGCTTCCCACTTCCATCGCTTATGCTTTTCATAATTATTAATCTTTATATCCTGGATACATTCGATTGTTTCTACCCAATAGCTTTGATTTTTGGAATTAAGGTCAAAATATTCCCAATCTAATTTTTTTCTGATTTTTAAAAACAACAGCACCCATCCTACAAATAAAAAGCTGCCAATTAAGAAAATAAGAAAAATGACATAATTATAAATCAACAGGATAACACCGAAAACTATAAATGTGAGTGTAGAAAAAATAATGTTCAGCGAATTGTTCATAATAAAACTACGTATGCGTTCATGGTCATTTGCTCTTTGTAAAATATCCCCCACTAATTTGTTCTCAAAAAAAGTGACTGGCAGCTTCATTAGCTTTATAAGATAATCAGAGATGAGGGAAATATTGACCCGGGAAGTGATGTGTAACAATATCCAATCCCTCACCATATTACTTATCAAAACAGCCACGATAATAGTAATATTTGCTATCAACACCAGGTTAATAAAATCAATATCCTGTGTTTGAATACCCACATCTATAACAGCACGGGATATAAAAGGCATAAACCCCTGTAGAATGGTAACAATCAACATTACTACCATCAAATTGACAAAATTCTTTTTATACGGCCGGAAGTACCCCAAAAAATTCTCCAGGGTTTTCTTTCTTTCCAATCTTTCTGTTTGCTCCCTCTGCTGAAAATCGGCCATCGGCTCTATTACCATGGCCGCCCACTTTGTTTCATTGTGCAGCCATCCTTCTTTAAAATCAGCTATAGAATAGTTAATCAATCCTTTGGCAGGATCAGAAACACAAACCTTTTTTTTAGTAATTTTATACACCACAATAAAATGACTGTTATTCCAGTGTACAATGCAGGGCAGCGGGGCTTTCTGTTGAAGTTCTTCAAACGAAAATTTAAAGCTGATGGTACGCAGGCCGATTTGTTCGCTTGCATGGCTAATGTCCAGCATACTTACGCCTTCTTTTGTAATGCCGCACAAATCTCTTAGATGTTGCAGGCTGTAGTATTTCCCATAATATTTTGCAATAATTTTAATACAGGCAGGTCCACAATCTTTCGCATCAAGCTGGTATTCGTGGGGGAAACGCTTAAGGGGCATTAAAATGTTATTTTATTAAAAACTCAATTCCTGAGGTGAGCATTACTCTCCCCTTTCAATTCTGATATTGCCCTTGAGAGGGATAATAATAAAACAAACTTCTCCGATTCACTAATTCCAAAATATTGCAGTATTTCGGCCATTACAGTAACATATTTAAACACACCCATCACATCTTCACACTGCCCTTGCTGTAAAGCAAGAAAAGATAGGTTAGAAGCACTATCACCAAAACATCCCTCATCATTTATAATACTTGTAATTGCTGCCTTAATTATCGAATAGGCATCTTTATTACTTTCCAAATCCAATAGTGTTATTAAAAGCCCGTTGTTACAGTAGTCCAGAACGGCCTTTTTGTGTTGTTCATAAAATGAAAAGGCAGCCTGAAATTTCATCTCATGTACTTTTCGCAACTGCTCAAATCCACTTATCTGGCGTTGCTCATCGGGGTTTAAAAGAGACCGTTGTGCCAGGAAACTATTTGCTTTAATAATATCTTTAGATGATAAACGGAGGTAATTACAAACATAGCTTCCCAAGGCCATTGAATCATAAACAAGTATAATCGGGGAATATTTTTGGGCATTTACTTCGTTACCAATGAAACTGTTCACTGAAATCCTTAGTTGTTCAAATAAGGCAAATTTTTCATTACTAAATTGGTCATTACTTTGATAAATTACACTATGCCTCTTCCCTTTTTTTAGCACTGTGTCAAAAACAGATTCAGCCTCTTTTAGTATTTGGGCTGCATGACTATGATTTGAGATTTTAAAAACAAGTGTAACCCTGTTTTTGTACGTTTTATGATAATGCCTTGGTGAAAGGTAGAAATTGGAAAACGAAGAGTTTAAGGCTTCACTTTCTTTAATAAATGGCAAAACAGATGTTAAAAAATCAGGCACTGAAAAGTCTGGGTAATCCAAATCAATAAGTAACCGGGTAGTATTTGATAACGGATAAGAAACTAGGCTCTCTGCTGTTTGTAAATAGTAATTAGTCAGGTTACTGATTTCTGTATTGTCGCCTGTGTGCAATGATCTATTAAAAATTTCTATCAGCTCATTACATAACAACGTTGGATCTTCGTTTTCGCATAAGGAAAGTTTGTGTTGCTTTGATGCCCAATTTGATATTTTAATGCTTTCCGTTTCTGAAATCAGCGAAACAATATCGCATAATAATACGGTTCTTTGATTTTTGGATAGTGACTTTAATAAGTACTTGCTGTTTCTTGAAAGACTGGTTATATTATACTGATAGTCGGCAAACACTTTACCGCCAATTTTACTTATAAGTAATGCTGCCTTATTTTGAATTATCGGAAATAAATTACAGTTGTCCTTTAGCACAACGCCATTGTTCAACATATGCAACACCCCACCTTTTGATTCGTTGCTTTCATTTTGCAATATGTTTTCTATATCTGTAAAAGGGAGTATGGTAAAATCTAACTTAAACCCATTATGTAATAGGGAAAAGTTTTGTATATGGCTGAAAGAAACCTCCAATACAACTAAGTCTATATCTGTAGTTTTAGATAATACTTCATTTTTACGCTGGCTGCCTGCTAATACTATACCCATATTGGCCGGAAGGTAATGGGTAACAATTCCCGTTAATTCTGTATGGGTCATTCCATGGTTTCGTTATCCACTAATAATAAGGTTTAAAAAACTAAATATCTTTGGGTATTATTTAAATCTGAAAATCGTTTCTGGTTCACATTAATATCCTCCCATCTGAAAAAAGAAATCACCCAACCAGAAGCCACCACCGCCGCCGCTATATGCACCAATACCGCTAATCCAATTGTAGGCATCGTAAAAATTTCCCAAGGTTGCCTGTACATAATTCAATTGACCAGGTGTGGTAATCCATACTTGATTAGGATTAATTGGGTCATTAAAAGTACCCCCAGGGGTATAAGTTGTAGAAACATAAAAAATCGTTCCTGAATTTTGAGCAGATGATATTTGGCTCATAAAATCAATAAATGAGAAGCCACTTGAACTGGTACCACCCCCACCGTTACTGCTAATAGGAGAATTTCCACCCGACCCTTGTATAGGATTGGTGCCTTGTAGTGGATCGGTACCATAGACCCCCCAATTATTGTATACCCATGTAGTAAATAATGAATAGATTCCATCATAATCAAATGCTAAATCAAGGCCTGATACTGTGGTAGTGGAAAGACTACTGCCTGCCCCAACAACACCTTGTGTATAAGTAGAACCTGACAAAAAATTTTCAATTAAGGTATTATAATTTTGAGTTGAAAAATTGTGATTTGCGAAGACATCGTTCCATGCAGAATTGAAATTTAGATATGCTGTACTGGTTTGTGTTGATGCAAAGCTAAATTCGGAAGGATAGTAATCCGAGTTAAACAAATCCCAAGAATATTGTGTGCCATTGAACCTATCCGATTCTACTGCCGTCATTATTGAAAATATATCAGCATCCAACTCCTTTCTGACAGTGCCAAAATATCCCGAGTTATCCGCAATGAAACCAGGTATATCAACAATGCGCTGATAAGCATGATATAATTCATGGCTAACTAACTTGAAAAGTTGAGCATGAGCATAATTCGCCGTCCCAAAGTTTGTCCAATCTCCACCATCAAGAAAATATTTCACTCCTCCCGGGCCAGTAAATTGCGTCACCAATCCTGGTTGAGTATTTTGGTATAGTGTTATTTCTTTACCGGCATTATAAATATCCTGAAGGACTCTATGTCCTATTGAAGTGCTATTTAGTTCAGTAAGAATGCCTTTAAAGATTGTTATATCATCAGATGACCAAGGCATTTGATTGCTATTGATGAAAATATTTGTCATTAAATCATCAATAAAGCCTCCTCCTCGGATTTGAATTTGTTCGCCACTATCCATCTGAGTTTTAGGTAGTTCAAGTAACAGGGTTTGTATTGATTTCATAAACTTATAATTTATTACTATTTATTTTTTCTATTTTATGGAATTAAAAAAATCCTCCAAAATGTGTTTTAGTTTAAACTCTGGCATGTTAATATTAAGAATATAATAGTCAAGTGTTCTCAAATGAATGTTTCTAAGGCGATTTCCAGCTTTTATTTCAAGCAAAACTGGTCGGTCATAGCAATCTTCCTTTCCTTTACAAGGGCTTTGAATTACAATCCCCTTTTTAGAATATTCTTCAACTATGCTAGTTTGATCTGGTGTAACAAATAAGCCTGATTCTATTAATCGGGTAAACATGGAGTTAAACAAATCCTTAGGATAAAATGAAGTTTTCTTAACGCTGTATACAAACCATGAATCGTTTGCATATAATGGAGGATAATGTGAAACTTTTTCTACATAATTTTTACTATTGTCATTTACTCGAATCCTTGAATAAAAATAACTCACATTCTGAATTACAACACTATCTCGATAACATCTAACCGATTTTATTTGCCCTTTATTACCCAATACTTTATCATTACAATAATATCGTAATTCAATATCAGCATTTGAGTTTAAAATCGGTTCAATAATATAATCTCTGGTAAATTTATTATTAAATGACTGAATTGTATCTTCCTTAAACGGCAAGCTATCATACTTTGCCCAGTCAATTTTTTGCTGCGCCAATAAAAACCCAGAAAAAAATAAGCCGCTAAAAAATAAAATAACCTGTTTACGCATAATATTGTTTCCCTAAAAAGTACTGCAAATTTTCTATTTATACACTCCCCCTAATTTCTTTCAATTAACTTCGATATTGGATAAGATGTATATTAATTGACTCAAAACTTTCGTTTTCACATTATACAAACACAGGAGCCCCTCCTTCTCCAACATCACCCCAATTAGTACCTTCCCAAAGATTTTCCCAGAAATTTTGCCAGAAACTTGAACCCCCACCAGTGTAAGAACCCCAACTGTAATAATAAGTTGTCATTTGACCATAATAATTGCCTAATGTGTTTTGATCATATGTTTGAGTTGGGTCAAAGGTTGATCCGCCACCACCTCCTCCATTATTATTTCCCCCGTTTGATGGGTAGTAGCTATTTCTAAATATAAGATTAAATAGTTCATCAACACTCTGAGAAGTATTAAAGTCTGTGATAATCTGGCTTGTCAATGTTGCATAGCCTGACCCTCTATCTGTATAAGTGAAATTTTCAATCAAAGAATTATAATTTGCTACAGAGAGGTTCCCATTTTCAATAATATCCGTCCACGCATTGTAAAACCATGTTTGAGGATATGTGAGAGGGTCAGTCATGTTAAGGGGAGTTGAAGGAATATATTTTTCAAGAAAGTAATATCTTGAATTTAAATCTGTCTTTGCCAGGTTATGCTGTTTATCGTATTCCAAAGCTGTCATGTAAGCAAAAAGTTCGGCATTTATCTCTGACTTAACATCCCCGGAATCATCGTTGAGGTTAAATTCTACTATGTCTGAAAACCCGTGATATAACTCATGTGCTACTACATCAAAGGTTTTTCCATATGCTGTCGGGTTTATCAGGACAGGGTTTAGTATCAAATGATTATCGCTTGACCTATACCCTGCCAAAGCATCTTGTGGCAGTGTAGATGCATCAGGATCAAGTATTATATCTTCGCTGGTAGTGGCAATTTGTTCGAATAAATATAATCCCGTAACCGTAGATGCAATTTCCCTAAACGAGTCTTTAAAATTTGTAATGATGATTGAATTAGCAATATTAACAGACATATTAGAGCCGTTGGTCGGCAATAATGATAAGTTAAAAATCTGGTCAAACAAATCATCAATATAGTCGCCGCCTTTTACTGATCTCAACTCACCTAGACTCATTGGCAACATATTAATATCTGCAAGTTGCCTATTAACCCTATTTGCTCTTGTAATTGTCCTCATTTTCTAAAGATTAATTGATGAAGGGGAATGCTTGTCTAAGCAATAAATTAATATTATGATTATTCTTGAAAGTTTCACTTACAATACATTCAGGATTAGTCAAATAATAATCCACTGAACGAATATTGAAATTTCTAACCTTATTATCAAACCTAACTTCACAGTAGATGGGTGTATCTATACAATCATTTATGCCAGCACAAGGGTTATTAATTTGAACTCCTTTACTTTTAAGAATATCAATGAGTTTTGTTTGGTCGGGCATTGTAAACACATTATTCTCAATCAATACTTTGAATATTTCGCTACCCTCATTGTCGGCATTTTTATTAGCTACCCGACGTTGCAAATATCTTCCCATTATATCTTTCCCTATACTATCAGGGAACATGCTTATAGGATAGAAAACGCCCTTGTTACAAAAATATTTTTGTAGTAAACAAGTATTGTTATATATTTTAATAACATAGATAGTATAAAGGTTTGGCCTAAAAGTATTTCTCATATATGCCCTAAATTCTAATTTGGCATCTGACTGGGTAATTGGTTGAATAAAACCATCTTTAATAATTGCTTGGAAAGGCGAAGAAATTGTATCTTCTTTAAACGCCAAGCTATCATACTTTGCCCAGTCAATTCTTTGCTGCGCCAATAAAGACCCAGAAAAAAATAAGCCACTAAAAAATAAAATAACCTGTTTACGCATAATATTTTTTTCCCTATAAGGTACTGCAAATTTCCTAAATACAAGTTCATTCAATTTTTGGAAATCCCGGGTCGCTATCGAATATTTTTATTAAGCAAAAGCATATATTTGTTAAGCAATACTTAATCAAATGAAAGCAAATAAATTAATAGGGCTAAACATTGCCCGCCACCGGGAGGCGCAGGATATGAAACAGCTTACTTTGGCAAAGAAAATTGGCATTGAACCCTCTGCACTAAGCCAGATAGAAACCGGGAAAACAGATACTACGGTAAACCGCCTTGAGCAGATAGCTCAGGCATTGAATATTGATTTTGTTACTTTGGTAAGCAGTCCTAATGCTATTAACATCCACAACAGCCCTAATTCTGGTAATAATATTTATAGCCCTAATAGTACCAATAATGATTTACAACTTACAAGAACTGTCGTAGCAACTATGGAAAAAATGGCTGCATTAATGGAAAAACTATCCCACAAGTTTTAATCTTTTTGTTTGTATTCAAGAAAAATCGGCTCTACCGTGTATCCTTTTCTTCGTAGGAGGTTTATTAGCCCGTCTCTTCCGGCTAAATGGGCTGCCCCCACAGCAAAAAAAGAGTTTTGTTTTTTCATTGATTCTTCCATTTTTGGCATCCACTCTTTGTTTCGCTTATCTAATATTGTTTCTGCTGCGGTGTTTCTTAATAAATGTATTCCGCTAAGACGGTCATTAATAAGTAAGTAATTATTACGAACGTACATATTGCCGATATTTCCTGCATTATACCAATTAGTAAAGCCCTTAATAATCTTTATGTACTCTGTAATACTTTTATCCGTTTCACTTAATAATTTATAAAGGTTATCGCCCTGGTTATCTAACGTTGCCATCTCCATAAGTTGCTCCTTAAATTCTTTTCGGTCAAGGGCAAAAATTGGCTGGTCGTTGCCAATTGCAATTGCTGTAAGTATAGCATCAACCGCCGTTAATCTGAATCCAAAAATATGTTTGCTAATCCTGCTACTAAAGTATTGTGGTGTCAGGTATTCAAAAAACGGGTCATTTATTATTGTATCGTTATACTGTTTTAACTTATCAACAAGTAAATCATAGCAAATACTTCCAAGCAAACGGTGCAGCCGGGGTTTGTTCATCGTATTAATTGCTTTATACAATGAATCGTCGTTGTTACCAGGGATATTTTCAAAAAAAACAGCTTTAGACTTTAACAAAGCCGCCAGCATATTTTTTGCTATATGTATATCTTCCCGGAATATAGGGTGAGCAGTACCAAACAAGTAAGAAGTATCTTTCAGGCTATCGCCTGAAACTTGCCAGAATACTGTTTTCTCAAATGCAGTATCAGCAGCATCCTGTGCGTTGGCATTTAATGAATTAAGGAGAAACAGGAGAAAAAAAATAGCCGTTATTTTATTCATCCCCTTTTTATCAAAAATACTACAAGAAATGAATTAATACAGTGTAGTTTTTTGTATGGCCAAGTTAAATATTGGCACATTAGTTAAGCCAAAACAAAGTTCTTATGGTTTTACTTAATTTTTTCTTTTTCTGATGCGCCCCGTTTACAAAAAAATTACTGTAATTCATTTTATGAAACATTCCTTTTTAACCGTCATCCCGTTATTTATTTTTTTATTTGGGCATTCCCAAAAATCTTTGGATTATTATATCCAAAAAACAAAAGCGGTTAGTTATCAATCCGGTATAGCCAGTATTAAACTTTCAACTGCACAATCCAATTATAATGCTTTCCGCAGAAATTATAAGCCCACCCTTAGCTTGAGTGGTAGTGTACCAGTTTATAATAAAGATAACTTCGCAGTTACCCAGCCAGATGGTTCGGTAAAATTTATCAGCCGTAGCCAAAACAATAGCAACCTAAGTATAGGACTTAGCCAACCTGTTTTTTTTACAGGGGGTACTATTTCACTTAACACCGATTTGACCCGGCTGGATGATTTTGTAAGAAAAACCACCCGGTATAATGGTACACCAGTTTTCATACGGTTAAATCAACCACTTTTTGCCTTTAATGGGTTAAAATGGGACAAGAAAATTGAGCCATTAAAAATTAAGGAGGCAACTCTTACAAATAAAGAAGCCAAGGAATGGCTTTCCTACAATATTTGTAAGCTTTTTTTTGCAATTGCTGAAGCACAAACCAGCGAACAGTTAGAAGAAACCAATCTGCAAAATAATATTACAAATCTGGCAATAGAAAAAAGAAGGATGGCAGTCGGCACTTCTACAGAAGATAAAGTGCTGCAATTAGAAATGAGGCAAATTATTTATCAGCAAAGATTAAGTGCTGCAAAGCTTGCTGTAAATGATGCTTTCTTATCTATGCAAGCCCTTTTTCCAAATAAAGATACTTTTATTGTTAAAGTTGATTTACCTACTAATATCCCTGTTTTACATCTTAACAAAGAAGAGATAATAGCAACTGCAAAAAGAAACCTGGCTATGTATATTTTCTTTTCCAGAAAACAATTAGAAGCCCAGAGCAATTTAGCAAAAGCAAAAACACAGGGGAGGCAGGTAAATGTAACAGCAAGTTATGGGTTAAATAATGCCGAAGATAATATACCTGCCATTTATCGTAACCCAAACAACCAGCAACGATATAGTGTTACTTTTTCAATACCAATTATAGATTGGGGGAAAAGAAACGGCAATATTGAATTAGCAAAACTGCAGGAAAAAGAAAGCGAATTGTCCATGATTGCTGAAGAAGCTAAACTAATAGCAGAAGCGGAGAGCCTTATTAATCAATTACCAGTTTTCCGGGATAATATCACTAATGCCCAGTCTTTAGATATTCTGTCACAAAAAAGGTATTCAATTGCAACCCGGCTTTATCAATTAGGAAAAATTAGTTTGTTGGAATTACAAGCGGCAGAATTGGAGAAAGATAATGCAGCGAAATTTTATGTTTATTCATTACGGCAGTTTTGGGAAGCATATTATTTATTAAAGGCAAAAACAATGGCTACGTTTTAGCTTATATCAGCTTTCAACTGGCTGCTTCTAAATCAGTATGTTTTGATTTAACTGGCTGCCCATAAAATATGGCGGCATGGTTATCAAAATCATCAGTTGAGTCGGTAGTATAGAATTGCCTGGAGCTGCTTTTGCCACATATTTTCTCTATTTCAGTGTGGCGGAGAAGGTAGTCTTCCAGGCTTTCGGCCACAATTTCTCCCTGAGAAATAAGCTTTACCCCAACTGGAAGGTATTCTTCTATCTTTTCTCTTAATAAAGGGTAATGGGTGCAGCCAAGCAGCAACACATCGATGTTTTCCCCTTTTTCAAAAATATTTCCTACGTTATGCTTTACAAAATAATCTGCTCCTTTATGGGTATGCTCATTTGCTTCAATTAATGGCACCCACATGGGGCAGGCCTCCTGATACACTTTTAGATTGGGGAAAAATTTGGCAATTTCCATTGGGTAAGATTCTGAAGCCACTGTGCCATTGGTAGCCAGTACACCCACGGATTGTGTTTCCGAAAATGTACCAATTATTTCAGCCGTAGGTCTTATTACTCCCAGCACCCTTTTTTGGGGTGCTAATACTGGTAAATCGTTTTGTTGAATTGTACGCAGAGCCTTTGCCGATGCGGTGTTGCAGGCCAGTATAATCAACGAACAGCCCTGGTCAAAAAACCATTTTACACATTGCAAGGTGTAATGGTACACTGTGTCGAAAGAACGGTTGCCATAAGGTGCCCGGGCATTATCACCCAAGTATAAATAATTGTATTGCGGTAGCCGGTTTACTATTTCTTTTAAAACAGTAAGGCCGCCATAGCCTGAGTCGAATATACCTATTGGCCCTTCTTTTTGCATAAAACAAAAATAGCCCCGGCATTTGTAATACCGGGGCTATTATTAATAATTTATTTAACCGCTTATTTTCCTGCTGGTTTTGGTGGAGCTGGTTTTGGCTGCTCTGGTAATTTAATACCCAACTCTGCTACCACCGCTAGTGAAATATTATCCGCCTCGGGGTATATTAATACGCTGGCAGGTGACATTACATGGGTATAGGCTTTCTTTTTAGCAACCGATGCAATTGCCTTCTGGGCTTTTGCATAGTAAGGCCTCAGGTATTCTTGTTGCTTTGCTTGCAACACTTGTTGTACAAAATTATCGGCTCCGTTCAGTTCTTCCTGGTATGCCTGAATATCTTTCAAGATTATTTCTCTTACTGCCTTTGAATTTTTAACTGTGTCCTGATAGTCCACCATTTTTTTCTGTAGTTCATCCTGCACATAGTTGATACGGGGCATTATGGAATCCCTTACATATTGGCCACCTACTGTATCCATGTTTATTTTATCCTGTGCCAGTTCTGGCATTACACTTACTATTTCGTCAATATTTACGAAAGCGATTTTTGCTTGTGCATTTACATTTCCGGCAAAAAAGATTCCGGTTGCCAATACAATTACTGAAAGAAATTTTCTCATTTTAATTTTTGTTTGTGATTGCTTTTATGATATAAAATAAGGCCGGTTAGTTGCGCCTTTGTATTTTATTTAACTTTTACTTTACCCCAAGGTCTTTTAATATATCCTCACTCTTGTCTAATTTGGGGTCGGCAAAGATAATGGTAATTCCTTCACTTTTATCCAGGACAAAATCGTAACCCCTTGTAACAGCCATCTTCTGTACAGCATTGTAAACCTTGTCTTGTATCGGCTTTATCAGTTCCTGTCTCTTTTTAAACAAATCGCCTTCAAAACCAAATCTCTTACGTTGCAAATCCCTCAGTTCTTTTTCTTTATTAAAGAGCTGGTCTTCCCTTTTTTTCTTTAGCTCCTCGCTTAGCATAACCTGCTCTGCTTCAAAGTTCTTATACATACCATCCAGCTCGGCCTGCTTGCCATCAATATCTTTTTGCCAGCCTGCGGCTACACCATCAAGCTGTTTTTGTGCTTCTTTGTAATCAGGCATTTTATCCAAAATATACCTTGTATCTATTATGGCATATTTCTGCGAAAAACCCAACAGACCTAAGCCCAAAAACCCGGCAAGGAGGATTATTTTCTTCATTTTATTTGTTTGATTTTGTGGTTGAATTTAAAATTATTATTCTGGTTCTACGCCAAGCATAAATGTAAAGCGGCTTGCACCTTTTAATCCGCCTCCTGGTACTATTCTGTCAATACCCACACCATAATCAAAACCAAGCAAACCAAACATAGGCAGGAAGAACCTCATACCCACACCGGCACTACGGCGTAATTTAAAAGGATTATAACTCTTAAAATCATGCCAGCCATTTGCTGCCTCAAAGAAAGTGAGTGCATAAATAGTACTGCTTGGGTTTGTTATCAATGGAAAACGAAGCTCTAACTGGTATTTATTGAAAATAGTAAACAGGTTGCTGGTGTTGCTGTTTCCCTGGTCGGGATTAATAGCAGGGTTTGATGATTGATAAATCGGATAGCCCCTTTGTGCTACAATATCATAACCCAATAACCCAAAGTTATTGGTAAGACCAGCATCACCCACCTGAAAACGTTCAAACGGTGAGTAACTAAGGTTTTTATTATACCTGCCCATAAAGCCATACTTGGCAGCCATCTTCAACACAAACTGCCTGCTTTTTTCTGCCCCCATTGGTTTACCAATTGGAACATACCATTCAGCATTAAACCTCCATTTATGATACTCGGGGTTTTTATAAGCATTTACAAGTTTTGAATTATCTCCCCTGAATAAAGAATAGGGTGGTGTAAACTGCACACTTGCCATCAGGTTAGATCCGCTTCTTGGAAAAATCGGGTCGAAGACAGAAGACCGTTGCAGGGCAATTTTTGCATTGAAGTTATTTGATGTGCCCTGTGTAAAATCCGGGCCAAGCTGAATGTAATTATTCAGTTTATACTGTGTATAGTTAAGTGAATACACTAAACTAAAATAGTCATCGGGCCATTTCAATTGTTTGCCAAGAGATACACCCACACCAAATGATTTGAGATAACGGCTGGCATCAAACGTATAGCGGCCTGTTGAATAATCATAATCACCATATCTGTAAACACTTTTGTTTACATAAAAGGTAAGGGAGTTTCTTTTTTTACCCCCCAGCCATGGCTCAGTAAAAGAGAAGTTATACGATTGATATGCTTTACCATTTGATTGTATGCGGAGGCTTAGCTTTTGCCCGTCACCAGTTGGCAATGGATCCCATGAAGATCTCTTAAGAATATTTCTGATTGAAAAATTATTGAAGGTAACACCGAGTGTACCTGTAAGGCCAACACCGCCGCCCCAGCCAGCTGAAAGCTCTAACTGGTCTGATGATTTTTCTTCGAGATCCCAGTTAATATCAACTGTACCATCATCTGCATTTGGCACCACCCCGGGATTAATTTTTTCCTGATTGAAGAATTGCAGGTTAGCCAGTTCTCTTTGCGAACGGATAAGATCTGTACGGCTGAAAAGGTCGCCGGGAACAGTTCTTAATTCCCTGCGGATTACATAATCTTTAGTTTTTTCATTTCCCCGAATCGTTACATTTTTAATCCTTGCCTGCGGGCCTTCTATCAGCCTTATTTCATGATCAATCGTATCGTTGTAAACAGCGGTTTCTATTGGTTCTGCACGGAAGAAGAGATAGCCATCATCCATATACAGGCCGCTTATATCACCACCATCCTGTCCTGCTTCTTTACCTAATTTTTTATTCAGGGTGGCTATATTATAAACATCACCTTTATTAATACCTAGAATAGTATTGAGTACCGAGTCGGAATATTTCGCATTACCCTTCCATACAATATTGCCAAAATAATAACGGCGGCCTTCATTTACCTTCAGGTCAACGTTTAGGTTCCCTTTTTCAGAAGCATAAGCGGTGTCTTCTATTATTTGTGCATCCCTGTAACCATTGGCATTGTAATAATCAAGCAGCTTATTTTTATCTTCTTCAAACTTGGTTTGGCTGTATTTTGCTCCACTTAGTTTAAAACGGAAATAGGGGTCAAGTAATTTTTTTGTTTTGCTGGGGGAAAGAAAGCCCCAGTCTTTGGTATATTCACTAAAAGAGTATTTTTTATTTAATCCATAAGGGCTTTGCGTTATATCGGGCTGCGTAGTAAGCTTCGACATTTCTTTGGTACCCTTCATTTGTTTTTTCAGGCGGCCTGATTCAATATTATTGTTACCAAAAAAATTTATGTTGTTAATGTGTATTTTATTACCCTTCTCCACATAGATCAGCATTTTATTTGAATTGACAAAGGCGGTATCCGGCTCTTCCACAATTTTTACAGTTACATTCCGATAAGCTTTATCTGTAAAAAACTTTGTAACTTTTTCTATCACATCCCTTCTTGTGTTTTCAGAAATAACAGTTTGTTTGGTAAGGCTTATTTTGGCAAGAATATCATCCTGTTCTGATTTGCTTACGCCAAAAAATTTATAATTACCCAGCCTTGGCCTTTCCTGCACCGCTACTTCGAGCCATACTTTATCTTCATCAACCCTGGTTACCAATACCTGGGCATTGGAGAAAAATCTCTGCCTCCAGAGTGCTGCAATAGCTTTTGCAAAAATGTCGGTACCGGGGTACATAAACTTATCACCGGGCAGCAGGTTGGTAATAGAAGCTACAATGGATGTATCCAAATATCTTACCCCGGTGATTTTTATATCAGCAATGGTGTATTCCTTAGGGATGCGGGCCTCTTTCCAGGCAATTAATTTAGGGTCAACGGAGGTTGGCTTTATAGTGTCCTGTGCCTTCACAGACATTACTGCCAGGAAGATTATTGTTGCCGTTGTACAAAGCCTTTGTAAAATTTGTTGCATGTATTTATTGTTCTGGTCGTTATCGTTATCCTTTTGTGAACCTAATTAGTTAGTTTTCTGTTGTTTAGCCTTTTCATCGCCCTGCGAACCGTGGCAAATTAAAGGTTATAAATCAAAGTGTTTGTTAAAACAGCGATGTCGGATGTCAGAATTCGGACTTCGGACTTCAAACCTCAGTTTTCAGACCTTCGACCTGCTCACTCGTTTTTCCAAACCTTCTTTCCCTGTTTTGATAGTCGTTAATGGCTTCATACAGGTTTTCTTTTCTAAAATCGGGCCACCTTACATTGGTGAAATATAATTCTGCATAGGCAAGCTGGTAAAGTAAAAAATTGCTTATTCTGTATTCTCCGCTTGTTCTTATCATCAGCTCCGGATCAGGGAAATTGCTGGTGCAGAGATATTTCTCCAGAGTTTGCTGATTTATTTCTTCCACTTCTAATTTGTTGTTTTTTACTTCCCGGGCAATGCTTTTTGCTGCATTTACTAATTCCCACCGGCCACTATAACTAAGTGCCATCACCAGGTTAAGGCCAGTATTATTTTTCGTAATGTCGAGTGCCTCATTCATTTCATTCCGGGCATATTCAGGCAGCATGTTCATATCGCCAATTACATGCAGGCGGATATTATTTTTATTAAGGCTGTCCACTTCTTTGCGTATGGTGCTTACCAGCAATTCCATCAACCCCGTTACTTCATATTCCGGTCTGTCCCAATTTTCGGTTGAAAAGGCATAAAGGGTGAGATACTGTATTCCTAGTTCGGCGCAGCCTTCCACAATATTTCTTACACTTTCAACCCCATGAAAGTGGCCATATAACCTGTCTTCCCCCTTTTCTTTTGCCCACCTTCCATTGCCATCCATTATGATAGCAATATGCTTTGGCAAACGGTCTTTATCTATTTTTTCCAACAGTGAATCCATAAAAAGGAAAGCCCCTCTTTTTGAAAGGGGCACAAAGGTAAAAAAACCGGGGCAGAGTAAGGTATTTCTTACTGTGCCCCGGCGTTATATTTTGTTAAGGCTGAATTATGAAAGGTGTTGCACTAATTTTTTCCCCAAACGGCTATCCGGGATTTCCCCCTTACAAAGCCTTTTGTTTCGTAAGTAAATTCAATTTTTGTAAGGTGTCGCAGGCCCCCCTCCATATCAATTACCCGGCTTTCGGACCCCTGGGCGAACCTGTTTCTTAGTTCTACATTCTGGATAGTACCATTGTCGAAATATATTTTCATGCTGTACATCTTCAGTGGGCCATCTGTTACTTTTAGTTTTATCTGGCGCACATCATCTCTCCAGTTGCTAAAATGAATAACATCATGATCTACACCAAAGCCTACTTTTTTGTCTTCGAGAAAAAACCAATCCCCATAAGCAGGTTTTTCAATTGTTTTAAATGCAGAAGAAATAGTGAAGAGTGTAATAAGTGCAATGCTGAATAATTTTGTTGTAAGGCGCATAAAATAGTGTTTGTGGTTAAGTAATGTTTTATTGCTGTAATGGACTTTTGCAAGCCATTATAAGTTTAACTATAAAGCTAAATAAAACTTTTATTAACAAGAAGCGGTAACCCTTTGGGGTGATTTTTACTTAGCCTTGGGGCATTTATAAGACTGCAAATTGAAAGTAAGATGTACCATAGCCGTTACAAACTGGTCTTTTTGTTTGCTAAAGCCCCTTTGTGAGTTAATTGCACGGGGGGCTACACCAAGTTCATATGATCTATCATATAACAATGCCGCATCTGAAGGGCTGCCATCAGGGTTGTTGGGGAAAACATCGGGTCAACATAGGTTTTACTTACATCATCTAAATAATCTGTATTGGTAAACCGGTGTAGTACTTCAAAAGCAATATTCATCCTTTCGTTAATAGCATATTTTATACCACCACCAAAAGGTATGCTTATGGCCATTGAATTATATGGTTTTCTATCGGGATATAATGTTGGTGCATTCTGTCCTTCTGTTCCTAGTGGCCGCAGCATTACTTTTCTGCCCTGCAAATAAGCATAAGGGTCGTAAGAAAATATACCGGCACCTAAAGTAATGTAAGGGGTAAAACTGTACTGCGGCTCGCCGGGCATAAAGCGGAAGAAATTAAAATCGCCCTGCAAGGCCAGCTCCCATACATTGCTGTTGAAGCTGAGGTTACGTTCGTTCTGATATTTATTTTTAGTATAATAAATATCTGAATAACCAAGGCGGGCATAACTTGCCCCCAGCCTTACGGCAATATAATTTCCAAAATTTTTACGAAAGAAAATAGTACCCGCCAGCTTAGCCCTGTTAAGGCGGGCCCGGGTATTAATATCACCAAAATAATGGCCTGCACCGAGGCCTATTCCAAATTCACCTTCTTGTATTACTTCTTGTGCCTTAGCGATTTGGGGCATTGCAAATACTGCAACTGTAATGCAAACAGCAATAAAAAATTTTCTTATCATAACTTTAAATATGGTCGGGATTAAATAAGAACGTTAAAAATACTATTTTCTTACATTTCTTATAGCTAATCAACAAATTAGTTTCTCTTATCCAGCCCCCAGGTAAGTTTATTTTGCAGGGTTTGCAGAAAATTATTTTCGCCCAGACGGACAAGGCTTATTTCAAAACTTTCTTTTTTTACAGCCAGTTGCACTCCCTTATTTACTATCTCCCTGCGGGAATCCAATGCGCAAATAATCTGCTCTGCCCTGCTTTCTATTTCAAAGGAGATAATATTATTGTCTGGTACAATTATCGGCCTCACATTAAGGTTGTGCGGGGCAACCGGGGTAATAACAAAACTGCCCGAATCGGGAAATACCACCGGCCCGCCGCAACTTAATGAGTAACCTGTAGAGCCGGTTGGTGTGGCCACAATCAATCCATCTGCCCAATAGGTATTTAAAAACTCCCCATTAAGGTAAGTGTGGATCTTTATCATAGAGGCCACATCCCTTTTATGAATAGAAAATTCATTGAGGGCATAAGGCACATTGCCAAACAAAGGCATACTTGCATCCACATGAATTAGTGTACGGGTATCTACCACATAAGTACGGTTAGTCATTGCCTTTACTGCCGTTTGCAATTCATTTCGGCCAATGCTTGCCAAAAAACCAAGGCGGCCAAAGTTAATCCCCATTATTGCAATGGGCTTATTACGAACCAGGGTAATGGTGTCAAGCAAAGTGCCATCGCCACCAAGGCTAATTATAAATTCAGTTTCTTCCGAAAGGTCTTCGGCTAATGAAAAAGTTTGTGTATCTGCCGGCAGTGTTATTTTGTCTTTTATCTGCTGAAAAAAACCATGAAAAACAACAGCCCCTATTTTTTGCGCAGCCAGTTCATCAAAAAAAAGCTGAACATCTTTTTGTTGTTCGTTTTCAAAAACCCTGCTGTAGATGGCTGCCTTCATAATTTACTAAAAGATTGACTTGCGGTGTAAAAATAACCCGTTTTCACCTAACTGGTTAAAGCTGTATTCCAGCTTAAAAGTAACATCATAAAAAGTAAGTATATCAATACCAAAGCCGCCTGAATAAAGCATCTTGTTGCTGAGAAAATTATCCCCGGGTTGCGGATTATGTACATACCCTGTATTGCCATACATCTTCCCAAATATCCTTACAGGTACATATTCAGCCGGCTTACCTTTTTTTATAGAAGGGATGCGGACTTTAAAATTCAATAACTCCCTTGTAAGGGTTGCCTTTAAATAACCGCCTGCCACACCGTCAATAATATAATATTCATAGCCCTGCATAAATACATCGCCAAAACCTAAAAACCGGCGGCTTATATAGGGCTGTTTAAAAGGAAGTTTGATGCCGCCATACAAACTCATCGAAAAATATGTTTTGGGTGTAAGCTGGCGGCTTGCAAATGCTTTTACATCCAGCTGCCACAAATTAAAACTTGAATTAAACCCTTGTTTAATAAATGAAATATTAGCAGCATACCCTTTGGTGGGATAAGGGTTATAATCTAAATCGGCATACGACATATTATAAAACACCCCGGGTGCACTAACACTATTGCCTTTATTAAAGTAAGAGGGGTTTAGATGAAGTGCCGTATCATTTACTTTTTCTGATTGCCAGGTAATGCCGAAACTGTGCCTTGTGCGGATGGCCCTGCGGTATGTAAGCTCTGCGGAAGCTACTTGGAAATTTCTGAGATAACTTGCTTTCATCTTTTAAAAAAACCTGTTTATCATTAATGGTGTTATAAAATATTTCCCGGTGTTTACCGGCACCATAGTTGAGCCGCATACCCCATTTCAATTTTTTATCAATGTATAACCTGTCGTACCCAAATGATATCTGCTTGGTATAGCCGCCAATCAGCAGCATCTTTAATTTATCATTGTGCCCTGTTGCATTATAGTATAAAAGTTTGGCTCCATAATTTACCCTTGAGAGGCTTGCCTTTTGTTCAACTATCCATTGGTTGAGGTTCCTGTCAACAGGTTTAAAATAAGGAACAGGAAAGAGATACCATCTTTCTTTCAGGGTAATTTCAATATTTACTTTTTGGCCTTCAAAATTTTTTGCAGCTACAATTGCAGCACTAAATAGGGCCGTATTCATTAATTGCTTTCTGCCATCTTCAAATTTTTGCAAAAGCACCTGCATGGGGTACGTTTCCCCGGGCGAAATGGCACTTCCCTTAAAATAATCGAAGGTTTTGTTTTCTTATTTCCAATAATGGTTATTTCACCAATAATATATTCTGTATTTGCAGAAGTGTCTTTTAAAACAATTGCATTATCTGGCGGCTGTGCAAACAAGGGCAGCCCCCCGATTATCATCAGCATAAACAAAAGGCAATATTTTTTTTTCCGCATCATGTATAGAAGCAGTATTGGGGCTTAAATATAAACGCAATTTTTTAGCCGTGGGTTTTGGACAGCAGGTAATCAGATTTTCAGATAATTCATCAGGTTGTCGTAGTTGCTTTTCAATTCGTTTTCATACTGTTCTTCACCAAAGAAATATTTTACATTGTACTCGTACCGCTGAAAGGTAGCTACAATGTCTGATACCTCCGTTTTATTAATACGTATGGTAACCTGCATCATCCCTGTTTCGGGATCGTTGGATGTATTTAGCTGTGTTATTTGTGCATCGTTGGTTTCAACTAATTTGCTTAATTCATTAAAAAAATACTGGTTGCTTGCTACTTCCACCACTATTAACCCGCCGGGTTCATTCAGGCTCATAAAACCCGAAGCATTGCGGAGCAAATCATTATATGTAACCGTACCGGTTAACTCATTATCGTTATTTACAACAGCCACCATACTTAACCCATTATCGGCTGCAATATGCAAGGCCCTTAAAAATGTTCTTCTTCCTTTACCGATATGTTTGCGAAAGATTGTTCCAATTTTTTTAGTATATCGTTATCATTATCTGCCTGTAGTAAATCGTCTTCGCTGATGATGCCAGCAAATTTTTCGCCTTCAGCAATAACCGGCAAGTGAGTAACCTGGTTATCATTCATCAGTTGTAATGCATGATGCACTTTATCACCAGTATTGAGTGATGGTAATGATTGTGTTTGTAGTTCCCGGATTAACATGGATAGCGGCTTATTTGCTGCAAAGACACCAATCAGGAGGCAACTGTTGCAGGCTGGCTGAGTTTTTTTATAAATTTATGTAAAATAGCGTTGAACTCATCCGGCACTTCCATCATTGGGGCATGGCCGCATTTATCAATAAAATGCAGTTCGCTGTTGGGGATGAGTTTATTAAATTCTTTACCTACAAATGGCGGGGTGATGGAATCGTTATTTCCCCATACCAATAAAGTAGGTTGTTTTATCTGGTTAAGCTCTTCTCCCAAATTATTACGGATGGCACTTTTTGCCAAAGCAATAATTTTTATAACCTTCATCCGGTTATTGGTAATATTATACACTTCATCTACTAATTCATCTGTCGCCATTGCAGGGTCATAAAAAGTAAGTTCTGTTTTTTTTCTGATGTAATCTTTATCGCCCCTTTTTGGATAGCTGTCGCCCATTCCATTTTCAAATAAGCCGGAACTGCCGGTAAGGATAAGAGATTTAATTCTCTCCGGATGTTTTAATGTATGCACCAGCCCCACATGGCCGCCAAGGGAGTTACCCATCAGGTGTATATCTTTTAAATCCCTTGCTTCTAAAAATTTGTGTACATATTTTGCGAGGCCACCTACCGATGTATGCAGTATATCCATATCCAGCAGGGGCAGTAGCGGCACTATTACCTTATTATGTTGACGGAAATATTCAATCAGGCTCTGGAAATTGCTTAACGCACCAAAAAGCCCATGCAGCAACACCAATGGTTCGCCATTGCCCTCTTCAATATAGCTGAATTTTTCGTATTGTTTTATTTCGTATTGCATAGCAGTCAGTTCTATCGTCGGCGCACAAAATGTATATTAATTTCGCACTTGCAAAATAGGCCATTTATAGCAAAAAACCGATATAAATAAAGTAGAAGTTTATTCTATTTGCAACTGTTTACACAACCGGCATTGTATTATTTAGCCCTTGTTGCAATGCCGTCAAAAAAATTTTCCAAATCTGCAAACATATCCCTTAAGAAGGGAAGAACTGTACCTACCCCATTAATAACTTTTGGCCCCCATGGTTGTACAAAAGAATAAGTAACCGATTGTTTTATTGTTTCTGGTTTTAATAATTCCATTTGCACTGCATAAAAAAGCAATACACTAAAAACGGTAATATAAATAGCTGCATAAAAAACTATACCGCCAAGCCTGTTTACCCAACCAAGCATGGCTATCTGTGCTGTTTTTTCAATTGCTTTGGCGCCAAGACGGATAAGAAGTACAACAAGCAGAAAGACAACAGCGAAAGAAATAACAGGCAGCCACCCATTAGAAATTTTTATAGCGTTGCCAATATAAGTTGCGGCTATTGCCGATAATTTCATAGCTGCCGCAAGGCCAATAACAACGGCAATAAAAGAAAAAGCTGCAACGATAAGCCCCCGCTGGTATCCTTTAATAACAGCCATGATTACTAAGAATGGCAACCAGGATATCTATAGTCATGGACTAGTTTACAATTAAACGATTTAAAGGCAAGGTTATTTGAAAGATAAAAAGGCTTAACAAACTATTTAGCCAGTAACTCCTTTACCAATGCAGAGATAGTTTTACCATCTGCTTTACCGGCTAATTGTTTAGTGGCCACACCCATTACCTTGCCCATATCTGCCGGTGATGTTGCACCAACGGCAGCAATAATTGCAGTAAGCTCTGCTTTTACTTCATCAGCAGAAAGTTGTTTGGGCAAAAATTTTTCTATCACCGCAATTTCCTCTTCTTCCTTTTTAGCAAGGTCGGGGCGGTTTTGCTGCTGAAAAATTTCCAGTGAATCTTTTCTGCTCTTTACTAGTTTTTGCAACAGCTTTGTTTCATCTTCTTCTTTTAATTCGCCATTGGCACCTTCTGCTGTCTTTGCTAAAATTATTGCAGCTTTTATTGCACGGAGGCCACGGAGTGCTGCTTCATCTTTTGCCAACATCGCTGTTTTTAAATCGGCCATTATTGTTTGTTCGATTGCCATAGTTTTATAGTTTTTATTTTTACTAATGTATTTGATGACTGTGGCATTATTCCCGGTTCCGATTTCAGGCATCTTGCTTCAGGCCTTATTTTCTTTCAACTGCCTTTCCCTGAATTTTTCATAAAAGCCTTTAGCAAATGTTTTCATTGCTTCTGCATCATCTTTGTATTGAGTGGCCCGGCCGTACGTATCTGCCATTGTCATTAATGTCTGATAAAAAAAATCAGCCATTTCATCCACCATCATTTCTTTTGTCCAGAGGTCAATACGAAGAGCGGCTTTTTCTGCACCATCCCAGAATGAAATCATCATTGCTTTGGCCTTTTGTGCATTCTCCGAACCGGTGTCTGTAGCCTTCCACAAAATTTCACCAGGTATCCTGCTTTCGTCCGTTGTTACATCAATAGTTATTGTCGATTTATTCATCTTAAATATTTAGTGTTTGCAAAAGTAAATCATTCCCGCATAGCCTTGGCAATACATTGCCAGAACTGTTCTGCTGTTTTATCCCAACTGAAGTCTTTACTTCTTTCTTTACCTGATGCTATTAATTTATTTCTCAGGTTTTCATCCTTATAAATCCGCATCAGTTGCTCCGCAATTTCCTGCTGATTTTTAGAAGCCACATATAAAGCAGCATCCCCGGCAAACTCCTGTAAGGCCGATTCCCCATTGGTAATAACAGGGGTGCCGCATTTCATTGCCTGCAATACAGGCAAAGCAAAACCGTCATACTGCGAAGGATACACCATTGCATAAGCAGTAGATAAGATTTTCATTTCTTCCTCTTCATCCGTTGCTGCCGCAATAACCACATCGTATCTGTACTTGTATGAATCTAATTTTGATAAAAAAGGTTTATCTGGTTTATTTATCAGCACCAGCTTCATATTGCTTTTTTGCCGCTGCTTAAAAATGGAGAACGCCTTTAGCAGTATTACTAAAGTATGATGTTCATTAATAAGCCCCGGGTAAACAAAATACTCTTTCCCCTCTGTATATTTTTCTTTTATAGTTTGCTTATCCTCTTCTGTTATCAACACCACTTCATCAGCCGCACTACACACTTCATTCAGTTTTCCTGCAACATCAGGATAGGCTTCTGCCATTTGCTTTTTTGAAAAAGATGAAACAGTCGCTATACTATCTGCTTTTTGCAAACAGCTATGCATATTTTTTTGTAAGAAAGAAAAATAAGGCTTCTTAAAAAAAACAGCCTTTTGTATGTAATCAAAATCGGGGACAAATAAACATTGCGGCAGCTTTACATTTATTGGATAAGCATTGTTGAGTGATACCAATACATCTGCCTTATATTTTTTAAGCAATGAGGGTAGTTTCAGGTTACACCACCATTTCCATACTATCGGGTGGTTTTTTATCGGGTATGACTTTATCGTTTTCAAACCCTGCATTTCAAATTCCTTATCCCCTATTAAAAGAAAGGTATGCTCCGGGTGTTTTGCAGCAATACATTTAAATACCTGCTGTACAAATCGCTGCTGCTCCACCCTGAAAGTTGTTTGCTGAAAACCAATATCTGCCACTATAACCATGGCGGCAAAGGTATTGCTATCAAAGGTTTATTACGCAGTAATAAGTAAGCCAGAAGTACTGTAAAAGATGAAACCAAAAAATGATTTTTACGGTTACATTTTACTCTTGTATGGCAACTATTGAAACTATACTTTTATGTCACAAAACAATGGCAAAAGTGGCTTATGAGAAAGAATAAAAACCCTGTACTAATATACTCAGGTATTCAATCTTTCACTTTAACACTATCCTGTCATTTTTCTTAGTAATTGATATTTCTTTCAACCCGGCAATAGTTTGGTATCATATTTGACAATTAGGAGCCAGTTGGAATTTTACAAATAACACCGCAGGCAAAGGCCTGATTATATATTTAGTTTGTACAACAGAAAGCCACGTTACACTTGAAATTGAATTGATTAGCTTCTGGATTGGGATATTGTAACTGGCCACCTGTACTGTGTCAATCAACTTTTCTTAAACGACCTCTTAGGTGGAAGAGGATGGTGGCTTGTAAAAGGGGCCTTGGTTCGAGGCCCCTTTCTTTTTACCCCAACCCGTAAAGGGGCTTTATCAATCTTTTTAAATTTATTGGCCTGTTATTTCTGGTGGAAAGTTAATGTTCTGAATTCTGACCTCCGGCTTCTTATTTCAGTCCCTACTTCCCACTTCAGATTTCATTCCCTACATTTGTTCTATATGAATATTGACAGCATGGAGTATAATACTACCCGCAACCACCTGACTATGAGAGAATATGGCCGCCATGTGCAAAAAATGGTGGAGCATATTATGACTATCGAAGACCCTGAACGCCGCCAAAGCAATGCGCAGGCAGCCATAGAGCTGATGGGTTTTCTAAACCCGCATTTAAAAAATGTAGAAGATTTCAGGCATAAACTATGGGATCATTTATTTTTAATATCAGATTTTACGTTAGATGTAAAATCCCCTTACCCTATTCCCACAAGAGAAACGCTGAAGGCAAAACCCCAGCCATTGCCATATCCTAAAAGGCACCCACGGTTTTCTCACCTGGGCAAAAACCTGGAAGTAATTATTGATAAAGCATTGAAAGAAGAAAATCCTGAAAAGAGGTTGGGCTTTGCCAATGCTGTTGCTTATTATATGAAGCTGGCTTATAATAACTGGCACAAAGAAATTGTACATGATGATGCTATACAAAGCGAATTATCTGCAATAACTGATGGTCAGCTAACCTTTACCAACACTCCATTTGTAAAAGCTTTCCGTCCGCAGGTAGAAGGCAGGGATAATAGGGGCAGTTATGGCAAAAGGCCCGGTGGTGGCAAGTTTCAACAAAGACCCGGTGGCGGTGGCGGCCGTAATGACAGAAGAGATAACAACCGTGGCGGTAGCAGCGGCGGCGGATTTAAGAAGAAGAGATATTAATAACTGATTAGTTAAATAATTACAAGGTTGATTAGGCTTTCTAATCAACCTTTTCTTTTTTAGCAGCAACTATTCTTTTGTGTTTAATTTGCAAATAAATTATTCCAACAACATGCATTCATTCGAAGTACGGGGCGGTAAAAAACTAAGCGGCGAAATAATTCCGCAAGGCGCAAAAAACGAAGCACTGCAAATCATCAGTGCTGTATTGCTTACTCCAGAGCAAAGTAACTATTAATAATATCCCTGATATAATTGATGTAAACCTGCTGATAGAACTGCTTGGCGAAATGAATGTAAAGGTTAACCGCATAAGCCATGATGTATGCACTTTTCAGGCAGATGATGTAAACATAGATTACCTGCATAGCGAAGCATATAAAAAGAAAAGCGGAAAACTTCGTGGCTCTGTTATGCTGGCCGGCCCTATGCTGGCAAGGTTTAGAAAAGCATTTATACCAAGGCCAGGTGGCGATAAAATTGGAAGGCGGCGGCTGGATACACATATTATAGGGTTTGAAAAACTTGGTGCATCATTTACCTATCATGAAGAAGATGGTTTTTTTCATTTAGAAGCACCCAACTTAAAGGGAGTTAATTTATTATTAGATGAACCTTCGGTAACAGGCACGGCTAATATTGTAATGGCTGCCTCAATGGCAAAAGGAACAACCACCATTTACAATGCCGCCTGCGAACCATACCTGCAGCAACTATGTAAAATGCTGAACAAGATGGGTGCAAAAATTTCTGGCATTGGAAGCAATATGCTAACTATTGAAGGAGTGGGTTATCTCGGAGGCACCGAACACCGTATGTTGCCGGATATGATTGAAGTAGGTTCTTTTATTGGCCTTGCGGCGATGACGCAAAGCAATATTACCATTAAAGGTGCAGGCATTGAACACCTTGGTATCATTCCTGAAAAATTTCAGCAATTAGGAATACAGATGAATTTTATTGATGATGATATCCATATACCGGCACAAGAAAGTTATGAAATACAAACTTTCCTTGATGGATCGGTAATGACTATTTACGATCATCCCTGGCCGGGCTTTACCCCGGATTTATTAAGTATAGTTTTAGTAACCGCCACACAGGCGAAGGGCTCTGTACTCATCCACCAGAAAATGTTTGAAAGCCGTTTGTTCTTTGTAGATAAACTGATTGATATGGGTGCAAGAATTGTTCTCTGCGATCCGCACCGTGCCGTGGTAATTGGGTTAGAAAGAGAACAGCCTTTAAGAGGAATAACAATGAGCAGCCCCGACATCCGTGCAGGTGTGGCATTATTAATTGCCGCATTAAGTGCTGATGGAAAAAGTATTATTCAAAATATAGAACAGATTGACAGGGGTTATCAGGATATTGATGGACGGTTAAAAAAATTAGGTGCCGATATAAAAAGGATTGAAGGATGATAAAAGATATTTTCACAGATAACCCTGTTCTTGAAAATAAAAGGGTGCTGCTTCGCCCGATAGAAGAAACAGATTTTGAAAACCTGTTGCCTTTCTCTTTACATGAGCCAGACATTTGGTTTTATGGATTAGTAACTGCTGCCGGGGAAGATAACCTGCGCAACTACATTGCCACTGCCGTAAAAAACAGGAACGATAAAAAAGAATATCCTTTTATTATTTTTGATAAAAAGGCCAACCGCTATGCAGGCAGCACAAGGTTCTATGATATACAACAACCATATCTTACTACACAACTCGGCTACACTTGGTATGGAAAAGATTTTCAACGTACAGGATTAAACAGGCATTGCAAATTACTATTACTTACTTATGTATTTGAACAATGGGGATTGGAGCGTTGCGAGTTTAGGGCAGATGCCAATAATGCAAAAAGCATTGCAGCCATGAAAGCAATTGGTTGTATAGAAGAAGGCATTTTCAGGAACCATATGCCCACAGCAAGCGGTGGCAGAAGGGATAGTATTGTATTAAGTATCCTAAAAAATGAATGGACGGGCGGGGTGAAGGACTTGTTGATGCAAAAGATAGTAAAGGGGTAACAGCTTCTTTAATACCAACAGCTCAGCCAATTTCAAGTCAGCTCAAAATTAAACCCATTTCTAAAAGAAACCAGGCGCATTTACAATTCAAACACATTAATTTACAGTATGTAATGCGGAAAGTTTTTCGCATTTTTGCATAATTAACCGGTACCGGATGAAGTCAGCGATTTACAACACATTAACTGAGAAGAAAGCACAGGGCAAAAAATCTTTTGCTGTATTAATTGACCCCGATAAGGTTAATAAAACAGTGCTGGATGAATTGGTTGACCGCTGCACCACCGCAAAGGTTGATTACCTGCTGGTGGGTGGCAGTTTGGTTATCTCCAATCATTTGGATGAATGTGTGCAACACATCAAGCAGCAGTGCGATATTCCTGTACTACTTTTTCCCGGCAGCCCCAGCCAGGTAAGTAAGTATGCCGATGCCCTTTTATATCTCTCATTAATTTCAGGCAGAAACCCTGAGTTGCTTATTGGCCAGCATGTAGTATCTGCACCATTTGTAAAACAAAGCGGATTGGAAATAATGCCAACAGGTTATATTGTAGTAGATGGGGGTGCACCCACTACTGTTTCTTATATAAGTAATGCTGCACCAATACCTGCTGATAAAAATGAAATAGCCATGTGTACGGCAATGGCGGGAGAAATGCTGGGCATGAAATTAATTTACATGGATGCAGGCAGCGGCGCCAAAAAAGCTATTACAGAAAACATGATTGAAGCCGTTGCCAGACATATTGAAGTGCCACTTATTATTGGCGGTGGTATCATTGAACCGGAGAAAGCATACCTGAACTGCAAGGCCGGTGCCGATGTTATTGTTGTTGGCAATGCTATTGAAAAAGATGCTTCACTGATTAAAGAGATGAGTGACGCAGTTCATGCGGTTACGGTGAAGGCATAAATCGAAAATTTTCTATATCAATTTTCTCTCCACCGCCAGTCTTATTAAACTTGCTGTGTTTTTTACATTCAGCTTTGCCAGTAAATTTTTTCGGTGGCTATCAACTGTAAACTGACTTAGAAATATTTTTTCCGCAATCTGTGGGTTAGTATACCCTTCTGCAATTAACCCAAGAATTTCTTTTTCTCTGTTGCTTAATTCTGGCAATTCATTCTTAGAAGATTTTTGATACTCCTGCAAAGCCATTCCAACTTCGCCGCTAAAAAAAATATCTCCTTTATATACCGCATGAATAGCTTGTACTAATTCTTCTTTCGATGAGTTTTTTAAAATATAACCAGCAGCACCGTTCTCCATCATTTTTTTGATATACAATCCCTGGTTAAAACTACTCAGCCCAAGAATAAAAATGCCTGGATATTTTTCTTTCATTATACTACATAACTCTACCCCATCCATACCGGGCATACTGATATCCATCAAAACAACATCGGCGGTATTGTTTACAAAAAAACCAAGACAAGACTGGGCATTCGTTGCCTGCCCAGCCCAGGCTATACCTTTTTCATTTAACAGCAATGAATGAATTCCTTCAATAACAACAGGATGGTCGTCAACAATAAAAACACTTATCATATTTATATATTGAATTCAATATTAACCAAGGTTCCCCTTTCAGATGTTGAATGTATATCTAATTGCCCTTTTAAATAGTCCACCCTTGATTGAATACTGGTAATGCCGGCTCCTTTACTGCTTTTTAGTAAATCCACATCAAAGCCTTTGCCATCATCTTCTACCATAATACATAACCGGCCTTCCTCTTTTACTAATTGTACGGCAGCTGTTTTTGCTACTGCATGTTTTAAAATATTATTCAGTAGCTCCTGAATAATCCGATAAATAATTATTTCAGCCGCTTTTTCAATTCTTGTATCCATACCAACCGATTGATATTTTACCGAAAGTAAATTGGTAGCATTTACGGTAGTGCAATATTCTTTCAGTGCTTCATCCAATCCAAATTTAGTCAATAACTCGGGCATCATGTTATGGGCAACACGGCGCAATTCTTTTATGGATGTATCCAGCATATCCAACGACCGTTCAAAAACCGTCATATTATCCGGTGTAATTATTAAATTGTCTTTCATATTTCTTAAGGAGAATTTTACACCGGATAATAAGCCGCCTAATCCATCATGAAGGTCTTTGGCCAGGCGGCTTCGTTCTTCTTCCTGCCCTTGTAACATCGAATCAACGGCTACTAATTGTTTGTCTTTTTCTAATTCGCTTATTTGCTGCTGTTGCAGTTCATGCTGCTGCTTTGCCAGTTGCCTGCGGTTACTAAAATTGCGGTAGCCCAAAAAACCAACTATCAGTAAAGCCGCCAAAGAACTAATTAAAAAATAATTAAGGAGAGATTTTTGTTTGATAGAAAGTGATTGTATCTGTTTATCTTTTCCAAGTTGTACAATTTCTTTTTCTTTTTTTTCATTCTGATATTTTGCTTCAGCTTCGGCAATTTTTTCACTTGTCCCAGTTTCAAAAAGCGAATCCCGAAGCACAATAGTTTTTGAATAATAGGCTGCTGCTAATTTATAATTGCCATTGGCTTGTTCTATATCACCCCGTATTTTAAATATTTCTTTTAATTCTGCTCTCTCCCCAATTTCAAATGCTGATTTTTCAGCAGCTGTAATATGTATCAGGGCTTTACCCTGCTGCTTCAATTCGTAATAAGCTTTTGCCAGCATTAAATTGGCGGAGCTGAGAAAATATTGATTGCCCATTTGCTTGGCATAGTTATACATATCAAGGCATATAGCTAAAGCCGAATTGAAATTCTTATTCAAAAAATAATAGTCGCCCATATTATTACTGATAGTAACCAATTGATATAAGTCGCCATTTTTTTTAGCTAAGGGTAATGCCTGCTCTAAAACTTGAAAGGCTTTTTCGGCTTGTGCAAGATGATTATAACTAACCGAAAGATTAATCATTGCATCCACTAACGATAAAGTGTCGCCAAGTTTTGTTGCCAATGCAACTGCTTTATTAGCATACTCCAATCCTTTTTTATGTTCTTTTTGCTCTTCCAGCAATGCATTTATATTGGAATATAATGTGGGCAAATATTTTTGATTATCACTGTTCTCCCAAATTTTTACAGCCTGTAGATAATACTCCATCGCTTTTGCCCGGTCGTTTTTGTGCAGGTACACATTACCCAGGTTTGCCACAGCCCTGCCCACCCTTACGGAATCTTTCATTTGCCGGGCAATAGCCACGGCATTTTCAAAACCCATCGCTGCACTGTCCATTTTATTCAATTCAATATAACAGTTGCCAATATTGATGAAGGTTAAAAAAATAGTATGCTTATGTGTTGCCCGTTCGCTTATCTGCAATGCCTGCCTGTAATAAGCTAAACTTTTTTCGGGGGCTGTGGCTTCAACAGATTCACCCATTTGCAACAGGGTGATTGCTTTTATGGAATCGTTGGTAACCAATTTTAATTTATTCAATAGACTATCAGGTACAGTTTGTGCAAAGCTGCTATTAAATAAAAATAACAGTACAATTACCAGAACATTAAAAAAACAGGATGATGTCTTCTTCATTAAAAAGGTTTGTATGCTGCATAAAGGTTATCATTCTAAACCAGCAAAACAAACATTCCATTTAAAATACCAGTTTAAGGTGATTATTAGCTAAACGTAGAGAATCACTGTTTCCGGTGATAGTGGAAGAAAACAGGAGAACTATGTTTACTGCCTGTAACAGAAAAATAATTCTCATGAAAAATATAGTTCGCTTTACTTTATTCCTGTTCATACTATTTTCTTGCTCCGGGCTATCAGCACAAACAGGTAAACTAAACAATGCCTTTTATTTCTCATCCGGCATTGCGATTGACAGTAAAGGAAATGCTTTTGTAACCGGCAAGAATAATAAAATAATTAAAATTACACCTGATGGTAAAGCCAGCCATTTTGCTGGAAGCAAAGCTGGATTTACCGGTACTGAAGATGGAATAAATGGAAAATTTGCCAGGACCTCCGGCGGTATTGCCATTGATGCAAATGATAATTTATACATAACGGATAATACAAGAATCAGAAAAATAACTCCAGCCGGTATAATTTCAACTGTTGCAGGATTACTAACTGCCGCTTCAATAGATGGCAATGGAACTACCGCTTCCTTTCTTCATCTGGAAAATATAACGATAGACAATACCGGGAATATTTATGTTACCGATTATGCACCCGGCAAAGATTGGAAACCGGGAATGGTCAGGAACAACGGTTATTATTATATCAGAAAGGTTTCTTCTACTGGCATCGTTACCACTTTACAAAATGGAAATGCAGGGCCACTTATTCTACAATATCCAAAAGGGCTTGTGTGTGATGCAGCAGGTAATATATACGTATGTATTTCTTCCAGCCATTGCATTAAAAAAATTACACCTGCCGGAATAATTACAGCCGTTGCCGGTCAGTGCGATAAAACAATCCTAAACTCTGTATATAAAGAAGGCAGTACCGCAGCCGCAGTACTTACTACGCCAAGCGGCATTGCTATTGCACCCAATGGAGATATTTATTTCTCGGATGAACGGTTACACCGCATTATTAAAATTGCAAATAATAAAGTAACCACTGTGGCCGGTGCTGGTAAAATAAATTTTACTGGCAATCCTGCAGGCGCAGCAGAGCCCGGTGAAAAAGATGGCAAAGCTTTACAGGCAATGTTTGAAAGCCCGGCAGGCATTGCGTTTGACAGAGCCGGCAACTTACACATAGTTGATAGAAGCAGCCGCAACAATAGTTATATCCGTAAACTTTCTGCCAATGGAATAGTAAGTACTTTTTGTAAACATGTATTCAACGAAAAAACACAGCAATATGAAGAAGCAGAATAAATTTTATTTACCCCTCTTATTAGCAGTTATAATTAGTCTTACATCATTCTCGCAAACCGAAACATTTGATATTGCTACTTACACTCCGCCGCAAGGCTGGAAAAAAGCGGCAAAGGCAGATGCTGTAAATTATACAATTGTAAATAATACCGCCAGTACATTTTGTGTAATTACCATTTTTGAAAGTAGTGTGAGTAGTGGAGATGCAAAAAAAGATTTTACTGCCGCCTGGAAACAATTAGTAGCAACACCTTACAAGGCCACCACTAATCCGCAAACAGAAACACAAACAACTGATGAGGGATGGAAAGTGATAACCGCGGCCGCACCTGTAAAGTCTGACGGTATGGATGTAATTATGCTACTGACCGTGGTAAGTGGTTTTGGTAAAACGATGAGTATAAGAACAGCCACCAACAATGAATCGTATACTTCACAACTCGATGCATTGTTTGAAACAATGGAATTTGATAAAACAATAACGAACGTAAAAAATACTAATGTTGCTCCTGAAAAAAAAACTACTGATGCCGGAAAATTTGGTGCACTGATGTACACAGCACCCACTGGATGGAGTGAAGAAAAATTTGATGATGGAGTTGTATTTAAGCCATTACCAGTTCCGGTCGGGGAGCATGTAGCTATACAAATATTACCTCCACTAACTATTTCCGGCAGTTTGGAGCAGGCACTTATACAAAGTTTTGATGAAATAACTGTTTTATACAAGGGCAGCCCTATGTACCAGGCCAATGGAAAATTTAGTAAGAATGCTATAAAAAAATCGTACAATGGCTGGGAATACTTAAGGGGTAAAGGCGGCATTAAAATAATCGATGGAACGCAGTTTGGAACAGAATATGGATTGGAATTGTTTGTAATAAAAGTAAATACCCGCTTTGAAAGAATTGCCATTTTAGAATCAAGAAAATATTGCAACGGCTCCTCTTTATATTATGCTACAGATAGAAGAACGTACCGCACTGCTATTGAGTCATTTTTATTCTCTTTAAATTTCACTGATTTTAACGGATCTGTTTTAACTCCCGGTTCATTAAAAGGCAATGCTGTGGTAGGTTTATGGCAGGGCACTATACAATCTACCGGTGCGGCAACAGGTCTTCGGTTAGAAGTTTTCTCCCCTATTTTTTTAAGTAATGGCCAGGTATATTTTGGAAATAAATTTCCGACCGAAGGATTGAATGGCATACATACCCAACTGCCACCACAATTGAACGACAGAGATTGGGGCACATATACTTTCAATAATGGAAAAGGCGTACTGCAAATGCCTTTCGGAAATTTTCCATTCAGGCTGCAAGGCAATCAACTGCTGATAAGTAAAAATCAAAGAGACTGGTCATTTTATCAATTGCCATCTGTTAATGGTGCAACGTTTAATGGTACTTATTCTATGAAAGCCGTAAACGGAAAAATTCCGTCTATAACTTTTACCAGTAGTGGGAAATTTACCGACAACGGAGCTATAAAAGAATTGTACCACGAATATATATCCTGCCTAAACCCTGCGGTAACATACGGCTCTGGTAACTACAGTGTTAACGATTACTCCATCATTTTTAATTACACAGATGGAAGAAAAATAGTACTGGCATTTTTAGGAGCTGGTTATAACAAAGCTGACCCATCGCCACAAACATTGACAATGAGTTCTAACGAAGACCCGTTAACCAGGCAATAATCAATAGTAAAAAATTTTATAAAATTATTTTATGATTAAGAAAAATTTGTGTGCAGCATTACTGCTCACCACTTGTTTATTATTTATACAATGCAGTAAAAATAAAGATATAACTCCCGATGTGCCACCTGTTTTTTATGCAGCAGGAAGTGAATTTAATGGTAACCATGAAGTAGCCAAAGTTTGGAAAGACAATGTACCTATTTCTTTATCTGATGGCATGAACGATGCATCTGCCAATTCAATTTTTGTGTCCGGCAATGATGTGTATGCAGCAGGATATGAATTGAACAACAGTGGCATTCCTACAGCCAAATTATGGAAAAACGGTGCAGCCACAGCTTTAAGTGGCGGTACAAAACCTGCTGAAGCAAATGATGTTTTTATTGCCAGTACGGATGTGTATGTGGCAGGATATGAACGGAACAGCCGGCAAATAAATATTGCTACAGTATGGAAAAATGGTGTGCCTGCTGCTTTAACCGATGGCTCGTTCAATGCGTATGCAAATTCGGTGTATGTATCCGGTAACGATGTTTATATAGCAGGTTATGAATTGAACGGCAGCAACGTTTCTATAGCAAAATTATGGAAGAATGGAACGGCTATTAACCTGTCGGATGGCAATGCAGATGTTTACGCAACCTCCCTTTTTGTTGCCGGTACTGATGTGTACGTATTAGGTGAAGAAACATTTCGTAGCACAAAGACAGTAACCAAGCTTTGGAAAAACGGAACAGCTAGTGCTTTATCGGATGGCACAGTTAATACGTACGGTACTTCGATTTTTGTTTCCGGTAGCGATGTATATGCTGCAGGTTACGAACTAAACAGCAGCAGTATTGCTACTCCAAAATTATGGAAGAATGGTGTCGCCATTACAGTAAACACCGGTAGTAATGCAGGTAGTATAAATGCTATTCATGTAAACGGGGCAACTGTTTTTGCCGGTGGTGTTGCCAATAGTAATGGCATTTCTGTTGCCACGGTGTGGAAGAATGGTATGGCGACTTCTTTCTCCACTGTCACCTCTTCCGAAATAAATGCAGTATTTGTGAAATAAATAGAATTCATTTAAAACAATATCATGAAAAAATTAGTTGCTTTTCTCCTTTTATTGGTTGCTATACAGGCAACTGCACAGACCGAAGTGGCTGAAGATACTACAGCCAAACCAGTCATTACCGGCTTTGGAAAAGATGATGGCGTTAAAACCGAATTAAAAATTGGTGCAGCTGGTGGCAGCATTTCTTCATCAGATGGAGTGGTAACTTTAATTTTTCCAGAAGATGCACTCTCAAAAAAAACAAACATCAGTATTCAACCAGTAACTAATTTGGCACCAAACGGCAATGGCAAAGCTTACAGAATGGAGCCTTCGGACATTATTTTTAAAAAAACTGCAGCTATTACCTTTAATTACGCAAATGAAGATACTACTAACAATTCACAGGCATTAATGGATATAGCCATGCAAGATGAAAATGGAAAATGGTATAAGCTTAATAAAACGGTGAAAGATACAGTAGCTAAAACAATTACCGGCAGCATAAAACATTTTAGTGTATATGTAAATTTTAGTCAAGCAAAAATATCTCCTAAATATGCCAGAGTAAAAGTAAATGGAAGTATAAGACTAAAAATAATAGGTGCTTTTTATGATGGTACGGATGATGATGAAATAATTCCTTTGACAAAAATTGAATACCCAACAATGAATTGGAAAGTAAATGGAGTTGAAAAAGGTAACAATACGGTTGGATTAATTTCAGCATCAACAAACGGTACGGCTATTTTTAAAGCACCGGAAAAAGTACCGGCTCAGAATCCTGTAGCTGTAAGTGTGCAGCAACTTTTTAAGTCAGCTTATGGTAACCAACACTTCAAAGATGAGATGGTAAGCAACATTCTCATTTATGATAATGCTTATAAAGTTACTATGGTACACAGTTTAAAAGATTTTACAGGTGGTGGTACACTTGGTGCTATAAATTATATAGATACCGGAAGTTTTATATTATCTGTCACAGGAAATAAAGCAACAGTAATTGAAAAGGAAAATAGAAATACACTTAGCCAGGCAGATTACAAAGGCAAATGCAAAGTTTTGCAACTGCAACCGGGCACCGGGTCTATACATATTTTGGGTGTTACCAGTACAAGACTTATTGCTGCTGCAACTGCTGATGGTAATGCATGGGTAGAAATATTTTTTAAGAAAACACCACTCATTTTTCCCTTACTACAAATTACTTGTCCGCATTTAAATGGCAAAGGAACATATACAGGTACAAATGAAGTAGGAAGAGCACTTGTTGCAGGTATATCACCAACTTACCCAACACAAGTAAAGTTTGAATTAAAAGATGAAGAGCAAACCATTTTACTAATAGGAAAAGAGGGAGATGATTCTTATGTAAAGTTTACTGTAAGGAAATTAAAAGATGAATAAACACAGCCCAAATTACTTTATCCCCTTTTCGGGTGATAATGCATCTTACAATTCAAATCACTGTTTCGGGTGATGATAAATAAACCGGTTGCGGCTATTTTTATTGTCAACAATCAGGGGATACTAACTTTTGTTCGACTGTTATAGCACCCGAAAGCCGGTAAGTTTAATTTTTAAAATAGATGATGATGAAAAAGACAGTAATTTTTTTTTTCTTGTTTATAAGCGGCACCTTGTGTTTGCCTGCCATTGCACTATGCCAGACAAAAACAGTAAAAAAAGGTGCCAAGTATGATACCATTATTGTAAAGCACCAAAAACCTGTTGCGAAAAAAACGGTAGCAAAGCCAGTAGTAAAACCCGAAATCGTTTTACCCACACCGGAGTTTATCAATCAGCCTTACTATTTTGATAAAGAGGGGAACAAACTTATTAAATTAGAAAATGCCAATGCCCTGATGGTAACTAAAAAGAAAACATTGGGATTGAAAGGCGCCAAACAATCATTGATGATGGATGCGTCTTCATCCAAAATTCGTTTTGTTGCCAAAAAAGATATTGTATTTTTTATAAAGACAAGCGGAGATGTTATAGACCTTACCTCTTACATCAAACTATATCAATTTATACCTGTAGAACAAAAAAGAGAAGTTACTATTACCGCTAAAGAAGGATTGATTACGGATAAAGATGAAGCAAAAGGAAAGTTGATAAGCTTTAGTGTGAAAATAATATCAAAAGATAATTACCAGATACAATTACCCGATCAATTAGAGGCTGGTGAGTATGGGTTTGTTTGGGTAAAAAATATGGAGTTAAAAGAATTTACCGTGTTTGCTTTTGGTATAGACTGGAAGAATATCGATTAAAAAAATTAACCCCAACCATTCATTTAATATTTAAAATTAAAAATAAATACTCATGAAAAATTTTACGTTATCAATTATTCTGGTGAGTTGCTGTAGCCTTTTGCAGGCACAAAAATATCCTGAACCGGAATATAGCAAAGAAGTGTATTGGTTAAAGAAAGACAGTATCTACTCCGTAAGCCGGTTAGAGAAAGGTTCTTCCAAATTAGAATCCAAAGCTAAATTGGGTGGCATGGGCGGTTCCGAAAGCAGTTATATTATTGAGGGGGAAAAATCAACCGTCCGGTTATCGAATGTTAAAAACCTGTCGTTTGTGTTTTCTAATGGCACTTCTGCCAGTAAAGCATCCTCACAAGCCGATTCGATGATGCGGGCCAACGGTATTGACCCATCGGATATAATGGGCAGTATGAATGACCCTTCCGGTAATATTGTTTTATATAAATTGGAAACGGGAAACGGGAAAAGAAAAATTTTGATACAAAAAAATCCGGGTATGAGCCCCTTCGGCAGTAAAAAACAAAAAACCGGTGAGAAATTTACCTTCAGCGAAAAAAAAATAAGGGATGGTTATTGGGAGCTTGTGATAGATAAAGCGCTGCTAAGGGGAGAATATGCCTTTGTTATGTCAGGTATGGGTATGCAAAGTATGGATGGCAGTACTACCCTGTTTGCTTTTGGAATTGATTAGTGCAAAAGAAGCTCTAGTATTCCAAAGTCTAACGCAACTCCTCCACCATCACCCTTGCCGGTGTTTCTTTCCCGGCTACAATATTTTTTGAACTGAGTGCAATGGCTTTTATTATTTCTGTCATGTTAGATAAGTCAAGTGTTGCCACTTCATCACTCAGCTTATGATAGTTGGGTTCACTATCCATTTTAGAAGTGGAAATGGTATGCGCAGGCACTCCTAATCTTGCCAGTGTTGCATTATCTGAACGATAAAATAATTGCTGGTCGGGGTATGGATCGGGATAAAAAGTAAAACCAGTCCCTTCAAGATCCTTTGCCATTATTTCACCCATATTTGTTTTTTCATAGCCAGTGATATAAGCAGAGTTCTTTCCCCATTTACTTTCTGTACCTATCATTTCAATATTAAACATGGCGGCCACTTTATCTGCTTCAATCTGTTTTGAAAAATACTGGAGCCAAAGCCACCTGTTTCTTCAGCAGTAAAAGCAGCAAACACAATCGTCCTTTCATTATTTTTTAAAGCCTTAAAATATTTTGCAAGCATAATTACTGCCGTTATCCCTGCTGCATCATCATTGGCTCCGTTATAAATTGAATCGCCGTTTACAACTTTCCCGATGCCTAAGTGGTCATAATGCCCCGAAAAAATCACCATTTCCTTCTTCTTGTCTTTTCCCGGCAGCACACCCACCACATTTGCCATTTTTTGTTCCGTTATTTCATGGTCGGCATTTATAGAAAATGTTTCAGGCATTTTATCCGCCAGTATAAAAATAACATTGGTGCTTGTTTTAAATTGTTGCGATTTCAATCTTGCCAAATTACCAAAGCTGTTTGCAAAACTATTATCCACAAATGCCACTATATTTTTATTCTGACGAAGAAGGCCCCTTGCCTCGTTTTGTAATTTTACCCCGGCTGGTATTGCTATTTTTTCGTAGCCGGATGTTTCTGTAATAACCAGGTGCGGCTGGTTGGTTACTACCAATATGTTTTTTGATTCAATAGCTGCATCATCCAGCTTCGCTTCTATTTTCAGCGGCATAGCCCTTACCAGTGAAAACTCCTGTAAATAAGAGCCGTTGTTATTTATTGTTTCCAAATCGGCTGCCTTAAATTCTGCTGCAATAAAAGCGGCGGCTTTTTCTATACCCGGGGTAAAAACTTTTCTGCCCTGCATATCATCAGCTGCAAGTGTTTTCTCTATCCGCTCCACTTCAGACAGTTTTATAAGGTTCTCAGCTTTTTGGGCAAAAAGCACAGAAACAATAAAAGACAAACAAGTGGTTATAAAAAAATTCTTCCGCATCCTTATAATTTTATGATTCTCAAATCTATTGGAATTTCCACACCCTTCATTACCGTTAAAACAATAAAGGAAGCCTTTCCTCCCAGTAAAGTTGCAAAACACCACGCCTTAAACCTACCATTTTTTTGAATTGCCGGAATATAAGCAGTAAATTAGATGACCGAATTAACTGCACTATGAGCCTTCACCAGTTTCTTTTAAAGCTACTTGTTTTATCCACCACCTTTTTCCATTGCGGAACATTGTATGCCCAGAATGCAAAAACATATGCTGCTAAAGGCGAGGAGGCATTTGGTAAAAACAGGTTCGAGGAGGCCATTGAATATTATACCAAAGCTATTAAAGAAGATGACAAATTTGCCATGGCCTATGCAAACAGGGGCTATGCCTATATATGGAACAAAAAAATAAATGAAATAACCCGTCTAAACCTTGCCATCCGTGATTGTACAAAAGCTATAGAACTACAGCCAGACTCAGCCAGCTTCTATTATTACCGTAGTGAAGCCTTTACTGAAAAAGGTTGGAGCGATTCTGCTATTGTTGATATTAATAATGCCATCCGGCTTGGTGAAGAACAACATACTCCTTCTAAAAGCCTTATTGAGTACTATGAAAAAAGGGCCGATTTATATAAAAGTGAAGAACTCTACTATCCGGCAATTGAAGATTATAGCAGGTTAATAGCCCTAGATCCTGCTAATGTTGATTATTACAGGAACAGGTTTATAACTTATTATAACACCAACCAGATTGAACTGGCCCTAAAGGATGTTAGTAAATCTATTGAGCTAAGGCCAACTTACTATGGTTATTATAACAACCGGGGGCTATGCTATAACAGCCTCGGCGAATATGAACTGGCCGTAAAAGATTTTTTAACCAACCTTAACCACCGGCTGGATTTTGGCAACCCTTATATCAATATCATCTCCCCGCTAGTACGGCTAAACCGTTTCGATGTGGCTAATTTTTTCTACCGCCTCTATATTAATAATAAGGGCCTCTATGAAAATATGCCGGGGCATAAACCATTACCATCCTTCCTGCGATGAGCCCGGTTATAAATTTTACAGATACTTTATTAAAGCTGTTACCCAGGTTAGCGAAAATAAATATGAGGAAGGGCTGCTCAACCTTGATTCAGCATCGCTTTTTTACAATAACCGGGTAAATGATACCACTAACAAAACCCGCAGGGGGTATATTGATGTGCTTTGTCTGCGGGGATACATACTGGAAAAAATGGGGGATATTGACAATGCAGCAATCAACTATGAACAATCGCTGATGATTGACCCGCGGCAACCGGATGTAAAAACAGCCCTGCTCAACCTTGAAGTTAAAAAAAGAAATGCTTTGGTAAAAACAAGGGCAATAGATAAAACGCCGCCTGTAATAAATGTATGGTCGGCAGACACTGTTAAAAACAAAATTGAAAATACAGATTCAATTAAAATAAAAATACGGGGCAAGGCCACCGATGTATCTGGTATAAGTACAGTAAAAATTAATGATACCGTTGTTGTGTTTGATGATAACGATGGTTACTTTGAATATTCATTAATAAAACCGAAGGGGGACAGTGCGGATATTCTTATAACCGTTATTGACTCGGCCAATGTTGCCGCCAAACACATTATAACCAACAGGGCTACAAGGGGGGGGAACCCGAAAACACTTCGATGGAGGAGCCGGGCCGGGTGGAAATTATTATGGTATACTGATTGCTGAAACAGATTATATAAACCCTGATTTTGAGGATTTGAATTTTCCGATAAGGGATGCGAATAACCTAAAAGAAATCCTCGTTAGCAAATATACTTTTGAAGCAAAAAATATTGACACCTTATATAACCGCAGCAGGGAAGATATTGTAGAAGCAATAATAGCAAAATGCAAGGCCCTTAAAAAAGACGATAACCTGCTTATTTTTTATGCCGGCCATGGTGATACGGGCAGATATAAAACCGGGTATATAGATGGCTACCTCATCCCAACCTCTGCTAAAAAAGGGCTGGTGTCTTATTATATTACTTCTGAAGAAATACAAAAAGCCGTTTTAAACAGTAACGGGAAACATATACTTATTATGCTCGATGCCTGTTTTAGCGGCCAGTTTTTAAGGGGCCAAAATGAAGAGGAGGATAACCTTGCTGTTAAAGGTGATGAAGAACTGCAATGGAAAGCACTCAGCAGAAAAGTAATGACAAGCGGAAATCTGGCAGTGGTGCTGGACGATAGTTATTTTATAAAATTTGTGCAGGGTTTTTTAAAAGACAACAATAAACCGCTTATAAGTGCAAAAGATTTGTGGTACACAGTTAAAAACAAAATGAACTCTATACCCGAGGCAGTTAAAACAAAATATCATAACCCGCAGTATTCAGCATTGAAGAGCATAGGGGATGAAGGTGGTTCGTTTATTTTTAAGCTTCGCTGATTTTACAGGCTCATCATCTCTTTAAACTTCACCGTTTGCCGGCGGCTTACCTCAATTTTTTCGCCGCCTTTTAAATCTAGCAATAAACCCCCGTTAAAATAAGGTTCTATTTTTTCAATCATGCGGAGGTTTACAATATGTTTACGGTTGGCTCTGAAAAAAGTTTTTTCATCGAGTCTTTCTTCTAATGCATTCAGCGATTTTAATATCAGCGGTTTGTTAATTCCAAAAAATACTTTGGCATAATTGCCCACACTTTCAAACAAACGGATTTCGTTCAGTTTTACAAACCAGCATTTCTCACCATCTTTTACAAATACCTGGTCATTTTCTGTAAGCAGGCTGTTATTAATATTTTCTGTCTCGTTTCTTGTTTCCCTTACTTCATTGTTTGTGAGTTTTTGAATAGCATCCGCCAACCGCTTTGGTTCAATAGGTTTTAGTAAATAGTCAAGTGCATTTACTTCAAATGCCTTTAATGCAAACTCATCATAGGCAGTAGTAAAAATTACCTGTGGCGATTTCTCCAGCTCAGCCAGCATATCAAACCCCGTCTTTCCCGGCATTTGTATATCCAAAAAAATCAAATCTGGTTGCTGGCTTTCTATTTTGGCAATGCCATCTTCTGCATTGGTGGCTTCATCCACCACTTCCACTTCAGGAAAATCCTGCAATAGCTTTTTCAACTCTGTTCTTGCCAATCTTTCGTCATCAATAATTATTGCTTTCATATAATTTGTTTCTGGTTTCCTGTTTAAGTTTTTTCTATCGTAAAGTTTTGAAACCGTTTTATGAAATCTGCTTTGCGCTAAACTATAAACGACAAACAATAAATTTTAAACTGCAATTATGGGTATCAGTACCCTTGCCTGTACCAATGATCCATTTATTTGTTTTATGTCAAATTTTGCTTTGTCTCCGTATAGTAAGCTAAGGCGATTGTAAGTGCTTGACAAGCCAAAACCATCACTACTTATTTTTCCATTTAGCTGGCCGGTATTCTGCACCATCAGTTCATGATAATCACCGGTAAAATCAGAAATTACTTTTACCACACCGCCATTTATCTGTTTGCTGATGCCATGCTTAATAGCATTTTCCACCAATGTTTGCAGCATCATTGGCGGTACAGAACGGGTTAGTGTATCTTCATCAATATCATATTCCACTTTCAGCCTGTCTTCAAACCGCATATTTTCCAATGCCAGGTAATCTTTTACAATCAGCAGCTCTTTTTCAAAAGGCACCATCTCCAGTTTTTCCGCCTGCATACTGCTTCGCAGGATATTACTCAGTTCTGTTACAGCTTTTCTTGCCCTTTGCGGGTTTTCATCCACCAATGCCCTTATGCTGTTTAGCGAATTGAAAATAAAATGCGGATTGATATGGGATTTGATTGTTTGCAGTTCCAGTTCCTTTACTAAAGATTCAAGCCGCAACGTATCCAGTTGCTGCCTCCTGCTTTTAGAAATATAGTGGTACATGAAGTAGATAGCACTCCATATAAAATAATAAACAAAGAAAGAAAGGGAGTTGTTAAGTGTAAGCAGAGTAAGATTTTTTTTCTGTAGCAGTTCACTTTCATTTTTTGAAATCAATTCAAACCGCTGCCGCAGCATAAGGTCTACTAAAGCACCAGCAAATGAAAACAGGATAGTAAGTAAAATAAACTGTGCAATCTGTTTCTCTAATTTAGCCTGTAATAAATTCAGCCTGATTATAAAAAACCTCATTACATGTGTAAGCATCAAGCCCAGCAAAATAAAAATACCCACTTTGCTGAAAAAAAGCATCCTGTCATCATAAGTTCCTAATTTTCCAAGCGACCAGTGAAAAAACAAATGAATGGAGATAAACAACCCCCAGCCAATTGCCTGAAATATCCAATATCGTTTTTGTCCAAGCCACATAGTGTAACAAATCTAATTAATCCAGCCACAGGCAGCATTCTTTAAATATACAAATGGCTGATAACTCTTACAAATGGGGCTTTTCGGCCATTATTTTTATTCTAACCACTGTGCCACAGAACATTCCTGTTTGTAATTTGTTATATAATTTTTAGCAAAAAAGGCTGAACGGAAAAGGCTACTTTTGCATAGTCAAAATGGGTACAAATGGAAATTGCACCAGGAACACTTTTAAAGACAATTGATTCTCCGGCAGACCTCAAAAAACTGCCGAGGGAAAAATTGCACCAGGTATGCGATGAGCTGCGTCAATATATTATTGATGTAGTAAGTGTGCATGGCGGTCACTTTGGTGCCAGCTTAGGTGTAGTGGAACTAACAACAGCGTTGCACTACATTTATAACACCCCTTACGATCAATTAGTATGGGATGTAGGCCACCAGGCATACGGCCATAAAATCCTTACCGCCCGCCGGGATAATTTTCATACCAACAGAAAATACCATGGCATTAGCGGCTTTCCTAAAAGAAGCGAAAGTGAATATGATACATTTGGTGTAGGTCATTCTTCCACTTCTATTTCTGCGGCGCTGGGTATGGCAATGGCCGCAAAGTATAAAGGGGAAGCAGATAGAAAAACAGTTGCTGTAATTGGTGATGGTTCTATGACAGCAGGTTTGGCGTTTGAAGCAATGAACCATGCAGGTGTTGCGGATACAGATATGCTGATTGTATTAAACGATAATGGCATTGGCATTGACCCTAACGTTGGTGCATTAAAAGAATACCTTACCGACATTACCACATCACCTACTTATAATAAAGTAAAAGATGAGGTTTGGAACCTATTGGGCAAATTACCTGTTGGCAAAAGTTTCAGCCGGGCAATGGCACATAAATTAACTGATGGTCTAAAGGGAATGGTAAGCAGCCATGCTAATTTATTTGAATCATTAAAACTGCGCTACTTTGGCCCTATTGATGGGCATAATGTTGCCAAGCTGGTTGACACATTAAAAGATTTACGAAACATACCCGGACCAAAAATCCTGCATATAATTACTACAAAAGGAAAAGGATATGCACTGGCTGAAAAAGATCAGACCAAGTGGCATGCACCCGGTTTGTTTGATAAAATAACCGGTGAAATACAAAAGAAGAAGTTTGATTTGCCGCAACCGCCAAAATACCAGGATGTTTTCGGACATACAATTATTGAGTTAGCAGAAAAGAATGAGAAGATATTTGGTGTAACTCCTGCTATGCCTTCTGGTTCTTCATTAAAATTTATGATGGAGAAAATGCCTGACAGGGCATTTGATGTGGGGATTGCAGAACAACATGCCGTAACACTTAGTGCAGGTATGGCTACACAGGGCATGAAGGTCTTCTGCAATATCTATTCATCATTTATGCAAAGGGCTTACGATCAGGTGGTGCATGATGTGGCGATACAAAAACTGCCGGTGATATTTTGCCTTGACCGTGCCGGACTGGTTGGTGATGACGGGCCAACACATCATGGTTGTTATGATATTGCTTATTTCCGTTGTATTCCTAATATGGTAATCAGTGCGCCGATGAATGAAAGTGAATTGCGGAACCTGATGTACACGGCACAGTTAGAATCTACTAAGTTGCCATTTGTTATCCGCTACCCAAGAGGCGAAGGTGTGATGCCGGAATGGAAAACAGAAATGAAAGAAATAGAAATTGGCAAAGGCAGAAAATTGAAAGATGGGAAAGACATTGCTATTCTTTCTTTAGGCCACCCGGGAAATTTTGCCGCTACTGCTATCCGTGAATTAAAAAATGATGGATTGGCCCCGGGCCATTATGATATGCGTTTTGCCAAACCATTGGATGAAGCATTACTACACGAAGCCTGTCAGCAATACGAAAAATTAGTAACGGTAGAAGATGGCACAGTGGAGGGCGGTATCGGCAGTGCGATTCTTGAATTTATGGCAAAGCATGGTTATAAGAATGATGTTCGGATACTTGGTATTCCTGACAGATTAGTAGAGCATGGCACACCCAAAGAACTACATAAAGAATGTGGGTATGATGCGCAGGGCATTGCTGATGCAATAAAAGAGATGTTGAATGATAAAGTGGTGGTGAGCCAATTACTCGGATAGTTTTTTACACCATATTATACTTTGCCGCCAGTTTAATTAAACCAGCTGTATTGTTTACTCCAAATTTAGTTAAAAGATTTTTCCGGTGGCTGTCCACGGTATGAAGACTGATAAAAAGTTTTGCTGCAATCTGCGGATTGGTAAGGCCATCGGCGATTAACTCTAATACTTCTTTCTCCCGGCTGCTGATGACGGGCATTTTTCCCACATCCTGCTTTTCATCTACAGATAAATTAATATCAAGGCTCATGTACAATTTCCCTTCATACACGGAAAGTATAGCTTCCTCAATTTCTTCTTTGGATGCACTTTTAACTAAGTAACCGGATGCACCATTCTGTATCATTTGAGAAATATAACTCCGCTCTTTAAACGTACTCATGGCAATTACTTTTACTGCCGGAAACTCAGCTTTTATTTTTGCAGAAAGTTCAATGCCGCTTATTTCCGGCATATTGATATCGGTAATCACAATATCTGGCAGCGAAGTTTTAATTTTTTCAATAGCCTCGTATGCATTAGTGGCAGTTCCGCTTATCTCTGCAAAACTTATCTCTGCAAGCATACTCCGCATACCTTCCAGTACCATTGGATGGTCATCCACTATCAGTACTTTTATTTTATCCATTGCCGTCAATTATACAATCAATATGAACGGAAGTGCCTTTACCGGGAGCCGATTGAATATCCATTTGGCCTTTCAGGTAATCCACTCTTGCTTTTACATTAGCAAGCCCGGCGCCTTTTGTAATTTCAGATTGAGAAATATTAAATCCTTTCCCATTGTCTTCCACCGTTATGGAAAGGTTATCTCCATGTCTTATTACCTGTGCCAGTATAGTTGTGGCGCCTGAATGTTTTACGGCATTGTTTAGCAACTCCTGTACTATTCTGTACACTACAATTTCTGTGGAAGAGGGCATCCTGTTTTCCAGTCCATGAAACTCACAGTTGATTTTAAAAGGTTGCGATTCAGATAAGCCATCGCAGTAATCCTGCAAGGCTTGCTGCAACCCAAGTTTCATTAAGGCTTCGGGCATCATGTTATGGGCCACCCTCCGCATTTCGCTGATGGATTCATCTAACTTGCCGAGTGCATTATTAAATGTGCGGCCATGCTCTTCCGATAAAATTAAGTTTCCTTTCATAGCGCCTAATTGAAGTTTAACACCACTTAACAATCCACCAAGGCCATCATGCAGGTCTTTCGCCAACCGGCTTCTTTCATCTTCCTGGCCTTTTAAGATTGACTGAGTGGCTAATAATAGTTTTTCTTTTTCCAGTTCAGAAATTTTTTGTTCCTGCAGTTTTCTTTTTTGCTGATAAGTACGGTAGGAAAGAAACGAAATCAGCAGCAGTGCTGCTATGCTTCCGCCCAATATATAATTGAGTGTGTTTTTTTGTTTGATGGATGACTGCTGCAGTTTTAGCTGCTGTTCTTTCTTTTCGGTTTCATATTTTTTATCGAGACCGAGAATAGTTTTTTTTCTGTCGGCATTTTGTAATGAATCATTTGCTTCCACAAATTTTTTGTAGGCTGAAAGGGATTGCTTAAAATCTCCGGTTTCTTCAAAATACTTACTTAACAACTCATAGCCAGATGTTTTAAGCGCCATATTATTGTCCTCTTCAGCCAGGGAAATTCCTTCTTTTATAAACTTCTCCGCATTGCTGTATTCTTTCAACCCCAGATAGGCGCTTCCCATCCAAATTGTCGTTTCAGTTATGCCTGATACATTATTTAGTTCTTTTGCTATTTCATTTCCTTTAGTATAATAATAAACTGCACTATCATATCTTTTCATACCATGAAAAGCCTGGGCCCGCACTGCGAGATAATAATACTTACGGGCCATATCCATATCTTCCGAAAAATAGAGACGGGCAGAATCAGAATACAATAAAGCCGTGTTGTATTCTTTGCCTGTATGATAATAATCAGATAAGGCAGAATACATTGATGCAATTTCTGAAGCTTGTTTGTTTCTTTGAGAAGTATATAACGCTTTTACAGTATATTCTTTTTGTTTATCCCTGAGGTTGAGCATTTGATATACACCTGCCAGGTTAAAATAAGTGGTAGCCAACCGGTCATCTTTTTTTATTTCTTCCAGTACGGCTATACCTTTCAAATACCATTCTGCTGCAGAATCATATTGTTCTTCCTGGAAAAAAAAACTTGCCTTAGAGTCCATTACTAATCCAGACTGCACACTGGCAGCTTCACTGTTTGAAAGTGACAGGTAATAGAGAGCTTTGTCAATATCATTAATGTGCTCTTTGTATTTACCTGCTGCGAGGTCAACATAAATGCTGTAGTGCAGTGCAAGCCCGGCTGCATAGTTCAATTTTCTTTTAACAGCATAGTCAATCGCCTCTTTATAAAATTGTTTTGATTTAGTTGAATCAATGGTTTCATAATACATTGCTTTATTTATCAATGCAACGGCTCTTACACTATCCGGTAATTCTTTTTTTAGCAATGTTTCTATACTGTCTGCAAGATGCTGCTGTGCAGCTAACGGCATGGCCGTAACAAAAACCAATAACAGTAAAAGAAATTTTTCCCTTTTCATAATGATAATACAAAAATGATGAAAATTAAATAAAGCCCAATCCCCTGTTCAGGGGATTGTAAAAACAGGTGTTCAGGGGATTGTTTCACTTGCTGATTAGTTGAAGTTTTGTATCCATTAAAACATCAGTTATGAAATATTTTTTTACCTTATTGTTATTTGTATCTGTAATCAGTTCAAAATCTCAAACCCCGGTTGCACAAACCCATCATGGATGCGGGGGCGCCACAATAGCTGCATACCCGGCAGACCCAACATGGACAAATGTAACTTATATGTTTCAGCGTTTTCAGGGAGGCAACTGGGTAACGGTGCATACAAATACCAATAACTGGCACATGGTGACCTCCGGTGATATTACAGTAATTTCCAATTACCGTGCGGTTCTTCGAAACAATGTTACATTGGAAGAAAGAACTTCAAATGGAGTAACAATTGACCCTGCCCTTTTTAATAACCCTGTTCTTCCGCCCAACCCGCAGGCAACTATGTATTGGGGTACTGATATTACAGGCGGGGTAAACTATGTCGAATTTCTGCCTTTTCCGGATGGGTCTCCTTTCGCCTACCGCCCTCCATTTACTTTTGAACAAAAAAAAACAACCGATGCCGGATGGCAAAACAGAATTTCAACTAACGGTTTTTTTTTGTTTCCCATAGATGCAAATGCACAATATCAGTTTCGTGTAACTGATGCATGCGGGGTAACCAGTAATATTATAACAAGAGAACTGGTTTCAACTGCCACCGCTTTATTTGACCCCGCAGCCTCTAATTGCAGCGGAGGTACAATACAGGTTGGTGTCCAGACAAACGGATTCAATTTTCCCCAAAGATTTCCCTTTACATTTGGCATCGCATTATTACCTCCGGGCACACCCACCAACCCGGTACCTGATGCCATATTGGATTCAATTGTATATCAATACCCCGTCGGCAATATCAGCGGACTGGCACATGGGCAGTATTTAGTAAGGGGAAGAGACCGGTTTGGTGTACTTACAAAATATACATTAGTTACAATAACTGTTGCTCCTCCTGCCCCGCCATTTGTTGTTAGTTATGGTGGCAGCGGCGGTTATTGCCAATATTTCGCAACACTTCAATCCAACCCTAATCTGAAAGGTATTCGGCCAGCCGGTTCATCAAACCCATATGTTTTCAGTACCGGTCTCACATTCTCCAATCTGCAGGGCGGACAAACTTATGAAATGGTTTTAAAGGATACCTGCGGCACAATAAGTGCTGTTGACCTGCTCCCGCTGCTGGCTGTGGCTCCCCGTATCAACAGTACATCAGTAACTGTTTCCAGTTGCAAATATGTAATTACCGTAAACGCAAATGTGTGTTCAACACCTGAGTACGGAATAAAACTAAACGGGTCTTCAACTATTAGCTGGCAAACATCAAATGTGTTCGGCAATCTATCAATGATTGAGACCTGCGATTCAATCTTTGTAAAAGATATTGCCAGCGGCCTTATTACAAAACAAGAAGTGTGTAAGGATGGCCTCGTAGCCAATATAAGTTCTGGCAGGGATAACCCGGATTGTTTGAGCAATTATTATACAGAGATAACTCCTGTAACGGGAGTGCCGCCTTATAATTATTCCATCAGTTATGACGGCATTAATTTTTCCAGCCCCGTAAGCAGTGCTACTTTTTCGAACCTTGTGCCGGGCATCTATACTTTACGGGCTACAGATGCATGCGGGTTACCATTGCAAACATCTGCTACAACCGTTGAACTGGGTTCTGTTTTTTACCTGAAACAATCAGGTGTCAATGCTAACTGTACAAATGGAGATACCTTAGGCGGTTATTTAAAATTTGGTTTAAGAATTTTCAACGATGACCAGCTTCTTTTCCCCCCGCCCTATCATTACATCATTAAAGAAGTTACATCCATCAATGGAAATGATGTGCAATATGGCAATATCGTTTTCTCCGGGCAAACATCGGCACAAAACCAGGATACAATCATAACCATTAAAGGACTGGACGGAAATAAAAGTTATGGATTTTTCGTCACCAACAACTGCGGGCAGTCATTCATTTCTGCAAACAGGGTGCTGAATGTATTTTTTATACCTGTCTTTAGCAGCCCGGCACCGGAAATTAATATTGACTCAACCAACTGTGCCATGCCTTTTATTCAGGCAAACAGTTTACCGGCAGGTGCACTAGTCAGGATCTTCTCCGGCACAGATACCACCGGCACCCTGCAAGCCATGGTGAACGACAGTACCAGTACAGTTCTCCAGGGAGGTTTTTATTCTGTCAAAATATCTACAGCAAACTTTAATGGTTGTTATTGGGAAAAAGTATATAGACTGTTTATTGAAACTGATGCCAGTACCAGTGCGGGCCAGTTTGACCCCAATGTATCTTCCGGTTTTTGTGCAGGTATTTCAGACACGGTTAGTTTGTATAATAATATTATTAATGAGACCCCCGGAGGTGTTTGGTCTTCCAGTCCTGCCCTTAACTGGTCAAACCAGTCTGCAGGGGAATTTATTCCGGCCGATCAGGCAACTGCCATTTATAATATTACTTACACGGTTACTTCCTATTGCGGAATAACAAGGCAGGTGAATTTTCAGGTAAGTACAGATTTGGGATATTGTAACCTTAGTCCGCAGGGTGATTATGAATCAGCCATGACAACTTCCGGATGCAAGACCTATACGGGTAATGGATGGAAACATGTATTTAACAGCAGCGGAAACCTTGTTTACAGTATCAATGCCGGAGCTGGAAATACCATTCAGTCGGCCTGTTGGGGTATTCGTGCAGTTAATGCCTTTGGAAATCCAAGAAGCACGGTTATTAACGGAAGTACTGTGTATTTTGCCGCCCGCAATTTTTATATAGAACCATCCGCTTTTACAACACCTTTAAACCCGCCAGCACGGATACGTCTGTATTATACGGGTGCTGAAATTACTCAGTTACTGAGTTATCTGCAATCAAATGGTTTTCCTGCTGCAACAGTAAACAATCTGCGTATTTTGAAAAAGAAATTCGGGCCGGGTTCACCTGTTAATCTTGATGTGGCTTATGACCCCGGCGCATCCACCTCGCTTTACACAATCATAACACCAGTGGCAGTTCCGTATAATTCACCCTTCGATTACTATTTTGAATTTGAAATGAGCAGTTTTTCAGAACTCGCAGTAGTTTTCACAAACAATGTTACCCTTCCCGTTACCTGGCTCTCCATAAACGGCAAACTGCAAAATAATACTGCTATCATTGAATGGGCTACCGCATCTGAAAGTAACAGCAGCCATTTTGAGATAGAACACAGCAACAATGGTGTTTCATTTACAAAAGCAGGAACAGTAAATGCAGCAGGCAACAGCAGCAGCACAAGCAATTATTCCTTTACACATCTTTTACCTGTTGCCGGAAAAAATTATTACCGCATTAAACAGGTTGATTTAGATGGAAGATTTACATACTCAAGAATTGTAACGCTTATAAACAATAATGAAAAGAACAGTATTGTAATAAGCCCCAACCCGGCGCAGGATTTTATACAACTGAATACAAATATTTCAAAACCGGCAACTATCAGAATTTATAGTATGGAAGGAAAGCTGGTGCAGCAGCAACAAATACCCGCAGGTAACCAGCAACGAAGCATTGATATTTCAAAGTTGCCTGCAGGAATGTATTCGCTGCAGTTGCAAACAAGTGAATTATTAAAAACAGCATCATTCATAAAGCATTAAACATTTAGTCATGAAAATGATATTTCTTATATCCCTCATCATCCCATTCAATGTATGCTTGATGGCACAAACAAAAAAATTTGATATACTTTCCTTCCCCGTTCCTGCAAAATTCAAATTGCTGGAACAAAAGCAACGGCTTATATATCAAATAAAAGATGGAAATACATTTTGCCAGGTACATCTGTGGCCTGCACAACAAGGCTCATCTGACCCGGAGGCAAACTTTAAAACCGACTGGGATTATTTTGCCGGTAACCAATATAAAATCGGCGACCCCAAAGAAAAACAAACCGAAAAACAAAGTGGTTGGGATGTGATAACAGGTGTAGGCATTGCAGATGTAGATAGTATACAATTTTTAATATCTGTTTCTACTTTTACGCAAAGCGATATAAGCTGGTGTGCCATTACACTGTTTAACGATGAAAAATATGCAGCAGATATTGATAAATTACTGGGTTCAATAAAAACTGATACAAAAAAGTTTGTAAGAAAAAATAAACCTGCAGTTCCTGATAACCCGGTAATACCTGCGAGCCACCCGGTCTCCAATGGATTCCATTTTACTACTACCAATTTTGATGATGGTTGGGTAGCCGTACCCAAAGAAGACTGGGTGGAGGCAACCAAAGGAAATATAAAAGTGCTTATTCATTATCCCAATAAACAGGCAGATGAATATAACCCAGATGGTGATGCAAAACTTAAAATAGCCTGGAATATATTAGTAGCTCCCCGTTACAGCAATGCAACGAATATGTTTTTTAAAGATGGTGACCAATTTTTTTCCCGACCCTGTTATGGTTCTGCAGAAATGACGGATAATGCTACCGGCAAAAGAGTGTATGTTGTTTTGTACCAGCGCACATACTATACCGGCAATAATAAATATGTTGAAATAATAGCTCCTAATCAGGGTGCATTTGAGGCAATGTTTGGCAATTATGAAACAAACAAAGCCAATAAAACATGGGATGGCTTAAATAATATGCAGGAAAAAAACAAGTTTGCAGTAGCTGCCAGCGACCTTAAAGGCACATGGACAAGTGATTTTGGTGCAGCCATCAGTTATGTAAGTGTATATACGGGGTTAGATGCCGGTACAGACGTACATTCTTCAACAGAAAGTTTTCAATATTTCAACGGTGGAAAATATGAATGGAATTTGAGTACGGCCAATGGGCGGATTGGTGATATCCGGTTTCAAAGCAGAAAATCAACCGGAACGGCAACAGTACCGGATAACTGGCATGTACGCTTTAGTGATATAGAAGGAAAGCCAAGAACTTACGATGCCATGTTCTCCTGCATAAAAGGACTGCGCATATTGTGGCTGGATGGAAAAGCGTTTGCAAAGAAAAATTAAGCAATCATACATTAATTAAATAAAAAACTATTTAAACATGAGAAAAGATTTGTTTTGTTTAACAGCCCTGCTGCTATGTTCCTCCGACCTGTTTAGCCAAAAGGATTCATTGCCCGAAATAAAATTTCCTGAGATACCATACAAAGCTTCTATTAAAAAAGGCTGGGTTGGCCAGTATATTTATCAAATTAATTTTGATGATACTTCAACAGCGAAAAATGATCCTTATAAAACTTATTACAGCGTAAAAGCCAATTGCACTTATTCAGGCTTTATTGAATTTCCCACTGAGGTAAGGGGGGCGATTAGGGTAAACCAGCCAGATAAATACAACACTGCCCGCTGGGAAAGCTGGATCCGTTCGGGCACCAGTTATAGTTACTCTAATGTGGATGTGAAAGTAAAATCGCTGGAACCACATGCTGCCACTCCCATAAGCGGCATCACCGGTACGATTGAAAAAACAATCACCCTTTCTTCCGGCGGCGAATGGATAAAGGGCTGGATGTTCAACTGCGATTTGCAGATTGACCATACGGAAGGCAAATACAGCCTTGCTGTTCCTTATGTGAACTATGACCTGAAAGGTGGTAAAGAGCAATACATCACCACCACTATTCGCCCGGCGAAAAAAGATACAGTAATTAAAGAAATGAACTCACGCCACGATTTCCGGGATTATATATACGTTAATACAGGCGGTAACTGGGAGTTTATTACAGGCAATTTTAAGCGAGGGCAAACAGAAATTGTTATCCGTGAAAGAATACCTTTTGTACTACAACAGACCGTAACAAGAAACACAAAACTCATAAAGCTGTCCGCCGCCAAAGGATATATGGATTTTTATTTAATATTGAAAAGATTGCCTTAAGCAGGAGATGATAAAAACAATAAATCTGTGGCAACAACAAATATGCCTGCCACTACTGAACAGGAACCACAAAAACCAAAAGAGGCAACCAGTAAAGCGGAGAATAATACAAAGAAATAACCAGGGCTGGGCGGAATAAGAAATAAAGTAAATGGTATAATCGGAAACAGCCATCTGTAAGATAACACTCCATCTACCAGATTTAGATAATTTTAACAGGATAACGATATTATCATATATGGAATTTCGTTTTGTACACATCTCAAAGGCTTACTCAACCACTGTTATGAAATCCACCCGCCTGATCATCATTTTTATTATTGGCTTTATTGCCATTTCCTGGTTTCCCCAAACTGCCTTCTGGAAAAAAGCAAAATCCCTGCACCTGCCCAAAGCCGCTGCCCCGGCAAGGCCTGCTAAAGAAGTGCTTAGTCCCAAAATGAAAGACAAGGCCGACGAAGCAAAGGTTTTTGTAAAGAGCAAGAATTTTAATGCAGAAAAATGTTTTTTGATAGACATGGACCTGCGTTCTGGCAGCCCCCGTTTTTATATTTATGATTTGAAAAAAGATACCGTGAATGCCGCAGGGCTTGTTGCCCATGGTAATTGTTTTCAATACTGGCTGGAAGGAAGAAAATACAATAACGTAGTGGGCGGAGGTTGTACATCGCTGGGTAAATATAAAATCGGCAGCCCCTATACAGGCAAGTTTGGCTACTCTTACAAACTGCATGGGCTGGATAGCACCAACAGTAATGCTTTTGAAAGAACAGTGGTGTTGCACTCACATAGCTGTGTTTCAGAAACAGAAATTGCTGATGAAATATGCCAGAGTAATGGTTGCCCTACTGTGGCTCCGGGTTTTCTACAAAAACTAAAAGTGATAATTAATAATTCGAAGAAACCGGTGCTTTTATGGATTTATGAATAAACTTAAGATGAATACCCCGATGACGATCTCGCAGGGAAAAATTAGTGGGTCATTTAAAATCAAATAGCCGCTTCATGAAAAGCGGCTATTGGTTATTTAGTATAAAGTAATATTTTACTTAAAACTCTTTACCATTTGTGCATTCATAGTAATTTCTGTGCTTAATGCTTTGCTTATCGGGCAGTTTGCTTTTGCATCTTCCGCATACTGTGGAAAATCTTTTGCTTTAAGTTTCGGCACTTTTACTTTTACTTCTAAATGGCTGCTGGTAATAGCACCACTTTCCAATGTTACCGTACAGGTAGTTTCAATACGGCTGGGGGTAAAGCCAGCAGCACCTAATATAAAACTCAGCTTCATTGAATAGCAGCCTGCATGTGCAGCAGCTACTAATTCTTCAGGGTTGGTATAAGTACCATCATCAAAGCGGCTGCGAAAATCATACTTTTTATTTTTAATAACCCCGGACTGTACATTTAATTTTCCTTCTCCTTCTTTGCCGGAGCCTTTCCATTGGGCTGTTGCTGAACGCTTCATAATTTAATTTTTAAGTTATGGTAATTGGTTTGTGTTTTCCAGTTCCGCCAGACGGTTTTCTGGTTCGTTATATTCAATAATAAAATTATTTCTTCCTTCACCAAGAACAATTTTCAAAAACCGCTGCTGCGCCAGTTCCAACAATGACAGAAATAAGAAAATAGCATGAACCCTGTTTTCCGCCATTTCAAAAACCCTCTCAAACGAAACATTCTTTTGCTCCCTTGCCAGGTTAAGCATTCTGTCCCGGCTATCTTCCATAGTGTAGTTATACTGCACTACTGTATGCACCGGCTTGTTCAGTCTGTCACTGTATTTCTGCATAGCCCTTTCGAAGGCCTTCATCAATTTAAAAAGGGTAATGTTTTGTATTTCTGTTCCTTCACTGTCGTCTTCACCAATTGAGGAAAGTTCTTTTTGTATATTTCCCCGCTTTACCATCAGCATCCGCAGGGCTTCCATTTCGGCCATTTGTGCCGATGCTTCTTTAAAACGTTTATACTCCAGTATTTTATTTATCAGTTCTTCCCTTGGGTCAATCTCATTGCCCTGTGCATCCAATTCCTTACGGGGCAGCAGCATTTTTGCTTTAATACGCATAAGGGTTGATATAAATAAGATAAACTCACTGCTGAGTTCTATATTCAGTTTTTCGGTTTGATGGATATAATCCAGAAAATCGTTGATGATACGGGTAATGGGTATATTCTGAATATCCAACTCATCCCTTTCTATAAAAAAAAGAAGCAGGTCGAAAGGACCTTCAAACTGGGGCAACTTTATCTGGTACGAAATGTTCTGCACTATTCTCTGCTTTAATTAGAGTGAAAAATAAAGTCCTGTTTTGGTAACAGGACTTTACAAAAGTAAGGGAAACGGCCTTTTCGAAAGAAAGCCAGTTTTCCACTATTATTTCTTCAGGGCATCCCTGATTTCCCTCAGGAGGGTAATATCTTCTGGCGGCGGCGGCGGTGCTGCGGCAGCCTCTTTTTTCTTGCTGGCATTCATTGCTTTAATAACCATAAATAAGAACAAAGCAACCAATACAAAATTCACCACTGCCTGTATAAAGGCACCATACTGGATGCTGACACCATTTACAGTAGCACTTAGGGTTTCAAAACTTTTTCCAACAATTGAGCCTACTATAGGCATCAAAATTTTATCAACCATTGCATTTACAATTGCACCAAAAGCACCGCCAAGTACTACGGCCACGGCCAGGTCAACAATGTTGCCTTTCATGGCAAATTCTTTAAACTCTTTAAGCATTCCCATAATAAATTGATTTTTGTGTGAGTAATAAATTTGTTTATCTCACAGGAATAAGGATTGCTAATATAGGAGAAACTTCCAATATATATTATTTTTTTAGCCCGGGGAACTGCATATTCAGCCCGGCCATTATTTTATGAAGCTGGCTGGCAATAATATATTCCTTATACCAGTTTTGGTCAGCAGGTACAATTGTCCATTCGGGATTATTGCAGTTGTTAAAACAATCTTCATACACCTGCATATATTCATCCCAGAGTTTAGCTTCCTCAAAATCATTTGCATTGTACTTCCACATTTTAGCAGGGTCTTTCATCCGTTCGCTAAGCCTTTCATGTTGCTCTTCGGGTGATATGTGCAGGTAAAATTTTAGCACCTGTGTATTATTATGCCCTTGCAGCAATTTTTCAAAATCATTGATGGCATTCGTCCGTTTTCTTGCTGTTTCATCATCACACCATTTATGTACCCTTGTTACCAGTATATCTTCATAGTGGCTGCGGTTAAAAACCTGTATCATGCCTTTAGCAGGGGTATGGTTATGTATGCGCCACAAAAAATCATGCGACAGTTCTTCTGCTGTAGGGGCTTTGTATGATTTTACTTTTACCCCCTGCGGATTCATATGCCCCAGTACATTTCTTATCACACCGTCTTTTCCGCTGCCATCCATTCCCTGTATAACCACCAATACCGAGTGTTTACCTTCGGCAAATAATAGATTTTGCAGTTCACTTAACTCTTCTATTATCTTTTCCGTTTTTTCTTTGGTGGCTGTTTTGTCCAGGTCTTTTGGTGCCCGGGTGGATATATCTTTCAGTTTTATTTCTCCCATAACAATTTTTTGATTTGCAATTTACTGCTTAAGGAGTTGCCGTTGATAAAAAATTAGATGGCAAACAACTCTGTTTCCTCATCTTTGCGCCTTCATTATGAGTAACCGATTAATAAGCTGGATAATATTTATTGTTCTTTGTTTTATATGGGGCAGTTCTTTTAAACTGATGAAGGATAGTACTGCAGCCCTTACTGCATGGCAGATAGCCGCCCTACGCATTTTTGCTGCAGGACTGGTGTTTGTTCCCTTCGCTATATTTCATTTTAATAAAATTCCAAAAAATAAATTAGGCACTGTTGTGCTGAGTGCTGTTTTTGGCAACCTCATCCCTGCATTTTTATTTGCTGTTGCCCTTACTAAAATAGACGGCTCTTTGGGAGGGATACTGAATTCGCTTACCCCGATTTTTGTGGTAGTGGTAGGAATACTTTTTTTTAAGAATAAAATCGAGCAGCAAAAAATAGTTGGTGTCCTAACCGGCTTTGCCGGGTTAGTGCTGCTTACACTTTTACCGGCTATTACAGGAGAAAAAACAATAAGCTTTCAGAACATAAGCTATACCCTGCTTATTTTAATAGCCACTTTTTTATATGGCATCAATGTAAACATGGTGGGCAAATATTTAAAAGGCCTCAACCCCATTCATGCTGCTACAGTATCACTGGCATTTATGACCATTCCCACCATTTTTGTGCTTTGGCTACAGGGATTTTTCCGGTTAAACTTTGCTGATGCAGGCATTAAAAAAGCGGTTATGTATATATCGTTGCTCGGCATACTTGGCAGTGCCATTGCTACCGCCCTTTTTTATATACTGGTAAAAAAAGCCGGGGGGCTATTTGCTTCGCTGGTTACATATGGCATCCCCTTCATTGCTATGTTTTGGGGTTTTATGGATGGTGAAAAGATTACCTGGCTTGAGTTTGTTTGCCTTGGCATCATCCTTGCCGGGGTTTACCTGGCAAACAGGCCGGTTAAAAACAGGACTGATAATTAGCCAATATTATCTTACTCGTTATTGCAGTATTGCATAGCCAAACAGTACCGAAAAATCTTCGCACCAAATAAGTACCCGGTTGTTAGTAGTATAATCTATAGTAGCATTTAACTCATAAGAGAAAGTGCCGCTAATTGCTTTCAGTAACCCTAATTCCTGATAAGGGGAGCCGCTGTTGTTGGGAGAAAGCCATACCCTTAAATCCGGTCCGTTATCTGAGCTGAAGTTTTCAATCGTCAGAAATTTTTTACTGCTTGCATCAGTGATAACTTTTACAGTACCGGCGGTGGGGTGCCTGTCTGGATACAAATGTCCCGGTTTTTAATACAGTACCCGTTGGTAATTCTTCTTGTGCGTTTTTACTTGCACTTTTGGTACAGGAAAAAAAGAAAAGGCTGCTAAAAATCAAAAAGTAGCTTAATGTCTTTATCATAAAAATATATTTTTAAAATTGTCCCAGTGCCGGACAATGCACCGGGACGTTTACCAATTACACCAAAATGTTTACATCATTTCCTTCTCTGCGGATTTTTTCAAAACCATTATTAGTTTTTCCGCTGGCTCGGCTACACTTATTTTTTCTATCAGTTTACCGCTTTCCGCATCTACCAGTAATAACAATCCTGTAGCACCTGTTTTCTTTACGGCCCCATATACTTTAGTCTCCATCAGCAGGCCCTTCGATTTTTCTTTCGTAATATCGTTTGTTAAATCATTCATTACAAAACGGATACTGGTATTTTCAAAAACGGGCATTACATCTTTCATCAGTTTTTCACCATTTGCCTGGCATACATTGCACCAGTCTGCCTTATTTATTACAGCTACTATTTTTTTACCTTCCTGTGCATTGCTGGCAAAGGCAGAAAACAAAAGCGAAATGCATAGCACAAATGAATTAGAAATTTATTTTTCATTTTTTTGTTTTAGATATTAATTAATCAGCGGCAAGCCGTTTGCTCCGGCAGGCAGCCCTGTAATTGATCCTGATAATGCTGTTAAATTTCCATTATTAGCTACAGCATATCCGGTAATACTATTACTGGTAGTATTAAGAATATACAGGTATTTTGAATTATCAGTCAGCGCTGCGTCAATGGGTCCCATATCCGAAGTAGCTGATATTGACTGAAGCAGGCTGATATTACCAGCATATGGGTTTACATTGTAAGATGACAGGGTGTTGCTGGCTGTATTAGTTGTATAGATATGTCGCCCGTCTTGGGTGAGTACCACCCAGCAAGCAGCACTTTGTCCTGTTGCCACCGGCCCTTGTGTAAGACTAATGCTTCCGTCGAATGCAATTTTATACGAAGAAACATTACTTGCATTAGCTGCCCCACCCACTGCTTCAGATACATAGATGTTGCCAAACCTTCCCGGTGCAAAACCAAATGGTGTAGGGCTTGCTGAAGTCATGCTGTGCATCATTCCAGTACGGCCCCATTCGTTAACTGTATAAGTAATTATTTTATTGGTTGCTTTTTCTGTTATCACCAGCACCCTTCCATTTCTTACAAAAGAAATTTGAGCTGCGCCTGCCATAGAAGAACTCAGTGGCCTTGCAGAAGAAGCTATAGGTGCAAGCCTGTCATTCTCCCCTAATTTAAAACCGGAGATATTACCTATACCCCCTGCATTGAGAACATACACCACACCATCATGCTGTGCAATACTTACTGGTCTGGTGCCTCCACTGCTAACTGTTGATTTAAGGCTTAACCCATTACCATTAATTTTAAAAGAGGAAACTGTATTGCTGCCTGCATTTACTGCCAGCAGCACATCTTCATCATCACTTATAACAACAGCACCCTGGTTACCCAACCCACCACCAGATCCATTTCCGCCGGTAGCATATGATGCACTGAATGTAAGCGACCCGTTTGCAGAACGTTTATAAGCCATCACCCTGTTGCCACTGGTCTGGTTTGTGAGTGTATATACAAACCCACGGTTATTACCCCTGCCTGCAAGGTTATCTTCTTCGCCTGCGGCAGATTTACTATTTGCTATTATACTATTATCTTCAGCCGGGGAGATATTTTCCTGATTTTTTTCTTTTTGGCAGGACGTAAGCAATACTGCCGATGCAAAAGCAATTGTTATTATACTAACAAGTTTCATAATTGTTGATTTTAATTAAATGATTTAGTAAACCGGTAGCTACCGGGTGGCTTCACAGGGTACAGATTGATGGGTAATCATTTTTTATAAAACCACCCTGCTGCTGGTGCACTTCAGCAATGCAGGTTGATTGTAAAGGGGATATTGATCAGATACAGAAAACAAAAGAAAAGGTTTTTCAATAAGAAAAATTTTATACCGTTCCTGCCGCAATAAACATTGCAACAAGCACTGCAGATGAAAATGAAACAATAGCTGCTATAAGCAGTTTTGTATTGTTTAATAATTGCTGTTTCATAGTGTCAAAATTTTTACCCTGATAAAGGCGGTGATTAAATTACTGCCGCAGCATATAACAGCAGCAAGCAGTATGATTGGACAATGGATACAAGAACTGATTGAAAGGCCTTCTTTATCAATTACACAAAAAGAAAAAGAAAGGTTTTGCAGAAAAACTATTTATTCCTATTTCTAAATTTATTTTTTGATATTTACCTTTGAAAGAAAAATTATTGCAACCAATTAGTTATACGGAACAAGAACTGGTACAGGCTTTAAAGCAGCATGATAATGCTGCCTACCGCCACTTGTATATAAATTACAGGGGGGCTTTGTATACCAATATATTGCAAGTAATAACAGATCCGGAAACGGCCAGTGATGTATTACAGGAGGTTTTTGTTCAAATCTGGAAAAACATTGATAAATACGACGAAAGCAAAGGCCGGCTTTTTACCTGGATGCTCAAGCTTACCCGGAATATGGCCATAAACCAGACAAGGGTCAAAAATTTTAAGGTACACAGCAAAAACGAAGACATAACTAATTACGTTACTTCTATTGAGGAAAAAGCACCGCAGCAAACAAGTATAAATAATATAGGTTTGCGGCAGCAGGTACACCGGCTTCGCCCGGAATTGAAAGACGTAATTGAACTTTCATATTTCCAGGGTTTTAAACAGGAAGAAATTTCGGAGATACTTAAAATTCCGTTGGGTACGGTAAAAACCCGGCTAAGAAATGCTATTATTGAATTAAGAAGAGAGTTTGTATAAATGGATATTAAAGAATATATATCATCCGGCATTATTGAACTGTATGTAATGGGGCTTTGTTCCACTACAGAGGAGAAAGAACTGGAGCAATTACGCAGCCAATACCCGGAGCTGCATCAGGCCGTTATAGACTATGAAGTACAGTTGGAAAAAAATATGCTGCAAAACAGCACCCTGCCTTCTGCTGTAACAGACGAAACCATATTACAAAAACTTGAATCGCTGCAACAGGGAAAATTGGTTAGTATAAAAACCCATGCACCAGTAAGAAAAATAAACTGGCTGAAGCCAGTAGCTGCCGCTGCAATGCTGCTGTTAATTGGCAGTGCTTATTTTAACTATACACAGTACAAAAAGAATAACCAGTTAAAGAATCTGGTGGCAGCCCCCAAAACTTCGCCGTTGCCAATGGCCGATTATGAAATTATAACTGACCCTGCCATTACACCTGTGGCTATGTATGGTGTAGGCAGCCATGCTATTTGCCGCTGCACTATGTTCTGGGATAAAAAAACCGGGAAGGCATATATCATGATTCATCATTTACCCAAATCTTCTGATGCAAAAGACTACCAGCTTTGGGCAGAAGTAAATGGCAAACCTGTAAGTGTTGGTATTATTAATGATGGCATCCGTGGCAGATTTATAGAAGTACCCGGCGTTCCTTCGGATGCTATTGCTTTCAGCGTTACACTGGAAAATGCAGGTGGAAACCCGGCTCCAACAGAAAGTGAAACTTATTTAAAAGGTAAGATTTAATTGAGGAATTAAATCGACATTATCTCTTTCTCCTTGGCTTCCAGATGTTTTTCTACATGTGATGTGTACTTATCTGTTACCTGTTGTACTTCTTCCTCGGCATCTTTAGCAGCATCTTCGCTAAGGCCATTTTTCTGAAGCTTCTTAATATTTTCTATCGCATCCCTGCGGATACTTCGGATGGCTACTTTTGAATGTTCCCCTTCTCCATGACATTTTTTCACCAATTCTTTTCTTCTTTCTTCTGTAAGCGGTGGCAAAAACAAGCGGATCAGCACACCATCACTCTGTGGGTTGATGCCGATATTGGCTGCAATAATGGCCCTTTCAATTGGCTGCAGCATATTTTTTTCCCAGGGCTGTATGCTTAAGGTACGGGCATCCATTGCACTAACATTAGCTACCTGGCTTATGGGCATTGGTGAGCCATAGTAATCAACCACTATACCATCCAGCATTTGCGGGTTAGCTTTACCTGCCCTTATTTTTACTAATTCTGCTTCCAAATGGCTGATGGCCTTTTTCATATGCTCATCTGCGTAGCTTATTATTGATGCTATATCTTCTGTCATATTTTTTACGTTGGGCAACAAAACTACTAAAACTGAATTTATTTTTTACGCATAAAAAAACCCCGCCAGTGGCGGGGCAGGTATTACTACCTTTTGCTGATTAGTTTTTCTTCTCTGGTGTCCTTATTTCTTCTGTAAGTGTTACCACTTTAGTGCTTGTTTTTAGTTTGGTAACGCCTGCTTTTGTTTTTGATACCACCATTGTACGCTGCGGCCTTTTGTAATAATACAAAATACCTAATCCGCTAAAGGCCGTTGCAAGCATTATAAGCATTACATAAGTAGTGCCCAAAGAACGGGTAACCCAGGCCAATACAATAAAACCAATATTAATACCCACACAGGTAAAAGCAACAGCTGCATGGCTAAGGCCCCTGTCTAATAATAAATGATGTACATGATTTCTGTCCGGGGTAAAAGGCGATTTAGCATTAAGTATCCTTACACCAAAAACCCTTAGTGTATCCAGCAAGGGTACAATCAATATAGAAAAGCCTATTGCTACAGATGCGGTAACAGGTATTGCTACTAACGGCTCATGCGCCACATTAATAAACTTAATTACCAGTATTGCGTTTATCATCCCAATCATGAGTGAGCCGGAGTCGCCCATAAATATTTTTGCCGGATGGTGGTTAAATATCATGAAAGCACCAAGGCTACCTGCCATAGCAAAAGCCAGTAAAGCATAAGCCTGGTAATTAATAGCAAAGAAATAGGCACCAAATACCAGCATCGTTAATATGCCAAGGCTGGCCGCCAATCCATCCACCCCATCAATAAGATTGAAAGAATTTATAACAACAATAATAGTAAGGTATGATAAGGCAAGCCCAAAACCTTCGGGCAGTTTTTCAATACCAAATAAACCGTACATACTGTCGAGCCGTATATCGCCAAGGTGAATAAGGATAGAAGCAGCCAATATTTGCCCGATAAATTTTTTGGTGGCCGAAAGAACCATCAGGTCATCTTTCAAACCCAGGAAAAAAATAACGATAGCTGCAGCAAAAAAAGCAAAGAAATTTTGAAGGTCGGCACTATTCTGTCCTTGTATAGAAAGTAAAGCGGCCAGTATAAAACCAGCAAAGATGCCTACCCCGCCAAGTGAGGCGATAGGCCTGTTATGCAGTTTTCTTTCATCAGGGATATCATATAATTTTTTAGACTCCGCAATTTGTAATACAATGGGAATTGCCAGAAAAGTGATAATAAATGAAACCGAACCCGTTAATAACACATCCAAACCTGACATAAATAAGCAGTTTTTTTAATTAAATTCCACTATTCCGACATCCCTAGCCCTGCAAAATTGCAGTACAAATGTTACCGGCACATTACCCAATTGTAAACACAGGATTAATTGAATTGTTGGAATTGTATTTTCCTTTTAGGATTTTTATTTCGAAAAAAGGATGCACATTTGCAATGCATGACCTTTTGAGTGTGCAAAATACAAAAAGTTTAACAAGAAGTCTAATTTATGGCCGAATTAACCGCAATTGCCGCCCAAATCCGCAGGGATATCGTTAGAATGGTACATGGTGCCGCAAGTGGCCACCCCGGTGGCTCTTTAGGATGTGTGGAATATTTTACTGCCTTGTATTTCAAGGTAATGAAGCACAACCCGCAGTTTAATATGGATGCAACTAACGAGGATGTTTTTGTGCTATCCAACGGGCATATATCCCCTGTTTTTTACTCAACCCTTGCAAGGGCTGGTTATTTTGATAAAGCCGAACTATCAACCTTTCGTAAACTAAATACCCGTTTGCAGGGCCACCCCGCCACACATGAGCATTTGCCCGGTATCCGCATTGCCTCCGGCTCATTAGGCCAGGGTATGAGTGTGGCTATTGGCGCCGCCCTTACCAAAAAATTAAACGGGGAAAAGAACCTTGTTTTTTCATTGCATGGTGATGGTGAGCTGGATGAAGGCCAAATATGGGAATCATTAATGTTTGCTGCCCATCATAAAGTTGACAATCTTATTTCTACTGTTGATTGGAACCATCAGCAAATTGACGGCACTACAGACAAAGTAATGAACTTGGGTAACATCAGGGAAAAATTTGATGCTTTTGGATGGACTACTCTTGAAGTGGTAAACGGGAATGATATGGATGAAGTGGTAGCTGCAATGGAAAAGGCAAAAGCATTGACCGGACAGGGTAAACCAGTTGGTATAATGATGCATACAGTTATGGGCAAAGGCATTGATTTTATGGAAGGCACTCATGAGTGGCACGGCATTGCCCCTAATGATGAACAATTGGCAAAAGCACTGGCACAGGTGCCAGAGACGCTGGGAGACTACTAATCGCTGATTTTGGAATTTATAAGAAAGGATTACGCAGATGTGATAATGGGTTGATAATCCTTTAATCTAAATAATCATTAAATCCGTGATTTTATTCAGACCGCAATGAAAACTGTTGCCCTGCGGCTTTTCTCGCAGGCAGCCAGGCGGCAATAACAGCTACAATAAAAACAGTAGCACCCACTAACAGAAAATCCTGCCATCTTAATTTTACCGGATAGTAATCTATTAAAAAAGACCCTCCCTGTAGTTTTATTAAATGATATTTTATCTGTAATTGTGCAATAATAAATGCCAGCAACATTCCTGCACCGCCACCGAGTATAGCTAATAACATCCCTTCAGTTAAAAAAATACGCTGAATAAAATTGCGGTTGCCCCCCAATGCATGCAGCACACCAATATCTTTTTGTTTTTCTAACACCAGCATGGTCAGTGTACCAATCATGGTAAAAGCAGCAACAACTAATATCAAACACAGTACACCATAAATAACCCACCTCTCTGCCGTCATTATTGAATAGAGGCTTTTATTTTGTTCATATTTATTCTGCACTAAATATTTTTCACCAAAAATTGATTTCAGTTTTCGTTTCAGGCTTGCAGCATCATCAGGATCTTTCAGAGCAATCTCCACTCCTGAATATTCATCTGCATTAAACTTAAGTGCCATTTTTAAAAACCTGATATTGGTAATGCCATATTTATTATCAAAATCCTGCTGAATGCGAAAGGCAGCAGAAGGGGCAACCTGGTTACTGCTTATGTCATCCAGCACATTCAATTGTGCCGAACCGGTTCTTCTGGGCAGGTACATATCCAATGGCGCAGGATCCATATCTGCCCTTATGCCTAATGCATCCTCCACTCCAATACCCAATATTAGTTTTGGGTTTTCCTCATTGCCCACATCATACTTTACATCACCAACCAAATTGTCTGCCACACCAGCTACTTTGGTATAATTATCATCAACTCCTTTTAAATAAATTACAGATTGATAGCCTCCGTTTTGTACCAATGCTTTTTCCTCTACTACTAATGAAAAGTTTTTAATGTCGTCTATGCCTTTTAATTGCTGTAACTGCGCAGCAGAAAGTGTAATAGTCTTACCAGATGCTGGTGAGATTTTTATATCCGTATAAAAAGTGGAGTAAAGGTCTTTTACCAATCCCTCAAAACCATTAAACACACCCAGCACCAGCACCAGTACCATGGTGCCAAATACAAAAGCCAATATGCTTACCCATGCAATAATATTAATAGCATTGGTAGATTTTTTTGCTTTAAAGTACCGCCAGGCAAATAAAAAGTTCAAACGTAAATAGTTTAAAGGTTTATTGTTCCGGCTCTGTGGACTGTGGACTGTTGTCTGTGGACTCTTTCTTTATTTTCTTAAACAATTCTTCCATTTTAAATACATGATCCAATGTATCATCCTGAAAGAATTTAAGTACAGGTATGCTGCGCAACTGATGCCGTACTTTTGCTGCCAGTTCTTTTTTTATTTCATGATGCCGGTCTTCTATTTTATCCAAAGCTGCCTTTGCATCTTTTACCTGGAAGAAGCTCATATAAAACCTTGCTTCCAGCAGGTCGGGAGTAACCTTTACTGATGAAATGGATACCATTCCCCGGTCAATCATGTTTAGTCCCAGCCGTTGTAAAATGCCATTCATCTCCTCATTCAGCAGTCCGGCTATCTGTTTCTGTCTTTTACCTTCTTCCATTATTTTGTCATTTTTAGCTGCCTGCCTTCGCTAAAGCTACGGCAGACACAGTAAAATTAGTTACTTTGCCCCGTTTAAGTGACACATATACAATATGAAGCAATACTCCCGCATTTTTCAATACCTCGGCGCATATAAAAGCAAGGTTGTACTGTATTTTCTTTTTATACTGCTCAGTATTGTTTTTTCTATTGTATCTATTGGTATGTTGATGCCTTTTCTGCAGCTAATCTTTACCGGGAAAGGTGGTTTTGGTGCTGTTTCCAGCAACCCGATTATTAAATGGGTAAATGATTTTTTAAATAATTCTCTTGCTACAAGAGGTACAGAAAAAACACTTGGTTTTATCTGCATTCTGATGATCAGTTTTATTGTATTAAAAAACCTGTTCATCTACCTGTCGTATATAATTCTTAATCCGCTAAAAAATAAAGTGGTAAACCACCTGCGGGAAGATATGTATGATAAAGTGCTGCGCCTGCCCATTGGTTTTTTTACCGAAAAAAGAAAAGGCGATTTAATGAGCCGTATGACCAATGATATTGGTGAAGTGGAAGGTTCAGTTGTTGGCACTTTAGAAGGATGGATAAGGGATCCCTTAACGATAATTGTAACACTTACTGTATTATTTCTCATTAGCCCGCAGCTTACCTTGTTTATTTTATTGCTGATACCCGTAATGGGATTGGTGATTGGAAGGCTCACCAAATCATTAAAAAAACATTCAGAACAAGTGGCGGGAAAATATGGTGAAACACTTTCTACATTAGATGAAACACTAGGCGGCCTGCGGGTAATAAAAGCATTTAATATTGAGCGGTTGCTACGCAGCCGTTTTTTTAAAAACAATAATGAGCTGCTTGATGCAAAGAATAAAATTTCGTACCGAAGGGACCTGGCATCACCCATATCAGAAGTAATGGGTGTCATGCTTTTTACTGTTATACTTTATTTTGGTGGCCGCCTGGTATTACAAAACCAATTATTAGCAGCTCCTGCATTTTTGGGCTACCTCGGTATCTTCTACAATATTATTAATCCTGCTAAAACATTATCCACTTCTTTCAGCAATATGCGCAAGGGGGCAGCCGCCATTAACCGCATTGAAGAAATATTACAAACGCCAATAACTGTTGATGATAATCCCAATGGCAAACAACTGCATTCGTTTACTGATAAAATAGAATTTAGAAACGTAAGCTTTGCGTATGACGATGTGGTGATACTGGACAATATTAATTTAACCGTAGAGAAAGGAAAGACCATTGCATTGGTTGGTTCAAGTGGTGCAGGCAAAAGTACATTGGCAGATTTAGTACCGAGATTTCATGATGTAACCGCTGGTGAAGTATTAATTGACGGGGTAAACATAAAAGACTATTCATTAGAATCTGTACGTAACCAGATGAGTATTGTAACGCAGGAGCCTATTTTGTTTAATGATACCATTGCACACAATATTGCATTGGGAAGTACCAATACGGTAAGCAAAGAAGATATTACGGCTGCTGCTACCATTGCCAATGCTCATGTTTTCATCATGAAAAAAGAAAAGCAATACGATACTAATATTGGCGACCGTGGCAGCAAACTAAGTGGGGGTGAAAGGCAACGTCTAACCATTGCAAGGGCTGTATTAAAAAACCCGCCGATATTAATTTTGGATGAAGCTACTTCCTCCCTCGATACAGAAAGTGAAAGATTGGTGCAGGATGCCATCAACAATATGATGCAGAACCGTACGAGTATTGTAATTGCCCACCGCCTCAGCACCATCCGCCATGCCGATGAAATAATAGTAATGCAAAAAGGAGAGATAGTGGAACGGGGCAACCACGAGGAGTTATTGACGAAAGGTGGCTTTTATAAACGATTAGTGGAGATGCAGGAGGTGAGGTAGCCCTGTCTTCAACATGGTTTTTATCAAATCCCTGTATCCTTGTAAATTTCAAATTGAATTTGACATTTACAAGGATAGTATTATCTTTGACAAATGATAGAAAGGGTATTACAACCAGTTATTGATAAATTTTTAAAGGCCTTTCCGGCTATTGTGGTATTAGGCCCAAGACAGGTTGGGAAAACAACATTAATAAAACTGATTGCAAAAAAAAGTAATCGAAACACTGTTTATCTCGATCTTGAGCGAAACAGTGATTTTGAAAAACTAAATAGTGACGCTGAAGAGTACCTGCTGAGTTATATCAATGAATGTGTACTCATTGATGAAGTGCAGCGGATGCCGAAATTATTTCCTTTGCTGCGGGCTATAATTGATGAAAAAAGAAAACCCGGCAGGTTTATTATTACAGGCTCCGCATCCCCGGAATTATTAAAAGGTGCTTCAGAAAGTTTAGCAGGGAGGGTGGCTTATTTTTATCTTCACCCAATTGGGTTGCATGAGCTGCCGGGAAACATCAGCATAAAAAAACATTGGTTCAGGGGTGGGTTTCCTACTGCCCTTACAATGCGTAATGCACAATTATTGCAAGGCTGGTTAGATTCATTTATTACTACTTATATCGAAAAAGATTTACCCCAGTTGTTTGATATAAAATTTTCTCCTGTAACAATGCGTAAGCTCTGGAGTATGCTGGCGCATTTGCAGGGGGGCATTTTAAATGCTGAAAAATTAGGCAGCGCATTAGATATTACCGGCACTACCGTAAAGCGGTATTTAGACCATTTAGAGGGGGCTTTTATTATTAAGCGGTTGCCGCCTTTTTTTGTAAACCTTGGCAAGCGGTTAGTAAAAGCCCCGAAGGTTTATATTAACGATTCGGGCATACTGCATCATTTACTCCGGGTAGAAAATGAAAAGGAGCTAATGCATCACCCAGGTGCAGGCACATCATGGGAAGGCTATGTGGTTAGCCAGGTTATGTATGCAAAAGAAAACAGGCTGGATATGTATTATTACCGTACGCAGGCAGGGGCCGAATGTGATTTAGTACTGGCAAGGGGGCATGTGGTAAAAGCCTGTGTGGAAATAAAACTAAGTAAAGCCCCTGTTGCCAGCAAAGGTTTTTATCATTCTGTAAAAGATTTAAAATGCAAAAACAATTTTATTGTTTGCACAGCCGATGCTGATTATAAAAATAAAGAAGGGGTACGGATTGTAGATTTAAAAACATTCATTAATAAGTACTTGCCTGTTTTATAAAACAATGCCTGTGCCGATGAAATTATTGTACCGCAAAAAGGAAAGATTGTAGAACGGGGCAACCATGATGAGTTGCTGGCGCAAGGTGGTTTTTATAAAAAGCTTGTGGAGATGCAGGAGGTGAGGTGATTTTTTATATTAAGTATTTTCTTGCTATATTCATTTGTCGTTTATCAATTCATGAACCACCATTATGAAAAAAATTGCTATTGTAATAGCGGTATTGTTAGCCCTTTCATATTTAATATATGAGCTGGCTAAAAAAAAGAATATAGTTCTGGGAAGTACAAACCGGGTGTACAATGTTTGCAGGCCAATAAATGTAAGGCCTCCATCTGCCACTCAAGGCTCTGTACCGTTTAGCTCTTTATCAGTTACCATTATGCCCAGAGAAGATTTATATACTCCAAACGGAAATTTGGCACTGGATCAGTTAAATCTTGGCATTGACATGATGAAAACTTTGCCCGCAACTGATGCACATAGCTGGAATTATCAAACTTCTATTCATGGAATTACAGGTAACTTAAACAGTAACATGCCAAGGCTTTGGAATAGTGGTAAAGATTATGCACATAACAATACCGAATTTTTTCTCTCCTGGCACCGTATGTACCTCTATTTTTTTGAGCGGATTATTTGCAAGCTAACTGTCAACCCCAATTTTAGAATACCCTACTGGGATCCTTCTGCAAATATTAACTTACCAGTCCCCTTTCAATCAAACACCTCAGTTGGGGGTATTACTAACCATCTTTATATTGCCAACCCCAATAGAAACAGATTTGGCCTTACTGCTACAGAAGTAACATTGTTTAACTCTGCTGTTCAAAGAGCTATGAACACTACCTCTTATTGTATTTTTTTAGAACATATTGAAACGTTGCATAGTATAGTGCATGGCGCAATTGGCGGATTTGACAATTCTTCTACAACACAGCTTGGCTATATGACGCAATATGAAATTTCACCTAAGGATCCGATATTTTTTGTGTTCCATTCCTATATAGACAGGTTATGGGAGAGGTGGTTAAGGCAGACTGGCCGAAAAAATCCGAATGGAGCATTTCTAACAAAATGGTTTTATTTCTATAATGTTACAAGCAGCGGTTTGCCTCAACCAATACGGATAAATGGAAGCCAAATATTAAATACCAGCACAAATCTTCGCTATAACTATACTGGAGTACCCGGGAATGCACCTACATCCCGTCAAGCTGCTTGTTGCCCGCCTACCTCTAAAAGTATTCCGCTATTACAATCCAGTTCCTCACTAACAATTAATCAAAACAATGTAAGTTTTCCATTGGCCAGCACTAAAGTTGTTATGCCTTTAAATGAACTTATTAAACTTAAAAATATTGGGCAGAACCAGTCTGTTTATGCTGAGGTTGATGACATAATTATTAATGAAATGCCAAAAGATTTAATAGGGGTATATTTAGTAAAACAAGCACAGGCAAATACTTTACCACCAACGTTGTCATTTGTAGGGGTAGTTGATGTGCTAAATGCAAGAATGAAACATGAGGGTGAAAATGGTAAAAAAAAATTTAGGATTAACCTTACCGAAATATTCAAAGGCTTAAATATACCTATAAGCTCTCTACGTAATACAAGTTTAGTTTTCAAACCAATTAATGCAGAACCAATGAGCCCTAATTTAACAGGGAGTATTTCTTTATCGGGCATTAGCATAACACTCCAGGATAATTAAGCTCACAATTTCACCAACCCATTCTTTAACGCATAAAGCACCATCCCTACCGGATTTTTTACATTCATCTTTTCAGCAACTTTAAGGCGAAGGCCTTCTACAGTGCGGATGCTTAAAAAAAGTTTCTCTGCTATTTCCTTATTGCTCATTTCCCGGCATACTAATTCTATTACCTCCACTTCCCTTTCTGTAAATTCTTCTTTTTCTTTTTTCTTATAAGGGTTATACCGGCTTTTTGCAATCATCTCTGTTAATTTGCGGCTGGTGGTTTTGCAGTAGTAAGGATCGCCATTGTAAACCGTACGTATGGCTTCACCAATTTGTTCTTTGTTTGAATTTTTCAGCAAATACCCTTTAGCCCCTGCTTCCAGCATATCTACAATTAAATCATCTTCATCAAACATTGAAAGCCCGATAATACCTGTATCAGGATGTTGCTCATTTATTTTTTTGGCCGCTTCAATACCATCCATTAATGGCATCTTTATATCCGTAACCACCACATCCGGCTTTTTTTCTTCAACCAGTTTTAATAGTTCCCTCCCATTTTCTGCTTCACCTACCAATTGTATATCCTTTTGCTTTGTTAGCATTAGCTTAAACCCATCCCGGAACATTTCATGATCGTCTGCTATTACAATTTTAATATCGGGTGTTATTGCCATTTATACTGGTATTTGAATAATAAATTCTGTTCCTTTCCCCGGCAAGGTATTTACTTTCATATTCCCACTAAGCACTTCTACCCGGCTTTGCAGGTTTAATAAGCCAAGGCCGCCCCCGGTACTTTCCATTTCGTTATAGTTAAAGCCCACCCCATCATCTTTTGTTTTAATTTCCATCACCCCGTTTTTTATTACTAAAAAAACATCAAGCCTTGCTGCCCTTGCATGTTTAATAGTGTTATGCACAATCTCCTGTACTATCCGGTATATACTTATTTCTTTATCCAAATTATACCTGTCTGTATTATTAGTGGTAAAAGCAACATATAGTCCATTTTTCTGCTTTACTTTATCTATAAACTCTTCCACTGCTTTTACCAAACCCTTTCGTACCAATGTATTTGGCAAAAGGTTATAAGATATTTCCCTAAAACGTTTAATTACTTCATCTATCTGCCCGGTAGATTTTTCAACAATTACTTTATCGGTTTCATCTGCAGGTTCCAAATGGTTTACCTGTAACCTTACAGCAGAAAGTATAGGGCCAAGCTCATCATGCAGATCACTTGCTATTCTTTTTCGTTCATTCTCCAGGGTGGCTATTTCGGCGGCAATTCTTTCTTGCTGCCATTTATATACTTTGCGTTGCTGACGAACAATAGATATAATAAAATAAGCCAATACCCCCAGTAAAATACCGGCACCCGTTAATATGATTTTATATAAGTCCTGGTTTTGGGTATGCATATAATGGCAATTGTGTAAACAATATAGCAAAATACATTTGAAAAACGCTGCAGGTTATATACCCGGTTCACAAAATCACCATCATCTGTTTTTAATAAGTTTAATGCATTAATATAAATAAAAAAAGCATGGAAGATAATGCCGGCTAACCCAATCAAAAAAAGCGGATTCATCAATACATTTTTTACATTGCTGAATATCTGGCGGCTAAACAATTCTACAGAGAACAATAAAATAATAATGGCATATACAATACTTGTTCTGAAAAAATTAAAGAAATTTTCTTTTTTATAAAGCAAAGCCCAATTAACTATAACAAAGCCAAGGTAGGCTACAATGATCCATGTGTACAGTGCTTTGTTTTTTGTAAGGCCTACATTTTTGTAAAAAGAAAAATAAAGCCATAGCCAGATTACGGTTGCAATACTGTATGTATAATAGGTATAACCGGGTATGTGAAAGTATTGCCGGTTTAACCAACTGGTAATTTCTGCCAAAAACCCCAGCACAAAAATAAATATCAACGGGTAGTAAAGTTTATCTACCCGTTGATATAAGATTATGTAAGCCAGCAACGGCAGGCAGCATGACATGGATAAAATAAAAGTAAGTTGCTGGTTCATATAGCTAATTATTACAATTAAGCTGGCAACATTACCGTTTCTCCGGAGCCATAAGCAGGGCAACCTTGCGACATATCAATACCGCCCTCCTCACCACCTGTAGTAGATTGTGTAGTGTTTGCGGCGGTAGTTTTTGCCTGTGGTAAATTATTGATTGACTTTACATCAACATCCTTACTTATTACATATACATCGTTATGCTTAGCATCGGCACCAACAAATATTACTTGTACTTTATTATGCTCATTTAACCCAAAATAAAACCGGAGGCTTACCACCTCTGGTCTTCTCAAGAGATCAAGAAAAATTTGCTTGTCAATATTTGAGGGTTGCATAAAAGCACCTTTTGCAATTGGCGTTTTTCTTCTGTTAAAGTTTTTTACCCATTTGCTTGCAGTTTTTTTAGGTATAAAATGATCTATAGTAATACCGGGCCATTCTGTACCCCATAGTTTAGGATCTTTAAGGGACTGCTTCATTGCAATTTGCAACCCTGTAAGCTCCTTTACTTTGGTTAGAGCTTTTACTGGTTTCTTAGCAACAGCTTTTTTCTTTACTGCTGCCTTTTTTCTGCTTGCCATAATTATTTTTTTAGGTGGTGAAAGAATGATACAAAACTAATATACACATTAAAAAAGATTAGCAGGTATTTCTACCTGTTTTTTATGAGTAGTAGTGGCAATTAATTTCAGTACTGCTACTGCCCATAGATGTTCCCCTTCTTTTCACTTTTACACCATGCTTTTGCAGCGGGGTTTTACCCAAAACTTGCAAGCCGCTACAGAAGCATAACCACCAACGGGGAAGCCGAAAACCGATTTAGAGTAGGCGCAACATTAAAAAACTATTTGTCATGAAAAAGATTTTATTAAGTTTAATTGTACTGATATGTAGTACATCGCTTGTATTTAGTCAAGACCCTGTCGAAAAGAAATTAGGGCTTAAGCCAATTGAAGTAAACAAAATTGCTTTCGAAAAAACGAATGTGGATTGCAATTGTAACAAAAACCTTTTGCAAGATGGCGGTTTCGAAAAACTTACAATAGGTGGAGGCAATATCCCCTCTGATATTTCTACCAGCTCTGCTCCATGGAAAAAAGGATACGGTACACCGCAATGGTCACCTGACGTTCAATCCCCATGCAATAAAGGTATTGTAACAATGTGGGGCAATAAAACAGTTGGCGAATCAATTTATCAAAACGGCTTGTCTTTTACTCCGGGAACTTACACTGTTAAGTTTACAGCTAGGCTTCTCAGCCCTACCACCTTAGCCAACTTTGTAAGGCTTAAACTAGCTACATATAACGGAACTGGTGCTCCCTCTACATATGACCCGGCTGGATTGCCTTCTCAAAACATCATAAGCACAAGCTGGCAAACGTATACTTTTTCTTTTACTACAAATACGGCTAATAGCATATCTCTACATCCCGAAAATGATTATATTCAAAATGACGGCGCTTATGTTTCCCGGATACAAATTGACAATATATGTATCGAGAAAGACTGCAAAATTCCTAATGAAAAATGCAACCCTAAATTTACAGCAGCACCTTTTACCGTTAATTCACAAGGCAATGTTGTTATAAATGTAAACCCTGTAGTAACAGGTGGCGCACAGCATTACTGGGGCTTGCTAGCTGTTTCTGGTTTAGGGGATAACACTCCAATCCCTATTTCAACAATTGTATCTGGTGGTACATTTGGTTTAGCAATTAGCAGCACCGGAAGCACAGCAACAATTGGCATGGGTACAGGCATCAATGCAAGTACATCTGGTTTTGGATACAGTTACCAAGGTGTAGATGTTGGAAGATGCTTTAAAATTACACACTACATTAAATGTTGTGACAAATGGTACACTCAGACAAACACTTATTGCACAAAGCTATGCAGTGAGGTAAAGGAATCGGCGATAACTGAGGTGCCTGCTAAAGATGTACCCAATTTAGATGCGAGGCCAGGTGATGGCAGAGGATAGTAATAAAGAACCCGGTTGGTTTTAAAAAATCCGTCGGGTTTTTAATTCAGTTTTTCTTCTTATCATAATTCTAAAACCAAAGTAATGAAACAATTCAAACTGTTAAGAATATTATCGTCCCTGCCTGTTATTTTAACCTTCTTTTCTTGCACAAAAGAAACCCTATCTCTTAAAGGGAAAATGTATGATGTAAAAAGTAACAAAATAATAAACCAAGCCCAAATCTCTATTGGCGATGTAAGGATAAAATCAAATGCAGCTGGAGAGTTCAAAATACCAGGTTTAAAAACAAATAAAGAATATATTATCACTATCGAACATGCCAATTATGTTTCTATGACTAGAAAAATAAAATTTAATGTCGCTAAGAAAATGGATTTAAATTTTACGTTGATACCAAGGAGTACTGAAAAACAATTTGATTCCGGGGATAGTATCATTGTCCCTCTTATGGAAGGGGGGGAGATTAATATTCGTCCAAATTCTTTTATTGCTAAATCTGCGGGTCGCTATAAAGGAAAGGTAAATCTGAGGGTAACGTACATTAATCCAAAAGATAATAGTGCTATCGTAGCTTCTCCAGGCATTTTTATGTCTTCAGACAACCAACCACTTCAAACTTATGGAATGGTAGAAATATATGCTACAACACCAAAAGGTGAAAGATTGGAAATAATGGAAAGATCCCCTATAAAATTGATGATGCCAAATCTAACAGGCATTGTTTCAAATGTTGGACTTTATTCATTAAACACTTCAACAGGCTTATGGGATAAAAAAGGGGAACTTCTATTTGATAAACAAACGAACACTCTACTTGGTCAGGTAACTTCAATTTCAAGTGCCTGGAATGCTGACGACCCATGTACACAAAATCCAGTTTGTGTACAATTTCAATTTGTGGATGTACAAGGTAATCCAATAATTCAGATGGTTGCCGTGAAAGGTGTTTCTTATAGTGGGTTCGGTGGTTGGTTTCAAACAGATGCAAATGGGTTTGCGAATTTTCAAGTTTGCCCCAATCAGGTTTTCAAAGTTGTAACTGGCTTAATCCCTTGTTGTGGTCCTGAAGATATTCCCGGAACACCACAACATGACGCTTGTTGCATAAACGGGGGAATGATTTATGGGCCTGTGATTGATATGAATACCGTAACATTAAATCCTTCGGGATGCACATTTTTAGGACAAGTAACTTTATAAAATTTCAACAATGAAACCCACATCCCCCTACTTCCTCTACACCTTTTGCATCATCACTATTATTAGTGTAATGCTGCTATTTGGTTTGTTGACAAATGGGGCGGGGTAAGTTTATAAAGTATCTTTAACCCAGCTTTACGGGATGCCAGCCTTATTAGTCTGGCAGCCTTTTTCAACCTATATCCAATTTCTTTTCTTAACTTCCTGTCATCTCTACCCGCCAAATGAAACGGTTTAAAAAAATACTGAAGATTACCGGCATCAGCCTGCTAACATTCATCTTGCTGTTACTACTCATCCCCGTAGTATTCAAAAAACAAGTACAGGCTTTTGTAAAAAAAGAAATTAATAAATCCATCAACGCCACTGTTGATTTTAAAGATGTAAAACTTTCCCTTGTTTAGGCATTTTCCAAAAGCTACCATACCATTAAAGGCATTAAGTATTGTGGGCAAAGGAGAATATGCAAAAGACACATTGATTGCTGCCGATGCAATTGATGTTACCGCCGGGCTGATGAGTGTTCTAAAAGGCAAAGATGTAAAAGTATATGGTGTGTATGCACAGCAGCCCCGCATCCATTTATTGGTAAACCAGTTTGGCAGTGCCAATTGGGATATTGCAAAAGCATCTTCGCAACTAATACATCAACCGATACATCTGCTTCCAATTTTAAACTGAACCTGAAAGAATATAAAATCAATCGATGGCTACTTAGAATATAATGATAAGCAGGTGCAATACTTATATACAACTCTAAGCACCTTAACCACAAAGGCAGTGGCGATTTTACTGCCGATGTTTTACCCTTTCCACTTCAACAGATGCATCTGCCTTTAATTTTATACAAGACGACATCCCTTATCTCAACAATGCCAAAACAAACCTGGATGCGGATGTAAAGATTGATACCAAAACAAATACCTACTCTTTTAAAACAGACGATATTAACATTGAATGCAATGAACATTGCAACCGAAGGTTTTGTGCAAATGATAAATGCACAAACCTTCAACATGGATTTTAAATTCAGCAGCCCCACCAATGATTTTAAAAATATACTTTCCATGGTGCCTGCCATGTTCACCAAAGATTTTGACAACGTAAAAACAAGCGGACAGGCATCATTCAATGGTTTTGTAAAAGGCACTTACTCTTCGCAGCAGCTTCCTGCTTATGATGTAAAGCTGCTGGTAAACAATGGCTCTTTTCAATATCCTGATTTACCAAAGCCTGTAAAAAACATAAATCTTAACCTGCATACATTTAATACAACGGGGCAGCCGGACAATTCGGTGGTGGATATTAGTAAAGGCCACCTGGAATTTGACAACGAACCTTTCGATTTTCATTTCGCTTACACCAACCCTGTAACTACACAGAATATTGATGCAGGTGCAAAAGGAAAATTAGACCTGGCACAACTATCAAAATTCATCAAGCTGGATGCAGGTACCAAACTAAGTGGCCTCTTACAAGCCGATGCATTTGCCAAAGGCCCGTTGCAAGCCTTACAAAATATGAGTGGCAACTTTACTGCTGGCGGGTTCTTCAACATCAGTAATCTTTTTTACAGCGATAAAAATTTTCCGCAGCCCATTAAAAACGGAAACATAAAAGCTACCATTAATAACAGTGGCGGCAAAGCAGATAACACTTCCATTGATATCAGCGCAGCACACATTGAAGTTGGTAACGACCCGGTTGATTTTTCATTGAAGCTTACACAGCCTGTTTCAGTTGTAAATTTTAACGGCCATGCAAAAGGAAGGTTAACATTGGATAACCTGAAACAATTTGGTGCATTACCCAAAGGCACTACGCTTAAGTGGAACCATGAATGCCGATGCTGGTTTTGCAGGAAGCCAATCAGCCATCAACAAAAAAGAATATGATAAAATAACAATGACAGGCAATGCTGCATTCAGTAATGTAAATTATACATCAACTGCTAATCCTGATGTATTAAAAATTTCATCTGCCGCCCTCACCTTTAATACTAAAACTGTTACCGTAGATAATGCTTCGGCAAACTATCTCGGCACCAATGTTACTGCAAAAGGCAGCCTTAGCAATTTGCTTGGCTATATAATAGATAATCAAACCCTCTCCGGTAGTGTAACTGCCAATGCCTCTACTATTGATCTGAATAAATGGATGGGTACTGCTGCTTCACCAACAACCGGTACAACAACGGCAACTGCTGCCCAGCCATTTTCTGTTCCCGCCAATATGAACCTTACCATTGCAGCATCAGCCGGAAAAGTTTCTTATGATAAAGTTGACTATACCAGCATTAACGGCAACCTGCTGATGAATGAGGAGAAAGTAGTATTACAAAATGTAAAAGCAAATGCATTAGATGGCACTGTTGCAATCAACGGCAGTTATTCCACCAAACTAAATAAACAAAAACCAGACATCAGCCTTGCTTATGATATTAAAAATGTAGACATACAAAAAGCTTTCTATGCTTACAACACTATGCAATCGCTGATGCCGATTGGCAAATACCTTTCCGGCAAATTACATTCAGAATTATCTATGATTGGCAACCTGAACGGCGATATGATGCCCTTGCTCAACAGCCTTACGGGAAAAGGCAATATGCTTTTGCTGGAAGGTGTATTGGCAAAATTTGCACCACTTGAAAAAATTGCCAATGTATTAGATGTTGAAAAGTTAAAATCAATAAGCCTGAAAGATATTAAAAACTATATTGAATTCAGTAATGGCAAAGTGCTGGTAAAACCTTTTACCATAAAAGTGCAGGATATAGAAATGGAAATTGGAGGCTTTCATGGCTTTGACCAATCAATAGACTATGGTATAAAAATGAAACTGCCCCGTGCATTAATGGGCAGCAAAGGAAATACATTAGTAAATAATTTATTTGCAAGTGCCAATGCCAAAGGCCTCCCCATAAAAGTGAGTGATGTTATAAACCTTACTTTAAAAGTTACCGGCAGCATCAGCAACCCATCTGTTACCGTTAATTTAAAAGAAGTGGCTGGTGATGTCATTAAAGATTTGGAAAAACAGGTGGTTGATTTTGCCAAGGCAAAAGCCGACAGCTTAAAACAAAAAGCGAAAGACTCACTTAACATTGTAAAAGCCCAGGCCGAACAAAAGGTTAAAGAAAAACTGGCAGAGAAAGGTATTGACACTGCCAACCTGAATATTAAAAATGCAAAAGACACCCTTGTGCAAAGGGTAACAGATACATTGAAAACAAGGGGAAAGGATTCGCTTAAATCAAAATTTAAAAAAATATTGGGCAGATAAGCATACTGATGATGGCATTGGATAAAAGCATCATTAATCCTGAACCATTACCTGTATTATTCAGACATAAAAATTGATTTTAGAATTTATCATTAACGCTACCCCCTTCCATCAAACAAATTTCCCAATCCACCCAGCACACTCCCTTCTTCTTTTCTATGGTAGGTGCCGTATTCAACTATGCGTCCGGCAAGGCGGCTGATGGGTAATGACTGTATCCATACTTTACCCGGCCCCTGTAGTTTGGCAAAAAACAGGCCTTCGCCGCCAAACAATTTATTTTTAATACCGCTTACAAATTCAATATCAAAACGTACCGCCGGTGTATATGCTACCAAGCAACCGGTATCCACTTTTAAAATTTCACCAGCCTGCAATGTTTTTTCGATGATGTAACCACCCGCATGTAAAAAAGCATGTCCATCGCCTTCCAGTTTTTCCATAATAAAACCCTCACCACCAAAAATGCCAACACCCAGTTTACGTTGAAAATGAATGCCCACACTTACCCCTTTGGCCGCACACAAAAACGCATCTTTTTGCGCAATAATGGTACCGCCCAATTGCTGCAAATCCAGCGGAATAATTTTACCAGTGTACGGTGCTGCAAAACTTACTTTCTTTTTACCCTGCCCCGTATTGGTAAAGGCAGTCATAAATAAACTCTCACCGGTAAGTACCCTTTTACCGGCACTCATCAGTTTACCTAAAAACCCGGTAGGCTGCTGCGCAGAGCCATCGCCAAAAATAGTTTCCATCTGTATGCCCTCTTCCATCATCATCATGGCGCCACTTTCAGCAATGGCGGTTTCGGAGGAGTCCAGTTCTATTTCTACAAATTGTAATTCTTCACCATAGATTTTAAAATCAATCTCATGGTTATTGCGGGAAGAGGTATTCATGATTTATTAATTTTTTCAAAGGTATAAAGGGCTTTAGTATGTCCGCCGATTTTACGGTGCTACTTGCCGAAAAAATTGTTGCATATATTAATGAGTATTTCTGCAATTGCAGCAACAAATTATCAGCTTATAATTTCCCGCTGCACACCGGGTATTTCCATTACCAGGTTTTCTCCATACGCAGTGGCAGGTGTTTGATAGCCTGTTTTAAAATTACCCTTGAGGATTTTTTGTGTAATAAGCAGGCAGCCAAAAGTGGTTAGGCTATAACCTTCGGGACCACTGAGGCGTACCACTGCTGTGTTGCCAGCAGCATTGCTGGCCTGTCCCCATACAAGGCTTTTGGCTTTAAGGCGTTGTTCATCATTGGGGCCGGCAGGGCGGTTTTTTATTTTTCTTTTTAAAAAATTTCTCAGAAAGCTGGTACGCAGCAACCAGTTAAACAATGGCTGAAACTTTAAAAAATAAAATGTTTTTTTACTGATGCTGGTATAGCTGGTTATGTTTGGAATTGCAGTAGTGGTATAAGCGGTTGAAATATCTCCCCATGGAATACTCATTACAAAGAGCTTCTTAATTCCAAAATCAACAGTCATTCCTTTTTGTCCAAGTGGTGTACGGATTATTTTTCCATTTTTTCTTTTTGCCCCACCTTCGCCCAATTTACTAACCATAGTGGTGGCAGTACCGTGAGATAAGCCGCCGCCCAAAGTGGCAAAAGCCAGTTTTAAGTCAATAGCATCGGGTAATAATTTTTTTAATTGAAGGGCAACACAATCTGTAGGCACCACATCAAACCCGGCACCGGGCAGCAACATAATGCCGGCTTTCTTTGCCGCTTCATCATACCGCTTTATCATTTCAAACACTGCAATGTCTCCATTAATATCAAGATAGTGGGTTCCTGTTTGCATGCAGCCTTCTATCATTTGTTTGGCCGTAAACTGAAACGGGCCTGCTGCATGTATCATTACTCCTACTTCTTTTAATACAGCTAACAAAGCAGCCGTGTCATTCAAATCAAAAACCCGGAAAGGGAGACTGAGTTTATTGGCGAGTGACCCTATTGTTTCCTTTCGCCTTCCCGCCAATATGGGTTGCAGATTATATTCAGCAGCATATCGGGCAATCAGCTCACCAGTATACCCATTGGCACCATAGAGGAGAAAAGAATTTGTTGGGATCATTGTAAGTATAATTATTACTAATCACCCATTCGCCGTTGGCTCTTCTTTTTTGTCTCCAAATAGTTTGTGCATCATTTCTTTTACATCACCAAAATGTTCATGAAAGGCTTCGCTTCCCTTTTTTTTCAGATCTTCAAAATAGTCTTTACCTTTTTCAAACACATCCTCGGTTTCGGTTTTCAGTTTTTTTGCTTTTTCTTTAAGGCTGGCTATCAGCTTCTCCCTTTCTTCCGGTGTCATTTCATGATATTTATATGCCGCTAATGCTGCGGCTGCGCCTAATAAAAAGGTAGCCACATGTTTTGAATTTACACTCATAATATTTGCTTTTGTTTATGAAGTTAGGTTTTTCGGATTATAAGCCCAATAAAAAAGCCGCAAACCAAAATGGCAGCGGCTTTAAAAGTATATTAATTATTGTCAGAATGCCTTATTCTCTGTTGCAAACTTTTTTAACCCGGGGCATTCATCGGCCGTACCTGGGTCAATCATAATATAGTAAGTACTCATTTTTTCTTTCAGCCATTTCTCCAATGCCTGGCTCTTTTTTTCTTCTAATGCAAAGGTTGATATTTTGCTATAATCATCTTTCATATTCATACGGTGCGGTTCGCTTTTGCTTTTAAGATATACTATGCGTACACCTTTTTTACCCTGCTCACCTTCAAAGGCCACTGGTTGTGAGAACTCGCCAACCTTCATTTTACCAACTAATGTTATAATATCTTTATCCAGCATATCCATTGTTACATTGGTAGAACCATCCCTTCCGGTAAAAAAGGGTCCGTTGAATTTTTGCTGATCATCATTGCTGTATTTTAAGGCTGCTTCATTAAAACCGATTGTGCCTGCAATTAATTTTGAACGAACGGTATCTAATTTTGATTTACCCCCGTTTATTTCTGTTTCGGTAATGGGTGGCATTATCAACAAGTGCTGTACCACTGCCTCATCACCATTACGCTGCACCATTAGTATAAGGTGATAGCCAAATTTTGATTTTACTGGTGCCGACATTTCGCCTTCTTTTAAGCGGAAAGCAGTAGAAAGAAAAATAGGATCCCATGTTTTTTCATTTCTGTTTATCTGGTATTGCCCGCACCGTTCTTTGCTGCCGGGGTCTTCTGATTTGCTTTTTATCAGTTCACAAAAATTTACCTTTTTTGTCTCTACCTGTTCTTTGTACTTATTCATTTCAGCAACAATGTATTGCTCAACCTCCCTCGCTGCTTTTGGATAGTTTACTATCTGCCCCACCTCCAGTTCCGTTTCATAAAATGGCAAGCTGTCTTTTGGCACCCTTTCGTAAAAGGCTTTTACCTCATTGGGGGTAATGCGTACATTCTCTACAATTTTTCGCTGCATGGCAGCCGCTAATTTTTGTTCTTTTACAGATTCCCTGGCATCATCTTTTATCTGGTAAATGGTTTTGCCGGCCATTTCTTCGAGACCCTGCTGGCTGCCCACCTGGTTTATATATTGACGGATGCGGTTATCCAAATCGGCTTCTACTTCTTCGTCTGTTACGGGTAGTGAATCTTTTTCTGCCTGCAACATCAGCACTTTGGAAATAATAGCCTGATCCATTAATAAACATAATGCATTGTCGGGCAGAGTTTCGCCACGGCGCATCATATCAGATATAGAATTCTTAATGTCCGACTCAAGTATTATCCTGTCGCCGATAACAGCAGCTATTTTATCAGCCACCACCTTCATTCCCTGCGATTGGGAATTAGCCACTGCCGCAGAAAGCAACAGGCAAACAGTTAGTATATTTTTTATTATACGCATAAGTTCAAAAGTAAATTTGTATTCAAAAAGATTAGACTTGTGGACGGGTATTTAACAAAAGTTTGTTTTGAAGGCACTAGGTGCAAGAGACAAGGAACAAGAAAACCCCAATTTTATGAATGTCCTTCTTGTACCTTGTTCCCTGTGCCTTATTTCTTTATAATGTTCTCTTTACTTCCTCAATTTCATATGCTTCCACCACATCCCCTGCCTTATAATCAATGTAGTTTTTAATTGTTAAGCCGCATTCCATACCCATTTGCACATCTTTTACATCGTCTTTAAAACGCTTAAGGGAAGCCAATTCTGCACTGGCACCTTCACCGGTTGGGTACACAACGATACCATCCCGTATTAAACGGACTTTAGAATCCCTCTTTATCCTTCCGCTTATTACATAGCAACCTGCTACTGTAGCTTTATCGAACTTAAATACATCCCTGATTTCAACATTGGCAACAATCTTCTCCTGCACTTTAGGCTCAAGCATACCTTCCATTGCACTGCGTACTTCTTCAATTGCATTATAGATGATGGAGTACATCTTAATTTCTATACCTGCATTATCCGCCAGTTTTGATGCCTGTAATGAAGGACGAACGTTAAAGGCAATTACAATTGCATCAGATGCTTCTGCCAATACGATATCACTTTCATTAATTTGCCCAACACCTTTGTGGATTACACTTACTAAAATTTCCTGTGTAGAAAGTTTTTGTAATGAGTCGCTCAATGCTTCCACTGATCCATCCACATCACCTTTAATAATTACTTTCAATTCTTTAAAGCTGCCGAGTGCCAAACGACGGCCAATTTCATCAAGTGTAATATGTTTCTTGGTTCTTATTCCCTGCTCTCTTAATATTTGTGCCCGGCGATAAGCAATTTCTTTTGCCTCGGCCTCATCTTCATATACTTTAAATTTCTCACCGGCTTGTGGTGCACCATTCAAACCTAATATTACTGCTGGTGCAGATGGTCCGGCTTCTTCTTCTTTTTTATTTCTTTCATTGAACATGGCTTTCACACGGCCAAAGTATTGTCCGCTTACTATCAAATCTCCCGGATGTAGTGTTCCATTCTCCACTAATAAAGTAGCTACATATCCACGGCCTTTATCTAACGATGCTTCAATGATTGTACCTGTAGCTTCACGGTTGGGGTTTGCTTTCAGGTTAAGCATTTCTGCTTCGAGTAATATTTTTTCCAATAACTTATCTACGTTCAATCCGCTTTTTGCAGCTATCTCCTGGCTTTGAAATTTACCACTCCATTCTTCCACCAATATATTCATTTGCGAAAGCTGCTCATATATCTTTTGCGAATTAGCCCCGTCTTTATCAATTTTATTAATTGCGAAAATCATTGGCACACCGGCTGCCTGTGCATGGCTGATGGCTTCCCTTGTTTGCGGCATCACTGCATCATCTGCTGCAATTACAATAACTGCAATGTCAGTTACTTTAGCACCCCTTGCCCTCATGGCAGTAAATGCTTCGTGGCCGGGAGTATCAAGGAAAGTTATTTCTTTTCCATTGGGCAATGTTACCTGGTAAGCACCGATGTGCTGTGTAATACCACCTGCCTCACCCGCCACCACACTGGCACTGCGGATATGGTCAAGCAATGATGTTTTACCATGATCCACATGGCCCATGATGGTAACAATAGGTGAGCGGAATTTTAAATCTTCTTCATCATCCTCTTCATTTTCTTCCTCCATTTCCATTTGCTTCTCCATATCAATAAACTCCACATCATGCCCAAATTCACTTGCCACCAGTTCTATTACCTCCGCATCTAACCGCTGATTGATAGATACCATAATACCGAGGCCCATACATTTACTGATAACTTCTGCAAAACTTACATCCATAAGGCTAGCCAGTTCACTTACACTGATGAACTCTGTTACCTGCAGTTTGTTATCATCTGCTGCACTATCCTGTGCATCTGCCAGTTCCTGTCTTTTTTCCCTGCGAAGTTTTGCTTTAATGTTTTTTCCTTTGCCACCACCGCCAGAAAGTTTAGCTTGTGTTTCCTGTATCTTCCGTTGAATTTCTTTTTCGTCTATTAGTTTATCTTCTCTGCGGCCACCACTACCAGTGCCTGCGCCACGATTAGCACCACCACCACGGTTGCCACCGCCTCCGGTATTGCCACCACGGCCACGGTTGCCACCTTGCTGCCCTTGGCCAAAACCGCCACCACCTGGTCTTTTATCCCCCTCTTTATTAATAAAGATTTCCCTTCTGGTTGTATCCTTCTTTTCAATAGGGATACGTTTACGTTTTTTCTTTTCGTCTTTTACCGGTCTTGTATCATTATCAACAGGCAAATCAATCTTCCCTAATATTTTAGGGCCTGATAATTTTTCTACTTCAATATTTTCAATAACAGGCGGGGCATCTTCCTGTGCTTCTTCCACCGGTTTTAGTTCTTCTTTTACAGCCGGAACTTCTTCCTGCTCTTCTTTTTTTGTTTTCTTTTTTAACTTTGGAGCTTCTGTATCTTTCGCCCCTGCTTTTACTTCTTCTTTAGGTACCCTGGTAACTTTCTTTGGCCTTGTAGAAGAATCAATGGTGGAGAGATCAATCTTCTTAACCACTTTCGGCCCTTCCATCTCTGGTGCTTCAACTTTTGTTATCTCCGCTTCTTTGGTTTCTTTTTCTTCTTTCGCTTCTTCTGCTACTACAGGTTTTTCTTCAACAACTGCTGCCGGTTTCGGCTCTTCTTTCTTAGCCGTTTTTGCAGACTTATCTTCTTTTTTAAAGCTTATATCTTCATCTTCTTTTTTCTTTTTTGCTTCGGCAGTGCTGCCTTTGGGTAATTCCAGCTGATCGCTTTTTGCTTTTGCTGCTTTATCGCTGGAAAATTCCTGCTGTAAAGAGCGGTACATATCCTCAGTGAGTTTTGAGGTGGGCTTCAGATCGTCTTTACCAAATCCTTTGCCTGCCAAAAAATCAATAAGGGTATCCTGACCAATGTTAAATTCTTTGGCCGCAGCTAATAGTCTCGGAAGTTTTAATTCTGCCATTCAGGTTTTTTAATTGTCAATTGTGAACCTGCCTTTCGGCAGGCAGGGGGTTAATGATGAATGAGGTTATGGTTTTATTTACCATTCGCAATTCAACACTCACCGCTTTATTCTTTATCAAATTCTGCTTTCAATATTCTTCTTATATCTGTTATTGTTTCTTTTTCAAGGTCTGTTCTTCTTTCTAATTCATCGGCAGTGAGGTTAAGTACACTGCGGGCCGTATCACATCCCACTCTTTTGAGTTCATCAATAATCCATGAGTCAATTTCATCACTAAATTCTTCAAGGTCAATATCAAATCCGGTTACTTCTTCTTCACCTTCATTATCCCTGTACACATCCAGTTCGTACCCTGTAAGCTCACAAGCTAATTTAATATTTACACCGCGGCGGCCAATGGCCAATGATACCTGATCTGGTTTTAAATAAACGTTGGCATGTTTGCCTTCGTTATCTAACTCCATGCTGGTAATTTTTGCAGGTGTAAGTGAACGTTGTATCAACAACTGGATATTGCTTGTCCAGTTAATAACGTCGATGTTTTCATTTTTCAATTCTCTTACAATGCCGTGTATGCGGCTGCCCTTCATACCTACGCAGGCACCTACCGGGTCAATACGGTCATCGTAAGATTCAACAGCAACTTTTGCCCTTTCTCCCGGATCCCTTACAATTTTTTTAATTACGATAAGACCATCAAATATTTCGGGTACTTCTATTTCTAATAATTTGGCCAGGAACTCGGGTGCTGTGCGGGATAAAATAATAACCGGGCTGTTGTTCTTCATATCCACCTTTCTTACCACTGCACGGATGCTTTCGCCTTTTTTGAAATAGTCCTGAGGTATCTGTTCACTTTTGGGAAGAATCAGTTCATTCCCTTCTTCATCGAGCAATAAGATTTCTTTTTTCCAAACCTGGTACACTTCTGCGCTGATGATTTCGCCAACCCTGTCGCCGTATTTTTTTGCCAGTACATTTTTCTTTAAGTCGCTGATACGGCTTGCCAATGTTTGTTTGGCTGCAAGGATGGCACGGCGGCCAAAATCAACCAGATCAATTTCTTCGTACAATTCTTCCCCTACTTCAAAGTCGGGTTCAATTTTTACAGCATCCGAATAAGCTACCTGCGCCAGCGGATCTTCCACTTGCCCGTCTTCCACAATCATGCGGCGGCGGATAATTTCCAGGTCACCTTTTTCCGCATTTACAATTACATCAAAATTTTCGTCGCTGGTATATTTTTTACGTAGCAGGGTTTTAAATACATCTTCCACCACTTTCATCATGGTAGGTCTGTCAATGTTCTCCGCATCTTTAAAATCCTGGAACGCTTCAATAAGGTTGATACTTGCCATAAAACTGAGTTTAGAAATCGAAAGTCAGAGGTCTGACGTTTAGAATTTGATTTGAATTTTTGTCGTTTTTATGTTATCAAATGGGATACAATGTTGTATTGTTTCCTGCTTTTTGCCTTTGCCTTTTGTTTCTTCCAGCACCACTTCACTTTCGGTTGCACTAATCAGCTTGCCCTCTTTTTTCACCCCTTCTTTATCTACTATCTCTGCAAGTCGCCCAATGTTTTTAAGATACTGGCGGTGCAATTTTAGCGGCTCGTCTAAACCGGGAGAAGAGACTTCCAGCGAAAAATCCCCATTGGGGTTTTCCTCTTCTAATTGCTTGTACATTTTTCGGTTAAACTGTACCAGCTTTTCTATACTAATTCCCTGATCACCATCTATATACACCTTAATATTGTTGGTGGGTTTTATCCTTATCTCCACCAAAAAAAGATCTGGTTCTGTACCTATTAAAGTATTCACCTTTTCTTCTAAAGCCTGTATTTGCGGATCGGTGTTCATCTTATATAAAAGAAGAAGGGAACGGCACCGTTCCCTTCTAACATCTCTTTCTGATGCAAATGTAAAGGAAAGGGGGTATATAAACCAAATATCTGTTGGCAGGTAACGAATCGGTAACCTGCCTTGTTTTAACGGTAAATTTTATTGTGGCCTATTTATCTTTGCTGAATGAAATATGTTTTCTACGCCATATTACTTTATCTGCTTTACCAATTCATTTTTAAATTGGTAATACCTGTTTACATTACCACTAAAAAAGTAAAAAAGGGTTTTAGAGAAATGCAAGAAAAAATGCAGGAGCATATGCAGCAACAGCAAAGCCATGCACCGCAGCAAGAGCAGCCCACAAGCCCCAAACATAAAGCTGGGGATTATATAGAATTTGAGGAGGTGAAGTAAGAACTAAAAGCTGAAAGATACTTTAAACAAAAGCTGCCTTGGCCGTAATTGATAACTTGAATAAGACTCGATGTTATTAAGCAATGCTGCCGTTGTAAAACTGTTGGTATTAAAAATATTTTGAACCCCCAGTTCATAATCCACTTTCGATTTTTTAGGTTTATATCTCAACACAAAATCCATAAAATAATAATTACTGGCTGGGGCAAGGTTCGTATTGACATAATAATGTTCCGATGCAAGTTTTAGTATCAGTTTTTCAGTAGGGTAGTAGTTGATGGCCAATTGCTGGGTGGCAGAAGAAATTGTTGATGAAGATTTTTGTAATTGTGCTTTACTTAGATAACTGAAATAAGTACCACTATAATCAGCAGCCAGCTTTGAAGAAAATTTGATACCGATATTAGCACCAATACTATAGTTTTTGTTTGTAAAAGTTATCAACCTGTTCTGCTGCAATTGCTGCTGGCTTCCAAAGCTGTAATTATAATTAAGGGCAAAAGTGGTTTTCCAGTCAATAAAGTATTTACTAACCCTTCCAAAAAGGGATAATCTGCGATTATAATTATTTTGAAGTATTGCAATCAATGTTTCGAGGTTGCCTGTAAACTGCTGGCTGTATAAAAGGTTTGATTTGTTTATCGAATAAGAAATACCATTATTTAAGAAGAAAATCTTTAATGGGTTGCGAAAAGTTATCGAACCAGAAAAACTCAAACTTTCCGTCTCCGGCAGCGGCGTATTATTGTTGGATATGTTCCTGTAAGTTTTTAGGATATAACCGCCGCTTATATTGCTTAAATCCCCAATCCCCTGTACGTAAGAAGCAGAAAAATTGAAATTAGACTTGGGGCTTAGTTGGTATATAGCATTAAACCCAGGACTTATAAAGAAGCTTTTCTTTTCTTCTTTTATTTTTAAACCCGGGTCGTTATAATCAATAACAGTATAGTTGACCGGTAAAGAAACTGAGAGCCGCCATTTTTCTGTTTCATAGTTCCAATTGTTTTCACTATAAATTTTATACCGCCGCCATTGCAAATTATTTTGAAACGAATCTGAAATGCTTTGCTGGTTACCGGATTTTTGAATTAATAAATTGGTCAAAAAATCCTGTGCCTGTATATTAAACCCAAATTTATACTGGCTGCCAATCTTCTTTATTCTTTTTCTTATCGAAAAATAATTGTCGGTAAAATATGTTTTAAGGCTGGCTTGCTGAAGCAAACCGTCAAACGGCACATTATTATTCAGGGTTTGCTGGTACAACCCGGGATTTATAACAAGGCTTTGCGGCAGTGATACAAAACCCAAATAAGAGCCCCATTCAGCAATATGCTTTTGTTTTGTTTTTAATAATTTAAAATCGTTTGATAAACTATAAAAAGGGTTGTTTAGCTTTTGATTAATATTACCGGCAGCCTGCAAAAAACCGTTCTCCTGCTGCTGCCAGCCCTGAAAGTGCAGCAGGTTTTTTAAATAATATTTCGGCGAGTTAGCCAGCAGGCTTATATCCGTTTGCAGTATGTTCTGAAATAGCCTTGTTTTATTTTGCTCGGCTATAAGTATTGTATCTGTAGGTAAATAAAATTTAGTATAAGAACTGTTTTGCTGTTTCTGAAAATCATTTACATAAGAAGCATTGATTCGCAACTGGTAAGTACTGTTTAAAGGTAATAGCTGGTTTACCGTTGCTAAGTGGGAGTTATTGAACAAATACCGCTGCTTGTTAATAGCCGGGGGTATTGGCTGTATCAGCGAAACCAAATCTGCTTTTACTGCCCCGTTCTGCAAAGCATTAATATATTCGCCGATGTTTTGGGCAGTAAGTTCCCTTGTATTATCAAGCCCGGTATTATTGTACTTATAAGTATTAATAAACTGCAGTTTCTTTTTAAAGAGCATTACCATTATCTCATCTTCTGCTAAAAGGGGCGAAGCACCGATACCCAATTTTGCCCTGCCCAGTAATTTTGCTTTTGAAGAATTTTTTAGTTTGATGTTAAGGGCTGCCCTGTCGCTAAAGGATACACTGTCCAGCACCCGGATGGGCTGATGGTTTTCTAATACCTGCACCCTCTCCACTGCATCGGCAGGTATATTGTTGTTGGCAATGCCATACCTGTCCTCTAATAAATCAAGCCCTTCTATATAGTATTTGTTTATTGGCCTGCCGTTGTATTTTATCTGCCCGCCGGGGCTTACTTCTATACCGGGCAGGCGGGCAATAATGTCGCCAATTACCCTGTCTTGCTGTTGCTTAAACTCACTTACATTGTAGTTAATGGTATCTTTTCTTTGCCATACTGGCGGGGCTTTTGTTGTTACTGTTGGCAGGGTAATGGCTTGTGGCGAAAGAATAAAATTAAACTCCGTTCTTTCCCCCGGTACAAAAAAAATACTTTGCCTGCCATAGCCAAGCATTGATGCTTTTAGTTCTAATGTATCGCTGTTTGTTGGGGTAAACTTTACTTCAAACTTTCCATCCTTATCAGATATAGCAAATGCAAGTATGGATGGGTTGTTTTTTTTGTGAAGGGTAATGGAGGCATTGCTAATGTATGCACCCTTTTCATCTTTTATATAACCTACTATACCCTTTTGAGCCGAAGCAAAAGAAGAGATGAAAATTGAAATGAATAAAAATATTTGATATACTTGCATTATTGTTTTACACAAACAAAATTATTCAAGTTTTATTGGTATTTTTTTAAAGGTTGAAAACACTATTCTTTGTTAATTCGCAACTGATAGTGTTTTTTGTAAATACGATTATTTAACATTCAATTCAATCATATTATGATTTCTAGATTTACCTTTTTGATATCCATTGGGGTTATTAGGAGTAAATGTAACCCCTTTCTCTGCCATTAAAAAAGCTGGGTAGTTTTCAAAAAAGAGTTTCTTCATTTTATATAAATCAGTTCTCTTTATTTTTTTCATGCTTTTATAAGATTCATAATATGGCATACCCACAAGCAAAGATTTTGTTGACAAGCTATTACATTCAAATACAAATTCGTTCTTAGTGTCATAAATCTTTAAAATTAATCCCGGCAATCCCGAAAATTTATATGGCCCGTAAGGGAGAGATATGCCTCTGGCGAACCATCCAATAAAATTACGACCACTATAACTGCATGTAGCTTTCTGACAGATAAATCCAAGTATTGTCATAGTGTCACTTTCGATTTGCCAATTTAAAGTTTCAACGGGTGATGTGTAATGATAAGAGCTTGATGCAAGTTTATCAAGTAATTTATAAGAATTTGTTTTATAGTCGGTTAAGATTATCTCCGACTCCGAATTTGTATTATAGCTTGATACGTTTTTTGCTATTTCGTCTAAGCTTATTTGCCTTCCAATATCTTCTTCCTGTTTCTTTAACCCATTTTGCTTAAGAATACTAAAGTATGTTGTATGGCCATTCGCATAAATTTCCAAACACATTTGATCTTTGAGTTTATTAGACCGGTTTGCTGTATCCTTAACCCAAGTGTATTGAAATTTACATTGATAAACAAGTGTATCATTAATGACTTTAGGAGGTTGTCCTGCCAATTTTGAAGACACAGCAAATAAAAAAAGTATGCTTATTTTATACATAAAAAATCGGTTGACATAATCCTGTTAAATATAGTATCAATTAATAGTCAATCTTAAACAGCCGAATTGACTATTAATTGACATGTTTTAGTAGCCACAAGGGGGTGTACAAAACCATTCAATAGCAAATTGAACATTAGCGGCAGCCTCAGCATATGTATCAAAACAACACAGTACACCTCCGCTACAACCAGTGTAACAAGTAACCCTTATTTGCCATACAGGAAGTGGAAGTTTCACTTTTTTATTCTTTTTGGGTAATTTGTCTTTCTGCAAACTTGTTGGCTCTACCCCCATACTTTTAGTGATAATAACTTTGTTTGCAGATGCAACAAGGATGCCAAATGCAAATAAAACGGAAAGCATTGCTTTTTTCATAAACTTTTGATTTAGGTTTTTAAAAAATAAATATCAAAAGCAAGTTCCTTTTTCCTTTTCCAAATATCAACCGGATTTCCCGATAATCCTATCGGTTTTTCCGATAAAATATACCCCTTTTTGGGTATATGGCAATTTGTTATACATAAAACTTATCCGTTATTTTTATTGACGGTTATGGAGCAATCAATTAGAAAGGCAATCTGCAAAAGGATAAAGGAGCTAAGAAAAAAGCATGGCTACAGCCAGGAAGAGGCGGCGGCATTGCTAAATATGGGGCAATCCACTTATTCTGAATTAGAATCGGGAATGAGTGGTTTCCAGGTTGACAGGGTGTATGATATTGCAAAGCTCTACGGGGTACCTATTGATTCAATATTACCCCCCCCCCCCCCCACAGCTAATTAGGCTGCTGATATACCCTTACATAATCAACTTCCATAACCCCGGGAAAAACAGTTTCATCAATACCTTTCTGGCCGCCCCAGTTTCCGCCTACGGCGATATTTAACAGCAGATGAAATTTTTTATCGTAAGGCCATTCTGCAAACCCGTTGCCAGTGTTTTTAAAACTGAAGAACAGGTTATCGTCTATAAAGAAATCAATCCGGTCTTTGTGCCATTCAATACCATATAAATGAAATGCGTTGTACGCATCGCTTAGTTTTAACCCTTTTGTTTTTTGTGTGCCAATACCATGATTAAATGTTTTTGTATGTACACTGCTGAATACGGTATCGGGGTTATGCCCTACATTTTCCATTATATCAATTTCACCACTTGAAGGCCAGCCGCCATATTCCCAATCTGTCGGCAACATCCATATTGCAGGCCACATACCCCGGCCACCCGGTAGTTTTGCTTTCACTTCTATTCTTCCATATAACCAGTTTCCTTTGTGTTTGGTTACTAACCGAACTGAGGTATAAGCATTGTTTTCTTTTATTTGCTTCAATGCTTTTATAAATAGTTTGCCATTTTTAACTACTGCATTGTTAGTATCTGCTTTTGTATAATACTGCAGTTCATTATTTCCCCAGCCGCAAACATCGGGGCAGCCTGTGCCTGTATCGTAATTCCATTTGGTGCTATCGGGCAGGCCATCTTTACTAAACTCATCACTCCAGCTAAGTTTCCATCCGTTTGTAGTTGGTGATTGTTTACTTCTTTCAAACAATAATTCCGGTTCATTGGTAGTAATAAAGTCAAACTCGTTTGCAATAAGCCAGTCCATTTCGCTGGCATCGTTTACCGTCCATGCATTAAGTGCTATGCCTAATTTTTTTGCCGATGCAATCCATTCGGGTTTGTTTTTAAAAACAGAATAATGATAATCGGCCCCGGTAATGCCATCTGTCTTTAATTGTTCGGGTGATTTTTCGCCGTTAAGGTATTGAGTGGTTGCTTTTGGGTTAAGGGCAATAATTTTTTTAAGTATGTCATAATCAAAACTTATATAGGCTACAATATTTTCTGCTCCAAGCTGTTTAAAAAGTTTAACTACTTTTTCGGCTATAGATTTTCCCCTTTCCTTACTTATTTCCGATGGTTTTATTTCGCAAACCAACCTTGTGGCGGTGTTATTTTCTTTTCCGGCTAAAATATATTCCCGCAGTGTTGGCAATTTTTCGCCGTTGGGGAGTTTGAATTGTGACAACCCGGCATAAGTTGTTTGTTCAATGGAAAGTTTATTATAATGCGGATCATGATTAATAATCAATGAATCATCTGCCGTCATCCGTACATCAAACTCAGAGCCAGTACAGTTTAAACGGATTGCTTCTTTTAACGATGTAATTGAATTTTCGGGAAGGCTATTTTTTTTGAATGCCCCACGGTGTGCCACAACGATGTTTGTGGCAAATGGAATTTCGCTTTGCCTCAACTTATTATTAGCTCCGCAAGAATGAAAGGTTATAAGAATATAAAATAGTAGTAACCTCATGTTATAGTTTATGCAAAGAATGAGAAACTAGTTAATACCCGCCAATCTCAACAATATTTTGATAATTTACAAACAGCTCTTCCCCTTCCTTAATATCCCTCAATGCTTCAAATTGTTCCCCTTCGTTTACAGATATAATATTGGGTTCTGCCGAATGATTGAGATACAGCACTAAATCAATCAGTTTAAAACCATAATCTGGTACAAAATAATTTTCCTCATCGTAAAGGCAATATGTTTCTATTAAATTTCTTGAATGATGTGGCAGGGCTTCCACTTCTTTTATAGAAACCTTTATCCAATCACCAACCCCTTTTGAGAAAATTGTATTGCAGCCTTTCGGAATATCTTTTATTGCAAATACACCAATGCCATGTACCGCCGAAGGCTTTAGCGTTACATAAGTATCTTGTTGCAGTTCGTTGAGCAGTTGTTGCTTTGTCATTAGTTTTTAGAGAATGTTACACAGAGGCCGCTGAATTCCCAGAGAGAATTTTATTCAAACCCCTGTATGAAAATTATTACTCGTTAATCGCTATAGTATCTTCATCTCTCTTCTCCGGCCTCATTTGTGGAAACAATAACACATCTTGTATTGATGCACTGTTGGTAAGCAGCATACAAATCCTGTCTATTCCAAAGCCAATGCCCGCAGTTGGTGGCATACCGTATTCCAATGCCCGGAGAAAATCATGATCTATAAACATGGCTTCATCATCGCCCCTTTCCATAAGTTTTACCTGTTCTTCAAACCTTTCTCTTTGATCTATTGGGTCGTTTAGTTCGCTGTAAGCATTGGCAATTTCTTTTCCATTAATCATTAACTCAAACCTTTCTACCAGGCCATGCTTATCCCTGTGCTTTTTTGTAAGCGGACTCATCTCAACAGGATAGTCAATGATGAAGGTTGGTTGCACATAATTCTTCTCACACTTTTCTCCAAAGATGGAGTCAATAAGTTTGCCCTTGCCCATTGTATTATCTGCCTGAATGTGTAATTGCTTACAAACAGAACGGAGTTGTTCTTCATTCATACGGCTTACATCAAAACCTGTATGTTCATTTATAGCATCAAATATGCTGATACGTTTAAAGGGTGCTTTAAAAGAAATTGTTTTATCACCGACTGTTACATCGGTGGTATTACAAACATCCAATGCAGCTTTTTCCAACAACTGCTCAGTTGTTTCCATCATCCAGAAATAATCTTTATATGCTGTATAAAATTCCAGTATTGTAAACTCGGGGTTATGTGTACGATCCATTCCTTCATTACGAAAGTTGCGGCTAAATTCATACACCCAGTCAAACCCGCCAACAATTAATCTTTTTAAATAAAGCTCATTGGCAATACGCAGATACAAAGGAATGTCTAATGCGTTGTGATGTGTTTTAAACGGCCTTGCTGCCGCACCCCCAGGTATGCTTTGCAATACTGGTGTATCTACTTCTAACGCACCATGATTATTTAGAAACTCACGGATGGAGTTTATCAGTTTTGTCCTCTTTAAAAACGTTTCTTTAACCGTAGGGTTGATGATTAAATCTGCATACCGCTGCCTGTATTTGAATTCCGGATCGGTAACCGCATCAAAGGTTTGCCCTTCTGCTTCTCTTACTACCGGTAATGGTTTTAGTGATTTTGACAGCAGGGTAAGTTCTTTTACATGAACAGATGTTTCACCAGTTTTGGTAACAAAGACATACCCTTTTACCCCAATGATATCACCGAGATCAATCAGTTTTTTCCACACAATATCATACAGCGATTTATCCTCACCCGGGCAGATGTCGTCTCTCTTCAGATATAATTGAATTTTTCCATGTCCATCTTGTATTACACAAAAATTGGCTTTGCCCATATCCCTTACACTCATAATCCTTCCTGCAAGGCACACTTCCTGAAACTGCTCTTTGGTTTCTTCTTTATGGTTTTCTTTTATAAAAACCGAATTGCTGTTTACAGGAAATAAAGGTGCTGGATAAGGCTCGATGCCCATCATAATTAATTCGGCCAGTTTTTCCCGGCGCAATAGCTCCTGCTCTGATAAATGTTGTGTACTCATAAAAAATATAATAAATGAAATTGGTAAAGGTACTGATAGCTGCCAAGCAAAAGCCCCCTTGTGTTCAGGGGGCTTAGCTATATTTTATCTAAAAAATTATTTGAAGAAATATCCAAGCCTTACCCCAAGTGAGCCGCTCTTCAACTTAGGTTCTGCACCATCTGGTGTAAGGTTTCTTAACCCAAGTGTATAGTTAACACTTAATAAAAGTCCGTTCTTGCATTTATAGCCAAGCAGCGCATTGGCACCGTAATCAACCCCTCTTAAATCATTGCTTGCAATGTTTCCAAAGGTTACTGCTTTATCGGTATGAATACCATCTGTTACCGTTACCCTTTTAGAAGGTACCCCAAATGAAACCACTGGGCCAAGACCTGCAAAAAGACCCCCTTTTGTATTTTTTACAAGGTTCATGTGCAATTCTGCATAGCGAAGGGCAAGGTATTTTTTCTCAGTAAGTGTTTCAGAAGTAACAGCCCCTTTTTGTACATAGTGAAAACCTGGTTGAAAACTCCAGCACATATTAATTGGTGCATCCACTATCATTCCGAATGTAAAGCCATTGCGGGCATCGGTTTTAGCATTTCCGTCAACATTGTCATACAGGTTAGACCATGTGGTACCTGCCGTAATACCCACCTTTGCTTTTCCTTTTTGGGCAATTGCAGTATGAACAATAACTACTGCCAGAAGAATAGAAAGAATTTTTTTCATATCAGTTATTTTGGTTTGCCTACTCATATCGCTTTTGGGCTTGGGCGTTCCGCCACTTGCGGAAGTCAATTTAAGGGCAACTTACACCAATGGTGCAAATTTTCAAAATCCCAGCAAATGTACTGTTTGAAGGCCGAAAGGCCAATAATAAAACCCCTTTTCCTGATTATCTGTTGGCTTCTTCTTCTTTCTTTTTTTGCTTTTTCTTACGGCCATATATTCCCCTGAAAGCCAGTATAGTTAAAAAAACAACCACAGCGGTGCCGCCCAGCATTACAATTGTGGCTGCCCCTTCCGATCCATTGCAGGAAAGGCTACATGCCAGAGATGCCACCAAGGCCAACAATCCAATAGCCGCAAGAATTGATAAAACGACTAATGCCGCTTTACCCCCTTTTGACATATCGGCGGACTTCTTAATCCCTCTTAGTTGCTCTTTTAACAAGACCTTCCTTTCTTTCCATTTCAGTTTCTTTCCTGTTTCGTCTTTTAAGGAAGCAGCAAAAGCGGCAATTGGTTTGTATGGTTTAAATGAGCTATCTGCCTGGGGAACGGAAGACATGGGGATAGAAGCCAGAACCGTCGGGAAATTATTGCTTATGTATCCTGGCTGATTGCTTATACAAACAATTATGCCCATAGTGGATGCTGCCAGTAAGAAGTCGCATGACTTTTGCCGGATATAGAAACTACCAGAAGATAATTTTGTTCTTCTAAGCGATTTGGAAGGATAAGCTAAAAGGCCTGTAAAATAAAGAGCAACAAAAAATAAAATAATCCCCGAAGGGAGAATTATGCCACCCTGCTGTAACGATTGGCCTGCGGTAATGCTGAGCAATGTGAGAAGGGCAAATGATACAATAATGATAATTCGGGCAGACCAGCGGTTGCTATTGCCCCAGCGGGAAAGTCGTTTCATTGTTTAAGGTTTTAGGATAAAAAGGTAATTAAAATAAAGGACATTCAACCCCGGGGCTATTTTTTTCGTCAGTAACGGTACATAAATTGCAACAAGTTGAAAAAAATGAGCAAAAAAGAATAAGTTGCCTAAATTGTATCAGTAGTATTTATTAATTATAAACTATAAATGAAAAAAATGAAGAAGTTATTATCGGTTATTTGTCTGACAGTAGCATTGAGTGGCTGCAATGAATTAATGAACCTGCCAACAGGAAGTGGTAATGGTGTAACCGAAGCAGAAGCAGGCGGCGGTATAAAAGATGCCCTTAGCCAGGGTTTGGTTAATGCGGTACTAAAACTGAATAAAGAAGATGGCTTTTTTAAAGATGCATTATATAAAGTATTGCTTCCGCCGGATGCCAAGAAGATTGAAAACACACTGCGGGATTTAGGAATGAATAAAATGGTGGATAAAGCTATTCTGCAAATTAACCGTGCTGCTGAAGATGCTGCTGGCTATGCGAAACCAATTTTCGTTGATGCTATAAAGAGTATGACTATTAGTGATGCTATTGGCCTTATAAAGAATGGTGATACCAGTGCCACTCATTTTTTTCGGGTAAAAACAACTGATAAATTGATTGCAGCATTTAGCCCGGTAATAAAAACATCATTAGACAAGTTAGATGCTACAAAATTTTATGCTGACATGGTAAACACTTACAATAATTTCCCCACTACATTTAAAAAGATAAATCCAGATCTACCTTCTTTTGTAACGGGCAAAGCAACCGATGCTTTATTTGATTTAGTGGCAAAGGAAGAACAAAACATAAGGCAAAACATTGCCGCCCGAACTACTGATTTGCTGAAGAAGGTTTTTGGGGCTAAGTGGTAGAGGCAAGGCTGGCTAAACAATTTTTATTACCCCTTTGCTGAATTTTTCAGCAAAGGTTTTTGTTTTCCGTTTTAATACTTTTCTTACTCCTCTTTCCTCCTCACTATCAAATACCAATCATTGTCCAGCGGCAAGTAGCCGTATTCATAGCAGTAGTAATAGGTTCTGCCTTCTTTGGTATTATATAAATGAGTAACGTATTTAAACAAAAACCCTTTTTGCAATAATTTCTCCTGGGTTGTTTTCACCATTTCTTTTCCTTCCGGCAATAGCTCTTCCAGTATGCGGCGGTTCTTGCCGAGAGCATTGTTTACGTTCCGTATCTGGTTATTGGTGATGGACTTTAGTTCATTATTATAGTTGTTCCGGCAAGCATCATCGCAGAATTTTTTGTCGGAACGGCCTTTTATTGGCTTATCGCAAGCAAGACATGTTTTAATTTCTTGTTTCGGCTGTGGCATAGTACAGTCAGGGGTTTGAGGGCATAAGGTAGCATAATTATTAATAAGTACAACCGTTTACAAACGGCTACAGTCGAAAGTAAAGGGTAAAAAACCGACTACCGCTTCCCGGCACTATCATCTTTGCACTGTCAATCGGAAATGACGTCGCCGGTTGAATGAAATAAATAAATTTTAAAACCGCTTCCGCAAAACCATAACGGAACGGAAGCACAAAACTTAAAAACATGTACGCTTTAAAAAACAAAGTTCAATTGATTGGTAACCTGGGCAACGCACCAGAAGTTAAAACCTTAGAAAGTGGAAAAAAGATGGCCCGTTTTTCCGTAGCCACCAGTGAAAACTATCGTAATGCCAAAGGCGAGAAAGTAACCGAAACGCAATGGCACAGCCTTGTAGCCTGGGGTAAAGTAGCTGAGATAGTTGAAAAATATCTTAGCAAAGGAAAAGAAGTTGCCATAGAAGGCAAGCTGATTAACCGCAGCTATAATGATAAAGAAGGCAACAAAAAGTACATCACTGAAATACAAGTGAATGAGTTGCTGATGTTGGGTGGAAAGCCCACAGAGGAATAAATAGAGTTGGCCACGAAATCACACAAATTGACACAAAAAACAGCCGTGTTAAGTGTACAAATGGTGATTTCGTGGCTTCTTTTTTAAAAGTTTTTATGACGCAGATAATTTACAAAGAAGAAGTCTATGCAATTGTTGGCTATTGTATGGAAGTGTGGAGAGTTTTGGGATACGGCTTTTCTGAAATTATTTATAAAGATGCTATGGAGCAAGAGTTCTTTGACAACTCTATTCCATACATAAGAGAAGATGAACTTTCAGTATTTTATAAAGGAAAACGGTTGAAACATAAGTTTAATGCTGATTTTTCGCTGTTTGAAAATATCGTTGTTGAGGTTAAATCCGGAGATGACGGTATTATTGAAAAGACAATTTCACAAACATTAAACTATCTAAAAGCATCTGGTTGCCGTATTGGTTTAATTATCAACTTTGGCAAGACTGGTGTACAATATAAGAGGCTGATTGTATAATTTTTTTCGTGTTAATTTGTGATAATTCGTGGCAAAATAATTTAAAGTGGCAACATTTACACCAGATACTAACAACGAAATATTTCAGTTGGCTATTCAGTTAGTCAATCAAAGCAATCGAAATATATTCCTTACCGGCAAGGCAGGTACAGGCAAAACAACTTTCTTAAAATACATACGGGATAATTGTCCCAAGCAAATGGCCGTAGTGGCGCCAACAGGTGTAGCAGCCATTAATGCTGGCGGCGTTACCATTCATTCCTTCTTTCAATTGCCGCTGGCTCCTTTTATTCCCGAAACAAAAGGCACCGGCTTTCCGGCGCATGGCCAAGAGATTTCTAACAAGCATAGCCTTATCAGTCGCCTGCGTTTTAATGGAGACAAGAAAAAAGTATTACAGCAATTAGAAATATTGGTGATTGATGAGATAAGCATGGTTCGTTGTGATGTGTTGGATGCGATTGATACGGTGTTGCGGCATATCCGCCAACGACCATCTGAACGTTTTGGCGGAGTTCAGTTATTATTTATCGGGGATATGTTACAGTTGCCGCCGGTAGTAAAAGAACAGGAATGGAGTTTATTGTCGGATTATTATACTGGTCAATATTTCTTCGATAGCAAAGTATTGCAGGAAGAGCCGCCGGTTTATATTGAATTCAATAAAATATACCGGCAAAAAGATGAACGGTTTATTACGGTGCTGAACCAGGTTCGCAATAATGAGCTGGATGAAGATGGAATGAAAATTTTGGAAACTCGTTTTCAACCAACCTTTCGACGCAGCAAACAAGATGGGTATATTATTTTGACAACACACAACAATAAAGCCAGCGAAATAAATGCAAGAGAACTGGGAGAACTCAACACTCCTCTTTTTACTTACGAAGCAGAAGTACAGGATGAATTTTCTGACAGAGCTTTTCCTGCGGAGCAGATTTTATACCTCAAAGTTGGTGCACAAGTAATGTTTATCCGAAACGATGCGGCCGATAAAGGCAAACGTTTCTTCAATGGCAAAATTGGAATTATTTCTAAACTTGAGAAAGATAAAATATTTGTACAATGCGAAGGAGAATCAACCGAGATAGAAGTGCAAAAAGAGAAATGGGAAAATATCCGCTACACCTTAAATAAATCAACCCGGCAATTAGATTCTGATGTGTTGGGTTCTTTCACTCAGTATCCCTTACGATTGGCATGGGCCATCACTATTCATAAAAGCCAGGGGCTGACTTTTGAAAGAGCCATCATTGATGCCGGGGCAGCTTTTGCTCCCGGACAGGTGTATGTTGCGCTGAGCCGCTGCACCAATTTGGAAGGCATGGTTTTGCAAAGCCGGGTTAACTCATCCAGTCTTTTCAGCGATGCAAGGATTGTAGAGTTTTCGCAACGAAGTGCATCCAGCAACCAACTACAACAAGAATTTGCTATCGCTAAAAAGCATTACCAGCAAGCGGTGTTACTTTCCACTTTTGATTTTGCGGTAGCCATTAATAGCGGAAAAGAATTGATGGAATATTTACTGGAGCATACATCTTCTTTCAATCCAGAATCTTTTACCTGGACGGAAGAGCTGCTTAGTAAAATGGATAAGCTCCAGGAAACGGCAAAGAAGTTTCAGAATCAATTACAGTATTTATTCCAGCAGGCAGAATCTCCCGAAGAAAATCAACCATTGCAAGAAAGGATAAAAGCGGCAGCTACTTATTTTGTAACAGAGATTGGTTCGCTAATTCAATTCATCCAACAATCACCTGCGGTTACAGACAGTCGTCTTCATTCTAAAGAATATAACGACAGTATTAAAGAAGTGTTTGCACAATTGGCGATGAAGAAATTTATGCTCGAAGGCTTTAACGGGCAGTTTGATATGGAATCTTTTCATCGTCGCAAACAAAAATTTGTATTGCCTTCTATCAGTATCAATGCGTATGCAGGAGCTTCGCAAAAAAGAACAGATACACCCAGGCCTGTATTGCATCAGCAATTAAGAAAGGTTAGGGAAATTATATGTGCCAAGAAAGACTTGCCTATTTACATTGTTGCCGGCAGTAATACAATTGATGAAATGGCTTTGTATCTGCCACAAACATTAGCGGAGCTAAGAAAAGTAAGCGGCTTTGGCGATGCTAAAGTGAAACAATACGGCCAGCAGTTTTTAAATGTTATCATTGCCTATAGTAAGGAAAACGACCTTCCCTCGTTGATACATGAAAAACTACCAAAGAAGGAAAAGAGGGATAGAAACAATTTGCCAGATGAAAGACCGTTGAAAACAGGTACCGGTAAAAAGAAAGGCGACACTCATGCCGAATCATTCCGTTTATTTAAAGAAGGAAAAACAATGGCTGAGATAGCAACAGAGAGAAACCTTGCAGTCAGCACTATTGAATCTCATTTGGCAAGATTTGTTAAATGGGGTGATATTAAAATAGACGAATTGGTAAGCCGGGAAAAGCTGGTACTTATTGAAGCAGCACTAACTGATTTTAAAGGCAGTTCTATAACTCCGGTGAAACAGCAACTAAGCGATGATATAAGCTTTGGTGAAATAAGATTGGTAATGGCTGGGCTGGGCATTACTATTGAAAAGCAGGAAGAATAAACAATACCTTACCCCCGGATTATAAATATCCATTGCTGCCAAACATATACTTCAACATAAAAGCAATGATTTTTTAAGCAAAGGTTATTCAACAATAATCATTAATTATTCACATTTACACCCATTAAACTTGTTGAGTAAAGGTTTATCTATAACTTCATTCTATTACTTACTAACCCCATTTTATGGACACCCTTACAGCCCCTGCTTATCGCATAATAAGCAATCATCAATTTGCCGAGAGACGCCAAAAAAATTCCAACGGACAAAACGCATTATTCACCCTTCGCCCCTATGAGCTCGGAGAAGTAATTGCTGATTTTTCTGCCGGTACTATTTCCGCAGAGCCAACTTATTTAACAGTGCAGGTTGGTATTAACAAGCATATTACTTTGCAACCGGAGTTTCTGCAATACATTAACCATGGTTGCGACCCTAATGTATTTTTTAATACAACTACTATGCAACTGGTAGCTTTAAAAACATTGCATGCAGATGAGGAAATGATGTTTTTCTATCCTTCTACAGAATGGAGGATGACACAATCATTTGGTTGTTATTGCGGAAGCCCGAAGTGCATTGGCAAAATAAGAGGGGCTTCTTATCTTTCTCAGGAACTGCAATCGCAATACAGGTTTACTGATTTTATTCAGCAGCAATTAGCAAAAAAATCTGCCCGCAAAAAAGTAGCCTGATTGTATGAAGACATCAGAAGCAATCCGGTTTTTAAAGCCTTATACTATCTGGGTGCTTGCCCCGCACCTAGAATCGGAAGACCCGAATCTTAAATATTACTACGACTTTACCCAGAGTATTGTCGAATACACCAGAGTATTTGAAGAACTAAAAGCAGAATGGAAGTGGCAACCGGTTACTATTAATAATTACAAAGAAATTATTACTTCTATTGCGGCTACCGCCAATGGAAAAACACCGCTGGTGCTTAACCTTTGCGATGGCGACGAAGTAAACGGCACACCAGGTGTATCCATTATTCATGAATTAGAAAAACATGGATTGATTTATACTGGTTCGGATGCACATTTTTACAACATCACTACTTCCAAGATACCGATGAAGAAGGCTTTTGATAAAGCCGGTGTCGCAAATGCCAACTGGCGGGTGATAACGGATAAAAAAGGTTCTACAAAAGGAATTTGTAAAAGAGTGGGTACACCAATTATTATTAAACCTGCTGTTAGTGGTGGCAGTATGGGTGTGTCAGTAAAAAATGTGGTGCATACAGAAGAAGAGTTAGCAGAACGAGTAGAAGAAATAAAAAAAGGATACCGTGGCTGGAATTTACTCGCAGATGGATTATTTGTAGAGCAGTTTATAACCGGACCAGAGTACACCACTTTTATTACCGGCTCTGCCAATGATATGGATAATTGCATTGTGTACGAACCGGTAAAAAGGGTTTTTCATGAATCGTTACCGGAGGCAGAAAAGTTTTTATCCTTCGACCGCCTATGGGAAATATATGAAGAGGAGAACCCGATGCCCCGGAATGAAAATTTTTATGAATACAGTGCAGCAGAACCATCCCTTATTCCTGCATTAAAAAAACTTAGTCTTGATGGGTACAAAGCCTGCGGCGGAAAAGGCTATACAAGAATTGATATACGGCAGGATGCTGCCACCGGCAAATTATATATGCTTGAAGCAAATGCCCAATGCGGACTAAGCGAAGATGAAAACTACACTTCAATCGGTGCCATTCTAAAAGCCTCCAACATTTCTTTTACAGAAGTTATCGGGGAGATATTGAAGGATGCGTTACGGAGAAGTGTGGTGAATGGGGTGGCTGTCAAAAAAACCAAATTGGTGAAATCTAAAAAAGCCGCAACAGTTAAATAGGTTTCCACATCTCCTGTTGATGTTTATATACTTCTACTTATTACCTTAGCATTTCATGAAAATCTGTGTACTGCAACCCGACTACTCCACTACCGGAGTTGATTATAAAAACTACGACCCGCCAAGGGATTTATCGGTATTGATACCTGAACATGAAGTACATACTGTTTTTCTTAATAAACTCACTACTTACAAGCAGCTTAAAGAACTCAGCAAACAAGGCTACGATATTTTTGTAAACCTCTGCGAAGGCTATTTAGAATGGGAGGTGCCAAGCATTGATGTTATTTATACATTGGAGATTTTAAACCTTCCTTTTACCGGATCCACCACTAAATTATATGACCCGCCAAAGGAGTTAATGAAATACCTGGCTTATTGCGAAGGAGTGAAAACGCCGAGTTATGCCATCATCAACGAATTAAATGATGTGGATGATGCGATAAAGCATTTAAGGTTTCCTTTGTTTGTAAAACCAGCCAAAGCTGGCGATAGCCTGGGAGTGGATGAACACTCATTGGTGCATAATAAAATAGAGTTGCAGCAAAAGTGCATCAGCATATTAGATGAGTACAGCCCGTTGCTGGTAGAAGAATATATTGCTGGAAGAGAGTTTACCGTTTTAGTAGCCGCCAATACAGATGTGCATAGTTGCACTGTTTTTAAACCAGTAGAATATTTATTCCCCAAAGGGAGGGGATTTAAAACCTATGCTTTAAAAACATCGGAGCTACACCCTGATTGTAATGTGCCTTGCATGGATGAAATATTAGATAAGCAGCTTCGCTCCGCTACAGAAAAAATATTCAAAGGCTTTAATAGTGTTGGTTATGCCCGGTTAGATTTTAGAGTTAATGATAAAAACGAAATTTATTTTTTGGAGATAAATTTTACCTGCTCCGTTTTTTATAAAGATGGGTACGAAGGCTCTGCCGATTTTATATTAAAATACGATGGCATTGGCCAGGCAGGTTTTCTTCGCCACATGATTGCAGAAGGCATTGCCCGCCATAAAAGAAAAATAAAACCTTTTGTAATGAAAGGAAATTCTATTTCAGGTTATGGCATATATGCAAGCCGTGATATAAAAAAAGGCGAAGTGATTTTTAAAGGCGAAGGAAAATCGCAGCGCATCATCACCAAACGGTTTGTAGAAAAAAACTGGAACGAAGATGAGAAAATGCACTTTCGCAGGTATGCTTACCCGGTAAGCGAAGAGCTTTTTATACTCTGGGATGATGACCCATCTGAATGGGCACCACAAAACCACAGCTGCGACCCTAATACCCAATTTAATGGACTCGATGTGTTAGCAGTAAAAGATATATCTAAAGGGTATGAACTTACCCTTGACTATGCCCATTTTCTGGATGAAAATATGGAACCTTTTGACTGCCAATGCAGCTCTCCAATTTGCCGTTGCAAAGTAATAGGCACCACAGCAAATTCATTAACAAGCAGGGAGCAAAAAATAAATTAAAGATTTAAGCCCTTAGCCGGTTTAACCGCCCATCAGCTTTATTGGTTATTTCATCCCTTCAATTGCAGCGCCACGAAGGTTGTTCCATTTTCTTACGTCTATCCCCCTACCACTTATTTAATTGATTATGAAGAAGATTTTTACCTTATCAGCCCTGTTTATTTTATTTATTACTGCCGCCAATGCCCAAAAGGCCGATGGAAGTATAAAAGGTAAGCTTATTGATACTGCTGCCAAACAGCCAGTTACTGATGCTACCGTATCAGTTATTAGTACAAAAGATTCGTCTATTGTTACATACACCCTTTCTAACAAACAAGGGATGTTTGAGATAACCATGCTGGAAGAAGGTGATTACCAGATTGTAATTTCCCATCAAAGCATAGAAACTATTAAAAAGCCATTTAGTATTTCTTCCAGTACAAAAAATATTGACGTTGGCAGTTTATCCGCTCAAAAACAAATAAAAACATTAGAAGGTGTGGTTGTTACCAACGATGCGCCTATTATTATTAAAAACGATACGGTACAATTCAGGGCAGATGCCTTTAAAACAAAACCTAATGCAACCGTAGAAGACCTCTTGAAAAAAATTCCCGGGATGACGGTGGATAAAGACGGTGCCGTAACATCGCAAGGCGAGCAGGTACAAAAAGTATATGTGGATGGGAAAGAGTTTTTTGGTAACGACCCAAAACTTGCCACAAAAAACCTTACGGCAGATATGGTGGAAAGTGTGCAGGTGTTTGATGATATGAGCGACCAGGCCAAGTTTACCAAAGTGGATGATGGCAGCCGTACAAAAACAATAAACATAAAGCTAAAGAAGGATATGAATAAAGGTGTGTTTGGCAGGGCATTGGTGGCAGGCGGACACAGTAATGGTAACGGAGCAAGATATGAAGGCAACCTTAGCCTTAATAAATTTAAAGGCGACCAACGTTTTTCTCTTTTATTGAATACCAATAACATTAATAAGCAAGGCTTTTCATTTTCAGATATAATAAGTTCAATGGGTGGTGGAGGAGGTTTTGGTGGTGGTGGAAACCAGGGCGGCGGTGGTAATATGGGTGGTATGCAAATTTCTGGTGGCCGTGGTGGTATTAACTTTGGCGGCGGTAGCTCGGCAACAGGTATCATTAAATCACTTTCTGCCGGGTTAAACTATACTGATGTATGGGCAAGAAAAATTAAAGTGAGCGGCAGTTATTTTATTTCCAATTCGCAACCAAAGCAGGAAAGCAGCAGCCTGAGAAGATCTACTTTTACGTTGCCAACTGGTACAGATTCAATTGCTATTCGCAATAATTCTTCTTTTTCTGATAATCAAAACCAGAACCACCGGTTTAATTTCCGTTTTGAATATCAGATTGATTCCGCAAATTCATTAATGTATATACCCTCCCTTACAATACAACATTCAGAAAACCATAGCGAAGACTCCTCCTATACCAATGTGGATGCAACAAGTAAATACCTTTACATTACAGGAAAATCTAAAAACACCAATAAAAGGGACGGAATAAATTTTGGGAACAATATCCTCTTCCGCCACAAGTTTGGTAAAATTGGCCGCACAGTTACCCTGGGATGGAACAATACAATTGGTAATTCAGAAAGCAATTCATTCACACTTTCCGAAAACGATTTCTTCAGGCCAGACGGTTCCATATCCAGATCCATTTTTCAAAACAGGCAGAGCTACCAGAAAACAAAAACCAATAACAATGTGTTCAGCACATCCTATACCGAACCTTTAGGGCTCAATAAGTTGCTGGAGGTTAACTATGCCTATACACACAACTTTAATACTTCTGATAAACAAACTTATGATTATAACCAGGGTACAGCTAAATATGATAGCCCAAACCTATCCTTAACAAACGATTTTGAGAACCTCTTTACTGCACACCGCTTTGGCGCAAACTACCGGGTGCAGAAGAAAACATATAATTACCAGTTTGGGTTGGCAATGCAGCAATCAGAATTAGAGAGCAAAAGTTATCAGGCCATTACTGGAAAAGACTCTGTAATACAAGGGAGCTATTTAAATTATTTTCCTACTGCCAGTTTCAATTTTACCCCATCCCGCAGCAAAAATTTTCGCTTAAGATATAATGGCAGGACAAACCAGCCTTCTATATCGCAACTGCAAAATGTATTAGATGTTTCAGACCCTATAAACCACCGCATCGGCAACCCCGGCCTTAACCAGGAGTTTACCCATCAGTTTAATGCCGGTTACAATACATTCAACATACTTAATTTTAAATTTATTGCAGCTAATATCAGCTACAGCACTACAAGAAATAAAATTGTAAACAGCATAGAGTCTAAAGGTGGGGGCATACAATTAACAAGGCCTGTAAACCTGAATGGCGATTACAATGCTTCCTCCTTTATTACCCTTGGCCTTCCTTTTAAAAACCCAAAAATGAAAGGCTCAAGCCTCAATTTTACCAACAACCTTTCTTATGGCAGCAATGTAAGCCTTGTGTTTGGTGAAAAAAATACAGGTAAAACATTCAGCGTAAACCAAGGGGTTGGCTTTAATTATAATAAAGAAAAATTAGATTTTGGTATTAAGGCCAACATTGCCTATACCGATTTAAAATATTCTGTAAATACTGCATTAAACGAAAACTATTACACACAAACCTACTCAGCCGACTTTTCTTATACATTTAAAAACAGCTTTATTGTTTCAACAGACTTTGATTATTATATAAATACAGGCCGTGCCGATGGTTACAACCTGAATGTGCCGCTATGGAGTGCAAGCCTTAGCAAGCAGTTGTTTAAAAAGAAAAATGGTGAATTGAAGTTTTCTGTAAACGATATTATGAACCAAAACCAGAGCATTACCCGTACCGCAACTGAAAACTATATACAGGATTCCAGAAACATGGTATTGCAAAGGTATTTTATGGTAAGTTTCTTGTTTAACCTGAACCGTATGGGTGCCAATGGCCAGCAAAGCCGCCCACCCGGTATGCCTTCTAATATGCCACGGTTTATAGAAAGGAGTATGCGGGATGTAAGGGTAAATTAAATAGACTAAACTATATTCAAATTAAGACGGTCTTTCAATTGAAAGACCGTCTTAATTTATATAATTGCGGGTTAGTGCCTTTATTATCTTCTGTAATGAGATGGGGCAGTTGATGAAGTACCCGAAATAAATATTGCCAATACTGATTTTATCAATCTTACAACATTAAAAGACGGTTTGTAATAACGGCCATAAATCTTAGCCGACTGGTGATGATGGGTGAGATTGCGGTTTTTCATATTATAGTATTTTAACAGGTTAACGAATATCTTCTTCTTAAAAGTATTCAAAAAAGTTAAATAATACTAATATTTGCTTTTATTATTAATGTACTTAACCCAAATCTGATGCCTAAAGCCGTATAATCACTTGTGTTCATTACTATCTTACACTTCGTCAGTTCTTTTATTAAGCTTTACTTAAACTGGTTTGAATAATGCAGGAGGAAGGATTTTGCGAGATGATAGGTTTATTCATCCGTCTCATCCACAATCATAAATCCATCCCCATCTTTCCAAAAAGGAAATTTATTTCTTATAGAGTTAAGATGGTCTTTATTTAATTTACTTGTAAAAATATCTTCTTCGCCATTCTTAGTATATAGTATTTCACCCATTGGGTCAATTACCATGCTATCGCCGCTATGGTAAATATTGTTTCCGTCATTACCCATTCTGTTCACCCCAACCACATAGCATTGATTTTCTATTGCTCTTGCTTGTAACAATGTTTTCCAGGCATGGCTTCTTCTTTCCGGCCAGTTGGCTACATAAATAAGTACATCATATTCTGGCTTCCCAGGCTGCGACTGTTGTCGTGCCCATACAGGGAAACGTAAATCATAACAGACCTGCAGGTTTATCTTCCATCCTTTTACTGATGCAATTAACCGTTTACTGCCTACTGTGTAATGTTCATCTTCTTTGGCAAAAGCAAACAGGTGTCTTTTATCGTACGCCCCATATTCACCAGTTGGCAACATCCAGATTAAGCGGTTATAAAAATTATTTTCTTCTTTTATGATAATACTGCCGGTTAAAATAATTTTTCTTTCGGCACTTATGCGTTTCATCCATTGCATTGTTTCGCCATCCATTGTTTCGGCTAGTAGTTCCGGCTTCATACTAAACCCTGTGCTAAACATTTCGGGTAGTACCATTATTTCGGTTTTCTCTGCAATGCTTTCAATTTTTGTTTCCAGCATTTGCAGGTTGGCCTTTTTGTCTTCCCAAAAAAGATTGGTTTGTATGGTGGTTATTTTCAGTTCTGACATATTTACTATCTGAACAGTAAAAATAGGTATTAAATAAAAACCCCTTCTGCAAAAGGGATTACAAAACGGAGATACGGTATTATTTTTTCAGCTTTTCATCTGTTACTTCAGCTTTTGGGGCTTTTATACGTTCGGTAAATCTTTCGTCTAATGCGCCACGACCAAAATCCTTTATATCAAGCCTTCTTTGTTTTTTTATCTTTTTGAACTTCTTGTTAAGGATTGTACTTTTTTTCTTAGTAACTGTTTTATTCTTTAGCTCATTGTTTTCTTTTATCTCTGCATTAGAAACAGCACTTACAGTTTTATTATCTGTTTGTTTTTCATCTGCCACAACCTCATCCTCTGCCAGCTGTGCTGGGTCGGCATACATTTCTTTAAATTCCTTTTTGTTTTGGGTGCTTTTGTAATCTACAAACCCATAAATGCTTGCGCCAATCATTAGCGCAGCACCTGCATACAAAATTGTTTTCATTGTTGATGTTTTACCCCAAACCCTTAAGGAGCTTTAGTACCCTACAGATTCAGGTTGTTTATAAATAATTAAATGAACTCAGGTTGAAAAGCTTTTCAAATATTTTTTAGATTGATTGAATATCACCCACTCTGCAAACAGCATATTACCAACTACACTTATCCAAAGTGATAATTCATAATTCTCCAGATGATCCCATCCCAGCAAATAAAATACAAGGTGATATACCCGAAAGGTAACCGCCGTCATCGCCATTGCATAGCTGCGCATCATCCAGACTTTATGCGCCACTATATTTCTTTTATGAATAGTGGTTAATCCGTAAAGTGTAGTGATGAACCACCAGATTGCCATAAACATAAACAGCGACCTTTCCCAAAAACTGCCTTTGGCAAAAAAGGACATATACAACCCTGTAGGTGCGCCCAGAAACAAAACTACAAACACATATATCTTTCCGGAAAACCGGTGTATGGCTTTCGTTTTTTTAAGGATATATCTTGAAAATTGTACTAAGGCTGTAATGATACATAATGCACCCGCAGCAATATGTATGTAAAAGCAGGTATTATAAAAATTGCTCTGGAAAAGAAAACTTCTTTCTTCTATAAAAGAAAATTCTTTAGAAAAAGTAAAGTATGGCAGTGTATTGTAAATAAGGAGGAGGCTGAACCCCGCCACCGGCACCCAGAAAAGCATCTGATAAAAAACCTTTATGGACTTTTGAAATGTAATGACCCTTGTATTTTGCATAAAGCTGGTTGTGATTATTGGGAGATGCCACTACCAAAAACTCTCCATAAAAAAAGAGTGTTACATATTTGTTAAAGGAATTTTACCCCCGGCAAAATCTTTACTATTTTCACGGCCAATACTATATCATGAAAATTAAAACCCTCGCCATTCTTATAAATTTTCTGCTTTTCGCATCCACGGCATCCAATGCACAGGAGGCTGCGGCCATTGACTCGTTAAAAGCTGCTATTGCCAAAGCCGGCACTATAGAGGAGAAGATTGATTTAACCGATGAGTTGAGCAGGGTGGTAATGAATGTAAGCCCGAAAGATGCGGAGCAATACGGCCAGAAGCTGATTACTATTGCAGAAGAGTCCAGGAACAGGAAGCTAATGTTTAAAGCCTACCTGTCAAACGGGGACAGATGCAGTTATATGGCGAATCAAAAAGCCTATTCAGACAGGGCTATTGAATTCATGAATAAAGCCCTAAGCCTTGCCAGAGAAAATAAAATGGAAGAACAAGTGGGTATAGCCCAATTACATCTTACTACAGTTTATTTAATGATTCCTGATAACGACAAAGCACTTTCTAATGTAACACAGGCCTTTTCTTTACTATCAACATTAAATAACGATAGTTTAAAAGCTGAGGCGCATAATGTATATGGAGAAGTATACCTTGCCAGAAATGAAAAAATACTGGCCCTGCGTAATTTCTTTAGTGGTTTGCGAATAGCTGAGGAAATAAAAAATCAGGGTGTGATAAAAAATTGTTACTTGTATTTGTCTGAGTTCTATGCAAAAATAGATGACAATGATAAGGCTTTAGATTATATGAATCTGGCTTACCGCCAGTTGGATAAACTAACCGAAAAAAATGTCCCATATCAAAAGGTGGTTTTACTAAACAGTATAGGGAACCTTTATGCAGCAAAAAAAAATTATGATATTGCCATTAATTACTACAACTCTTCAATAAAAAAAGCAGACTCCCTGAAGTTTTCGACTTTAAAAATACCGGGATATATAAGCTTACTAAACCAATATCTTGAAAAAAAAGAACCTCAAAATGCATTAAACTATCTTAACTCGCCTCCGGGTGTTGAAATGAAAAAATTCATTGGCAATTTCGGCATGGCGTCTATGATAGATATGGCCTATGGAATTACTTACAGGGAGCTGGGTCGTTTTGACTCTGCCCGTTACTATTTTGAAAAAGCAAAACCTGATTTTGAAACAAGTAATAACGAAAACAATAAAGTAAATTTTTACAGGCACTTTGCAGTTTTTTATAAAAAATCTGACGATAAAAAAAATGCTATTGACTATTTTTTAAAAGTAAAAGAAATTGCAGAAAGAAACGACCAGTTAGAATATGTAAAAGCGGCCGCTAAAAACCTGGACAGTTTATATGCTGCTTCCGGGAATATGCAGCAGTCAGGATTTTATAAAGGCATTTATTACCAATATAAAGATAGTATTGAAGTGCTGAATAAAGAAAAGGAACTGGTACAAGTAGAAGCCGGGGATGAGCTGCAACGCCAAACAAGACTTGAAAAAGAAAAGGAAGAAAATAAAAAGCGAAGAAACAACATTCAATACATTGGTATTGTTATTGGCATTATTGCCCTTTTTGTCTCATTGGTTTTATTAGGAATGTTTAAAGTCTCTGCCGGGTTAATAAAAGCAACTGGTTTTTTTGTTTTCATTATGCTGTTTGAATTTATGTTCTTGCTTTTTAAAAAGAATATTTACTCCATTACCCATGGTGAGCCCTGGAAAGACCTGGCATTTATGATTGCCCTTGCAGCATTGCTGGTACCGTTGCACCACTGGCTTGAGCATAAAGTACTCCATTATCTAACATCTCATAACAGGCTTACTTCGGCAGGCCTGCACATAAAAAACAAACTATTCGGCGCACAAAAAAAGAACAACACTAAATGAAGTCTTACCTTCGCTGTAAATAATAGGGAGTGATAGTAATTGACAACATTTTGGTTAGCGAGGATGTAGTGGATAAGCAGTTTGTTTGCGATTTAAACAAATGTAAAGGCGGTTGCTGCGAAGATGGTGCGGCTGGTGCGCCGCTTGATAAAGAAGAGATGGCAATCATTAAAGATGTTTATGAAAAAGTAAAGCCCTATCTTACCGAAGATGCTATTGCAGAAATTGAAAAGAAGGGGTTTTATGTGTATGATAAAGAGTTTGAATGGGTAACACCAACACTCGACAGCGATAATGAAATATGCGTATATGCTGTTCGTGGCGAAAAGGGAATTATTAAATGTGCATTTGAGCAGGCATATAATGACAAAGTTATTGATTGGAAAAAACCCATCAGTTGCCACTTGTATCCCATTATTTCTAAAAAAGGAAAGCATGGCGATTATGAAAGGGTAAACTATGAGCCAAGAGAGCAAATGTGCAGCCCCGGTTGTGCATTGGGCGAAAAACTAAAAGTGCCTGTTTACCAGTTTTTAAAAGAACCTATAATAAGAAAATACGGCGAACATTTTTATAAGGCATTAGATACAATTGCAAATGGTGAATGGGAGGAGATAAAGGATTTTAAGGAGTGATGCTGGCTAGTCGGGAATAGTGAGTGGCAAGTAGGGTTTATAGAGAGTAATTAAATGCTTAGTGAACTTCCCCTCCTTGGAGGGGCGATGTTGAAAGATTAAGTACTTTGGGAAAACCGGGGTGGGTCAGCCGAACAGCGAACAGAAAGATGAACGGAGCGACGCAAGGGACGATGATAGTAGTACAGGTGATGACAAAAAAATAAAACATTTTGAAAGAAACCGCACAAGACTTTATAGCTAAAAGCACCGTTAAAGCTGCCGATAAAGAACACCGGCGCAAAATAAATTTTAATATTGGTAAATACAATGCCGTAGTGCCAAAAGGCAAAGAGCAATTTGCTGATGTACACTTAGCAAGGGAAAAAGCCAAGAACATAAAATGGAAAGCCATTGAAACATTAGATAAACAATTAGAAAATTTTGAAGCCGCTATTATAAGACAAGGGGCAAAAGTTATTTGGGCAGAAGATGCAGCACAAGCCCTCGATGCGATAAAAAAAATATGTGACGAAAAGAATTGCAAGACCTTGGTGAAGAGCAAGAGCATGGTAACCGAAGAAATTCACCTGAATGATTTTTTAGAAAAGCATGGTATTGAAAGTGTGGAGACGGATTTGGGTGAATACATTCAGCAATTAGATGGCGAACCACCCTACCATATTGTTACCCCCGCTATGCACAAGAGCAAAGAAGATGTGGCTAACCTTTTTGCAGAAAAATTAGGAACAGATCCAAAGGCCACACCTGAACAACTAACATTAACAGCAAGAGAAATACTGAGAGAAAAATATGTGCAGGCCGAAGTGGGGGTAACAGGTGCTAATTTTATTATTGCTGATACTGGTGGTATTGCTATTACAGAAAACGAAGGCAATGCAAGATTGAGTTGTTCCTTTCCTAAAACACATATTGTAATTGCAGGTATAGAAAAAATAATCCCTTCAATGACAGACCTGGGTTTGTTCTGGCCCTTGCTTTCTACTTTTGGCACCGGGCAAAGGGTTACTGTTTACAATACAATTATTACCGGCCCCAAACAGGCAAACGAAACAGACGGCCCGGAAGAAATGTATGTGATACTTTTAGATAATGGCCGTACTAATATTTTGGCTAATGAAAAGCAAAGAGAAAGTTTGTACTGCATTCGCTGTGGTGCCTGTTTAAATGCCTGCCCCGTTTATAAAAATATTGGCGGCCATACTTATGCGGCTACTTATAGCGGCCCGATTGGTTCTGTAATTACACCGCATTTAAAAAATATGGATGAATGGAAACATTTAAGTTATGCTTCTTCACTATGCGGTAACTGTACAGAAGTATGTGCTGTAAAAATTAATTTGCATGAACTGCTATTGGAAAACAGACATGAAGCAGTGGAAGAAGGTAACAGTGTTTTTGCAGAACGTATGGCCTGGAAAATGTGGAAGCAGGGAATGCTGAAAAGAAAATGGATGAACCTTGCAGGTGGCGGTACTAAAAACTGGGTGGTGAATACACTGGTAAAAGGGTGGAGCAACAGCCGGGGTAAGATGGAGTTCCCTAAAAAATCTTTTAATGAAATGTGGAGGGAGAATGAAGGGAAATAAAGTCATTTGTAAATAGGGTATATAAGGTTATTTTACTGTTCCCTTATATACCCTATTGCTTTATTTACTTAACATGTTCCTTTTCTTTCACTTTATATAACAGCTCCAGTATTTCTTTTATTGCTTTGGGGTCTTTATTCAACTCCAGCGAATGCTCAAGATAAGTAACGGCCTTGGCATATTGCTGTATTTCAAAATAACCCTCGCCAAGGCTGGAAGCCACATTAGCAGATTCCGGGTACAGATTGTAATTGATTTGAAAAATACGAACCGCTTGTTTCTTTTTATCCTGCTTCAACAATAAATAACCAAGACTATTAAGTTCATGTTCGCCACTTACCAATGGCCGCAGTTGCTCAGCCAACCCCCTTGTACTGCTGTTTTCATCTTTTAATGTTTCATCATTCAGCCATTTAACTATTGTGCTGAATGATTTATAATTGGGTGAATAGCTTTGGCCGTTTACAATAGCCAGCAAATCTTTTTCTAATGAGAAAACAGGGAACTCGTTGATGCGGTTTATCTCAATGCCATTTTTATAAACAATGAAGACAGGCACCCGAAAAATGGCCAGCCCTGCTTCCTGGTGCCCGGGGCTTTGCTTGTAAAGCGAATCACTGCTGCCTAATCCAATTAGCTGCATATTTTTCTCAGGGAATGAAATAGCTGATAGCATTTTTAAAAATCGCGGTACTTCTCTTTTACTATCACCACACCAACTACCAAAAAATATTTTGATACTGATGTTGCTGGTATTTTGTTTTTTAAGGCTGGCAACTACTGAAGGTGCGGGGCTATAACTATCATAACCACTATTAAACCATTTGCCAAACGGTTCCGCCATAAGACTGTCTTTTGTACAAACCCCATAGAGAATTTCAGGTTTTTCATTATTGGTTTGAGAAAATGAACTGGTTGATATTAGAAATACCAGAAAGGTTATTATCTTATACATAAAACTTATTTTTAGGTTAACAAACAGATCTCAAGCCTGTAACGGGCATATCCCTGCTATGTACAACGTACATGCAATAAATAGTAAAAACTGCATTTTTAAAGTGCAGCACTAATAGGAGTATACTATTAACTAATAGATGGCGGCTGCCATGGCTTGGGCGGATTGCCCCGGCAAGTATCATCAGCATTAAGTAATATAATAACCTGCTTTAAAAGGGCATAAGACGAAATAGTAATAAAAAAACCTGAAGCTGTAAAATATTCATCTAGATGAATGTGTAAGTGCGGGGTTGGCACAGGAAATTTTTTTGTATCAAACTTACTTATGTTGCTTTTTTTTTCACACTCACATTTTTTCTGTGCCGTTTTAAAAGTATTGGATACGATGCACCTCAGGTAGCCGAACTGCCGGGCATATTGCGAAAAAGCAAAAATGCAGATAAATAGTATGGCAGATACTTTTTTCACTATTGGTTTTGGTTAAAAAGCCGGGTGGCTTTCAAAATAGTAGTCGGTATCGGCAGAAAAAAGGATGCACAGTTGAGTAGAAAAAACTATAGTAATGCCAGCTTTGTCAAATGCGCCTTTAATCCTGCCGGGTCAATAAAATTGAAAGAAGGTATTCCCAAGGTTTCCGCAGCTTTCACATTACGTAAATTATCATCAATAAAAATTGCTTTCGCCGGGTTGATATTAAACTTATCAATCAGCTTTTGATAAAAATCAGGGAAAGGTTTTCTTGTTTTTTCTTCGCCGCTTACCAAGCGGCCATCAAACCAATGAAGAAAATCAAATTTTTGCAGCGCAACAGGAAAAGTTTCGGCACTCCAATTGGTAAGTGCATAAATTCTCAGGTTACTATTCTTCTTTAATTCTGCAAAAATTTCTACAGTTGCATGTATAGCACCACCCAACATTTCTTCCCAACGGCCATAGTAATCTTTTATTTCTTTTTCCCATTCGGGGAATTCTGCAATTTTTTCTGCCGTTGCTTTAGCTATCGGGTAGCCTGCATCCTGGTTTTCATTCCAGTCGGGGGTGCAGATTTTTTCAAAAAAATAATCCCTTGTTTCTGTTGTGTCAAAATAATCATCTGTAAACACATAGTTGGGGTTCCAGTCGATCAGCACACCACCAAGGTCAAAGATTATAGTGTCGGTCTTACTCATCTTTATATTTCAATTTCAGTGAAATCATTATAGAGCACATTGTTATCATAATAACATTGGTAACAATTATTACATTATCATGCCGCAGCACCCCGTAGGCTATCCACATAACTTCATTAATAAATGCTATAACAAACATCATTAACGAAACGTTTTTTGCTGATTTTTCTTTCCAGGTTTTTATAACCTGTGGCAAAAAAGTAAGTGCTGTAACTGCACAAGCCGCATATCCAAGTATTGTTATTCCATCCATAATATTCTTCGTTTATCTATCTTTTTTCGAACAACCACAAAAAACGTTTCCGTGGTTTTACTTTATAGTTTGTATTTATATAATGGCTGATGTGCCCCATCGCCTCATCTATACTATCCGTAAACAAAACAAGGCTTATATCTTCTTTTGAAATAGTACCCTGCTTTTCCATCCAGTCAATATTTTCCTGCAATGGTTTATAATATTCTTTACCAAATATCACAATAGGGAAATTAGTTACCGACTTGGTTTGTATCAAGGTAAGTATTTCAAACAACTCATCATAAGTACCAAAACCGCCCGGCATAATAATGAAGGCGTAAGAATATTTTACCAGTAATACTTTACGAACAAAAAAATGCTCAAACGTAATTGATTTATTTACATATGGATTAACATGCTGTTCAAACGGTAACTGTATATTACAACCAACTGATGTGCCTTTATTTTCAAATGCCCCCCTGTTCGCCGCTTCCATAATGCCCGGGCCACCACCAGTCATAGTAGTAAAACCAATTTCAGCAATTCGTTTTCCAAATTCCCTTGCCTGTATATATGCCGGGTGGTCTTCCTTAAACCTTGCTGAACCAAAAACGGTTATACATGGCCCTACAAAATGCAAATTTCTGAAGCCTTTTATAAACTGCCAGAAAACCCGCCATGCAAATTTTAATTCGTAGCTGCGGCTTTTGGGCCCATCAAGATATACCTGTTTCTTTGGCGGAATGATTGGTCTGAATACCGGCGTTGTTGCTTCCATAGTATTATGTAAATTGCCGTCAAGATAAACAATAAAAACCCCATCCCCTAAAGAGGAGTTGCTTTTTTAATTTTTTAAACTTTCTTACTAATGCGTATCATTTCATACAACGTAAATGGAATACGTGCAGCCATTAAAAAAGGTTTTATAGACTGGTTAAAAACAAACCCGGCTGATGTTATTTGTGTGCAAGAAACAAAAGCTGTGCAAGGTGATGTTGATATAAAACAAATAGAAGCATTAGGCTATCACCATTACTGGTTTAGTGCACAAAAAAAAGGATACAGCGGCGTAGCAATCTTTAGCAAAATAAAGGCTGATAAAGTGGAATACGGATGCGGCTTTCCTGGTGTGGATGATGAAGGCCGAGTGGTACAGGTTGATTTTGGTGATATACGTTTAATCAATGCTTACTTTCCCAGTGGTACCAGTGGTGATGAGCGGCAGGGTTTTAAATATATTTGGTTAGATGATTTTTTTTCTTATCTCAATAAATTAAAAAAGAAACACCCCAAGCTTATATTAGTTGGCGATTATAATATTGCCCATAACTGAAATTGACATACATGACCCAAAGGGGAATAAAAAATCATCGGGATTTTTACCGGAAGAAAGAGAATGGATGACAAAATTTTTGGGCAGCGGCTGGATTGATACTTTCCGGGAATTTCATCCCGAGCCGCACCGCTACAGTTGGTGGAGCCAGCGGTTCCCGACTGTACGGTTAAACAATAAAGGGTGGAGAATAGATTATATAACAGTAACCGAGCCTTTGAAAAAACAATTGAAGGATGCAGATATTTTTCCTAATGTAAAACATAGTGATCATTGCCCGGTGTATCTGGAGTTGAAAAAATAATTAAGATGATTATCTACAACGTAACCATAAAAGTTGATACCAGCATTGCCCCCGCATGGCTGCAATGGATGAAAGAAGAACATATACCCGACGTAAAAAGCACTGGCTGCTTTACCAAAGTAGTAATGCTGCGCCTGTTGGAGGTGGATGAAACCGACGGCCCCACCTATGCCGTACAGTACCATGCCAATAGCAAAGCCAACTACAACATGTATATTTCACAATATGCGGAAGAAATGCGAAAAAAGGTGACTGATAAATGGGGACAAAAGGTAGTAGCCTTCCGCAGTGTGCTGCAGGTAGTTGATTAATACCGAATCGCCATAAAAAAATCTAATAAAATATTTGTAATACAATGGCTCTGGGCATTATATCAGAATCCTTTTTGCTGGTTTCTACACTCAATTGATTAAAAACAACTGTTTGTGTAAACCGTTGCCGGGCAAGCCTTCTATTAATTTATTTATACACACGGGGGTTGAATAAAAATATTTTTTGGCGCATAAAAAGCCTCTAAATTTGCCGCCTCACATTTCAACAATCAAAACAATGAACAAAGGTGATTTAATAGAAGTAATTGCAGAAGAAACAGGCATTACCAAAGTACAAGCCAACTCAGTGCTGGATTCTTTTACAGAAGCGGTAGTCAAAGCATTAAAAAAAGGTGACAAGGTAACCTTAGTGGGTTTTGGTACTTTTATAGTAAGTAAACATAAGGCAAGAATGGGCCGAAACCCCAAAACCAAGCAGCCTATAAAAATTAAAGCCCGGAATGTGGCAAGGTTTAAAGCAGGTAAAGAGCTTTCTGCAAGGTTATAATCGTAGATTTGCAGCTTATATCAAAAATTAATAAAATCAACAACATGGGAAGAGGCGATAAAAAAACAGCAAAAGGAAAACGTTTCAAAGGTTCTTTCGGTAAAAGCAGACCGGTTACAAAACCTGCTTCTAAAAAAGCAGCAGAGAAAAAGAAAGCATAAGTTGTATTATAAATTACTAAGTAAATAAGGTATATAAGCTGTCAACCTCTTTATTGCCTTATTTCTTTTATTCTCTATGGAGCCAGTCGCTCCAACCTCCATTCTCCATTTTCCTGTAAAGTGTATTGCAACCTGTCATGCAGGCGGCTTGGGCGGCCTTGCCAGAATTCTATTATTACAGGTTTTACGACGTAACCACCCCAATACCCGGGACGGTTTATTGTTTTAAAAGCCAGTTCCTGTTCCTTTCTTTTATATTCTTCATCCAACCAGTTTCTGTTTTCTATTACCTGGCTTTGGGGTGATGTAATAGCACCTACCTGGCTACCCAATGGCCTTGAGTGGAAGTATGCATCGCTATCAACAGCATTAATTTTTTGGATAAGCCCGGTTATGCGTACCTGCCTTTCTAATTCTTTCCAGAAAAAAACAAGACAGGCTTTGGGGTTTTCTGCCATTTGCTGCCCTTTAAAACTGTTATAGTTTGTGAAGAAAACAAATCCTTCATTATTAAATTCTTTCAGTAAAACAATTCTTGCAGAAGGCATACCATCAGCCGAAGCTGTTGCCAATGTCATTGCATTTACTTCATCAATCTGCGAAGCAACTGCCTCATCCCACCACTTTGAAAACTGGTTAATAGCATTTGCATCGGCATCGGCTTCCAGTAAAGTTTGTAAAGAGTAGTTCTTTCTGATGTCTGCAATGCTATCGGCCATATTCAATTAATTTTTACAAAAATAGTTTGTTTTAGCAGCATCCTAAAAACAATAGCCCCGTTATCCGGGGCTATTGACTATAATTTTTATCAGCTCACTTTTATACCGACTTTACATTTTTGCTGTATCAGGTTATCCCTTTCTTCAGATACTATGTTCAGCTTACTTTCCAACTCACCCATTTTTTTTATTTGTGTTTCTAATTTTTTATGTGCATCTGCGATGGACTGCATATCGGCATTAAGGTTTTCCAAAAAAGCCACTTTCTTTTGCAACTGTAGCCGTTGGTACTCAGCGTCTTTAAACTTATCCTCTATTTCATTTAAAGAAGATTTTATTTCCCTGTTTTCTAAAACCACACCCTGGTATTTTAGTTTTTGATCTTCAAAATCTTTCACCAGTTTATTATAGTCATCTTTAATGTCTGTATAATCCATGTTTGCTTTTTTTGAAGCAGTAACCTGGTTTTCCAGCCCTTTTATTTTTTCCTGCAATATATCAAATTCTGAATAGGCATTGTCCAGCATAGAAGCCATTTCCTTTGTAAGGTTTTCTTTTTGCTTCAACCCTGCTACTTCTTTTTCCTTTTGAGAAAGTTTTGCTGTAAGCTCTTCGATTTTTAATACCAGTCCTTCATTTTGTTCTTGTATGGCAGTGTTCTTGTATTCAGATTCTTTTACTACATCTATCTGGCCGAGCAGTTTGCTTATTCTTTCATTTTGCTCAAGTAAACCTTTTTCAGCTTTTTTAATTTCACTTATATAATCTTGTTTTTCTGTTTGCGGAGGGTTTATCTTCAGTTCTTCCAGCTCTGCCTTCAGTTTTTTGTTCTGTATCCTGGTTTCGTCTGCTTCTATTGTATATATCTCAAGGTTTTCTTCAGTTTCTGCCAGTCGCTTCTTCAACTCATCCACCATTTTGCTCTTTAATTCTGTTTCATCAAAAAATTTTGATTTCCATGTGGCCAGTTCATTGGCACTTGGGTTAGTAGCTGAAGATGGGTTAGTTTTATTTCTTAGTGTCTCGTTCATTTCCCTCCATGATCTTCTGCTGAACACAAAAAAATGAATGGTGAAACCAAGGACAATTGCCCCGAGCATCAGCACAATAATTTCAATCACCGATAGATAGAGTTGAGACCACATAAACAGTAACGTAAGTTTTTGGAAACTATTAAAAATAGCGGCAAATGGCCGTTAATAGTTTTTCACAGATGTGGATTGGATCTAAGTGCAAGATAGTAGTTGCCGCAAATAAAAAGTAGGTAAAAACACTTAGGACTTATCCCCTTACAAGGGTTCCAACCTTTTCGCCTGTCACCACACGGCGCAGGTTTCCTTCCTTGTTCATATCAAATACAATGATGGGAAGATTGTTTTCCATGCAGAGTGTAAACGCTGTCATATCCATTACCCGGAGGTTTTTGGTAAGGCATTCCTGGAAAGTCATTACATCAAATTTTGTAGCAGTCGGGTCTTTTTCAGGATCGGCTGTATAAATACCATCCACCCTTGTTCCTTTTAAAATTACATCTGCATTGATTTCAATAGCCCTTAGGGATCCGGCTGTATCTGTAGTAAAATAGGGGTTACCGGTACCGGCGCCAAAAATAACCACCCTTCCTTTTTCCAAATGGCGAATAGCCCGGCGGCGGATATAAGGTTCCGCAATCTGTTCCATCTTAATTGCACTTTGCAACCGGGTATAACACCCCTACTTTTTCAAGCCCTGCCTGCACAGCCATCCCATTGATCACTGTTGCCAGCATTCCCATATAATCACCATGTGCCCTTTCAATTCCTGTTTCAGCTTCATTCATACCACGATAAATATTACCACCGCCAATAACCATGGCTACCTGTACGCCTAATTCGGTAATGGATTTTATATCCTGTGCATATTGAGCAATGACATCGGTATCAAAACCAAAACTTTTATCGCCCATTAATGCTTCGCCGGAAAGTTTGAGGAGGATGCGTTTGTACTTAGGAAACATGAAGTAGAAATTTTCGAGGCGAAGATACTACTTCGCAACTTACATAAACAAGATTTCATTACTCAAAAAAGAGCTTCGTAGTACAAGTAAGGGTAATAAATTATTACAATAACCAGTTTATCTGCCGAAATTTTTATGAAGGCAGGCTTCGGTTCTTTGGGCATCGTCCCTTGCGTCGCACACTTGTACACCTATAATTCTATTCAGCTTTTCTGGCTTTTAAAGAATATACCATCGGTATTTTTCCTTCCATTCCTTTTATATGCCATTTGCCTTTTTCAAATTCCACCACATTTCTAAAGCAGGGATACGGTGAAAACATATGCTCATTAAACAGTTCAATTTTTAACCCTGCATTAATTAATGCATTCAACACTTCGCTTATGCTGTGATTCCAGCTAAATTCTTTTCCTTTAATATCAGCATTGCGGTCGGTATATGTTCCTTCGTTTTCTGTAACAATTACTTCCCGGTTTTCATAAGCATATTTATATGTGTAAAATCATCATCAAACATCCATACTACCGGGTGAAATTCTGCTATATAAAATGTACCGCCGGGTTTTAGTTTTTCCGCCACCACTTTTGCCCAAGGTTGTAAACCGGGTAGCCAGCCGATAGTGCCGTAAGTAGTAAACACCATATCAAACTGCTCCTTCACATATTCACAAGTATCATATACATTACAACAAACAAATGTTGCATCAAGGTTTAATTCTGTATTTATTTCTTTAGCAAGTCTGATGGCCTCATCACTTAAATCAACCCCGGTACATTTAGCACCCATGCGGCTAAGGCTCAAGGTATCCATTCCAAAATGGCATTGCAGGTGCAGCAATGATTTGCCTTTTACATCACCAATTTCATTTAGCTCAATTGGTGTAAGTGCATTTGCGCCAGCTCTAAAACTAGGTAAATCATAAAAGGAAGAATCTTTGTGAACAAGGGTCCGCTGGTTCCATAAAGATTTGTTGGCTTCAAAATAATTATTAAAATTATCCATGATTTAAGCTTTATAGCCTTGTTGATAAATTTCTTGGGATAAATCCTCTAAAAGATAATGATGGTCTTTGTTTTCTGGAAAGGTTGATTTAAATAATACTTCTTTTTTTTCCTCATCAAAATGAATATATAACCAGCAAGGGAAATAAATATCAATTTTTCTCTCATTATCCGGCAACCCCACATATTCTTTTATAACCACCTCTGACAACACAATACCGTTTTTCTTACTGCTTATGTCAGCATAATGAACTGTAAATTTATCCAAGACTTTTTTATTTACCAGTGTGTTTAAATACTTTTTGACAGATGGTAAATCAAACTCTCCGCTACATACATTCGAACATATCATTATGTTCAGGGAATCGGCGTACGATTCGATGACAAATTTTCCGGATTTAAGGTCTGCAATGATACTATTAACGGTTTGCCTGTTTTTTGATTTTCCCCAATGTGCTCTTGCCCACGTAGCACCAGCTGCCAATAAAATAACAATCCCGATTGTTAGCTTTATCATTCCACTATATTTAATAAAAAAGGGAGCAATGCTCCCTTATAAAGATATTTTATTTGCAACCATTATCCTAAAGCCACTCTTTTAAATTCAATCACTTTCACATCACCGCTTTCCTTCAGGTATTGTGCTACGGTTTTGCCGCCGTCTTTTACAAAAGCCTGTGCGGTTAATGTTTGCTCTTTAAAGAAAGCACTCATTTTACCCTCGGCAATTTTAGCCAGCATCTCTTCCGGCTTGCCTGCCATTTTAGGGTCTTCTTTCATTACATCTATAATAATAGCTTTTTCCCTTGCTACCACATCAGCAGGTACAGATGCTGCATCTACAGCTACCGGGTTTAATGCAGCAATTTGCATGGCCACATCTTTACCAGCTTCGGCCGCTTGTTTATCCATACCTACCAGCACACCAATACGGTATGCACCATGTATGTATGAAGCAACATAAGCTGCATCTATTCTTTCAAACTTGGTGATGCCGATTTTTTCGCCAATAGCAGCCAATTTATCATTTACTAAGTCAGCCACTTTTGCGTTACCAATTGATACCGCACTTAACTCTTCTGCAGATTTTTACATTGCTGGCTATTGCTGCATCAGCAATGCTTTGTACAAATGCAACGAAGTCTGCATTCTTGGAAACGAAATCCGTTTCGCAGCTTACACATACAACAATACCTGTTTTGTTATCGGCAGTTGTTTTTGCAATTATTACTCCTTCTTTTGCTTCACGGTCGCCTCTTTTAGCGGCTATTTTCTGTCCTTGCTTACGCAACCAGTCTATCGCTGCTTCAAAATCGCCATTGGTTTCGGTTAATGCTTTCCGGCAATCCATCATACCGGCACCAGTTGCCTGGCGAAGTTTATTTATATCCTGTGCACTTATTGTTACAGTACTCATTTTAATTAATAATTAATGATTAACAATTAATAGTTTTCAGCTATTGACTTTACTCTCTCCAACTAATGTTCAGTATTGAACAGAAAGATGAAGAGTGCGACGCAACTAAGATGATAGTAGTAATGAAGCCGGGTTAATAACAAAAAACTAAAAACCCGAAACTACAAACTCTACTTATCTCCTTCGCACCACCAGGCCCACGGCCACCACCGCCTGCGGGAGTAGCGGCGTCTTTGTCCGCCACCAGCACCGCCTTGTCCTTGCCCACGGCCTCGGCCACCACGACCACCTTCTGCTTCTGCTTCCGCTTGAAGTTTAGCTGCTTTTCTTTCTTTTTCATCATCGCTTACTTCTTCCACATCATCATCTTTTGCAGCTTGCCTTTCAGCAAGACCTTCTGCAATAGCTGCAGTAATATAGTTTACCATTATAGCAATTGATTTGGTAGCATCATCATTACCAGGAACAGCGAAATCAACTTTATTAGGATCGCAGTTGGTATCAACAATACCAAAAGTAGAAATGCTCAAACGTTTTGCTTCTGCCAATGCAATATGCTCATGCCCGATATCTACAATAAACAAAGCTGCAGGTACACGGCCCAGCTGGGCAATACCGCCTAATACTTTATCCATTTTATCCCTGTCTCTCGACAGTGTTAATCTTTCTTTCTTTGTAATGTTGTCGAAAGAACCATCACCCAGCATTTTTTCAATGCTCTGCATTTTCTTTACACTCTTACGAACAGTGTTGAAGTTGGTAAGCATACCACCCAGCCACCTTTCGGTAACAAAAGGCATATTTACCCTTTTGGCACTTTCGTTTACGATGTCTTTCGCCTGTTTTTTTGTACCAACAAACAAAATCTTTTTACCGCTGCGGGCAATCTGTTTTAATGCAGCAGCAGTTTCCTGCAGGCATTCAACTGTTTTGTTAAGGTCAATAATGTGGATACCTTTCTTTTCAGCAAAGATGTAAGGCAACATCTTAGGGTTCCACTTCTTTTTCAGGTGACCGAAATGAACACCTGCTTCCAGAAGTTGCTGTTGTAATGAAGTATTATTTTCCATTGTATATAAATAATCGTTTTTAAAAATTGTTTGGGGCGATTAACGTTTAGAGAACTGGTAGCTTCTTCTTGCTTTTTTATGACCGAATTTCTTACGTTCAACAGACCTTGGATCCCTTTTAAGTAATCCAGCTGCTTTTAATGCAGGACGAAACTCAGGGTTGATTTCAAGCAATACCCTTGCAATACCCAGCATGGCTGCTTCGGCCTGGCCTTTAACACCACCACCGGTTGCATTGATTTTTACATCAAATTTAGTCGCCACATCAACTGTTTTCAGCGGACGTTCCACCTGGTTTTGCAGATACACCAGTGGAAAATATGTTTTATAGTCTTTATCGTTTACTGTAATGCTGCCCTCTCCTTTAGAAAGAAACACCCTTGTTACAGCTGCTTTACGACGACCAATTCCGTTTTTTTGCTTTTCCATTTTTTATTTTTTACTTTCCCCTGCTAGGGATGGAGTTTAGAATTTTAATTCTTTAGGTTGTTGTGCAGTATGCGGATGGTTTGCACCAACGTACACAAATAATTTTTTGTACATCTTGCGGCCAAAACGGTTTTTAGGCAACATGCCTTTTACTGCTCTTTCAATAACCACTTCTGGCCTGCGGGCAATCAAGTTGCGGGCAATTTCTTCTTTACGGCCACCTGGGTAACCGGTAAAGTGGTCATAAATTTTCTGGTCAAGTTTGTTACCTGTTAAGACGATTTTTTCGCAGTTGATTACAATGATGTAATCCCCTGTATCAACATGGGGGGTGTATGAGGCCTTGTTTTTACCACGGAGTATCGCAGCAATTCTGGCACACATACGACCAACGGTTTGATTAGTACCGTCCACAACATACCAGTTGCGTTTTACGGTAGCCTCGTTCGCATGTTTGGTTGTGAAATGTAATTTGCTCATTTTGATTTCTTTTTTTATGCTGCCGCTATCCCGGCAACTGTTTTTTAAAATGGACGGCGAAGGTAGGGTTGAGAGCTTTCTTAACCTACGATTTGGGGGAGTAATTTTTATTGAAGCTTTGTAATAAGCTGATTTACAATAAAAATTTTGATTGAATTAATTAATCATCAAAATAGTTGGTAAATTACCAACCAATACTTATCTTGCACCCATCCAAAAATTCTTAGAAAAACAAGTTTGTCGGAAACGATAGGCGTGATACTTACCATTCTACATGTTATGTTCAAGCTTGGGTATTTAATCACATTATTAACTCTAAAAGAGCTAGTATGCTTATCGTCTATTTAGAAAAACTAAATGCTTTTGCGAAAAACCATGCTAATGCCAGAAAAAGCATTGCAACATGGGTATCAACAACCGAAGAAGCCGTATGGAAAAGTAAACAGGATGTGCTGCGGGATTTTCCAAAAGCAAAAATGATTGCCAACAACAGGACAAGATTTGAGATAGTTCATAATACATACAGGCTGATTGCCCTTATAGATTACGAAGACCAGATTATTGAAGTACGTTTTATCGGCACTCACAATGAATATGACCGGATTGACCCGTCAACCATTTAAAAGAAAAAATTATGAAACAGTGGTTTTTAATAGAAACTAAAGCCGACTATGAAAAAGCCACCACCCGTTACGAAGAAATACATGAGAAAACTGTTAAAGGAACAGAAGAACATAAAGAAAAACTTCTTCTTGCCTTTCTTATAAACCAATACGAAAAAAAGTTGTGGAGTGTTCCCGAAGTTGACCCTGTAGAAATGATTAAAATCCGGATGGAAGATTTTGGATATTCTGCAAGTGATTTGGCAAAAGAATATGGCGACAAAGGAACTGTAAGCAAAGTGCTAAATTATAAACAAGCCCTTTCCTTAACAATGATCAGAAAGTTCAGTAAACTGCTGCGCATACCTGCTGATGCACTTACCAAAGAATACAAACTTAATGTTTAGGCTTGCACCCTCTTAACTGCTATTTTAGTATCTGTAAGGTGGGTAATTAAAACCGGGAGGGTGTCCCCCTCTTTTCTTTCTGCTTCACCGGGTTTTGGTAAAGGCAGTTTTGCCTGTATTTTATTATTAAAAAGTGAAAGGTGTACTGCATGCGGAGATACCCTTGTGACTGTTGCTTCAACATCTATGCACTTTTCAAAATGCTGCAACGCCATTTTATACTCCGCTATATAATTATGCGAGAACAGTTCTGCACAAATAGTTTTTGGTTTTTCAATATTCAATAACCGGAAACTGATGGGTTCGTTTTCTGCAGTTTCAACTGGGGGTTTTTCCCAGGGGGATAATTGCAGCGGAAATAAAATATAGCTTTCCCATTCTTTTACAAAATAAGTATCATCTACTCTCTTTAAATAACCGGAAAAGCGGTTTTCTTTTACAGATTTTTGAATCAGGAGGTTTATTGCCTCGTTGTGCAGGTACTTAACATTAAAAGCAGTCATTTTATCTCCCCGGTCTGATAACCTTAACTCAAAACTCACTGCATCACCCAATTTGTACTGATGCGGTTTTTTTCCGGTATCAGTCAAATCAGTTTTAAAGTTTACCGATTTTTGTTTGGTACCGTTCAGATAATCAATTGTAGCAAAATACTTTTCAAAATTGATGAATGAAATTTTCCCTTTGTATAGTTGTTCTTTTTCCATCTGCTGCAAATGTAGGGCTAAGAAAATTAAGCTGCCGGATGCAGCAATCAATCCTCTTTACAAAATCATACTATATTTAATTCATAAATAATAAAAACATGACATCCCGCAACCTTGGCCGTTCTGCATTTGGTAATATAAAAGATACCGGTAACCTGATGACGATTGATGAAGCCAATATTTTATTAAACGAATGGGTACCCAACGAAAAACTCCGCCTGCATATGAAACAGGTTGCAGCCAATATGAAAGCATGGGCAATAGAAAAAGAAGGTGCTGATGAACAAACTGCATTGAAATGGGAACTTGCCGGTTTATTACATGATGCTGATTGGGAAAAATATCCGGAAGACCATTGCCGTATTATTGTTGAAGAATTAGAACGGCGACATATTGACCCCAATGTAATTCATTGTATTGCCAGCCATGGCCCAAAAATTTTTGGCGTAGAGCCAATAAACAATATGGATAAAATGATTTATGCCATTGATGAATTAAGCGGCTTAATACATGCCTACAGTTTACTCCGCAGCGAAGGATACAATAGCATGGAAGTAAAAGGCGTAAAGAAAAGGCTGAAAGAAAAATCGTTTGCCGCCGGGGTAAGCAGGGAAGATATTGCTGATGCCGTTTCAAGGATTGACTGCACACTGGATGAATTGGTTCAGTTCATCATTAATCATCAGAAAGATGTATCCTGAACACCCGTTAGCGGTTTAGCAGTTTTAAAAAAAATATTTGCATTTCTTTAAACCTGCGACATTAAACCCGGTCACATCACCCATAGCACCAGCCCTGCTAAGAATCATTTATCACCAAAATGTTTTATTATGAGAAAGCTTTACGCTTTGCTCGCAGGGCTTATATTATCCCTTGCAGCAATTAATGCCCGGCCATTACCGCCCGACGTTGCCAGTTTCACTTACACTATCGATCATCCCAACAACAATGCAGTATTTACCAATACTTCTGTTTTAGGAAGTGAACCAGGCATCCGCCGGGCTTACTGGAGTTTTGGGGATGGCACAGGCCAATGGACGCTACCCTTGCAGGGAACGCAACATCATTATCAATCACCCGGCACTTATACAGTATGCCTGAAGATTTATCGTTACAGGCCAAATCAAAATGATTCTGTGCTTTCTGCACAAGTCTGTAAAACCGTGATAATAAATACTGTTTGCAGTGCAGATTTTGAAAAACTTTCAATCAGTACTTCGCCAGGTGGTTTATATGTGTTGTACAAAGCCCTGCCGGGCCATAATGGAAACAAAAAACCTATAAGGGTTTGCTGGGATTTTGGCGATGGCACCAATACCTGTGTGCAGTATTCCAATACCAGTACCGGCTCTTACCTCATAAGTCATAATTATACCACCCCGGGTTTATATGAAGTATGTGTGAGGATTTTTTACCAAGGCGGTTGCGAAGCCAGAAAATGCAAGCCGGTTCAGGTGGGCAGGCCCGATACCTGCAAAGCAGATTTTGAAAAACTGCCCCTTACCATTTCTACTAATCCGTTGGTTAGTGTATTTAAAGCCCTCCCCTCTCACAACAATAATAAAAAGCCCCAAAAAATTTGCTGGCAGTTTGGTGATGGCAGCGATACCTGCATCAACTATCCAAATAATTATAATGGGCAGTATGTTGTTTCTCACCGTTACCTGCACCCATCATTATACCAAGTATGTGTAAAGATTTTTTACTACGGCGGGTGTGAGGCAAGAAAATGCAAGCCGGCTCAGGTGGGCAGACCCGATACCTGTAGAGCAGATTTTGTACGGTTGCCGCTAACACCAAACAATCATCCGCTGTTTGCAGCTTTTAAAGCAGAGCCGCAACATAACAACAACCGAAAGCCTGCAAAGGTATGCTGGATATTTGGCGATGGCCGGGACACTTGTATCAATTATCCCGAAGCATACACTGGTCTTTATACTATTGGTCACCAATATAATCAACCCGGTTTATATGAAGTATGTGTAAAAATTAATTACTACGGCGGGTGCGAAGCCAGAAAATGTGAAAGGGTGCAAATAGGAAGGCCAGACAGTTGCCGGGCTGATTTTGAAAGGATACCGGTAACCATTCCTGCACAGAATATTGTGGCCCTGAAAGCATTGCCCTGGCACAATTATGATAAAAAGCCACAGAAAATTTGCTGGAGGTTTGGTGATGGCAGCGATACCTGTATTAACTATCCCGCAAACTATACAGGCCAGTATACTGTTGCACACCGATACAACCAGCCGGGCCAGTATGAGGTATGTGTAAGGATCAACTATTACGGCGGATGTGAAGCATTAAAATGTAAACCCGTTGTTATACCACCACATCCTGACACCTGTGCAGTTAAGCTATTTGAAATTACACCGTCTATTACCAGCCTGGTCCGTGGGTTCTTTGCAGTACCAAGATCGATACCGGAAAGAAGGCCGCTCCATGTTTGTTATTATTTTGGTGATGGTACCGATACCTGTTTCGAGGCAGGGCCCCAACCAATACCTGTTCCCATACCTTATCTTATAAGGCATACATATCCGGCACCGGGTGTGTACAGTGCTTGTGTAAAAATATTGTTCGCCGGGGGCTGCATAGCTGTTGATTGCAAAGAGGTTGTTATCCGTCCTTCATCAAATGTGTGCGGTGGTTATATGATGGATTCGTTGATGGCACCAAGAACATTTAAGTTTAAAGGTTTCAGCATACATAACCCGAATGATGAAGTGGTTGGCTACCGCTGGGTGTTTGGTGATGGCAGCAGTGCAAGCGGAAGGGAGGTAACACATACCTATAACAATGGGGGGAATTATGAAGTATGCCTTACAATTAAAACAAGGTTGGGCTGCGAAACCCGGATATGCAAAACAGTAAGGGTGCCGGGTAATAACCTGCCGGCACTTACATTATCGCCAAACCCCGTTCATACTGTGCTTACCGCCGCATTTTTTTCCACACATACGGAAACAGTAAACATAAAAATTGTGAATGGAAACGGTACACCGGTAAGGACTTATATACGAAATGCCTTTGCAGGGCCCAATACATGGAGCTTTGATTTAAGTGCATTGGTACCCGGTGTTTATTCCATGGTGGTGCAATCGCCCAATCAATTGGCAAGTGCCATCTTTATAAAAATATAGTCAGCTTTTCTTATGTCAGGGCTAACAAACAAAGCCGTTTCCGCAAGGGGGCGGCTTTTTGTTTTAAAACTCATTAACTTATCAACTTCAATCATTTGTTTTTATTTTTAAAGGATAAGAATCATACTTTCATAGCTTAAATAATTATTATACTAATGATACTGAATAAAATATTCCCTGGCTTGTGCTTTTTGTTAAGCCTTTCTGCCATGGCACAAGACCCATGGAAAATAACCGCAACTAATTATGATGCAAAAAACTATTATGGTATCACCGTAGCCAATGGTATGATTGGCATTGTATCATCCCCGGAACCATTTAAAGTAAAAGATGTGGTGCTGGCAGGTGCTTATGATCTATATGGCCGGGGAAGGGTAAGTAATTTTTTACGCAGTTTCAACCTGCTGAATATGCGGCTGGATATTGATGGCAGAAGTATTGGCACCGCAGAAGCCACGAATATGAAGCAGGAACTGGATATGCAAAATGCCTGCTTTACCACTTCGTTTGATTATGGGGATAAAGCCACAGTCACGTTACACTTACTATTCGCTGCGCCATTTGCCTTATACAGTTTTGATGGATGTTAGTATTACTGCTAAAAAAGATATTAGCCATCGACAGTGCCAGTGTAATGGAAGCCCCGGATGCTCTGAAAGATGTACAGAATTATTATAATGAAATAGACCGGCCGCATGTGGTTATCAGTTTACTTACCTCAACCGCTAAAAGCCCTACCGGGAAATTGCTGATGTGTGCCAGCAATACTTTTTTATTTAGTGAGGCGCATGGTAACGAACCAAGGGTAATTCATGAAATGTGGGATAACAATATGCACCTGATGAAATTCAGCAAGACAATAAAAGCAGGCGAAACCTACCGTTTTTCCATTGCGGGTTCGTCTATTACATCAGCTCATCATGACGATCCGTTGAATGAAGCAGAAAGGGCAACCATCTATGCAAAGCTGGAAGGAAGGGAAAGGTTACTGCAATTTCATAACAAAGCATGGGATGAATTATGGAAAAGTGATATTACTATTGAAGTGCGATCACAGCTAATGCAGGAAGTTGCCAGCACACAAGACATCCACAGCATGTTATATCACCTGTATTCTTTTACAAGAGAAGGCACTGCTTTGTCGCCCTCACCAATGGGCTTAAGCGGCCTTGGTTACAACGGCCATGTGTTTTGGGATACGGAATTATGGATGTATCCCGCTTTACTTGTTTTGCATCCTGAGATTGCAAAGAGTATGGTGGAATACCGCTATCAACGGTTAGATGCAGCGAAAAGAAATGCATTTAGCAAAGGGTTTAAAGGAGCCATGTTTCCATGGGAAAGTGCAGAAACCGGTGTGGAAGAAACACCGGTATGGGCATTGAGCGGTCCGTTTGAACATCATATTACCGCCTGTGTTGCCATTGCTGCCTGGAATTATTATTGTGTTACACAGGATAAAACACTGGCTGCGAGAAAAAGGCTGGCCGATACTTTCTGCCACTGCAGATTTTTGGGCAAGCCGGGTAGAAAGAAATGGACCTGGAAAATATGATATTAAAAATGTAGTGGCAGCAGATGAGTGGGCGGAGAATGTAGACAATAATGCATTTACCAATGCTGCAGCAAAAGCAAACCTGCAATTTGCCAGCTGAAGCGGCAAAACTATTGGGGATAATACCCGATGCCGACTGGATGAATGTGGCAAATAATATTCCCATCCTAAAATTTCCTGATGGAGTTACAAGAGAACATGCTACCTATAATGGAGAAGGAATTAAGCAGGCTGATGTAAATCTTCTGTCCTATCCGTTAAAAGAAATTACTGACCCTAAAGCCATCCGCAAAGACCTGGAATACTATGAAACACGGGTACCCAATGAAGGCACACCTGCCATGACACAAGCCGTATTTACCACATTGTATGCCAGGCTGGGTGATGGCGACAAAGCTTATCATTGGTTTAAGGATGCTTATATACCCAATCTCAATCCGCCATTCAGGGTAATTGCAGAAACCAAAGGCGGCACCAATCCTTATTTTTCAACCGGTGCAGGCGGCATTGTGCAAAGTATATTGATGGGTTTTGGCGGACTGGAAATAACAGCGAAAGGCATGGTTCAAATCAAATCTGCTTTACCAAAACAATGGAAAAGCCTGGTTATTAAAGGGGTTGGAGCAGAGAAGAAAACGTTTGCAGTGGGAAAATAGCCTGATTAAAAAAATATCCTGGTTCAAAAGCTTGTTTTTTTTGCAGCAAACTGGCTATTTTAGCAGTCTTAATTACTGCTTGAAAAAATTTGCCGCCATATTATTAATGTTGGTTTTCCTGTTTAACCTTTTTGGTTACCAGTACCTCATTTCGTTTTTGAAATACAAGGCAGATGCAAAACTTGAATCCAGGATTGATAATAATGAGTATGACGAAGCCTCCCTTACAGAAATAAGGGTTTCGCTGAACATGCCCTATCAGCAACGCTATACTGAATTTGAAAGGCACTACGGCGAAATTAATATTGACGGCAAGGCTTACACTTATGTAAAAAGAAAAATAGAAGGTGATGTGCTGGTGTTAAAATGTATTTCCAACCACTCCAAACAACGTTTAAAAGAAACAGCTAACGACATTACCAAATCCAACAGCGGACAAGACCAGGAAAATAACGGTAAAAAGAACAACTCTTCCCTTAAAATATTCAGTGGCGACTACGATGATAAAAATCAATTTTGCGATTTATCCCTCAATGATATTTTAAAACCTGTCCTCAGCAATAAATATTCATCAGCACTTACCGATGTACTGGTAAAAACACCGCATCAGCCACCAAGGTTTTCATAGGTAGCTACCCCCTTTACATTTAAGCCCTTTGCAAATTGCAAAAGGGTCATCATTTTTTAAGAAATTATTTTTATGCGTAAATATTTTTATGCGGCACTTGCTGCCATCAGTATTTTATCTTCCTGCGGAGAAAAGAAAGACTATAGTTCTTATATCAGTAACCCGGTAAATTATAACAAAACGGTCAAGCACTTGAACAATGTGGTGCTTGAAAATAATTTCCCCCCCATGATTGCCAGCCGCAATTATGCGTATGCCAATATTGCTGCGTATGAAGTAGTAGCTGTTTTTGACAGCCGCTTTCAATCATTAGCCGGTCAAATAAAACATTTATCGGCGCTTCCAAAAACAGATACAGCCAATGTAAATTATCAACTGGCTGCTATGCTAGCCTTTTGTAAAGTAGGCGAAGCTGTTACTTTCCCCGAAGGGAGTATGGAAGAGTATGTAAAAAAAATAAAGCATGAAGCAGATAGTGTGGGCATTTCTTCAAAAGTCATAAAAGCCTCACAGAGGTTTGCTGATAGTGTGGGTGCACATATCCTCCGCTGGAGCAAAAAAGATAATTACCTGCAACTGCGTACCGCACCTAAGTACACTGTAATGGATGTGGAAGGACGATGGATACCCACACCGCCAATGTATGCACAAGCAGTAGAACCACACTGGATGGAAATGCGGCCAATGATAATGGACAGTGCTTCGCAATTTCGTCCGGAAACTCCTCCGGTATTTGATATAAAAAATAAAAACAGTGTTTTTTTTAAAGCATTGATGGAAGTAAAAAACACTGGTGATAGTTTAACGGATGAACAAAAACATATTGCCGATTTCTGGGATGACAATCCTTTTAAAATGAATGTAACGGGGCATGTAATGTTTGCTACCAAAAAATTCTCACCTCCCGGCCATTGGATGAATATTGTGGGCATTGGTTCACAAAAAGCAGGTGCAGATTTTTCCACCACTGTAGCAGCCTATACACAAACGGCCATTGCGTTGTATGATGCCTTCATCAGTTGCTGGGATGAAAAATACCGGAGCAATTTTGTAAGACCAGAAACAGTAATTAATAAACATGTAAGCAGCGAATGGCAACCTTATATACAAACACCGCCATTCCCTTCACATACCAGCGGACATGCTACAATTTCTGCAGCCGCAGCAGAAAGTAATGACATACTGGTTTGGAGATAAATTATCATTTACTGATACTTCTTTATTAGAGTTTGGCATAAGCAACCAGGAAATAAAATCATTTCGCCTTGCGGCAAAAGAAGCTGCTATGTCGAGGCTGTATGGTGGCATACATTACCGGTTTGACAATGAACATGGAACTGAAGCTGGCACAAGGCTGGGAGAATTTATTGTGCAGCGATTAAAGTTTAAAAAATAAAAACTAACTAATGAAACAACTACTAACAAATATTATCATACTGTGCCTGTTACTTACGCTGATGAAACAAGCAACAGCACAAACAGATATAGATGCCCTGATGATGGAAAAAGGCGCATTATGTATCGGCCCGATGGCTGGCAACAGCAGTTGGAAAAATTACTGGGAAGGAACATTTAAAAGGGATAATGAAAACCTGGGAACCGTATCGACAAACATGTACAGCATAATGGGTAACTATGGCGTTACTAATAAAGTAAATGTAATGTTTGGATTGCCCTATGTAAAAACAAAAGCATCTGAAGGTCAGTTAAAAGGCCTGAAAGGGATACAGGATTTTTCCTTTTGGGTAAAATGGAAAGCTTATAGTAAAAAAATGGGAAGTGGCAGGTTATCTTTATTTGCAATAGGCGGCTACTCCTTACCAGCCTCTGATTATACAGCTGATTTTTTACCAATGTCTATCGGCTTAGAAAGTAAAAACTTATCGCTGCGGGCAATGGCCGATTATCAACGGGACAAATGGTTTGCCACTTTGTCCGGTACTTATATAAGGAGAAGCAATGTTGAAATTGACCGTACTTCTTACTATACCACCGAATTGCACTACAGCAATGAAGTAACAATGCCTGATGCTGCTGCATTCAATATTCGTTTAGGTTATCGTAATAAAGGAATCATCGCAGAAGTATTTGGCGATAACTGGACAACACTTGGCGGTTTTGATATAACAAGAAACAATATGCCATTTGTAAGTAATAAAATGAATGCTACAAGAATTGGTTTCAATTTTAAATACCCCATGCCGTTTAAACCCAACCTGTCGCTTACCGGAAATGCTTTTACAACAATCGCCGGAAGAAATATGGGGCAGGCAACAGGGTTTAATGCAGGTGTATTTTATGTACTTGATTTATCGAAGAAAGAAAAACCTGAAAAAAGTAAATAATAAAATTAATAATGAAACCTGCATATTGCTCAATAGCGGACAGGAAGATGAAGGGTGCGACGCAACCAAAGATGATAGTAGCAATGCAGTTGATTAAATAATAAAAAATGAAAAAGTTAATATACATACCAATAGTTGCAATTTTTTTAAGCTCTTGTTCAAAAGACATAACAGAAACTAATCTTGAATTTTCGGCATTGCAGCCAGCCTCTGTTGAAACCAATGCAGGGACATGGAGGCCAATATTATTAACAGGTCCAACAGAATTTTCTGTTGCTGCACCCATTGCCACTACAAGCCCTGATTATGTTGCACAGGTAAATGAAATAAAAAGCTACCAAGCCGATATGACGGGTGCCGAAAAGAAGGCTGTAAAGTACTGGAGTGCCGGTGCGGTTTTACGCTGGAATGAAATAATGAGGGAATTAGTAGCTGCACATAATGTGCCCCCGGCTAATAACCCTGATGGCAGTTATCCTTTCCCAAGTGCCACTAATCCGCTGGCCTATCCTTTGTTTCCTTTTGCCAACCCGCCTTATGCCGCAAGGGCCTATGCTTATGTAGCCGCCGCACAGTACGATGCGTTGGTAGCAGCATGGCATTATAAAAATTTATATAACAGGGCTGCGCCATATAATGTGGATGCTACGGTTAACTGCCTTATACCAAAATCAACATTGCCTTCTTATCCATCAGAAGATGCGGTGGTGATTGGTGTAAGCACAGAATTATTAAAACTATTATTTCCCGGCGATCAGGAATTTATCCAGCAAAAAGCAGAAGAGCATAAAAGAGCAAGAATAATTTCCGGTGCAAATGTTCGCAGCGATTTAGAAGCAGGCGAGGCATTAGGAAAAGCGGTTGCAAATAAATTTGTAACAAGGGCAAGGGGCGATAGGGCCGGTGCAGCAATAGGTAACCAGGCAATTTGGACACAAATGGAAACTGATGCAGTTACAAGAGGAGAAATACCATGGATAAGCCAGGAGTCGCCTAAACGTCCCGGAATGCTTCCTTTATTTGGAAGGGTAAAAACATGGTTGTTTGATTCATTAACAATGGTAACTGTTGTACGTCCCGCTGCGCCACCATCTACCTCTTCACAACAATTTAGAGACGAACTGAACGAGATTTATAATTACAGCAAGAACCCAACGAGGGAACAAATACGAATAGCCCATTTTTGGGCCGATGGGTTAAGTACCTACACACCACCCGGCCATTGGAATGCAATAGCTGCGGAAGAATTTGTAACGCAAAATTTTAGTGAAGTACGTTGGGCAAGAAATATGGCGTTACTTAATATGTCGTTGATGGATGCAGCTATTGCCTGCTGGGATGCTAAATATGTTTATTTTAATCCAAGACCATCACAAATGGATCCAAGAATAAAAACAACAACTGGCCTGCCTAATTTCCCGGCATATATATCCGGCCACTCCACCTTTAGTGCTGCAGCAGCTACTATATTGGGCCATATTATAAAACCGAAAGCAGCAGAATATACTGCTATGGCAAAAGAAGCATCTGACTCCAGGCTTTATGGTGCTATACATTATAGAAGTGATTGTGAAAAGGGATTAGAAACCGGTAATAAAGTTGGTGCTTATGCTATAGCAAGAGCAAGAACTGATGGGGCAGAGTAATAATTTATAATAATATAATTTATAGTGTTTAACAGCTATTACTATCCGTAGTAGCTGTTTTGTTTAGTAACTTTAAAGCTTCAACTTTTTTTATGAAAAAAATACTTCTTACCGTTTTAGCAACACAATTTGTTTTTATGCTTTTTTCTCAAAAAACACAAACACCGGATCTTATTTACGGCCAGTTATTTAAAGATGTACAGATGGCCCGCATTTTCCCGGATAATAAAACATTTGTGGATTGTGTGCCCAAAAGAAAACCGGCGGCTATTGTTGCCGATTACCTGAAAATAAAAAATAACCCTGCTATACGTTTTTCTTTAAAAATGTTTGTGGAAGAAAACTTCGATATGCCGCCTGCACCCCCGGCCTTTAATTATATAATGAAGGAGCCGGATGTAACCAAACATATTGCCAACCTGTGGCAAGTGTTGATGAGGGAAAAAGATGTGGTAGTAGAAGGAAGCAGTTTATTGCCGTTGCCCAACCCATACATTGTACCCGGCGGAAGGTTCCGGGAAATTTATTACTGGGATTCTTATTTTACCATGCTTGGGTTAAAAGAAAGCGGACAAGCCAGCACAATAAAAAACATGCTTGATAATTTTAAATATCTTATAAATACCTATGGGCATATACCCAATGGAAACAGAACTTATTATCTAAGCCGCAGCCAACCCCCGTTTTTTTCATTGATGGTAGAACTATATGCTTCGATAGAAGGTGGCGAAGCCAGAAAAGAATATATCAATGCAATTGAAAAAGAATATAAGTACTGGACAGCAGGATACACAACTATTAAACACGGAACTGCTGCAAAAAAATTAGTCCGGCTGGCAGATGGTAATATTTTAAACCGTTATTACGATGATCTGTTTATTCCCCGGCAGGAAAGCTGGGCCGATGATGTGGAAACTGCTGCCAAAAGTAAACGGGATAAAAAAATAATCTACAACCATCTTCGCTCCGCAGCAGAAAGCGGCTGGGATTTCAGCAGCCGCTGGCTTGCCGTTGAAAATGACTTGTCAACTATTGAAACAACAGATATAATACCTGTGGATTTAAATTGTTTGTTGTTTAAAACTGAACAGATACTGGCAATGTATTTTGACGCTTATGATGAGCCGGTGAAAAGCAAATTATACAGTACAAGGGCAGAAAAAAGAAAAAAAGCAATTCTAAAATACTGTTATAGCTCAAAAGAAAAAATTTATTACGATTATAACTGGAAGAAGAAAAAACAAACTGGCAAGTTTACCCCTGCCTCATTCTTTCCTTTATGGCTGCTTAAAGATTTTGCAGATGAGCAAAATGAAAACACTGCAGCAGCAGCACAAAAATTAAAAACCACCTTATTAAAAGATGGCGGTGTGTTATCTACTTCAATTAACAATAAACAACAATGGGATGCACCTAATGGCTGGGCGCCACTGCAATGGATTGTAATAAGTGCATTAGATAATGGCGGACAGGAAGAGTTGGCGGCTGATATTGCAAACCGCTGGATAAGATTAAATAACAATGTGTATCAGCGAACAACCAAACTAATGGAAAAGTATAATGTAGCAGATACTCATTTAGAAGCAGGTGGTGGCGAGTATCCCGGACAAGATGGCTTTGGCTGGACCAATGGAGTGCTGCTTGCATTAATTGCAAAGTATGGCAGATCAGATGCTACTATGCCGGTTCTAAAATAAAAAAAGATGCCGGGAGTTTTACACTTAACCATCAATCACTTCAGAAGTAAGTGTTTACTGCAAACTCATACTGCTCCATAAAAAGTTTTTTGAATGCAGACAGGTTATTGATTTCATAAAAAAGAAGAACGGCTTTTTTGTATTCAGCAGAAGAAATGCTCCTGTAAGAAACCGGGCAACAATTATATCCCATTAATAATGCATTGGCCGTAATACGGGCTGTACGTTTGTTACCATCCTCAAAAGGTTGTATGTAGCTGATTAGTAAGATAGCAAGTAAAGCCTTTTCAAATACATTTTTTTTAGTATTTACAAGTTCAGATGTTTTATCAAGGTACTCTTCAATCAGAAAAGAGTTTTCCGGCGGTGTATAATTAGTACCTGTAATACGAACAAGTCTCTTCCGCAGGTTTTTAGCAACGCCTAATTTTTTTGAAAGCAATGTGTGCAATTCTGTTATATTTCTAATTGATAATTTCTTAAACTCCTTTGCATATTCCCGACTGTACTCAATGGCTGCTTTATGGTTCAGCAGCATGATGGCCTCTTCTTCCGAATTTTTCCGGGAAAGCACATTGTATTTCAACAACTGCTCTGTATCCAGCAGGTCATAAGTGTTTCCTTCTATTTGTGACGATTTCCAGGAAAGCTCTATCATCAACCTTTCAAACTCCTTTTTGTATTCCGCCTGAGAAAACCCTTTTACATTCTTTCTGAAGCTTTCAGTAAGGTTTTCCAGTTTTTCATTCTCCTCATTGGTAAATATTTTAATTGTCTTCAGGGTCGCAAATATCTCAAAATTGAATTGCCTGAATATTTGACGCTGATCGGTTTCTGTTTCAAAATATTCATCAACAGGCAGGGGAATAGTTGTTAAGGCTTTCTTATTGGCGGAATATTTTATGCCAGGCCCCTTTCCATGGGCTTCTATCAGTTGGCTGCTTTTTAATGCCGCCAAATCCCTGTTTAACGTAGGCACTGAAATTTTCTCCTCCAGCATGCCAGCAATACTGGATATACCAATGGGCTGATGTTGAAATATCTGCCAGAAAATATATAATTGCCTCTTAGTATACATAGAATCCTATCACAAGGTAGCATTATTCGCATCAAAACGATAGGGTTTTTAATATTTTTTGATAGGAAAAATACCGCCCATACACCGGCATTTTCCGACTCGGTGCTTTCTATGGCTTTTTTTGTAATAGCTGCGGCTTCTTCATTTTTTTTAATGTCGAAAGATGTGTTTTCAAGACCCCGATAGTTTTTAGCTATTGATGGCGACAGTAGTATTGCTTGTTTAAAATCAGCAAAGGCTTCTTCATTTTTTTCTGCTTTACCATAAATTTCACCCCTTAGTGTGTATAAGTTTGATAGTTTTTGGTCGTCGTTTTTTATAGCATTGGCCATATCCTCAATAGCTTTTTCATACATACCCTTTTCATTAACAATAATGCCCCGGTACATATATGCTTCCATCAGTTTTGGGTCACCTTTTAATGCTTCGGAGTAGCCTCTCAAAGCTTCAGAAACATTATTATCTTTTCTATCTGCCAAAAATGCTTTGAAAAAAACAGTGAACGGATGAGTAGGATAAATCGCTGACATGGCTGGCAAATCCTTAGCCAACTGCTCTATATTTCCTTCCACAAAGGACTTTACTACCTTATCGAATGCCGGTCCTTTTGGGGGTTGGGTTTGTCCATTACTGATATTAACACCCAGCAATAGAATAGCACCGATAAAAATTATTTTCATTTTATCCTATTTAATAATGCGTAGTTATAATTAATTTTTATGTACTTAATATTTCAAAAAATCACTCCCCTCAATATTTTTAGCAAGAGTGAGCCGAAAGGCTAAGGCTTTATAATTTGAATGCCGTTATCTTCCCGATCTTTTTCTTCCTTGTCGTTATCTTTTTTCTTTTTTAGAAAGCCTCCCAGTTGTGCATCGGCACTGTTTAATAAAAATTACTACCGAAGATGAGTGTTACTAATTTTAATTTCATCGTTTCTTTTAAAAACAAGGTTTAACGATCAATGTTTTTTGACATTTATTGCTTACTAATTTTTCCGCTGGCTTCAACTCTTTTATCTGCTCCAACTACGCTATACACATATATTCCTGCCGTTAGTTTTCCAATTGATACAAGATTTGTTCCTTCCGCAATTACCTGCTGCAATACTATACGGCCATCTATTCCTATTAGCTGTAATTGCATTATTGTATTTGAATTATTCTGCACAGTAAGTAACGATGTTACAAAACTGGGATACACTAACACACCTTTATTGTCCAATTGTATCAGGTTGATATTGCTTTGCTTGCTGCGACCGTCATTGTCAACTTCTTTTATTCGGTAGTAGATTTTTTTACTGTTTTGTAAGGTAGAAATGTCATCAATGTAAGTATAAGTATTCTGGGGTTGATTGTTTGCATTTTTAATGGCGATAGTTGTAAAATTTATTCCATCTGTACCCCTCTCTATTTCAAAATGCGATACGTTTTGTTCGTTGGCAGTTTTCCAGATTAAACACACCTGATTGTTATTGCATTTTTGGGTAGAGAAAGAGAGAAAGTTGAGTGGCAATGTGCCATTATTATTCATTATGCCGAATGGAGAAAGACTGGTGATACCTGTTCTGGAAAAAGTATAAGGATTACTGCCTGATGCTCCGCCAACTGTACCTAAATTCCAACTGCCGCCAGTAAAATGACCAAGGTGTGTTTGTGTACGGTTGAAGGAGGGCAATTCCTGCGACTGGTTCCATTGCAGTTTTAATTCAACATTACTACTACCTGCTACACCTTCATTAATAAACCATGTATTGCCTACTGCACCTGTTGTGTATTGCGTTCCTCCAGGAATTTCGCCACTATAAGTGTTGTATAAATTTTCAACAACCCTTGCATTGAACACATCATTTATACCTGTATTGGTAATATATGCCGGGGCATAATTAACTGATGTTCCGATCGGAAAAGCAATTTCTCCGCTCCTGCCTGATGCTCCAATATTTTCAATTTGCAAGCTACCTGTACTATTTGTAACAATATAACTTGTTTCATTTCCTGTTAATGTTGAGCTTGTTCCTTTCAAATTGAGATTATTTGTATTCAAGGTAATTTTTGCATCGTTTGAAAGTGTTGCATTTCCATAAATATCTAAATTGCCAGATGTGATATTAACAGGGGATGCGACAGAAATATTTTTAGCAAAGGAGTTTGTGGTAATTTCTGGTGTATACCCAGCAGGAATTATAACATTGTTCGTTTTTGCAGGTATAGAACTTGTATTCCAATTTGATGGAACATTCCACAAACTATTTGTACTCCCATTAAATGTAAAATCCCTTCTTATCGTATATAATTTTCTGCCGCTACTTACATTAGCAACAAAATAAAGGTTTTGATTTTGCTGAAAAAAATATTTTGGTGTTGAAGAGTTTGCCAAACCAGCAAAAGAACCTGTATATATATCCTGCACTAATACTGAAGTTGGGGCATTGTATTTCCAAATTTCTTTACCAATCAATGTGGGGTCAGTGTATAATTCTGCACCTGCATAGGTATCTCCATTGTAATTATGAAATTCAGTTGGTTTTAAAGGATTGGTATTTTCTGTAACAACGCCTGTTTTTGTAACGAAAAATTGCCTGAAAACGGTACCGAAACTCTCGGATTTTTTTAAAATAACACCCTCATTATTGGCATAATCAATAGTATAAATACCCGTTATACTGGCAATTAATACTTTATTGGAAATATCGCCGGTAACATGATATAGTTTGAAGTTTTCTGTGGCAACTGTTTGAGAAAGATAATAATAGTCCGTGTTGTTATGTATAAAGGCATCGGTAATAACTTCTGGAGTATCAAACTCCTTAGTTGCAATAATTCCATCGGTAGAATAAACTGAAGTCGGCCCACCCCGGTAATAATAAATTTTATTTCCCAATTTACCGATATACTTAATTACAGTTTGAACAGCACCTGCACCGTCAGTTAAATTAGAACTTGTAATACCATCGGTTTTCCATAATTCAAGTTGAAATGTAGTTTCATTATAGAGGGTAAAAATGAAATTGCTTCCGATCTTTTCAATTACCTGGTTTTGATTGTATGAATTTCCATTAGTAGTTATAATGTTTTTTACTACTACTGTTCCTGCAACAGTGCCATCGGTTTTCCAAATAGATCTTGTACCGCCAGTTGCCGATGCTACAAATAAAATACCGCCACTTAATGAATTATCTGAAATGGCATTTGTTTTTTTTAATGTTGAATTAATCCTGATAGGGACTGCCGTTGATGCCCCGCCATAATACATTAATCTAAAAGTGCCTGCTGCTGTACCATCTGTTCTCCATAGTTCATATTGAAACGTAGAACCTGATTGTAATGTCCTAGTTACAAAATATAAAAGGGTTTCAGTAGCTTTAAATTCAGTAACTATGGCTGCAGTTAATCCAGTACCCCCTGCCGGATTAAAGCTCACTTCTGCCACTTGTACCGGCAGGTTTTCCTCCTCTATATAATACAAATAGGTTCTTTTGCTGTTATCATTTGCCAGATAATAGTATTTGTTATTAAATAAATTATCCGGGGTTACTATTGTGTAATCCTGTGGTGAAGTAAAGGTTGGAAAGCCAAATACTTCAGCTACCTGAGATTTAGAAATAGTTGCTCCTAATGCAAATACTAAAAAAAGATAAAATTTTTTCATGCTTTACTTATTTATACATTGTAGATTTATATTGAATGGGTAGCAAGTTTATTGTTCTTTGTTCTCTGTATAAACGATGAACTGCGTATTTTAAACTACCGCATCAGGATGCAAAATGCAGCATTAATAAAGCACTCCTATACCGTTGATTGGGTATTTTACCGGGGTTTAGGTTATATGTGATTACCAAAAAAAATTGCCTGCAATCGTCTTACCTGCACTTACTTTCCCTTCCTCTTTTTTGATTCTTTTTGCAGTTTTTTTACCAAAGCGTACAATAATTCACTTGCCCTTGGCTTCGTCTTTTCTTCGCCTGATAAATATTTCTCCCTAATTACTAAAGGTTCATGGCTGTCAAAAAGTATTCCTTTAAGAATTACCGAATTAGAATAAGATGAATATTCTACCCTCAAATTTTCAATAACAATATAAAGTGGCTTGTAAACAGAGTAATAAAGAATCAGCAAGCCGTCTTTTACCTCCACTTCTTTATTATAATTAGTCATGGTCCTAAAGAATTTCCTGAATTCTTCAAATTCAGTTTCATAAGTTTTAATATCGGGCAACTCTTTTTTATGGGAATAATTAGCCAACCTTTCTTTAGCCCATTCCAAATCTTTATCATAAGATGCTCTGCTGAGATAACCTTCTATAGAATAATCCTTGTTCTCAATTTGCGTTACCCCATCCCACAATACGTTTATAGATTTTTGCTTTTCTATATTGTCTGTTTCTACTCCAAAATCATACCTCATTTGTGCCGCTTTCGTATTACCAGGAAAGAGCTTACAAAGCAGGTCTAAATCAAAATACATACTAACGGGTTTGATGGATTTGTATGTACTATCCATTAAATCAATATTTTTTGCTAAAAGTCCGGCAACAATTTCTTTAGCTTTAACCTCATTTGTTAGTTTGTCATCAAAATACTTATTAACTACTGCCATGGCTGCCGCATTATTACCCTGTATAAATTCCATAGCCACTATTCGGGTCAAGAATCTTGTAACCGTAGTATCAGTAAGTACAGATGGTTTTTTATCTATTTCTTGCTGAAATATTTTAACCGCACTATTTAGCTGCTTATTTAAAAATAATGCATAGGCAAAATGATTTACTGCAGTGTAATCCTTTTTATACAATTTTGCACTTTGTTCTGAAGCATAATCATAGTTATTACTGCCAAGTAGCAAGGAATATATGTAATCGGTGGTAAGGTAAAGAGTTTGTCCTTGGGGTTTAAATAATTTCTTTGCGCCTTATCAAAATAATAAAATGCCGAATCGATTTTTTTATACCCTAAAAACAAGTCGCCGAAACTATAATATATATCAATAAACGGTGATTGTGGTGGTCTAGATAGTCCCCATTTCATAGTTTTATTTAAAGAGTCGGTTAAATGAAGTAAGAAATTCAAAGCCTTTAATCTTGTATCAAAACTGTAAGACCTGTTTCTTCCCGTTGCTCTCGCTGTGTTGAATTTATTCACTTCCCTTTCCCATTCAGCATCTTTTTCCTTCTTGATTTGCTCTTCTCTTTTTTCCTTTTCCCTTTGCTCTTGTCTGTATTTTTCATTTGCGGCTATTTCTTCAGGGGTTAATGTTCTCTTTTTATATCTTGAAAAATCAAAAGGTTGGTAATTGCCACTATTGTTTGAGCTGCTTGATGTGGAGGTGCTTTTGTTGGAACTTGTTACATTGGCATGGTGTGATGAATAAGCTTGCCACTCCCTTGTTGCCTGGCTTCTGCCATAGGTATCGTATTGAGCAAAGACAGACTGCGCAAATAGCGAATACCCCAAAATTAGTAAGGCATATTTATAAATTTTCATTGTCTATTTATTATTTTACTTCATTAATGTCCCGTTTAAAAATAGTTTAGTTTTTTGAAAACCATATTACAAATCTGGTTTGAAACACTATGTCTTCCAATACACTGAATAGTGTATTTTTTTTACCATATTTTAGTTCAATTTTAATGATAATCATTAATTTACACCAGCAGCCATGGAAATTAAAAGCGATTTAGTTTATATAGCAGATGACCATATCCTTGTGGCACAGGGTATTAGCAGCCTCTTGCAACAATTGGGTTATACCAATATCCGCATTTTTACCAATGGTCAGGAAGTTCTTAAGGCTTGCCTCGCAAAAGCCCCTTCCTGGGTTTTTTTAGACATTTATATGCCAGAAGGCGATGGGATTTCTACTTTGAAACAAATCAGAGGTAAAGGCTATACGATGCCCATTCTTATGCTTTCCATGACGGCCGAAAAAAAATATGTGGACACGAGTATGGAGCAAGGGGCTAACGCATACTTGCACAAGAGTTGCGATGCTCAGGAAATAAGCAAAGCCATGACAGCTATAGAAAATAATAATAAATATATTTCCGCTGCTGTTAATTATATTAATACTTCCACCATAAAAGTGAGCATTAACAGCGAATATTATTTAAAAGAAGCTTTGACAAAACGGGAAGTAGAGATATTGGGGAAATATTGCGACGGACTAAGTACTGAAGAAATTGCTCAGCAACTTTTTTTAAGTTTTGCCACCGTAGATACACATAAAAAAAATATTATGCAAAAATTTGGGGCAAGTACACTTTCAAAATTAGTAGCGGTTGCTATAAAAAAATATTTTGTGTAATGCGATATCCATTTATATCTGATATTCTTATTTTCCACTACTTTGCATGCACAAACGTATAAGGAATATGATACAATAGCAGACCCCGCTATTGCTTTGCAAAAACTGCATTCGCAATAACTAAGGATGCTGCAAATCCCGAATTGTATTACATTATAGCACAAAAGAAAATGCTAGCTAGACGAATACGACTCTTGCATTTTTTATTGCAATAAAAGTATTGAACTGCTTGCAAAATCTAAAAACAATAAATTATTAATTAAGGCTCTTACATGCCAAAGGCAATGCACAATATTATTTAGATGATAAAGTAAAGGCAGAAGCTAATTGGCGGCAGGCATTGCAATTAGCTATGCAAGAAAACGATTATGAAAAAACTAACAAAACTGGCTACAAATATTGGAGCTATTTATTTAGATAGAGCTTATCTGAAAGATAGAAATCCCAGACTTTTTAAAACTGCAGATTCTTTTTTTGCAATATCCTATAATAAACTCAAAGCCAAAGATTCATTAGGCAGTGCCATGGATTGCTTACACAACGCTTGATGGCAACAAGTTTGCAGTTTCAAAAAAAGTATGATAGTGCCAATTATTATTATAAAAAAGTAATTGAATTATCTAAAACCAAAAACCCTGCTGCTTATTTAGGTGCATTAACTTTTTATGCAGAATCGCTTAGCGAAACAGGCACATGACGAAGCAATTGCATATATAAAAGAAGCAGTAAAATTTGCCATAGATAGCAATGTAGCTACCAAAGATAAAACCCATGTAATGCATCTGTATGGACGTGTACTAAATAATAGCGGCAACTTTCAAAGTGCATATAAGTTTAATGATTCTGCATATCAATTATTAGCCAGCGATTATCAAAAAGTAAATGCGCAAGCCTATTCAGAATCCGAATCAAAATTTAAAAATCAAATTTTACAATATCAAATTGAAGTAGAACGACAAAAGAAAAAGCAATTATATTATTTAGTTGCCGGGCTGATAATATTGGCAGGTTTTGTTCTTTTATGGTTACAAAACAGAAACAACAAACGTATTGCAACAGAAAAATCCAGGCAAAAACAAATTTCTATTGATGCATTTATAGAAGGTGAAGAAAAAGAAAAAGCCAGGATTGGAAGGGAACTGCACGATGGTATTGCACAAGAAATTGTAGGTGTAAAATTGGCTATGCACCAGCAAAATGCCAGACCGAAAACTGATAGATGAATTAACCCGTATTAGTTTGGACATCAGAAATATTTCACATGAATTGATGCCGCAAACACTTAAAGAATATGGGCTAAAATTAGCGATAGAAGATATTTGCCAAAAAATACTGGCCCCATCAGCTATTCAATATGAGGTTCATTCAAATTTATCAGATGAAAGAATGGCTAATAAAATTGAAATTACTTTATATCGCATTTTTCAGGAATTGGTTCACAATATCATTAAACATAGCCATGCCACAGAAGTGCTGGTACAATTGCGTAAAATGAATAATCATATTTTGCTTGTGGTTGAAGACAATGGCAAGGGCATGACAGAGGAAAAAAAGAATGGCATAGGCATCAGCAATCTTAAAAGCAGGGTACAACTTTTAGATGGTAATTTACAATATGACTCCAGTGATAACGAAGGCACTACTGCTATTGTAAGGGTGCCTGTTTAAAAAACCAGCTTATTTTAAATAACTGATAAATATGTTTAGCCAACCGGTCCTAAAATAAAAAAAGAATAAGGGGGCAATACAAAATATTCGTTGTCTTTTTGTACATCATAATATTTACCGCTCCAATGGTCGTATAGGCGTACTGGCTTCATTCCGTTCTCTTTAAAGGCATACCAGGTAAGGCTTTGCTCCTTATCATCAAAATTAAAGAGGCAATACACCCTCTCATCACCCCATGCCCTTAAATATCCTGCTATATGGATATTATGCGGGGTAAGCCATGTAAGGTTTTTTTTATCTGCAATAACCGGTAATTTTTTTCTTATTTCAATTAGTTTTTGTGTACCGGTAAAAACCAAATGTTCCACTGTGCCGGGCTTATCAAACTTTTCATCTTTTTCCCAATCAAAAAATGGGCGGTGCATCCAGCGGTTATCATAACTTTTTCCTTCATCCTGCAAATAAGAATAATCGTTGGTGTGCCCAGTTCATCACCATAAAAAATCATAGGTATGCCACCCAGGAAAAAACTATGTGCCTGCATCAGTAATATTTTATTTACCGCAGTTTGTATTTCCCCTTCATCATTTTTTTTCAAAGCATATTCCAATCCGCATAAAGATGCCAGCGAACCGCTTATCCTTGCATCGCCTGTTTTTTCATTTACAGAAAATAAAGCACCCATTGCCGGTGAGCCATCATAGCTTCCTGAGTAATAATCTCTCAAAAACCTGCGGTGGCCGTATGGTTCATATCCTGCATTGGTTATCATATAATCATCATATCCCAAACCAATATCATCATGGCACCGGGTATAGGTAACCCATGAAGTGCCATACGGTTTTTGCAGCAACACCTGTTGCGCAGCCATCATTACCCGTATATCACCTGTAGCTAATGCATCCCATTGCAATGCCATTTGTGTGGCATTGTAAGCAAAGTCGCATTCTAATGCCTGCTTATCACCAGTGCCAAAGTATTTCATTATTTCATTGGGGGCTACAATTGCTTCACCCAGCAATGCCATGCCAGGTGCGGCCATCTGCACACATTGTTTTATTAACTGCAACAGTGTGTGTGCAATTGGCAAATTCTGGCAGCCTGTTCCTTTTTCTTTCCAGATAAATGCAGGTGCATCTATCCTTAAAATATCAACCCCAAGATTTGCATAAAATAAAATAGTATCCACCATCTCTACCAATACTTTGGGATTGCTGAAATTCAAATCCCATTGATAGTTATGAAAAACACTCATCACCCATTTGTTGCATTCGGGTACCCATGTAAAATTTCCGGGTGCCGCTTCGGGAAAAACTTCCGGCATTGATTTATCATATTCATCTGGTTCATTTCGGTCATTAAAAAAATAATAGTAATCTTGGTATTGCTGCACACCCTGTTTTGCTTTTTCTGCCCATTCATGTTTATGAGAAGTGTGGTTGAGAACAATATCCAGCATCAAGTACATATTGCGTTGCTGCATTTTTTTTTGCAGCTCATTCAAATCATTTAATGTACCAAACCTTTCATCAACCGTCCTAAAGTCAGAAACTGCATAACCACCATCACTCTCACCAGTGGGGCTTTCAAACACAGGCATCAGGTGCAAAAAATTTACTCCTAATTTTTCAAAGTACCCCAGCTTATTCTTCAAGGTATTTAATGAACCACAAAACCTGTCCACATACAAACTCATCCCTGCAATCTTATTACTAAGGAACCAATGCTCCGGTTCGGTTTTTAATTTTTCAATATCCCTTTCTTTTAAAAGGGCAGAGCGGTTAGCAAATGCTGTGGCTATTGTTTTGAGTAAGGAATCAAACCCTTCCTTATTTGCAGGATGAAAACCATACACCTGGTTAAACAGGTTGCTCAGTTCGCCCAGCCGTTGCTGAAACCTTTCATTAAATGCTTTTTCAAAATCCGTTGCTACCGCAGATGACGGGTTGTTGCTTCTTTCTGCTAACATCCTTTACTTAATTAAATATATCGCTGCTTAAATGTTTAAATGCTTCCATGGCCCCCAGGTACTCACAAGTCCTTGCCCCGGCTTTATTTCCGTTAGTTATTATACTTATCCATGTGTCTGTACTTAGTTCTTTTATTTCTGTTAATGATTTATTTGCTAACTGGTAAAGTACTGCCCCAACAAAAGCATCACCGGCACCAGTTGTGTCCACCGGTTTTATTTCTATGCTTGGAATTATTTGAGTAGTGCCATTTAACCCAAGCATTGTCCCTTCTTTTCCCAATGTAATGGCAAACACGGCTTTTGTTTTTTGTAATAAAATTTCTGCTGCAGCCGCCACTGTTGTTTCCCCGGAAAGCAGCATAGCTTCTTCATCGCTAACTTTAAAAAAATGGCAGGCTTCTAAAAACCCCCATGATTGATGGATAAAATTTTGTGTGCCGCTTTGAAAAAGTAAATGCCTGTAATTGGGATCAAAGCTTATAAAAGTATTTTGAGCCGCTGCTTTTTGTAATAAGGATTTATAGGCTGCTTGCAGCGGCCCGGGCAAAAAGCCAGTGGCAGACCCAAAGTGTACAATTGAAAATTCAGTTAAATCAATTCCGTTGATATCGGTTTCGCTAAGTTGCCCATCTGTGCCACGGTTAAAGTAAAAATCCCTTTCGCCATTTTCCATTAGGCTTACAAAAGCGAAAGTGGTAAAATATTTTTCATCCTGCAGCATCCATTTGGTGCTTACGCCGAACGATTGCATTACATCAATAAGGTGTTTGCCAAAAGGATCAATACCAACTTTAGCTGCCAGTTCCACGTTACCACCCAAAGCGGCAATAGCTGCGGCTACATTGGTAGGTGCCCCACCGGGTTTTTTTAAAAAATTTTCTCCTTGTGATAATGCTTTGCCTTTATCGGTGCAAATCATATCAATCAAAGCTTCTCCTATACAGAGTATTTTATTGCTGGTGTTCATAATTGATAAATTGCCGCTTCATAAGGCCTCAACATAGTAGCACCTGTAGCTAACTCATAATTATTAATGAGCAATTTTGCTTTACTAATATCTAAACCAATGTTAGCAGTAGTTTTATTTTTTGAAAAATTTAGCATCACTAAAAATTTTTTGCCACTTGCTTCTCTTGTGTACGCAAACACATCTTTGTTTTCTTTATCCAGCAAAGTATACTTTCCATACACAAACACTTCTTTATTTTCCTTACGCAGCTTAACCATTTTGCGTACAAAATTTAAAACAGAATTTGCAGCAGTTTCCTGTACCGCCACATTGTTGTTGTTTTATAATTTTCATTGATTGGCAACCAAGGCTTGCCTGTAGTAAAACCGGCATTAGCAGAAGTATTCCATTGCATGGGTGTACGGCCATTATCCCTGCTCAGCTCCTGCTGATTTAATAAATATGCCGCCGCCGCTTCTTTGCTTTCTTTTAAGGCCAAGTAATATCGATTCCTTGTTTGTAAATCGTTATACTGCTCTATATTTTTAAATCGGATATTCGTCATGCCAATTTCATCGCCATTGTATAAATATGGTAATGCCCTTTGAGTAAGTAAAAATGTATACAGCATTTTTGCACTTGCATCCCTGTATTCCGGCGCATCGTTACCAAACTTACTTACTGCCCGACTATGGTCATGGTTGGTAAAAAACCAGGTACTCCACCCTTTGGTTGCAAAATTTTCATCCCACTTGCTTACAATTTTTTTAACCCCCAATAAATTATTGCGGCCAACTTTATAATCACCTACATCAAAGCTATCCCTGCCCCATGCATTGGCTAATTCATCGTGGTATAAAGTATTCAATTCATTTCTGTCTTCACTTACATAATCCATCATTTTACTAAACGGTATCACACCGCCTTCGCCAACAGTGTAAACATCATCATATTTATTCAATACTTTTTCATTCATCTCTTTTAAATAATCATGTACTTTTTCATCGGCACCATAATAACGAACAAATTGTTCATTGGTAAAGTTTTCTGGCATTGCTGGCCAGGTGGTATCTTTTGCCATAAATGGGAAATGCATCTAAACGAAAACCTGCTACGCCTTTGTCTAACCAAAATTTCATAATGTCATACATTTCATTTCTTAACTCCGGGTTTTCCCAATTTAAATCGGGCTGTTTGCGACTAAAATAATGCAAGTAGTAACTGTTGGTAGTCTATTAAATCGCCATGCATCTGCATTTTCATCAAACAAACTATAGCGCTTAGGTGGGTGTGCCTTTTTCTTTAGGCCACCAATGATAGTAGTTACAATATTTATTATCCCTGCTTCTTTTTGCTTCTATAAACCATTTATGTTCATCGCTGCTATGGTTTATTACTAAGTCCATAATAAGCTTAATGTTACGCTTTTTCATACCTGCAAGCATTTCATCAAAGTCTGCCATAGTACCCATTTCTTTCATAATGGCTTTGTAATCACTAATGTCGTAGCCGTTATCATCATTAGGGCTTGCACAAATGGGGTTAAGCCAAATAGCATCAATGCCTAAGTTTTGTAAATAATCTAATCGCTGTGTAATTCCTTTTAATATCACCAACACCGTCGCCATCACTATCCTGAAAACTGCGAGGATAGAGTTGGTAAATAACGGCTTCTTTCCACCATTTATGTACGGATGCAGTATCGGCATTGCCGGTTTCTTTACTTTTTGTTTTACAAGAAAAAATAGTTGCTGCTACTAATATATACAGCGATAAACATTTCAGGTGTTTCATATTAATGCCCTCCGGAAAGATTAACAACTGCATCAGCAGCTGGTTTTTTAGCTTTAATTAATAAAGTAAGTACCGCAGCAATTAATAATAATACCCCCGCAAAAAGAATGGCCTTGCTGGAGTCATTATTTAAAAAATGTTTCATTACATAACCGAACGTAGTGGTTTGTATAAACATAGGTATCACTATCATCATATTAATGATACCCATATATACCCCATATTTTTCTTTCGGTATATCACTCACCACCATTAAATAAGGTATACCCATCATACTAGCCCAACCAATACCAAAACCAGTAATGGCTACATAAAATAAATTTATCTGGTGAACTTGTGAAAAAGCAATAAAGCCAATACCCGCCAACAGCAGGCACACAAAATGAACATACTTGGCACTGATTTTTCTGGCAAGCCAAACCAGGCCAAACGCCACCAGAAAGGTTACTATATTATACCAACCGTTTATACCCCCGGTTTTTGAAACGGCTTTTTCATATTTTTTATTATTTGCATCAATAGCATCTATTGCTGCAATATTATTTTCATTAATTCCATTGGGTTGTACTTTATCTTTCCATGCAGCAAGGAGAGAGGTGGCATTTATGTCATCTTTCAACACCTCTTTTTCATCCAGTTTATTGGCAACAGCATATTCTTTAATTGCTTTTTTATAACTGGCAAAATCTTTCATACCCACCTCTTCATCAGCAGACAATTTTTTATACTCCCAGCCGTACGCATTTTTGGCAACTGCTTTTGAGGAGTTTTGCCAGTAACAGAAGAGTGCATACCATTGAAACAAATAAACCAATGCAAGCATCCACATAATCTTTGGCATACTTTTAATAGTTTCTGTTATTTCAAGAAATGGGCTAAGCACCCCTTTTAAAATTTTAACCAGCGCATTATTGGGGAATTTTTTTATTATGGTATATAAAAAGCTTACCCATAAAAAACAAACAGGCAGTATGGAAATACTTAACGCCTCTGCATTAACAACATTTTTTAGTGCATACCAAATAGCCAATGGGCCAATAGCAATAGCAATTAATACACTCAGTATTTGGATGAAGGGATGGGGTTTATCTTTATTATACTCATTTATTTCCTTTATTTCTTCATCTGTTGGTGGAATTTCAGGTGTTGTTTTCATACTCCACCATACGGTTGCAACAGAACATATAGCACCGAGAATAAAGGAAGCAAATACCCAGTTTGGCAGTTTGCCTGTTTTACCAATAAATAGCAATGGGAAAAACAGCAACGATAAATTGGCTAACGTTTGCCCAAGCCCTGTAAAAAAACTTTGTGCCTGAAACCCTGTGGCCTGTTGTTTTGCATCTAATTTATCTGCAACAAAAGCCCGGTAAGGCTCCATGGCAGTATTGTTGCCAATATCTAAAATCCAAAGTAAGCCAACTGCCATCCACAACGAGCTGCTGAATGGAAAAAAGAACAATGCAATACTGCAAAGAATAGCACCGATAAAAAAGTAAGGTTTCCTTCTTCCATATTTTGGATGCCAGGTTTTATCACTCAATGCACCAATAATAGGCTGAATAATTAAACCTGTTAAAGGGCCGGCAAGATTGAGTAATGGAATTTCATCGGGGCTTGCCCCTAAAAAATCGTAGATTGGATTAACGGCACTTTGTTGTAACCCAAAACTGTATTGAATGCCAAAGAACCCAAGGTTCATATTTATAATTTGCCGGAAACTTAACCAGGGTTTTTGTAAAGACATAGCCAATCGTTTAAGGATGGTAAAATACAAAATCGCTTAAAGCCTTTTTAGCCAAGCCATTAAGTATTAATGTTGCAAACGATTGTTGTGGGGAAAAACAGCCCTATCTATTCATTTCTACAATTACTGGTGCCTGTTCATATTTAGCATCGCTGGTAAGCTGTATTGTTTTTTTGGTTTTATAATTCATGAGATAAATATCATAGCTTTTTTCATCGGGTGTGCTTTTGTCCATTGCCAGCCACTTACCATCGCTGCTCCAGCTATGCCAGCCGCTGCTCATTTCTCCAGAAGTTATTTGCCATTGCTTTTTGCCATTTGGGGTAATAGCATAAATCTGGTTTTGGTTTTTTTGTTTGGATAAATAACTGATGAATTTTTGTTTGTTGTTCCATTGTGGCGGACCTGCATGATATTCGTACCACTGGGCAGTGGTATCATTTTTTGGGTAATGGGTGAGTTGTGATTTTCTATACCCGAAATTATTAGGGCCATCAGCCTTTTCGTCATAACTGAACTTCCATAACTCATCAGGCATAGTTTTTCTGAGTGTTTTATCTGGCCGATAAACCATTACAACTGTTTTAGGAATAAATAGCGGATCCCTTTTTTGTGAAATGGTATCGTTTGTTATTTGCTTGTATGTACCATCCTTAATATTGACAAGAAATAATTGATTCCTTACCGTTTTTCCTATTCTTCCCATTACAAAAAAATATTCCCCAGATGAGTTTTCGCCCCAACGGCTCATCCAGCTATCTTCTACCTGCAGGTTTGATAATTTTCGTTTATTGTTTCCTTCTGCATCCATTTCATATAAGAAAATAACAACGGTGGCAGGTATCAATATCGCTGATGTAATATACTTTGTCTTCATATGCATAATACACCCATTCCACACCGGGGGTGTTGGTGATGTTTTTTTTATCGGTGCCATCCATATTCATGCTGTAGATTTCGTAATTGTCTTTTGCCTTATCTTCAAGCACATTGTAAACAATTTTATATTGCTTTTGAGCATGCAGTTGTGCTGAGCAAAGAACAGGAAGATGAAGAGTGCGACGCAAGGGACGATGATAGCAGTACTGCGTTGTAATAAAATATTTTTTATCCCGCCTGTTCATATGCCTGTTTTATCCAGTTAAATAATTCTTTGTTTATTGACCTTTTCATCTTCTATTCTGATGCGATGGGTACACATGGCATTCCACTTTGCTGCCATCTTCCATAATACCAGATGGGGCAATATCTTTAATATTTAATCCCACATCCAGCCGGTCTTTTATTGATGGCTGAATAATGGCAAACTGTTTCTTCCTCCGCAAACTTACATAAGCTTTCTTTGGCGCTACTTCCACATCTTTACCAAATTAGTTTATCTCTGCCATTATTTTATCATACCAGGGCTTCAGGTTTTCTTTGCCTTTATACTGTTCAGTAATTAAATCATCGCTGTTTTCTGCAGCGCCGGCATGGGATTGTTTGGCAAAATGAACGATAGTATTTGCATTACCATGAGTGAAGCCATGCTTTTCTTTAAGAAAATTTACCAGCTCACCGTGTTTTTCGAAACCAGATTTATTTATGATGGCAACCCATTCTTCTAATTTTTTGCCGGTAGATTTTTCGATATTGGCTATTTGTGTCTGGATAGCCTTGTCAATAGATTCTGTTCCCATACCTCTTTAGTTTATTTTTTCTTTCTGCTGTTTTTAAGATTGGTTTCATAGATATTAATCCAATCCTGCACAGTTATTTTGGAGGCCAGTTCGCCAATTAAACCAACAGGGATATCTTCTGGCTTTTTGTAACGGATGCAGCTTTTGCCCATATCTAATTTTTTGGGCGATGCTTTTGCATGTGCATCGGTAAACCACTTTAACAACCCGGGGTCTGCATATACACCCATGTGATATACGGCAATAAAATTTTTCTGCGAAGCAAGGCCCATAAAGGGCAGCGGATCTTTGGGATTGCAATGATAACCTGCCGGATAAATACTATGCGGCACTGAATAACCCATCATACCATAACCCATTCCCTCTTTGAAGCCTTTAGGCAGGTTTTTTTTTATTGCCGAACGAAGTTTGGCAAATGCTTTTTGCCTGTCCTCCGGCATTTCTGCAATATATTTTTCGGGAGTAGTTGCTTTGGATTGCATAAGAATAGTTTATTGTTTTCTATAATAAAAATTTTGTCTTTTTTTACTTTCATTATTACCATCGTCTGCATAAGCATATAATGAATCGGCTGTTACCAGTTCATAAACAATACGTTTGGGAAAATCATGATTGGGGTTTTCAAACACAAACCTGTTGCCTTCTGCTTTGGTCAGCCTGAATGAAATAGGCTGTTTATTATTCTGGTCTTCCACTGTTGAGGTATAAAATATATCTGCACCGTTTCTTGTTAATGCCACCCTTTCATTTATAATTGTATCGTTACCCTTTATCATGTACCCTTTACTTTGCAAATAATTTTTATCCATCTTCTTCCATTCTTCGCAAATAGCCCCTCGTTTGGTAACCATTTTCCAGATACCTTCTATTTTATGTATTTTCTTAAAGACTTTTTTACTTGTATCTGTACCCACAAAAGCCGATAAGCTGACCAGGGCGGTAATTATCAACGCTGCTTTTTTCATTTCTTTTTCTTTTTGGATGCTTTTGCAATTTTATTATACTCCAATGCCAGCTTTATCCAATATCCTAATTTTCTTTTTGTTGTAAGTACATCAGCATCCACAAAAACATAACCCTTCATCACCCTTCCGGTAAAGTCCATTGGCTTACAACCTTCTTTTTCCATTGCCTCCTCATACTTTGCTGGGTCAAGCCGCACCATCAACCTTTCTTTCTCGACCCCCACACACATTTTATTATTTACCATAAAGCAAAGGCCGCCAAACATAGCTTTCTCTTCTACATTTTTATGGGTACGGGAAATCAGCTCCCTTACATTGTTTGCCAGTTTTTCGTTGTAAGCCACAGTATCAGGAGTTAACTACGTTTTTCAGGTTTTCATCCCTGTTTCTCAAATCAATTCCCCCTTCCAGCAAAGATTTTAAGTTGGCGAGATAAAATGTCCACCCAGTTTTACATCCAAGATGATAATGTTGCATCCCCTGCTCATCAACCGGAATTTCATCCTGTACCAGTTCTACAATGGGTTGCCCGTTTTCTTCTTTAATGCTTACTGAACAATTTCCCGCATTGCCAAAACTGAATTTTAAAAAATCTTTCCCATTGCTATCTAATATAACACCATGCTCCGTTGTTTCATCATCCCAGCCATGCCATTGCCACTTGTAAGTGTCATTTTTTTGTACCAGTTCATTATTGTTTCTTAATTCGCCATTGGGGGTTTTATATTCACTTAGCCGTAAAAACCAAAATTCCATTCCGGCTTTTGTTGCCCAGCACCAATACAATTTTTCAACCGGGGCATTTACCGGCACTCTTGTTACAAATATTTTCCAGTTGAAACCTGCCATGATTGATTATTTTTCCATTATCGCCTTCAGGTTGCTCAACCCTGTGCTAAAATCATTGCCAATATTTTTTTCCATATTCATGAAGAGTTTCATCACATTCATCGGGTAATTCATGCAACCTTCAAAATCCCAGCTTACTTTTGTTGCGTCATTACCGGCTGGCTCTACCGACAGAATTGATTTGGCAAACGATTTAAATGGTTTTTCAAACCGGATTTCATATTCCACTTTTTTTCCTTCTTCTATTCCTATTATTTCCTGTTCCCCTTTTCCCACTTTTTTATTCCCCTCCCATGCACTTACAAAACCGGTAGCAGCATCTGTACCACGGTAAGACTTGCTCATGTTAGCATCCATACTGGCCCATTTACTGAAGTTGTCCTGGTTCTTCAGGTACTTAATGTAGTTAAATACTTCGTTCTTAGGTTTGTTAATGACAATCTCTCTGGTAGCTTTCATTCCTTTGGGGATAAATAACCCTGCAAGTAACAAAGCAGCGATTATGCCGAGAATAATATAAAGTACTATCATATTGTTGTTGTTTAATTTTATAAAATTACTATTGCATTGATTGGGGAATATTATGAAGGGCTATCCTGTTGCCTTCCGTATCTAAAAATACAGCCATGTCGCCATACTCAGGGCTTATCTCCATTTTAGGTACTACCATTTTTCCGCCAGCTGCTTCTACCCTGTCCATAATTATTTGCACATCAGGATTGCCATTCAAATAAATTAACGGGCCATCTGTTGCAGAGGGTTTATGAAAACCGCCGGTATCTACAATTGCACCGCCAATGCCATTCATTGGATCATCCAACGGAAACATCCGCATTTTAATATTGGGCATATCCATTGCGGTCATCTTTAAACCAAAAATAGTTTCATAAAATTTCGCTGCCCTGTCAATGTCTGTTGCCGGTATTTCAAACCAGCTGATTACATTTTGCATACGTTTCTTTTTTTATTGATTAATATCTGTTCCTGCTTCTAATTTTTTTATCAGATCTGCTATTTGTTTTTTTGCTGCATCATTCGGTGCCTGGAGCATTGCTTTGTTTGCATGCTTAAGGGCATTTTTAAAATCGCCTTTGGCAGAGAAGCCACTCATCAACCCATTGTTTACCCCAAATATATCACCATATCTTTTTTGTGATGCCTTAAACACCTCTAAAGCCTTGTCTGCCCTTTTTTGTGTAATTAACTGCCTGCCATATGCAGTGTATTGATTAGCCGTTGCAATAAGCAAAGCTTCATTCATGGTGGAGTCTGATTCGGGGATATAGTTTAGTTTTTCGTAAGCTGTTGCCAAATTTCTTAAAGTAATGTAGGTTTTCTGTCCGCCATTACCATTAATAGCCCTTTTGCTCCATGCAAGGGCTTCCTCTAAATTAATGTTTTTATTAAAACAGAATTGTGTGGCCTGCAATAGCAATGCAGGGGTAAATCCTTTACGGGTATTCAGCTCATCCCTCAGCCTGTTTAATACAATATTGTCAACATCCACTTCTATTTTAAATGGTACTGATAGTTTTTCCCACTGCATGGCAACGATGCAGCCTTTTTCTTTATGTTCAATAAACTCATACTTCAGGTATTCCACACTTTTTTCCAAAGCAACAGGCTTTACATTTACCCGCAGCACATCATCTTCTGGTTTGTAATAAAAACTACCCCATGCTTCATTTTGTTTGCTAAAAACTACTGTTGCACTTTCGGCACCCATTGCAATAAACAAACCATAGGTTCCTGCCTTTACCGACTGGCCTTCTGCTTTTACATCATGCTCAAATGTAATAGTAGTGGCTTCATTGGCACCTGCCCGCCAAGGTGAAGTGTTTTGATTGGTAATAAAATTTTGTGTGCTGAAACCATAAGTAACCAGGTTACCGTCTCCCCATATTTTTCCTTCCCGTTTATTTACATCGGGCCTAGAATATTTGATGGTGATAGAAGTAATTCCCACTTCTTCACTAACTATTGCACGGGGATTATTGCCCCCCGGTGGCAAATCCAGCTGGGCAAAAGATACATTGGCAACGGTAAACATTGCAAAAAGCAGTTGTAGTTTTTTCATTTTGTTGTTATTTATTATTTAGGTGCAACATCTGTATTCCAGATTTCCCTGTATAGCTTCCATTTCCCATCTTCCTGTTTCCAAAGAGCAATAAATTTCCCTTTATCCAGACTACCCCCTTTACCATCGGGAAAATTATATGTGCCTTCTTCAACCACTAATTCCTCATTGCCATAAATATTGCCAGTGGGCAATTCAATTTTTGCTTCTTTGTTTGTACCGTTCTGATAAAAGAAACTTCTAATTGAATCTATTCCTTTTACCGCAGGTACCATCGGGGAATATATTTCTGCATCTTTACAATACCGGGCTTTATAAAATGCTGTATCATTGGTCATAAACCTTTCGCTATAACTCTCATTCATCTTAATTATGTGGGCTTTTGCAGAATCAATACTAAAAGTGTTGCCGGCAGTTTTATCTGTCTGGTCAGACTGGCAACTGATTATTGCTGCCAAAATCAGCAGTACAAAAAAGTATTTCATAAATAATAATGTTTTAGGACAATTAAATTACGAAAATAAACGGTACCGCACTTTTCATTTACCAATAAGCATCCTGTAAAATTTTCCAGCCGTTATTTTCCTGAACAATAATAAGTGTAAAACTCACTTTATGTTCTTTTTGGTTTTTATCTGTAATTACAGAAACCCCTTTATGCCATATCTGGTTATCTATTTTCTCCGCAGTTATTGTACTAAGCTTCCAGGCACCTCCCATCTGGGCAAAACTTTTCCAGTAGGTAATAATATTTGCCATACCGCTTATCTCTGTACTTCTGCCAACTACTTTTCCATTGGTGTGATAATAAGCGGCTATTTTTTCAAACTCCCCTTTGTTATAAGCCACTTCCATTTTTTTAAGGAGGGTATCGGCAATTGCCACAGGGTTTATTTCTTTCTTCCTGTATTCCAAATCATACTCTGTTGTCCAGGTAGTACCGCCATCATCGCTTCGTTCACCAAATTGGCGGATTTTTTCATTGCTTAGTTTAGTAAAAGTAAGCCGACGCATAAATGTTTTTCCATCCGTACCGCCTACTTTATCTGCGTAGTAAATTATTTTACCCTCACTTCCTTCGCCCCTTAAAAACTCGGTGGTGTTGCCTGTATTATCCACCCATGTTTGCTGCCATTGCCTGGTAGCAGCATTATATGAATTGTAACTTTTGCCAGTATAGATTAACCCCTGTTGTGCGCCTGCACTTGTCCATTCTTCCAATATCACACAGCTATCAAGCATTAATGATATTTTACTATCCCCGGCTTTTGCGCCTTTTACACCATATACTTCCCACTCGCCAATCCAAAAATCAAACTGGCGGAATGGTGGTTTACTGCATGGCAGTTTTTGGGCAAATACAGTATGGATTAAAAACAGAAATGCAACAGTGGGTATCAGTTTTTTCATTTAGCTTTTTATTTTAAAGCTATTCATTTATAAAAAAGAACTGTTACCGCCTGTATAAAATGAAAAACCCTGTAAAAACAGGGTTTAGTATACAGCCATAAAATGGTAGAAATTAATTGTTTCCGCCGCCACCTGCTGGTGGGCCGCCAAAGCCATTTCCGCCACCTTGCCCTTGCGGACGTTGCGGCCGCATAGACGGCTGAATTTTTTCTTTCCAGATTTCATACTGGTCTTTATTTAATACTGCTTTTAATATTTCTTCTTGTGCATCAGCATATTTTTTTCTTTCTGCCTGCATCGCATCTCTGTCCATATTATCCCTGCCGCCTGCCATCAACTCTCTCATTTTTGCATCTTGCTGGCGATATAATACTACCAGCGCAGTATCTAAAGCAGTAAACGTAGCCGCATCTAATTTAAAGGCACTGTCCAATTTGCTATGTATCCTTGCCACCCTTTCTTCGGCTGTCATTCGTTGAAAACCACCGCCACCTTGTGCCATTGTTGCTATTGATAAGCCAAGTATTACTGATAGTATTACCAAAAATCGTTTGTTCATTTCTTTATTATTTATTAGTGATAAAATTACAAATATAGGACGGCAATGACGGGAAAAACCTTTGCACGGATGCAAGAAACCATCTATTCCACAAAGTTTTCTTAAAAATAAATTATCAAAAAAGTTGCTGGTTAGGGTGTGTAATCCTTTTCATTCCATCATCCCAAGAGGAAAATAATGCGTATGCAAGTGCCCCGTATAGCCTTAGACCCCCGCTGGTTCCAGGTAATTTTCCAAGCCCTCTTTTTATGTTACGGTTTATTTTTCCTGCATTGGCCTGCCGACTGGCAGCATTACATTATCAGCATAGGTGGCTGCCTGCTATTTCAATATGCGGCTGATTCAATTGTAGCCAAAAGATTTTTAAAGCCCTCAGAGTTTACCCGCTGGGGCTTTAGTGTTTTAATAAGTGCTATGAGCCTCTGCCTGTTGCTGAAAACAAATTTTTGGTACATCAGTCTATTGGCCGCCTTTCTTACCGTATCATCTAAATACGTTTTTCGTTTCAATCACAAACATATTTTCAACCCATCAGCCTTTGGCATTGTAGCCACTATTTATTTAACCAGCAATGCATGGCTTAGCCCCGGCCAATGGGGAAGCAATACAGTTATTTTGTTTGGGGTAATTACACTCGGGACAATTGTGGTAACAAGGGTACAGAAACTCGACATCAGCCTTGCTTTTCTTATCACTTTCGTTGGTTTGCTTTACTGGCGGCAGGTATATGTGTTGGGCTGGCCGATGGATCATTTTTTACACTCAGTAAGCACCGGCAGTTTATTGCTTTTTACTTTTTTTATGATAAGCGATCCTCGCACATCACCCAATCATCCGGCAGCAAGGATTTTATGGGCGGTGCTAATAGCAGTAGTTGCATTTTATCTCGCCGCTTTTAAATGGAAATACAATACCATTATTTGGGTGTTAGTAGCCGCTGCGCCGTTAGTGCCATTGCTTGATAAAATACTTAAAGCAAAAGATTTTTCCTGGAAACCTGCTCTATTTCAATTCAACTTTTATTTCTAAACATAAACGTATAGTCATGAAACAACAACTAAAAAAAGGGGCAGCATTGCTTTTATTCTCAGCAATGATTACCCATGAAGCCTCAGCCTTCTGCGGCTTTTATGTAAGCAAGGCAGATGGAACATTAAAAAACAAAACATCACAAGTTATACTTGTACGGGATGGTAACCGTAATGTAATTACCATGTACAACGATTTTAAAGGCAACCCAAAAGATTTTGCCATGGTGGTGCCTGTGCCGGTTGTATTGGAGAAAAAAGATATTAAAGTAGTTGACCAGGCCATTTTTAATACATTGAACGATTACAGTAAGCCGAGGCTGGTGGAGTATTATGATGAAAACCCCTGCGATTATAATAAATACAAAAAATCGGAAAGAGCAAATGCATCCGCTCCGTTAATGGATATGGTGTCGGAATCAAAAGCCACTGAAAGGGAAAAAGACCTCGGCGTAAAAGTAGAAGCTAAATATTTAGTTGGCGAATACGATATACTTATCCTTTCTGCCAAAGAAAGTGGTGGGCTAAAAACATGGCTTACTGAAAATGGTTATAAAATCCCCGAAGGGGCCGATGAAGTATTGGAACCTTACATTAAAAGCAACCTGAAATTTTTTGTGGTAAAAGTAAATGAAGCAGAAAAAAAGAAAATGCCCGGCGATTTTCTTCGTCCTTTGCAAATAAGTTTTACTTCCCCAAAATTTATGTTACCCATCCGCCTGGGTATGGCTAATGCCGATGGCGACCAGGATATGATTGTATATGCCTTTACCAAAAAAGGAAGAATAGAAACAACTAACTACCGCACCATGACATTGCCCACCGGAAAAAACATCCCCTTGTTTGTAAAAAATAATTTTGGCAGTTTTTATGCTAATTTATTTCAACACCAATGGCAAAAAGAAGGCAAAGCACTTGCTATGCTTGAATATGCCTGGGATGTAAGCCCTAAGAATTTCGTAAAATGCGACCCTTGCGTTGCCACCGCCCCTTCCACACAAGATTTGGTGCAGGCAGGTGTATGGTGGATCAACAAAGACTGGAATGACTACAGTGATGTGCAGAATGAAGAAGAAGATTATAGTGACAATGTTTATTTTACAAGATTGCATGTTCGTTATAACAGAAAATCATTTCCGCAGGATTTAACTTTCCAGGTAACGCCTAATACAGAAAACTACCAGGCCCGTTACATCATTACCCACCCTGCAACCGGTGATTTTAGTTGCGAAGCAGGAAAAAAATACTTGAAGCAATTAAAAGAAAGAAGGGGCGGATGAGTTAGAAATGCTTGCCTATCTAACCGGAAAAGGCTACAGCGATTGGGATGTGGTAAGTGAAACCCCGGAAGAAAAAAATATTCCGGCAGAAGCTACTTATGCTTTTGCAGCAGAAAATAACAGTGGTTCCCACAAATCAAATGATGGTTTATTTTATACCGCCCTGGGGCTAATGGGGGTAATAACCATTGGTGGGCTGGCATTTGGAAGAAAAGCCTGATAGCAAGAAGTTTCATACCCTGAGAAATAATGCAGGTATCCGTTAATGCGGATGCCTGTTTGTTTTTTTCGCCGTAAATTGCACCTCCTACCGCCAATAAATTTTTGGCAGGTAAACCAATTAATAATATATGGAATACAGCAAATTAGTGGCAGTAACAGGTCTGCCGGGTTTATTTGAACTGATAAACAGTAAAACAGATGGTGCTATTGTAAAGTCGCTTGAAGACAATTCAACAAAATTTGTATCAAGCCGAATACACAATTTCTCTCATTTAGAAAGTATTGAGGTTTTTACCATAAGGGATAATGTGAACCTGGTAGATGTTTTTCATGCTATGGATAAAGCCGGTGGCAGCCTGCCTGATGATAAAGATGCCGCTTCCGTAAAAAAATATTTTGAAAAAGCATATCCTGATATGGATTTTGAAAGGGTGTATGCCAGTGATATGAAGAAGATGGTAAAATGGTTTAGTATTTTAAAAAGCAATAATGTAGAAATAAAGCTAACCGAAATTCCTGAAGAGGAAGAAGAAGCGGTAGTTGAAGAAGCCCTTGTTGCTGAAGAGGCAAAGCCAGTAAAAAAAGCCGCGGCTAAAAAGAAAGAAGCAGAGACAGAAGAAACTGAAGCACCAAAGAACGCTACAAGAAAGAAGAAAGCTGAATAAAGTCGTTACGTATTCGATAATGTGTAATGTATTAATCTACGGGCAGGTTTCTGTTATCGTTAGCTTTTCTTTTATAATTTATTATATGAATTACAGTGCCAATATAAAAAAACTTCCCCGCCATTTTTTACCCGTTGATTTTTCAATTACCAACTGGGAAGTGCTGGAACCTTATTTCAAAAATTTAGATGAAAGAAATATTGCTTCGCTTACAGATTTGGAGCAATGGCTGACAGACTCAAGCGAACTCGAAGCAGCCATTAGCGAAGATGCCTGCTGGAGGCAGATAAAAATGACATGCGACACGGAGAATAAAGAACTGGAACAGTCATTCACTTTTTTTATGATGGAGATTCAGCCAAAGGTTCAACCGTATGCTGATAAGCTGAATAAAAAATTGATTGATTGTCCTTTTATTAAAGAATTAGACCAGCAAAAATATTTTACGTACATCCGCAATGTAAAAAAGAATATAGAACTCTTCAGAGAAGCAAACATACCACTGAATGCAGAACTTGAATGTAATGCAGCAGCAGTTTGGTGTTATCTCCGGTAAAATGATGGTGCAGGTAAACGGACAGGAATATACCTTACAGCAGGCCGCTAAATTTTTAGAAGACCCTGACCAAAAATTAAGAGAAGAAGTTTATCATAAAATAAATACAAGACGGTTGCAGGATAAAGAAGAACTGAATACACTCTTTTCTTCTTTAGTAGAAAAAAGAAACCAGGTTGCCATCAATACAGGTTTTACAAACTACCGGGATTTTCGTTTTACAGAACTCGGCCGCTTTGATTATACCAAAGAGGATTGTTACCAGTTTCATGAAGCAGTAAAGCAGCATGTAATGCCATTGGTAAACCAGTTGTATGAAGCAAAAAAGAAAAAACTTGGGTTAACAACACTTCGCCCATGGGATGTGGAAGCCGAGCCTTCGGGAACAACACCGCTGCAGCCTTTTACAAACGAGGCCGAATTAACAGAAAAAACAATTGCCTGCTTTACTAAACTAAAACCATTTTTTGCCGATTGCATAACAAAGATGAAAGCAATGGGGCATTTGGATCTAGATAGCCGTAAAGGAAAAGCACCGGGTGGATATAATTGTCCGCTGGCAGAAAGCGGCGCACCGTTTATTTTTATGAATGCAGCCGGAACATTAGATGATGTAACAACCATGGTGCATGAAGGCGGCCATGCTATACATTCTTTTTTGGCACATGAGTTAACACTTACCGGTTTCAAAGAATATCCAATGGAGATTGCAGAGGTTGCCAGTATGAGTATGGAACTGTTTAGCATGAACCACTGGGAAGTTTTCTTTACTAATGCAGAAGAGTTAAAAAGAGCTAAGGAGCAACAGTTGGAAAGAGTGATTACCATCTTTCCCTGGATTGCAACGATTGATAAATTTCAGCATTGGGTATATGAAAACCCAAACCATACATTGGAGCAAAGGGCAAATGAATGGGTGAAGATTGTAAATGAATTCTCCTCCCCTGTTATTGATTTTTCCGGTCTGGATGAATACCGCAAGTATGGCTGGCAGCGGCAACTGCATTTATACGAAGTGCCTTTTTATTATATTGAATACGGCATTGCACAACTCGGCGCTATTGGTATGTGGCAGCAATACATACAAAACCCGGACGCAGCTGTAAGTAATTATATTAATGCACTGCAATTGGGCGGAACAAAAACATTGCCTGCTTTGTTTGAGGCAGCCGGATTGAAATTTGATTTATCGCCATCACATATAAAAACATTGATGGGGTTTGTGAAGGAAGAAATGGATGCGATTTCTCACTAAGGACACAAAGAAATACGTTGTGGGCTTAGCCGGATGCAGGTTTTAAAAAATCTCTTCCAGTTCTTTCAATGAATAAACAGTGTAAGTCGGTTCCCTATCGTTTATCAATTCCACTTTCTTAGTAAGATGGTTAACATGCACCTGGTCTATACCGGCATTCATACCGCCCAGTATGTCCACATCAATAGTATCACCAATCATAATACTTTCGGCAGGTGCAGCATTTGTTTTGGCAAAAGCATATTCAAAAATTTCTTTCTTGGGTTTCAGGCTGTTGCTGCCTTCAGAAGTAATTACCTGTTTAAAGTATTTATCTAATCCTGAGCTTTTCAATTTACTGTGCTGCGTTTTTTCGAACCCATTGGTAATAAGGTGCAACTGATAGTTTTTTTCTGTGAGGTAATTTAAGGTTTCAGTAGTATGGGGAAATAATAATTTTCTTGTTGGTAATAATTCTAAAAACTGGTTGCCCATTTCCCTGGCTAATGCTTCATCAGCAATTTTAAAATCAAGCAAAGCCAACCACATCCGTTTCCAGCGCAGCTCATCTACTTTTATATAGCCATTGCGGTAGCGGCCCCACAATTTGTCGTTATGCGCCAGATAGTTTTTATGAAACAAATCAAAATCGGTAATACCTTTCTCTTTTAACTGTAATATTTCATACAGTTCCTGTAAAGAAAGGCGGCTGTTGGCTTCAAAATCCCAGAGGGTATGGTCAAGGTCGAAGAATAGGTGTTTGTATTTCATCAAATGAATTGTGGGTGCAAAGAAAAGAGAAATTTGCTAAATGGATTTTAGCTGTGCTATTACTTCTTCTTTTCTCCTGCGGGATATTTCTACTTTGGATTGGTCTGTCATGGTAAGCAGACCATCGCTGGTATAGTTGGTTACATGAAGGCGGTTTATAAGATGCGACTTGTGTGTTCTTATAAAACCGTGTTTAAGCAATATTTCTTCATACTCCTTTAATGTTTTGGAGGTAAGAAGTGAAGTATGGCTGGTGAAGAAAAATTTAGTGTAGTTGCTTTCCCCTTCCAACCGTATTATATCTTCTGGTTTATAAAAAAATGTTCCCTGTGTGGTGGGCAATGCCAGTTTGTAGTCTTTTTTATCTTTTGCAGCAATATTATCCAGCAGGTTATTATACAAAGCCTGATTGGAGGCTTGCATTGCCAGAAATTTTTCTACTGCTGACCTCAGCTCATCTGCATCAATAGGTTTCATCAGATAATCCAATGCACTGAAGCGTATGGCCTGTATGGCAAACTGGTCATGTGCTGTAGTGAAAATAATATTGAAATTAATTTGTGGCAGTTGCTTCAGTAATTCAAACCCATTCATCACCGGCATCTGAATATCTAGAAACAAAAGGGATGGCTGAAATGATTTTATTATTTGCAAGCCTTCGTATGCATCATTAGTAGTTTTTAAATCAGTTATTTCAGGCACATACCTCTGCAGCATTAGTCGGAGTGTGTTTATTGCCGAAGGCTCATCATCAACTATAAGTGCTTTTATCACTTACCGAAAATAGAAAAATGATATTGACTTGCAAAAAATGGGTATAAATACAAACAAGCGGCAGTAAAGAAAGCCGGAAGGGGTCAGCAATCCCCCTCCGGCAGTTGATGTTTAATGGTTAAACGGGCAGTTGGTTTTGATTGCTATTGCTGATATATGGGTTCAATGGTAAAGAACAGGTTAATAATGCTTCCTTCATGGGTACACCTTATTTTGTATTCCCCTTGTGGTGCATCAGATATTTTAACAGTAAAACTTCCCCCACAACCAAATATGTCATTGGCCGATCCGGAATCCCACTCTGTTACGTAAGAAGTAATAACCATTTTGCCATTATAATCATCATTAGGAAAAGCAAAAGTTATTTTGGGTTTATTGCTGCCAAATACATCCGTCATTGCCTGCGACTCATGCAGTGTTTTTGGATTATCATTTGTTCCAAAACCGAAGGTGGTAACAACGGGCATACCTGGAAAAGGGTTCTGCTCCATAATATATTGAGCAGCGGTTACTTTATTATCAATATCAGGCACCCCTTTATTGTTTTTGTCATAAGCCCTTACTTTTATTTTAGCTATTACATCTTCTGTACCGCCGCCGCCACCATCATCTGCCTTTTCCACCTGCACACCTGTCCATGTAATGCGGAAGGTGCTTGTCTTCGGAATACATTTGCGGCTTGTATATTCAGAAGTAAGCTGCATAAGCACCAATTCATCATCAATTGTTTTTAATTTAAAAGAAAGTGGCTGGTAATTTTTATCTGTGGAGGTGAGATAGTTTTTAACCGCATTTTTAATTGCCCCTACTTCCATACCTGCAAAATTTCCGCCTATTTGAGTGCCACCAATAGCAAACAACCTTACAGTAGTTTGCGTTAAAGCACTTTGCTTTTTAAAATCTGTAGTGGCCGATGCACTAAAAACACCATAATCGGCATTACCTTCTGCAAACACCCCTACTTTTTCCAGGTCTTCATTTGATTCAATAATTACCAACAGCCTTTTACCATAGGTTACTGATTTTACATATATCCAGTTCGGGTCTATAGCTTCCGGCGCAATAGGATTAGGTGCGGTGCCGCCATCTGTTGTAAGGTGAAAAATGTTTCCTGCATTTATATCCAACGCTGTTTGTATGGAGTAATATGGTGCGGTATAGTCAACCAAATATTTATACGACTTGCTCTTACTTTCAAAATTGCAATTCATTTTTGCAGAGATACCCATATAAGAACCGGCAGCAGCGGTATTCATAATTAAATCCTCTTCTGATAAAACTTCTTTTCCATAAAATGACTGGGCTATAATCCCGCAGTTTTTGCTTTTTAATTGTTCCCGCATCTGGTTTACCGCAGATTCAATATTCTGCTCTGTGGGATTTGTTATGTTTTTTTCAGCATAACAGTTTCCATCGATTGTAAGTTTAAATGGTTTACGACTGTATTGTGATATTTTCTGGTAAGTACCGGAGTGAAAAGCTTCGGGGCTAAATATTAAACCAGGATATATTTCGCCACCCAATGGTGATAAAGCAATATTATCACCGCTGGTTGTTTGGTCAACAAATTCCGTTGTGCAGATCCAGCCATTGTCTTCTGTAGTTTTCTTATTGTTTTCGGTTTTCTTGTTCACCCCTGCACTGCTTGCCCTCTTTAATACCATTTGTACATTGGAGGGTTTGTTTACCTTAATGTCTGTAACTACCCCTTTGGCAAGCACTATTTTTCTTTTTGTAAGAATAGCCTGTTTGATTTTATTATCTAATTGTTTTATGGCTATAATCTGACCCTCTGCAAGTATGCAAAAAACCAGAAGCATAAAAGTTGTGAAGAAAAATTTCTGTTTCATAATTATTTTGTTTAATGGTTAATGTGACGAAACAGGTGCAAACTGCTGCTGGTTGATAAGAAAAGAAAATCCGGTTATCGAATGGCTGCAACCGGTTAGGGAATGGTAAGTTTATTTGCTTTATACCCTCGAAGAAAAACGGGGTACTGAATGTGAAGTTGGGGTGCAGCGATATTGCTACCCGGCATATATTTTAAGCAACACCTGCGTTCCGGTAAGATTGTTACCGGCATCAATAATATCAGTAACAGAAACTTCAAAAGGTTGCTGGTGCTGCTGGCGCAAAATCTGCAACCTTTCATTTACAATAGCCATGCCTTTTGACTGGTGGCTGGTGCTGGCTTTTTCTTTTAACATGGCTGCTGCTTGCCGCCCTATACCATTATCAGTAATCAGGCACTCAAGCATATCACCATTCAACCTGAATTTTATTTGCACTTTTCTTTCACCCTGTTTGGGCATAAGGCCATGCCAGATTGCATTTTCAACAAAGGGCTGCACCAGCATGGGCGGTATCTTTATTTCTGTAATGTCAATTTCCTTATCAATTATTATTGAATACTCAAAGTTTCCGTGGAAACGAAGCTGTTCCAGTTGCAGATAAAGCTCCAGTATTTCTTTTTCTTTTTCCAGGGATATGAAAGACTGGTCGCTATTGTTAAGTATCTCCCTCTGTAGTTTAGAAAATTTGGAAAGGTAACGGTTGGCTTCATCTATATTTCCCTGGAGTATGTATTGCTGCACACTATTCAATGCGTTAAAAATAAAATGTGGGTTCATTTGTGCCCGCAAGGCAGTTAATTGCGATTCCGCCAGGTCTTTATTCAATTTTAGCACTTCCACTTCTTTCACCCTTGTTTGTTGCTCTGCTTTTATCTTATCTATTTTATTTGCACAAAGTGAAGCAATAGTGGTTAATATTTGTAAGTGCCGCTGTGTAAAAAAATTCTTCTTTGAATGTTCGGTATTAATAACCCCAATTGTCCCGTTATCCTGTATAATAGGCACACATAGTTCACTAAACATTATTTTTGCATCCGCAGAAAAATATCTTTTGTCTTTTGAAGTGTCATTTACAAGGGTACTCTCCCCGCTTTCTGCCACCGCACCAACTATTCCTTTTCCTTTAGGTACATGATATATATTTTTATTTTCTTCAACTTTCATATCGCCTTTCAAACCATAGCCTGCCTTTTGCATCAGCATGGTTTTATCCTCATTCCATAAATAAATCATGCACTCTTCAAAACCCAATTGGCCAATCAGGTTTTTAGATATATCCCACAGCATATCATCCACCGAATGGTGGGAGGAGATAGCCGTAGCAAAGAAGCTAACTATTTTCTCAACTTCAAGCTGGTATTGAAAATTACTGGCTTTCAGCGTCAGCACTTCTATTTCTTTTTCTTTTGCCAGTTGCTCTGCTTTTATTTTTACAATCCGGTTGGCAAGTAAGGAGGCTACGGTAACAAGTATCTGCAAATGTTTTTCGGTATAAAAATTTTTTTGTGGGTTTTCACTATCAATAACACCCAGCACTTTGCCATCACTGTTTATAGGTACAGAAATTTCAGACAAGCGGCTAGCATCATCTACTATATATCTCCTGTCTTTTGATGTATCATTAATAATTTCTGCCTTATTGTTTAATGCAACAGCACCAACTATCCCTTTGCTAAATGGTATTTTAATGGGGTTGGCAACTTTGTTTTCTTCTGTTGTTTTAGGCCCCCATGCTGCTTTTTGTATTAATACTTTTTTTTCATCATCTGCCAGGTAAATAACACAATCTTCAAAACCCAATTTGCTTATGCAGTTTTTTGTTACATCCCAAAGCATATCATCTATAGAATGCTGGGCAGAAATAGAAGTGGCAAAAAAGTTTACTACCTGCTCTACTTCCAGTTGATACTGATAGTTAACTACCTTTAGTTTTTCTATTTCAGTTTTTTCTACCTCTTTTTTCTTAATCGCTTTCTCCCTTCGTTTGACAATAGCATACCCGCCAAACAAAGCAGCCAGGCCACAAAGAATAATAAACCACCACTGCTGCCAGAAGGGTGCGGTAATTACAATAACAATACTTCTTGGCTCGCCATAAAGATTGCCATCTGCATTTGCTGCTTTTACTCTAAAAACATAGGTGCCCGGTTTAATATTTGTATATGCTGCATAATTTCTGTTGCTGGCCATCACCCAATCCTTATCTACCCCTTCCAGCATGTATGAATAGGAAACCGCTTCGGGATATAAAAGCGTTGGGCTGGTAAAAGAAAACGAAAAAGAATGTTGGGTATAACGCAACTTTATTTTTTCTGTACTATCCAGCTGCAACCCGTTTAAAATGTCTTTATCAAAAATTTTTAATCCGGTAAACCAAACCTGTGGCCTTTGCAGTTTTTCCAGTAATGATACTGTGCTAAACGAAAAGAATTTTTCTACCGAGCCATGATAAATATTTCCATTGGCTGATAAACTCATTGGCGACATCAGTGTTTTTGCAGGCAAACCGTTTTTGTAAGTAAAGTTCCTGAACGATTCATCAACAGGGTTAAAGCAACTGATACCATTGCGGCAAGTAATCCATAATACCCCCTGCTTATCTTTTATAATACTATACACATTATTATGCAGCAAGCCATCATTATCCGAATAGTGTTTGGCATTTGTCAAACTCTTTTCTCCTGGTTTTATTTTATACAGGCCTTCATTAGTACCAATAAAAATATCCCCTGCAATATCCTGCTCCACTGCATACCAGAAAGCTTTGGGGATGCTGTTGGCTTTTCCGGGTTCATTAGTAAAATTATAAAACTGGTTAACCGAAGGTTGAAAAACAGAAATGCCCCTGATAGTGGAAATCCAGATATTTCCAGTCTTGTCTTCAAAAAATTTTTCTGCAAAAACGCTATCGGTTATAATGCTGTTTGCATCTCTTTCATTATGCAAATATTTTTTTACTTCGCTCCTCTTCTTATTTACTATGGCAAGGCCATCGCCACCGGTACCTATGTAAAGCAACTCGCTTTTATCCTCGTAAATACAATATATTTTTTTATTAGTTACAGATGATAGAGCCGGGAATTTTTCTGCCGCAGGTATAATGGTTTTTTTTTCTGCATCAAAAAGCAATAACCCGTTTTCATGTGAAGACAGCCATATCACCCCCTGTTTATCTTTATAAATATGATTAATGATAAGTGTTTTAACAACAGGTATATTTTTTACAAAAGGGAATGAGTTCGTTTTTCCGCTTGCAGTATTGTATTCATACAAGCCATCACCAAAAAAGCTGCCTATATAAACAGTATTTGTTCCGGGTACAGGTAATATTGAACGGGCATATAAAGTACCCGGCACTTTATTATGTATGGATGTAACCGGCACCGAAGTAAATCTGTCAGCATTGGCAGTATTATAAATCCACACACCTTTATTTTGTGTGGCAAATGCTATATGTCTTTTGTTGCTGCCAAATACTGTTGCCTGAAAATTAATAATATCTGATTCGGGAAAATTGTCCTGGTTAAAAAAAGAAAACTTCTTTTGTACGGTGTTAAAAACTGCCAGCCCGGCTTCCTTTGTGGCAACCAGCAACTGGTTATCCCCGGCTACAATCAGTGCATCTGCATTGTTGTTTGAATATGCCCTGCCGTTGTTAGCCGAAAATGGATAAACTGTTGTGCTGTTTGTTGCCGGGGAAAATTCTACCAGGCCGGTATTTTTAGTGGCGGTATAGATTTTCCCATCGCCTGAGATAATAAGTGTTTTTAAAGCATTGCCCACTTCATCAACCGAGTATGGGTAGCTATGTACTTTTGATAATATCCCTTCTTTGCATTTATATAACCCATCTGAGCAAAGCAGCCAAACCAGCCCCTTTGTTGTATTATCAGCAAGGCATTTTACTACAATAATATTATTTTCCTTTAGCTGCCCTGTACCCTGCAATGGTTTTAATTCAGCTTTATCAGGAGAAAAAACAAACACTTCTTTATTTGCCGCAATCAGTAAATCGCTACCGAACGATTGAATTGATGAAACAGGAACCCCTTCTGTATTTTTTATTTGTATAAACCCATCTGAAGTATAATTATAACGGAACAGCCCTTTGTCTGCTGTTCCAATCCAGATATTTTCTTTATCATCTTCAAATAGTACTGTAATACTTGCTGATGAAATTGTTTTTGTTCCGCTACCCGGTGCATAGCGGATATAATTGCTGCCATTAAACCGCACCAAACCCTGGTTGCAGCCAAACCATAAAAAATTTTTACTGTCGGGCAGTATGGTTTTAATATCTGTATAAGCCCTACTGCCAGCAAGATGAACAAACTTTGGCTGCAGGGCCTGGCAATTTGCACTGCTTATTAATAGAGAAAAAATTACACAGCGAAAGCTGAATAATAAAACTAACACAACCTTATATTTCTTCAGGTATTTCATCAATAACTTTACTGATATCAACAGGTTTCGGGCAATAATAAAAATACAGCAATCCGGGAGATGTTTTTGTGTAAATTATCCCTGGGCTTTTGGTATATAATTAAACCCCTTTTTTCAGCAGTGCTGAAAACAATTATCCAACGGTAAAATGGATTTATCCAATGGCAGCTTTTCAGTTAGATTTGCATTAGTAAAAACCCTGTATGACTGTAGTTATCACCGGCGCATCTAAAGGAATTGGCAAAGCCATTGCAGAAATATTTGCGGCCAACGGCCACCACCTTTTTATTACCAGCCGGGGCGATGTGGCCTTGTATAAAACAATGGAGGAACTGCAAACAAAATACCCAGCTGCTGCTGTAAAAGCAAAACCATTTGATGTAAGTATTAAAGAGCAGGCCATTGCATTTGCCAACTGGTGTTTGGCATTTGGTGTGCCCGACATTGTTATTAATAATGCCGGGGCTTTTGAGCCGGGCAGTATTTATAATGAAAGGGATGGATTGCTGGAAGAGCAATTAGCTGTTAATCTTTTTAGTGCTTATCATTTTACAAGGGCGGTGTTACCAAAAATGATGGAAGCAAATCCTTCGACAAGCTCTGGAGGGCATATATTTAATATCTGCTCTATTGCGGCATTAAAAGCATACAGCAATGGTGGTGCATACAGCATAAGCAAATATGCCCTGCATGGGTTTAGTAAAAACCTGCGGGAAGAAATGAAACCGTATAATATAAAAGTAACGGCAGTTTTTCCGGGAGCGGTATTGACTGATAGCTGGGGAGATTTTGATAACTCGCAACACCGCATTATGGAAGCCACTGATATTGCAAAGATGGTTTATGCTGCTTCGCAACTTTCTGCCGGGGCTTGTGTGGAGGATATTGTGGTGAGACCGGTGTTGGGGGATTTGTAGGCTATTAAAAATAAGTTTGTTCCTTTTGTGTAATTTAAATTCTTCTTTACAAAAGGCTTTTTACTTTAGCTACTGCAAATGTGGTTATTCATACTCATATTGTTTCTTTCAGCCAGCTTTACCAGCCCGGCGGCACAGGTTACTTTTAAAACCGTTGTGCCATCGCAGCCTGTTGCACAGGGAGAATCATTCCAGGTACAGTATGTGCTAACAGGTGCAGCAACAGCTTTTATCTCTCAGCCAGTTTTTCCTAAAAATATAAGGGTGGTGTCCGGCCCTAATGAATTTACAGGCACTACAAAAAATGAAAACGGATTGATGCCGGTAAAAAATATCGTTTATACATTAGAGATAATAAAAAGAGGAAGATTTGCTGTTCCCGGTACATCGGCTGTTATTAATGGCAATGTTTTCTACAGCAATAATGCCACTGTTACTGTTTTATCGAAAGAAGAAATGCCGCAAAACAACAATGAAGGGGAGGCCTTATCAGATTATTTTTTACGACCGGGAGAAGACCCCTACCAGAAAATAAAACAAAACCTGTTTGTAAAAGTAACAGTTGATAAACGAAGCTGCTTTGTTGGTGAACCGGTGCTGGCTGTTTTTAAATTATACTCAAGGTTGCCTTCAAAATCTGATATTGTAAAAAACCCAGGCTTCTATGGTTTTAGTGTGTATGATATGGAAAACCTGGAGAGCAAAATAACAGTAAATGAAAGAATAAACGGAAAAGATTTTGATGTACACACTATCCGCAAAGTGCAGTTATTCCCTTTACAGGAAGGGGGTTTTTTAATAGACCCGATGATTATTAAAAACAAAGTGGCTTTTTCAAAATCTGCCGTAAGCAAAAAAACAGAACAGGAAATTGCTGAAGGTATGCTCGGGACAAATGAAGAAACCCCGGATGAAAATACAGTGGAGTATGAATCCAGCTTAACTACAGAAGAATTTACTATTACTGTAAAGCCATTGCCGGTAAAAAATAAACCAGCATCATTTACCGGGGCAACAGGTTTGTTTACAATAACAGCAAGCATGGCATCTCCATCGCTTCAGCAAAATGAGCAAGGCTTTTTAAACATTGTTATAAAAGGTTGGGGTAATTTTATACAGATAGATGCACCAACCGTACAATGGCCGCCCGGTATGGAGGCTTTTCCGCCAACAATGATTGATGATTTTGATAAAACAAAAGTGCCTTTGGCAGGCAGCCGCACATTTCGTTACCCGGTTGTATGTGCTAACGAAGGCAGTTATAAAATTCCGCCGGTAGCATTTTCTTTTTTTAATAAAGCTGGTAATTCTTATACAGAAACCGCTTCTGCTGAAACAATAGCATCCGTAACCAAGGGGGCCAAAAAAGAAATTATTGCAGAAGGGCATAAAGAACCATTTAATGCACAGGGTGAAAAAACTTCCCGCAGGGCTTTGTTTATTGTATTGGCAATTGTGGCGGGAGTGTTGTTATTTTTAGTTTTTAAGAAGATAGAAAAACCAGCCACCTTACAAGAACCTTCAAAGCAGGTTATTTCTGTTGATGAAATATTGCAGACTGCAACTGAGGCAGCAGAAAAAGACAGCAAGGAGTTTTATCCGTTACTGCATAAAGCCATCTGGCAATTTGCTTCGCAAAAATTTGAGTTAGGCGGCAGTGAGCAAAATAAAAAGAGCCTTGAACAAAAGTTGATTACTTGCGGAACAGCTATTGAAAATAAAAATTACCTGCTGTCAATTATTGAAGTGTGTGAGGCCGGGATGTTTACTTCGGTCACAATAATGGATCCTGATAGAAATGCGATAGTTGAGAAAGTCAAAGAAAGCCTGATGAATATTAATTCTATCTGATGATACTTACTCCGCATACTTATACCCAACCCCTCTTACCGAATGAAAGTATTTGGGATTGCGGCTGTCTTCTTCAAAATATTTACGAAAGCTGAGTATGAAGTTATCAATCGTTCTGGTGGTTGGGTAAACATTGTACCCCCAAACAGATTGCAAAATCTTTTCTCTTGGCACTACTTCGTTTTTATTTTCCAGCAGCAACTTCAGCAACATCGTTTCCTTTTTGCTCAGTTCTATTATTTCGCCATTGGCTTTAGCAGCCTGCTGTGCTTTAAAGTCAATAGTGTTGCCACCAAAAGTATAGGTATCCCCAACGGTTGATTTATCAAGCAGTTTTTTATTCTTATCAATCAGTTTACTTATCCGCAGCAGCAACTCTTCCAGGTTAAAGGGTTTGGTCAAATAATCATCGGCACCTTTCTTAAGGCCAAGCACCCTGTCGGCACTGCTGTTTTTGGCACTTAAAATAAGTATAGGTACTTCGTTATTATTAATGCGGATAGTTTCTGTTACGGTAATACCATCCATCTCAGGCAGCATCACATCCAATATTATCAAATCAAAATATTCTGCCTGCACAGCTTTTAATGCAGCTGCGCCATCCATGGCAGAGGTAACCTCATAGCCTTCCAGCTCAAGGTTAAGCTTTAGTGCCTCATGCAGGTTTTCCTCATCTTCTACCAGCAGTATGGATGTTTTATTATCTGTAGCCATTATTGGGAATAAGTCAGACGGAGACCGTCAGACTATATTTTAAATACAACTGCGAAAATACTGCCGTGCGGTACATTATTTGTCACCGAAATGTCGGCATTGTGTGCCTGTGCTATTTTACGGCAGAGGTAAAGCCCCAGGCCGGTGCCTTGTGCTTTCCGGGTTGATTCGTTGCCAATGCGGTAAAACTTGTTAAACACTTTTTTCTTTTCAACATCTGTAATACCCGGGCCATTATCCGCAATTTGCAATTCTATTGCTGAACCATCCTTCTTCAGTGTGGCTTTTATAGCCGAATCTTTAGGTGAATATTTAATAGCATTCTCCAATAAATTATTTACAAGCATCTGCAGCAGCAATGCGTCGCCTTTTACATCGGCATCTTCTTCTATTTGTCCGATAAAATCTCTTTCGGGAAAACGTCTTCTAAATTCATTTACACAATCACCAAGCAAACCTGATAGGTTTAATTCTTCCGTGTCTGTATTATACCTTTTGCTTTCAAGCTGTGAGGAGACGAGTATATTATTGGTTAAAAAATTAAGTCTCGCCGTTTCATCTAATGTGGTACGGATTATTTTTTTCTGTTTATCCGCATCCAGGCTATATTTCTGTAGTGTTTCTAAATTTAATTTGGTGATCGAGATGGGGGTTTTTAGTTCATGGGTTACCGCCATCATAAAATTTTGCTGCTGCTGCTGCAAACGGAATTGTTGTCTTATAGAACGGTAAACAATAACCGCCCCAAAAACAATCAGGGCAAAAAATGTTACCCCTTCGGTTACATACTTAGTGGTGTTCCTTCTTTCCCGGTTATTAATATTGCTTACTCTTTCACCAATCTGCAAAGAGGATAGTCTGCCGCTCTGTAACAACAAGTTCTGCCTCTCTTTATCTGCAATCACCTGGTTTTGCTTTTCCAATGAAATAAACCACCATACCAATGCAGCAATTATATAAAATAACAGCATCCAGAAAGTGAAAGTGGTGCGGCGGAGACCTTTGTGGCTTTCTACTGCCATAGTAATTATTGAGTGGTTACTTTTTCAATTCTCAACCCTGCATTCAGTACATTGTTCAACGGGTCTTCCCGCATTATTTGCTCAAGGGTAAATGTATAGTCGCCTTTTTTACGAAAGTAAAAATTATTACCAGATGGTGTTAAAGAAATGCGGTGTTCATAAATATCATCCATGCCGGTTGCCAGCCAGCCTTTTTCGTTAGTGGCTAATGGCAGATCGAACCTGGCGGTTTGTAAACTATCCTGTCCTGGTTGTTTAGTGGTGAGGGTAATATAAATATTATTGAAACTGTATTTATCGTTATGCCTTATTATCAAATAAAGCTTATAGGCAGATGCAGTGTCTTTAATAGTAAAAGTAAAAGAAGGCTTGTAGCTGCTCTTCCATGAGTGATTGGGGATTGAAACCGATTTTTCGTACAAGTCAGTGGTATTGCAGGAAGCAAGGCAAAAGACGAAAGCTATAAGGCTGATGGCAAGATAGCTTTTTGATAAAAATGTACTTTGTTTCATTTAGCAAAAATAGTAAGGTTAAAGCTATAAGGCATAAGGTAAAAACTACCTATTTATATCTTAACCACATTATTTATCCTGAGATAGTAACTGCTGGTTTACGGTATGGAATTACCGGACGAGGACTAGGCCGCCACTTAATATGACCCCCCTTCCTAATTACTCTCAAAACTTCCCCGCACATTCCAAAGCCTGGGTCATTTAAACAACGGCTGTCAGATATGCTACTATCTTTATCCATAATAAATTGAACTGAAACTAAATATTTTCCTTTTTTAACTCTTTTTAGTGATTGAATGGATTGATTAATCTGTTTCTCTACAAGCTGAACCCAAGAAGAATCTCCACATGCAAACGACGACTTGTTTTCGACTATAGCATAAATCTTTTTTGGCTTTTTCTCCTTTGTAATTGCCACATGTATACAACAATAACGTTTTGCAATGGATTGTCCATAACTATTGGCAAAACAGAGAAAGTAGAATAATGCTAGTTGAAAAATTCTCATTGCCAATTGTTTTAACCAAAGAACAATATGCGAATAGAAATTTTGTAGTTCATAATAAAAGGTGTTCATCACCTTACACCCTAGACCTTAAACCCCTTACAGCACATTCAGCACTTGCTCCTTTGCTTTTTCCAGTTCATCCTTCATCATCACCACACATTTTTGAATAGTGGCGTCATACGCCTTGGAACCAGTGGTATTTATTTCCCTGCCAATTTCCTGTAACACAAAAGAAAGTTTCTTGCCTTTGCTGTCTTCTGACTCATTTAGCAGGGTTATAAAATAATCACAGTGGTTTTTAAGCCTTACTTGTTCTTCGGTAATATCTATTTTTTCTATGTAATAAATAAGCTCCTGCTCCAGGCGGTTGCCATCAAAGTTTTCCTTGCCTACTTTCTCCTCCAGCAGTTTGGTAAGCCCCTCCCTTATTTTTTGCTGGCGCAATGGTTCTAATTTTATTACTTCATCCTGTTGTATGGTAATATTAGCAATACGGCTGCGGAGTTCAGTTTCAAGTGCTGCACCTTCATCTAAGCGGTGAGTGTTAATATTTACAATAGCCGTGGACAACACATTTTGAAAATCAGCCCACTCTTTATCATTAAGGGTTTCGCTGCTGGGGGTTATTACCTCCGGTAATTTTACTAATGTGCTGAGTATATGCGATGCATCAAGGTTAAGTGCAGCAGAAAGTTCTGCCAATGGTTTATAATAGGCTTTTGCCAGGTCGGTATTAATAGTAACAGGTTTTGCAGAGCCGGTATCTTTCAGGCTAATCATACAATCTACCGAGCCGCGGATTAATTTCTCAGAAAGTATGCGGCGGATATCAAATTCAAAAGGCTTTAGAATGGCCGGCATTTTCAATTGCAGTTCAAACTGTTTTCCATTAAGCGACTTTATATCCACCAAAAAGGTTTTGTCCCCCACATTCTTTTCGCACCTTCCGAAACCTGTCATTGATTTTACCATTGAGTAATTTTTTGAGTTGCGTAAAGGTATTTTTAATTATTGAATACTATGAATGAATTATACCCGGGCTATGGCTGTCGACGCCACCACGAATGCACTAATTAAAATACTTGTTTGTTTAGAATATTCATTAGTGAATTTGTGGCTTATATTTATATTTTTATTTTCGGAATTAAGAAAGGATGTTATTGAATTAATTAAAACTGTTTGCGATATAGTGAAGTAATTAGTATTCCCTTTCAAGGGATAGGGAGGGTAAAAAAATCCCCCCGGAAAACCGGGGGGATTAATATATGGATGGGTTAGTAAGTACTGGGAAATAAATTTCCCAATGCAATATTAAAAAGATTTTTATATATCCAAAAACTATTTCCAAATTATTTTATTAACATTTTAAAAATAGTTGTGGATAAGCGAAAGCAATAGACTGCCTGTTTTATATAATAACTGATGTTTCAACATGTGTTTTGTAATATTTTTTTTATTAACTAATCTTATCATCAATTATATCTTATACTGAAATAAACCTGTCGGACACATCAATTTCATTGGAGAATTATACATCTAACAGTATCACTACCTTTGATAAAATTTATTCTATGCAATTTGACACCCCAGTACCGCTAACAACTATTGCACAAATAATAGGTGCTGATATAATAGGTAATAAAGAAGGATTGGCCACCGGCATCAACGAATTACATAAAGTGGAAAAAGGTGATTTAGTATTCGTAGATCACCCAAAATACTATGCTACCTGCCTGAACTCAGCCGCCAGCTTTATAATTATTAATAAAGAAGTGGCTGTTCCCGAAGGAAAAACTATACTAATAGTGGCAGAACCTTTTGAAGCATATCTTAAAATCATTAATCATTACAGACCATTTTCTCCTTCTATAAAAATGATAAGTGATACTGCTGCCATTGGAGAAGGAACAGTAATTATGCCCGGTGCATTTATTGGTAATCATGTAATCATCGGAAACAATTGTATCATTCACCCCAACGTAACTATACTCGATTATTGTATTCTTGGCAATAACGTAATTATACAGGCCGGTACTGTTATTGGCAGCGATGCTTTTTATTATAATAAGAAAACCAACAGGGATGTGCATTATAAAAAAATGACAAGCTGTGGCCGTGTAGTTATTGGGGATGATGTAGAGATTGGTGCCAACTGTGCTATTGACCGTGGGGTAACACATGATACTATTATTGGGGCAGGAACCAAGATGGATAATATGGTACATATTGGGCATGATACAGTAATTGGAAGAACTGCCTGTTTGCCGGCCAAGTAGGTATTGCCGGATGTACTACTATTGAAGATAATGTAATTATCTGGGGACGGTGGGGTAAGTAAAACAATAACTATTGGTAAAGATGCTGTTGTATATGCCCAAAGTGGTGTAAAAGAATTCGATAGCGGTGGCAAAATATATTTCGGTTCACCGGCAGAAGATGCAAGGGAAAAAATAAAGAGTTTGTTTGGATAAAAAGAATTCCGCAGTTATGGGAAAAGGTGATGGGAAAATAGTTATTGGTTAACTGGTCTTACTCCGGCACATAATCATACGGTAATAAATCACCTACATTCTTCCAGCTCCAATAGCCTTGGTTTACCCAATCTTTCTGTTCGTAGTAATAACCATTCTCCGTTATGGCTATCCAATCCTTCACATCTATATAAGAAATAATATAAGGAATATTCTTTGGCAGCTTCATTTTTGCCAGGTATTCTTTCTCCGGACTTTTCTTTGTATAAGTAATGCTTATTTTTCTTGGGTAAAACATTTCCACCTGTACCGGCCCTGCAACAACAGGATATGCCACACTATCTGCCCCGATACTATCAATAGTATTTGTAATTAGATTGTAATAGCTGGTATCGTACACATTTTTTACTTTATTGAATTTTTTATCATTGTTTTCATCAAGCATATCAATTATCCAGCCATCTTCTATAAGTGTGCTGTCGTAATAGCTGCGCATGAAATGGAGTTTTGACCCTTCGTAAGCCTTTGCCCGGTTTACGGCCCATACTTTTTTTACGCTGTCGCCGCCTTCCATTTCTGTATATAGACAATAGCCCCGGTAAGTATTAATGTTTGTATTGTACCAATATACAAATGAATCTAGCTGGTAGCGCAGGTTATACCCCAAAGCTTTGTTAGCAATTTGAATAGGTTCAGTCGCCATTACCTTTAACCGGTTGCTTCTTTTATAAAAAAAGAATTTCAATACTTCGGGATTAACTAATTCACATTTTGCTCCGTTAGGTGTGGCACCAATAAAATGTTCTTTAAAAAAATCACCGTATTTGGTAAGGCCATCGGCCACTTCGTATGAGTTTTTAATAATTACTTCCCCCATACTTTTATCTTCCTTTGCCATCAGCACTTCTAATTTGCCGGCATCGCTTACCCGTATGGTTTGTGTAGTATAGCCAGTATAACTGAATATTAAATCGTACCCACCTGATTTTAATGCAAGGGAAAACTCTCCTTGTTTATTACTTGATGTACCTAGTGTGGTGTTCTGACAAAATACTGAGGCGGCACTTAGTGGCTCCCTGCTCGAAGAATCAAGTACCACACCACTTACTGTAAACTGGGCAGCAACCGAAAGGGAAAATCCAACTACTGATAAAAAGGAGAGAAAGAGTTTTTGCATAGATATAAATTACTGGTTAAAGATACTGCTGCCCCAGCTATGGTTGCATATCATTAATAGTGCCAATGTGTTTTTCACAGGTTTTTTTAATGGTTTCCTCCAATGGGGTAAAGGAAAAACCCGGTAATGCCTTTAGTATTTTATCATTTTCAAAATAAGTCTGGCTTTGTGCCACTCTTGCACTTTCTTTAGTAAGCACTGGTTTTTTACCGGTAAACAATGCTTTTATTTTCTCCACCCTCCAAGCAATTGCCAATAAAAATGGGGTGGCTAATTTTGATGGCCGTTTTTTACCAAAGCCATCTGCAATAGTTTCCTGTAGTTTTTTAAATGTCCAGTTATCTCCGGTAACAATAAATCGTTGTTCACTTATATTGCTTTCCATTAAAAGTATTGCAGCTTTTGCTACATCCTCCACATTCACAAAACCATTGATGCCGGAAGTATACCATTTAAACCCATCATGCACTTGTTTAAAAATGGCACAACTGCTGATATGCCAATCGCCATAGCCAAGAATAGTGCCCGGGTTTATTATTACTGCATCTAATCCTTCACTCATGCCCCGCCATACATGCAACTCTGCTTTAAACTTACTGATGGCATAATGTGTGTTCACTTTGCTTTCTTCCCATTTCTTTTCTTCATTTACATGGCCGCCACCAGCGGTTCTGCCCAGTGCCGCAACAGAACTTACATGCACCAATCGCCGTACATTTTTTTCCAATGCCATATTTACCACATTGGCTGTACCCTCCACATTTACCTGGTACATCTGCTTCCTTTCTTTTTTGGTGAATGAAACATTAGCCGCTGAATGAATAATCGTATCCACTCCTTCCATTGCATCTTCCAATGAAATTACATCCAGCACATCACCATCAACCCATTCTACTTTATCAAAAACTTCTTTACTAATCCAGAAAGGAAGTTTATTGCTACGGCGGATAGCCCTCACCGCATAGCCTTTTTCAACCAATTGTTTGATGATGTATGAACCAAGAAATCCTGTGCCGCCTGTTACTAGAACCATGCCCCCATCCCCTGAAGGGGAGGAAGAAGTATCCTGCTGAGATGGAGATTCTTTTTGTATTTCGTTCAATGTAATCCTGATTTGAGTAATGTGGTTAACAAAATGATATTTATAATTCCCCTTTGGAAACATCCCGATTATTCCGGGAAGGGGTTAGGGGCATATTTATAATACCCTTCACCAGATTTTTTACCCAGCTTCCCTTCTTTTACTTTTTGTTCCTGTATGTAAGATGGTGTTAACCTTTCCGGGTTATTCTAATTGCTCATATACAGAATTGCTTACTGCAAAGTTTATATCGTTGCCAATTAAATCCATCAGCTTAAAGGGTCCCAGTTTAAAGCCTGTTGCTTCCATTATTTTATCTATCTGCTCAATTGGTATCCCTTCTTCTGCCAAACGCAATGCTTCAATATAGTAAGGCCTCGCCACACGGTTTACAATAAAACCAGGCGAATCTTTACAAACAACCGGTACTTTGCCCATCGCTTTTGCCAGTTCAATTATTGCTTGGGTGGTTTGGTTATTGGTAAAAGAAGTGTTTACCACTTCTACTAATTTCATAATAGTGGCAGGATTAAAAAAGTGCATGCCAATTACCCTTTCTGGCCTTTGCACTGTTTCTGCAATTCTTGTAACAGATAAAGAAGAAGTGTTGCTTGCAAAGATGCATTCGCTGTGGTTTATCTCTGCCAGCTGATTAAACAGTGCAACCTTAGCATCAGTTTTTTCAATAATAGCTTCTATAAATACATCGGCAAGGCAGGTATGTATATCATCAGTAAAAATAATCCGTTGCAGAATTTTTTCTTTTTCGCCTTCGGCGATTTTCTTTTTATCCGTAAGCAATTGCAGGTTTGCTTCAATAGCTGCTCTTGCTTTTTCAAGTACAAGAGGGTTAAGCTCAAACAAAATAGTATAAAAGCCCGACTGCGCCGCTGCCTGTGCTATGCCGCTGCCCATTGTGCCGGCACCGCATACACAAATGCTGTTGATGGTCATATGAAAATTTTCTGGTTGTAAAGATATTAATGCTTGTTGTTGATTTATATAAATAAAAAAAGCTGCCTCAGTTTTGAAGCAGCTTTGCAATTAATTAAAGAAACTATTATTTCAAAAACCCTTTTATCAAATCCATAATTCCTCCACCGCCCTGCTGCACCTGTGTTTCCTGGTTTTGCTGTGCGCCCCTTGTAACTTTACTTATTATATCAGAAATATTAAACCCGCCGCTTGTGCCACCGCCATCATTACTGCCGCCACCGGTAAATTTCTTCAATAAATCCTGAAAATCAAATCCACCGCCGCCGCTTTGTTGTGCTTCTGCTACAGGTGCGTTGCCACCTGTTAAAGAACGGATGATGCTGTTCATATCAATTGATTTATCATTCGGATCCTGTGTTTTTGAAATTAACCCGTTTAATACACTTGGTATAAGGCTGGTAGCTATGTTACTTGCGGCACCGCTGTTAATGCCAAATTTGCCCATTAGTTTTTTCATAAAATGCCCCGCCATCATATTTACAATGGGGTTTTGCATTAAGCCGGATGTGCCACCCTTGTTTCCCTGGGAAAAAAGGCTCATGATGCTTTGCAAGCCACCACCTGCTAAAATATTTTGTAACCCGCCAACTACTGTATTAGAAGCTTCGGCCATTGCTTCTTCGTTTTTTTCATTGGGAATTTCAGGATTTTTAACTATCGCATCTCCTGCAAATTGTTTTACTAAACCTATTAACTGTTCAAGCATTTTTGTTGTTTTAATTTTAAAAAATAAAAGAGTATGAGAGTGAAAAGGTAAGCAAAAGGTTGTACCTATTACAAAAAATTTTACTGCTGTTTGGTTAGTTTTTCAGAGTTTTCGGCAAACTGCAGCGCATCAATTATCTCTGCAATTTCGCCATTCATCACTGCATCTAAGTTATAAAGCGTAAGGCCAATCCGGTGGTCAGTTACCCTTCCCTGCGGAAAATTATAGGTGCGGATTTTTGCACTCCGGTCGCCAGTGCTTACAAGGCTTTTACGGTGGCGGGATATTTCGTCTTCCTGCTTTCTTACCTGTTCTTCATACAGTTTTGTACGCATCATTTCGGTAGCCCTTATTCTATTACCTAATTGTGAGCGGTCCGTTTGACAAGTAACCACAGTGCCTGTTGGAATATGTGTTAAAATAACTTTTGTTTCTACTTTATTTACGTTTTGTCCCCCTGCACCCCCACTTCTGGCTGTGTCCATTTTTAAGTCAGACTCCTTTAATTCAAAATCCACTTCATCTGCCTCAGGCATTACGGCCACTGTTGCGGCAGATGTATGCACCCTTCCGCTTCCTTCCGTTTCAGGCACCCGCTGCACCCGGTGTACACCACTTTCAAATTTCATAGTACCATACACATCATCACCCTTTACCTCTAGCTGTACCTCTTTATACCCACCTACCGTTCCTTCGTTTTCACTCAGCACTGCTGTCTTCCAGCCTTTTCTTTCGCAATATCTTATATACATCCTTAATAATTCCCCGGCAAACAAACTTGCTTCATCGCCACCGGTGCCGGCCCTTATTTCCATTATTGCATTCTTATCATCCTGCGGGTCTTTCGGTATCAGCAACTGGCGGATGTATGCTTCCATCTGCGTTTTCTTTTCTTCATTTGCAGGTGCTTCTGTTTTTGCCAGTTCCCTCATCTCATCATCATCACCATTCAGCGCCTCCTTATAAAAGTCAATATCATCCATTACTTTTTTATAGTCGTTGTATGCCATCACAATTTTTTCTAAGCTGCGATATTCTTTACTGGTTTCAGTAAACTTTCTGTTGTTTCCAACAATATCAGGATTGGTGAGTGCAACCCCCAACTGGTCAAATCTTGCTTTTATGGCTTCGAGCCTGTCTAACATAGTAATTCTTTATTTTTATTGCCCGGCTGTAGTGCTACTATCATTGTCTGTTGCGTCGCACTCTTCAGGGTTCTGTAATCCTATTCAGCTTTTAATGAGAAATCCTCAGTAAGGGCAGCAAAGTTAAAAGAAATCGTTTCATGGCATATTTAAAATTCAGTGCAGATAAAATTTTCGATGGATACCATTTTCATAGCAATTCGGTACTTATTACGCAGCAAGGTGGAACAATTGAAGATATTGTACCCATCGCCGAAGCAGGAAATGATGTGCAACACTATGAAGGCATACTAACCCCCGGCCTGATTAACTGCCACTGCCATTTGGAACTTAGCCATTTAAAAGATGTAATACCGCCGCATACAGGCTTAATTGATTTTCTCTGCTCAGTAGTTACCAAGCGGGGCTTCAATCCAGAAGTAATACAACAACGAATAGCAAAAGCAGAACAGGAAATGTACAACAACGGTATTGTAGCCGTTGGAGATATTGGCAACACCGCAGATGCAGCCGCAATAAAAAACAAAAGCAACATCCGCTGGCAAAATTTTGTAGAGGTGCTGGGTTTTACAGATGAAAAGGCGGAAGAAAATTTTTCTCATTATAAATCTGTGGCTAATGTGATGGCCGGGCAACCAACAACGGACAACCAACAACGGACATCGTTAGTGCCTCATGCACCGTACTCCATTTCTCCCAAAACATTTAAACTGATAAATGAAGCAACGAAAAACCAAATTATTTCTATTCATAACCAGGAGCACCCTGCCGAAGATGAATTGTATAAAACCGGCGGTGGCGATTATTTAAAGCTGTTTAAAATTTTTGGCATAGATAAATCACCGTTTCCGGTAACGGGTAAAAGCAGCATCCGGTCTGTGCTGCCATATTTTAATAACGGTCAAACCATTTTTCTTATTCACAATACTTACATGCCGGAGGAAGATATTATTTGGGCAAATGAATATGCCGCAGCCAACGGATTAAAATTGGTTTATTGTTTTTGCATTAACGCCAACCTGTATATTGAAAATAGAGTTCCGCCGGTAGATTTATTCATCAAACATAATTGCCATATTGTTTTGGGTACCGATAGCTACAGCAGCAACTGGCAATTGAGTATTGCAAAAGAGATAGAAGCTATACAAAAACACTTTCCTCACATTTCAACTGAAACTATTTTGCAATGGGCAACTATTAATGGCGCAAAGGCTTTGCAGTGGGATGGGGAGTTGGGAAGTTTTGAGAGTGGGAAAAAATGTGGTGTGTCATTATTTGAAAAAGACTTTACAAAATCTAACCGGGTTTTGTAGTTAGAAATTATTTTATCGCATAAACCATCACACAACTCCCTTTTCCTTCCTCATCAGGCCGCAAGGCATACACCCTGCTGGCAGAAAAATTAAAAGCAGTGCTATGGGCTATGGCTGCAGGCATCTTCCATTCATCGTAGTAGGTTGATTTTATTTCGTAGCGGTAAAGGGTATCTGCTTTAGAACCATAAATATTATTACCGGTTACTTTAAAATTTTGCCAATTTCTTATTTCAATATTATTCCGCAGGGCACCAAAATAGTCAAACACATATACGCCGTAGGCAGAATCGTACAGGTAAACGAATTTGTTCTCATCAAAAATTTTCTGTGGCTGTGGTGCCACATCGAAGAGCAACCTGAAGTCTGGTGTTTCCTGCAACAGCTTACCACTTTCATCTGTTTTCTTAAGTTTGTTTTCCAGTTCATCATACACCCACAGTTTATTATCGTACGATTGGCCTATGGCTTTTGCCTGCAAAACATTCCCTTTTCGCAGGTCAATGGTGTTAACAGCATTCAAAAAACGGTCAAGCACCACTACCGTAGCGTAATCTTTGTAATATAATAATACTTTCAGCGGATTGGATACATCTATCAGCGTAGCGGTACCAAACTTTCTTATATCATTATAAATGGCAACGGAGTCGCCATTCGCATTTATTTTTTTTACCTGGTTGCGGCTGTTGAGTATATAAACATTATCGAGGTTATCAACGGTAAAGGCAACTATATCGCCACTTATCTTTCTTACAAAGTTGAAAGTGGTATCCTCCTGCGCCTTAGCAGTAGCTGTAAATAACAACAAAAAAAATATGGTGTTGATTTTCTTCACTTAATTTCTTATAATTTTTTCATCCTTGCCCGTATATGATTGCAGGTTCATTTTTTCGCCATCAAACACCGCATAGGTAAAGTATCGTATCCAGTCGCCAAGGTTTATATACCTTGGATGGTCGACACCCGCCTTCGCTAAAGCTTCGGTGGGTGAAAGACGATAATCAACGGGAAGATGTCTATGCCCGAACACAAAAAAATTCACTTTTTTTTGCTTCAATACTTCTTTACTGTAAATAATGAGCCATTCTTTGTCTTCTCCCAGGAAGGTTTCTTCTGTTGCACCTGTTTGTGCCCGGCTTCGGCGGCTCATATAATGTGCAAGCCCGATGCCCATTGCCGGAGGAAGAATGCCAAACAACCATTTACTTACCGGGTTGCGAAATATTTTTTTCAATCTTTTATATCCATGGTCGCCGGGGCCAAGGCCATCGCCATGACCAATTAAAAAAATTTTGCCGTTGCGTTCAAATTCTTTTGGTTCAAAATAAACAGGCATATTCAGCTCCTGCTGAAAATAATCCCGCAACCACATATCATGGTTGCCAACAAAGAAATGTAATTGTATCCCAGCATCAGAGAGTTCGGCCAGTTTACCGAGCAACCGCATATAACCTTTGGGGATTACTTTGCGATACTCATACCAGAAATCAAACATATCGCCAACGATAAATATCTCCGACGCATCATTTTTTATTTCATCGAGGAACTTAACAATTGTTTTTTCTCTTTCAAGACTGGCTGCATGGTTGGGTGCGCCAAGGTGAAAGTCGGAGAGGAAGTATATTTTTTTTGTCAAACTCAAGAAGCTGTACTAATTATTTCTTTTTATTCAAATACTCCATCATATCACCCGAAGTAATTTCTGGCTTACCGCTTACATCACCATTATACCAGTATATCCAGGCAGGTATTGCTTCACCATTGTAATATATTTCTGCTGTTTCCCTGCGGTATAGTTTTACTTCATCCGCCTCCACATTCACCCCTTCATAATCATCTAACTGCCCGATGGCCCAGGAAAAGTCGTTAGTGTTTATTGTCTGGTATAATTCGCCAATGATATAAAAATCGCCTTCGCAAGGCACACCGGCAGGGTAACTGCCCAAATCGAACAACTTACCTTTTACTTTTGCATTACCAACTAAATTAAAAAACCGGCTTATATACTCGTACACCGGGCTTTGAAAGCCACTGCGGAGAGAACCGTAAACAAAAAGATTATATGTTGAGGGGGGAGGCATAGTGTAAAGGTAAGCTAAGGGATTAAAAGAGAAAAGGAGTTACCCTTCCACCAAAAACAAATACACCTCTTTAGGGCCATGCACACCCACTACTAATGTTTTTTCAATATCGGCTGTGCGGCTGGGGCCGGTGGCAAAAGTTATAAGCGAAGGAAGGTTATTTCCATACTTTTCTTTTACCGCCTGCAATGCATCTTTAATATCGTACACCATCTGGCTGGTGTAGGCAATACAAATATGTATGGGTGCATACACACTGGTGGTGCGGCCACTTAGCTGTGCTGTACTCATTACTATACTCCCTGTTCTTGCTACTAAATATTCGCAGCCGGTTATCGATACATCGCAATCAGCTAAACCTGTTTTTACCAATCTTTCACTTAATTGCCCGGCGATTGTTTCCGTAAGGTTATCTTCTAAACAATATACTTTTTGCCAGTCTTGTTTTTTTATGAGGCTCGATAATTGAAAAGCCAGCTCCTGCCGGTTGATGCAATAAATAAATTTGCCCTGTAGTTTGGTAAACTGTTCTGCAAATTCCACTTCCAGTTCTTGTTCTAACGGATGAAATACCTGCTGGTTGCCTTCGCTTTGCGGAAAAGGCAAAGGCGTTGAATGACTCAACGCCTTGCGGATTTTTTTTAAAATATTTTCTTTTGACGGGGAAACGTTCATATTGTTTTATTGCATTATCAAACAGATGGAGCCAAACCAAAACCATCTAATTGCACATCTGTCTTTTCTTCCGTTTCTTTTTTTATTACTGCCGCAGCATCTGGCTCAGCAATTACAACATCGTCTGTTAATAATTTCTTTTCTTCAAAAGGCCTTTTACCTATCAATGCCTCCACATCGCTTTGAAAGAGGACTTCTTTATCCAGCAGGGCATTTGCAAGTAATTCTACATCGCCTCTCTTTTCTACAAGCAGTGCTTTTGTTTTATCGTACGCTTCATCAATCAGTTTTCTTACTTCTTCATCAATCATCCTTGCCGTTTCATCAGAATATGGTTTTACAAAAGCATTTTCCTGCTGCGGGTCATAGAAGCTGATGTTGCCCACTTTATCATTCATACCATACACTGTAACCATCGAGTAGGCGATGCGGGTTATCTGCTGCAAATCGTTTTGGGCACCTGTTGAAATTTTACCGAAGAAAATTTCTTCGCTGGCCCTTCCGCCAAGTGTCATACAAATTTGATCGGTAAGCTGATCTATATTGTATAGATATTGTTCTTTTGGTGTGTATTGTGCATAGCCCAATGCTGCTGTACCTCTTGGCACAATTGTTACCTTCAGCAAAGGATAGGCATGTTCTAAATACCAGCCGCAAATAGCATGGCCAGCTTCGTGGAAAGCAATTATTTTTTTCTCTTCGGGGGAAATGATTTTATTTTTCTTTTCCAATCCACCAATTACCCTGTCTACTGCATCCTGAAAATCAGACATATCCACCGCTTCTTTATTTTTTCTTGCGGCTATTAATGCTGCTTCGTTACACACATTAGCAATATCTGCGCCGGCAAAACCTGGGGTTTGCTCTGCCAGTTTATGTATATCTAATGTTTTAGAAATTTTAATCGGCTTCAGGTGTACTTTAAAAATATCTTCCCTGCCTTTTAAATCTGGTTTATCAATTGTAATCTGCCTGTCGAAACGACCGGGGCGAAGCAATGCAGAATCCAATACATCAGGGCGGTTAGTAGCTGCCAATACAATAATGCCTACATCAGTTCCAAAGCCATCCATTTCTACCAGCATCTGGTTTAATGTACTTTCTCTTTCATCATTACTCATCATTGCATTCTTTCCCCTTGCCCTTCCTATTGCATCTATCTCATCAATAAAAATTATACACGGTGCTTTTTCTCTTGCCTGCTTAAACAAATCCCTTACACGGCTGGCACCAACACCTACAAACATTTCTACAAAGTCTGACCCGCTAAGGCTGAAGAAAGGCACTTGTGCTTCTCCTGCAACTGCCTTTGCCAATAGGGTTTTACCTGTACCCGGAGGGCCAACCAACAATGCCCCTTTGGGGATTTTGCCACCCAGGTTGGTGTACTTCTTTGGATTTTTTAAGAAGTCAACTATTTCCATTACTTCCACTTTGGCTTCATCCAATCCTGCTACATCTGCAAAAGTGATGTTAACTTTTGTTCCTTTATCAAACAGTGTTGCTTTTGACTTACCAATATTAAATATACCGCCGGGGCCACCCCCACCTCCAGGGCCGCCACTTACCTTACGCATCATCAACACCCACAAACCAATAAGCAATAAAACAGGGAATAAAAATTGAAGCAGGCCGCCGAAAACATCTTTTTCTGTATCTACCGTCCAATCTACTTTTTTTATAGTTGGGTTTTGGGTATAAAAATCACTCATACCCTTATCAAACCCTTCAAGGCTGCTTACCTTAAAAGCCATATGCGGGCCTTTTGCTTTTGCATTAGCATCCTTAAGCTTTGGTTCATATGTTTTTTGTGCCGCATCGGTAAGAAAAATTTTTACATTCTTCCTGTTTTCAATGACAATATATTTTGCTACTTCTCCCTTAACAATCATGTTTTGAAAATCTAATTGAGAAACTTTCGCTGTATTGCCAGAAAAAGTATTGAACATGGAAAAGCCAATAAGCAATGCAAGGATGATGGCATACACCCAGTAAATATTAAACCGGGGGCCTTTTTTTACCGGTTGATTGGGGTCGTTATTATTTCCACCGGGGCGATTATCGAACCTTGGTGGCATACCACCCTTATTATTTTGATCTTGTGACATAGTTTATATTCTCCGTTCTCTGCTAATTAATGATTAATCAGCTAAAAAGTTTATGTTGTAATAAGATTTAACATTACTCCTTATGATCTTCCGCTGCTGCATCGCTCCACATTTCTTCTAATTGATAAAACTTCCTGGTTTCTGATTGCATTACATGCACCACCACATTTACATAATCAATCAGCACCCACTGCAGATTGCTGTATCCCTCATGATGGTAAGGGTTTTCTCCGCATAGCTCCCTTACATTATGCTCCACATTTTCACTGATGGCCCTTATCTGCGGCTGGTTACCGGCTTCGCAAATAATAAAAAAATCAGCCACCGCTTCATTAATCTTTCTCAGGTCGAGTGAAATAATATTTTCACCCTTTTTTTCCTGTATTGCAGCAATAATGGTTTTGATGATTTTAGAAGCCTTTGTTAACCTTACGGTATTCTTCTTTTTACGGGTTGACAGAACAGACAATTTTTCCAAATATTGAGAATGTTTTTTGATACTTGTTATTAGTTGCTGGTTATTGGTTACTTTAAAGACGGTTAACTTTTTTACTGTTAACAAGAGGCCAGAAACCAGAAACCAGTTTACTTTGTCAAAAATAGCAATTAATTGCCACAAGCCCTGTTCACTATACCTTCCGGTTCGCCATTTGTTGAGTTACAGTCTGTTGATAGTACCAACAACTATGCCCGCCAACTTATACATGCCGCTGCCCTGCCGGATAGGCAGGGTATGGCACAACACGGTATGGCCATTTTTACCCATGAGCAGGTAGCTGGCAAAGGGCAAAGGGGCAAAACCTGGAACACTGAAAAAGGTGCAAACATTGCCCTGAGTATATTGATAAACCCACAAGGACTTTCCATAAACAACCAGTTTTACCTGAGTGCCTGTGCAGCAGTAGTGGTGCATGAATTCTTCTCAAAATATGCCGGTGATGAAACAAAAATTAAATGGCCCAACGACCTCTACTGGCAGGACAGAAAGGCAGGGGGAATTTTGATTGAGTCGGTAATTCGGGGTTCGGATTTGGGAGTAGGGAGTTGGCCTTGGGCAATTATTGGTATAGGTATCAATATCAACCAAACAAGTTTTGAGGGATTGCCCAACCCCGTTTCGTTAAAACAGATAACCGGAAAAAATTTTGAACCACTTGTACTGGCAAAAGAGTTGTGTGCTGGTTTTTATTAAACATTACAATCAGTTACTTTTAAAAGGGGTTTAGAAATAATTTATACCGTACCATTCATTTTTATATAAACGAAATGAAAAAGTAACGCTCAAAAAAGATAACCGGGTATTTGATGCAGTTGTAAAAGAATAAGCCCTTCGGGGAAGCTGGTTACTCAACATGCAATAGAGGAGGAGATTGATTTTGGGAAGTGGAGTGGATAGTTAAGGGGTAGCTTTTATATTATTCTATAAGCTTAATGGGTTCTTAAAAAACAGTCTCCAACTTTTGGGTTAACTTATTTAAAGCGTTGCTATTTGCTTCAAACCTACCAATTATAACACCATACTTATCTATTAGTATATAAGTAGGTAATGTTGAAATATTGAATTTTTCGTTTACGTCATTTATATCGCTTAAGCCTTTTGTTTTCAAATCCTGGTTAGCTTCCCTTCGTACATGTGTCCATATGTTTGTTTTATCCTTTTCTATTGCATCTTTCCATTTAATTAAATCCCTGTCATCTGCAATGCCAACTATTCTCAAGCCTTTATCTTTATACTTTTTATTTAGCTCAATTAAATGGGGGCTGTTTTGTCTGCAGGGTACACACCAGCTTGCCCAAAAATCGAGAAGTATATATTTTCCCTTTATTAAGCCAGAATAAAAATCATTGCCGCTGGTGTCTTTAGCAATAAATTTTGGGGCAATTGTACCTACGAGCCGGCCCTCATGTTTTTTAATCTAGAACGGATAGTTTGGGTAACAACATGATGTTTTAAATTATCCCCTAACCGGTTATAGAACATAGCAAGAGAATCTGGTGAAAGGTTTCTTACCTGGTATTTTAAGAGGTATGCTGTAAGATAAGAAGCAGGATGTTGATTGAAATACTCATAATCAATACTGTTAAGGGTATCAAATACAATAGTTATTTTTTCTGATAAAGAATCATTTAAACCTTTACTTACATACCCGTTGCTGTCAAATAGCCGGGGATGATTTATTATTATCTTATTCCGTTTTGTTCTTATTTCTTCATAATCATTTTGTGTGTTTGAACCTGTCAGATGTGCATTGTCAAATTTGTTTAGCTCTATGCTAATATTCATTTTACCCGGCTCTATAAAAATGTTTGTAGCATTTAATCCAAAAGCTTCTCTTTTATTTAGTGCAAGAAATGCAACTGCTGGTTGTGTTAATTTGCCAGAAAAGGAAAATAACCCATTCCTTATTAATGAGCTGTCTGATTTACCTGATTGTTGAATATCATCATAATAACCTAAATAAATAACCCCATTATCAATACCAGTGATTTTGCCATTTAAAATAAAATGGTCTTTTGCTGGTTGAGCATATAAATACTCAAAAGAAAACAGTATGAACAGGGGTATAAGTATTGAAAACTTAAACATGGAAAAAGTAAATATTTAATTCATTATATATAAAAAAGGTAATAGTATATAAAGCTATCGTTTTGATAGCTTTATATACCCTACATCTATGTGGTTATGCCAACATACAAAGCGTACCGGTATCTGTTGCATTCTTTACGCAAACTAATCCTTCGCAGCATGGATAAGGGGTTCTAATTATACCACACTCGTATTCATATTCTTCCATACATCCGTCACCTTCATTTACCCCACCCTTTAAATTTTTCATTTCTTGTCTTTCTAACTTTTTCATTGTTTTAAATTTAAAAATTATTAATACCCGTTTTACTTTGCAGTAGGGTACAGGTGTTAACCCTTTGTTTGGCCAAACAATATTTTAAAATTGATAGATATCTTATTTACCCTTCTTTCACTTTTTTAATTGTTTACTAAAGGTTGGTAATATCTTTTACCCGGCAATCTTTTCACCTATTGTATTTTACAACCCCTCTTAGCCGATAAAACCTATTTTATCAAACTTCTTAAACCCACTTATAAACCTGTCGCTCAGCCTTCTTTTCTCAGTTATTATTTCTGCCTGTGCCACTAACCCTTCGGTAAACAGGATTTGTTTTTTATAGTTTGTTATAAGCCCATAAGGCAGTTTCACTTTTGCCATATAACCACTATCCGAAGGAATTGTTTTTATATATTCAATAACTCCTTTTACACTTCCAAACTCCTGTGGGGGGTAGCTGGGAAATTTCAACAACACATCCTGCCCTGTTTTTACTTTGCCAAAACTATTTTGCAGATATATGCATTTCAACAAAATACTGGTTACTCTCATTGGTAATAAACCCGATCGTTTGCCCTGCTTTAAGCAATTGGTTCTCCTGTAAAAAACCCGCAAATACTAATCTTCCGTTTATCAGGTGCTTTTACTAAATAACTTTGTTTCCATTCTTCAATGGTACTGTAGTATGCGTTTAATGCCTGAATGAAAGTCTGCTCTATGCTGTACTATCTGGTTGTCTAACTCCATCATTTCTTTTTGCAGCGCATTTTGCTGGCCCTGGTTGCCTGATAATAGAAGCAGCCATTTGCGGAATATTCATTTTTTTATTTATCAACTGGCTTTGCTGGTTGCGGTATTCTATATCATTAATGAGTGTTTCATTATGCAGGGTATCATGCACATTGTAGTTTTGTTGTGTAATAGCCAAATCCTGCTGTTGCAATGTTTTTTGTTGTTGCAATGTTTGTAACAACTTTCGGGTGTTTGCTAAATCCCGGTTAAGCATTTGCTTTTTTGATACATAGAAGCCATTGCTGAGGTAATCTTTAAATGATATAAAGCCCTGCATAAAGGTTTGATGGGCTTGTTGCAATTCGCCTAAATGGGCAAATGTTTGGTTAGCGGTGTTCCAGAAACGGGGGATTTCTTCCAACTGGTTATTGTTTGAAAAAAACTGGAGTGTATCCAGAATAGCAGATAGCTTCAGCACCTCATCATGGCTGGCAGTACTTTCAATGTATGCTATAATATTATCCTTTTGTATATCCTGGTTGTCACCTGTAAATAATTTTATTAAGCGGCCACCGTTTTTTGTAATTATCTGCTTAGGGGGATTAATAGAATTTGTTTTTCCCCTTGCCTGCACTATATCCGGGTATTGAATAAAATAAGTACCTGCCGCCACCCCAACAAGTATCAGAAAGAAAATGGGGATACCCAACCTTATTAACCAACCAGGGCGGTGGCTTATGAACTCCCTCAGCGATTCGCTTCTTAACTGAGATGTATTTTGCAGTGGCATAAAGATTTTTTAAATTTGAGAAAAATAAACAATGGCAGGACAAACTTTAATAATTGAAAAAAAGAAATACAGGCTTATTGCTGAGGAAGAATACCTGCAGTTAAAGGAAGATTTGAGGGATTTCCGGACTATACTCAAAAGAAAAAAAGAAAAAGGGTTAGAAGCTAATGCTTTTTTTGCCACACTTGAAAAAGGAAAAAAATGGGCAAAAAGTACACGGTAATAATTAAAGAAACCGCACAGAAGCAAATTAAGCGGTTGCCTGCTGCTTACCTTAGTAAAGTAAAAAAAATAATACTTGCCCTGGAAGATAACCCAAGACCGCATGGGGCCATAAAACTTCATGGCGGACAAAACGAATACAGGATACGGTTTGGCACTTATCGTTTGCTTTATTCCATTCAGGATGATGTGTTGATTGTATATGTTTTTGATGTTGATCACCGTAAACAGGTTTATCGTTAATTGCCTAACTCTAACTGGTTTTTTACCAGCTCATAATACTCCCCTCTTTTCGCAGCCAGTTCTTCATGATTGCCCTGTTCTGTTATTTCACCATTATTTATTACAATAATATTATCCGCATTTCTTACGGTACTTAAGCGGTGGGCTACTACTATTACTGTTTTGCCTTCAAAAAATTCATTCAGGTTTTGCATAATAGTTTTTTCATTATTGGCATCTAATGCATTGGTAGCTTCATCAAAAAAAATGTACTCCGGGTTTTTATATACTGCCCGTGCAATCAGTATCCTTTGTTTTTGCCCTGCGCTTATTCCATTGCCTTCGGCACCTATTTTTGTATTGAAACCAAGTGGCAGGCTTTCAACAAATGAAAGGATGTTGGCAACCTTACAGGCATGTATTAGTTTTTTAATATCCGGTACTTCGTCACTTACGGCTATATTTTTTGCAATGTTATCATTGAAAATATAGCCATCCTGCATTACACTGCCGCATTGCTTTCGCCAGAATTTGGGGCTTATATATTTTAATGAAGAGTCACCCACTTTTATTTCCCCGTCATATTGTTCATAAAACTTCAGCAGCAACTTCAACAAAGTTGTTTTACCGCTGCCACTCATACCTACAATAGCCGTAACCTTTCCTTCAGGTATTTTCAGGTTTATTTTTTTTAACACCGGTTCGTTACCTGCACCCGGATAAGTATAAGAAAGATTAGTAAGCTGTATTGCTTTAGTTTCTGGTAAATGGATAATAAATGTTCTTGCGGCTGGCTCTTCTTCTTCCAGTTGATGGATTTCATTTAACCGTTCTAATGAAATTTTTGCATCCTGTGCAGATTGTACAAAACCAATTAACTGTTCTACCGGGCTGTTTAGCTGGCCGATGATATACTGAATAGCCATCATTGCACCCAGGGTAAGCTGCCCGTCCAACACTGCTTTGGCTACAAAGAAAGTAATGAGGATGTTTTTCCCTTCATTAATAAAAAAAACACCTGCCTGCTGGTACTGGCTTAGTGAAAGCCCTTTAAAACCCAATTTAAAAAGCTGCGCCTGTATATTCTCCCACTCCCAACGTTTGCTTTGTTCTGCAGCATTCAGTTTTATTTCCTGCATACCATAGATAAGCTGCATGGTGGCAGTGTTTTCTTTACTGGCAATGGCAAAACGTTTAAAATCCAATTGGCGACGGAATTTTAAGAATATTTTTATCCAGAAGAAATAAAGGATGCTGCCAATGGCAAAAATGAAAAAGATGGTTTTATTGTATAACAGCAGAACAATGGAAAACAGCACAAGGTTTACCAATGAGAACAATACATTTAAAGTAGAACCGGTAAGAAAACTTTCAATCCGTTTATGGTCTCCCAACCGCTGGATGATATCACCTGTCATCTTGGTATCGAAAAAGCTAATGGGCAGTTTCATCAGCTTTATCCAGAAGTCGGAGAGTATAGACGCATTAATATGTGTGCTTATAAATAACAGCAGCCTGCTGCGGATAAACTCAACCACCATACGGCTGAAAAATAAAATAAGCTGTGCTATCAGCACTAAATAAATAAACGGCAGGTTATTGGTATTGATGCCGGTATCAACAATGCTTTGTGTAAGAAAAGGGAATATGAGTTGCAGTAAACTGGCTATACCCATCGCCATAAATACCTGTAGAATATATTTTTTATGTTGCTTAAGGTAGCCAAACAACCTGCCCCAGCCCAATTTGCTTTCACTCTTTTGTCCTTCATCTGATTCTGTTTGTTGATAAAAAGCAGGTGTCGGTTCCATTAACAAAGCAACACCCAAACCCTCACCGGTTGCTTCATCCTTAGTACTTATCCAGTGTTTGCAAAACTCTTCTTTGGTATAGGTAATGATGCCTTTACCAGGGTCGGCTATTTGCAGTTTGTCATTCCGACGAAGGAGGAATCTTGCTTTTGCCTTGTACAGCACAACAAAATGGTTTTGCTCCCAATGCAAAATAGCTGGCAGCTTTGCATCTGTTGTTAATTCTTTATACGTAAGTGTAACGCCTTTTGCATTAAATCCAATTTTTTCTGCCGCCTCTGCTATGCCCAGCAGCGATACCCCTTCTCTGCTTATTTGCGTTTGCTGCCGCAGCATTTCCATATTGGCAGTTTTGCCATAGTGCTTTGCCACCATGCGGATACAGGTGGGGCCGCAATCCATACTGTCGTGTTGTTTATAGAAAGGAAAGAATTTCATTTTTTGGTTTAAAAAGTATAAATTTGGGGTATGGCAGATTCGATAAACATATCAGATATCCGGTTATATAACCTGTTAAAATCGAAGTTTGGAGAAAAAGAGGCAGAACAATTTGTATCACTTGTAAAAGAAGAAATCAACAACACATTTGAGGCTAAAAAAGATTCATTTTCTTCTAAAGAAGATATTGGCAAGCTTGAATTAAAACTTTCACAATTAGAAACACAAATTGCAAAAACCGAAACCAAACTCATACTCTGGGCTTTTGTATTCTGGGCTACACAGTTGGCCGCTATTTTTGCATTTATGAAATTATTCATTAAGTAGTTTTTACTTTATCAATTACTCCTTTTTGCTTATTTGTACCTGCTGCCGCAGCATTTCCATATTGGCTGCTTTGCCATAATGCTTTGCCACTCCCGCAATAAATGCGGGACGGATACAGGTGTGGGTCGCAACCCATAGCATCATGTTGTTTATAGAAAGGGGATTTTTGCATTAATGCTTATGCAGCTAAAGGGTTTTGTAATAGTTACTGTATTCATTTTAACAACGCCGAGTCGGCTTTGCCAGACTCGGCTGCGAAAGAAAATTTGTAATTATTATTTTACTACTAAGCAACCCCGGGTCAACTTTGCCAGTATCATTTGCAAAAACATTTTTTACTGAGTGTATAATTATTGGGAAAGTACCTTTTCTATTAATTCTTTCAACTTAGAATCGCTTGGCCGAGGAGCATCATCAGTTATTAATTTACTGTCTTTACCAAAAATCATATACCGGGGGATTAACTCCACATTATGTGTTTTTACAAAATCCGATTCCCTAAAATTTACGAACACATAATTATATTTTGAGTTCATATTGTTTGTTGTTATTGCATTTCTCCATTTTGGCATTTCAGTATCAATAGATATGTTCAGAAATATGACTTCTTTTTCAGAGAAATATTCTTGATTTTTTTTCTCATAAGGAATTTCTTGAAGACAAGGTACACACCAGCTAGCCCAAAAATCAATTACTATTAATTTTCCTGCATTGTCTTTAATAACTTTATCCAAGCTTGTCGTTTCTGAAGTGGTAAAATCAAACAGCGCATTACTTCCATGCTTCGCCGCCGCCTTGTTGTTTTTTTTCTGCTCGGAAAATAGATTTTGAACTATAGCTGTGTATGCTTTTGTTTTGCATTCATAATAGTAATTTTCTTCATCGGATTTGCTAATCGAAATTTTTTTTCTATGTGCAGCGAATATAATTTTTGTAAGTATGTATTCTTTTGCAATACCATGAAATAAAAAACTAGCAGTATCAAAACAGGATTTAAACTCAAGGTGATTATTTATACGATAAATTTTTTTTGGTAAAAGCGCATCGGCAATTTTTTCAACAGTGAGAAAATAACCATGCTGTATGTGCTCTTCACTTTTCAAGCTATTTATAAGAGGTAATAGTTCTTTATATTTTTGAGTGTACACATTTTTTTTCTTTAATGAATCGTGGTAAAATTCATATACCGAAACTATTTTATTAAGTGAATCAGGTTCATAAAACATTCTGACATTTTTACCAAAGGCATTATCGACTAAGCGGTTATCGGCGAGAAGGGAGTCTAAAAGATTTATTTTTAAATTATAGAGAACTTGATTTTCTTGCAGATACCTATAAAAATTATTACTATTGTTAAGTTCAGCATTATTACCTCGACTCCTAAAATCATCCTCTTTGGCACCCCAACTACTACTGAAGTCCTTCAAAAAAGAAAACTCCTTATTTCGTTGTTCATTATTCTTATTTTTCAAATCCAACTGGTATCCATTAATTAAATTTACTTCTATACTATCTCCAGGATAAACAAGAAATGGAGAGTAATTTAGAAAAAAGGTTGGGCTATTAATTTTGACAGGTAATTGCTCATCTTTCTTAAACTCAATATTGGCCCATTCCAATGTAAATGGATCAAAATAACTTAAGTATCGTTTTGAGTCAATTGCGGTATCAAAAACTGAATTGTTTGGAATAAAAACAGCATCCTTCTTTTTATCATAGATTAACTTTTGTGGCTTACATGAATATACAAGGATGAACAAAGCTAAGTAGGCTTGTAGTTTAAATAGTAACCTAAATGACAGCATATGAGGATTTTAAATATTGTTACGTTTTAGCAAAGTTTGGAAATTGCTTTTCAATTATGCTAATGGATATAAACCCAAGTATTTGATTAACGAATAGCTTCAAAAAACCTAATCGTTCTTAACAAGTCAAATGCTTGGGTTTATAATTTCCCTTGGGGTTCTATTGGCACACAAATCCCCATACACAATGTGGTGGGAAAGTATTCCACCTGCATGAACCCTGACCTGTTTGATATATACCTCCAGACGGACAGGTATATGTTAATGAAGGGCAATCGGAGCTTGTTGCACACCATCTGGCATCACCCCCGTCCCCACCCCCGTACAATCCTCCTTTCAATTTTTTCATTTCATCTCTTTCTAGCTTTTTCATTTTATTAAAGTTTAGTATTAATACTACCTGTTTTACTTTTAAGCAGGGTACAGGTGTATAACCCCTCTCTCGGCCAAGAAATACTTCTAATTTTTAATTTTATATTTAATTGTTTCCATAAAATCCACCCAGTTAAACAATTCAGGCAGTTTACGGCCATTTAAAAAGAAAGTTGGTGTTTTCTGTATTTCAATGTTCTTATTCCAATTAATATGTTTATCTATATCAGCATTTACGTTTATGCCGTTAGTATGGTGTAGGGCTTTAAATTTTTCTACCAGCCCAGATAATCCGTTCTGGCGGGCATTAAATAAATTATACCAGTCTTTTATGGCCTCATAAGGTTTTTGTTTTGCGGCTTTTATTATTTCTTTTACTGCAATAACCTTACCGTCTTTATCATCGTTATTAGTAAGGGCGAAGCGAACGGCTACAGATAATTTATCCGGGTGTTTTTCAAACAAATGCTCTACCGCCTGGTGTGCTTTGGCACAAGGGCCACAGTAGGGGTTGCAGGCTATTACTAACTGGTAGGGTGCGGCCGGGTTGCCAAACTGTATGGCTTCATCCTGCTGCGGCAGGTTGGCGGGGCTTGCTTGTTGCTGTAATAAAAGGGCATTAAATATATCCGGGTTCCGCTTTAGCCGTACTGCTTTAATTTCTATATCAAACAAACTAATGTTTTTTTGGTAAAGGGATTTTAGGAGTTGCCAGGCGCATAAGGTTAAAGAGATAATAAACGCAAGTGATAATACCTCACCCCAAACCCCTCTCCCTTCGGAGATGGGCTTTACCACTCCGAAAATTTGTGATACCCCTATTGCCGCATTGGTTGCCAGCACTAATAACACAGCTATGCATAACATACACCACTGCTTAACAACTTTCCACTGGTAGTATAATGAGTAAATGGGAAATACTAATCCTACTATTGAAATAAGGTAGTATAACTGTAATGGTGAGCCTGTCATCGGCCAACGGCCAACCCCGGATACGGTAATTGCAATAAATAGCAAAGAACTTACAAAGTAAACAATCCCCACATCGCCCCAGGTAAGCCAGTTAAATAATTTTGCCCCTTTAGAAAATAATACAGACTCGCAGCGGCTATGCTTTGCCATGCTGCATATTTTATCACTTACACTATTGCTTATACCAAACTCTTTTTGGGTTATCAGCCAGCTAAAGTAAAGGCCAACGAGATTAGAGACAGTTAATAGTATTGCAGGTAGAGAACCATTAGCTATTGATAAAACCATTACAGCACCAATTAGAAGAAAAATAGCTGCAATGCTAAATAATTTATTTAGGTTTTCTTTTTTCTGTTGCTTGTTATGTTCTGTATTGCCATAAATAGTTGCTGGCTCTGCAAACATTACATGGCCACTCCAGTATTTGTCAAAATCTTTTACTTTCTCCTCTGCGGTGGCAGCATTTTTAAAATAAAGTATATGCCCGCCGTTCATATTTAAATGTACAAGAAAGGGTTTGCCTTCAGCATTTAACTCTTCTTTAGTTCCCTGGCAGGCATAACTTTCAATACCCAGTTCTTCCAATGTATCCTGCACGGCAATAAGGGAGGGGTAATCCGGGTGGCTTTCTAACCGTAACTGCAAATAGCTATCAGCCACCTGCAGGTTGTTTGCCCTTAGTAATTTCATTACTTCTTTGTACATAAAACTAGCTGCCCCATTTATTTTATTAAACTTCAATTTGAATGTTTTAGTACAGAAAACCAAAAAACCGGCTATTGTAAATTACAATAGGTATAAAAACGTACAGTTTGTAATAGCAAAAAAGCAGCTAACCCATAAAGCCATGGTTAAGTTGTTAAAAAATACCATAAAAAGGGTATATGCGTTATTTGGTGGTTATTATTTCGTTAGCTTTCTTTACCATTAAGTATTAAGGCTTATGATTACCGGCGAACAACTACGGCTGCTGCGGCAAATACATAATATTAAGCAGGAGCAAATGGCTAAAGCCCTGCAAATAACCCAGCAGCGTTACTCTATGCTGGAAAAGCTGCAACTATTGCCCGCAGAAAAAACGGAGAAAGTTCTGGCAACGCTTAACCTCAGTTTAGAAGATGCCCATTCTATCTTAAATACTTTACCCCCCCCCCAATAACAATTTCGGCCACCCTAAAGAAAATAAATAAAAGGCTTGCAAAAATTCTTTACATATTACCGGTTTACAAAAACACTAAGCATACTTGCTTTATTGCTGCTGCTGCATATAAATACGGCAGCACAACAAACCCTTGCATCTTATATTGAGCTGGCAAAGAAAAACAGCTATACCGCACAACTTGCCCAAAAGCAAAACACACTGGCGGCACTTACTTATCAAACTTTTAAATTAAGTACAAAGCCATCCATTAGTTTTTATGGCAATGCACCTGTGTATAATAAAGACAACTATGCGGTAACGCAGCCAGATGGCAGCATTAAATTTTTGCCCCGCAGCCAGAATTACAGCAATGCGGGTTTTGGGTTCTCACAACCTATTGCTGCAACAGGCGGTACCGTTTCAATAAATACAGATTTATACCGCTTTGATAATTTTACTGCAAAAACAAAACAGTATAATGGCACACCGGTTTTTTTACGGCTGTCGCAGCCGCTGTTTAAATTCAATAAGTATAAATGGGATAAATTAACTGAACCGCTAAAACTACAGGAAGCCAATCAGCAATTAAAAACAGGCATGCGGCAAATGGAATATGATGTGTGCAGGTTGTTTTTTGATATTATAACTGCACAGACAGACGGCCAGTTAGCCACTGCTAACCTCCACTATGCAGAAACAAACCTTGGTATAGAAAAAAGGAGGTTGCAACTCGGTGCATCTACAGAGGATAAAGTACTGCAATTAGAAATGCAGCAAATAAACAGTACACAGCAGCAAGCGGCTGCACAGGTAGCTGTTCACCGGGCTTACTTACTTATGCAGGCATTTATTAACAGTACGGATACTGTAACCATGCAACTGCAAGTGCCTGAGCAATTGCCGGTATTAAATATAAGTAAGGAAGAAGCTGTGTCACAGGCAAAACAAAACTTACCGGAGTATATTGCTTTTCAAAGCAAAAAAGCAGAAGCACAAAGCAAAACAGATGAGGCTAAAAAGAATGGGAGGCAGATAGACCTTGTAGCAAGCTATGGTCTTAATAATGCGTCAACTGATTTAGTTTCAATATATCAAAACCCGCAAAACCAACAGCGGTTTAGTATTGGTTTTAATATACCCATTGCCGACTGGGGCAAAAAAAAGAACAGCATGGCCGTTGCAAAAACACAGGAAGAGCAGGTTGGTATTGAAAATAAACAGCAGGAGGCAAGGTTATTAACTGAAATAGAAAACTTAGTAAATGAATTGCCTGTTTTAAAAAACAGCAGCAGCAAATCATTGGAACTTGACACTTTATCATATAAGCGGTTTGGCATTGCAAACCGCCTATATCAATCCGGTAAAGTAAGTTTATTGGAGTTACAGGCAGCACAAACCGAAAAAGACAATGCCCGGAGAAATTATATACTGGCGTTGCGTAAGTTTTGGGAAACCTGTTACCTACTTAATGTAAAAACTAATTCCAGTTTCTTTTAGCGGGGTAGTTGACTCACATTCCCTTGCTTCCACTTCAAAGCGATTATTGTAATAGCCTTTCTTTACCCATTCAATAAGGTACTTGCCTATAAAACCTGCAAAGCCGTGCTGCTTATATTGTTCTATATGCTTCAGCTCATGGTTTACCCATTTTTTATCCTGCAAAAATTCTTGTGCTGTTGTATTGTGCAGGTGAATAGTGTTACCGAAAACAATGGCAATCTTACCTGCTCTCATTTTTGCCGCAGCAATTTTTGCCACCCATGAGTTTTCTTTAATTTTTATCTGCATAAGTTATAAGACCTTCTAATAACTTCTTTCGTTGCAGCTATAAAGGCTATTCTCTTAAAAACTTATTTCTCCGGTTTCCATAAAGTAAACTGGCGGGAAATAGTAAAGCCCCAGCGAAATTCGCCTTTGCCCCAACTGCTGATGGTGCGGGGTATAAACCTGTTTTCCAATATCTCCCTTGTATTGGTAAAGTTTAAGTGGAAGACATGGCGGCTGGTTACTATTTCCAGGCCGATGCCAAGCGGATCATGAAAATCAAATCCCCTTAAATCATAAAATGCTTTGCTTGCATCATTTCTGAATGGATGAAAATAATCAACCAGGATATTAAATCTCTTTCCTGCGGGTATGCGAAAGGCAGCACCTAATGCAAATATATTTTGCTGATCGCCGGGTACCACATGGCCCTGCGTTAAATAAGTGGGGTTTAACTGCACACTTACTTTGCCAATTTTCTTTGCTGCAATTAATTGAAAAACCTGACTGGTACGTTTGGAGAATTTGGGAAAATAATTTTCATCTGTTGGTGTATCAGATGCGGTCATTGTTGAAATGGTATTGTTGAAAAAGAAGGCCAGCGAAAGTGGTGTGCTGTTATCTTCTGTTTGCTGCAAAAAACGGTACTTAAACCCTGTTTCCACCAGGCGGGAGATATTGCCGGCTGCCTTTACCCTTGATAAAAACACATCCATTTTTTTACCAACTCCCACTACAAAACCAATGCGTACATCTGTTGAATTATCTAAGCCGAAAAAGTTTTTAATGCCGCCTCGGCTGCCGCCCACATCTTCAAAATTGTGGGTTACCAAAAAGTTCATTTTCCCTTTTCCGGTAAGCTCGGTGGTATTTGCATTTATTACTTTTTGCGAACTGAATATTTCTACCGGCCTGGTTTTTTCCTGCGAAAAAATATCCATCGAAGCTAAAAGCAGGGCTAATAATAATAACCGTTTCATTCTTTTATGATTTATTATACAAGATAAATCGAAATGGGGACAAAAAGGGTTGCTTATTGCACCTGTTATTCAATAGCATTAATAATTTCTTCAGCATGGGCTTTATTTTTTGGCTTCAGGAAAATTTTGGCGATAATACCTTTTTCGTCAATAACAAAAGTGGTGCGGAGTACACCCATATATTTATGACCGAACATTTGCTTCTGATCCCACACCCCGTATTTTTCTAAAATTCTATGGGTGGTATCTGCAATAAGGGTAAAAGGGAGATTGAATTTTGCTTCAAATTTTTTATGCTTTGTTTCGCCATCGGGACTTATGCCAAGTATTTCAAAACCATTTTTCTTTAGCAGCGCATAATTATCCCGCAGGTTGCAGGCTTGTATGGTGCAGGTGGGTGTATCATCTTCCGGATAAAAATAAAGCACCAGCTTCCTGCCTTTATAATCAGCTAAAGAAATTTTTTTACCGTCTTGGTCTGTTCCTGAAAATGCAGGTGCTTTATCGCCTTCTTTTAAAGTAATCATGGGACTGGTTGTTTGTTGCTGGTTACCGGTTTCACCTAAGCACAATTATTTCTTTTTTGTTGCAGGTTTTTTTACAGAGGTTGTTGTTTTCTTTTTGCCTGTTACAGGTTTCTTACTGTTTTCCTTTTTCTTCTTCTCAGCTTCTTTTTTTGTCTTCTCAGCTGCTTTCTTCACAACCTTTTTCTTCGTTGGAGGTGCCACATATTCTTTTCTTTTAAACCACCACTCTCTAACTGTTATATTGCCAACCAAATCTTCGGCTGTTGCTTTTAGTTTATAAACCCCATAAGGTACCCGGTCATCAAACTTATAAATCCAGTTGCGGTTTTTATCGTTGGTAAAACGGAGCCATTTGTATTCTGCGGGTAATGAATCACAAAGAAACCCTGTTGAATCCGATGGACAGGAATAAACTTCGGCCCTGAAGGATTTTATTCCGAAATTATCCGTGGGTGTAAATACAATTCTTGATGCGGAGCTTAAATTAACTGTATCGCCACTGCCTAAACTGTTTATTGATGGTGGGGAGAAATCTGTGTAAGCCTGAAAATTGCCAAAGTCACCGAACTTAGCAGTTATCCATCCATTTTGAAATGCTGCCTTTTTAATTTGATTCCGTTTTCCGCCCGACAGGGCAATTACTAATTTTTCCTCTGCTTGTTTTGAAATTGGGTTGTTTGGTTTTAATTGTACTGTAAACACACCATGCACCGGATAGGCAGGGTTGCCAAACGTATGCCCCTCAGAAATACCTGTATAAGATGTGTTGCCATATACAACCGGCACACTATCATACAAACAGGTTTCGGGCATATACACTTCAAACCCGGATTTCTTCAGCACATTCTCCCGGTTGGGAATAAACTTTGGGTTGTTGTTATAAAAACCATTAACTGATATACTATCATCATGCTGTATAGAAAAATTGAGCTGCGAGGTATTGCCATAAGGGTCTTTTACATCAATACTTATATTATGAACAAGGGTATCACCCAAATCAACAACACCGTTATTTTTTAGTTGTTTGTACTCTGCACCATTATGCCCAGACAGTTGTGACAGGTGTTGCAGGAAGACACCGCCATTATAATCATGCCTGTAATCTATATGTGCATTGATATATTCGGTTTCATTATAATCAATACTGTCAAGTACAAAAGCAATTTGTGGTTCATCATCTAAATATAATTCTGCTGAATACACACCATTGTCGGAGCCGCCACCGTTCATCTTATCAATCATCTGTAACGCAAAACTTACTTTGCTTAGTCCGGTTTTTAAAACTGGTATTTTGGGAATAATATAACCGCTATCCGTTTTTTTCAGAGAAAATAATTGTGGTGATTGTTCAAACACACTTCGGCTCCTGTCATACATAGCGAGGCGGAAAAGTACAGGCGGCATATTATCCTCCATAGGAAAACCAAACAACAAAGGATTGAATCGCTTTTCTGTTTTAGTATCAAATATTTCAAAATGCAGATGAGGGCCTTGTGAGCCGCCAGTGTTACCACTGTAAGCAATAAATGTTCCCTTATAAACAGGAAACTGTTGTTTGGTAAAATCTAATTCGATAGCCCAGCTTTCGTTTTTATATTGTTGTGCTCTTACATATTCCTCTATCTCCTCATTAAAGTCATTAAGATGGGCATATAAAGTTGACATCCCGTTAGGGTGATTAATAATAATAAAGCGGCCAAAGCTTGATGGCCTTACACCAATATGTGCAATGTATCCATCTGCGGCAGCATAAATGGGTAAGTTTTCTCTTGCCTGTGTACGAATATCAAGACCCATATGCCAGTGGTTGGGTCGCAGTTCGCCAAAGTTGGCCGACAACTCCATTGGGATGCCAAGGGGGTTACGAAAATACCCTTGCGGGTAAATTTTATTTTGCGATTGACAAATAACTGAAAGGCTGCAACCAAATGCAATAAATAATAATCTCACCATGATATACAAAAATAAGTATCGAGGTAATAATATATCTTTTAACTTTATTGCGAATGAAGAAATTTCTCTGGCTGTTGCCATTAACCATTATACTCTCTGCCTGCCCGTTCGAATCGAATGTGCCATTAGATGCACAACCAACCGAACCTTCTGACAGCACACTCAACGGCTATTGGTATGGCATTGTAAAAGACGGCAGCGATTATTTTGGTATTGAAGCATTGGATATTGCACCTAAATCAGATTCTGTTTACTCCATTATAAGATATGGCAAAGCAATTAAGGGAGATATGGTATTGCCCGATACCGCCTATTTTACCGGTTACACATCCAGCATAAATGGATTGAAATATATGAATGTAATAGCTGATGTGCTGATAACTGAAACGGGCAGAAAAGGAAAAGTGGAAGTAAGAAAACAACGGGTGTTTTACCTGGCGCAGTTTGGCAGAAGCAACGATACATTGTTGGTAAAAACAGTAACAGATGATTTTTCTAAAAGAAAAATTTATAAATCGCCGGAAGATTTAAGGCAAACAATTACAAACCTGTTAACAGAAAACAAGAATATATTTGATGAACAGTATAGTCTTTCTTATAAAAAGATTGTAAAACAATAAATGATAGTATTCAATTCAGATAATCGTTGTCCCAATTAAATAACAGCTTACGTCTTTATACTTAGTGTTTTGAATTAGGAAAACTAAGTGTTGTATTGAAGTAATTTAAAAGGTTCCACTCCTAAACCTTCAGACAATGCAATTAAAGTAGTGTAGGCGAGATTTACTTTTCCTTTTTCAATACGTTGAACCTGACTGTATTCTAAATCGGCTCTCGCTGCTAATTCTCTCGATACTATAGCCCTTTTCTTCTCTAATTTTTTTTAGACGTTTCCCAAAATTTATCAGTATGCCTTCTTTGGAGGTCATGAACCGACAAGGTCTGTCTGTTTCAGCAAAAAAACAATTGACGTATGAACGT
>CAWJAG010000012.1:0-86805 GCA_963840755.1 uncultured Chitinophagaceae bacterium | reverse complement strand
GGTAACCGGCCAATCAATCGTAATACCAGCCCATGCTTCCAATTTCATAAAAGCTAACGGACGGTTCAAAATGATTTTGACAGTAATAAAAAGTAACAAAGAGTAACGATGCCGTTATTTTTTAATAGCAATGATTGTATATAAAGCTGGCCGTATGTTAGAATAAAAAATTAAGAGTATCTCATTTTAAGGAGTTTTGATTTCTTCTTCACTAACTGGTCCGGAAAAAGCATTGCCAATACTTTGCATTAAACTCGACATTGGTCCTTCCATTTTATTCGTCTTATCATCAAGGGTGGTATCGTTTAATAGTTCACCCATGTTTAATTCGGCCGGGAGATAAAGGAGAATATTAGTTTTTTGATTATTGAAGAAAATCTTTACATCTTTTGAAGGCGCATCCGCAGACAAATTTTCTTTTACCACTTTTACTGCTTCATTTGCAATTGCATTCATCTTTGCTATAGGATCATGATTAGACTGTTTAGCATATGCAGAAATTTTTTGGATGGCTTCTTTTTTATTGTCATCAAAAATCTTACTTACCCAATTTGAGGAATTATCTCCCCGTAAAAAATCTTCTGCCCCGGCATCCGATTCCACATATTTGTATAATGCGGTTAATACAGCAGGTATTGCCGCCTGGCTAAACTTATGTTCATCAGGTGTTTTATTATCTTCTACAACCTGTTGTGTATTAGGATCTATCTTTTGCAAAGCAGGATAACCTAAATTTTGCTGTACAGTTTCTAAAATATTAATTGACATATAGATGTGTTTTGGGGTTTAAGAAATAATAACTGATAGAGAGAGTTAACAAAACCATGCCAGTAAACAAGTAAGACAATGATTTAAAACCCCGCTACCGGAAGTAATCTTGCCTATTAAATTTTTAAAGCAAATAGCTCAATTCCATTATGTTTTCCTTTCAAATCAGTAAGACCTAATGGTTCTGTTTGCCATTCTTTCAAATCAAGAAGATCCAGTACGTCTTTTGAAATAATAAACTTTTGATTCATGTCTGTACAGGCACTTCGTATCCGGGCGGCCGTGTTGATGGTGTCGCCGCTCATCACAAGATCTTTTTTTACAATTCCCACCTGACCTACTGTTATATTTCCCGTATGAATACCGGCTTTATATTCCGGTAAAATATCATACCTCCGCTTAAACCGGTCAAAATTTTTATTCAATTCTTTTCTTGTTGCAAGTAAAGAGGCAATTGCTTTACGGGCATTAGCTTTTGATTCGGGCCACCACACCACAATCTCATCCCCGACGTATTGGTAAATCCTTCCATCGTTCTCTATAAAGCCATAAGAAATACAATAGATAAAGTCACGGATAAATTTGAAATATTCTTTATGACCCAGCTTTTCTGCGATAGGAGTGGAGTCTTTCAGATCAAGGAACATGATGATCCTTTTTTCTTCCTGTGGCTGCAGGTATTTGCCAATCATGATGTTGAAGAAAACACCCCTTGAATATTTCTCATTTATTTCGATAGCCAGTTGGGTAGAAATAAATAGCACAATCCATTCTGGCATTTTTTCAAAAAGTAAGCGGCGATGAAAAAGGTTGTAAAAAAATTTTTCTAATGACCGCTGCAGGCTAAGGCCGGCGATAAACCACTCATAAGAAATATAGATAAAGAACGTCATTACAACAGCACCTACTAAAAGCAGCATTGTTTTAGCAACAAGATTGAACCATAAGGAAGAATTCCGGAGATAATTTCTGAATGTTGATACCAGCAAATAGCCAATAAAAAGGCTGATGATAAATACCGGAATTTCCCGGGCAGCTATCTCAACTCCCAGGTTAATATCGGGGGAGTAATATTTTTCAGGAAGAATACCGGTCACCTTTCTCCACCAAAAGAAGAGAAAGTCTACAATTGTCCAGGCCAAAGCTATTGACAGAATGACCTTTCTTTCATGCCGCTTTATGGGTGAAACTCGGGACAGGATGGACTTGGTAACTTGAATCATACTTACAGGAATAATGGTAGAGTAATTACTAATTGAACCTGTATAGTAAAAAATCATGCCGTATTATTGGAGCCATGATTTTATAGTGCGAAAATGACCGACGCCGTATATGAATCGAATGCAGTATCAAAATCCTAATTCCTGTCACCGGATCCCAAAACAATTTTTTAAAATCAACCACCTGGTCATTCTTTACTTTAATGCCTTCTTTCTTCAATAGTTTTTCCATATTACCGGGAGGAGTAAAATGATGTTTACCGCATAATATACCATTGCGGTTCACTACACGGTGTGCCGGTACTTTGGGTCTTACTCTTCCTGCACCATTCATAGCCCAGCCCACCATACGTGCAGATGATTTGTGCCCAGACAGGCGGCAATAGCGCCGTAAGAAGTAACTCTTCCTTTTGGAATTTGCCTCGCTACTTCATATACCAGTTCAAAAAAATTTTCATCTCTTTTCCCGGAAGGCTTTACTGTTTTTAATTTCCCGGATGATTTTTTCTTTACTGCCATGCAATGAAGTTAATGATTCACCTCAGTGGTATGGAACGAAAGGATCTATTGTTTATCTCAGGCGTTTTCAGAAGCTCTCTGCGGTAGTGTTTGGGGAAGCTTCAGTTCAGCTTCGCCTTGGCTCCGGAACATTTTCATAATGAAAAGGACAATGCAGGCATCCATTACCGCAACAATATCCTTTTTCCAAGTGATATTGTTCTGTCAGCACCACATACCCGTCATCATTGATATAATAATCAATGTCTTCAATTAACTCATTCATGTGCTTTCAGTAATTGCTTTAGTTCTTCATCTTTTTCTTTTCCGGCAACTTTTCGCGGCAAAGAAAAACAGAGATAATGAATGCGGTTGCTCCCGGCTATATCCAATGATTCGTAATGGGTTTTTATTTTTAATTCATCAGGTATTGCTGCTTGTTTATATACATTATCATTATCGGTATGTAACAGATACATCCGTACAAGTCAATGACCTGTTTGGTAAATCGATACAGGTCGGGGCTGTCTGTTTTTAAATGTATCAAACCACCGGGAACAAGGAATTGCTGGTATTGCCGGAGGAATTTTGGATGTGTCAGTCTTTTTTTTGCTTTCGACATCCGCAGTTGCGGGTCAGGAAAAGTGATCCATATTTCTGATACTTCATTGTTGGAGAAATATTCGCTGATCTGGTCTATTTCTGTTCGCAGAAATGAGACATTATGCAAATTGTTTTGCAAAGCTTTTTTTGCACCTACCCAGATGCGGTTGCCTTTCAGGTCAACGCCGATAAAATTTCTGTTGGGGTATAATTGACCCAGCCCACAGCGTATTCCCCTTTTCCACAGGCCAGTTCCAGAGTAATAGGATTATGTTTTTTAAAAAATCTTTCCATTTTCCCTGCATGTCCTTCGGGAACTGCAAAACATTGGGAAATGTATTCAGCTCTGCAAACCGTATCAATTTCTTTTGTCCCATAGCCGCCAAAGGTAAATTAAAGACATCTTTTAAAAGTAAACTCTCCAAAAGTTATAATGCTCCGGCTTATGGAATGTAACATTTAAACTTTTGGAGAGTTGAAAGGTGTATTTAAAAAAGATACTTTAAATCTTTACCTGCAGGCCAACACCAAATACCGATTTTAATTGAAGGGCCGGGGTCAACGGGTGGAAGAGCAGCTTCTTCACTTCCGGATATTGATTTTACCAATTATGAAGAAGTACGGAGTTATTACAATTTTTCCAGATAAAGAAGAAATGGGGGCTTGCATTTATCATATGGTTGCCATCATTTAAAAAACTACTTCTCACAATTATAAATTTACAAACAGGGTGTAAACGATGATGAATAATTTTAACCAATAAATATGTAAAACAGTAACCTTTTTAAATCTATACACAACATGAAACCGTTAATTATTTCCCTTCTTTTTTTAGTTTTATTATCTGCCTGTTCATCCGGCTCTGCCGATAAAAAAGTACCCGAACTAGCCAATGAAATGTGTGATTGCTTCACTAATTTTCAAAAAGAGTTAAGTCCCGATGCAATAACCCTTTTAAAGAAAGTTTCTTCTTCCGCCAATCCGCAGGCAGATTTAACTGCCGGTCTTGGTACACTTAAGCCAGAAGATGCAGCCTCGTTTGCCCAAAAGTTTTCTTCCATTGGTACAAAGGGTACAACAGTATTCGATTGCCTGGAAACTTTTGATAAAAAGCATTCGAAAGAAACTACAAAAGACAAAAAAGGATTAACCGAAAAAATGCTGAAAGAAATGCAGGGTGCAACCAACTGCCCCGTTGGTGCCGCAGTAGTAAACTTAGGTATTTCAAAAGGGGTTGTAAATTAATTACCACAAGGCAAAATAGGATCAGCGGTTTTTAACTGCTGATTCCTATATTTCTGTCTGTAATATTCAAGATCATTTTCACCGGAATAATCAATATTCCTGATATAGCTGAATATTGATAGACTGGTACTACCAGAGTATAAAATACATTTTAGATAATGCTATTTGCGGCTTCTTTTGCAAATATGCCAGAACCGATTTATTCTCGATTTTGCCCGCATTTTAAAATCACTATCTTAGTCCATAAACCGATTCTATGGCTGATGATAAAAATGTGTTTTTAAACAGGGATTTAAGCTGGCTTAGTTTTAACCACCGGGTATTAAGGGAGGCTGCGGATAAATCGGTACCCCTGTACAGCCGCATTTCTTTTTTGTCTATTTTTTCATCAAATCTCGATGAATTTTTCAGGGTGCGGATGCCATCTATATTCGCTTTTACGAGTATGGATGAGGCAAAAAAAATTGGTATAAGGGATGAATACCCGAAAGACCTGGTGAAACAGGTGCAATCAACAATACAATTACAATTAGAAGAATTTGGCGGGATATTGCGGGAGCAGATAATACCGGAACTGGAGCAAAACCATATTTGCCTTTATTACAATCAACCAATAAGGCAGGAACATACTGAAACAATAAAAGAATATTTTTTATCAAAAGCACTAAGTTTTCTACAGCCCATTTTTTTGCAGAAAGAAAACCAGTCTGCTGTTTTTTTAGAAAATAATTCCCTTTATTTTATTGTGGATGTGGAACCGGTTGATCAACCGGGCAAGCAACAATTTGCTTTGCTCAATATCCCTTCTGCCAACCTTCCCCGTTTTTTTGAATTGCCGATGCTGGGTTCCGATTATTATATTATTTTCCTTGATGATATGGTAAGGGAAAACCTCAAAGAAATTTTTCCAGGCTTTGTTGTAAAAGGGGCCTGGAGTGTAAAGCTTACCCGGGATGCTGAAATGGCATTAGAAGATGAGTTTGCCGGGGATATAGCTGAAAAAATAGAAAAGCAATTAGAGAAAAGGGATGGCGGCCATGCCACAAGGTTATTGTTTGATAAAACAATGCCAGAGGAGGTGAAAGAATTTGTTCAAAAATATTTTGACCTGAAGGTGGAAGAAATGATGGAAGGTGGCCGATATCACAACTTAAAAGATTTAATGGGATTGCCCAATCCTGTTCGGGGTAAATTATCACAAACATCCTGGCCTTCAGTTTCTCATCCTGGGTTTGATAACCATCATTCCATTTTTGAAAGTGTAATGGCTGGTGAAAAATTATTACATCTTCCTTATCATTCTTATAATTACATTCTCCGTTTTTTTAACGAAGCAGCTATTGACCCAGCAGTAAAAGAAATTTATGTAACACTATACCGGGTGGCGGCAGATTCGCATATTGTAAATGCCCTCATCAGCGCAGCAAAGAATGGAAAAAAGGTAACAGTATTTGTAGAACTGAAAGCAAGGTTTGATGAAGCCAATAATTTAAAGTGGAGCAAGAAGATGAAAGCGGCAGGTATAAAAATAATCAACAGCATACCGGGATTAAAAGTGCATGCAAAAGTGGCCTTAATAAAAAGACAGGAGGGAAAAGGGTGGCAAAACTATTCCTTTATGGCTACGGGCAATTTTAATGAAGCAACCGGAAGGTTTTATACAGACCATGTTTTCTTTACCACCAAGCCGGAGTTTGGTAATGAGTTGGATCAGCTATTTACCTATCTGCAATCGAGAACACAGCCGGTGTTGTACGGAAAGTTTCATTTGAGCATTTGCTGGTATCGCAGTTTAATATGATAAAACGGTTTAATAAATTAATAGACCGTGAAATTAAAAATGCAGGCAAGGGAAGGCCTGCGGGAATTATTATTAAACTGAACAACCTGCAAGAAAGGGCAATGATTGAAAAACTATATGAAGCCAGCAAGGCAGGGGTAAAGGTGCAATTAATTGTACGCAGTATTTGCAGCCTTGCACCGGGTTTACCGGGGCAGAGTGAAAACATAACCATACACAGGATTGTAGACCGCTACCTGGAACATGCAAGGATATTTGTATTCCATAATAATGGCGAACCGCAATATTTTATGGGCAGTGCCGACTGGATGAACCGCAACCTGCATAGCCGGATAGAAGTAATATTCCCGGTGTATGATGCAGTGCTTTGTAAAGAATTAAATACCATTCTGCAACTGCAGCTAAAAGATAACTGTAAAGCAGTAATGCTTACCTGCGCCGCCATGCCGGGGGCAGCAGATAATATACCTGTACAAAAAGATGCAAGTACTATGGCTATTGAAGCGCAGCAGGAAATTTATAATTATGTAAAAGGGCTAATGTAATATCTTGCAGCCAATAATTTTCCGGAATGATAAAGTATATGAAATGGATTGGTGTGCTGGCTGCAGTGTTATTAGTTGTTTCCTGCATTACCCCCTGGGTGGTTATTGAAAGCCATAAAATAACGGTTAGTGGTGTCGATACCACAGGTACCAGTTTTGGTAAACCAGGTTACCTGCATTTTATAATGGCCTTTTTCTTTCTCTTGTTTTCTTTTATACCAATGCTATGGGCTAAAAGAGCCAACCTGGCAGTAGTAGGCATCAACATGGCCTGGGCTATACGCAATTTTTTATTAATAGCTGTATGCCGCGGCGGCGAATGCCCCAGCCGCAAAAGCGGCCTTTGGTTAATGATACTGGCATCGGTATTAATGCTGGCGGCGGCGTTGTTTCCGGATGTAAATCTTAAGGAAAACAAAGCAGATAAATAATTTTTTCCACAAATATCTAAACTGCCCTTTTCGGATGCTTATGATAAGGTGAAAATTGTACCTTGCCACTGCATCCAATCTTACTTAAAACCTTTTCGCAATTTCTGTAACAGCTAAAAGTTAAGGCATGAAAAGGTTTTTGTTATCAATAGTTATTCTTACTATATCATATAGGGGATTAGCACAATTTACACCGGGCAATATTGTAGTGTCAAGGGTTGGGGATGGAAGTACCGCTTTGTCAAATGCATCTGCACAAGTACAGTTGGTTGAGTATACTACAGCAGGAGTTTCTACTGGAATCATAGTAACATTGCCAGTTACGACAACAAACACTCCGGGTAACAGGGCTTGTACTAATAGTGGTTCATCTACTACAGAAGGACAAATAAATTTAAGTTATGATGGCAGGTATCTCATTCATACAGGCTATGATGCTATTCCCGGTGTAGCTGGAATTAGTACATCCATTACAGACCCAAATAGAACTATTTCCCGCATTGATGCAACTGGCACTGTAGATATAAGCACCAGTTTTTTGGCAACTACTGGTCAAGCTTATGTACGAAATAGTATTCGTTCCGCAATTTCGTCAGATGGAACACAATTTTGGGCAAGTGGTACAAGTAGCTCTACAAATGGTGGTGTTCGTTATCTTACTTTAGGACAGGATAATGTGCCAGGAACGCAGATCAGCACAACAATAACCAATTCAAGAAATATTCAAATATTCAATGACCAACTTTATATTTCGGCTCAATCAAGCACAATAAGGGTAGGCAGTGTTGGTACTGGTACACCCATTACTTCCGGTCAGCTTATTTCTAGTTTACCTTCTTTCCCTACCGCTACTTTATCCCCTGTTGGATTTATCTTCTTCGACCGGGATGCAGCAATAGCCGGGTTAGATTTACTTTATTTTGTTTCCCAATCATCAATAGTCGGTGAGTTCGGCCTCTTTAAATATTCTTTTGATGGGGCTAACTGGAACTCACAGGGAAAATTAGCTGATGCCACTACAAATAATTCACAGGCAAGTGGATTAACAGGTTATCTTGATTGTAGTGGTAATGTAAAACTCTATTTAACAAGGGCAACAGGGGCGACTAATGTTCCTATCGAAATAAGAACTTATACCGATAATGCAGCATATAATGCAACAATGACAAGCAATGGTACAAGTATTTTATCTGCATCTGCATTATTAGTTTCTGCGGCTTCTAATTATGCCTTTAGGGGTTTTGCTATGTCACCAGCAAATGGGTACTCAGTTACAGGTCTCCAGTCCATCGCAGCAGGTAATTACAATATAGTCAAAGTAAAATCTGGTGGCACAGCCACACTTACCGGTAATATTGTTGTGTACGACAAAATTATTGTGGAAAACGGGGGCACATTGGACATGGGTGCCTTCACTATCAGTAGCCCATCAGGAATAGGCAGCAGCTTTGAAGTTCAAAGCGGCGGTTCGGTAAAAATCGGCTCTGCGGATGGTATTACAACATCTGGTGCTACGGGTAATGTGCAAACTTGTTTCAGGACATATAATTCAGCGGCTAATTATGAATACAACGGAACTGTTGTTCAGGCTACGGGTAATGGGTTGCCATCATCGCTTACTGGTAACCTTAAAATAGATAATAGTTCAGGTATTTCAATGAGCGGTGTTACATTATCACAGTCTACAAGTATTTCCGTGGCAGGACTGTTAAATCTTACTGCTGCAAAACTTACAACCACATCATCAAACCTCATTACATTAAATTATACAGCTACATCTGTACTTAATGCTTCTGCAAGCAGTTTTATCAGCGGACCAGTAAAGAAAATTGGTACGGATGATTTTATCTTTCCTGTAGGAATCGGGCAAATCTATGCGCCAATTGGAATCTCAGGGAGTACTAATGCTGTATTAGGAGATGAATTTACAGCGGAGTATATAAGAACAAACCCACAAGGTATATATGGTTTTTTATATGGGTCAGGGATTAATCATATAAGCTATGTAGAATACTGGACCCTTGATCGTAATATCGGTTCAACTGCTGAAAAAATTGTTTCTTTAGATGCACATAGAACCAGTTTTGTATTAGACCCTTTACCTGCAAATACTTTTGTAAGCAAGTTTGATGGTACTACTTGGAATAAAATTGCTTCTTCAGCCAGTCTCGTATCTTGTCCCGCCAGCCTTTATCAATGTGGCACTGTTACAACAACAGTAGCTGTCACATCATTCAGCCCTTTTACACTGGCAACAGATCAGCCCTTCAGTGCCAACCCCCTCCCCATAAAACTAATCAGCTTCGATGCCATAAAAATAAACGCAACAACAGCTACTATTAACTGGCAACTCGCTGCCTGTTGTTCAAAGCAAGCAAGGTTTGAGGCATTAAAATCAACCGATGGAAACAATTATGCATCCGTTGCAGCTATTACCGGCAGCGAAACAAATACTTCATATACTTATACAGATGATAAGCTGGGCGCCGGTATAACTTATTACCGTCTTAAAGGTATTGATGCAGATGGCAAAGTATCGTATAGTAAAGTAGTGGCTATTATTAATGGTGCAGAAGGATTGGTACTTACTTCCCTTTACCCTAACCCTGCTCAAAGCGAAATAAATATCAGCATCAGCAGTGCTAAAACAGAAAAGGTTATACTGGATATTTATAATTTATCCGGAAACAAATTGTTGCAATGGAGCCAGCCAGTAACAAATGGAAATAATGTGATAACAAAAAATACTTCAGGGCTTAAGCCAGGTATTTATCAATTAGTAATTACAGCAGCCAATGGAAAAAGGATAGTACAGGGTTTTATAAAAGAGTAATTCGCATTTGTTTTTTTTGTACTTATTTTTAGAAAAAATTTCCATTGTCCCACATCCCACAGCGAAAAGAAAAGGACTGTCTTAACTGCGGCACTATTGTGCAGGGAAAATATTGCCAGAACTGCGGCCAGGAAAATGTAGTACCGCATGAAACTTTCTGGCATATGGTAAAGCATTTTTTGTACGACATTACCCACTTCGACAGTAAGTTTTTCGGTTCGATGAAGATGCTCCTCTTTAAACCCGGTTTTTTACCAGCAGAATATGTAAAAGGCAAAAGGGCAAGCTATTTAAACCCTGTAAAGAAATATGTTTTTACTTCTGCTGTTTTCTTTTTGTTGTTTTTTAGTTTTTTTTCAGGAAGTAATGGGTTTCAAATAAATTTTGGAGGATATATAAATGCAGAGGAAAGAACAAAGCTGATTCAAAGGGGTGAAAAGGAACTTGCAACAAATCTGGCTAACAAAAAATGGGAAGATTTGCTTATTCGATTGAAAGACACAACCCAGAAGATTAAAAACATCAGATTTAATAAAATACTGGGATGACTTTGAAATTATTAATATTGGAAACCGGCATTATAAAAACCTTTCGCAATATGATTCACTTCAAAAAACACTGCCCACTAACGAAAGGGATGGTTTTATTGCCAGAACTTTAAACAGGAAAAACCTGCAATGGAAAGTGAAGTATAAGGAACAGGGAAGATGGTGAACCAATATCCTGCTGGATGTTTTTTTGCATAAGCTGCCGTATATGCTGTTTGTATCTTTACCATTGTTTGCCCTTATACTCAAACTGCTTTATATACGCCGTAAAGGGTTCTATTATGCTGACCACGGTATCTTTAGTATTTATCACTATATATTTACATTTTTGTTGCTGTTGATTGTATTTACATTAGGCAAACTAACTGATAAAACCGGGTCTGGCTTTCTAAATACAATAACAGGTTTGATGTTTTTGTCAGGTGGGATATACTTTTTTATTGCAATGAAGAAGTTTTACCGTCAGGGTTTTTTGAAAACATTTATTAAATTCCTGCTACTGAATATGTCAGCTTTTGTAATGATGTTTGTACTTTTTATTGCTTTTATTTTATTATCAATATTTGAAATTTAACCTGCTTTATGCAAACCGAAAACGAAAAAGCCTTCTCCCGCCTTAGTTGAAATCATGAATGACCTTCGGGAAAAATGTCCCTGGGATAAAAAGCAAACCATTCAATCGCTCCGGCAATTGACGATCGAAGAAACCTATGAACTGGCAGATGCCATCACCGAGAATGACTGGAAGGGCATAAAAGAAGAATTGGGAGATTTGCTGTTGCACATTGTTTTCTATGCTAAAATCGGCAGCGAAGAAAAGCAGTTTGAACTGGATGAAGTGATCAACGGTATTTGTGAAAAACTAATTGCCCGCCATCCGCATATTTATGGTGATGTAAAAGTTGAATGATGCAGATGATGTAAAACGGAACTGGGAAAAACTGAAATTAAAAGAAGGTAAGAAGTCTGTTATTGGGGGAGTGCCAAAATCATTACCTGCCACAGTAAAAGCAATGCGGCTACAGGAAAAAGCAAAACAGGTGGGTTTTGAATGGGATAATAAAGAACAGGTTTGGGAAAAAGTAGAAGAAGAGATCATGAGTTGAAATCAGCAATTAGTCCGAGTCGGTAGCAGTCAACAGGATAGAAAATGGAAGAAGAGTTTGGTGATGTTGTGTTTTCGCTTAATCAATTATGCACGGTTTTTGCAGGTAGATGCCGAAAATGCACTGGAAATGACGAATAAAAAATTCATCCACCGGTTTACACAGATGGAACAACAGGCTATGCAAAGCGGAAAAGATCTTACTGAAATGACCCTGGAGGAAATGGATGCCATCTGGAACAACATCAAAAAACAGCGACAGGAATAAGTGAAGCCACTCTCAAAAATATTTTTTTTAATAAGTACAGTTTACTGGTTCTGGCACTTTGCTATTTATTTTTTCTTTTATTTTTAATAAACTCTATACTAATCGTTCATCTGTAGCACAGGAAGTAAAAGCTGGCGGAAAAATACCTGCAAAGTCAGGAAAATGATTTCAATGATTTCTTAAAGACACTGCTCTCGGTAAACCAGTTGTTGCAGGATGAAACACTAAAGAATTTTCTAGCTTGCTTCAAAAAAGTACAGTATTTTTCTTTATACTGTAAAGGAATTTGGCGCATCAGGCATGAAATTCTGGAACGAACAACTTATTACCTCCTGCCGATAGCTTATTGGCGGCAGCAGATGGCGAATATTTTTCAGGAATTTATCTAATGGTTACTATATTTCATTAAAAAAACACTTGCATTGCAGGGAATACGGATCAGTGGTGCCATTTGCCATGATACCGGTGCGTTCAGAATTTTTTATTGATACAGATTACCTGCCAGAAAAATTTGTTTACAGCAAAAAGGCAGACAAAAGGGTGCTGATCAGTGAAACGTGTTACCGAATTTCCGGTAAAATCGGCTTCCGGCACAACCTTTTTTACCTTGATAAAAAAGCTTCGGGGGCCTGCCTTATAACGACCGCGCACTATTTTACTCAGGCTGGGTGCTTTGTTGCTTTTTCTGTTTATTCATTTGCCATGTAGAGTCAGATTGCAAGAAAAAAGGGGCCCTGGGGAGCTGTTGGCCTGTTTACTTTGTTATTGCTGTTCTGCGTTTGCTACCTATTTTTTTCCTTCTTTGTTAACCTGCGGCAGTTTGATTTTTTCAACCCGGCTGATCTATGGTTCAAATATTGTGCAACGGTCACTTGGCGATTTGTTGATCAATGCAATTCTCTTTTGCTGGATTGTTTTGTTTGCCTGGTCAAAACTAAAGGATAATAGAAAACCGGCTGCCGGGCTTTCTCAAAAAGCTAAAATGGGTTAGCTGGCACTATTGTCATTGTGCCTGCTGATCTTGTCAACCTTTGTACTGGCAGCTGTTATCCGCAGCCTTGTTGCCGATTCAAAAATATCTTTTGATGTTACTAATTTCTTCAGTCTAACAAGTATTCAGTTGCCGGTTTTATTGTGTTGGCCTGTCTTTCATTGTCCTACTATTATTTTTCGCAATTATTGTTCCGCTTTATTTTTCCTTTGTTCAAAGGCAAAAACTATTCTTATCTATTTTATATTGGCTTTAGCGGTTTTATATACCTCACGCTGCGGCCCGGTAATCCTGATGTGCTTTTTTATCTGCCTGTATTGGTATGGCTTACTTGGTTATACCTGGCTGGCGAACAGGCAGCACTCATATTTAACCGTTTCCGCATCAATATTGCAGGCATACTTTCCTGGATATTTATTTTTTCGGTTTCCATTTCTGCTATTATGCTTGCTGAAAATAATAAAGTGGAATGGGAAAAAAGAAAACTCATCGCAGAAAAACTGGCCGTACAAACGGATCCTTCCAGTGAAAGGCTGATGAGCATTGCCATTAAGTATCTTGACAATGATTTCCTTCGGGATAATTTTTACCGGTTTGCAAATGCGGTAAAAAGTAAAATCATTCGGGACAGCATTATTACTGACAACTACAGCGGCTACCTGAACAAATATGACACCCGGCTTTATGTTTATGATGCGACATGACAAACCTTTGTTTAATGAAGATGCCACCACCTATGAAGCCCTGAATACGATTTACATGTGGAATCGAAACCAACTGAAAGAACAGAAGGGCTTTATTATTACGAAACTTCTTTTGATAAATTCAATTATATTACCCGGAGGGATGTAACCGATACGGCAGGGAAAAAGCTGGGTACTTTTTTTATTGTTTCTAACCCGAACAACTACAGCCGGGATGCATTGTTCCCGGAATTCTTCCGCCAATTTAAAGCAGACAGATCCGGAAAACTCACCGATTTATTCCAATGCAGTGTATATAAACAGGCAGGCTTGGTTTCTCCGCCGGGCAATTATCCTTTTGCTATCTGGCTGGACGATAACGAGGTACCCAAGGAAGGATTTCATCCAAAGCAACAATGGCGAATTTGATGAACTCTGGTATAGGATCAGGAAATGAAAAAGTGGTAGTTATTGCCCGGAAAAAGGAAACAATTATTGAAGCCATCACATTATTCTCTTATATTTTTTGTTCATTCCTTTTTCTAGTTGCTTTGTTCAATTGGCATGGTTTATTATCGCACCATTGAACAAAAGGGTCATTGAAACGGTTGCTGCAGCTTAATATCCGGTCGCAGGTACACAGCACCATTATTTTTATCAGTATTTTTTCTTTTCTTATTATCGGCGCAGCCACTATTTCATTTTTTATAAGCCGGAACAAGCGGAACAACAGTGATAAACTCAGCCGGACGATGAAGATCATGGTAAACGAAATGGAAAAAAAATTAGTCAGACCACAGCCTGTTTGATGATGTGATAAAATTCTATGATTCACGTTTCCAATACTGGTTTGCAAAAATTGGTCGATGAAGTTTCCGATATACATGGGGTGGATGTGAATGTGTATGACCTGGAAGGTGGCCTGCAGGTTTCTTCTGAAGCAAATGTGTATACCAAAGGTGTGCTGAGTAAAAAAATGGATCCGCTGCTTTTTATCACCTTAGACCGGTCTGCGGCAGGTGCAGCATGCGCAGGATGAAAAAGATCGGCAATTTTTCTTACCTCAGTATTTATTCCCCGGTAAGGGATGAATATGGTAAAGCTATATGCCTATATCAATATCCCCTACTTCACATCAAAGCCGGAGTTACGGCAGGAGATTTCTAATTTCTTAGTAACCATTATCAATCTGAATGCATTTATATTTTTAATAGCCGGGCTGATTGCCCTATTCATTACTAACCGTATCACCCATTCATTCTCCATTATCAGTGATAAAATGAAGGAAGTAAACCTTGGAAAAATGAATGAACCGATAGTCTGGAACCGTAATGATGAGATAGGCGAACTGGTGAAGGAGTATAACAAGATGGTAACCAAATTAGGTGATAGCGCAACTGCCCTTGCAAAGAATGAAAGGGAAGGTGCCTGGCGGGAAATGGCAAGGCAGGTGGCACATGAAATAAAAAATCCGCTTACACCTATGAAGCTGAGCATACAATACCTGCAAAAGGCTATTGCCAATAATCAGCCAAATGTAAAGGAGCTATCGGGTAGTGTGGCCAATACACTGGTGGAACAAATTGATCACCTTTCAAAAATTGCTGCTGACTTTTCGCAGTTTGCAAACATTGGCAACACACAGGTGGAGCTTTTTGATTTGCATGAAGTGCTTGCTTCGTTAAAAGATTTATTTCCACTAACAGCCATGTGCAATTTGTATGGTGGCCTGTGCTTGACCCTGTAATGATAAATGCAGATAAAACACAAATGAACCGGTTGTTTACCAACCTGCTTACCAATGCCATGCAGGCTTGTAGTGAACAGGAAAATTGCCGTATAGAAATCAATGAAAGAAGGAAGGGTGATGAAATAAGAATAAGTATAAAAGATAATGGCGAAGGGATAGCCTGCAGAAATGCAGGACAAGATATTCGTACCCAATTTTACCACTAAATCATCCGGAACGGGTTTGGGGCTTGCAATGTGTAAGGGCATTGTTGAGCAGGCAAAGGGAAAAATATGGTTTGATACAAAACATGATGCCGGTACTACTTTCTATGTAGAGCTGCCCTTACATACCGGATAGCCTTCTAAAGAAACACATCTTCAATTAAAAAGTATTCTGTTTCGCTGTTTTTATGCAGGGTGATGGATAAAATATCATACTGGATCCATTTGTGGCCGGGGTTTAAAAACAAATACTGGTCAGCCGCTTTTTGTAAATTTTTAAATTTCTTTTTTGTAACACTGTCTTCCGGATGGCCTAAAGGTGAATGGTTCCTTGCTTTTACTTCTACAAAGTGTAAAAATTTGCCCTTGCTTGCCACAATATCTAACTCATGATAAGAGTACCGCCAGTTCCGTTGCAGGATTTTGTACCCTTTTCCCGCCAGCCATTTAGCAGCCATCTCTTCTCCTTCCTTTCCCAGTTCATTGTGTAATGCCATAGCAGCAAAGTACAAATTTTTGAAATACACCTGCGGTGGAAAAATAGAAGCCCCGATTTGTAAAATGGGGTTATTTTTGCCAAACAATTAAATAAACAATACACTTACGATGAAGAACAAAAATATGATAGTGCTTACAGCAGGCTTGGTAGCACTTACTGTAACCTGTAAGCTGGCTTTTGGCAACAATCTTAACTGGTCTGGTTTTTCACCTGTAATTGCTATTGCCTTGTTTTCCGGTTTTATAAGCAGGGAAAAAAATATCTCTTTCCTGTTGCCATTGCTTTCACTTTTAATAAGTGATGTGGTGATACATATTTTGTATACGCAGGATATGTTTGCTTATGCTGGCTTTTATAGCGGTCAGTGGAAGCAATACCTGGTACTGCTTGCCTGCACTTTTATTGGCTGGATGCTACAGGGCAGGAGCTATGGCAGTTTATTGGCCGGAACTATAGCTGCACCAACTTTATTCTTTCTTGTATCCAATTTTATGGTCTGGCTTTCGGTGTCAGAAGTTGTTTATGCAAGAAGTTTTTCTGGGTTGATGAGTTGCTATGCAGCAGGGCTACCTTTTTACAGAAATTCATTAATAGCCACATTGGTATTTCTGCCATTAATTTTGGTGGTGTATAACCTTATGGCTAAAAGAAAGGGTTCACTCACATTAGCATAATAAGAAGATTGAATATAATTAAAAGGGCTTTTGAAATTTCAAAAGCCCTTTTTTAATGAATTGTATGCGTCAGGCCGCTTTATATTCATTTCAAATTAAGGACACATCCAGCGGCCAGACGCATAGTTAGAAACTTCTTCTATAAAGCAGTTAAACTTTCTTCTATTACTTTAATCTTTGCCTCCGCATCGGCCTTTTTCTTTCTTTCAATGTCAATTACTTCAGGTTTGGCATTTGCAACAAATTTTTCGTTGCTTAATTTTTTCTCTACCGAAGCAAGAAAGCCCTGCTGGTATGTAAGATCCTTTTGCAATTCAGCTTTTTGGGCAGATGTATCAATCGCTTTATCCGTTTTAATATAAAATTTCACTTCTTTGCCTACAACTGTAAAAGAACCAGCTTCGGCGGTAAGGTTGTAAGTTATTTTTTCAGCATTTACCTGCTTGGCAAGTATGGTTTCAATAGATTTATACAACTCACTGTTTGCTGTTTCAATATTTAACCTGATTGTGTCTTTGTTTTTTAATTCATTTTTAACCCTGGCATCCCTGATGGCGGTTATGGCTTCTTTTAATTGTACCCCGTTCTGAAGAATAGTTTCATCAATGCTTATAACCGGCTGATATTTTTTTACTGTTAAATCAACATCTTGTTGTTTTAACTCATGATAAATTTCTTCAGTAACAAAAGGCATAAAAGGATGCAACAACTGCATCAGTTCTTCAAAAAAATCAACCGTTTTTTCATATACCGCCTTATCAATTGGTTCATTCATCGGGGGTTTTACCCATTCTAAATACCAACTACAGAAATCATCCCAGATAAGAGAGTAAATAGTTTTTAACGATTCACTTAAACGAAATTCTTTAAACTGTCCCTCTAATTCGACCTTTACTTCATTCAAACGATTTTCAAACCAGTCAACAGCAAAACTCCCCGCTCCCGACTCTTGACTCACGACTCTCGTTTCCCACATCTTCACCAGCTTCATTGCATTCCACATCTTATTAATAAAGAACGGCCCTGTTCATTACCAGATTCATCCCACATTAAATCATTTCCGGCGGGAGAGGATATCATAACACCAAAACGAACAGCATCGGCACCATCTTTTTCTATCATCTCTAATAAATCAGGGGAGTTGCCTAATTGCTTGCTCATTTTTCTTCCCTGCTTATCCCTTACCATGCCGGTAAAGTAAACATCTTTGAATGGGGGTTTGTCCTTGTATTCATAACCTGCCATTATCATTCTTGCCACCCAAAAGAAAATAATATCCTGCCCGGTTACTAATGTAGTAGAAGGGTAGTAGTAGTTAACATCTTTGTTGTCAGGATTGCTAATGCCTTTAAACACTTCCATTGGCCACAGCCAACTGCTAAACCAGGTATCCAATACATCCTCATCCTGTGAGTATTATCAATTACTAATTGTTCATTATTGATTCTCAGTTTTTCAAATGCTTCTTCCGTTGTTGCTGCCACAGCAAATGAACCATCCGGTGCATACCATGCAGGTATCCGTTGCCCCCACCAAAGCTGGCGGCTAATGCACCAGTCTTTAATATTGCTCAACCAATGGTTATAAGTGTTCTTTAATTTGGCAGGATGAAATGCTATAGTGTCATCCATTACCCTGCTTAGCACTTCTGGGTTTTGCTCCATGAATTTGTTCATGTTCAAAAACCATTGCAACGATAATTTATTTTCAATAACAGCGCCTGTTCTTTCACTTGTGCCTACCTGACTTTTATAATCTTCTGTTTTTTCTAATTGCCCGAGTGCCGCAATATCTTCTGCAATTTTTTTTCGTAATACAAACCTGTCCATACCAGCATAGGCCAGCACCTGGGCCGATGGGTTGTCTTCCATTAACTCTTCTACAGTAAATTTTCCGGTAAGGTCTAATGTGTCAATAGCTTTAAGGTTATGCTTTGCGCCCAGCACATTATCGTTCTTATCATGTGCAGGGGTAATTTTTAAAGCACCTGTTCCAAAATCAGTAGTTACATATTCATCAGCAATTACGGGTATTTTTCTATTGATGATTGGTACTATCACTTCTCTGCCAATCATATTTTTATACCGTTCATCAGCAGGGTTTACACAAATGGCTACATCACCCAAAATAGTTTCGGGTCTTGTTGTAGCTACAGTAATACCGCTGCTTCCATCAGTAAATTTGTAAGTAACGTAATAGAGTTTAGAATCAACTTCTTTAAAAATAACTTCTTCATCACTCAAAGCAGTCTGGCTCACAGGATCCCAGTTTACCATTCTTTTGCCGCGGTAAATAACCCCTTTTTATGTAAATCAATAAAGACTTTTATTACAGCTTTGTAATAATCATCATCCATTGTGAAAGATGTTCTCTCCCAATCTAAACTGCAACCTAATTTTTTTAATTGCTGAAGAATGATGCCTCCGTATTTCTCTTTCCATTCCCAGGCATATTTTAAAAACTCATCTCTTGTTAAAGATGATTTTGTAATGCCCCTTTTCCCGCAGCATCTGCACCACTTTTGCCTCCGTGGCAATGCTTGCATGGTCAGTACCAGGCACCCAGCAGGCATTTTTTCCCTGCATCCTTGCCCGACGTATCAAAATATCCTGTATGGTATTATTTAGGCAATGGCCCATGTGCAGCACACCTGTTACATTTGGGGGTGGAATGGTAATGGTGTATGGCTCCCTTCCATCTGGATCACTGTTAAAATAGTTTTTATCCAGCCAATGCTGATACCATTTGTGTTCTGCTGCTGTGTGTTCAAAATTTTTGCTAAGTTCCATACTTGTAACACCTGAATTTAATGTGAATAGCTTCGGTAAAACGAGATGCAAAATTACCTTCTTTCAGGCATAATGAAAAGTGATTAAGAATGAACAGGTTTAAAGAGTTTACTTACCTCCCTTTTATTTCCTTGCAGATGTAAATTTTGCCCTTCATTACCTGTTTTATTGCTTCTATAAATTCCTCCGGGGGGGAGGTTTTGGTGAGAAAGCCCTTTACACCAAGTGCAATTAATTTCCGGGCATACTCTGGGTTATTATCTACGGACATACCAATAATCCCTGAATTTGTTTTGCCTGCCAGAAGGTTTTTTGCTGTTTCAAGGCCATCCATTCCCGGCATATTCATGTCCAGCAGGATGATATCCGGGTGCAGCTGTTTTTCCTTTTTAAGGGCTGCAAGGCCATTTTTGCAGGTCGATACCACTTTAAACCCCTCTGTTGTATTTAAGAACAGTGTTAGTGATTTGATAATGGAAGGATGGTCGTCCACTATCATAATCCGGATTATTTTTTTTAGCATGTGCAGCAGTCGGTTTAGTACGGAAAATACTATTTAAATATGTAAAAATACGTATAAATGAAAGTATGATTACTTAGTAATATTTGCAAGTATTTTTACTAAAAATATTTTTCAAAACCTATTTTTTTTTGAGAAATCAGTAATGCTGAAGATTGCAGAAAGCTGTTTTAAGGCTATATTCGTATGACAGACAATAAGTTCTGGAATAAGCTTCCATTTATTCACTGATCAAACTATTTTTTATGAAAAGAGAGCTAACCAGTTGGTACAGCCCCGCACTTAACAAACAAATGCCCATTGCCACCTACGGAGATTTCGGTTTTGCCCTTTTACTGGTGCCTACTGCTGCTGCCGATTACCTGGAGTATGAAAGGTTTCAGTTAATGGATTGTCTGGCCCCGTTTATTGATGCAGGAAAAGTGAAAGTATTTTCTATTGATAGCATTAATAACGAAAGCTGGATGAATAATAATATGAATCCCGTTGATAAATCTATCCGCCATCAGCAGTGGAACAACTATGTGTTTAATGAAGTGGTGCCATTTATACGCAATAGCACAAGTGCAGCTACACCCATTATTACCTGCGGCGCTTCCTTTGGGGCATTACACAGCATGAATTTATTTTTAAAAAGACCTGATATAATTAATGGTGTAATTGCAATGAGCGGCGTATATGATTTAACAGAATACACCAAGGGTCATTATGATGATGATGTGTATTTTAATAGTCCTTTGCATTACATGAGTCAGCTTACTGACCATAATATTTTAGAACAAATACGTAGCAGTAACAACATTCATATCCTTACAGGTAGTGGTAATTATGAGGACCCTGGTGCAAGCGGCAAATTTGCAAGGGTATTATATGATAAAGGCATCCGTTATGAATTAGATATTTGGGGGCCGGACTGGCCGCATGACTGGGATACCTGGCGGAACATGCTGCCGCATTATTTGGGAAGCAGGTTTTAGACCCCCATTAAGTGCTTTATAATTTGGATTTCATCTTATCCCTAAAGGGGAGAAGATAAAATTGTTAGTTTGTTGAGCAGCTCAATAAATTCCTCTCGGGCTATCATCTTTGCACCCATACTTTCTAAATATTCTGTATAAACCTGGCAGTCTATCAATTCAATGCCTTCATTTTTCAATTGCTGCACATATTTTATAAAAGCAAACCGGGAAGCGTTGCTTACTTTACTAAACATACTTTCACCAAAAAATACTTTACCCATTTTAATTCCATATAAACCGCCAACCAGTTCCCCGTTTTTCCATACTTCGGCACTATGGGCATAACCAAGTTCATGCAGTTTACAGTAAGCCTTTTCTACTTCATCGGTTATCCATGTACCTTCCTGGCCGGGTCGTTTGGTTTCTTTGCAATTATTGATTACCTGTTCAAATGCTTTATTGGTGGTGAATTGGATTTCGTCCCTGTTAAGCAATGGTTTTATACCTTTGCTTATTTTTAATTCATCAGGAAATAAAACAAACCTCGGGTCAGGGCACCACCATAGTATAGTATCACCTTCATACCAAGGAAAGATACCATTGCGGTAAGCAAGCAACAACCTTTCAGCAGATAAATCACCACCCATTGCAAGCAGGCCATCTGGTTCGGACAAATGTACCGGAGGAAAAATTAATTCATTGTCTAATGCAAACAAAGGCATACTGCAAATGTAAAGCCCCATCCCGTTTAAAATGGGACAGGGCTTTATAAATAAAGAAAATCGGGTTTTATTGTTTAATAAATTTCTCCTGGCTTATCACTGTTCCATCTGTACCACTAATTTTCATCAGGTATAAGCCTTTGGCAAGCTTGCTTATATCGAGAATAGTACTATTGTCGGCTTGCTTTCCGGCGTAAACTTGCTGTCCGTTTATATTGAATATCTCAATTACTTTCAGCTTGTCGTAACCGGCCAGATAAACAGTAAGCCTGTCGCTGGCAGGATTTGGGAATAATACCAGCTTTGGTTTATCACCACTTACTAGTTCAACGGGTATTTCAACCTGCGATGCTGTTCCTAATTGAACCTTCAGCCTGTAACAATTACTGGCATTAAATGCACCACTAAAGCCAATCACCCTTGCATAATAGGTATTTGCAGTAGCTGTATAATTAATGGTTTCACTTGTTGTGCCTCCATTGGATGAACTGGCTACATTAGTGTTATTTCTATACAAGCGGAGGTCGTAGTCTGCAACTAAATCGGTAAGGGTAAGTGTAATAGTACCGCCGGTTGTAATTACAAACCTGTAATAGTCAACATCACCCGTTGGGTTTATTAAACCGAAAACATCAGTATTAAATGGAATGGTAGCGGCACCGGATCTGCTGCCATTTGTTGACACATCAAATGTACCGGGACAAGTTGGTGCAGTAAGTGTCGTAAACTGCGCCTGCACAAAAGCACTGTTTCCTCCAGTACAGTTTGTTCTCACCCTCCAGTCGTATAAAGATGCAGTTGTTAAACCTGTAAGGCTAACAGAGGTGGAAATAGTTGCTGCCGCTGCTGTACTCCATGTGCCTGATGAATTCAATTTATAATCAACTGTATAATTGCTTGCGCCACTTACAGCTGCCCAGCTTACTGTTGCGCTGCTGCTGGTAATAGCTGATGAGGTAAGACCTGTCGGGTCATTACAAGGAGAAGTGGTGGTAAACACAGCTTGTGCATAATTACCTGCACCTTCAGTACAATTAGCCCTTACCCTCCAATCATAAGCTGTACCGAGTGTAAGACCAGCAAGATTTACTGATACGGCTGTTGTTCCTGTTGCAGCATTAATCCATGTGGACGAGGCAGAAGTTTTATAATCCACATCATAACTTAATGCACTGCTTACGGCTGTCCAGCTTATTGTAGCATCTGTATTTGTTATTGCTGATGATGTTAATCCAGTTGGTGTGCCACATGGTGCTGAAGTGGTAAGTTGCGCCTGTGTGTATGCACTTGTTGCACCAGTACAGTTAGCCCTCACCCTCCAGTCGTATAACGAAGAAGCAGTTAAACCACTAAGGTTTACTGAAGTGCTTGTTGTAGCTGTTGCTGCATTTACCCATGTAGATGAGGAGTTGAGTTTATAATCCACATCATAATTCAATGCACCACTTAATGCTGTCCAACTAACCGTAGCACTGTTGCTGGTAATTGCGGATGATGCAAGACCTGCTACGTTACCGCATGATGGGGCTGCACCAATTATTGTGGTGAATATTCCACGGCCATGTGTAGCTGCTGCCAGCAATCCATCATTTGCCCTGTATTGAAGCATATCTACCCGTACGTTGGGGAAACCAGTTTCAGGATCCCATACAGTAGCTGCACCATTAATTAATTCTGTTTGCCACACACCGGTTTCAGTAGCAATAATTGCTTTTGTGTTATTGCTGCCGGGATAAAACATTGCCCATCTTACAGGCATATCAGGCAGGTTGCCATCAATGGCTGTCCATGTTGTTCCGCCATCAGATGTAACCCAGATATTATTTACGCCGTAGTTGGAAAATACAGCAATGATGTTTTGTTCATTGGTACCTAATTCGATACAGGAAATCCTTGCACCGGCAGTTGTCATACCTGTACCGATGATACTTGTAAACGCAGGGGTGCCGTTTGCACTTGTTGCCTTAATAAGTGAAGGGGTAATTCCGCTTCCGCCACCGCCAAAGTAAACTGTATGATTAGTATAAGGGGAGACTTTAACGGTAGTTACTTTTCCTGCATTTAAACCACTCATAGTAACGGCTGTAAATGTGCTACCCGATTGCGGATTGCTCCAGCGAACAAAAGTATTGGCATTGCCGCTGCCGTACATAATATTATTTACATCATCGTAATCAGTTGGATTAATAAACTGTCCGGCACTGGATGAATAATTTATAGATGACCATGATGAACCACTGTTGGTACTTCTTCTATATTGATTATACACATAAGCACCCCATTGGTATTGCCCCTGATCCTGATCAATATGGACAAATGCACCATCGCCACCTGTTACTTCTACTGAAGCACCCAGCCCGGCACTGTTTAACTGATGGTTACCATTATCCTGTGCACCTGCAAGAAAATAGTTAGTACTGGTAGGGTGTATTGCAACAGAATAAAACTGTTTTAAACGCAACCCGGTATTCTTATCCTGAAAGGTTGTACCGCCATTGCCTGAGTAATGGATACCCCCATCGCTTCCTACTAAAACCTGATTGTTATTGCGCCAGCGGATGATTTGCTGATCGGCATGTACATACTGACCTGTGGTTCCCACCCATTCGGAAATTTTTGACCAGCTTGTACCACCATTGGTTGTTCTATAACAATCAAGGCTGCCAACAATTACATTGTTTGCATTGGCAGGATCAACTGCTACTGCCATACAATACCATGCCTGGCCACTGGTAAAAGAAGGTGTTGTTCCTGTTGCCGCCCAGTTAGCACCACCATTAGTTGATTTATAAATAGTGGGTACCTGCCAGGTAGAGTTTGACGGTAAAGCATAAAGTGTATTACCATTACTTGCCAATGCAACATTATATTGAGTAGGAAAAGTAGTTGCAGGGCTTGTCCATCCGGTTGTTGTAACTGTTGCAGGGTTATCAGTATAACGATAACCTGAACTTGCAGCAGCAGTATTGTAATAACCGCATACTACATGCAAACGTCCGGTGCTGCTCAATTCAAAATCAGGAACCCTTGGGTCAAGGCCGCTGGGTGTAATATTTGTCCATGTGCCGGTTGATTTTGTATATCGCTGTAACCCCTGTGTATTAGAAATAGTATTACATCCAACATATAAATTGCCACTTGCATCACAAGAGACCTTACTTACGTTCCAATAGTTTTGGGAGTTGGGCATTATAGCCCATGTTACACCATGGTCTGTACTTATCCATATACCTGCACCCCGAACAGCATCAGAGTTAATGGCCTTTTCGCCTGTACCGAAATACATAATATTATTATCTGTAGGATCCTGGCAGATACTTGCTACGGCAAGGTTGCCAAAGAAATCATTAATAGGTGTCCATGTAGCCGGGGTGGCTGTTATGTCATTTGTTTTCCAAAGGCCACCATCAATACCACCTACCCACACTGTTCTTCCGGTTGCATCACCAAGGTCTTCCCAAATGGCCCGCATCCTGCCGGATGTAATACCGTTGCCGGGTCTGCTGTTGCCATTACTCGGGCCAACAGCATCACTATTTGGCCCTCTTTCTGTCCAAGTAAATAATGGTGCCCTGTTAGCTAACTGTGCCAACCTGCTTCTTCTTTGTTCATAAGCATCAACAAGGCGATACTTTGGAACAATCCCCAGAACAGGGTCTTTGGTCATATCTATTTCATGTTGTAACCGGCGGGATATACCGGCACCGGTTTCCTGTACTTGTTCAACCTGTGCCATAGCATGGTTGAAAGCTATTGTTGACAAAAGAACAACAGCGGAGAGAAAAATTTTCTTTAGCATAAATTGATATTTGGTTTTTAAATGCCACTCAATTTATGCACTTTATAATATTTACCAATAGTATTTCTACTGGATAGAATACGATTGTGTAAAAATAGTTGGTTTTGTTTTCGGGAAATAAGTAGTAAGACGTACTGTAATTAAACAGTAACTTCTATTGTGGCATTAATACCCCTTTCAGTAATGGCATCGCAGAAAGGTTTTAGTTCATCATAAATACCGTTCTTTACAGCATACTTTCCGTGAAAGTGGATGATGTAGGCACATTGCTCTGCCTGCTCATGGGTATGGCCGCAAATATCCATAAGGGTTTCAATTACCCATTCAAAAGTGTTGACCTCATCATTCCAGACAATAAGGTGGCAGGGGTCTTCGGTGAGTGTAAGTATATCCGTTTCTTCGGATTGTTTAGTATCTGTATGGCCTGAGTAACTTTTCATTTCAAACTATAAAAGTATAAAATATTGACATAAAAAAAGGCTGCCTGCTTGTGCGACAACCTGTTTTTTGTGGGAGTTGACGGGTTCGAACCGCCGACCCTCTGCTTGTAAGGCAGATGCTCTGAACCAGCTGAGCTAAACTCCCTTTTTTGCGGACGGCAAAGATAAGGGTGTGAGTGTTTTAGACAAAATATTTTTAATCTAAACTTTAGACTTCTTTTATTGTAGAACAACCTGAATCTGGCTGGTTAATTCGGATTAACCTCCGGCAGTCGGTAATGCTGTCCGTCGAGTACAAACAGTTCATCAATTTCAACAGTCCAGAATTTAAAGAGGGGGGATTTCTTTAATAGCTTCTCTACTTCTTTTTTATTTTCAGCATTGAAGGTAACCCACGACCGCTGTGTTTCCATACTTACAGCATAGTGGTCAATTGTTCCTTTGTTGATAAGAAAATTGATATACGTACGATGAGGCGGCACTAATTCCATAAACTCATCACTCATTTCAAACTGTATCGTTACCTGGTATTTCTGCATCTGTTATAAATGACAAGTTAAAAGTAGGAAAGTTGCACCGGAGAGAAAAAGAAAGTTGAAAACAATTAATTTTACTTTGTAGCTGGTATTACCCGGAACGTTAGCTCAGTTGGTTAGAGTACTACCTTGACATGGTAGGGGTCACTGGTTCGAGTCCAGTACGTTTCACCAGTATTATTGTTTTCCAAAAACTCCTGCCAATATCATTAAAAGTATTGAGGTAGATATGTAAAAATAATATGTGAAGAGTATTTTTTTCTTTTCAATATTGGTTATTTCAGTATTGTAGATTCTACTTTTTGGCGATATCAAAGCAATAGTGATGTACAAAATCAACATTAATATTACAAAACCTATAGGGATATCGTTCCTTTTATAAAAGGATAGTTCAATACCTTTTTTCTTCCCTTTTATAAAAATTAATAGTGAAGTAATATTCATCCACAACAAAAGGCATAAAATTAGTCTTGTGTTGAAAAGGCATGAGCCTCTATCATATCGCCAACCAGACTTAGCACACTGATTGACAATACAACTTATAAATTTTACCATTTTGAGATAATTCTAATAGCAACAAGTTACATTTTCCACTCCACAATTCCATTCGCCCATTCCTTTCTAAATGGCGTAGTTATTTTAATATAGTTATCCGTGTAGCCATCCATCATTTCGTTCTTACCATTCTTTTCAAACAATACCTTTCGGGTTTGCCCGGCATGTTGTTCGGTAAAGTATTGCAACTTCATATAAGAAAGATTGCGAAGCGTTTTATTTCTTTCGTTGCGGATGTGGACAGGCACAACTGGTTTCAACGTCAGTGCATGGGTATTATCTCTTTCTGAATAGGTAAACACATGCAGGTAACTAATATCCAATGAATGAAGGAAGTCAAAAGTTTCTTTAAAATCTTCTTCTGTTTCGCCTGGAAAGCCAACAATCACATCCACACCAATGGCACAATGCGGCATCAATGTTTTTATCAACGCCACTCTTTCGGCATACAATTCTCTTTTATACCGGCGACGCATCATACTCAAAATCTTATTACTGCCGCTTTGTAATGGAATATGAAAATGCGGCATAAACTTATCGCTGTTGGCAACAAATTCTATGATTTCATTTGTCAACAAATTGGGTTCTATTGATGAAATGCGATACCGTTGAATGCCTTCCACTTTATCCAATTCCTTCACCAACTCAAAGAAGTTCTCTTCCCGGCTATTGATGCCAATGGTTACGCCAGCTCCATCAGGGCCTTTTCCAAAATCACCCAAGTTGATTCCAGTCAAAACAATTTCCTTCACCCCATTCTTGGCTAACTCAGTTGCCTGCTTCACCACATTTTCTATACTATCACTCCTGCTTTTTCCTCTTGCCATAGGGATAGTGCAGAAAGAACAATTATAATCGCATCCATCCTGCACTTTTAAAAAAGTTCTGGTCCGGTCATTCACACTCCAGGAAGAATGAAAGCCTGACACCTCTTCAATATCGCAACTGCAAATTTTTGCTGAATCACCTTTTGCTAACTCCCGGATATGCCGGGCAATATTAAATTTCTCCGCAGCACCTAATACCAAATCCACACCCGGTATCTCCGAAATTTCTTTTGGTTTTAATTGGGCATAGCAACCGGTAATCACCACCAGGCTCTCCGGTGCTTTTCGCTGAATGCGGCGAACGAGATGGCGACATTCCTTATCTGCATTATCTGTAACGGAACAGGTATTGATCACATATACATCCGCCAGCTCATCAAACTCCTTTTTCTCAAACCCTTCATTTTCCAGCAAACGGGAAAGAGAAGATGTTTCGGAGAAATTGAGCTTGCAGCCAAGAGTATGAAACGCCACTGTTTTTGATTCCGCCATAAGGGGGCAAAAGTACGTTTAAAAGTGTAAGGTTTAATGTCCAAAGTTGCCTTCCGGATAGAGGTGTATCAACTACAAACCTGTATTTTTATCGAAATATTTGATAGTGAACAAGAAGTGGACTCCATATATATTAATGTTGTTGATGCTGATTGCCATTGTTGTCATCAAACAGTACAAAAAAAGCAACGAACCGGCACCAAAACCAAAAGTTACTAATAACGACAAGCCAAAAGACCCGGCCAGTAATCCCACTAACCGGGATAAAGGTTTTGACCGGCGTACAGCTTTGCTGGAATACAGCAATCATGCAAAATGCCGGATGCAATGCCGCAAAATTTCGCAGGCTGAAGTGGAGGAGATAATGCGGGATGGAAAAATAAATTATACCAAAAGTGATTTGCAAAATGCAAGATGTCCCCGCTATGCCGTGGAAGGTGTAACCAACGATGACCAACGGGTACGCATCGTATATGCTCAATGCAATGAATCAACGACAGTAGTAACAGTGATTGATTTAGAAACAGATTTTAAATGCAATTGCCACGGCGATGATAATAAATATAAAAATAAATAGTATGTACCCAACTGCATTGCTACTATCATCGTCTGTTGCGTCGCACACTTGTATGTCCGGTAATTCTACTCAGCAACTCATCATTCATAATTCATAACGGCAATTGAAGATTCTCAAATTTATATACTCAATCTACGCCTGCATCACTTTCGTAGCCATTATGCTGCTGATATTTCCATTTGCATTAATCGCCGGTTTCTTTGGCAGAATAAAAGGCGGCAACATGATGATACGATTATGTATGCTCTGGGCTGATTTGTGGTTTCCTTCATTTTTATCTGGCACAAAAAAATATATGAAGTGCCACATGATAAAAAAAAGTCGTACATCTTTGTCAGCAATCATATTTCCTATCTCGATGCAGCCATATTGGTAAAAGCTTTTCGTCAGCCATTTCGTCCGTTGGGCAGGGCCGAAATGAGTAAAGCTACCTGTCTTTGGTTTTATTTATCGCAATGCGATTGTTACAGTTGACCGCAGCAGTGCTGCCAACCGGGCTAACAGTGTCAGAATTCTGAAATCCATTATTGGTAAAGGCATTTCCGTAATGGTTTTTCCGGAAGGAACTTTTAATATGACAACCGAACCATTAAAAGAATTTTATGATGGTGCATTTCGGGTGGCTATTGAAACACAAACTCCCGTCAAACCAGTTTTATTTTTGATGCCTACCGGAGAATGCCGTACGAAAGTTTATTTCATATGACACCAGGCCGCAGCCGCATCGTTTATTTGGATGAAATACCCGTAACAGGATATACATTCAACTGATGTTGAAAAACTGAAGCAAGAAGTGTATGAAATTATGAAAAAGAAATTAATTGAGTATGATGCTGCATGGAGAAAAACACCCCCAACCCCTAAAGGGGAGTTTTAAACCCTATAGTTTAGATTTGCTATTGAATGCAGGAAGATAACTTACATATAAACGAATCTGGCTCCCCTTTAGGGGTTGGGGGGTACGCCGAAGTCATCATACCATCAGCCCTTCCTAAAAACTACACATGGTCTGTTCCCACACATTTACAGGAAACAGCTAAAATAGGTTGCCGGGTAGAAGTAAACCTTGGCAAAAGCAAAAAATATGCTGGTATTATAAAACGCCTTCATGAAGACAAACCAGAATTTTTTGAGACAAAGGATATCCTGAATGTATTGGATGTAGAACCAGTAGTATTTGAGCAGCAATTAAAACTATGGGAATGGATTGCCGCATACTATATGTGCAGTGAAGGCGAAGTAATGGCCGCAGCACTACCAGCCCATTTCAAATTATCCAGCGAAACAATATTGGTGTATAATGAAGAATACGGTGATGATTTTTCTGCACTCGACCATGATGAATACATTGTTGGCGAAGCATTGCTGATAAAAAAAGAACTCAGCCTGACGGAAGTACAGCAGATACTGGATTCATCCCATGTTTACCCTGTTATTAACCGGCTTATTCAAAAGAAAGTTTGTTTTGTATGGGAAGCGTTGAAACAAACTTATTCGCCAAAGAAAGAAAGCTATGTGCTGTTGAATCCCGAATATGATAATGAAGATAAACTATCCGAACTGCTGAACAACTGGACAAAAGCTCCCAAACAAATGGAATTGTTGTTAAGTTATCTCCACCTGATGAAAACAGAAGGCGAAGTAGTTAAATCTTCTTTATTAAAAAAATCAGGAGCAAGTGAAGCACAGCTAAAAGGCTTGGTAGAAAAAAAATCCTTTGGACAGAAAAAAGAATCATCGACCGGATAAAATATTTACCAAAGAATGTACAGATTGATTTTGAATTATCAGAAGTACAACAAAAAGCATTTGAACAAACACTGGAACAATTACAAAGCAAACCGGTTTGTTTGTTACACGGTGTTACATCCAGCGGCAAGACCAATATTTATATCAAGCTGATTGAAGAATATATCAAACAAGGCAAGCAGGTATTATACATGCTGCCGGAAATTGCACTCACTTCACAAATTATTCGTCGTCTGCAAAAACATTTTGGTGGCTATATTGGTATTTACCATTCCAAATTTTCGCAAAACGAAAGGGTAGAAATCTGGAACAAAGTAAAGAATGGTGAATTGAGAGTGATACTCGGCGCAAGGTCTTCTGTATTTTTGCCCTATCAGAATCTTGGTTTGATAATCTGCGATGAAGAACATGATACATCTTACAAACAACAGGAACCAGCACCAAGATACAATGGGAGAGATGCTGCTATTTATTTTGCTTCTTTGTTTGGTGCAAAGACATTACTCGGCAGCGGCACACCTTCTATAGAAAGTTATTATAACGCAACAACCAGTAAGTATGGTTTGGTGGAACTGCTGCAACGCTATGGCGATTTGAAACTGCCACCGATTGAGATTATAGACACTAGAAAAATTTTACAGAAAGACAGAACCAAAGTCATGCTTTCACCACAACTGGTGGAAGCCGTAAATGAAGTGATAGCCAGAAACCGGCAAATTATTCTTTTTCAAAACCGCCGTGGCTATTCACCGTACCAGGTATGTAGTACCTGTGGCTGGATACCGCAATGTAAGTATTGCGATGTATCGCTGACTTTTCATAAGCTGACGAATAAATTAATTTGTCATTATTGCGGCACTACTTATCCGCCGGTGCATACCTGCGCCGCCTGCGGCAGTGATAAATTTGCACAACGGAATTTTGGTACAGAAAAAATTGAAGAACAATTGCAGGAAACTTTTCCCGATGCAAAAGTGGCGAGAATGGATATTGATACAGTAAGGGGAAAGAATGCACATGATGTATTAATTCAGCAGTTTGAACAAAAACGGATTGATATTTTAGTCGGCACACAAATGGTAGTGAAGGGACTTGATTTTGACAACGTTGACCTTGTTGGAATTTTAGATGCCGATGGCTTATTACACTTCGCAGATTTCCGGGTAAACGAACGGGCCTTTCAACTGATGGAGCAGGTGAGTGGCCGTGCCGGCAGAAAAGAAGAGAGCGGTAAAGTAATGGTACAGACTTCTCAGCCCACACACCCGGTATTGCAATTTGTGCAGCAGCATGATTTTAAAAATATGTTTACTGAAGAACTGAAGAAGCGAAAAGAATTTTTCTATCCGCCTTTCTCCCGCATCATCCATATCAATTTTAAACATAAAATAAAAGAAGTGGTGGAAAGAGCTGCGCAGGTTTATGCGGATGCCATGAAAATTAAATACGGACAGTACATTGTTGGTCCTGCAGAACCTGTTATTGGTCGCATCAGGAATCAATACCTGATGGAACTCTTACTAAAACTCCCCAGAGATGGGAAAACCATCAATCAATGTAAAAAAGATTTACTGGAACAGGTGGCTATGCTGCATCAAAACAAAAGTTTTAAAAGTGTAACTATTGTGGCGGATGTGGATGCAATTTAAGTTGGACAAATCCGGAATTAGATTCCGGATTTGTCCAACGGAAAAATTTTAGATTATCCCATTCCAGGGTAGTATTACAGTTTTATCACTTCTCTTCTGTCCTGATTTCCCGCCATATATTAATTTTTTTTCTGTTGTTTTTTTGTTTAATGAGGAAAAATAAATAAGCCCCTTGAAGAAATCCTGCGAAATGGTTTCTCCCGCCTTTAATTCTACAGCAGTTAATTTGCCTGCATTATCAATTACTACATCCACTTCATTTCCTGTTTTGTCCCGCCAATAGTAAAGATTATCCTGCTCGCCTTTATTCAACCGCTCCTTCAGCAATTCACTTACTATCATATTTTCAAATAACGGGCCTTTGGCAGCATGGGTGGTTATTTGTTTGGCATTGGTAATGCCCAATAGCGAACAGGCAAGGCCGGTATCATAGAAGTATAACTTGGGTGTTTTAATAATACGTTTATTAAAGTTGCCATGATAAGGTTTCAGCAGATAAATAATAAAGCTGCTTTGCAGTATAGCCAGCCAGGCGGTTACTGTTTTTTGGTCAATACCGCAGTCATTTCCCAGAGAAGTCATATTTATTATCTGCCCGGTTCTTCCGGCGCAAAGGCGCAACAATTTTGTAAACAGCGACAGGTTGCTGATATTTTTTAATTGCCGCACATCTCTTTCTACATAAGTATTTATATAACCCGGATACCAGTCGGCTGCATTTACCTTTTTTGTAATTACTTCCGGATAGCCGCCGTTGAGTATATGCCAGCTATAACTTGCTTTCAGTTTTTTACTCTCCTTCAATTCTTGTAAAGACAAAGGAAGTAATTGCAGGTAAGCAATCCTTCCTGATAAAGTCTGCGTAATATTTTCCTGCAATAAAAAATTATTTGAACCTGTCAATATAAATAACCCTTTCTTCTTTGTTTCATCTAATATTTGTTGCAAATAGGAGAACAGGTGCGGTGCCCTTTGTATCTCGTCTAATATCGCCCCATTTTTATATTGCGACAGAAACCCCCTGGGGTCTGTTTTGGCAAACTCCAGTACATCTGGGTTCTCTAATGATACATACTGCTTTTGCGGGAACACTAACCGGCACAAAGTGGTTTTGCCGCTTTGCCGTGGCCCCACCACCGCCACACTGCGGAAAGTTTTGGCAAGCTTTATCAATCTTGCTTCTGCTGTACGTTTTATCATGCCATAAAGATAAAACATTTTGGACAAATCCGGAATTTAATTCCGAATTTGTCCAAAAATAATTACTTATATTATTGATAAACAGATAGGTAGTAATTTATTGATTTTTAAATTTATGCATCTTTCAAGAAATAGCAACCTTATTAAATATTGTAAAAAAGATTTACTGGAACAGGTGGCTATGCTGCATCAGAACAAAAGCTTTAGAAGTGTAACGATTGTGGCAGATGTGGATGCGGTGTAAAAAGATTTGGGGACCATTTACCACTGTAATTTAATATGGAGGTGGGCGACATTGCTACTATCATTGTCTGTTGCGTCGCACATTTCATCGTCCTGTAATTCTATTCAGCATTTGCGAAGTGTTTTTTTTTCAATCTGTACTTTATTCCTATTTGTGATAAGAAAAAAATGGGAGGCCTTTGTTGTGTGTTGTGAGATGGCCTTGCAAACCGGCAAGACACCAACAAAGAGTACTTTAGAAAACCCAAACAAACGAATTGAAGAAACCCTAAAACACAGCAGTTGGTGAGGCCAGCACACAAAGGCTTGCTCACAACACCAACCTGCGGCGTAAATGCCTGTACACAACACAGCGGAGTGTTATTTTTTTAGAAGACCGACAAAGGCAGAAGTTTTGAAGACCTGGCAGGGAAGAAAGGAAGAAAGGCATTCTTTTTTTTATGCAGCTAACCGGGGCAGAGAAAAACTAAACTTGGCAGGATAAATGAAATAATTCTACCTTTCATATTCTCTTTCTTCATTAAGGGTCTTATTAAGTTAAGTCCTTTCGATTTTATCTTGCTTTCTATGCCCCGGATTTTTGGTTTCGTTAATTTAAAAATTACAAGTATGAAAAAGCTGCTTATGCTTTATGCTGCCATTTTATTTGTTGGCACAGCAAAATCCCAGTTATTAAGTTTCGGGGCCAACGGCGTAACCATACTGGGCGGCACTAAGCTGGTTGCGGACAGCCTTACGCTTATCCCTTCAACCGATATCACCATCAGCAACAATACGCTGAGTAAAGCCACGACCATTGTTCACACCAGTCTCAATCCATATATTTCAAAGGTTTACCGGTTGACCAATACAACCCCTGCATTTACCGGATCGGTGCAGATCAGTTACAGGGATGGTGCAGAACTCAATGGTATTGCTGAAAGTGTACTTACACTCAATATCCACAACGGAACCACCTGGAATTTCTATCCCGCTACCACAAGGGATGCCACTAACAATTTTGTACTGACCAACGGTGTAAACAGCACAGGCCTGAACGAACTTACATTAGCCGGTTCTGTTGCGCTGCCAGTTGTCTGGCTTTCGTTTACAGTCACCAAACAAAACCAAACAGGATTATTGAAATGGGCCACCGCACAGGAGCAAAACACCCGGAACTTTTCCATGCAACACAGCACCAATGGAATCAACTGGTCAGGCATTGGTTTGTTGCCGGCCGCAGGCAATAGCAACACAACAAGTAATTACAGTTATATACACAGCAACCCAGTTACCGGCATTAACTATTACCGCATTTTACAAACCGATATGGATAACAGGAACAGCTACAGTGATATTAAAACCCTGAAATTTACAACTGCCGTTGAACCTTTTATCATCATTGGAAACCCGGTAACCAATGATGTGCTGACTGTGCAGGTAAATACTTCCAACAACCTTTCTTTATACACGGCCGATGGCAAATTTTGTGCAGGAAAATGTAAATTCAGTAAATAATCAATGAATGTATCCCTATAAAAGACTTTTTGTTTAATGCAAAAACCTACAAAAATATGAAACAATTAAACATCCCTTTTAAAAATAGGAATAATAACTTATAATTATTATAAAATGAAACATGCTAAAAATTTATTAATTGTTTTTTTACTGTTAATAACAGTTAGTGCAAAGGCACAGGTAGGTATCAGCACCACCCCCGCTGCATCTGCTCAGTTGGATGTAAGCAGCACTACCAAAGGTTTTTTACCTCCACGAATGACCTATGATCAAAGAAATTTAATTGCAAGCCCTGCTGCAGGTCTTATATTATGGTGTTCCAATTGTGGCGTTGCCGGCGATCTTCAGTTTTATAATGGTTCTTCCTGGAATTCCCTGGCAGTTACCCCCGCCCTTACACCTTTTCCAGTACTTACAACATCAAGCTTAAGCAATATATCCTCTACAAGTGCAGTAAGCGGAGGAAATATAACGTCTCGGGGAAATACACCTGTTACAGCAAGAGGCGTTTGCTGGAGTACCTCGCCCAATCCTACCGTGGCTCTTTCTACAAAAACATCTGATGGAACGGGTGGAGGGGTTTTTGCAAGTAATATTACCGGGCTTACGGTTAGTACTACCTATTATGTAAGGGCCTATGCCACCAATTCTTTTGGCACATCTTATGGTAACGAATTATCTTTTACAGCACTTTATAGAATTGGCGAAAGTGCATTGGGAGGTAAGATTGCCTATATTTTTCAACCTGGTGAACCGGGTTATATTGCGGGTCAAATCCATGGCCTTGTTGCAGCGCCTTCAAACCAACCTCAAAATCCAATATGGGGTTGTCGTTTCATAGATATCCCCGGCGCCAATGGAGTTGGCCTTGGAACCGGCAATCAAAACACTATTGATATAATAGCTGCTTGTTCTACGCCAGGAATAGCCGCAAGTCAATGTAGTATCCGAACGTTTTATGCGATGTTTATTCGAGCAGTAGGCGAGTTGGAAAAATTTTACATAAATAGAGTTGCGATTGGCGGTTTTACCCTTTTCCGCTACTGGACTTCCACGGATATCGGCGGCCCCAAGTTGCGACGACATTGTCTTTCGGCATACCCAGCGGTCAGGGCCAAGAATTGAGGAATCTCACACTTAATGTCCGTGCGGTTCGGTATTTTTAAATACTTGCCTTCTCTTTCCGCCCGGAGATCCTGCTCCAAGCCTTCCCGCAAAGGCGGGACAAGTTGTGCAGCAAGCAGGACTGGCGGGAATAATATTTACACAGCAACTAACTGTGTTTGCATATCATGCAAAATCCCGTTCTGCTTTAAGCGGAACGGGATTTTGAAATAAATGGACTATTTGCCGATGTTGGTGTTCCAGAAAAAAAGTGGGAGGCCTTTGTTGTATGTTGTGAGATGGCCTTGCAGCCCGGCAAGACACCAACAAAGAGTTCTTTAGGAAAACCCAAACAAATGAAAAGAAGAAATCCTAAAGTACAATTCCGGATTTGTACGGTTTGTATTTAACGTAAATATTTATTTGGCACATTTGCCGATTGATAATCTATTCCAAATTCATGTTTAAGTAAGAGAGATACAGTATCGGCAATTGTCTTTTCATCACGGTGCATTTGTGGCAGCATTCCCATCATGGCATAATTAATAGGATTAACAGCCGGTATCAATGTTTCCCAATCATACCCTTTGCCCCAGATAAGGCCGGATACAGTTATTCTGATAGCCACATCTTTTGCCAACAGAAAGTGTAACATGTCTATTGACGGCAATGATATACAATTTTACACCAAAAGATTTTGTAGTTTGAATAATTGAGCATATCTTTACACCACAAACGACAGATATGTTACCAGAATTTAAAAGCATTTTCGACCTACTCAAAGCCTTTCCAACGGAACAAAGCTGTATTGACCATTTAGAAAGATTAATGTGGAATGGCAATGTAGTTTCTCCCTTTGATGCAAGTTCTAAGGTTTACAACTGCAAGGGCAATAAGTACAAGTGCAAAAACACCGGGAAGTATTTCAATGTACGTACCGGAACTATCTTCGACAATACAAAAATCCCTCTCCAAAAATGGTTCTTAGCCCTGTATGTTTTCAGTTCTCATAAGAAGGGAATAAGCAGCCACCAGCTTGCAAAAGACATATCAGTTACTCAAAAATCAGCATGGTTCTTATTGCACCGTTTGCGTTATGCTTTTGACCATCCTAATTTCAAAAAAGTAGTTGGTGGTGATGGTGGAATAGTAGAAATTGACGAAGCCGGGATAGGTGGGCAATCTTACTACAAACATTCAGATAAAAAGGTAAGGAACGAAGAAGGTAAAACCATTTCCGGCAAAACCTCTGTAATAGGAATGAGAGAAAGAGGCGGTAATGTAAAGGCTATGGTAATAGCTGATAGGACAATGGAAACGCTGCTGCCAGTAGTTTATGAAAATGTTGATCCCAATACAGTGATTATGACAGACGACTTACAGGCTTACCAGCACCTTAAAAAAGACTTTGAGCATCATTCAGTAAACCACAGCGCAAAGCAGTTTGTAAATGGCATGGCACACACCAACGGAATAGAAAACTTCTGGTCACACCTGAAAAGGGGCATAGACGGTATCTACCACTCAATAAGCAAAGCCCATTTACAAAGCTACATTAACGAATTTACCCTTAGATTTAATACCAGAGATTTCAATACACAAGGTAGATTTGATTTAATTTTATCTGCCGTTTCTAACAAGAGGCTGACTTACGAAAATTTAATAAAGTATATGGTTAGATTTAGAAAAAACAGATTTTCTTTTTTATAATATGAAATGGCTCGATAAAAGTACAAGTAATTGTAGCGCGAGATCCAGTTTGGACTACCCAAAAAGGCATGGCCGAAATATTCAATGTGGAAGTCCCAGCTATATCTAAGCACACCACAAATGTGGTAAGTGAAGGGGAATTGACTGACGCAACTATTTCCAAAATGGAAATAGTTCAAATGGAAGGTAATAGGGAGGTAAAGAGAGTAGTTGAGTTCTATAATTTAGACATGATTATAGCGGTTGGCTACCGGGTTAATTCATATAATGCAACAAAGTTTCGTATTTGGGCTACAAGAGTATTAAAAGAATATTTAATAAAGGGCTTTGCATTAGACGATGAAAGGCTAAAGCAGGGCAACAACTTATTCAATAAGGATTTCTTTAAACAACTTATAAAGAATATTGGGATCGGGCTCTAAGTTTTTTTGAAAAGTAAGGGATATAAATGCTACCAGTGTTGGCTACGATAAGAACGCTCCGGAAACTATTGCCTTTTTTCAGTCAGTGCAGAACAAATTAGAGTACGCTATTGTTGGTAAAACGTCTGCTGAAATAATAAAGGCAAGAGCCAATGCGGGATTGCCACACATGAATTTAAAAACTTGGAAAAATGCTAAGAAGGACGGTGATATTCAAAAGGCAGATGTTACAGTAGCTAAAAACTATCTGGAAGAAAAAGAATTTCACGGTTAAACAGATTATAAATATGATTCTTGAATATGCAAAACTTAAGCCGAAAGAAAAGGTTAATGAAAATGCAAAACTGGATAGATAGAGTAGATGCTTTTTTAAGATTCAATGAGTACAAGGTTCTTGACAATGCAGGTAGTATAAGAAAGGATGTTGCTGATAAATTTGCTGAAGGCGAATATGCTAAATACAAAGTATTAAAGGATAAAGATTTCAATAAAGACTTTGATAAGATTGCAGCCCAAATAAGAAATACAAATACCCTACCCAAAGAGATAACTATAACTGAAAAGAAGGAAAGCGATTTTGACCGGAAATTAAAGGGGTTACTTAGTGTTCCGCCCCCCAAAAAAGAAAACTAAATAAATTAGTTTTGCATTTTTATATTTGTAATAACAAACCATTTAATGAAACCTGTAAAATTTATTAATCTGTTTGCCGGGATGGGCGGTCTTAGGCTTGGATTTGAGACTTCTTTTAAAAAAGCCGGGTTTAATACACAGTGTATAATGACTTCCGAAATAAAGCCCTATGCTGTTGAGACACTGCATAAGAATTTCAAGCATGATTATTTTGTAGGTGACATTACAAAGGTTTCAGCGTTAGACATACCCGATTTTGATTTTCTACTTGGTGGCTTCCCTTGTCAGCCTTTTAGTGCCAGTGGCAACAGGCATGGCTTTTCAGATACAAGGGGTACTTTATTTTTTGAAATAGAAAGAATATTAGAAGCAAAGAACCCTTACGGGTTTATCCTGGAAAACGTTGAGGGATTAGTAAAGCATGATTTACAAAATAAAAATGATGAAATAGGGCTTACCTTAAAAACTATATTGGACAGGCTTGAAGCACTCAATTACCATGTTAGCTGGAGGGTTTTAAATTCGTCTCATTTTGGACTACCACAAGAGAGAAAGAGGATATTTATTGTAGGTACAAAAAAGGAGAAAATTAGCCTTAATGGATTTGAAAAGGTGACAAAAAAAATAAAGGACATTGTTGAAACCGGACTTCCCCCTATGGAGACTAAGTTCACCAAACTACTCCTTAAAAATTTTACTATTCAGCAACTTTATGGCAAGTCAATAAAAGACAAGCGAGGAGGGGATAATAATATACATAGATGGGATATTGGCCTAAAAGGTAAAATAACAAAAGAGCAAAATATTCTACTAAATAAGTTATTCAAAGAAAGACGTAGAAAGCAGTGGGCTATTGAACACGGGATTAAATGGATGGATGGGATGCCTCTTACATTGTCGCAAATAAAAACCTTTCATAATGTAAAGGGGCTTAAAGCGATGCTGGATGACTTAGTAAAAAAAGGATACTTAAAAATCGAGCATCCCAAAAGTTCTGTTATAGTAAAAACAGAGTTAGGAAATAAAACGATGAGAATAGAAAACCCTTCTTTGAAAAAAGGGTACAACATTGTCTCAGGTAAACTAATATTAAGATAATTAAAAATATTGACCAACGGTATAGCACCTACTTTAGTCGCAACTATATGGAAAGATCGTTATTAATGCGGTAAAGGAGTATTTCGAGAATACTTGTAAACAGAAGGCATAACTCTTTGATACCCCGAATTTTCAAATACCGTTTTTAGAATGTTTAATTTAATTAAAAAAACGTTGCTAAATGTTGTTGTAGCAGTTTGCACTAATGACTGGAAGAAAAATAACAAACCTGTTGAAAAACGCAAAAACATCAATACGGGTCAGCTTAAATCAATACCAGTAGCATCTTTATAACCACGAATTACTTTGGTTAACCATGTGCTTGTAGCAGCGTCACGCCTTGTCCGTTCCCATTGACTTTATTATTATCTAAGCCAACAACTAATTCGTTTAAACTTTAAAAGAGAAACTGAGGCACCTGTCTCTGGCTCTTCTTTATACCGTTTTAATCGGCCGAATATTTACAATTTCGCCATATTTAACTTGGAGATTAAGCCCATAATTCGCCATAGGGCCTGTAATCTCCCATACCTTTTTAAGCCAGACGTCTTTAATCTCAATATTAAACCCTTTCATACTATACCCAATAATAAGATAGTTTGAATCAAGTCTATATGGATGACTTAAAAGAGAGTTTCTATAAGTCATAAAATTTGCTATATCGAAATTAGGAGAAGCGTCATAGTCAAAAGATTTTACCTCCAATAAACTTGCTTAGGGTTTCACAATAATTAAACTCAGGGTTGTCTTTCGTATTAGCAATGGTCTTCATTCAATCTTTTCCTTTTAAAATATGATTATAGCCAATCTTGAATGATATTTCCAATAGAATCCTTTGATTCTATCTTAATGTCAAACTCTTTTAACTTGAAAGAAATTACTCCTTTTTCACCAATAATTTTCGTGTCATTAATAAGTTTGTCGTAAACTTTTGTGCTGTTAGTTTCATTAGCAGTGGCTATGGTTCAGCACAAAGTAATCAAAAAAATGAAAAGAAACTTAACCGACATAGCCAAGATAATAGGGGTACATATCCTACTATCAATTCCTTTTGTAATTATCTATTTTTTATTTCGATTAGTTTCTTAATTTTGAATTAGCAAGCCTCTTGCACTGCACCAGTAGGATAAATCGAAAAGCAGTAGTAACACTTGCACCAGTTCTCTCCTATATCAAAGGCGGCTTTAATGCCTTAATCGGTGTTCAGAGCGTTGGCACTTCGTGCTATCAGGCGTTTTTTAACGTTACTTCTTTCCTATCCTTCTTTTGTGCTGGATTAAACATTATCCCTTCCCTATTGTAGGGTTGCTGTTTTGATTAACCGTATGAAAGATGGGAGTTTGGCCACCAAAGCCATGTTCGTCAATACCAGCTGCAGCATTAATATCTGCACCATTGGCTATTAATACTTCGGCCCTAGCTACATGATTGAACTCTGCGCAGATATGTAATAAAGTAACTTCATAAAGCGGCGTATAGGCACAACGCAGCGAATATTTTTTCGAAATAGCAGCAGGGTTTTCTTTAAGATGATTCGTAAGTGCTCCCCAATCATCGAGCAACACAGCAAGAAGTGTTTTATCTTCCAACTCCAACCCATAATCAACAAACACCTTTACACAATGTTTATAACGTGGGCTGCGGTACATTCGCTTGTTTATTATAAATTGCAGGTGCTCTCTTTATCTGGCGTGATGCCGCTTTCAAGCATCACTTTCATTGCGGATGTGTTTCATATATTCATTCAGTTCGCTAAGTTTATCCCTTCAGTTAAATTGTATAATTAAAGATACTACAACATAAACCCTTTTTTATACTTCCGAGAAATAACCGGCACTTCCATCAGCAAAATCTCTGCATCACTATCTGCCGTAATTTCAACTGTACCTGCTTCACTAATACCGAGGGCATCACGGAGGTTTAGTTTTTCACCATTAATGGTAGCATCACCAGTTATTATAAAAGCATACACAAGGTTTGTTTTATCTTTTAAATTATAAGTATAGCTGGCAGCTTTGTCTAATTTGCCGATACTAAACCAGGCATTCTGGTGTATGTTCAAACCTTCATCACTGCCCATTGGCGATACAATGGTGAGAAAAGAATTTTTCAGTGAAGCAAAATCAAAAGCCCTCTGGTCGTACCGGGGTGTTACATTTTTTTTATTGGGGAACACCCAAATCTGAAAAAGTGTAACCGCTTCATCAGGATTAGGATTGTATTCAGAATGTTGTATGCCTGTACCTGCACTCATTACCTGCACTTCGCCTTTGCTGATGGTGCCTGTATTTCCCATACTGTCTTTATGTTCTAATTGGCCGCTCATAGGTAAAGTAATAATTTCCATATTATCATGCGGGTGCATACCAAAGCCCATGCCTCCGGCCACATAATCATCATTTAAAACCCGCAAGGCACCAAAGTGAACCCTTTCAGGATTATACCAGCTGCCGAAACTAAAACTGAATCTTGTTTTAAGCCAGCCATGGTCGGCTGCGCCCCTAGCTTCTGCTTTATGCAAAACTGTTTTCATGTTATATGTTTTTCATCCCGCAAAGGAAACGGGGATGGTTAATTAAAATATTCTCTTCGGCTTAGTGGGAGAGAAGCCTCTCTGCCAGCCACAAAAACTCAGCAGTAAAAGTATGTATAGCATTGCTCATACTTCCATCAGCCAGCGAACCGTCAGCATTAAATTTTTTATCCACAGCCGGCACTATCAACATATTGGGTGATGCAATTCCAAATAATGCAGGTACCAATTGCAACAGTTGTTGCGAAGCCCTTATACCACCCATTGCTCCAGGAGATGCAGTAACAATACCAAATGGTTTATGCAATTGTTTAGGAAAGTGATCCAGCAGATTTTTTAATGCTGGCGAATAGCTGCCGTTGTATTCAGGAGTAACAAGTATAAAAGCATCAGCAGCAAAAATTCTTTGTACCAGTGGTTTTAAATCTTCCGGTGCTTTGTCTGCCGCTGTCCATACAGTTTGTACGGGTGGCACAGCCCAATCCCTCATCGAAACAATATCAACAGAGTGTTTTGTATTCTGCTCAAACCAGGTTTTTAAGTATAAGGCAACACGGTTCGTTACACTTTCTTTGCGGGGACTGCCTGATAGTATTTCTATTCTCATATTCTTTTATTGTACTGCAAAGATAACTATTCAATGTTTAAACATTAAAATTTTATTCTTTACTGTTTGTTAATGTTTTAAAATCCTAATTTCGGTTGTAAATAAAATAAACATGTTCAACCGGCGAAAGTTCATTCAGTCTTCAGCATTAGGAACAGTTGGCGCATTACTTGGCAAAAATGCAGTAAGTGAGCCAGCTTTATTTTCTATAAAAGGAAAACCTGTTGTTATTTCTACCTGGGATGCAGGCCTTAGAGCAAATAAAGGTGCATGGGAAATATTAGGAAAGGGCGGCAGGGCTTTCGATGCAGTGGAAAAAGGGGTAATGGTTACAGAATTGGAGCAAAACTGCTGTGTGGGTCTTGGTGCCAATCCCGACAGGGATGGTTATGTAACATTGGATGCAAGTATAATGGATGAAAATTTTAATTGCGGCAGTGTGGCTTTTTTAGAAAGAATAAAACATCCTATTTCTGTTGCAAGAAGGGTAATGGAAAAAACACCACATGTAATGCTGGTGGGTGCAGGTGCACAGCAGTTTGCAGTGGCGGAAGGTTTCATTTTAGAAGAACAAAAATTGTCGGCGGCTGCAAAAGGGAATTATAATGAGTGGTTAAAGAAATCTGAATACAAGCCACCTGCAATTAATGTAGAGAGCAAAAACAATCATGGACCATTTCCACCCAACAAATTAGACAATGGTGAATGGAACCATGACACAATTGGTATGCTGGCAATGGATACCAATGGAAATTTAAGTGGAAGTTGCACCACCAGCGGCGCAGGGTTTAAAATGCGGGGCAGGGTGGGGGATTCACCAATAATTGGTGCCGGTTTATTTGTAGATAATGAAGTGGGTGCCTGTGTAGCCACCGGCCAGGGTGAAGATGTAATAAGGGTTGCCGGTTCGCATTCGGTGGTTGAGTTAATGCGGCAGGGCTTATCACCAGAGGCTGCCTGTAAAAAAATTATTGAACGTATTATTAAAGTAAAAAAAGAAAAAGCAAAAGATATACAAGTAGCTTTTCTGGCTATTAATAAAAAAGGGGTGGTGGGTACTTATGCTATTCATAAAGGGTTTAGTTATGCCATTAAAAATGGAGAGGTGGAAAAATTAATAAATGCAAAGTATGTAATGCAATAAAATATTTTTGTTACCATCGTCATTGCTACTATCAGCTTCGTTGCGTCGCACTCTTCATCTTCCTGTTCTTTACTCAACAATAGTAATTGCATGTCACAATCAAATTACATTATAGAAATTGCCACATCAGATTTTGCAACCACTAAATCAGCAGTAGAAGGTGGTGCAGACAGAATAGAACTTTGTGCCAACCTTGCTGAAGGTGGTGCCACACCATCATACGGAACCATAATACAATGCCGGGAAAAATTCCTGGTACAATTATACCCCATCATCCGCCCAAGGGGCGGCGATTTTTTATATACTGCTGATGAATTTGAAATAATGCTGAAAGATGTGAAGCTGTGCAAGCAGCTTGGCTGCGATGGAGTGGTAATTGGATTATTAAATGCTGATGGTAGTATAGATGTAAAAAGGACGTCAATGCTTGTTGAAGCTGCTTATCCTCTCGGGGTAACTTTTCACCGGGCATTCGACAGGTGTAAAGAACCTTTTGAAGCCTTGGAGCAGCTTGTGGAAATTGGCTGCGAACGGATCTTAACCTCCGGCCAACGGCCTTCTGTAACAGATGGGGTGGATTTAGTTGCAGAATTAAATAAAGCCGCAGCAGATAGAATTATAATTATGCCCGGCAGCGGTGTAAGAATTGATAATATAAAAATGCTGGCAGAGAAAACGGGATGTACCGAGTTTCATTCATCCCTGCGGGGAAAAGAAAAAAGTAAAATGCAATTTCTGCATCCGGGGTTTGCAGAATCAGCAGAGAGTTATATGAATAATTCTATAGATGCAGGGGAGGTGAGAGGTTTGCGAGAAGCTCTTGCTTAGTTTATGGAATTTGATAATAAAGGCATCTAATAGTTTTAGCTTTGTTTATGAAAAATCCTATTAGTATATTTTTTTGCCTTTTTATTTTTATGAATTGCTTCCATAAAGAAAAAAAGGAGAATCAAAATGCTGTTTTGCAAAAACAGGAAGTCGTTGGTTTGTCCGATTCATTAAGCAGTGTTCCGATAAAATTATTGCCAGATACATGCGGCAATTATGATAAGATATTAATAAGACTGGCTGGCAAGTTTATTCCAACTTCGATGTATTTAGACAAGTCAATTTCTCCGGAATTGCGAAGTTTCATTACTAGTATTGATACAAGTTGCCTAAGAAAACAAAAGCAATACAAATTTTTCGTTTCAGAAATATTGGCTAAATTATATGTTTACCATGTTAAGAAAATAGAAGTAGGTGCTAATCTCCTGAGCATGAAAACAGGGGCTGCAAAAACTATTATAAATGCGCTTCAGCTATTGACCGGGCATCAACATGTAAGGGAGTTTTATAATTCAGGAATGGTTGTTGATTTTATTAGGAAAGATTCCTTGCTCAAAAAAGATAAGAAATTGTATGCTCTGATTAAGGATATTGACTGAATCAATTCATCAACGTAATAAAAGCCCCCTGTAAAAAAAGGGGGCTTAGTTAACGATTGCCTGTTAATATTATTCCGCTAACAGATAAGGGAAAAAATTAGAAAGAATATATTGCTGCTATTAAAAAGCTGGATGCAGATTTAGTAAATGCACCGCTCTTGTTGCTAAATAAAACCTGTTCGCTGGCATTATCCATCCTGAATTCAGGAATGAAAATAAACCCGCCTTTCTTAAAGTTTGCAGAAAGGGTAGTGGCAAAAACATTTCCTCCTTTGGTAGCAGAAGCATAAGGCTTCAACTGATTTTTATCATTGAACAATTCTCCACGAAGGGTAAGACCAAACCATGCTTTAGGGTCAAAGTTCAGATATAGTGCTGCGCCGCCCCATGCTTTTGCATCCAGGTTTTTTGTACCATCCCAGGCTTGGGTGTTATTGGTAGTTGCGTTTACACCAATGTTAAACTTATCATTGAATTTAACAGTGCCTACAAAATCAAACTGGTGTGTTTCTGAAGTATCAGGGTTTTTGCCACCTACATAGTTCAGGTAAAATTTGATTTTATCTGTTGGTGCAAATGTGTATTGTGCAATTGCGAATTTTTTATTTATCTGGTCAGTTGGCGATACCCGGAAATCTGTTGCATTAGAAACTCCCAGCATAAAACCATGTTTGCCTTTTGTTACTTCAGCTTTTAATCCGGTATGGGTGAATGGCCCGTTGGTAAACATATAGCTCATGCTATAGTTGCGGTTCAACTGTGGATCTACCAGTTCATAACCTACATGTGTGGCCCAGGTACCCATTGAAAATTTAATCCAATCAGCAGGGGCATAGCTTACATATAATTGCTTAATAGCTGCTGTTATCCCGTTATCGGTATAAGCGAAATCTTTTGCCCTTGGGCCAAAACCCAAATCGGCAACAGCACTTACTTTCTCCCCTTTGTGTTCAAATTTTACACTGGCCATACCTACTGCAAATGTGTTGTGCAAAGGGGTAAAGCTTGTAAAAGCATTGCTGCTGGTATTAGCAAAATCATAGCGGTAATAAGCATCAACAGAACCGGTAATGGCAAGTGCCGGTGCTTTTTGTTCTTCTGCTGCTTTTGAAGCTGTATCTGCAACTATTGTGTCCCCCGATGCTGTTTGTGCCTTAAGGCTGATTACTGAAACCAGGGATAATGCACTGATAAAAAGTTTACGTATCATTGTATTACATTTTTAATGTTAAGAAAAGGGCACAGCAGGAAGTAATCTTTTACGAGAAGGTTATCCCCACCAATGCAGTGCCTTTTTTATTTGAAATAGATTGTTATTAGATTTTTACTGATTTTTCTTCCATTGTACCATTGTTTTGAACTAACAAGGTCCCCTGCAGGTATTTTTCATCATGCTGCGAAGCATCAAGCCCTTCTTCTTCTTCGCTTTCGCTTACCCTCATTGGTAAAATGAAATTGATGAATTTGAATATGCCATACGAAACCGCAAAGCTATAAGTGGCAACTATTGCCATAGCTTTTAATTGCGTAAAGAAGAAACCGGGGTTACCATAAAACAACCCCTCAGGACCATCTTTAATACCATGTATAGCGGTGCTTGCAAATACGCCGGTAAGCAACATACCCACCATACCACCCAAACCATGGCAAGGAAATACATCCAATGTATCATCCAATCTTGATTTCTGTTTAATGCTTACAGCTATATTTGAAACAATAGCACCAACCAACCCGATAATTATACTTTGAGGTATACCTACATAACCTGCACCAGGTGTAATGGCAACAAGACCAACAACTGCGCCAATACAAAAACCAAGTACAGATGGTTTTTTACCTTTAATAACATCAAAGAACATCCATGCCAAACCAGCAGCAGAAGCGGCAGTAGTGGTTGTACCAAATGCATTTACTGCCAAAGGAGTAGAGCCTACCGCAGAGCCTGCATTAAATCCAAACCAGCCAAACCACAAAAGACCTGTACCAATTAGTACGTACGGCACATTTGCCGGTGGTATCTCTTTATTTTCTTTATGTGATTTGCGGGGTTTTAATACAATAGCCCCTGCCAATGCAGCACAACCTGCTGTAATATGTACTACTGTTCCTCCTGCAAAATCCCAGGCACCCAATTTCGCTAAAAATCCTTCGGGATGCCAGCTCCAATGTGCAACCGGTGCATATACCAGCAATGCAAAAAGCACTATAAACAAAACGTAAGAAGTAAAACGGATACGTTCAGCTACAGCACCAACCACAAGGCCGGGGGTAATGATGGCAAACATTAGCTGGAACAATGAAAATAATGATAGAGGAATTGTATTGGCTAACGGCCATGGTGCACCCGATTTAACACCATTGTAAAATGCATAAGTTGTTGGGTCGCCAATAAGCCCATTAACTGAATCGCCGAAGGCGAGGCTAAAACCACACACTACCCATAGTACCCCGATAATGCCGGCAGCTACCACACTTTTAATCATCGTCGAGATTACATTCTTACGGTTTACCATTCCGCCGTAGAAAAAGGCGAGACCTGGTGTCATTAAGAATACTAGTGCCGTGGATATAAGTACCCAGGCAATATCTGAAGAACTGTACTGGGGGTCTGCCGCCCCTGGCACATAGTCTGCAGTTGGTTTAACAAACATGGCAATAAGGGCAACCGCAACTAATAGAACAAACGGCAGAATTTGTTTAGCTTTTCTTTTACTCATTGTTTTGCGATTTTACATTTAAATAATTATATATATATTATATCTGTGTAAAAATAATCCATTAATACTGTAACATGTGTTAGTTTTATAATTTATTTATGAATTATAATGAAAATATATTAAAATAAGGTTTATTATTAAATAATATAAAAATACATAATATATATAAAATTAAAAAAAACCGACAGTGCTTAACTTTCGGCTTTTTTTGATTTTTATTTTAGAAAAAGCATTTCTCTATACTTTGGCAAATACCATTCACGATCATCAATCAGTAATTCAAGTTTGTCAGCATGATAGCGGATATCATCAAAGAATGCATCTTTTACCTGGCTTTGATAAGCGATAGCCTTTGTTCTGGTATTTTCCATATTATTACAAACCTTCCTTGCTTCGATCATTTTTTCTACCAGGTCGCTTGTCTTACTAATATGCTCAGATATTTTCACCAATATTTGCTTTTGATTTGCAAACGCAGTTTCTTCTAATTCCGGCTTCTTTTAATCCTTTAATATTATTTGCCAGCAAATTTTGATAACGGATAGCAGAAGGTAAAATATGACTTGTTGCCAGCTCACCCATTATGCGGCTTTCGATCTGTACTTTCTTAATATATTTTTCCAGTTCAATTTCATGTCTTGCTTCTAATTCCTGGATGAGTATAGATATTATTATTCTCAAAAAGTTTTTTTGCTTTTTCTGTTACCATTGCATCCAATGCAAGCGGAGTTGTTTTTACATTTGCCAAACCCCTTTTTTCTGCTTCTTTTGCCCATGCTTCGCTATAGCCATCCCCTTCAAATAATACTTTTTCACTTGCAACAATATATTCCCGGATCACATGCATGATGGCTATTTCTTTTTTCTCACCTTTTTCAATCAATCCATCCACTTGCTTTTTAAATTGCTTTAATGTTTCGGCCATTATGGTGTTTAAGCACCGTCATAGGATTCGCACAATTTGCCGAAGAACCAACTGCACGGAATTCAAATTTGTTTCCAGTAAATGCAAAAGGAGAAGTGCGGTTTCTGTCGGTATTATCCATTAATAACTCCGGAATGCTTTTATGGATATCGATCTTCAGCATGCTTTCATCGGTCTCATCCATCTTTTTAGTTACTCTTTCTTTTACTTCTTCTAAAACTTTTGAAAGGTATTCACCAATGAAAACAGATATAATCGCAGGAGGTGCTTCATTGGCTCCAAGGCGATGGTCATTACGCAGCAGAAGCAATAGATGCCCTTAATATATCAGCATAATCATGTACAGCTTTAATTGTGTTTACAAAGAAAGTGAGGAACATCAGGTTTGTCTTTGGTGTTTTTCCCGGAGCCAATAAGTTTACACCTGTATCTGTTGCCATGCTCCAGTTATTATGTTTACCACTTCCGTTAATACCGGCAAATGGTTTTTCATGCAGCAGAACCCTTAAATGATGACGGCGGGCTACCCTGTCCATTACATCCATCAATAATGAATTGTGATCAACAGCTACACTTACTTCTTCAAAAATGGGGGCACATTCAAATTGCGCCTGGGGCAACTTCATTATGTCTTGTACGAAGTGGTATACCGAATTTGTATGATTCGTTTTCATAATCCCTCATGTAAGCATACATCCTCTCTGGTATGGATCCAAAGTAATGATCTTCCAATTGTTGGTTCTTTGCTGATGATATGACCATATACTGTTCTTCCTGTCATTACTAAGTCAGGCCTTGCATTAAACAAAGCTTCATCTATTAGAAAATATTCCTGCTCCCACCCTAATGTAGCAGCAACTTTGTGTTACATTTTTATCAAAATAATTGCAAACATCAACGGCGGCTTTATTTAATGCATCTACTGCTTTTAAAAGCGGGGCTTTATAATCAAGTGATTCGCCGGTGTATGAAACAAAGATGGTGGGTATGCAAAGTGTTTTTCCTTCGCCAATTTCCATAATAAATGCAGGAGAGGATGGATCCCATGCGGTGTATCCTCTTGCTTCAAATGTTGCACGCTTAATCCGCCACTTGGAAATGATGAAGCATCTGGTTCCTGTTGCACCAATGCATCACCATCAAATGTTTCAATAGGTGTGCCATCACTTTTTATTGTAAAAAATGAATCATGTTTTTCAGCAGTAGTTCCGGTTAATGGTTGAAACCAGTGTGTAAAGTGTGTTACACCTTTGCTTTCGGCCCATGCCCTGATGCCATTGGCAATCTGGTTGGCCATTGCCCTGTCAATTTTTTGACTGGCCCTGATGGATGCCTGTAAGACTTTTATAAGCTTCATCACTTAAAAATTCCCTCGCAGTTTTTAGTGTAAATACACTTCTGCCAAATATGCCTGTAATTTTTGCGGGATTGTCCACTTTTACTTTGGCTTGTTTTGCCAGGTTGTTCAACGCATTAAATCGTAATGACATGATTGATTATTTTATTTGTTGCTAAAGTATTTAAAAATAAAGAGGGTAAGCCCTTTTTAAGCTTACCCTGAATAATGTGTTTATATCTTTATAAATCGTATCAAAAGCTTAAGCTACTTTAACTGCTTTGCCAGCAACAGCCATATTTGCTTCTGCTTCTTTTACTGTTGTTACAATTCTTGCGGCTACTTTATAAGGATCAGCTGCACTGTTGGGACGGCGGTCTTCTAACCATCCTTTCCATCCTCTTTCAACAGTACCAATTGGAATGCGAATTGAGGCACCACGGTCTGAAACACCAAATTTAAATTCATCAATGGCGGCAGTTTCATGTTTACCAGTAAGGCGCAAATGATTGTCTGGTCCGTAAACATCAATATGCTCTTTTATAACCGATCTGAAGCCTTCGCATATCTGCTCATAGATTTCTTTACTGCCACAAGTTCTTAAAGTAGTGTTTGAGAAGTTGGCATGCATACCACTTCCGTTCCAATCAAGGTTGCCTAATGGTTTGCAATGCCAGTTAATAGTTACTACCATGTTTTTCGCCAATTCTTTCCAGAAGATAACGGGCCACCCACACTTCATCACCAGCTGCTTTAGCACCTTTTGCAAAAATCTGGAACTCCCATTGTCCAGTTGCTACTTCAGCATTAATACCTTCCACATTCAGACCTGCATCAATACATGCATCAAGATGTTCTTCAACCATATTCCGTCCAAAAGCATTATTTGCACCTACCGAACAATAATAAGGACCTTGCGGTGCAGGGTAACCACCTTCAGGGAAACCAATAGGTTTATTTGTTGCAGGATTCCATAGAAAATACTCTTGTTCAAACCCAAACCAAAAATCATTATCATCATCTGCAATTGTTGCACGGCCATTAGAATCATGTGCAGTTCCATCAGGATTCAATACTTCGCACATTACTAAATAACCCATTTTTTCGCTGAGGGTCTTTTGCAATAAATACAGGTTTCAGTAAACAATCTGATGAACCACCTGGTGCTTGTTCTGTTGAAGAACCATCGAAACACCACATTGGGCAATCTTCTAAGTTTACCACTGAAATTCTCTTTCAATTTTTGTTTTACTTCTAAGCTTTGTATCGGCTTATATCCATCCAGCCATATGTACTCCAGTTTTGCAAGTGCCATAAAGAATTATTTAAATTATTAAAAAATATAATATTAAATTAATTAAAACAAAAATATGGATTTTATAAATTGTAGAATAAATTTTTTGAATAAATTGGAATAATTATGAGTAAAATTAAAATAACTAACGATTATTATTCGTTTACATTTAGTTGTATTAATGAAAAATATGTATTATCTAAATTTTGTATATTTTGATACAAGCCCTTTTATCCTCTCCCAATCTGTAAGTGACTGCAATGGGAATTATAAGCAGCGGCAGCACAATACTCCTGTATCGGACTATTGCGCCAAGGTTATTTTGGCTGAAGCCAATGGCGAGCATCAACGTAAGTGCAAAGAAGATGATGAAATAAATTACCTGCCTGTTTTTAATACCATTCTTTCGAAAGAATAAAAACAGCAGGAAAATAAGCAGTAAGAAATTTATTTCAATTGCGGCGGCAAGAGAGAGAATGTGTTTTACATCACTGGGGTATGGCCTTATAATTGAAAGGTTAATTGCCTGAGGTGTATTTTTTAAAAAACTAGCTGCTGTAGGGTTCCAGTTCTTTAATTGGAACAGAGGTAATACCCTTTAGCTTCATAAACTCTTTTTGTTTACTTACTACAGCCTGCGGAAAATCAAGTCTAGGCGATATATACTTAGTTGTAAAAAATAGCAGCACAAAAATTAAATAAGATGCAGCAAAAATCCTTCCTGTGTATTGTGGCCACCTGCCAGAAACTAACCAGGTAAGTAATGCGGGAATAAGGATTACAATAATAAAATTCCTAAGCACCAATACTGTCATAAGCCCTGTAAGGATCATGAAAATCCTGGCCGCTGTCCACTTCTTTTCTTTTAACCCAAAATAAATCGCATAAGTTATTATTCCAATCCCGGTAAATAAAAGGCCTTCCTTATGCAGGCCACTTGTCCAGTATAAAAAAGAGGGGATAAGAAAAACAGTAAGGAGTATGGTTGTTTTTTTTGAAGGAAAAACATCAGTCATTACCCTGTAGATGGCTATGGGGCCAAACAGGGTGATGAAAGAATAGATTATTACATTAACATAGTAGTTCGCAAAACTGAAAATGTCAAATATGGAAAGGGCTTTAATAAACATGTTTGCCTTTAAATCATTCCAGTAAGAGTCGGACGATTTTAAGAAATCATCAGTAATGCCGCTTCCGTAAGGGTTATGAAAAATGTTAGTAAGGTATTTGTTAGGGTTGGTAAATAAAAGATTATATTCTGTTATGCCTTGATTATGATAAACCCAGGTGTCATACATCTGCGCCAACCCGCCGTAATAAGTACCAATCCAGCCATAAAAAATACCGGCCATTATTTTCAGCAAAAAAAGAATGATAAGCTGGGGGTTGCTTAAGCCCGAACGGGTAAAAAATTTGACTTTTGTTACAAGCCAGGCAAACAACACTAAATAAAATACAAACAGCAGGTACTCCAAAAGAGATTATTTTATCTGCAATAATAAATATTATGCGCCTCATTGTCAGCATAAAGTTGACAAGTTCTGCAAAACCTTTTTTATGCAAACCGTAAATTTGCCTCACAATATTATTACTATATGGAAGTTACCGTAAAGACCGCCGAACAATTAAGGCTTACCGCAGAGGAATTTGAACTTATTACACAAAAACTTGGCCGCACCCCCAACTTTAATGAACTCTGTGCCTTCTCCGGTATGTGGAGTGAGCATTGCAGTTATAAAAATTCAATTAAATGGTTGAAGACATTACCCCGTGAAGGTGGACGAATGTTAGTAAAAGCAGGAGAAGAGAATGCAGGGCTGATGGATATTGGTGATGGATTGGGTGTGGTATTTAAAATCGAATCACATAATCACCCGTCTGCTATTGAACCGTTTCAAGGTGCGGCTACAGGGGTGGGTGGAATTCACCGGGATATTTTTACAATGGGCGCAAGACCAATTGCATCTCTTAACTCACTCCGTTTTGGAAATTTAGAAGAAGATAAAACGCAACACCTGTTATCAGGTGTGGTGCATGGCATCGGGCATTATGGTAACTGTTTTGGTGTGCCAACAGTTGGGGGAGAAATTTATTTTGATGAATGCTATCATACAAACCCATTGGTAAATGCAATGAGTGTGGGGATTGTAAAGGCAGGTGAAACTGTTTCTGCAACAGCACTTGGAAAAGGAAACCCCGTAATGTTTGTTGGTAGCGCAACTGGCAAAGATGGTATTGGTGGTGCATCATTTGCCTCTGCTGATATTACTGCAGAGAGTACACAAGAGTTGCCTGCTGTGCAAGTAGGCGACCCCTTCCAGGAAAAGAAATTATTAGAAGCCTGTTTGGAAGTTATACAAACCGGTGCTGTTGTTGGTATGCAGGATATGGGCGCAGCAGGAATTATTTGTTCTACTGCTGAAATGAGTGCAAAAGGGGAAGTAGGAATGCGGATTCATTTGGATAAAGTACCAACTCGCCAAAAAAACATGAAGACATGGGAGCTGTTGTTAAGTGAAAGCCAGGAAAGGATGTTATTGGTTGCAACGAAAGGAAGAGAGGAAGAAGTGACAACTGTTTTTAAAAAATGGGATTTGCCTTGCTCTGTTATTGGTGAAGTAACCGACGATGGATTGTTAGATTTTTATATGAAAGGGGAATTGGAAGCATCATTACCTGCTTATGAATTAGTATTGGGAGGAGGTGCGCCGCAGTATGAAAGAGAATTTAAACAGCCGAAATATTTTGCCGAAATAGAAAAATTCGATCCGGCTGCTGTTGACATACCCGAAGATTTAAAAGCAGTTGCAGAACAATTGGTGCAATTGCCCTCCATTGCATCAAAAAGATGGATATACAATCAGTACGATAGCATGGTGGGTACTAATAATACCTCTACCAATGCACCAACGGATGCGCCGTTGGTAATTATAAAAGGAACAACGAAAGCATTAGCTGTTACTACAGATTGCAACAGCCGTTATGTTTTTGCAGACCCGTATGTGGGAACAATGATTGCAGTAAGCGAAGCAGCAAGAAATATCGTTTGCAGTGGGGGCTTGCCATTGGGGGTAACGAACTGCCTGAATTTTGGTAACCCTTACGACCCGGAAGTATATTATCAATTTGTGCAAGCCATAAAAGGAATGGGAGAGGCTTGTGTAAAGTTTGATACTCCTGTGACCGGCGGCAATGTAAGTTTTTATAATCAAAATCCAGATGGTCCGGTGTATCCAACGCCAACAATTGGTATGGTAGGGTTACTGGAAAACATTGCTGATAAAATGACATTAGATTTTAAAGAAGAAGGTGATATAATAGTTTTAATCGGTAGATCAACTGATGACATTAATTCTTCACAATATCTGAGCAAGATTTGCGGAGTAGAATTTTCACCTGCCCCACAATTTAAACTTGAAGATGAATTTGCTTTGCAACAAAAAATCGCAGCGTTGATAAAAAGTAATCTTATTGAATCTGCACATGATGTAAGCGAAGGTGGATTGTTTGTTACACTGCTTGAATCAGGCTTTCACCGCAACCTTGGGTTTGATGTGGTGGCTGATAATTTCAATATAAGGAAGGATGCGCAATGGTTTGGCGAAAGGCAAAGCAGGGTGGTAGTAACAGTAAAAGCAAATAAATTTAAGGAATTGAAAAAAGCATTAGGCAATCATCCTTATGAAGAATTAGGGGTAATTACCAATGGTTCGGTAGAAGTAGATGGTATGGAATGGGGAGCAATAGGATGGTGGAAAGAAAGATATGATACAGCTATTGAAAATTATTTGGCAAAAGAAGAAGCTGGCTCAGCATTAAGTGCCGTATAATGGATAAAAACAAAACAATACTCCTTACTGGTGCTGCTGGCTTTATCGGCAGCTATCTTCTTGGGTTTTTAAATAAGCTGGGTTATTACAATATTATTATCGTTGATGATTTCAGCGAAGCAGAAAAAATACTGAATTATTCCCACAAGCAGTTTGTTGAAAAAGTAGAAAGGGAAGATTTTTTTAACTGGCTGGCAGAAAAAGAAAAAAAGATTGATTTTGTATTTCACCTTGGTGCAAGAACAGATACAACTGAGTTTGATTATTCAATTCATGAAAAACTGAATGTGGGATATTCAAAAAATATATGGAATTACTGCACAGAAAATAACATCCCGTTAGTTTACGCCTCATCTGCCGCCACTTATGGAGCAGGGGAGTTGGGTTATAAAGATGACCATTCGATTGTAGAAAAATTGCAACCATTAAATCCCTACGGAATTTCTAAAAATGAATTTGATAAATGGGCATTAGGGATGGTTCGTGGCGATACAAACCATCGTACTGGGCCACCATTTTGGGCAGGATTGAAATTTTTTAATGTATACGGCCCTAACGAATCTCACAAAGCCAGAATGGCAAGTGTAATATTTCATTCATTTAGTCAGATTAATGCCACAGGAAAAGTTAAGCTGTTTAAATCCCACCGCCCTGATTTTAATGATGGGGAGCAACTCCGGGATTTTATTTATGTAAAAGATATTGCAAAGGTTTGTGTGTGGTTTATGGATGGAGTTAACACCTTACAAAAAGGAGTTAGCTCAGGCCTGTATAATTTAGGCACAGGCAAAGCCAGAACTTTTAATGATTTGGTAAAAGCCACTTATGCAGGGATGGATAAAGAACCGGTAATAGAATATATAGATATGCCGGAAGACATAAGGGACAAATACCAATACTTTACAGAAGCAGATATGATAAAACTTCGCAATGCAGGATATACAGAACCTTTCGCTTCGCTTGAAGAAGGAGTGGGGGAGTATGTGAAAAACTATCTCGCATCTAATAGATATTACTGAACAACTGTTATTCCAACAATCACTTAATTTTACCGCATTGCTTGTTACTCGATATATAGTGGGACGGGTAATTTTTATAAATCTATATTATGTCAAAGAAAATAGCAATCATTGGTGGTGGTAACCTTGGTGCATCAATTGCAGATGGATTAATAGAAAGTGAATTCAGCAGACCTGTTGAGTTGACAATAACACGGCGAAACCTTTCGCAACTCAGCCGCTTTTCAGAAGCTGGATGCACCGTTATCAGCGATAATAAAAAAGCAGTAAGCAATGCAGAGGTGATTGTGCTAGCCGTAAAACCCTACAATTATGCTGATATAATTAAAGAAATAAAACCTGCCCTCAATCCTAAAAAACATATACTGGTATCTGTAATTACCGGCGTATGGATTACTGATTTACAAAAAGCCATTGGCAAACCTGTTCCGGTTATCAGGGCTATGCCCAATACAGCTATTGCCATTCAACAAAGCATGACATGTCTTGCACATGCAGGCGCATCACCAGCACAGGGGGCTTATGTAAAAGAATTGTTTGATGTGTTGGGCAGAACAGTAATGATAGATGAAAAACTGATGGATGCTGCTACTGTATTGGGAGCTTGTGGCACTGCCTATGCCATGCGTTATATAAGGGCCAATATACAAGGCGGTATTGAAATTGGGTTTGATGCTGCCACTGCTACATTAATTGCTGCGCAAACAGTAAAAGGGGCGGCTGATTTATTACTCCAAAAAGGCACACATCCCGAGCATGAAATTGATAAAGTAACCACACCAAAGGGCTGCACCATTGCCGGGCTCAATGAAATGGAACACCAGGGCTTTAGTTCATCTTTAATAAGAGGGTTGGTTGCGAGTTATAATAAAATTGTAAAAGGGTAGATAATATTTCACTTTCTCAAAAAATTAAAACCACCTGTTTCTACTCTTATCCCAACTGGTAATGCCAAATTTAAACTGAACAGGGTTTCTAAAATTATTGGCAGCAGAGCCTACAACGTAAATACCGAGTTTAATTTTTTGTAATGGAAAGAAAGGCAATTTAAAAACCCTTTCAACACCAGCAAACAATTCTGCATAACGAAGGTTTCTTTCTGGTGCAATTAAAAATCCGCCACCGGCAACTTCTCTCAATTGCAATTTTTTTAGAAACGGCAATTTGTTAATAACAGCCCCATTAAATTCATGTACAAAATGTGCCTGGTAAAACTGTTTGAATAAGGGGAATGTAGAATCGAGTGACTGAAAGGCTTCGTTGGGGTTTACAAAAAATATCGGATCGCCGCGGCGTTGAAATTTGTAGTCTATTGTTTCTAAGTTTTTGGTGTTGATAAAATTGCCTGTCAGTAAAGTGTATTTTGAAACACCGGCAGTACCCAATTTCACTTCTTGTTTAATGCCGAATTCCAAATAATCAAAATTTATTTTGCTTTTAATTATTCCGGGGATGCCTTTTCGCCAGATAGTATAGAATGTAGGCCATGATGATCCAAGTATCACTTTCTGCTTTGGCTCCCGGATGTATTTCTGTTTGGGTGTGTATTCAAGTGCTATTCTTCCATACAATGCATTGTAAGCAGCGAATTCAGCAGGGGTGTTGTTTACAGAATAATCATACAAGCCAGAAAGAAGGCTGTCTAAGTTATTAATGGTTTTGTATTTGCTTAATGAACTGCGAAAAGAAATATCCAGATTAGTATAAAGAAAAAGACCGTTTACCAATTCTATTTCATGCCCGGTGCCAATGCCTTTGTTCAAATAATAATTACTCCTCTTTATCTGGTTTATCCAGGCATCGTTTTGAAAAATGGTTTGAAAGTCTTTTGAAATATTTGCTGTAATAAAACCCCTGCTGAAAGGGTTGTATAAATGGCGGATATTTAGTTTCCCGTTTACATCATGATTAAGAAAACCATAACTGATGGTTGAATTTACCCAAATACTTTTTTTGGATACAAAGTTTTTTGAATACCATCCCCCATATTGTAACCGGGTGCCGCCAAATTGTATTGGTTGGTAAAGGCTTACAGCCGGGTCAATATTAATGGTTCTTTGTTTTTCACGGTTATAGAATGTGAGGCCATTAAACAATACTTTTTTCCAGGTGATTTTATTGGTGACTTTATCAATAGAATCAAGAAAAGCTTTACTGTGTGTGGCCCGATACACACTGTCTTTGTACCGTATAAATTGTATTTCTTTTACTGAAAGCGGTTCTGTTCTGATGGTTTGCCAGAAGCTGCTGTCCCTTTCATAAGCTTCTTTGGTGGCAGAACTTAATTCAACCCCAAAATATTTTTTAGGAAATATTTTGTTTAACTGGAAGCTGGAATAAGAAGCCAGTGTTTCGCCTGATACTTTTCCTTTACCTTTTTTCGAGAAATAAACAAACTGCTGCTTTGTAATCATCCAGGCAGTATTATTTACAAAGGAGTATTGCTGCCGTACTTCAAAATGGTCGTATTCTGGAATGTGATAACCCGGCAATACAAACCGGGAGCTTAAAATAACCCATGCACTGTCAGTAATAGTTATTTCACCTTCAACCGTTACATTGCTAAGGTCTTTCGGTTTTATGCTTATAGTATAAATTTTATTTTTACCTGACGGCTTTATGCTTATCATCCTGAATTTATAGGCTGCAAGGCCGCCATAGCTTACCGGTGATAGAAAAGGGACCTGGGAAAGGGCAGGTGCTTTCAGTAAATTATTATACAAATTAAAATCACCTTCGGTTAGAGATAGATAAAAAAGGCTTTCAGGATTGCCCCTTTTTGATACACCAGTCCTTTCTTCTTTGGTGCGGTTATCTTTTTCATGGTCATAAGTAAGTGATATTTCCGCCATGCTCATTCCCTTGAATGCGGCATTGTTTGCAGTTGTAATTGAATCGGTCTTTACTTTTTTATTTTTAATTTTATGAACAGACGAATCATACTGCGTGGCTTTTATATATACTTGGCTGGTATAGGCACCTGCTGCTGAAAGTATTTCATCTTTATGCCGGATTACATTTCTTATTATTTCTTCTGACCTGTCTTTTGCTTTGCCTTTTACAACAACCTCCTCAAGGTTTTTCCCTTCATCAGTTTCAAAAAGTATGTTTTGTACATAATCTTTTCTAACTACCAGTTCAATAGTTTGTGGTTTAAAGCCCACCATGCTGTAAACAATTTCATAACGGCCTTCTTCCAGTTTCAGTTTGTAGGTGCCATCTTCTTTTGTAATAGCCCCCTCAACAGAATTTTTTACTTTAATGCTTGCAAGGCCAAGGGGTTCTAATTTATTATTGGTAACAATGCCTGTTATATTATAATATTGTGCACTAAGTGCAGACGAAATGAATACAAAGAAGGTGAGAAAATTTAGCCTTGTCATAAGCAGTATTGTACTGTGTAAATATCCAGCAAATACTTAACGATAAAAGGGAGAAATTATTTTTTAGAAATGATTTAACAGCAAATAATTATTCCTCTATATCTTCTTTCAGCTCCTGGCTCAGGGTTACTAATATTTTGTCTATGCGGTGCCCATCCATATCTAACACTTCGACAGTAAAACCTTTCCATTCTAATTTATCCCCGGCTCGGGGTATCCGTTCCAGTTCATGCAGGATAAAACCGGCCATAGTATCAAAATCATGTTCACCTTCATTCATCCAGTTTGTTTTTTCAAACCGGGCCAAAAAATCATAAAATGGTATCTGGGCATCTACTAAGTATGAGCCATCATCCCGTTTTATTATCTCATAATCCAGCACATTAGGCTGTGGTATATCGCCAACTATCCCTTCCAGTATGTCATTCAGGGTAAGCAAGCCTAAGATACTTCCATACTCATCCACAATAAAAGAAGAATGGATTTTTGACTCCTTAAACTTTTCCAATACCTGGTAAGGGGAGTTGTTTTCAGGGATGAATAATGCAGGCTGCATAATGTCCTTAAACAAAGTGTTATCGGGGCTTATATATAAATCTTTAATAGAAACAACACCTTTTATATTGTCAATAGTCCCATCGCAAATGGGATAAGCGGAATGGGGTTCCTGAAAAATTTTTTCTTTTATTTTCTCTTCACTGTCATTAATACCAAACCAGATAATATCGCTGCGGTGTGTCATAAGCGAAGTAATATTCCTGTCGCCCAAATGAAAAACCCTTTCAATAATTTCCTGCTCCGCCTCATCAATGGTGCCGGCTTCTGCACCTTCGGTAATCATTGTTTTTATTTCTTCTTCCGTTACTGCATCATCAGTTGATTTTTTAATATTAAATATCCTGAAGAAGATATTACTTATTTTATTAAGCAACCATACTATTGGATGGGTAAATGTTGCAAACCCGTTCATTGGGCCTGCAACCATTTTTGCAATACGTTCGGCCCGCAGCAGGCCAATTTGTTTTGGTATTAGTTCCCCAAAAATAATTGAAAGAAACGTTACGATTACCACAATGATTATGGTGGCAACTGTACCGGCATATTCTTTTAAAAAGTCTATTTTTTCTATTGAGGGTTTTAAGTATTGTGAAAACCTTTCGCCAGAATAAACACCGGTAAGGATTGCAATTAATGTAATACCGATTTGTGCAGCCGATAAAAATTTTTCGGGTTTGTTCGCAAGTTCTAATGCTTTTCTGGCTGCCATATCCCCCTTCTCTGCCTGGCTTTCTAATCTTGATTTGCGGGCGGATACCAATGCAATTTCTGACATTACAAAAAGACCGTTCACAAAAATTAATGCCAGCAGTATAAAAACCTCCATTTATCAGATTGATTGTTTATCGAAGATAAGCATTCCAAACCTTTTATTGAATATACGGGCAACAGCATAGCCGGTTATAAGCCCAACTGCTGAACCTGCAATTACGTCTAAAGGATAATGAACACCTACGTATACCTGTGCATATATGATGAGTAATGCCCAAACAAAGAAAAGAGAAAGCCAGTTGCCTATTATTTTCCTGCCGGTAAAATAAATAAATGCAGCCATACCAAAATGGTTGGCGGCATGGGAGGAGGTGAAACTGGAACTCATAGGACAATACTCAACCAAAAAACGGACATGGCTGGCAATTGCGGCATCACGGCAGGGTCTGTCCCGCAAAATATTTTCTTTAATTAAATCGCTGCTGATGTAATTGCATAGTGCAACTGCGGCTCCGGCAAATAATACCCACCACAAACCTTTCTTCCCAAAATTAATAACGGCAAATACAACAATAAACAGGTAAAGCGGCAGCCAAGTGTTTGCATTTCTCATCCAGGGCATTACCAAATCAGAAAAATCATTGGCGGTTGAATGGTTGATGAAGAAAAAGAAATTTCTGTCCCAGTTAAAAAGGGTTTCCATACTATTTTTTTAGAAAGGGGGAACGTTAACAAGATTTCTATGGCGAATGTAATACTTTAGCTGCTTTGAAAATTTATTGAATGAACCGCTTTTTTCAATCAAGGCTGATACGGTGGATGCTGATAAATGGCATTTTCTTTTTGCTTCTTTTAACTGTACTGAGAATTGTTTTTCATTTAGTGTATTCTCCGCCTGGTGAGGGGGGCATTAGCAAAGCCCTTTGGATGGGTTTTAGGTATGATGCAAGAACGGTTTGTATTTTTTTGCTAATAGTTTGGATAATAGGATTGTTTCCTTTTTTCAGGCCCTATACTTCAATAAAATCAAAAAGAATATTACTTGGTTTTACCCGGTTGTTTGCGGTAGTAATAATTATTTTTTACACATTTGATTTTGCCCATTTTGCTTATCTGCGCCAGCGGCTCAATGCCAGTGTACTAAGTTATGCCGCTGATGCAAAAATTTCAATGGGCATGATGTGGCAAAGCTATCCGGTTGTAAAAATTTTAGTTGGATGGATCATTGCATTTGTATTGCTTTTTTATATTACCCGTTATTTATATCAACTAAGTAACATGCCCCCGGCAGTTGCAATAAAACGAAACAGGGTTATAACTTACATCTTTTGTTTTTTTGTTTTTGCTATTGGAATATTTGGCCGTATTGGCCAGTTTCCCTTAAGGTGGAGCGATGCATACAGGCTTAACAGCGATTATAAAGCAAGCCTGGCATTAAACCCCTTTCAAAGCTTTACCAGCAGTTTAAAGTTCAGGGGTGCAGGATTTGATGTGGCAAAAACAAAACAATACTACCCATTAATTGCTTCGCAACTGGGAGTTGAGAAACCTGATTCATCTTCACTTAATTTTTTAAGGGTTGAAAAAGCAACTGATTCAGTACATGCCGATCAGCCAAACATTGTATTGGTAATATGCGAAAGTTTTAGTGCCTACAAAAGTTCTATGTGGGGTAATCCGCTTAACACCACACCTTACTTTAATGAGCTATGCAATAAAGGTGTTTTCTTTAAAAATTGTTTTTCCCCTGCATATGGCACAGCAAGAGGTGTGTGGGCAATTATTACCGGCATACCGGATGTCACTGAATTAAAAACTGCCAGCCGTAACCCAGCATTAGTTGATCAGCACACAATACTTAATGACATAAAAGGATATGAAAAATTTTATTTTCTGGGTGGCAGTGCAAGTTGGGCAAATATCAGGGGGGTATTGACTGGCAACATTAAGGGTTTAAAAATGTATGAGCAGGAAGATTACTCATCCCCAAAAGTGGATGTGTGGGGTATTAGCGATAAAAACCTTTTCTTAGAAGCTAATAAAGTGCTGAAGCAACAGGAGAAACCTTTCTTCGCCATCATACAAACAGCGGATAACCACCGCCCATACACTATACCCGCAGAAGATAAAGCAAAGCTGATGCTGAAAAATTTTCCCAAAGACAGTTTAGAAAAATATGGTTTCTTTTCAAACGATGAACTGAATGCTTATACCTACATGGATTACACTTTCAAAACATTTTTTGATGCAGCAGTAAATGAAAAATATTTTAATAACACCCTTTTTGTTTTTGTGGGTGACCATGGCATCCGGGGCAATGCAAGGGATATGATGCCAAAAGTGTGGACAGAGCATGGGCTTACTACGCAGCACATCCCGTTACTGTTTTATTCCCCCGCCATGCTGCAACCCGCAGTGTTTTATAAAAAAGTTTCGCAATTGGATATTATGCCAAGCATAGCGGCAGTAACCAGCTTGCAGGTAAGCAATACAACACTGGGGAAAAATATTTTTGCTGATACCTCTCAAACAAATGGCAGCAGCTTTGTTATTGACCCTGATAACAGGACGATAGGGTTGGTAACTGATAAGTATTTTTATGAGTATAACTTGCTTAATAAAAAGGAGGGTTTTTATCCGGTAACAAACAACGCACCGCTGCCACTAAATGAACCGGGTGAAATGCAAAAAAAACAAATGCGGGATTTAACCCTCGGCTATTACGAAATAGCCCGGTATATGCTTTTTAACAACAAAAAGAAAAAGTAGTATTGCCGTTGTAAATTATTTACTGTTCTTTTGTATCCCTCAAAATGCTGCACCAGTTTAAAATACCGAAAACGATAATATGGGTGATAAACCTGTTTGTTATCTTTTGGGGCATCTTCACCTTTTTCAGAATAATTACTTTTATTGCTTTCAGGCCAAAAGATATTTCTGTTGGTGATGTGGCACCTTCTTTTCTATTAGGCATTCGCTACGACTGGCGATGGATTTCATTTATGCTGTTGCCCCTTGTATTATTCAGCCTCATCCCAAAACTTTCACCATTCTTTTCTGTTAAAAATAAAAAATGGTGGACCTGGTACCTGGCTATACTTACATTTATTATTTTCTTTTTTTATGCTGCCTGGTTTGGGAGTTTTTCTTATAACCGTACGCCGCTTGATGCAGGTGCTATGAATTTTGTAGAAGACCCCCGCATTTCATTGAAGATGATGTTTCAAACCTATCCGATGGTGTGGATGATATTGGGTTTGGTGGCGGCAGTTTTGTTTTTCCGGTGGATGTACCACCGCAGCCATTGGCAGGTAACAACAAAGACTGACGGTATGGGGATACTATACCGCAGAAAATATTTTTTGGTAACAGCAGTTGTTCTATTGCTAATGGCATGGGGAAGTTTTTCTGCAAACCCATTAAAATGGAATGGCTCATTCCGGTTTGGCAATAGTTTTAAATCTTATTTATCATTAAATCCTTTTCAGCATTTTTTCACCACTTTAAAAATGAGGAAGCCGGATTATGATGAAGCAAAGGCAAAGCAGGCATTTCCTTTAATGGCAGATTGGATGCAATTAAATAATAAAAATAATTTTTCTTACCGGCGGGAAGTGGGGCCAAGAAGTACATCGTTTGAAAGCAGGCCCAATATTGTATTGGTGCAATGCGAATCATTCAGTATGTATAAAAGCACCATGAGTGGTAACCCCACAAATGCAACACCTTACTTCGATTCGCTTTGCAGGAATGGTATTTTCTTTGAAAAATGTTTTGCACCGCACTTTTCTACTGCAAGGGCATTATTTGCTATCATCTCCGGTACACCGGATGCACAGGTGTTTAAATTCTCCAGTCGAAACCCCCGTGCGGTGGAGCAGCACACTATCATAAATAATTTTATCGACTATGATAAGTATTACTTTCTGGGTGGTGATGCAGAGTTTGGAAATTTTGAAGGGTTGATTTCAAATATTGATGATTTAAAAATGCACACAGGTATAAGAGATGGTGTGGCTGAGGTAAATGTGTGGGGCATAAGTGACAAAAGGCTTTTTTTAGAAGCAAATGATGTATTTAGAAAATCAGAAAAGCCATTCTTTGCCTATATACAAACCGCAGGTAACCACAGGCCTTATAATAAAACAATTGATGCCAGCGATACTGATTTTGTAAGAAAAGTTACAAATGAAGAAGAATTAAAAAAATATGGGTTTGAATCCGTGGATGAATACAATTGCTTCCGCTATTCAGATTATTGTTTTCAGAAATTTATACAAGCAGCTGCAACTGAAAAGTATTTCAGCAATACCATTTTTGTATTTGTTGGTGATCATGGGTTGGCTGGCAATGCAGATGCCATGTATCCGCCAGTATGGACAAGCCAGCGGTTGACTGATGAACATGTGCCGTTGCTTTTTTATGCACCTTCCTTATTTGCCCCGCAAAAAAGGGGGGAAGTAGTTTCTCAAATTGACATATTGCCCACTATCGCCGGTATGGTTCATCAGCCGTATGTAAATACAACACTCGGCAGAGATTTACTTGACCCCAACAAAAAAAATAATTATGCTTTTATTACCAATACATCTGATATGGTTGGCATGGTAACAGATAATTTCTTCTATACTAAAAATATTTATTCCAACGAGGAGCAGCTATTCCCCATGAATACATTTGCTGATATTTATAGTAAACAGCAACAGGATTCTGCAAAGAAAACTTTGTCGGTATTTACAGCTGCCTTTTATGAAACAGCAAAGTATTTGCTGATGAATAATAAGGGGGATTAGGGAGTTGCTTAAAACTTCTCCGCAACAACAATCAACCTTGGTGTTTTTCTAACATCATATTTCCCTAACTGGTAATCGCCAAAAACTTCCTGCACCTGCAAGCCCTGGTAGCTTAGCATATCAGTAAAATCACCAAGAGAAAATTTGGCAACCTGTTCTGTATATTCAAAGGGCTTTGTAAGGGAAGAATCTGTAACGGTTATTTTTTTATAGAAATGCGTTTCATCATCCCAGCGGTGTATGTCATATTTTGTTCCGCTTATTTCTTTTATTTCATTATGCAACAGCCGTTCTTCTGCATAATGCACATTCAGGTAGTCAATTACAAATATTCCGCCGGGCTTAAGGCTTTTGGCAATGGTTCGAATGGAATCATCATGTTCCCTTCTTGTTTTAAAATAACCAAAACTGGTAAAGAAGTTAAAGGCATAATTAAAATAGTTGGCATAAAAAGGGAGCCGCATATCATGTACAAAAAAATCGAGGTTGTTGTTTTCAAATTGTTTGGCGTAAGTAATGCTGTCTTCCGAAATATCAATGCCGGTAACAGTAAAGCCAAGTGTCGCTAGGGTTTTGCTGTGGCGGCCCTTACCGCAGGCCACATCTAACATACGGCTGTTTGGGTCAGGTGTAAGATGGGTGATTAATTTATTAATAAATGCAGTTGCTTCTTTTTCATCCCTTTCAAAATAAAGTTTGTGATAAAAAGAAGAATTAAACCAGCCTTTATACCATGCTTGTTCTGCCATGTGGCAAATGTAAGCAATGAAAATAAGCTGAGAATATTTTAAAACAGATGATTAGCGATATGCTGCCGAAGAGTGCGACGCAACAAAAGCTAAATCAAGGAACTGAAGCTGGAAACAAAATCCTTATTCCGAGCATTATGTTTTACGGTAAAACTAAATGCAATGCAGTACATTTGTAACCTTCAATATTAAATCTGAAACCTGCCTGTTGGCAGACAGGTTAAAAATAAATAGTGTGGCATTAATCAAAAGTATTTCTGGAATAAGAGGGACGATTGGCGGTAAACCCGGTGATAACCTTACACCATTGGATGTGGTAAAATTTGCAGCAGCATATGGAACTATCATCGCCGAAGGCAATGATAGAACTACAATTGTTATTGGAAGGGATGGCCGCATTAGTGGTGCCATGGTACAGAATCTTGTGGTTAATACATTGATTGGTCTCGGTATAAATGTGGTTGACCTTGGCCTTTCTACCACACCTACGGTGGAAGTGGCAGTTAAAATGGAAAATGCAGATGGTGGAATTATTTTAACAGCCAGCCATAACCCCAAAGAATGGAATGCGTTGAAATTATTAAACAACGAAGGGGAATTTATTTCTGCCGAGGTTGGCGCAAGGGTATTAGACCTTGCTGCAAAAGAAAATTTCTCTTTTGTCAATACAGATAAATTGGGAACAGTAACTGTTAACGATAGCTACCTGCAAAAACATATTGAGGCTATTTTAAAATATCCATTAGTAAATGCAAAAGCCATTACGAAGAAGAATTTTAAAGTGGTGGTGGATGCAATAAATTCTACCGGGGCAACTTTTGTGCCTGCACTATTAAAAGCATTGGGGGTTAATGAGGTGATTGTATTAAATGGCGAAGTAAATGGAAAGTTTGCCCATAACCCCGAACCATTGCCGGAAAACCTTTCTGAACTATCAAACGAAGTGGTAAAACAAAAAGCAAATTTTGGTATTGCTGTTGACCCGGATGTTGACCGCCTTTGTTTTGTAAATGAAGATGGAACTTTGTTTGGCGAAGAATATACATTGGTGGCTGTGGCTGATTATGTGTTGAGTAAAAGAACCTGGTAATACAGTGAGTAACATGAGCAGCACCAAAGCACTTAAAGAAATTACATTGAAGCATGGCGGCAGCTATTCACCATCGGCAGTGGGGGAAGTGAATGTGGTAAAGAAAATGAAAGAAACCAATGCGGTGATAGGCGGTGAAGGTAATGGCGGCATTATTGTTCCTGATTTTCATTATGGCCGTGATGCACTGATTGGTATTGCGTTTGTTTTTAAGCCACCTGGCCAATCATAAAAAAGGAATTAAATCACTACGCAATACTTACCCGGATTATTTTATTTCAAAAAATAAAATTGAACTGGAAAACGGCACCGATGTAAAACCCATTTTTGAAAAAATAAAAGAGAAGTACGGCAAGCAACCAATAAATACCGAAGACGGGTTAAAGATTGAATTTGATAATGACTGGGTACATCTCCGTACTTCCAACACAGAACCGATTATAAGGATTTATTCTGAAAGTGATTTTGAAACCAAGGCGAATAATATTGCCATGCAGATAATGCGGGATATAAAGGAGTTTAGTTAGCAGGCAAAGTAACCATCTTCCCCAACCAACTATTCTTCACCGCTACAATCCACTTATTCTCCAACTCATCTTTGTTCTGCACCATATTATTAAAGAATAAAGTTTCAGCAGTTACAAAATTATTTTCTACAGCATAATTAAGCTGGGAGAGGGGCAGTAACTGTATTTTATCTTTTATTACAAAGGCCAGTGTGGTACGGTCGAACATATTTACCTTAAACTGTTCTTCAATATCTTTTATTATCCTTACAGAGCTATCAGTGCTGCATCCGCTTACACCAGCGGCTGTTTCATCGGCCATTAAAACAATAAACCGCCCGAAGAAAAGATAACCTGCGCCTTTTACTGGTGTGCCGTGGCTTTTCCAGTTGGTGGTAAACCCTTCTAATAATTCTTCAATCTCTAATGCTTCGCTTAATGAAAATATGCGGCTGCACTGGTATACCCATACTTTTGAGGAAGGGTGAAAATTAGTATCGAGAAGATGTTTGTATTCGAGGTTCATGTTGTTTAATCTTTATTCCATTGATTGGGCCACCAACTCTGCCACATCAAACACTTTCACCGATTCTTCTTTCTCTGCCAGCTTTACCCCGTCCGTCATCATTGTATTACAAAACGGGCAAGCGGATGCTATTACCGATGCGCCGATTGCAATGGCTTCGTTGCTGCGCTCAATATTTACCCTTGATGTACCTTTTTCTTCTTCTTTAAACATTTGTGCGCCCCCAGCACCACAGCAAAGGCCATTACTGCGGCAGCGTTTCATTTCTACTAACTCTGCATCTAAAGTTTCTAATACTTTTCTTGGTGCTTCATAAATGTTGTTGGAGCGGCCAAGGTAGCAGCTATCATGGTAAGTAATTTTTTTGCCTTTAAAAACACCACCTTCTTTCATTTTTATTTTTCCTTCATCAATCAATCCTTGTAAAAAGACGGTATGATGGATTACTTCGTAATTGCCGCCCAATACCGGGTATTCATTCTTCAATGTATTAAAGCAATGCGGACAGGCCGTTACAATTTTTTTGATATTGTAGTTATTCAGCACCTGAATATTCTGGTAAGCCATCATCTGGAACATAAACTCATTGCCGGCACGGCGCACCGGGTCGCCGGTACACATTTCCTCCTTACCAAGTATGGCATAGTTAATACCAACTTTATCAAGAATGGTAACAAAGGCTTTGGTGATTTTTTGTGCCCGTTGGTCAAAACTTCCGGCGCAGCCCACCCAAAATAATACTTCGGGGCTTTGGCCGCTGGCAAATAATTCAGCAACAGTTGGTACAGGCATAGTAATATTTTATTCAATGCAATATTACTGAAAATACAGCAGGTCATAGCCTTTACCAGTAGCCGCCAGCAAAAATGGCTGCTACAATAATAATGGCCGCAACAATAAGCCCGGCACCTATCCATCCAAGAATAATCCCGGTTTTTGCATGTTTATCATCCGGATAGTATTTTTTAGTAGTGTACCCGAATATTAATGCAAGGATAATACAGGGGATAGCTGCAATGGCAACATAAGGGATAAACATAGCAGCCAGCCCTGCTATTCCTAAAACCATTGAGGTAGTGCCGTTATTTGCCCTGGTTTCTACTTTGCGACGGCTATCTTTTTTTATCTTAAGCTGATATATTTTAAATGCAATTTTTTCTTTCAGCTTCATTTTTCTGCCCAATAATTTTTCAACCTCCATTATTTTCATATTTGCTACATATGATAATATGGGGGCAGGCAACTCAGGCATTCTTGTTTTAATAACGGTTGGAGAATTATCAACTGCTGAAGGTGTTACAGCCGAAAATGTTTGAAAAGATAGAAGCAGGATAAATGATAGCAGCATTGTCTTCTTCATATAGCAGGTTTATTTGGTTTGCTAAAAATAGGACAATAAAAAATGTGGTAATGCTGCCGGGCTTCTTATTTTTGTTTACCTGACAATAATATGAAGAAATTCTTTCAAAAACTTGCTAACTGGGAACTCTGGAATTTTTACATTCTTTACCTGCCCATTGGCCCTGTGTGGTTATGGCATTGCATACGCAGTGGCTCCTTCTGGTATTTCAGCTCATCTAATCCAACCATTACATTTGGCGGATTTGAAGGAGAGGGCAAGAAAGAAATGTATGACCAGTTGCCACCGCATTTAGTTCCCCGCACCATTTATATTTTACATGATTTACCTTTTGAAGAAGTTAAAAAGAAAATCAGCGAAGCCGGTTTTACTTTCCCATTTATTGTAAAGCCGGATGTGGGCATGAAGGGGATACTGTTCCGTAAAATTGATAACGAAGAACAGTTAATAAAATACCATGAGCGGATACCAGTTGAATACATTGTGCAGGATTTGGTGGAACTGCCTGTTGAAGTAAGTGTATTTTATTATCGCTACCCCTGGGAGCAGAAAGGCACAGTGAGCGGATTTATCCATAAGGAATTGCTACAAGTAACTGGTGATGGAAAATCTACCTTAAAGGAATTAGTGGCTGCACACCCCCGTGCAAAATTCCGTATGGAAGAAATGGAGTACAGGCATGGCCACCGTTTTGAAAGGGTAATACCTGAAGGGGAAATTTTTTATCTTTCATATGCAGGGAACCATAACAGGGGTGCACAATTTACAAACCTGCATAAAGAAATTAATGAAGATATACATGAGGTGTTTGATGAACTAAGCCATTATACCGATAAATTTTATTACGGGCGGTACGATATTAAAACAACATCAATAGAAGATTTGAAGCAGGGTAAAAATTTTCTGATACTTGAATTTAATGGCTGCGGTGCCGAGCCCAACCATATTTATGATTGTGGAATGAGTATCTGGAAAGCTTATGGCACTTTATTGCAACATTGGAAAGCACTGTATAAAATAAGCCGCTATAATAATAAGAACGGTACACCTTACTGGTCGTTTATGCGGGGCTGGAAGTTTTTAAAAGATTCAAAAAAACATTTTAAGATGCTGGAGAAGTATGACTAAATGCTGAAGTCAGAGGTCAGAAATCTGATTAGCTTTTCAATTATAAAATTCTTTTCTCATTTATGGTTTCTTATTTCTGACTTCCGCCTTCCGACTTCTTCTTGTATATTCGTACTATGCCCCCGCTGCTAAAAATATTCTTTACCGGAATGCTGGTAAGTTTCCTCGGTTCATTGCCGTTAGGCACATTGAACATAGCTGCTATGCAGATTTCAATATCAGATGGTATAAAGGCAGCCTTTTTATTTTCAGCCGGTTCATTGCTTGCAGAAATAATTTATGTACGCATTTCGCTGGTGGCAATGGATTGGGTACGAAAGCAAGAAAAGATTTTTAAAATATTAGAGTGGGTTACACTAATTATTGTTGTGGCTTTGGCTGCTGCCAGTTTTTACGCCGCACTGCACCCTTCGCAGGAAAGCAATGTTATATTAGACAGCAAACTGAATAAGTTTATTCTTGGTTTCACCATGAGTGCCGTAAACCCGGTGCAGATACCTTTCTGGTTTGGGTGGAGTACCGTTTTGTTTACAAAGAAAATATTATTGCCCCGGAGTGACCATTATAATACGTATATCATCGGCATTGGCATTGGCACTTTTATCGGTAACCTTGTTTTTATTTTTGGCGGAAGGCTGATTGCCGATAAAATAAAAAATAACCAGGATGTGCTGAATTGGGTAATAGGAGGCATATTCACCTTAACTGCAATTATTCAAATATGGAAAATGGCCCGGCACAAAGGGGCCTCCCACCAACTGGAACACCCTGAAGAAGTGACGGAAAAAATAAAACACCGGATTGAAAAATTTGAAGACAGGATTGATAAGCTGGAACAGGAGATTGAAAAATAGAAGACCAGATTGATAAAGCAAAATCTAAAAGAAAAGATTGAAGGGTTTATTTCTTTACTTAATGCCAAAACGGTATCCCGCAGAAATGGAAGGCATAAGCCTTCCGCCATTATCTTCATCCAGCGAATGAAAATCTTTGCTCAGTTTTAGTTCTTTACCAAAGGCAATACAGGGTGCAGCATAAATATGTTTGGCAAATACAAAATGATAACCGGCTTCTGCTGATGGGGTAATAAATAAACTGTTCTTACTGGTTTGCCCCTCAAAATTTTCTAAAGAAAATAAAACCCTTGCACCAGCAAATGGGGTGTTGCCTTTTACACTATTGCTGAATGAATAGCGGTAGCCAAGATACAAGCCATATCCGTGGGCTACTGAGTAACTTTTTTTAGAAGGTATTTGACAGGTGAGGCCAATGCTAAAACTGTTTTTATTAGTGAAGGACTCGTACCGCCCGGCTGCTCTGGCCCCACTGTGCATTTGTCCGGTGGTGCGGATGTATTCTACCCCAATCTCAAATGGATTTTGAGAGAAACCTCTAATAACTGTGAAAAGCATAAGACTTATCAAGAAAATATGTCTATTCATATACATTAAACGGGTTAAGACAAAAATTATTTTACCAGCTGCAGTAACACGGATAATCTTCGTTGCGTCGCACACTTCAACTGCAGTGCATACATCAGCTTTCTTTTAATCAACAATAAACAGTTTACAACCAGTAAGGGTACTTGTGCGGTGAGCTTCATTATTATCCCCTACAAAATAGCACATGCCTTTGGTGAGTTTCATAATACGGCCATCTGCTAATTCGGTATCCATTTCACCTTCAAGGCAAAGGATGATATGGCCTTTACTGCACCAATGGTCGGCAAGGTAACCGGGGGTGTATTCCGCCATTCTTACCCTTATATCATTTACTTTTTGTACCTGCCAGTAGGCCATACCAGTTTCACCTTTATGTTCTTCTTTGGGTATGGAAGACCAGTTGAGTGTTTGGAAAGGGAAATGTGATAGATTCAATTCTTAATTATAAATTATCAATTATTATTTATTGCATCTCCTCCACCCACTTATCCCTTTCATCCGGACTAAACTTCCACGGCGCAAAATTATTTTCTACATTACTGAACATAGCAGCCCATTCCTGCGGTGTATTGCTTTCTTCCATTACAAGATAGCGGCGCAGTTGCACAATTATATCCAGCGGACTAATACTAACCGGGCATTCCTGCACACAGGCATTGCAGGTGGTACAGGCACGGAGTTCTTCTACCGATATATAATCATGTAACAATGATTTTCCATCTTCTTTAAATTCTTTATTTTTACTAATGTTTTTTCCAACTGCTTCCAACCTGTCCCTTGTATCCATAATTATTTTTCGGGGAGAAAGCAATTTGCCGGTTTGATTAGCAGGGCATGCAGCGGAACACCTGCCACATTCTGTGCAACTGTAAGCATCCATCAAATTTTTCCAGCTTAAATCCATTACATCTTTGGCACCAAATTTTTGTGGTGCAGGTTGTTCACCGGCAGGAATTAACTCCGGCTGCATAGCATACAATACTTCTTTTTGTATAGATGGCATATTGTCCATTTCACCCATTGGTTTCAGCCTTGCATAATATGCGTTTGGAAATGCAAGAACAATATGTAAATGTTTAGAGTAGGGCAGATAATTAAGAAAGGCAAATATGCCGACAATGTGTAGCCACCAACTACCTCTTTCTATTATCTCCAATGTGCCATTGCTCATGCTGCTTAAAACTGGCTGCAGGTATTGCGAAATAATAAAATTTCCCGTTGGATGGGCAGCATAATGTTCAAGGCCTCTTGTTTGTAATAAGGTGTCGCTTGCATTCAGCAACAGAAAGAGAGACATGAGAACTATTTCGATTGTCAGTATATAATTGGCATCGCTTCTTGGCCAGCCATCCAAATCTTTGCTGATAAAACGTTTTAGTTTTATCACATTTCTTCGGATAAGGAAAACGATAACTGCTACCAGTACCAGCAAAGCCAGTACTTCAAAACTATTAATCAAAAAAGAATAGAAGCCGCCAAGCACCGGGGCAAACATACGGTGGGTGCCAAAAATACCATCCAGTACAATTTCTAAAACTTCAATATTAATAATAATGAAACCCGCATACACAAAAAAGTGCAGCACCGCTACCAAAGGGTTACGGAACATTTTTTTTTGTCCAAAAGCCAGCAGCAACAAATTTTTCCACCGTTGTGATGGGTTGTCGTTCAGGTTCTCTTCCCTGCCAAGTTTTATATTGCGGCTTATCTCTTTTACTTTTTTTGAGAAAAAGAAAACAGATACAACGCTGATAAGAATAAAAAGTATTTGCTGGGCTATTTGCATGGCAGTAGTTTACAACTGCAATTTAAGGGTTGTTGTTTTTATAATCGCCATAAGGCAGAAAAAATGAATTGCATCAGTGAAGATTGAGGAAGCATGGGCTGTGCCTGGATGGCCTCCTCTGAAGGAGGAGGTCGAGAAATGAACCGCATTGAGTTTAAACTTCCCGTTTGAAAATTCCAGAGAGGGGGTTGGAAATTTAAAAGCACTAAACACCATCAGCATAAAATGTACTGCTTTGCTCTTGGTTTTTATTTTGCTTAAATCAATATCAGGAGCCAGGTACCACTGGCGGTAGCGTTTAATATCCCTTCTGTCGAAGGTGATATTGCCATTTACATCCTTTGCAATATTTTCTTCGCCGCCAAACATACCTTCTGCGCCATAGCCAACAGAAACACCCAACCAATCAGGCAACTTGCTTTTTGTAAAAAATGATTTCAGGTTAATGCTTGCCCAATAGGTTTGTCCATTATAATCCTTCAAAAAACGTTCAGGTGTGCTTTTGCCAAACAATATATCGCTGCGCTGATTGAGCGGGGCATCGCTATATTTTTTTTTATGGAACGACCATTTTAGTTTAATGCGTTGCTCGTCCCAGGCAAGCTCTTGTGCAATGAATGTTCCGCTGCCCAGTAAGTTGGCACCAAAGTCTGCCCAGCTCCAGCCCCATTCGGCACTTTTGCCGTCTAAGTATTCTATTGCCGTTTGAAAAGTAAAAGAGGTCAGGCCGCTAATCCAGATACGTTTTTTTCTATCCATGCCTGTCCATTTCCATAGTTCATTATTTGCCCGGCTTTCTATCCATGTGCCATAGTAGTGGCCTATTTTATCAACCTGTTGCCATTCTTTGCTATCGTTAAAAGAATGAAGTTTTGCTTTTGTGTAATCATCGTACCATGCAGAAGCAAGGGCTGCCATGATACCGCCATAACCAATTACGTTGGCTGTTCCAAGAAGCAAGGTTCGTTTTTTCTTTTGTTGGTGGGATAGAAATTTTCTACTGGATGTATCAAGTAAATCCCAATTTGTCTTGGGTTTTATGTTCCGGATGCTGAAATTATTGAATGTAACCCCAATTGTTCCGGCATAACCACTGCCAAAACCTTCAGATAATTCAAGTTGATCGGATGAAGTTGCCGTGTATTTATTGATAACAGTATCCTGTGCATTGATTTTTGGCACAGAAAAACAAAACAGTAAAAATATTATTAGCTTGTTTACCAAAGGGCATTCTATTTTTTTATCCGTCTTAACTTCTTTTTTGGGTTTTGCCATGTGTTGAATACAGAATAGATTATTACCGAATTACCTTCAGGCTCATATATTATTACATACGGAAATTTCTTTGTGGAAGTTTGCCTGAAACGTTTATAGATCCTTTTAAAAGCGAAAGGGTTTTGCAAAATTCGCTTAACAGCCTCTTCAAATTCAGCGAAAAATTTTAAGTCTAATCCCTTGCTTTTTGAAGCATACCAGGACATAGCCCCTGCAATATCCATTTTTGCCTCTTCTTTTACTTCTTCATGGTATAGCATAGCTATTTTTTAAACAGCGATTTCTTTAATTGGCTTAAAGAGTAAGATTTACTTTCACCGTTTTTATGCCGCTGTTTTCGTTGGTCAAGTGTTCGCTTCTGGGCAAGAGATAATTCAATGATTTCCTCTTCTTCCCTTTTGTTACTTACAATTGTATGCAATGCCGAAAGAAAATCAGGGTCAGCAATATTATTGATGGCCTTTGTAAGTTCTTTTTTTATTAATGTTGTGGTCATTATGATTATTTCTACCTAAAATTACTGATAAATTTGCTTGAACAATAACCTATTTGTTAATATTATAAATAGAACCGAAATTCGCCTAAAGCTAAACCAAACAATTATGGACGCAGCAATACAAACTAAAATCAACAACTGGTTATCTGGCAACTTTGATGCAGCTACTAAAGAAGAAATAAAAAAATTGCTGGCAGGGAATCCTTCGGAACTGGCCGATGCTTTTTATAAAAACCTGGAGTTTGGTACAGGTGGTTTGCGGGGATTAATGGGTGTAGGCACCAACCGTATGAATAAATATACTGTTGGAATGGCTACACAGGGCTATGCTAATTATTTAAAACAATGTTTTAATGGCGAAGTAAAAGTGGCCATTGCACATGACAGCCGCAACAACAGCCGCTTTTTTGCCGAAACAGTTGCCAATGTATTTGCTGCAAACGGTGTAAAGGTTTATTTGTTTGAAGCGTTGCGGCCAACACCTGAATTGTCTTTTGCCATCCGACATTTAAAATGCCAGGGCGGTGTAGTGGTTACGGCTTCGCATAATCCAAAAGAATACAATGGTTATAAAGCCTATTGGAATGATGGCTCGCAATTAGTTCCGCCTCATGATAAAAATGTAATTAAAGAAGTGGATAAAATTTTATCTGTGGATGATGTAAAGTGGAGCGGTGGTGAAAGTAACATTGAATTATTAGGAAAAGAAGTGGATGAAGCTTACATGGAAATGGTGAAGGGGCTGAGTGTGTATCCTGATGTAATTGCAAAACACAAAGACCTGAAAATTGTTTATACCCCCATACATGGCTCTGGTATTACATTACTGCCACAGGTATTGAAGAAATTTGGGTTTGATAATGTATATATAGTAGAAGAGCAGAGTGTGCCTGATGGCAATTTTCCAACAGTAGCTTATCCAAACCCGGAAGAAAGTGAAGCCATGAGTTATGGATTAAAACTGGCAGAAAAATTAGGTGCAGATATACTGAGCGGCACCGACCCCGATGCTGACCGTATTGCCATTGGCGTTAAAGACAGCCATGGTAAATGGGTGTTGATGAATGGAAACCAGACTGCGGCACTTGCTTTTAACTACCTGACAGAAGCAAGAAAAGCAAAAGGCATTGCACAACCGAATGATATGGTGATAACAACAATTGTTACCACACCAATGATTGATGCTATTGCAAAAGGAAATAATGTTAGCTGCTACCGGGTACTGACCGGCTTTAAATGGATTGCTGAAATGATAAGGGAGAAAGAAGGCAAAGAAAATTATATTGTTGGCGGTGAGGAAAGTTTTGGGTTGATGATTGGCGATAAGATAAGGGATAAAGATGGCATTAGTGCCGTTGCCCTGCTTTGCGAAATGTGTGCCTATGAAAAAGAAAAAGGCCGCAGCCTCTACGAAAAAATGATTGACTTGTATGTGCAGTATGGCTTTTATAAAGAACACCTGATTTCTATTACAAAAAAAGGAATGGACGGCCAGCAACAGATTGCCGACATGATGGAAAGCTACCGCAGCAACCCGCCAAAAAATATTAATGGTGCTGCTGTAGTACAATTGCTGGATTATGAATTACAAAAAGGAAGCAACCCGCAAACAGGGGAGGGGTGGAAGATAGAGTTACCTAAAAGCAATGTGCTGCAGTTTATATTGGCGGATGGTACCAGCATTTCTGCAAGGCCGAGTGGTACAGAGCCAAAGATTAAATTTTATTTTAGTGTGAATACAAAACTGAACAGTGCGGCTGATTTTGATAAGGTGAATGCAGAACTGGATGAAAAGATAAAAGCGGTGATTGGGGATATGAAGCTAGGAGATTAAACAAATAAATTAGACGAAGAATTATCAAAAGTTCCTCATTAACTCTTTTTCTCTATCAACTCTTAGCTTTAAAAAATACCCACCAACCCTGATACAAACCGACCGGAATTAGTCGTTACTTTACTGTAAATTAACCACCATGAAACGACTACTTCCCTTTGTTGTGCTGCTACTCGCTACAACTATTATCAATGCACAGGAAAAACCTAAAGCTTTAAGAAAAGTATTATCACTGCAAATGGCACTAACTGCTGATGATGAAATGCCCGGTACAAGAGGTGCTTCAGTAGCATGGCATCCGTTGCAAAAAAAATATTATGCAGCCATGGCTGGTAATGTTGGTTATCCCCTTTGTGTTTTTGATGCAACTGGCAAGCGGTTATCTGCCGATGAACAGGCAGCACTGGCAGATGTACGAGGGCTTTGGTATAACCCCGCATTAAAGGCAATAGAAGGCAACCAGTATAGTGAGTATGGCTGGTTTCGATATAGTTTAGACACAAAAGGGATGGTGAAAGAGGTGGAAGAAACCCAGGAAGGCATGAACCAACCGGGTGAGCAAAATGTGGGTGCTTACAATACCTTTAAAACACAGGTATTGTTTTTAAAAGGCAGTCAGGTATATTTTTATAGTGCCGCCACAGCATTGTTAAGCGATTCGTTGCTTATTCATTGGGGCAAAACAAAAACCGATGGTGCAGGTATGGATGAATATCTGGATTACTCTCCAGGAGGGTATAATTCAAGTACTGTTATATATACAGGTATTGCCGGTGGCGAATTAGGGTTCCTGAATATTGCAGAATTGCGGATTGAGTTGTATGATATAAAATCAGGTTTTTTAACAAAGGCTCTGCCGCTACCAGAGGATGCTATAGCAGAAGAAACATTCAACTTTGCTTATTCAAACGGCATATTCTGGCTGTTTGATATGGAAGGCCGGGCATGGGTAGGTTACAAATAAAACTTTACATTTAGTTGTAAAGCCCCTTCCGTTTTAAAACGGATACGGGGCTTTATTATTTGTATCTGCTAACAGGAATATTCAGTAGCTTGGGCCTTTAAATTTTGTGATATGAAACGATACAGGTTCTTACTGCCATTTATATTGTTCGCTGTACCTGCAATTGGGCAAACTGTTGATAGCGACCCGGTATATATAAACAAGTAATTTATTTAGCCGGGTTTTGAGGGAAACCAATCTTTTCAAATATGATAAAAAGTTGCTCGAGAGAATAGGAGTATCCTTTGCGTTTACCTATTTCATCCTGATAAGGCCGTAGCCGGTTACGCAATACTTTTGGGCTTATGTCATAAGCGGCAGCTAACCGTGTATGGTTACATTTTTTTATGATGATTTCTTTCTCTACTTCTTTTTCCTGCATCTTTCTTTTTATGTCTTTAAAGTTCTAAGATACACCAGCAGATTAAATAAGCCATGAGGGCCCACATTGATATAGTATGTATGGGGTTACCCGGGGGTATCTATGAAGTATCTATAGGCGATGGCCGTATCATAGCAGGTAATTACCGCACTATTTTATATAAAGGTGGCTAAGTAAGCCGAAAACCAACCAACTATGTTATGGGATTATTCAATATCTGCGTTTTTATACGTAGGTACAATTTGTGAAAAGATACCATAAAAAGGGTATAGGCTGTTTGGATAAAAATGACTTGGTTTGTTAAACGCTTCACCGATTTAACCATTACGCAAAAAATTTGTGGGAAGGGGGGCAGTTTTTTAAAAGCTGCGCCTTTATCAAAAGTTCCCGTACAGACGGGACAAGTTGTACAAACAGGGTTCAGGAAAAAAACATTTTTTGGCGTTTTTTTCCCAAGGTTATTATTGCAGACGTAGCTATGTTTACTAAATAATGAAAAGGTGTATATGCAATCTGATTGTGTTTGCATCTTAACAAAATATTTTTTAACTACAGGCAGCGAAATATTTTTTTTGTTTGACTGTTCATATATTACCATTACCTAAACCAACGGCTATGCTGATACGATTGGCATTATCCATCCTTCTGCTGTTATCCATTACAACCGTAATGGCACAAACGGAACAGCCAGCCGATACCACTATACAATTAAAGCATCCCGAAAAGTATATTGATGGAGTAGCAGATAAAGCAAAAGGCATAGAAGAAAAACTAAACAAAAAATCAGAGAAGGCGTTAACCCAATTAAAGAAGCAGGAAGAGAAGATAATAAGGCAATTAGAAAAGATAGATTCCAATGCTGCTAAACAATTAAAGGAAAATGCCACAGCGAGGTATAAGGAGTTAGAAGAAAAATTAAGGAACCCCGGCAAGTTGCAACAATACATTCCGCACTTAGATTCACTCGGTACATCGCTTAATTTTCTTACACAAAACTCTCAACTACTAAAGCAAGGTAAAGAAGTACAAGAAAAGCTTAAGGATGCAGTAAGTAAAGTGGATGCCTTAAAAGCCCAGCTGCAAAAAGCAGAAAACCTCAAACAATTCCTCAAAGAAAGAAAAGAGTTTTTAAAACAACAGGTAGAAAAGTTCGGATTTGCCAAACAGCTAAAGCGATTAAACAAACAGGTATATTATTACAGCCAGAAAATAGCAGAGTACAAAGAAATACTCAAAGATTCGAAGAAGATAGAGAAAAAAGCATTGGAGTTATTGGCCAAAACAAAATTCTTCCAGGACTTTATGCGCAAGAACAGTATGCTGGCTTCTTTATTCCGTATGCCCGGCGACCTTAATGACCCCACCGCACAAGCAAGCCTTGCCGGGTTGCAAACAAGGGCACAGGTAAATAGTTTAATACAAACTCAAATTGCAGCCGGTGGACCAAACGCTATGCAGCAGTTTCAGCAGAATTTGCAGTCTGCACAAAGCCAGATAAGCCAGTTAAAGGATAAGGTAATGAAGTATGGCGGTGGCAGCAGTGATATGGAGATGCCTGAAGGGTTTAAACCAAACTCGCAAAAAACAAAAAGTCCCTGGCAGAGAATAGAAATAGGAACAAACATACAAAATCAGAAAAGCAATGGCTTATTACCCACCACCAGCGATATAGGTTTATCACTTGGTTACAAAATCAATGATAAATCAATTATAGGGGTGGGAAGTTCTTTCAAGATAGGATGGGGCAAAGATATACAGCATATACAACTTAGCGGACAAGGTGCATCACTCAGAAGTTTTGTAGATATAAAACTAAAAGGCAGTTTTTGGATTAGTGGAGGATACGAAATGAACTACCGCAATGCCTTTAACAGTATTGCTAACTTACAAAATTACCGTGCATGGCAGCAGAGTGGATTGATAGGTGTGAGTAAAGTAGTTTCTATAAAATCAAAACTATTAAAGAAAACAAAATTGATGCTCTTGTGGAGAGTGCTGTCAACTCAGCAAATACCAAGAGCACAGCCGGTGGTTTTCAGGGTTGGGGAGAGTTTTTAATTATTGGCGGCTTTTAAAGCAAAACCATACAAAATATGAGTAAGGTAAAATTATTTTTCTGCGGCATTGCTTTTCAATTCGTTTTGTTTGTGTGCAAAGGACAAGATGCAGCAAAAATACCAGCAGTCATACCCCCATCCCCTGAGGTGGCATCATTAGCCAATATCGGGAATATAAATGTTGGTATGCACACAGGGTTTGCATCAATGAATATTCCGCTTTTTGATGTATCAACAGGAAATTTTAAATTACCTGTTGCCCTTAGTTATAGCTCTAACGGAATTAAAGTAAACGAAATTCCCTCTAGGGTTGGCCTGGGCTGTAACTTAGTTGCGGGTGGCTCTGTAAGCCGGATTATACATGATGAACCGGATGGTGAAAGTAATTACCTGCCGCCACCTTCTAACCCTTATGTGCCAAGCCAGGAAGTATTGGATTATCTTATTAACTCGGTTGTAAATAATACAGACACAGAATTTGATGAATATAGCTTTAGTGCAAACGGAATTTCTGGTAAATTTTTCTTGGTGCAGGCAGTGTTGGAAAATGTATTGATTACAATAATATGAACATTGTTAAAAGCGGCAACGCTTTTATTATAACTGCCGGGGATGGGGTTAAATATTATTTGTACCTCCACACTCAAACACCTGTTACAGAAAAGACAAGAAATATACAGGTAAACAGCCCTACTTCTAAAACAAAAGCAGCAACTACTGGACCTGTTCCTTACTAAAATTCAAAACCCGATGGCCACCTGGTAAATTTTTTTTATGCCCCAATTTATATTCAGACAAACCAAGGGCCTTCACAATCTGTAGTATTACAGGATGTAGGTTACAGCCCTTCTGAACAAGATTGTTTTGCATGCGGGGGGCAATATTCTGCCCCAGTTATGAATACAGTTACTTACGATTCTTATTACCTCACCAAAATTGAAACTTCATCTGGTACACAGGTAAATTTTGTATATCAAAACAGACCCGATGCCGGTGGCGACAAAAGGGTATCAGAAATTAATGTAATGGATATTGGTACACAACCCTCTCCGGTATTAATAAAAAAATACCAGTTCGATTATCAGGACATCAGCATTCTGAAACAACCAACGATCAGAATAAACGGTTTTATTTAGATAAAGTGCATGTACTTTCCAGCAGCACAGCACCTGTGGCAAGGGATGTTAAATATAGTTTTGAATATATTGAACCGGCAGGCCTGCCATCACAATCATCTTTATCGCAGGATTATTTTGGTTATTATAATGGCAAGAGTAACGTAAATTTCTTTCCCATAATGCCCAATAACAGTACCTATGGCTATGCTATGCAAGGGGCTGATATACACTGACTTTGCATACAGCAAAAAAGGGCTTTTGAACAAAGTAATATTTCCTACTGGTGGATACCAGGAATTGCTCTATGAACCGCATACAATTCCTGAATACCAATCAACACCTGTTTATAGTTATGCCAATCTTAATACAGATGGAACAGGATTAAACAGCCCATTGACAGTAACAACTAATTTTTATTTGCCAATTGATCAATCTATACAGGTAACTGCCGGCCTGCACCTGAAGCGATAACGGGCCCCCACTGGGTAACCCGCTATATAACCCTGCCAATGGCTCTTATCTTGCCTATAATTTAAATATTGTAAATACAACTGATAATAGCATAGTTTATTCCAAGCAATACTTTGGTTTCGTAACAGATGTGCTGGATGTGCCGCTTATCGGCGGCATTACCTACCAGGTAAACCTTACTGTTTACAGCGGTTCTAATAACGGAAGCACAGAAGTGAGGTATGCAACAAGTACGGGGACAGTAATAAATAAAGAAGCATGTGGCATTCGGGTAAAACAAATAAATTCTTTTGACCCTTTAGCTTCAAATATTAATTCCAAGTTTTATACTTATGCAAGCCTTAACAGCCTCTCTCAAACATCAGGTGTTGGAGATTTATCCCCGGTTATGAGTACAACATCCAGTTCCGGAGCAGCATGCTACAGAAACGACAGGGAGATTATTAACGACAGGGTTATGGTCAGGTGCAGTGATGGTCAATATTCTCCTATACAGGTAAGTTCCAGCAGTGTTTTCCTGAACCTTTACATTTGGTGGTTCTGCTATTGCTTACCACCATGTAATAGAAAGCGATAAACAGGATTTTAGCAATGGCTGCGTGGAGCATGTTTTTGCTACAGAGTATGGTGCTTCGGGTGCAGGTAATTTAACAGGCTTTAATACATTGCTGGCTGCACCACTTAATATAGTGGCCGATATGAATGGCAGGGAACTGAACACAAAATGGTTTAAAAAATCAGGGGGTAATTTCCTTCCCTTAAAAGAAGTTGCCAATCAATACAGCTATGATAACCGGATACAGGCGCAACAAAGAAGTTTTATAACAAGAAAAAAATGGCAACCCCTGTTAACCGGAGACCCTTTGCTGACATTCCTGAATAAAAATGGCCTTTGATATGGGTGAATATTTTCTTACCAGCAACTGGATTCATTTAGATAAAACAATTACGAAAGAGTATGACCAGAACGGACAGAACCTCCAGGTTGTTACTGAAACTTATGAATACAATAATATCAACCACCTTAACCCCACCAGAACAGAAATAACAAATACAAAAGGAGAAACTATACGTACTGATTATAAATACCCGATTGATTTTACATCTGTTTCCTCCGTTTACAATTCAATGATTCGGTGGAACATTATTTCACCGGTTATAGAGCAGGTACAAACGAATGTAACATTGAATAAAGACCCGAAGACCGGCTTCCTGATTACTGTTTGGCTTTGGCCAGCGCTTTCAGAATTGCATTATAAAACCCGGCACTATACAAAAATCATTGAATGGCAGCGGTTATGAAACGGAACTTACTTTTAACAGCTATGATAACAAAGGAAATGTTTTGCAATACACTGCTAAAGACTGGTGTAATTACTTCTTTTATCTGGGCATAAAGTAAAAGTACCCTGTAGCAAAAATTATCTGGTAAGTCTTACACCGATGCTGTGGCAGAAAGCGGTATTAATATGACAGTGGGTAACCGACCCGGCAAATGAAAATGCTTTGCGTACGGAACTCAATAAACTAAGAACCCTTGCGGGGGCATACATTTCCACCTATACTTATAAGCCATTGGTGGGTACAACGAGTGAAACAGATGCGAATGGTAAAACTGTTTATTATGATTATGATAATATGAACCGCCTTGTGCTGATAAGGGACAAAGACAATAATGTTATAAAAAAAGTTTGTTACAATTATGCAGGTGAGGTGGAGAATTGCAGCACAGCCTGTATTAATGCCAGTCCCTTCTGGCAAAACACAGCAACACCTGTACGCTGCCAGGTAGGGGCATGCACAACAGCCCTACCGGGTATCAGGAGGCAGAACAAAAAGATATAAACCCCTGCAGCCCTACTTATAACCAACTACGATGGGAAGTGATTGGCTACAATCCCACAGTATGTGTACCAACAGGAAATAACACACCCAACTGGCAAAACACTACCACACCACCCAACTGCCAGCAAAGGTAGTTGTGGTAATACCGGGTATCAATACCAGGAGCAACAGGATATTAATACCTGCAGTCCTAGTTACAATCAATTGCAAACAGTATTGATTTATAATCCCGGCGCATGTCCGGCGGTATCAGGGGTTACCATTACCTATCAAAGCATATTTACCAGTATGCCGGGCTTTACAGCTGTGTATACCAATACTGCAACAAATCAGCAGTATAATTTTTTCTATACCAGCCAGTGGGTCAGGTACACTCGGCTGCATACCTGCAGGCAATTATACATTAAGCATATCCAAACCGGGTAATATGATACCGATTTTATTCAGTACAGGTTGCCAGTCTGCTGCCGGCACATTGGCTTTCTTTAATTCAGTAAATGTTTCTGCCAGCAGTTGCAATACAATTATTCTTGATTCTGAAAGCTAAAAAAGTAATTAAATGAAATTTAAACACTGTTTTTTGGGATTTGTATTAACAATGTCCAACAGTTTATGGACAGGCTCAGTATATAACTATACAGTACCTAAAATTGAAGGGGGTACACAGGCTATATCTGCCTACCAGGGCAAAAAAATATTAATAGTTACGCTGCCAATAACACAAAGTGCGGCGGCAGATTCAATGCTGTATTCATTGGATACTATTGCCACTGCCCATGCCGCTACCTTAAAAGTAATTGCCGTTCCTTCTTATGAAGATGGTTTTACTGCCGGGCAAAAAACACAGTTACGTACATGGTACCGGAGCAAACTAAGCACACAGGTAATTATAACCGATGGTTTGCGGACTAGAAAAACATCCGGTACACAGCAACATGCCCTTTTTAAATGGCTTACAACAGTAACACAAAACGAACAATTTGGTATTGACGTAGCAGGGCCGGGGTATAAGTTTTTTACTAATACTGCCGGACAGTTATACGGGGTGTTGAGTACGCAATCGAAGATGTATGGAAACTCGGTGCAAAAAACATTGAGGTTGCAGTAAGTTATTAAGTAAGAATTTAAAAGTAGTAATTAATAATTAAGGGAACAGGCTTTTGACCGAGGAGAACTTTTTTGATTGAATTAAAAAAATAAACCAACAGGCATGAACAAAAATGCTGCTTATTTAATGGTGCTTTGTACCGGCCTGTTTGCCGGCATGCAAAATA